>JBOEGJ010000008.1:0-19107 GCA_050633365.1 Cellvibrionaceae bacterium | reverse complement strand
GTTTTATCGGGGGAAGATCACGCGGCAAGGCTGCACCGGTGAGTAAGGCGTTAGGCAATAATCGAAAAAGGAAATACGGTTAATGGCAAAAATCCCAAAAGAAGATAAGGCCTATCTCTCAGAGATGAGAGCAATTACTACGGATCGAAATGGGAATGAAACTCTGGTGGGGCTAACTGAAGAAGAAACAGAGTTTTATCTGGACTATTCTCGGCGATCAATCGCAGGTCCGACAACGGATGAAGATAGAGACCGGTATATTGCCCTTAATGATAAGCATGAGCCCGCTAGAATCTCGGTTATATCGGCAGAATCCGAGCTAAGAGTTGATAAGCCATCAAAGCACTAGCGTCATGCCTAACAAGCCGCAGCAATTGCTCCCGTTGATCGCTGGGATAGACAAATAACCGCAACGTTTTGTCTGTCCCTGTGAGGGACGTTTCGTGTCAGCCAAGAGTCAAGCATGGAAGAATTTAAAAGTTTAGAAGAATTAACAGAGATGGATGAAAAGCATCGATTGATGGCTGTTATCTGTGGCTCTGTACCTAGCCTAGAAAGAATGCATAAGTATCTTTCGGAGGAAGTTCTGAACGATGAAGTTCCAGACAAAATCAAAGGGCAATTTAATGTAGCCAAGAATATGGCTCTATATTCTTACTATCTCTATGCGTTAGCTCCTGAAGTTCACCTTAAAACGTACACGGTCATAGAACACGCACTACGGCTTAAGACTAACCCCAAAAAGAAAATGATGCTCAAAGCCCTAATAAACCATGCGGTATCACAGCGCTGGATTAAAGATTCGGGATTTCGTCATATAGAGAGCCCAAGCCCTGACAATCAATGGTGTAAATCAATGGTGGATGTAATATCTGATCTGAGAAATTCACAGGCTCACGGTTCGTCAATGTTGGTTGGTGACTGTTTGCACCACATATCATCATGCGCAGACTTTGTTAATCAGTTGTTTCCTACGTCTCAAACACGTAACGGTTCAAGAAAAAAGAACGCGCTACCGCACGTTGCTTCTTGATGTGTTACGTAATCACTAGTTCAAATTAATTTAGGATAATATTTTGAAGAAATTTATGCAGAAGCTACAGCACAAGTTGGACGTAGCGAAAGAAGACTCTGATTTCTCATATTTTTTCAGTCTGTTAGTGGCTGGTGAGGCAATTTCGAAAATAGTCACGCTAATTAGTGCTAGTGCACTTATATCAAATAAAGATAGACACCAATATCGAATACTGCATGGTGTGGTCAGAGCGAGCGGCATTGGAGACTGGAGTAAGGCTATTGATGACCTGCTCGTGGGGGCAGCTTCGCAATATTTGATTCCAGAATATCGCGAATTCCAAGCTGAGCTAACAAAAAAGACGCCTGAGGGAGAATGGCAAAATCTTGCAGTGCAAGAGCTAGAGAAAACACTGGAAAGTTTGAATATCAAAAACGATACTGTAAGTGGGAAAAGGGATCTCAAGAGCTGGTTCAAACTTTTCACAGAACTGAGGAACAAAACTCGTGGCCACGGGGCTCTACTTCCAGATTCGGCTTCAAGATCAGTGCCTCATCTTGAAGCAAGTGTTCAGTTAATTCTAGGAAATCTAGGCCTGCTTTCATTGCCATCTGCTTATCTTAAACGCAACTTAAGCGGTAAATACAGAGTTACTGAAATAGGGGCAACGTCAGAAGACTTCGACATCTACAAAACTAGTAGTGAGTTATCACTAGAAGATGGTGTTTATGTTTTTTTGGGTGGGCCTAAAAAAGTTCCTCTACTACTAAGTGATGCAGATTTAACTGATTTTTATATTGCAAATGGTAGCTTTTCGAATAGAAAGTATGAGCTTATTTCATACCTTACAGACGACAAAAAATACGGCGATTCCTCTGAATATCTTGTTCCTGTTGGAGCTCTTCCAGCTAGTGAGTCGGAGGGGTTGGGAGAGCTTCAATGTGTGGGTAATACGTTTACCAATGTTCCTAGCCTTTCATATGATTACATTCAGCGCCAAGATCTAGAAGATCAATTATATAGTCTATTGCTCGATGATAGACGAGCCGTAGTAACCCTGTTGGGGCGAGGTGGTATTGGTAAAACTTCGTTAGCACTAAAAGTTATACCGAGGCTTTATGAAGAAAATAGGTATGATGCAATTGTCTGGTTTAGCTCTAGGGATATAGATCTACAGGCAGGCGGTGCAAAGTTGGTAACTGCAGAAGTTGTATCAGTTAAGGGTATATCAACTTACTACTCAAAGCTTGTGTTGTCTGTAGATGAAGTTAGGGAAAGAAATTTTAACCCCATTGAGTACTTTCAAAGTCAGCTAAATAAATCAGAAATCGGTCCTTGCTTGTTTGTATTCGATAATTTCGAAACCACATCAAATCCACTTGAAGTATTTAAATGGATAGATACCTATATAAGAATGCCAAACAAGGTGCTAATCACTACTAGACTTAGGGAGTTTTTAGGGGATTACCCAATATCAGTTCATGGTATGACGGAGTCAGAATCAGAAGATCTTATTAGGCTGACAGCTAGTCAGTTAGGGGTGGGAAGCCACCTGTCGGACACATTAATTGAAAGTATTTATAAGGTTTCTTCAGGCCATCCATACATTATTAAAATTTTGTTAGGCGAGCTATCCAAAAATGATATGAAGGGCTCTTTACCAAAAATTATTGCCGGTAGCGACGAAGTTCTTATAGCACTTTTTGAAAGAACTTATTCTGCATTAAATCCATGCGCGCAGAGGGTATTCCTTACACTGTCATCATGGAATTCTTCTATATCTAGATTGGTCCTAGAGGCGGTGCTGATGAGATCTATTGGCGATCCTATCGAGGTGGAGAAATCGATTGATACTATAGTTCAATATTCTTTAGCAGAAGAGTTTAAGTCGGAAATCGACGGTCAATATTTTATAGTGCTTCCATTTGCAGCAATGTCATTCGGAGCAAAAAAGCTAAAAGTTAGTTCATTAAAAAGCTTGATTTCAGGAGATGTAAAGCTCTTACAGAAATTTGGCCCTGCTAAACTTGAAAGAAAAAATATCGCTCTAGCGCCTCATGTTACGAGTTTTTTATCAAGCTTGGATAATCCCGTTGCAGACTATCGTGCCCACAAAGAGCTTCTAGAGCGTATTGGCTTATCTTATATAGATTCCCTTCCCATAGTTTCTCAATGGCTGGAAGAGGCGGGTGACAGCGCTCTACTTGAGGAATCACAAAAATTTCTTTATCTATATTTAGAACGGGAGTCTTCGGAGTCAAATAAGTGCGATGCTTGGATTCAATTGTCGTCTGTGTGTCGTAAGCTGAAGAAACCCTTAGATGAAATTCACGCATTGATAGAATCCTCACAATATTCTAATGTAGAGTTTTCAGATCTATCTAATGTTGTAAATAAAGTTAATCATATGCTTAGCACGCAAGAGCTTGTATTGGAAAACAATGATGTAAAGACTGAGCTTCTTTCGAAAATATATGGTGTAGTGAGCAAGAGAAAGTCAGAGGGTGATGCTGTCGACCTTTCTAGAATCGCATGGCTTGCCTTACATTTAGATGAACTAGAAGATGCGAAGTCATTGGTTGAGCAAGGTCTACTTATTGATCCAGATAATAGATACTGCCAAAAACTGATGGTTAAACTAGAAAAGAGCCCTACCTATGGGTGATTGGCATTGTTTTGAGTGACACACTTTACAAGCGCTTGCTGTCGGAAAGCCAAAAATCGGCCTCCACTTTTAGTTTCCGCAGAGACCGGTGTTATCGAATACCCGCTATTGGTGCGTTTGTGTCATTGGCTCTTGGTTTTTTTCAGGGTCGGAGAAACTAAGAGCCACTGATGTAGCAGGTAGCGGAAATTTGTAGCTTGTTATGCAGCTTAAATTCCTGCCAGCTAACTGAGTCGAGGTCGACTCCGCCATATCTAATGTTCTCTACAATTTCTTTAAGTTTACTCAAGTTAGCCGCTTTTCGGTGCGTGTATCGCGCTGTTGTTGGTGAAGCTAGGGCCTCCACCTGTACCGCGGTTGTGTGGCCCAGAAGCGCGCCAATTTCAGCCTGTGTACTGTCGCGGCTGTCTAGATTCGTCGCGGCTGTGTGACGTAGACAATGCAGAGTCTTAACCCACTCATTGCCGCGCTCATTTTCGCCCCTTAACCCAACTCCCACGCTTTCTGCTTGTTCAAGAAACCACTCACTAAAAAGCTCCAATTTATCAGCGTTGGGCCACTCAAATAGCTTTCCTTTTACGCCCGTTTCAGCTCGCCGGTCAGCCACAAAATCCAGAAATCCAGCACCAATTAGGCTTGAGTGTATGGGGACCTTTCGACGGCTATTTTCATTTTTTAGCGATTGCCCCTCAAAGCGATCACTTATTTCAATGAAGTGTATTCCTTCATCGACTTGAATGTTATCGACTCTCAGGCTGAGAATTTCTTTCCGGCGAGCCCCGCTGTATACGAGCAGTAATGGCCCCCAAAACTTGACTGGCAATGATTGAATGTTGGTTGCGGGATGGCTCCCGTAATTGGGGCCGAAGATCGCTTGGAGGTCTGTGTCACTAAAAGGCTTCCGCTCAATGGTCGGTTTGTTTTTAAGCCCTTTGGTTTGAAGGTATATGTCAAAACTCTGGATCATCGAGTCTTCGTAGTTGGCCTTTTCAAAGATATCTCGTAAGTGCCGGAAGCGTGCTCGTTTAGTCGCAAGGCCAACGGTACTGGCGTCGTGATCGTCATCGAGGGCCATCTCGAAAATCTCTGCGTGTGTGAGATGCTGGAGCTTGGAGCGATTTGGTAGGTTATCCACAATCGTTCGAGCTTCCCTCATTTGGGATCGCTTGATTTCGTGGCAGTGAATATCCCCAAAGAATTCACACCAGAACTCATAGCTGGATCTAGCATCTTTTTTCCCTCGTACAGCCACATCTCTAGCTAAGAATTGATCAAGCCACTTGTTGGCCACGGTAGAGAACTTTTGCGGGTTGTCGACGGTAGGGGCCTGCTCCTTACTACGGGCCGAACCACCCACTGTTGAGAGTGCCCCGAGTAGAGCAGATGCCTTAGCTTCAGACATTTTTTTTTGCTCGGTCATCAACTCGAGGCGGCGTTCGGATATCTTTGTATCAAAGGCACTGTCGAGAACCTTCCCTTTAGCGCTTGAAAGCCGTCCTTTGAGAAGAAGATGCTTGCGGTGTAGCTCGCTGTCAGTCATGTAAGGTGCCTTCTCGAAAAATTCACGAAACACTATCGCAAAAAAACCGGCGATTACAGCGGCATCTCTCTTATTTTGTGTGCCGGTACTTTTCTGGAATTCTCGTGGTAGCCTTCCACGTAGATTTTTTGGTGTTTGGATTCTGAATCGCCAGATGTTCTCGCTTTTCCGTCTGAGTAAATATTGAGCATATGCCATGATTTATCGCCTGTTATGACGATCAATCGAGAAATAGTGACCTCCAATAGTGACGTCAAGGTCACTATTCGAACACCGATAGCCGCTAAGGCCCCCTAGAATGCGCTCTGTGCGTGGTTCATGTTGTCGCACCTAGAGGCAATGCTCAGTTGTTGCAATGGTTCAGGACGCGGATGAATGCCGAATCTAGAGCGTGATCGTTTTGCGATAGAAAGGTGGTTAATCCTCGAGTAAACGCTTGGGGTGCTTGCCGTCGACAAACCCCATAAACGGTGGATGGATACTGTAGCCGAGCAGACGTTGAATGTGTTCGCTGCATTGTTTTACCCGCGCAATTGACGTCGATAAGCTGAAGTTCTCTTGTGGTCGGCACCAGGGTTCGCAGTATTGCGCTGTGACCGCTAGGCGATTGTTGGGGGATCGATTTTCCCCACCGCCATGCCAGAGTGTTCCCAAGAAAAAAATGACAGAGCCCGCCGGCATGATCGCTGGAATTTGAGTGTCGGTATCGGAAGGGGTTTTATCGCCCCATTTGTGGCTGCCGGGGATGGTTACCGTTGCGCCGTTATTTTCAGTGAAGTCGCTGATCGCCCAAACGGTTGCTGCGCCATAAGCGGGGCGAGGCCGGGCGATGGGATAGAAGCCGTCGTCGTAATGAATGGGTTGCTGGGCCTCTCCCGGCAGAATGTTGATCATTTGTAATTGCGACAGAAGATAGTTTGGCTGCAGAATTCGATCGAGTAGCCCTAGGATGATGGGATGTTCTACCAATGGGTTGCAGCCCAGTGTTTTTTCGATAACGGAATAGAGTCGCTGGGTTTTTTCGCCCTCGAAGTTGTTGCGTCCAGTTAGCGGCGTCAGTAATCGCTCAGCTTCGTCTTTTATGATTTTTAGTTGCTGTGCCGAGAGTAGGTCACGAATGATGACGAAACCATCTCGCTCCAGTTGTGTCGTCAGTTCATCCAAAAGCGCAGGATCTACCGCTGTTTGGCTACCCGCGGTGGAGCGATATTTACTGGCCAGATCTGAGTGACGGTATTCACCGGCATCGTTGAATCTTGAGGGCGACATAGCAGCATCCTTTTTGATTGAGGTTTAGCCTATGAGTCATCTCAGTGTACGCCGATGTCGGGCGCTTGCATTGACCAAATCCACATCAAGGTTTGACTAATATTGTCGTTTTGTTTGATTGGTTTTTACGGTTAGGTCGCGCGCGGTCGTTATGGTTTAATGTGGCGCCTCCATATCTTTATTGATTAATCAGGGCGTTCGATATTTCCTCCCTCAAATAATGTTGGATTCTGTGTGAAGCAAGCTGTTTCGTTTACCGAAGGCCCAGTCGGGCGACAACTCTACCGTATGGCCATGCCGATGGTGTGGGGGTTGTTGGCAACCATGTCGTTCAACGCGGTGGATACTTTTTTTGTCGCGCAGTTGGGTGGCGATCAATTGGCTGCCATGAGCTTTACCTTTCCCGTGGTGATGGTGGTCACCAGTATGGCCATTGGGTTGGGGGCCGGTACCTCTTCGGTGGTGGCGCGTTTACTGGGGCAGGGGCAAAAGAGTGAGGCGAAACACCTAGCCAGCGATACCTTGTTGTTGTCACTGGGGTTGTCCGCGATGATGATGGCGTTGGGTTGGCTGACCATGGAGCCATTGTTTTTGTTGCTCGGTGCCGAGCCACGTCTGCTGCCCATGATTACCGAATACATGGGGATTTGGTATCTCAATACCCCGTTTGTGATTGCACCTATGGTGATGTCGGCGATGATGCGGGCGTCGGGTAACAACGGGGTGGCCGGCGGCCTGATGTTGGCCGGTGCTATTGTGAATGCCATTCTCGACCCGATACTGATTTTTGGCTGGGGCTGGATTCCGCGTCTTGAAATTGCTGGCGCCGCTTGGGCAACCTTATTGACGCGCTTAGTGATGGTGGTGGCGGCCTTCTATTACGTTGCGTATCGCTTAAAGCTGTTGTCTTGGCCCCACCGCGATCTCGCCGGGTTAATGGCTTCTTGGCGATCGGTGCTGCATATCGGTTTACCGGCAATGGCCACCAACATGATTATTCCTTTGGCCAGCGGCGTGACCGTTGCCATGGTTGCTGCACACGGTGTTGATGCGGTGGCGGGTTTTGGGGTTGCGATGCGTATTGAGCCGGTGGTGCTGATTGCGTTTTATGCCACCTCGGGGGTGATAGGGCCTTTCTTGGGGCAGAATATGAGCCGAGAGTATCATCATCGACAAAATGAAGTGTGGGTGGTGGTGCTCAAGTTTTGTCTATTATTTGGCCTTGCCACGGCCGTGTTGTTGTGGGTGTTAGGTCCGATGGTGGTGGGGTGGTTCAGTGATTCGCAAAGTGTTCAGGCGGTTGCTATTGCCTATCTCGCCATTGCCCCTCTCAGCTACGGTTTGTATGGTGTGGTTATGTCGGTGAACGCTAGCTTCAATGGATTGGGTTATCCCATGCCCGCAATGGTTATTTCGGTGATGCGAGTATTGGGCGTGTATCTGCCCTTGGCATTTGTAGGCCAGTGGTTGTGGGGATTGAATGGCTTGTTTGTCGCTACCGCAGCCGCCAATATTCTAACTGGCGTATTGGGCTATTTGTGGTTGCGTCGCTATCTCTCGCAAACCCAGCAGCGCAGGTCGTGCGTGACCTGAACGAATTGCAGGCACCGGTCGAGGCCGGTGAATTAGCCGCGACTCCGCCGCTAAATCTCGCTATAATTCGCGCCTTCAATTTTTGCGATACGCAATTGACACTCAATTTAGACACCGAATTATGAGCCTTCCCGAGTCAGATCTGGCCAAACGCCGGACATTCGCCATCATCTCTCACCCTGATGCCGCCCAGCCTTTCAACGCTTAAAACCACCTTTCATTGCACACCACAATCACATCTCTACGTACTGAATTTAAAGGCTTTTTGTCTTTTTCTCGTTTCTTTGCTTTTCAATGATATTCAAGCGTAACCTCGGAAAGTGTGTACAAACTTGAGTACAAATTCCGTTTTAGAGGTCTTTGGCGAAAATTCCATGACACAAATCTGGCTGTAGGCCTTGTGTTTACTGGATTTAACGTAAATAGTACTACCGTTAAAAAGAGTCTCTTTTTTTGGTAAATATTTTCTTCTGTACCAAATTACAAAATTTAATGAAGGGATTTATTGTTGGTGTATTTTTTTGCTTTAGCGTTTATTTTTGAAGGTGCTTGAACCATGTCTCTACGCTCAACGTTTTACTGTGCTTGAACCCATTGCAACGATCACCAACGTGGGCAATGACAGAACGCTTTTTGCTTTTATGGATTCGTACATTCATGACGATTAGCGTCCTGGGGCGGGACGCCGGTTTGGTTTCCTCAATAGGAACTGAATTAGTCCACCAATTACTTTAGTAAGCCAATGCGGGTCTATGCTTACGCAGGAGCTTCGGAACACTGTTTGTCAGAAGCTAGCAGAAGCTCGGTTGACAATTGGCACTGATAAAACAGTGTTTCAGTAGGCTTTGACGCAATAGGAGTCTTAATTGTTGGTTGCTCACTTGGCAAAAGAAATCTTCGTGATATGCGGGTTATCTACTTGAGCTTCAATTGCCGCGATCTCATCCAGCATCACTAAGCGCTCAGTATCTTTCACTTCTACTTTTATGCATTCCTCTCTAGTATTATTGAGAACAGTATCTTTCGCGATACAATCAATTACCTCCTTGGATTTTAGTGTTAATCTAATCGGGTATTGATAGGTGCAGGCGATCTCAATATAGTCATAATCTTGGCATGAAATCATCTATTTTTCCTTGTCCAAAATAGTTATTGCTTTCGGTATTGTTTTGGCGTCATACCGACATACTTACCAAAAGTCTTTGTAAAAGCGCGTTCTGATTCATAGCCGATTTTAAGTGCAATATCATCAACAGGTAGCTTAGTGTTCCTGAGCATTTCCTTCGCCCGTTGAATACGCAGTTGCGATAGATAGGCAAACATCGTTTCACCAACCAGGTCTTTAAACTGTTTGGCAAAAGCCGCTCGCGACATTCCCACCTGGCTGGCTAATCGTTCTATTGTCCATGATTCTTCTGGGGATCGATGAATGAGCTCCAAGGCCTTTGAGATACGCTTGTCATCAAGTGCCATAAGAAAGGAGTTTTTCTCCTGACGCCCGAAGTTAATCCTTATCAACTCAATCAAAACCACTTCGGTCAGTTTATTCACAATGAGTTCAGTTCCAGGATTCTGAGCCATATATTCGGCACTGAGCTGGTCAAAGGTGCTTTTTAGCCACGGGTGCTGATGCAGTTCTTCTTCACGCACAATCGTGCGCTGAGGAAAAATACTTTTCAAAGGTGTGAGCGTATCGTCATCAAAACTGCAATAGCCACATAACAAAAGTGTACTATCACTTGTAGCCGCAGATTTACCTATCGGCTGCTCACTCGTCAACACATGATCGATGCCTGGCCCGATAAAGATCAAGTCACCAGGGCCTAGCAATTCAGTCCTATCACCGACTGTTGCCCAACAATGCCCACGTCGGACCATATGAAAGCCCGCGTTTGACGAGCCATTAAATTCTTTTGTCCAAGGCGCTTCTACCTGACTACAAAAGTAGACGCTACCACTGACGCGTAATGATTTAAGAATATCACTGAGAATTTCCACAACATTTCATCTCCTGCCGTTCGCCACATCGAAAAACATCAAAGATATAAAGCAAAAATAAAATAATAGACGTTCTGTGTAAGAAATCAATACTTTTGTGCATTGTTAGTAACTACCAAAAGTCCATAATGAACACATCAAGACGAAACAAACAACACACAGATCAGAACACCAGCAGGAGATAGACGACGACAATGAAACAACCAAATAAGATCACAGTTTACAGCAAAGGCTACTGCCCCTTTTGCAAAATGGCGAAAGCAACGCTTAATAAACTAGGGCTGCGCTTCGAAGAATTGGATATTACGAACAACGCCCAGCTTGAACATGAGATGAAGCAGCGTAGCAAGCGAAGAACCGTGCCTCAAATATTCATAAATGAACAGCATATTGGCGGCAATGACGATCTGCAAACAGCTTTTAGAAGCGGCGAATTAGCACGGATTCTAGAAAGACATTCAACCGCAGCTTAACCCGTAAACATTGATACACCCTAAACACCCTAAACACCCTAAACTTGAAATGGAAGGTAAAACGCATGACTACAAATACTGCAACACATTTAACTGATAAGAACTTATCACAAACAACACGTTCATTGGACCTCACTATCTCTCGAATCGGCGACCAAGCACTTCGCTACTCAGTGGTGGTCGTATTGGCATGGATTGGTGCCATGAAGTTTTCGGCTTATGAAGCCGGCGCGATTCAAGGACTCGTTGCGTCAAGTCCGCTCACATCATGGCTGTATAACGTATTTAGTGTTCAAGGAGCTTCCAACCTAATTGGTACAGTTGAGCTGGTAACGGCTGCGGCCATCTTATTAGCACCCTTGCATCGACAAATTGCTATTGCGGGAAGCTTAGCAGCGATAGCAACCTTTACGGTGACATCAAGCTTCTTGCTAACGGCTCCGGTTTGGGAAGCGAGCTTGGGTGGCTTTCCGGCACTGAACGTCGTGCCAGGTCAGTTTCTCTTAAAAGATATTGTCTTGCTAGCAGCTGCCATATCCTTACTAGGAAAAGCACTTCGCTACAGTAAATAAGCAATTAATCCATCCATGAAAGGCACTAGCGATAGTGCCTTGTTTAACTCAGCTATAGGAAAACACGCTTCCTAAAGCGCGTAAATAACTGGAAATAACCATAAGTGAGTAAAGCATGACTGAAGAATATGATTATGACTTATTCGTGATAGGCGCCGGATCAGGTGGCGTACGCGCAGCGAGAATGGCCGCGTCGGCTGGTGCCAAGGTAGCCATTGCCGAAGAAAAATACCTAGGCGGTACTTGTGTTAATGTGGGTTGTGTCCCTAAAAAACTGTTCGTGTATGCATCACATTGGTCAGAGGAATTTGTAGATGCTGCTGGGTTTGGTTGGGAATTAGGTGAGCATCGTTTCAATTGGTCTACGTTACTACAACGTAAAAATAAAGAGATCGAAAGGCTTAACGGCATCTATCAAAACTTGTTAGAAAATGCAGGCGTGACTATCGTTTGGGGTCGTGCACGATTAACCTCTGCAAATAGTATTGAGGTAGATGGTAAAACCATCACGGCCCAAAAAATACTGGTGACCGTCGGTGCGACGCCAAGTGTGCCTGAGTTCCCTGGTTCAGAGCATGTGATCAGCTCAGATCAAGTGTTCTATTTACCTGAACTTCCCAAAAAGATTGTGATTGTCGGTGGTGGCTATATTGCTGTTGAGTTTGCAGGCATTATGAATGGCTTAGGTGTTGAAACGCACTTGATTTATCGTGGCGATAAACTCTTAAAGAACTTCGACCAGCCTACCGCGCAATTTGCTGCAAAGGAAATGCAAAAAAAAGGCGTCAACATTCACTATTCTACCAATATTACGAAAATCGACAGGCAGTCTGACGGTTCATTGAGTTGCTCACTAGATAATGGTCAAAGCATAGTGGCAGGCCAGGTGATGTATGCCACGGGTAGACGCTCACTAACCAACGATTTAGGCATCGAAAAAGTGGGGCTGATGACTCGAAATAACGCCACTATCGAAACCAATGAGCAATTCCAAACTTCAATCCCATCCATTTATGCCTTAGGCGATGTGATTGGAACACCGGAGTTGACGCCTGTTGCCACGGCGCAAGCCATGGTCTTTGTTAACCAGCAGTATGGCGATGGCACGCGCACCATTAGCTACGACAATATTCCTACCGCCATTTTTTGCCAACCCAATATTGGAACGGTAGGTTTGTCTGAAGAAGCATTGAAGGCGAAGGGCGTGGCAGTCGATGTCTACCAATCAGAATTTAAACACCTCAAGCACACCCTATCTGGTAGTGATGAACGTGTATTGATGCGTATGCTTGTCGACAAAGGCACACAGAAGGTGCTCGGCATGCACATGGTTGGGCCGGGTGCGGGCGAAGTTATTCAAGGTTTTGCCGTCGCGGTAAAAGCGGGCCTTACCAAAGATCAATTTGACGCCACTATTGGCATCCACCCGACAATGGCTGAAGAGTTTGTCACACTCAGGGATATTAGCTACTCGGTTTAAAACTACTTGGTTTAAAACTACAGGTTTCAAGGGCACAAGAAAATGAAAAACAAAGTTGAATTCGTTAGCAACGGTGTCACCTTGCGAGGCATGCTGGAGTCTCCTGATCAAAATGTCTCCAATTACGCACTATTTGCGCACTGCTTTACATGCGGCAAAGACATCGCGGCGGCCTCCAGAATAGCGAGAGCCCTGACTGAAAAAGGCATTGCCGTATTACGCTTTGATTTTACCGGCCTGGGGAACAGTGACGGTGATTTTTCTAACACCAACTACTCATCCAATGTAGAGGACCTAAAAGCAGCAGCGGACTTTCTGAAGCTGAATTACCGCGCCCCGAGCTTATTGATTGGCCATAGCTTGGGAGGGGCTGCGGTCTTATCTGTCGCCCATCAACTACCTGAAGTCAAAGCAATTGCGACGATAGGTGCCCCGCATGAAGCTCAGCACGTTGTTCACAACTTTGCCGCAGATGTCGACACGATCAACCAAGAAGGTCAGGCCGAAGTAACATTGGGCTTTAGAAAGTTTGTGATCAAAAAGCAGTTTATTGATGATGTCGCTCAATCAGAATCCAAGATTGGCAGTCTTAAAAAAGCCTTGTTGGTGATGCACTCACCGATGGATAGTACCGTTAACATCGCCGAGGCAGAAAAAATCTACAAAGATGCCAAGCACCCTAAGAGCTTTGTAAGCTTAGATAATGCGGATCATTTGGTATCCAATAAGGGCGATGCCGACTATATTGCCACCACCATTGCGGCATGGGCTAGCCGATATATCGAATTGCCCACGGAAGAACGCGTCTCCAAAGACGTCCACAAAGGCCATGTTTATGTTGAAGAGAAAGACCATAAATTCGCTCAGAATGTGTACAGTGACAGTCATCACTGGCTAGCAGATGAGCCGACGACCGTCGGAGGCAATAACTCAGGGCCAGACCCTTATGAGCACTTGCTTGCGGCGTTGGGTACGTGCACATCGATGACCATTCGGATGTATGCAAATAGAAAGAAGTGGCCATTAGAAAACATAGGGATCAATTTGTATCATGAGCGAAGCTACAATAAAGACTGTCAGCAGTGTGATGAAGCCCCGCAGCAAATCGACTATTTGAATCGCGAAATCACCTTGGAAGGCGATTTAGATAATGAGCAGCGTGAAAAGCTACTAGAGATTGCCGACAAATGCCCTGTACATAAAACCTTGCATGAGCATTTAGTGGTAAACACTAAACTAGGCGAACGTTAGCACGCACCAGAACAACAAAGAAGGAGAATTATAAGCATGGCCATTCCAATTCCTAATCGCCCGAGTGGATATTTACTCGGTGACCCAGCAGCCGCCATCACGTTAGATGCGTTTATCGACATTCAGTGCCCGCATTCTCGTCAAGCCTGGCCTACTTTATTGGCAGTTATGGAGCACTATCAAGACAAACCGGTGAGCTTGAGGGTGCATTTGATAACGCTGAGCAACCATCGGCAGGCTTGGGATGTAAGCTTAGGATTATTTGCCCTCGCAGACGGTGACGCCCGCAAGTTTTACGACTTCGCTACTTATGTGTACGAGCGGCAAGAGCAGTTTTATAACGCGCCATTCTTGCACAAAACCCATGATGACTTACGGCAATTCGTGGCCGATCTGGCTCAGGCGCATTCAGACGTAAATCGAGACGCATTCCTAAAAAAAATGGTCTCTCACGATATTTACATCGATGCCCGAACCCCCATACGATATGCAGCTACTAAATCCGTCTGGGCGACACCCACCTTCTTTGTTAATAATGGCGATAAGGTGTCTGTTGACCACAGCTCTACATTAGACAATTGGAAGGAATTGATTGATCCATTGCTCAGCTTGTAGATCAAGCCTGAACTATTGCGTATGAATTTAGTTGCTTGGGAAGGAGTGTTGTTTGAAGCTGTTTGAAGGTTGGTGAGTATGCAATTGCCCGTATCAGCCCTAAATTCTTGATAGTAAAGTTGCAGGTCAATAAAAAGCCCTAATGGCCGGTGAGGGTTCATTAGGGCTATTTACAATATGGTGGAGGCTTAGGACGCCGGTTCGGTTCCCGCAATAGCAATTGAATCAGTCCATCAATAGCTTGAGTAAGCTCGTGAGGGTTTGTGCTTACGCAGGAGCTTCGGAGTTTGATTTGTTAGAAGCTAGCAGAAACTCGGTTGACAATTGGTCTTGCTCGGGCACTTCACCATTCAACGAAATTTGATATCTCATTGTCTTATAGCTTTTCTCCCGTTTGTTGAACATTCGTTGCAATATAGGGAGCGAGCAATCGACATAATCGTATATGGTAACACGGTCTTTACCATCCGACTCTCGGTGAATACGCCCCGCATACTGAGCCAGTGGACCCTTCCAGGCAAAGGGCAACGCAAGGAATAGCGTATCTACCAGGCTGTTGAAAAAACCTAAAAGTGCGACAATAGCGTAGTTTCCAATTTGGGCCAAAGATAATGCGCGGCGATTCGATTAATCAGGGTGAGCTTTTCAGCTATGTGAGCCAGGAGTCTCGGATTCCAGAGACCCATCCAATCCGTAAAGTGCGCAAAATCGTTGATGCGGCATTGGCAGAGATCGAGCCAGCCTTCGATGATATGTACTCTTCGGTTGGCAGGCCATCCATTCCACCCGAGCAGCTCATACGGGTAATGTTACTCCAAATATTCTTCACCATTCGATCAGAGCGACAGCTGGTTGAGCGGCTCGACTACGATTTGATGTTCCGTTGGTTTGTAGGTCTGGGTATGGATGATCGCGCCTGGAATCATTCGGTATTCTCTAAAAATCGTGATCGTTTATGTCAGGCAGTATCGATGAGCTGTTCTTTTCGGCCATTAAGAAGCAGGCGTATGCCAAGCAGCTCATGTCCCGCGACCATTTTTCAGTGGATGGTACTCTGCTGAAAGTCAGTGCATCCATGAAGTCCTTTAAGCCCAAAGAAAGTGCTGATGATCACGATGATGATGGAGAAATTTCCATAGTCAAAGCGCAGCAACAAGACTCACGCTTCCACTACGGATGCTGATACCAAGCTGTTCAGAAAAAGCGACGGCAAGGAATCCCGCGTGTGCCACATGGGGCATCTGCTGACAGAAAATCGCAATGGATTGATCGTGGAGGCCGAGGTTTCTGAAGCGGGAACACGGCAAGAATGGGATGCAGGCAGGACCATGCTGGCTGCGCAGGGAACACGCCCAGGCATGACCGTCGGCGCTGATCGGGGCTACGATACGGGCGAGTTTGTAGACGGATGCAGGGGGTTATCGATCACACACCATGTTGCACAGAAGTCTGTCCGAAGTGCAATTGATGGCAGGACGACAAATACGTGGGGCTATCGGATCAGCCAGTTAAAACGAAAGCGGATTGAAGAATGCTTTGGCTTGATGCGCAAATTACGCCATGTGGGCCGGGCGAAGACTGCCTGGATTTTCTGATTTAAGGCAGCGGCCTACAATATTACGAGATTGAAAGGGTTGTTGGCTTGAAATTGAGAGAGAATGACCCGCATGTGGGAAATTTTTGCGATATGTCGATCAAATAATCGTCAAAAATTTATTTATCCCAAGATTGCGCTTCGAAAATTTGAATCATGTATGTCCCGAAGGAATTTGATAGTTGATTGAAAATTTTCACTGGGACGGTAATTTTGGAGTCTGTAACATATTCTGTGTAACTGCCATTTAGTTAAATATGTTTTTCGAGGCGGTGATACTTAGGTTGTTGAAAGGCTTGAGCCGTATGAGGAGAGACTATCAAGTACGGTTCTTAGGAGCGATGGTGTGGCAACACACTGTCCTTACCCGACAAAAGCTCATATCGGTGTGGATGCAAAACGAGGTCTGGTGCTCAGCTTCACCACAAGGCCTGCCTGCCAATGCTAACTATCTAAACCAACTGCCAAAGCTCCTTCATGTTAATGAAGCATTTGTATCGGCAGACTCGGGCTACCGAGGCGCAGAAAAGCGTTTAGAAACAAAAATAATAAAGTCGATTGGTTAGTGACTGAGATGCCTAGCAAGATACGCGTTTGGAAGAAGCGCCCTTGTAAAAATAAGCAGACAATCAGAAGAGAATACTTAAAGGCGAATATCAGAGCAAAAGTCGAGCATCCGTTTAGAATTTTGAAATGTCAGTTCGGGTTCTGCAAAGGTCTGTGTAAAAATGACAACAAGCTCGCTGTGTTGTTTGCTCTTGGAAATCTACTGCGAGTGGAGCAGATGATACGGTCTGCGCGGGGATAGTCAGTCCAAATGACGGGGTTTTTAGCTGTTTAGAACAGCGTAATAGGGTAAAACTGAGGCTAATTGGCACTTTTTAATAATTGCCGGGATGCGGAACAAGCTAGTCTAAAATTATCTAACTTGTTCGTAGTATCCCTAGGCTAAGGAGGGCTAGTTATTCAAAAAAGGGTAGTCGGTATAGCCTTTGTGGTCGCCACCGTAAAAGGTATTTACGTCAAGTTCATTGAGTTCTGCATTCCGTCTAAAACGCTCTGGTAAATCCGGGTTTGCTAAGAAGAATCGACCGTAGGTAATTGCAGTTGCTTTGTTGTCGCTGATTCTTTGAGCTCCTGTTTCAGCTGTATAATTACCGTTCCCAATATAAGGGCCTGTCCAGTAGCTACGCAGTTCATCTAATAGGGCGCGTTTTTCTGGAGGGAGTTGAGTAAATGGCATTTCTTCATTTACTTCCAAAAATGCGAGGCCATAGTTGTTGAGCTCAGAAATAGTGTATTTGAATGTGTCCAAAACATTTCCATCACCGACATTATTGTATTGGCTGGTCGGTGATAGTTTTACGCCTACTCGGTCTGCACCCCAAATTTCGATGGCATCTTCGACAACCTCTCTAAGAAAACGGAATCGATTTTCAGGCGAACCACCGTATTGGTCATCGCGCTTATTCGTGGTTTCTTGCAAAAAGGTATCAATAAGAAAACCGCCTGCGGCGTGGATCTCAATACCGTCGAAGCCAGCTTCGAGTGCGTTGCGACTTGCGTGTGCATAATCCGCTCGTAGCTCTGCAATCTCATCGAGCGTTAATTCTCTTGGAGGTGTGGGTGTTGCCATACCGTTTTCTATCATGACTTCTTGTTGGATAGGAATTGCACTAGGTGCTACCACATCCCTGCCTTCAGGCATGAGAGATTCATGAGATGCGCGTCCCGCGTGCCAGAGCTGTAGAAAAATGACTCCCCCTTTTTCATGCACAGCTTCGGTGGTTTCTTTCCATGATGCTATCTGTTCATCTGTATAGATACCGGGGCAATTAATACCGCCTGACCAATTGTTGATGCGTGTGGACTCTGCCATGATGAGTCCTGCGCTGGCTCTTTGGCTATAGTATTGCGCGGTTGATTTAGGGTTTATGCCACCTTCTAATGCACGGTAGCGACTCATTGGTGCCATAAATATTCGGTTTCGAACGGTGTATCGTCCTATTTGAGTGGGCTCAAAAAGTATAGACATGAAGAAATCCTTAAGAGTTAGTAGATTAGTTGGATATTGGGTGCAGAAAAATAACTTCTCTAATGACTTGCCAGCGTTGATCTGTGTATTTGAGATCAATACTTAGATTTACAAGCATGTCTTGGCCCGCTAAATTGTTTTTGCGCGTTAGGACAACTAAACCGTTCTCAGCATCAGCTTGAACATGGTGGAACTCCACCCAAGTATTCATTGGCGCGTTTTCCTCTTTTCTAGCTTGGAAAATTTCAATGAAAGATGCTTTATCAGCCGTGTGGACTTGGCCAGATGGATCAATCATAACCACCTCCATTTGGTCGTGATAAATCTTTTCTAATGCCTCTAAGTCGTAATTGCTCGCAGTTTGGATGAGCTTTTCGATAGTTTTTTTGACATCACTTTCGTAGTTGTTCAGGTCGGTCATGTTATTTTCCTTGTGTAATAAGCATTATGGTTTGTAGCTGCCATTGACAGGAAATTTTTCTGTCATGCCGCGGTAATAACGTATGCCCATTAGCATTGACGCTAGAGGAGGGCGCGCGAACGGGACATTTGAAATATCAATCATCTGCAGTTCACCGTTTTCATTAATGACAAATAGGCCAGGTTCAGCAAATGGTCGTTCCGCATTCATCCCTAAACGAGGCTCTGATATGTATAACCCTAGAGCTTTCATTTGTTCAATGCTTAAATCGTATCCAACTTCAAAGTGAGGATTCACTTCTGCTAACTGTGATTTTGCTCGTTCAAGCGAATCGGAAGATACTGCAACAATATCAACCCCGAGTGCGTTAAACTCCGGGAGTAGCTCATTTAGCTCGTTTAAGTATTTTGTGCACAAAGGGCAGTGTTTACCACGGTAAACGACTAACATCCTCCAATCGAAGCCTTGCGCAGGTTTCGATAATTCTAGTTTTTCACCGGTCAGTGTATTTACACTAATTAATGGGAATTTTTGTCCTGCTTGTAAGACTGATACAGCCATAGCGGCTCTGTTGCAAAAAATCGAG
>JBOEGJ010000007.1:0-128202 GCA_050633365.1 Cellvibrionaceae bacterium | reverse complement strand
GAGCACGATGAAGACGCCATTCGTCAATCCGATTACATTGTCGATATAGGTCCAGGCGCCGGAGTGCACGGCGGCGAAATTGTCGCTCAGGGCTCTCTAGAACAAGTCATGAAAAACCCCGAATCACTCACCGGGAAATACCTCTCGGGCGACGTCAAAATTGAAGTACCTGCCGAACGCACTCCTTACCCCGAAGACAAAGAACTCATCCTCGAAGGTGCCACAGGCAACAACTTACAGGATGTCACCCTGAAAGTTCCAGCCGGATTAATGACCTGCGTTACTGGCGTATCAGGCTCGGGAAAGTCTACTCTGGTTAACGCCACGCTCTATCCTCTGGCCGCCACCGAGCTAAACGGCGCCACTACACTCACACCGGCGCCCTACAAACAACTGCACAACATGGATCTTTTCGACAAGTGTGTCGACATCGACCAAAGTCCCATTGGTCGTACTCCGCGCTCAAACCCCGCCACTTACACGGGTATTTTCACACCCATTCGAGAGTTATTTGCCGGCACGCAAGAGGCCCGCTCTCGCGGCTATAAACCCGGGCGCTTTAGCTTCAACGTCAAAGGTGGCCGCTGTGAAGCTTGCCAAGGTGATGGCGTCGTTAAAGTCGAAATGCATTTTTTGCCCGACGTCTATGTGCCCTGCGATATCTGTAAAGGCAAGCGCTACAATCGAGAAACTCTTGAAATCCAGTACAAGGGCAAGAACATTCACGAAACCCTGGATCAAACCGTCGAAGACGCCCGGGAGTTCTTCGACGCGATTCCGGCGATTGCGAAAAAATTACAGACTTTAATTGATGTGGGACTCTCGTACATTCGCCTCGGTCAAGCGGCTACCACTCTTTCGGGCGGTGAAGCCCAGCGGGTAAAACTGGCCAAAGAGCTCTCTAAACGCGATACCGGCCAGACCCTCTACATTCTCGATGAGCCCACCACCGGATTGCATTTTCACGACATACAACAGCTGTTAAATGTACTGCACAGGCTGCGCGATCACGGCAATACCGTGGTGGTGATTGAGCACAATTTGGATGTTATTAAGACCGCCGATTGGGTCGTAGATTTGGGGCCCGAGGGTGGCAGTGGCGGCGGGCAAATCATTGCCACAGGCACGCCAGAAATGGTCGCCAATAACGAAAAATCGCATACCGGACGGTTTTTAAAGGCGCTGCTCTAAGCACGTTTTCAAAAATTAATAGGACTCAAAGAGGCCGATTTTTTAACACTTCTCTACCGACACGCGACTGCAGTCGAGCCGACCAGTCGCCCCCGTTGTTATCACGGCATTGCTCTTCGGTATCAAAAATAACCTGCTTATTCAGTGCTTTGAACTTCACCCCAACTTTGAGCAGCTTGGACTGTATTTGCTTCTGCAACCAAGCCGAGCCCCCAGACTCTAGTGCAGCACTTAAATCTGCATCGGACTGAAATACGCAAGTAATCAGCAAACTGGCCGGAAAATTCGTATAGTTAGCCTGATGCGTTAACCACTCAAAGCCGGCTACTTTCTGCAACGCTTCGTCACACACTGCGGTCAGGGCAATACGCACATTATTGTCTATCTTTTTTTCAGTTTTACTTTTTGGCTTACTCATAGCTTATTGCTCACGGGCACCTAACGTTGAAGATGGAACACCTCTGACAAGAATTTGATTCATGATAGGAAAATTGCAGCGAAACAAAACTGCAAAAATCATTGCACCTCTAGCCATCAAAGAGATTGGCAAAAAAAAAGCGCTAACCGAAGTTAACACTTTTTTCGCAGCATCAGAATAAAGACGTTACTTAACAACTTTTAAGCTGGGCCTTTTACTCTCTGCTTTGGGCTCTTCAATTTTTTCAGGTTTTGTCGGCTCGGGCGGTTCAGGGTCGCGATCAGGCTCGGGCTCAAAAATCATACCTTGACCGTTTTCTCTCGCATAAATCCCCAGCACTCCCGCACAAGGCACGTAGATATCGGTGGGTATTCCACCAAAGCGAGCATTAAAGCTCACCGATGCATTTTCGATGGCCAAACTCATGACCGCACTAGGTGCGATATTCAAGACAATTTGACCATCTTTGTTGACGTACTGCAGCGGCACTTCGACACCTGGCCCATGAGCGTCAACCAACAAGTAAGGCGTACAATTGTTGTCGACAATCCAATCGTATAACGCTCGGATCATATAAGGACGGCTAGACGTCATGCTCATGGAATCTGATTCTCCCAAAATCTAGTCTCAATGCACCCAATTAAAGGCGCATCTCCTTTTCCATTTCGGTCAGGCTTTCCTGAAAAGATTCACGCGCGAACAAACGCTCCATGTAATCCAATAGCGGCTTGGATTGCTTGGTGTTCGGAATCTCAATATCGAGATCCTGCAGACGCCACAAAATTGGGCCCAAGCAGCAATCGACGATAGTAAACTCTTCACTCATGAAGTAAGGCATTTCAACAAAAATTGGCGCGATCGTTAATAGGCTCTCTTTCAACTCTTTACGAGCTTTAGCGGCAGCTTCTTTATTACGACCATTGACAATAGTATCGACTAGAGGGCTCCAGTCTTGCTCAATACGATGCATCCACAAACGGCTTTGTGCGCGGGCTACTGGGTAGACAGGCAACAGCGGTGGATGTGGAAAACGCTCGTCCAAATACTCCATCATCACTTTGGTTTCATAGAGCGATAAATCGCGATCTACCAAAGTTGGCAAAGCGTTATACGGGTTTAATTCAGCGAGTTCTTCTGGCTTATTCTTAGGGTCGACATCGATAATCTCAACCGATACGCCTTTTTCGGCCAGTACAATACGCACGCGATGGCTGTAGTGGTCACAGGCATCCGAAAAATAAGTCATTGAAGAACGTTTAGCAACAACGCCCATTAGCTTCACCTCAATCTATAGAATTTAAAAACACAAACGGGCGGGGTGTCTTTTGACAGCCCGCCCGATTGCAAGAATCCAACGAATTAGTGGATTTCTCTCCAATATTCGCGGTTCAGCAAATATACAAATACAAACAACACACTCAAGAACAGTAAGACGTAAACACCAAGACGCTCACGCTCTACTGCGACTGGATCGGCAACGTACTCTAAGAAGTTGACCAGATCGTAAATCGCGGTATCAAATTCTTCTGGAGACATAGTGCCTTTAACATCACCAACCTTGAGAGAGCCACAAGGATTCTCGGCAATCGGCTCACCAGTGACTGTATCGCGCTTGATCTTACCATGGCTGTCAAGTACCGGACCTGGCGCACACTCTTGCAAGCCCTGAAGCTCAAGCATGGCGTGCGGCATAGCAACTTTATCGAACACTCGATTGTTCACGCCGGTAGGGCGTGTATCGTCGGCGTAGAAGTTACGCAAGTAGGTGTACAACCACTCGGGGTTACGTGCACGCGCGACTAAGGTTAGATCTGGTGGTGTAGCACCAAACCAACCTTTTGATTGCTTGGCCTGCATGGGAATTTCCATCAGGTTACCAATCTTGTCGCCATCAAAGACAATGTTCTGCATCATCACATCGTGCGGGATCTCGAGATCGTCAGCCACACGCTCATAGCGCGAGAACTTAGCCGAGTGACAACCCATGCAGTAGTTCGCAAACCACTTGGCGCCACGCTGCAGAGATTCTTTGTCTTCTAGATCGGGAACCATTTCATCACAAGGCATTGAACCACAGGCGAAAGCACCGCCTGCAGCAACAGCTTTGATGGGCACAACCGTTAAGATCACGAACAAAGCGAAACCAGCGAATACCAGCAGCTTAGGCAAGCCTTTGGCTTGAACACGCTCAGGCTCTGGCTCAACACCGTCCTTCGCAGTCAACCAAGGAGTAGCCCCTACAAACACGGCCAACAACACACCAAATACGGTCAACACAGCTGAGCTGTATTCAACGGCGGTGAAGAAGGTCAAGTAGAGCAACTGCAAGCCCAACGCCAGCGAAATTACAACATTAATAATTCCAGTCTGTTTGCGCAGAGGGTTCGAATACATCGGCATTTGCAAGAAGTAAGCGAAGTAGTAGACCGTGGCCAGCTGAGACAAAATCGTGCGCTCAGGGGTTGGAGACTTAACCCCCAAGTAACCCAAGATAACGAAAATAGCGGCAAACAACATCAGCGAAACACGCGGCATAAAGCCTTTGTAACGCATTGACTTCACCGGACTCTTATCCAACCAAGGCAAGACAAACAAGATAGCGATCGCACCGCCCATGGCAACCAAGCCAAGGAACTTGGCGTTTAACACCGAGTTGATGTCGAAAGTCACTGCTCGCAAGATGGCGTAGAAAGGTGTGAAGTACCAAACCGGCGCGATGTGCGCAGGGGTTTTCAGACCATTTGCTTCTTCGAAGTTAGCGTACTCGAGGAAGAAGCCACCCATTTCAGGCATAAAGAACAGGACAAAACAAAACACAAACAAAAAGACGGTTACGCCTACCAGATCGTGAACGGTGTAGAACGGATGGAAAGGAACACCATCTTTGGGAATACCGCTTTCGTCTTTGTTTTTCTTAATTTCAACGCCGTCAGGGTTGTTAGAACCCACTTCGTGCAATGCCAAAATATGCATCACCACTAAGGCCAGAATCACAATTGGCAAAGCCACCACGTGCAGCGAGAAGAAGCGATTTAAGGTCGCACCTGAAATCAGGTAATCACCACGGATCCACTCAACCAAGTCGGCACCGATGTAAGGGATTGCACCAAACAGCGAAACAATAACCTGAGCCCCCCAGTAGGACATCTGCCCCCACGGAAGCACGTACCCCATAAAGGCTTCAGCCATTAGGGCTAGGTAGATAGTCATACCAAAGATCCAAACCAGCTCGCGTGGCGCCTTATAAGAGCCATACATCAAACCGCGGAACATATGCAGGTAGACAACAACGAAGAACGCCGAAGCACCGGTGGAGTGCAAGTATCGCAACAGCCAACCGTATTCGACATCGCGCATGATGTACTCAACAGAGGCAAAGGCCTCTTCAGCACTTGGGGTGAAGTTCATGGTCAACCAGATACCGGTCAACAACTGATTCACTAAAACCAAGATGGAGAGAACACCAAAGAAATACCAGAAATTGAAGTTTTTCGGAGCATAATATTTGCTCATGTGGGTTTCCCACGCGCTTACCACTGGCAAACGTGCATCGACCCACCCGACTAGATCAGTCATCCATTTCATGCTTAAGCCTCCTGATCCACACCGATGGTAATCACGGTGTCAGAGTCGTATGAATGCGGGGGAACTTCCAAGTTGATTGGTGCTGGAACGCCTTTCAAAACGCGGCCCGCCAAATCAAATTTAGAACCGTGACAAGGACAGAAGAATCCGCCCAGCCATTCTGCGCCACCCAAATCTGCAGCACCCACTTCAGGGCGGTACATTGGAGCGCAACCCAAGTGCGTACACAGGCCGAGAAGAATCATGAATTCCTCTTTGCCAGGGATCGTACGAGCTAAACCTTTTACATATTCAGGCTGCTGGGGCTCATTGGATTCTGGATCGCGAACTTTGTCGTTCATCTTTTCCAGATCGGCAATGCTTTCTGCAGTACGACGGACCACGTAGACGGGCTTACCGCGCCACTCTACAACAATCATTTGGCCAGGCTCGATACTTGCGAGATTAGCTTTAACAGGGGCACCAGCGGCTTTCGCCTTGGCACTTGGGTTCCAAGAACCCACAAAAGGTACGGCGGCCCCTACAGCACCAACAGCACCTACCACAGAGGTAGCGGCTGTCAGAAAACGGCGACGTCCTTCATTTACTCCGTCACTACTCATGACGATCTTCTCCCATAGCAGCGTCACCATCTTGAATTATCGACAAAAAGCCTACAAAACAAGCAGTAACTTACTGAATTCCAAAGGTTTACGGTTGCTTCAGACAGATTTTTAAAAATCGCCACAGTTTAAAGAACTTGCTCACCCCTGACAAGGCATAACCACTTGTCTCATAAGGGTATTCAGGACTTTGGCGCAAAAAAAAGCCCAGATTGAAGACAATCTGGGCCAAGATTTTTCGCTGGCGCTTCGGAAGGCATCCAAAGCGCGAGCAGAAACGAATTAACGTTTCGAGAATTGTGGCTTCTTACGTGCTTTACGCAGACCAACTTTCTTACGCTCAACTTCACGAGCATCACGAGTTACATAACCCGCAGCACGCAGAGCACCACGCAGGGTCTCATCGTAAGACATCAAGGCGCGAGTCAAACCGTGGCGAATTGCACCAGCCTGACCGAAGCTACCACCACCTTTAACGGTGACTTTAATGTCGAATTTGTCGACCAGCTCAACCAGCTCAAGAGGCTGACGAACGATCATACGAGCAACTTCGCGACCGAAGTACTCGTCCAGAGTCTTATCGTTTACAACGATATTGCCACTGCCCTGAGTAATGAATACTCGAGCGGTGGAGGTTTTACGGCGTCCGGTACCGTAGTATTGTGTTGCAGCCATTATCATCCGCTCCTGATTAGACGTTCAGTTCTTTAGGCTGTTGTGCAGCATGTGGATGCTCTACACCAGCGTAAACTTTCAGTTTTTTGAACATTGCACGACCTAAAGGACCGCGAGGCAACATGCCTTTAACGGCGCTTTGAATGGCGCGCTCAGGTGCTTTTTCGATCAGTTTTTCAAAGCTAATAGATTTCAAGCTACCCACGTAACCAGTGTGGTGGTGGTACATCTTGTTTTTAGCTTTGTTACCAGTAACGGCTACTTTCTCGGCGTTGATAACGACGATGTAATCGCCAGTGTCAACGTGAGGAGTAAATTCTGGCTTATGCTTTCCGCGCAGACGGGATGCGATCTCAGATGCCATACGGCCTAGAGTTTTGCCTTCTGCGTCGATTACGTACCAGTCGCGCTGGACTGATTCCGGTTTGGCACTATATGTCTTCATGTTGTTTGCCTTCGACGTGTTTTAAATACATACATTCCCCAAAAAAGGGAGCGCGGATTATAGAGACCGCAGAAGGCAAAGGCAAGGAATTCTAGAACCGGGATGCAACACCACTAAATCCCGCATCCCACGCCTATGGCCTATGGGGCTCAGCAAGGTATTCGTGGCTCTGCATCTCTAACAGCCGACTGGTGGTTCGCTCAAACTCAAAATTAAGCTTGCCGCCGGAATAGATCTCGGCCAGCGGATTCTCTGCAGAAACGATCAATTTGACGTTGCGATCGTAAAACTCATCAACCATATTGATAAAGCGGCGCGCCTGATCGTCTGTTTCGCGGCCCAACGCAGGTATGTTGGCTACTAACACCGCGTGATACTCCCGTGCCAGCTCGATGTAGTCGTTTTGCGATCGCGGGCCGTCACATAGAGCCATAAAGTCGAACCACACCACATCTTCAGCTTCATAGCGGGCATCAATTGGGCGCCCCTCTACCTCTACCGAGACATCTGCGCGAATCTCTCCCTTGTCGGGCACAAGACTCTCAAAACTCTTCAGTAAGCTGGCATCTGCCGCATCGTCTAAAGGTGAGTGGTAAAGCTCAGCCTGCTCCAGCGCACGCAAACGGTAGTCAACACCACCATCCACATTGACCACAAGGGTGTGCTCGTTGAGCATGTCGATCGCCGGCAAGAAGCGAGCGCGCTGAAGACCGTCTTTATAGAGGCCATCGGGGACGATATTCGAGGTAGCCACCAATGAGACGCCGCGATTAAACAGCGCCTGAATCAAATTAGCCAATATCATGGCGTCGGTGATATCGGAGACAAAAAACTCATCAAAACAAATCACTCGAGCTTCGCGGGCAAGTTTATCGGCAACCGTGTCGAGTGGGTTCTTTTCGCCGTCGAGCGCTCGCAGCTCCTGATGAACTCGTCGCATAAAGCGATGAAAGTGAGCCCTCATTTTTTCTGGAAAGGGCAAGCTCTCGTAAAAGTTGTCCATCAAGTAAGTCTTACCACGACCGACTCCCCCCCAAAAATAGAGCCCTCGCTGCAATTGCCTGGAAGGCGCGCCGGAAACCGCCTGCTTCAAACGCTCGAACATTCCCCGAGGCACGGCCTCGGCCTCCCAAGATGCCACCAGTCGATCATAGAGATCTTGAAGATGCCGAACCGCCTGCTCCTGAGCGGCATCGTGATTAAAGCCTTCGCGCTCTAGGTCTTTCTGATAGCGTTCAAGTGGTGTTCCGTTCATGGTGCTCTATTCTCGGTTGAGCGAAGCGCAATACTAACGCTCACTTCACAATTGACGACCTCGGGCCTCGCCCGCAAAGGTATAACATAGGTGTAGATGACGCCGACGCAATGGCACAAGGAAACGGCGCAAGGAAAACGGCGCACACTGTAGCGATCCTTTTTATAGGCTTCAAGCGCCACAGGACTTTCTCACTGTAATCAATACAATCTATACAGTCGATCCTCTAGCCCAGCGCACTTTGCAACTCGAGGGCCAAATCCCGCTTAACCTGCCCCAGCGCCCCATGGAAGAAATGCGTGGCCTCGGGATAGCGCAGCAGAGCTTTCTCCACCCGCAACCTATCGAACCATTCGAGCAACCCGGCAACATCCACCAATTCGTCTTGATCACCAATAATGACCGTCACCGGCGCAGGGAAGACTCCACCTAGATCATATTGATAACGCTCCACCGGTGGCGCCACCAGCACCAGATGCTCCAACTCTCCACCGAGGCGATGACTGGCCTGAGCGGCCACCGAGGAACCAAATGAAAACCCCGCCAACAGCAAACCCGCCTGTGGATAACAGAGCTTCACCCACTCAACCACCGCCATCAGATCGTTGACCTCGCCAACGGCATTGTCGAAGCTACCTTCACTGGCACCAACGCCACGAAAATTAAAACGCACGCAGGGAATACCAAGATCGCGATAGGTTCTGACTAGGCTAGTCACCACCTTATTGTTCATAGTACCGCCATGCTGAGGATGAGGGTGACACACCACCGCCACCAGAGACTCACCCGCCAGTGCACCATCAAGGGGCTCAGTCGTGACCAACTCGATGGCACCCACAGCGCCTTCGATTTCACCCTTTATTTCCGAGCCTAGAAAAGGCCCCTCCACCAGCTTTAAACTCATCACTCTTTCCTATTTTTCAGTACTTTTTACGGACCTTAGCCGCAGATCCATCCACCAAAAGCAGTAGCGCCCGTTAGTCCGACTAAATCGATCGCTGCACTCAACCCCAAGCAGAGACAAAAAGAACCTACCACCAAGCTCAACACTGTACCGCTGACGTTAACATTCCGCGCAAAAGATAAAGCACAGTCACAAAAAAAGCGCTTATAATAACAAAGAACCATAAAGCCGCGGCCACCGAATAAAACCGTCGCGTTGTTGTACGCTATTCAGGAGATCAACGTGTTCACACTCAGCACCCTAGTCATTACCGCCATTGCAGCTCTTATCGCCGGCGGCGCCATTGGCGCAGTTTTGGTGAAGTCCCTGCACCCTCAGGAACAGCAAAATCGCGAAATGGAAACTCGCCTCGAGAGTGCCGAAAACAAGCTTGTCGATTACCAGCAAGAAGTCTCCGAGCACTTTGCCGAGACCTCGCAACTGGTGAATAACCTCACCCAAAGCTACAAAGACGTTCACGAGTATCTGGCCAACAGTGCTCTTAAGCTCACCAACCCCGACATCAGCCGCCAACTCATTGAAGCCGGTGATGGCAAACTCATCAACAATGACTCCCCAGTGGCCACTAAAGAAGACGACGACACAGAAGCACCGCGTGACTGGGCGCCTAAGAATCCAGGAGAAACCGGACAGCTGAGCGAAGAGTTTGGCCTCGACAAGAACGAAGAACCAGCCAAAGCCGCGCCCTAGAATTTGAGCAAATGGACTGAATGTCGCGATCCCTTGCGGTCGCGACATCCGGTCAACCGATTGCGATAGCAACTAACCTCCCATCACACCCTCACTTCACTTCAACACAACACAACACAGCACAACACACAAAATACCCATCGAATCACTTGCGGCATTGCGACCTTGATCAAATTCCCCTTCGATCACTCTTGATTCAACTGGTATCTGTTCGGGCTAGGCGCCTATAATCGACCTCTCGACCATGGATCTGTCTTTGCGGAGCTCAATTTTGTCTGTTTCCCGCCTTTCGGCCTTTTTGGGCTGGCCCGTCATTACCGGACTTTTACTCGGCCTGTGCGTCATCCTGTGGATGAACGACGGCGGCCAAATAGCCAAACGCCAATCCGATAACGGATTTCAGCTTGGCAGCCTAACCCCTCAACACCATAGCGATGAGTGGAGCGGCCCTATTTCTTACGCCGACGCGGTCAACAATGCAGCCCCCGCAGTGGTTAACATCTATACCCGCACTAAACTCAAAAGGCGCCGACACCCCCTGTTGGACGACCCTCTATTTCGCCATTTTTTCAACAATTCCGACGTGCCCTCTCAAGAGCGAATGCAGTCGGCACTGGGATCAGGCGTTATCATCAGCCCGGAAGGCTACCTACTGACAAACAATCACGTCATCGATGGCGCCGATGAAATATTGGTGCTTCTTAAAGACGGCCGAGAGGCAAAAGCCACTCTGGTAGGCACAGACCCTGAGAGCGATTTAGCGGTATTAAAGATTGGCCTGAAGGATCTCACCTCCATCAATATTGGCGAGCCAGGCAATGCTCGCATTGGCGACGTGGTGCTGGCCATTGGCAATCCCTTTGGCGTCGGCCAGACCGTCACACAAGGCATTATCAGCGCCACCGGTCGCTACGGCCTCGGCATTAATACCTACGAGAACTACCTGCAGACCGACGCCGCCATCAATCCAGGCAACTCTGGCGGCGCCTTGATTGATGCCCGCGGCAATTTGCTCGGCATCAATACGGCGATTCTCGATAAGACGGGCTTTTCGGTAGGCATTGGTTTTGCGATTCCCGCCGACACGGCGGTTAAAGTTATGCAAGATTTGGTCAGCTACGGGCAAGTGGTTCGCGGCTGGCTGGGCATTGAAGCCCAGCAGATGACCCCAGAGCTGGCTCAATCGTTCAAACTCAACACCGCTAACGGCGTTATCATTACGGCTATCTACAATAACGGCCCTGCGCACAAAGCAGGGCTTCGCCCCGGAGACATTATTCTGCGAATGAACAATCGCACCGTGAGCGACGGCCGACTGAGCATGCACCAAGTCGCCCAGGGCCGACCAGGCGATGAAATCGAAATCGAGATATTGAGAAATGGAGAAAGCCTAGTGGTCGACGGCACTCTGGGCGTGAAACCCAGCAGTAGCTAAATCGATTCATAAGCACACTGAGCAAGCGAAAAAAAGGCGCTCATCGCAATGCGAGAGCGCCTTTTTTGACGATTAAATCCCGAGCCTCTGCACTAGGAATCTTTCAATATTCTATATTCTGCCGAACGCGCGTGGGCCTCAAGCGACTCACCTCGAGCCAGCACCGAGGCAACCTCACCCAACTCCGACGCTCCCTGCGCCGAGCAGTGAATAATCGAGCTGCGCTTTTGAAAGTCGTACACCCCCAGAGGCGAAGAGAAGCGAGCCGTGCCCGAGGTCGGCAACACATGATTTGGGCCAGCGCAATAATCCCCCAGAGCTTCGGCGGTGTGGCGCCCCATAAAGATTGCGCCAGCGTGTCGAATCTCCGGCAACAACGCCTCGGGATCTTCGATGGATAACTCCAAGTGCTCCGGCGCTATGCGATTGATAACCTCGACCGCCTGATCCATATCCTGCACAAGAATAAAGGCCCCTCGCTCGACCAAGGACTGTCGAGCTATGGGCTCGCGAGACAAAGTCGGCAACAAGCGATCCATACTGTCTTGAACACGATTTAGATAATCGGCATCAAAACCAATTAATATGGCTTGCGCTTGCTCATCGTGCTCAGCCTGAGAGAACAGATCCATGGCAATCCAATCGGGATCTGTTTTGCCATCGCAGACCACAAGAATCTCCGAGGGCCCCGCAATCATATCAATCGCCACAGCACCAAAAACCGAACGCTTGGCGGTGGCTACAAAAATATTGCCAGGACCGACAATTTTATCGACCTTAGGAACAACCTCGGTACCGTATGCCAAGGCCGCCACGGCTTGAGCACCGCCGACGGTAATCACCTTGTCGACATCGGCAATCGCGGCCGCCGCAAACACCATATCGTTGACTTCACCATCTGGGGTTGGCACCACCATGATAATTTCATCAACCCCGGCCACCTTAGCGGGTAAGGCATTCATCAACACAGAGGACGGATAAGAGGCTTTGCCACCGGGCACGTATATACCAACGCGCTCCATAGCCGTCACCTGCTGGCCCAACACCGTGCCATTGTCTTCGGTATAGCTCCAGGATGACTGCTTCTGATGCTCGTGGTAACTGCGCACACGATCCGCCGCCAACTGCAAAGCCTGTCGCTGCTCGTCAGAAATACGCGCCAGCGACTCGTGCAACCGCTCACGGGAAATGACCAGCTGAGTCACACTCTCTGCGTTAAGACGATCAAACTGATTGGTGTAACGCAGCAGCGCATCGTCGCCCTCGTGTTTTACGTCCGCCAAAATTGTTGCCACCGTTTGCGCCACAGAATGATCCGACACAGACTCCCAAGCCAACAACTGCTGCAGCTGCTGTTCAAAGTCCGAGGCATTTGCGTCTAATTGCTTAACAGGAGTCACGCGAGTCATGATCATCTCTCTAGGCTAACGATTGAGGTAGGCTAAGGCCAAATACAGAGTAAAACGAAAAAGTGGAGAAGCCTTCGCACTGTTTAAAACAGATTAAAAGGCTTATCGGAAGTGCCGCAAGCCGTTTACTGAACCGCCTCTTGAATGGCGGCCAGAACGGTTTGTATGTGCTGATGCTTCATCTTCATGGACGCCTTATTGACGATCACGCGAGAGCTGATGTTGGCGATATGTTCGCGAGGCTCCAAACCGTTGGCCACCAGAGTATTACCGGTGTCAACAATGTCGACGATCTCATCGGCCAAATCCATGATTGGAGCCAACTCCATAGCGCCGTAGAGCTTAATAACGTCGACCTGTCGGCCTTGGGTGGCGTAGTAGCGCTTAGCAACATTAACGTACTTAGTCGCCACTTTAATTCGGCCTTCAGGGGTTTTAATCCCCTTAACCGCAGCGGTCATCAGACGGCAGCGGGCAATACCCAAATCGACGGGTTCGTACAAGCCTTCGCTGCCACTTTCCATCAGCGTATCTTTTCCTGCGATCCCCATGTCGGCAGAACCAAACTTCACGTAGGTGGGCACATCGACACCACGCAGCACCAACAAACGCACATTCTCTTGATTGGTTTCAAAGATCAATTTACGACTTTTACTGATGTCTTCAGCGGGTTCAATGCCCGCCGCCGCCAACAGTGGCAAGGTCTCTTTCAGAATCCGCCCCTTGGTGAGGGCGATGGTCAACATTTGCGACATAACTCAACTCTTCCGCTTCAGCAGCGTTCAATATTTACAGCCTTGAAAGCTAGCTTCAAGATGGTACTCGACGAATATTCGCGCCCAGCAGCTGCAGTTTTTCTTCGATACATTCGTAACCGCGATCAATATGGTAAATACGATCTACCACCGTCTCGCCCTGAGCGACCAAACCCGCAATGACGAGACTCGCCGACGCTCGCAAATCTGACGCCATCACCGGCGCGCCTTTTAACTGTTCGACCCCAGTCACAATTGCAGTATTACCTTCCAATCGAATATCGGCGCCCATGCGATTGAGCTCATGTATCTGAATCAAACGGTTTTCAAAAATCGTCTCAATGACGGTTCCGGTGCCTTCTGCCACCGCATTCATGGCAGTGAACTGAGCCTGCATATCGGTGGGGAAGGCTGGGTATGGCGCAGTTTTTAAACTGACCGCTTTAGGACGGTTGCCTTTCATATCCAACTCAATCCAGTCGGGACCGGTGGACAAATGTGCTCCAGCCTCCTCAAGTTTCAACAGCACGGCCTCAAGCATATGCTCGTTGGTATCTTTCAACAGCACACGACCGCGAGCCGCTGCCGCTGCCACCAAAAAGGTACCTGTCTCGATACGATCTGGCATCACCGAATAGGTACAGCCATTGAGTTTATCCACACCCTGAATGGTCAAGGTGCCCGTACCTATACCCTCGATCTCGGCGCCCATAGCTACCAAGAAATTACACAGATCCACCACTTCAGGCTCTCTAGCGGCGTTTTCGAGTACCGTTGTGCCCTCGGCCAAGGTTGCTGCCATCACCAAGTTTTCGGTACCACCAACGGTTACCGTATCCATAAAGATGTGCGCGCCTTTAAGGCGGCCATCGGATTTGGCACGAATATAACCTTCATCCACATGAATCTCGGCACCCATGGCCTCTAGGCCGCGCAAGTGAATATCCACTGGACGACTGCCAATGGCACAGCCCCCTGGGAAAGACACATTGGCGACACCGTGGCGCGCCAAGATGGGCCCCAACACCAAAATAGAGGCGCGCATGGTTTTCACCAAATCATAAGGCGCGGTGAAATCATTGATGGAGGTCGGGTCGATCTCGACACACATCTTTTCATCGATGGTCACGCCAACGCCCATGCAACGCAACAGCGCCAGCATGGTGGTAATATCATTCAAGTGAGGCAGATTACAGACATGCAAAGGGTCATCAGCCAACAAGGTCGCTGCCAGTATCGGCAACCCCGAGTTCTTGGAACCAGAGATCCGCAGCTCTCCCGCAATATCTTGCCCACCGGTAATAATCAATTTATCCATGACGGTTTTTTAGCCTTTATCGGTTCGACTCGGAGGTCTTTTATTGAGCTTTTGCCCACTGCTCAGGCGTATAGGTTTTCATGTTGACCGCATGGATTACGCCGCTGGCAATCTCATCGGATAGCGCGCCGTAGACCAGCTGCTGTTTTTTTACTGGATTCAAGCCTTCAAAGGCCGGGCTAACCACAATCAAATTGACATGGCTTCCCTCAACATTCACTTGAACTTGACTGTCGGGGATTTGACCTTCTAATAAAGCCTTTATTTGATCCGGTTGCATGGGCAATCCTCAGGTAAAGATAGCTCGCTGGCAGGCTACGAATAAGGGAGATTGCGAACACAGTTCCGCATTACTACCCGGCTATTGCGTACGAATAAGCCAACATTAATAAAAAAAGGGGCGCTAGTTTAAAGAAAAAGGCCAGCTGACGCACTATCAGCTGGCCTTTTTTAAACATTATTACTCAAGGCAGGCGCCAATGAGCTTGGGACTTAAGAGCTACTGGCGGACCAACCGTCGATCACCGCGTCCAAGTCACCCTTTTTCTTCATCGCTCTAGCGAACTGAGAAAGGAAGTTTTTGCCAAGGTTGATGCCATTAATGGTGACATTCAACATCAACCACTGACCATTAGTTTTGCTCTTGCCCATGGTATAAGACACGGTATTTTCGCCCTTCGCGCCTCGAACCTTTTGCACCACGCTCACTTTACGACGCGCACCGAGGTCTCCGTCGAGCGGCTCAATCACGATTTCGTCATTCCCATATACCGCCATCCCCTTGGCATAGGTACTAATGATGTCCATCTGAAACACATCGCTAAAGCGCTTCTTTTGCTCTGCGGTGGCCTGTTTTTTGTAACGCCCCATCACGCCATTGGCAATGTAATCAAAAGCCACAACCGGGGCCAGCACGTCATTAACGGCCTGGTAGAAGGCCTCGGGTTCTTCATCAAGCAAATGACGCTTATCTTTTAAGACTTGCAAAATATCAGTGGTCATACGCTGCACCACTTCGCGTGGCCCCTCAGTTTGCGCCTGCGTCGATACCGATAAAAACAAGATCACTGTAGCGATCCACACCCCAAAGCCATGCACTTTATTCACGAGTTCAAACTCCTTGTTTACCCTATTAAAAAATGTTCCAAGCGACAGAGATCACTTCAAAAGCGCAACCGAGCTGTCAGCTGCGACCGCCTCTATAGTGAGCGACAATAGCGCCCTGATACTGAATGAATGCACAACAGCTTCGCCACTTGCTAAACCCTGAGACTGAAGAGGCCCTGAAAAGTGCCGACAACTGGAGAAATTCACAGTTTGAAGCTGACATTCGAAGCCGGTCACTATACCATCGGCTCCCGTTTACCTGCACCCTAATTTAAGGATTCCTCATGTCGGAACTTTGGCTAGCTTGGCTGGCAATTCTCGCTGGATTTGGCGGTTTAATCTGGAGCGCCGACCGCTTTGTGGGCGGCAGTGCGGCCATTGCCAGCAACTTCGGTATCAGCCGGCTTATCGTCGGCCTGACCATCGTCTCTCTCGGCACCTCGGCCCCCGAAATTGTGGTATCCATTAGCGCTTCACTCAAAGGCACCGGCGAATTAGCGGTGGGGAATGCACTGGGTTCTAACCTTGCCAATATTGGTTTGGTTCTGGCGATTACCGCATTAATTGCTCCTATGCCCATCCAAAAGCACCTACTCACACAAGAGGTACCGATCTTACTTTTGGTCACGGCTGCCGCAGGCTTTATGCTCTATGACGCGCAACTGGTCGCACTGGAAGGCGCCTTGTTATTAGCCAGTTTAATCCCACTGCTGTATTTCATGATTCGCACTAAGCAAAACAACCCCTCTGACGAAGGGGACGAGGAAGATAGCGAAATCCCCGACATGAGCAGTGGCATCGCCACCGTCTGGTTTGTGATCGGCCTCAGCGCTCTGATTGCCAGCTCTGAAGCGCTCGTCTGGGGAGCGCAAATTGTCGCCACCTCCTTTGGCGTAAGCCCACTAATTATTGGCCTTACCGTTATCGCGGTAGGCACCAGCTTGCCAGAGCTGGCCGCATCGGTGATGAGCGCCCTAAAAGGCCACCACGATATGGCCTTGGGCAATATCATCGGTTCAAATATTTTTAATATCCTGGCAGTGATGTCGCTGCCTGGGCTCATTCATCCTCCACAAATGGATGAATCTGTCTTTAATCGGGATTTTCTCGCCATGGGTGGTGTCACACTGTTATTGGCCGGCGCTATCGCGGTGGATTACTGGTTGCGCAACCGTCAATCGGAAGGTAATGGCACTGCTCGATTAGGCCGCCGAATTGGCCTGCTGTTGCTTGCCAGCTACATCAGTTATTACTATCTACTGTTCAGCTAAACTGTCCACCTCCAACTCACCCGATAACGAATCCAATTTGATCAGTATTAGGACCCGCTTTTACCATGAGCCAAAACAAAGACAACAAGCAACTCATCGATGCCGGCGTTCGCACCTTACAGATCGAAGCGGATGCGGTGGCAGCGTTAATGCCACGAATCGGACAGAACTTTGTCGATGCCTGCGAGCTCATCCTTAACTGCAAAGGCAGAACCATCATCTCGGGAATGGGGAAGTCGGGTCATATTGGCAATAAGATCGCGGCGACGCTAGCCAGTACCGGCACCCCGTCATTCTTTGTTCATCCCGGTGAAGCCAGCCATGGCGACCTTGGAATGATCACGCGGGACGACGTGGTGATTGGCATCTCTAACTCGGGCTCGTCGGCCGAAATTGTCACCCTGCTACCGCTGCTAAAACGCATGGGAATCCCACTGATCAGCATGGCCGGCAACAGCCAATCGCCGCTAGCTGAGGCCGCCAATGTGCACCTCGACATTAGCATTGATACCGAGGCCTGCCCGCTTAATTTAGCCCCCACCACGTCGACAACAGTGACTCTGGCCATGGGCGACGCCCTGGCCGTTGCTCTGCTCGAAGCGCGAGGTTTTACCGCAGAGGATTTTGCCTTTTCGCACCCCGGCGGAGCACTGGGTCGCAAACTGTTATTGAAAGTAGAAAACATCATGCACAAAGATGGTGAAGTACCTCGCGTATCCAACAGCGCCCCCGTCAGTCAAGCTCTGGTCGAGATGACCAACAAGGGCTTTGGCATGACCACCGTGGTGGACGAAACCGATAAACTGATCGGCGTTTTTACCGATGGTGATTTGCGCCGCAGCGTCGATCAAGGGGCAGATCTTAGTCGCGCACAAATGCATGAAGTCATGTCACCCAACCCCAAAACCGTGCATGTCAACATGCTCGCCGCTGAAGCGCTTGGGGTTATGGAACAGCTCAAGATTACCGCGCTCATCGTCGAAGATGATAGACACCATCCGGTTGGCGTGGTTCATATGCACGACATTTTGCGAGCCGGAGTGGTATAAGCTTGAAAACCTCACCCGTGCCTTCAAGATCAACCACGAGCCTCACCTGTGTGCGCACAAGAAAAACTCAACGGTTGCACTTAGACCCGCAGATGAAGAGTAAACAGCGATGATAAAAAGCTGGCTGGCGCCACTCGTCCTGATCGCACTGACCATTCTTTTTCTGATGTTTTGGGACACTCCCCCTCAGAGTTTTCTCAAGCCTCAAATCCAACCCCAGAGCGCGGTAAAATACCCGTCGAATATTCTTGAGAATACCGTGAACCGAGAATACGACGATCAAGGCCAGTTAAAATCTATTTTTGAGTCCGAGCAAAGCCGCTACTTTCAAATCAACCCCAAACGCCGGACACACAAAGACTACGCCGAGCTCACCGCCCCCAAACTCACGCTACTATCAGCCAATGCCCCACCGTGGCAAATCACTGCGGACGAAGGTAAAGCCAAAAAAAACGGCGCCATCATTCACCTGTGGGGCAATGTACACATTTGGCAGAAAGACGCTCTGGGACAAGTTTCGGAACTCACTACCCCCTATCTGGTCGTAAAGCCTGAGCAACAATACGCCGAAACCGACAAACCTGTTATCATCGTCAGCGCAGGCAGTACTACTCACGCCGTCGGAATGAAGGCTTTTTTACGAAAAGACACCATTAAACTGCTCTCCAAGGTAAGAGGCATTCATGAACCTTAAAAAATTGACCCATCACATTCTATGGGCCGCGATCATTAGCTGCCTTAGCCCTAGCCTATGGGCACTTGCCAGCGACAAACAACAGCCCATTCATATCAGCTCAGACAAAGCCGAGCGCAACGAAAAGAAGGGCGTGACCATTTATGAAGGGGCCGTGCAAATGGATCAAGGCACCTTGCGCATTAAGGCCGACAAAGTGGTTATCCACAGCGTTAATAACGAAATTGCCAAGATTATTGCCACCGGAAAACCCGCTCATTACCAGCAAAAGCCCTCGCCAGAAAAACAAATGGTGATCGCCAAGGGCGACACGATCGAATACATGATCGACGTCGAAAAACTGCACCTCATTAACAACGCGTCTCTGCGCCAAAATGACGGCACTACTATGACCGGCAAGCGGATCGATTACGATATCAAAGAGTCACTGGTAAAAGCTCAAAGCAACCAAACTAATTCAAAAGATGATCGCATCCACATGGTCATTCAACCCAAACGCGATCAGTAATTCGACTCTTCTACACGCTACTTGATTAAGGATTTACAGCACCGATGCCCACTTTACGCGCCCAGCACCTTGCCAAAAGCTACAACAAACGCAAGGTGGTCATCGATGTTTCCCTCTCTGTGAGCAGCGGCCAAATTGTCGGACTGTTGGGGCCTAACGGCGCCGGAAAAACCACCTGTTTTTATATGATTGCCGGCTTGGTCGACGCCGACCAAGGACAAGTCTCCATCGACAAAAAAGCGCTCACGCACTTGCCCATGCACGGCCGCGCGCGAGCTGGTATTGGCTATCTCCCCCAAGAAGCCTCGGTGTTTCGCAAGCTCAGCGTGGCCGAAAACATCCTCGCCATTCTCGAGACCCGTAAAGATCTCAATCGCAAACAGCGACTCGATAAGCTCGATCAATTATTGCGGGAGTTTCACATCACTCACATCCACAACAGTTTAGGCATGGCGCTGTCAGGCGGGGAACGCCGTCGCGTCGAAATCGCCCGCGCACTGGCCACCGACCCCGAGTTTATTTTACTCGACGAACCTTTTGCCGGTGTCGACCCCATTTCAGTAAACGACATCAAGCAAATCATCCAACACTTAAAGGATCGCGGTATTGGTGTATTAATCACCGACCATAATGTGCGCGAGACCCTCGACATCTGTGAGACAGCCTATATCGTTAGCGAAGGTCACATCATTGCCGAAGGCTCACCAGAAACCGTGCTCAACAATCGCAAAGTACGCGAGGTTTACCTCGGCCACCAATTCAGTTTATAGTGGCTAAGCGCTGCCCACTCAGCGCGAGCAGCATTGATCGCCTCGCCCCTACAGTCACTTTTCTCCAAACAAATCAAGCACCTAGCCTCAGGCATAAAACTTGCTTGTGTGTATTGCCCTCCTCGGTTACTCTGACTACACTTTAAAGATTCAGAACAATTGCGCCCCAGCTGATCGATACCCAAAACGAATAGGCTTGACGACCATTCGCAACGGTAAAGACAACACATGTTTGACGCTGGCGCCGATATTGGTAGTAACTTGCGCCCTAGCAGCGCCGTAAACCACAAGTAGTTCTCATGAAACAGTCGTTACAGCTCAAAATGGGTCAGCAACTGACCATGACCCCGCAACTGCAGCAGGCTATTCGCCTATTGCAGCTTTCCACATTAGATCTACAAGCCGAAATTCAAGAGGCGCTAGATTCCAACCCGATGCTGGAAATTAGCGAAGAGAACGCCCCCAAAAGCGACAATACCGACACCAACTCCCAGACCGAAAAACCCGCGGAAACCGGCACTCCAGAGCACACAGCTCAAGTAGAAAAGACAGAGGCAGGCTCCGATGACCCAACCACGGCCGAGGGCGATTGGAACGAGGCCATTCCAGAAGATTTACCGGTGGATACCAGTTGGGACGACGTCTATCAATCGAGCGGCAGCGGAACTGGGCTGGCAGCCCCAGAAATGGACGACAGTGACTACGAAACCCGCCGCGGCAGCGATGAAAGCCTATTTCAGCACCTCTCTTGGCAGCTAAACCTCACCCCAATGTCCGATCGCGACCAAGTCATCGCCATGTCGATTATCGACGCCGTTGAAGACTCAGGTATGCTGAGCATGACCGCCGAGGAAATCTGGGAAGGCCTTAGTGGCGAACTTGAAGAGCTTGAACTCGATGAAGTACTCGCTGTTTTACATCGTCTGCAGCAGTTTGATCCACCCGGTGTATGCAGCCAAGATCTAAGCGAATGCCTGCTCATTCAATTAAATCAACTCCCAAAAACTACACCTTTTCTGGATGATGCTAAACTGATTGTAAAGGATCACTTACCACTCTTGGGGAGTCGCGATTACAAACAGCTGATGCGCAAAGCGAGGCTCAAAGAAGCCCAGCTCAGAGATGCCATCCTGTTAATTCAAGAGCTTAATCCTCGCCCTGGCGACTGTGTCGACAGCGGTGAAACCGAGTATGTAGTGCCCGATGTTTTTGTGACCAAGCAGGATGACCGCTGGACCGTGAATCTCAACCCCGACATAGCGCCCAAGATTCGTATCAACGACACTTATGCCTCTATGGTAAAGCGTGCGGACACGAGCAGCGACAACACCTTCTTGAGAGACAACCTACAAGAAGCTCGCTGGTTCTTAAAGAGTCTGCAAAGCCGCAACGAAACCCTGCTCAAGGTCGCCACCTGTATCGTCGAAAAGCAACGGGGCTTTCTCGACTATGGCGCCGAAGCCATGAAACCTTTGGTTTTACACGACGTGGCCGAAGTCGTCGGCATGCACGAATCCACCATTTCTCGCGTCACCACGCAAAAATACATGCATACGCCTCAGGGCATTTTTGAGCTCAAATACTTCTTTTCCAGCCACGTCAGTACCGATTCAGGCGGCGAATGTTCGTCAACCGCCATTCGCGCCATCATCAAGAAATTAGTTGCGGCCGAGAACGCTCAAAAACCCTTGAGCGACAGTAAAATTACCGCGCTACTGGCAGAACAAGGCATTAAAGTCGCGCGACGGACCATTGCAAAATATCGAGAGTCACTAGGAATACCCGCATCCAACGAGCGCAAACGTCTGGTGTGATCCACATCAAAGGGATTCACCCAGCACTGCTCTAGGATATAGGTCAGAGCGGCAATTCGGAATCGACCGCAATTGCCAATCGCCCCGAGGCGCGAAATCGCCTTGGGTTATTCACGACAAGAGGAGCAACGCATGCAAATCAACATCAGTGGACACCATGTTGACCTGACACCAGCGATAAAAAACTACGTTAATTCTAAGTTAGACCGCCTCGAACGACATCATGATCGAATTACCAGTACCAACGTCATACTATCTGTTGATAAACTACGCCAGAAGGCAGAAGCCTCAGTCCATGTGAGCGGTAAAGATTTCTTTGCCGATTGCGAATCGGAAGACTTGTACGCAGCCATCGATCTATTGGCCGACAAGCTCGATCGCCAGCTCATCAAACACAAAGAAAAAATGCGAAGTCATCACCGCTAAATTTATGCAAGTACAATCATTTTTGTCCCAGCACCGCACTCGTTGCGGTGTTGAGGCCAGCAGTAAAAAACGCGCTCTGGAAATTCTTTCCCAACTGATCGCTACCGACCAACCCACCCTCAGTGCCGATGAAATTTTCAAAAATTTCACCAATCGCGAACGCTTAGGCTCTACCGGACTCGGATTGGGTATAGCCATTCCCCATTGCCGCATCAAGAATTGCGCCAGTATTGTCGGCGCCCTGATCAAGCTCAGCACGCCAATAGACTATGACGCCGTCGATGGACAGCCGGTGGATATTTTATTTGCCTTGGTCGTACCGGAAGAGGCTCACGACGCGCATTTGCAGACCTTGGCCACCATCGCCGAGCGCCTCAATCAACCGGCTTATCTTGAAGCCTTGCGGGCAAGCAAAAGCTGCGAGACCTTATTCACCATAGCGACAGCTGAAGATATTAGCGCTATCGCCTAAAAGCACTTATAAAATCAGCAGCTTACGCTGAAAGTCTAAACTGCCATAATTTTGTAATCGCACTGAAATAAGGTACCTTTAACGCTATTACTCAGACAGGCAAGGCATGTTATGCGATTAGTGGTCATCAGTGGTCGATCTGGCTCAGGTAAAAGCACAGCCTTACACGTACTCGAAGATGTGGGCTTTACTTGCATAGACAACCTACCCGCTACCTTGCTGCCGGCACTGGTTCAGCAGCTCGACCAGCATCCCCAGAGCCAGTCCTTCGCCGTCAGTATTGACGCGCGAAACACCTGGCAAGAGCTACAGCAGTTTCCCGAGCTGTTGTCCCAAGCCAAAATACCAGGCCTCAAGACTGAGATTTTGTTTCTCGATGCCCGCAGCCCGATTCTGATACAGCGCTTCAGCGAAACTCGACGCAAGCACCCACTCAGCGGCCAAACCACCGACTTAAAAGAAGCCATCGCCCTCGAACGGCAATATCTAGAGCCCATTGCCGACTCCGCCGATCTCACCATCGATACCAGTAGCCTCACCCTGCACCAGCTGCGAGATCTGATAAAACAAAGGATTGTCGGGCACGAAGCCCCGGGCATGGCCCTGCAGTTTCAATCTTTTGGCTTTAAGCGCGGCATTCCTGTGGATGTGGACCTTGTCTTCGACGTGAGATGCCTACCCAACCCCTACTGGAAGCCACACCTGCGTAGCTTCAGCGGCCAAGATCAACCCGTCATCGACTTTCTCGAAGGGCAAGAAGACGTCAATGACATGTTTGACGATATTTCACACTACCTCAAACGCTGGCTGCCAAAGTTTAGTGCCAACAACCGCAGCTATCTCACCGTCGCTATCGGTTGCACCGGAGGCCAGCATCGATCGGTCTATTTGAGTGAACGGCTCTACAAAGCCTTTAAACCCGACTACCAAAACACTCAGGTGAGACATCGCGAACTCGAAAAAAATAATAATTAGCCGCAGGATCAAGCATGCTCAGTGAAACCGTCACCATCATCAACAAGCTTGGGCTCCACGCCCGAGCGGCAGCGCTATTTGCCAGCACCGCGGGCCGCTACTCCAGCCAAATCAAAGTCGGCTTAAACGGCAAGATGGTCGACGCCAAAAGCGTGATGTCACTCATGCTACTGGCAGCCAACCAAGGCACTGAAATCGCTCTCGAAATCGAAGGCCGAGATCAGCAAGAGGCCATGCAGGCAATAATCTCCTTGATCGACAATCGCTTCAACGAAGAAGAATAGATAAATACGCCCATGAGCCCGATGAAACCGCCCATTTTCTGGAAAATCGGCGGTTTCGCCATTAGAATACACGGCATTGAACGCCCTGCATTTCTGACATCCACACCTCAAGAGAGCGCCTATGCCACAACTCACCGACGAATTGCTCGACCTAACTCAGGCACAGCTCGGTGAAATCAATGAGGCACTCAACAGCGGTACTTTTATCCAAGCTAGGCGCATGCTCAACGGCCTGCAAGCGGCAGAAATTGCTCACTTATTAGAATCCTCTCCACCACCTTCTCGCCGAGTTCTCTGGCGGCTGATTGATAAAGACCTCGAAGGTGATGTTCTACAAGAGCTCTCTGACGACATTCAAGGTCAATTTCTGCGCCGTATGGACACCGCGGAAGTGGTGGAAATCACCGAAGGCATGGACGCAGATGATTTAGCCGACATACTGCAACAGCTTCCCGATCGCGTTATCCGCGAAGTACTGTCGGCCATGAGCGCCCAAGATCGCGGTCGCGTAGAGCAAGTACTCGCCTACGACGAAGACACCGCCGGCGGCATGATGGATACTGATACCATCACCATTCGCCCGCGCTTAACCCTAGACATTGTCTTGCGTTATCTGCGTCGCCACGAAGAGCTTCCAGACTCCACCGACAACCTCATCGTCGTCAATCGAAAAGGCCAGTATGTGGGCCTGCTACCACTTTCAAAACTACTAACGTCTTCGCCCAACATTACCGTGCGTGAAGTTATGACCACCGACGTCGAAGCCATTCCGGCCAACTTGTCCGACACCGAAGTTGCCAATTTGTTTGAGCGACACAATTGGGTATCGGCCCCGGTTATCGATGACAGCGGCAACGTCGTCGGACGAATCACCATCGATGACGTAGTTGATGTTATCCGGGAAGACGCCGACCACTCACTCATGAGTATGGCTGGCCTAGATGAAGAAGAAGACACCTTCGCACCGGTGATGCGCACCGCTCCTCGCCGTGCAATTTGGCTAGGTGTGAACTTACTCACCGCAATTATTGCCTCTTCGGTCATCAATATCTTTCAAGGCACCATCGATAAAGTAGTCGCCCTTGCGGTACTCATGCCAATCGTTGCCAGCATGGGCGGGGTTGCAGGCAGCCAAACCCTAACCGTGGTAATTCGCGGCATTGCCTTGGGTCAAATCGGCCGCAGCAACATCAGCTGGCTACTGTCGAGAGAATTTCGCGTGGGCTTGATGAATGGCCTGTTATGGGCAGCCCTGATGGGGGTTATTGCAGGATTTTGGTTTGACGATCAGATCCTCGGCGTTATCATTGCCGCCGCCATGATCATCAATTTAATCACGGCGGCGGTCGCCGGGGCACTACTGCCAATGTTGCTGCGCAGCGTTAATATTGATCCGGCGTTGGCCGGTAGCGTTGCCCTAACCACCATCACCGATGTCATTGGCTTTTTTGCCTTCCTCGGCTTAGCCACCTATTTTTATGCTTAAGACAATGGTTAGCCCCTAAGACAATCGCGGTTATCGCGCCCGACTATTAAGCCCTTATAACTGGATCACCCTATGTCCCATTTTGACGATATCTCCAACGACGAGTTTGACGACGAAGACTTCAAGTCTAAGAGCGACATCAAAAAAGAAATGACTGAGCTGCAAGAGCTCGGCACAAAGATTGTTGAGCTCAGCGAGAAGCACATCACTCGAATTCCCATCGAAGGCGAGCTCGCCGATGCTATTTACCAAGCTCGCAGCATGAAGCATCGCGAGGGACGCCGACGTCAGTTGCAATTTATCGGCAAGTTAATGCGACAAGACGATAACATCGAGGGCATTCGCGCCGCCTACAACAAAATCATGTCAATTGGGCAGGAACACACCAAGATTCAGCACAAGACCGAAGTGTGGCGCGATCGCCTACTCAGCGACGACAAACAAGCGCTACAGAATTTTATCGCCGAGTTCGATCAAGCCGAGGTACAGCATTTGCGCCAGTTAGTGCGCAATAGCCAAAAAGAAATCAGCCAGCAAAAGCCCCCCAGCGCCTCGCGCAAGCTTTTTCGCTATATTCGTGAATTAATTGAAAACCAATAGATACAAAAAAGGCTCATGCAAAGTGATCAGTCACCTATCCATGAGCCTTTTGATTGATTGCTTGAATTGCGCATTTAGTCTGGAATAAACTTTAACGCCGCCGAATTGATGCAATAACGTAAACCAGTCGGCTTGGGACCATCCTTAAATACGTGACCGAGATGTTCTCCGCACTTGGATTTCACTTCGATTCGCTTAACGCCGTACCAACTGTAATCCTCTTCCAGAATCACATTTCCCTCATCAATGACTTCCCAAAAACTGGGCCAACCGGTACCTGACTTGTACTTATGCTTCGAACTGAAAACTGGGATCTCGCAGCCCGAAGTCACAAACACACCTTGACGTTTTTCTTTGAGAAGCTCACCGGTAAAGGGGCGTTCAGTACCCGCTTGCCACAGCACCTTATATTGCTCAGGCGTCAATAACGCCCGCCAAGTTTCGTCTGGAATAGAATTTAAATTCTCACCCGATGCAATCACAGATTTCGCAGCATCAATACTCATTGGCGTATTGGATTCATCGGCAACGGCATTAATAAACAAGGCCAACACCGCCATCACAGCTCCGACACCAAGACTCACTCTTACGGACATAGACAACTCCTAGGAAACCTCAAAAAATCTTCTTGCTGAGTTAGAGCCCAAAAGACAAGAAAGATTCCCGAGCCTCGATTTAATATTCACATCCGGAAAATGGACTACTGACTTGGCTCCGGTGCTGGAGCGGCCGCCTCGGCGGCATCCTTGCGACTGTCTTTGGAGGCATCTTTTGCAGCGCGATTATCAAATAATCGATCAAAGGTAACTTCGGGCTCGGACCAAGAGCCATTGACGCTGTAGCTGACGCTTGCCACGCGCTCCACCTGCTTCTTAAAGATCTTGCTCACAGCATAAACCCCAGCGGCAGCCGGTAAACCTGCCGCCAATGCCGTAATAAGTGTCACATTGCCACCAACGGGCAAGGTTGCCACCAAAGAGGTGTCCAAGGTTTCATCCTCGAGATTGATCTTTCCACCCATCTGTAAACGCGATGAGGTGTTACTCACTTCTATTGGATCGATCAAATACAAAATGCCACCATCGAGTTTAATGGCGCCGTCGATTTCTTCATAAGGCGTACCGCCTTTGTAAACATCAGAGAAATCTAACTGCAATCGCCGCACCCAGCTATCGAAATTAAACAATCCCACCAGTCGCAGCAATGCACTGGTTGCCTGACCGGTACTGCGATAAAAGCGACCGTCCTTAATATTTAAAGCAATATTTCCCTGCGCTCCCAGTAGGGCAAAGTCCAACGGAGTTCCCTGCCATGATAGATCTAAAGTTACTGTGGCGCTTTTACTGTCGAGCATGGTGGGTAGAGACCAAGCCTTGGAAATATCTTCTAGGTTTTTCCCCGCCAGCAGACCTCGAAACTCAGAGCGTTGAGTCGCGCCGTCTTGAAACCAGATCATCTCGGCACCGTCGGAGTCACTCGCAAGCGCCGACACCGATATACCGCGAATATCACCGTCAATATGGGTCACTCGAATGGAATCTGCAGAAGGTCGAACCTTAAACGCCCAGCGCCCATAATCCTCCCTCTCTAACAATAATTCATCGATGACCACATCCATCGCCATAAGATCACCGGGCACGAGGCTAGCGAGCCAATCATCGATTGAATTTGAGTCTGGCGTTTCTGCTACGCCCGACTCGAGTGTTGGCTCAACAGCGCCTGCCCCATCCACAACACTTGTTGGCGCAGCCGGCCAACGAATGTAGTCAGCCTTGAGAGCCACGGGCTTGTCATCTTTTAAGACAATCTCACCGGCAACAATCTCATCATCTACCGTGATTTTCCAGCCATCGGCTTGCTGACCTCCGCCAAGATGAATACTACTTAATGCAAAGTCGCCCCAGTAGAAACGTTCAAAATCGAGATCAAATTTAACCGCGGCGGCTTTTGTTTCCGCATCGGCATCCATATTTGACCGAGTATCTGGCACTGAACTCGAGCGCCGCCCCGCGTCTGCCTCAGAACTCTGTGACCACTGCTCGGAGACCGCCGAGTAACGCTGAATGACGGGCCACCATTGCTCACCATCGACGCTATCCACCACTCCGGACAACCAAATACCGGGTTTATTATCGATTCGTTCAGAGTCAGACTGTTCAGACTGTTCAGACTGTTCAGACTGTTCAGACTGTTCAGACACGATAGATTCGGAGCCTGGCGATTCAGAGTCATTCAGGGTGACTCGCCCGCTTAACTTCTGCCCCTGAGTTTGAAGCAGCGACACCATAACCTGATCGCTGTATTCAAATTCATAGGCCACCGATTTTTCTGCAACAGCAATACGGGCGGCCATAGAGCGATGCTCATCGCTGCTCTTTCCAAACGGCTGCGGCAAGCTCACTCGACTACCGCTCAGCGTCGAGTCCAGCGTTAACATAACCGCGGCGGGCTCACCTTCAACCAACGGTAGATCCTTACCAATAGTGACCACGCCACTGACTGGGGAAACCCCTTCAACAAATGCCAGCTCCGGCAATCGACTCCATTGCTCCAACCCCGAAAAAGCCAGTTGTCCATCAAATTGAACGTCGGTGGATAAACCTAGACTTTCACTTACGCTAGATTCAATAGAGAGCGAAAACGGCTGCTGCCATAAGCTGACCGTCATCTCTTTAGCGTATAAACCCTCTCGCTCGTTGAAACTCAAAGCACCGTTCAACTGCTGGAATTTCAAATTTAAATCGCGCATCTCGAGAGCAACATCGGTGAGGCGAACATCAACCTGCTGACGATGTCCATCCAGCCCGGACGCCAGAGGAATATCGAGATCAACACTTGCGTGAAGCTTGCCCTGCATATCCCAAGAGGCGAAGGTATCACCGAGACTTTGCCGCAGCGGAGTGTCCGTCAGCACCGCCAAACCCGAGCTGGCCTGCCCCGCAACCGCCGCCTGAACGCTAAGTACAGAGCCCTTACCGCTAGGATGGTTTTCCACATGTATGTATGACGGCAGAAGCTCAGTATCGAGGAAATGGCCGCTATCGATCCAACCATCGACTTCGGGTGAATCAACTTCCACGTAACCATCAAAGTTTTTCACTTCGGGCCAATTGGGATCGTATTGCAGTTGGGCGTCAGCAAGATTGAGCCCCACCTGAATCGATCGAATGTTTGAGGCATTGTGACCAAAGTAGCTTTGCATCACGAAACTTCCCGAGGGTACTTGCCCCCCCTCGATGGATTGATCCAACCATTGAGTCAATGAACCGGGAACCACAAACGGCACCAAGGCATCGTGACTTAGGGCCGCGCCATTTTGCAATCCGATCTGTAGCACCAATTCTGTCGGTCGGGTGTTTCGCTCTAGCGGAGCATCAAGATAAAAATAACCATTAACTAATCCCAGCTCGCCTTCCATGGTCAGGTGACCACTATTGACAAAAACCTGATTCTCTTCTGGGCTTACCGACCAACCTACCTGCCCTTGAGCGCGTCGAAAATGAAAACCTTGCTGATACACCGTTGGGTAATGCATATAGAACGCATCGGGGCTATCAATTTCCACAAATCCCGACAACGCAGTGGCGCTAACATAACCCGTTAGGGAGGCTATCTGCGGCGCACCCTTCCAAGCATTCACCGACACATCAACCAAGTTTGCCGCCAGACTAAAATCTTTTGGCGCTTGGCGAGGAATATTCACAGCAAGGTTTTCAAGCTGGCCTTTAACGCCCAACTCGCCCAAGATTCGTTTAACGATTTGTGGCGCCCGCGGGAACTTTTGAACTTCGCTCAACCAATAGCCAGCATCTAGTGTTGGCAACTGCAAAGTCCACATATCGTCTGAGGCAGCCAAACGCAGGTTGAGTTCTTGCGATTGGCGATCGGCCCAGGCGGCAACGGCATTAGTGAGCGACAACTGCCAATCACCTTGCACCAAACGGCTTGCAACAACTTGGGTTGAAAGTGAGCGAAGAAAACCATCATTGGCAGGATCGTTGCGCTGAAACTCCAACCCGCCCGATAGCGACATAGGTTGCCCAGGCCGCGAGCGAACCCACAACTTAGTGGAGAGATCGCCGCCTTTGATACCGGGCTTTTCGGCGAGCTCTTCCGAAATCAGCGCTACAGTATTTTCTAATGGGAATTTATTTAGTTCGAGATAACCATCGCCGACAAACTGATCGAAATCGCGAGGGTCACCGACCCCTTCATACACCAACTTGAGTAAATCACCGCCGCTGGGTGAAGCCATGGTCGCATTCAGACGATGAAAACTGTCATCGTTCTGAAGCAGCATCGAGGTTAAAATCGCTTGCTGACGACGACCGCTTTCGAACTTGAAGTTAACCCGAATGCTGTCAAACCGAATAAGACGCCCCATCAAAAAAACGTCCAAGGGATCGGCACTGCTGGCACTATCATCGGAGTCGACATTGACCCCGGCCAAACCCCAACGCTGACCGGTTTGTGAAAGTGTCACCTCCACATCGTCCAGCTCAACTTTCCACATCCTAACGCTGAAGCTCAACAAGGACTTCAATAAATCAATTTGCGCAACTGCATTTTTTACATAAACAATTTCGACGCCGGTATCGTCATGCAAACGAAAGTCCGACATCATCAACTCTGGACGCAATCCATCCCATACCGCCTCAAGCGTTCCGAAGCTCACTTCAACGCCCAACTGCTGTGAGAAATAAACGGCGATAGACTCGCGATTCTCGGCAACCATTGGCGAGACAAAACGTCCAAGCTGGATCACAACTGCGAGGATAATCAGCAGAGCCGCCGCCGTGCCCCAGAACTTTTTTACGGCCCAGCGGGCGCGCTGTCTCACCATCATCTATACCAAAATAATGTCGTATTGCTCTTGGCTATATATGCCTTCAACCTGAAATTGAATTGTGCAATCAATAAACTCTTCAAGATCAGCAACGTTTGACGACTCTTCATCTAGCAGACGCTCAATGACTGCCTGGGAGGCCAACACTAAGAATTTCTCATTGTTGTAAGCTCGAGCCTCTCTGAGAATCTCGCGAAAAATTTCATAGCAAACGGTCTCGGCGGATTTCAACGTACCGCGCCCCTGGCACACAGAGCAGGGCTCGCACATCACCTGCCCAAGGGACTCTCGGGTACGCTTGCGCGTCATTTCCACTAAACCCAATTCGGACACCCCAGTAATCGAGGCCTTAGCGTGGTCTCGCTCCATCATTTTTTCGAGAGTACGCAGCACTTGTCGCTGATGCTCGACATCTTTCATATCAATGAAATCGAGAATAATAATGCCGCCGAGGTTTCTCAGACGCAGCTGCCGCGCAATGGCTGTGGCCGCCTCAAGGTTGGTTTTGAAAATAGTTTCTTCAAGATTACGATGCCCGACAAACGCTCCGGTATTCACATCGACAGTAATCATCGCCTCGGTTTGCTCGATCAACAGATAACCGCCCGACTTTAGCTGCACCTTAGTTTCGAGTGCTTTTTGAATCTCATCTTCCACGCTGTAGAGTTCAAACAGCGGACGCTCGCCAGGATAGTGTTCGATTTTTTCGGCCACCTCGGGGGCGTAGCGCTTGGCAAAATCAACCATCTTCCCATGAACTTCTCGGGAGTCGACTCGAATTTTTTCGATACGCGGCTTCACCAGATCGCGCAAGGTACGCATAAACAGCGGTAAATCGGCGTGAACCACAGTCCGAACCGGCGCGCTTGCGATACGCTCTTCGACTTCTTGCCAGAGGCGAAATAAGAAAGGGATATCGGCACAGAGCTCATCGCCCTGAATGCCCTCTGCCACCGTGCGAATAATGAATCCACCATCGGCGGCGGCGCCACTATCGGCGATGGTCTTAACCGAGCTCTCGACCAAGTCCTTCAACCGATCCCGCTCGGCACTATCATCAATACGAGTCGAGATACCAATATGTCGAGTCTGCGGCATATACACCAAATATCGCCCGGACACCGACAAATGAGTGGTGAGTCGCGCACCTTTAGTGCCGATGGGATCTTTAACCACCTGCACCACTAACGGCTGGCCCTCGCGGACGATGTTTCGAATATCTTCGACCTCGGCATTGCGATCTTCCATGCCGTCATCGCCCAGTGGCGCGATATCCGCGGCGTGAATAAAACCCGCCCGCTCCAAGCCAATATCGACAAACGCCGCCTGCATGCCCGGCAGCACTCTCACAACTTTGCCCTTAAAGATGTGGCCGACGTAGCCTTTGCGCTGGGTTCGCTCGATGTAGACTTCCTGCAGACTGCCGTTTTCCACCAGCGCCGTGCGCGTTTCAGTGGGAGAGGCGTTTACCAATAATTCTTCACTCATGAATACTCCTTTTACGAGTGCGGCTCTGGCATTGCTTCGAATTGCCAAACACCTATATCAAATTGAGCCAGCAATGCTTGCGTTTCAAATAGCGGTAATCCCACCACTGCGCTATAGCTGCCACTGATTTTTTCGACAAACACGGCACCCGCGCCTTGAATGCCATACCCTCCGGCTTTGTCGCAGGGCTCTCCAGTGCGCCAATAGGCCGCGGCGCGTGCCGGCGTAATCTCGCCAAACCTCACCTCCGAACGACAAATCACCGACTGCTGATCTTTACCCGAGGTTACCGCAACCGCCGTGAACACCTGGTGAACCTGCCCAGAGAGCGCCAATAACATGCCAATACCGTGGGCTTCATCCCGGGGTTTTTCCAAAACCTGCCCGCCGAGCACAACGATGGTATCGGCCCCCATGACTGGCGCAGGAGATTTCTGACCCGCTGATAACTTATGCCAGCCCGCGGCTGATTTATCACGTGCCAAGCGCTCGACATAGTCTGCCGGGGACTCATCGGGGCCCTGCCACTCCTCAACATCCACACTTAGCACTTCAAATTGGACACCAATTTGAGTCAGTAATTCACGGCGACGAGGAGATTGAGAGGCGAGGTAGAGTGCGGTCATGGGCGGGAAAGTAATCCTTACGTTATCCCCAGCGATTGTAACGGATTGCAGCCTTGAGCAGTGAGAGGAATCTGACAATCCTTACAATTGACCAAATCCGCGAAGCCCATTGCTTTACCAATCAGACACCTTGGTAGGCCATATAGCTCAGGTCACTCGATAGCTGAGCCGCAGGCGCTCAAGCAGTAACCAAATGATTGGCCACATGAGCGCGCTGGTGAAAGCCGGTAACAGAAACACCAAAGATTGCGCCGCGTTGCCCTGTAAGCTGTGCACCCAGTTATCAATCAACTGGTGCAGACCGATGATGACAAACACAAAAAAGGTCTGATGCCACAAGGTATAGTTTCTCATGCGCTGATAGGACAACAAACACACATAGGCCACCACCATCAGCGCCATAGCGTGCTGACCGAGAGCAACCCCCTCGAGCAGATCAAGCACACAACCGAGACACCAGAGTAAGAAAATACTGCTTTGCTGGGGCATCACCATGACCCAGTAAATCACCAAGACGGGAACAAATTCTGGCCTCAGCCAGCCACTCGCGCTGCCGACGGGGAAAATCGCCAAGATCAGCGCCACCAAAAAAGTCAGCAGAATAACAAAGCGGTTGTGAGGTTTTGCCATGCTCACAATTATTGAGCCTCGGGCACAGTCTCGGCGTGCTCACCGCTAAACACCAGCAACACGTGACGACTGCGGTTGAGCTGTGCCTTGGGACGAGCCACCACTCGGGCGAAGGGTTTGCCGGGATCGTGCAATACCGACACGACTTCGGCCACAGGATAGCCCACGGGAAAGCGCTGCCCCAAACCCGAGCTCACCAACAAATCCCCTTCGCGCACATCGACAGTATTGGCCAAATGCCTGAGCTTAAGCTGATACAAGTCGCCAGTGCCCTCGGCTACCGCTCGAACCCCATTGCGATTGATCTGAACCGGCAACGCGTGAGTCGCATCGGTAATCAACAGTACCTGAGAGGTGTAATCGCTCACCTCAACCACCTGCCCCATTAAGCCTGAAGCATCGAGTAACGGCTGCCCCAAATAGACACCGTGCTGCAAGCCCTTGTTAACTACCACTCGATGGGTGAGTGGATCGGGCGAGATACCAACCAACTCCGCCACCAGAACCCGATCTTTGACCATTTCGGCTGAGTTAAGCAGCTGCCGCAGACGCACGTTTTCAGCAGCTAAAGAAGCCAACTGCTGCAGCTTGCGTTTGTGGATAAGTAACTCGGCTTTCATGGCTGAATTTTCTTGCTGCAATTGCTCGCGCGAGCGAATCGACTCCTGCGTCCAAGAGAGCGCCTCACCGGGCGCATTGACGAGCGAGTAGAGCGGAGAGGTGAGCGTCGCCAAGCGAGCTCGAATCGGATCGAGTACGGTGGTATAGATACTGAGAAGAATTAAAATTAAGGCAATGGCGCCCAAGCTCATCACTCGCGACGCCGCAGAAGGACCTTGTGAAAACAACGGTTTCAAAGCTCAGCCCCTCGAATGGATGTGGCAGTCAAACTCATCACTAGCCGATCACTCACTAGCGTTAAACGCGACTTAGCTCGACAATAGATCGATACTGCGACGATCCATTAATTCCATCGCACGACCGCCGCCGCGGGCAACACAAGTCAGTGGATCTTCGGCAACAATCACCGGCAATCCCGTCTCTTCGGTAATCAAGCGATCGATATCACGCAACAAAGCACCACCGCCGGTCAACACAATGCCGCTCTCAGCGATATCCGAGGCCAGCTCGGGTGGGGACTGCTCCAAAGCGCTTTTTACCGACTGAACAATGCCCGCTAGAGGCTCTTGCAACGCCTCTAAGATCTCATCACTGTTGAGAGTAAAGCTGCGTGGCACACCCTCAGCTAAGTTGCGTCCGCGCACATCAATTTCACGCAATTCACTGCCGGCGTAGGCACAGCCAATCTCTTGTTTGATACGCTCGGCTGTGGCGTCACCAATCACACTGCCGTAATTGCGACGAACATAGTTCACAATGGCTTCGTCAAAACGATCTCCACCAATGCGTACAGAATCGGAATAAACCACACCATTAAGAGAGATAATGGCAATCTCGGTGGTGCCACCACCGATATCAACGACCATGGAACCACTGGCTTCTTCGACTTTTAGACCGGCACCTATGGCGGCTGCCATCGGCTCTTCTATAAGGCGAACTTCCCGAGCGCCTGCACCCAAAGCCGACTCACGAATTGCCCGCTTTTCAACCTCGGTGGAGAGACAAGGCACACAAACCAAAACACGAGGACTGGGCTGGAACCAACTGTTCTCATGAACTTTTTTGATGAAATGCTGAAGCATTTTTTCTGTGACTTGGAAATCGGCGATAACACCGTCTTTCAGCGGGCGAATAGCCGTGATATTGCCAGGAGTACGACCGAGCATACGCTTGGCCTCAACACCTACCGCTTCCACTATTTTCTGACCGTTATGTTGACGAATCGCAACCACAGATGGCTCATCGAGGACGATGCCTCGTTCACGAACATAAATAAGGGTATTTGCCGTGCCCAAATCAATGGAAAGGTCGTTGGAGAATACTCCGCGCAGGCGTTTTAGCATTTATTTGGTTAAACCTTGTCTGAATGGTCTTCTTAATGAGATTAAATGGATTAGCTATCGACAGTGAAACTTCCTATCTGTTGCGAATAGCAGTCAAAACGACTAAAAAATCGACGATATACTATCCAACAGGAGAAAAACGCGACAGAGTCCCCTAAATGAACGAACTCTATCAACGGCGGGGATTTAGGGCAAGGCGCAAATATGGTAACTTTAGCGCCTTTATACACAAAACCCCGCTGAAACCCTCAGCGCCGATTAACTCTAGGCTCAACAGCCTACTCGGCCATAGGGGAAAAGCCCTAATTTCGGAGACCCAAGTGGATCGTTCAGACATCGAAAAACTGGCTGAACTGGCACGAATTGAAATCTCAGAGTCGACCGTCGATGACGTCGCCAAGAGTATTACAGATGTGCTGGCCCTCGTAGATCAACTGCAAGCTGCAGATACCGATGGTATCGCCCCTATGGCGCACCCGCTAGACGCGACTCAGCGCCTGCGCGCCGATGTTGTTAGCGAAAGTAATCGCCGCGACGATTTTCAGACCCAAGCGCCTGCCGCCGAACAAGGGTTATACCTGGTCCCCAAAGTTATCGAATGACGGAAACAGCCATGCAGGCGCTTTAAGGCTCAAGCAAAAGGCCGCCAAATAACGATGGCCAAGTCTGCAACTGATGTTTCGAACTCCCTTATTCAGGACTGACAATTTTATGCATAACCTAACCATTGCCGAGCTGATCGCAGGCTTGCGCAACAAGGATTTCACTAGTGTCGAACTGACCCGTCACTACCTCGATCGAATTAAGCGATTGGACGCCAGCTACAACAGCTACGTCACAGTGACCGAAGAGATCGCCTTGGCCCAAGCTCAAGAGGCCGACGAACGTCTCGCCCAAGGCGACGCTCCCGCGCTGTGCGGCGTACCCATCGCCCATAAAGATATCTTTTGTACCGACGGCGTGCGCACCAGCTGCGGATCAAAGATGCTCGATAACTTTGTACCACCCTATGACGCCACTGTGGTTGAAAACTACCGCAAGGCCGGCGCCGTGATGCTGGGCAAGGTGAACATGGACGAATTTGCCATGGGCTCGTCTAACGAAAGCAGTTTTTATGGCCCGGTAAAGAATCCCTGGGACACCAACTGCGTGCCTGGCGGTTCTTCGGGTGGTTCTGCCGCTGCCGTTGCCGCACAACTCGCACCAGGGGCAACCGCAACAGACACCGGCGGCTCTATCCGCCAGCCCGCCAGCCTCTGCGGTCTAACTGGACTGAAACCCACCTACGGCCGCGTCTCTCGCTGGGGTATGATTGCCTTTGCCTCTAGCCTCGACCAAGCGGGCCCCATGACTCGCACCGCTGAAGATGCGGCGATCATGCTCAACGCCATGGCGAGCTTCGACGACAAAGATTCTACCTGTGTCGACGAACCTCTGAGCGATTACACCGCCACACTCAACGACAGCCTTCAAGGTTTGCGTATTGGCATACCCAAAGAATATTTCAGCGAGGGATTAAACCCAGAAACCGCTGAACGTGTTCAGGCCGCGATCAAAGAATTTGAAAAGCTTGGCGCCGAAATTAAAGAGATCAGCTTGCCGCACACGTCATTGGCTGTGCCCGCCTATTACGTCATTGCTCCGGCGGAGTGCTCGGCCAACCTGTCGCGCTTTGATGGCGTGCGTTACGGCTACCGCTGTGAAGACCCCAAAGATCTTAACGACCTTTACAAACGCTCACGCGGCGAAGCCTTTGGCGATGAAGTTAAACGCCGTATCTTAGTTGGAGCCTACGCCCTATCAGCTGGCTATTACGACGCCTACTACCGCAAGGCACAGCAAGTTCGCCGCTTGATCAAACAAGATTTTGTTGATGCCTTTGCCGACGTCGATGTCATTATGGGACCAACCGCCACCGCGCCGGCGTTTGAATTTGGCTCCAAAGGTGACGATCCTGTGGCCATGTACCTCGAGGACATTTACACCATCGCCACCAACTTGGCAGGACTACCAGGGCTATCAATCCCCTGCGGTTTGGTCGACAGCAAGCCCGTTGGTTTGCAGTTAATCGGTAACTTCTTTGCAGAGGGCCAACTGCTCAACGCTGCACATCAATTCCAGCAAGTTACCGACCACCACCAGCAAACCGCACCCGGTATCGAGTAGTCGATTGAGAACCACGCAACCACTATAAGTAACGTTGCTCCGCTTAAATAGAGTTGCCCTGCAACAGAGAACAGAATATGGAATGGGAAACAGTAATCGGCCTCGAGGTTCACGTCCAACTGGCCACCGACACCAAGATTTTTTCCGGCGCCAGTACCGCGTTTGGTTCGGCACCGAACACCCAAGCCTGCGCCATCGATTTGGCCATGCCCGGCACCTTACCCGTGCCCAATGAACAAGCGTTTCGCTACGCGGTGATGTTTGGCCTAGCCATCGACGCCGAGATTGGTAAACGCTCAGTGTTTGAACGCAAAAACTATTTTTACCCCGATCTACCGAAAGGCTATCAAACCACGCAGCTCGACGAGCCCATCGTCGGCGCAGGTCATGTGGATATCGAACTGGCCGACGGCAGCACCAAATCAATTCGCATCCATCATGCGCACCTCGAGGAAGATGCAGGAAAATCCTTGCACGACGATTTCCACGGCATGTCAGGTATCGATTTGAATCGCGCCGGCACACCACTGATCGAGATCGTTTCCGAGCCCGACATCAGTAACGCAGAAGAAGCCGTAGCTTTCGCCCGCAAACTTCATTCTATTGTCACCTCGCTTGGCATTTGTGATGGCGAAATGTCGCAAGGCTCTATGCGCTTTGACGTAAATATTTCGGTTCGCCCCAAGGGCACAGAAAAGCTCGGCACTCGTACCGAAACAAAAAACCTCAACTCGTTCAAGTTTATGGAAGACTGTATTGCTCTTGAAGTTGAACGACAAATTGAAGTCATTGAAGACGGCGGCGAAATTATTCAAGAAACTCGCCTCTACAACGGCGACACCAAAGTCGCGCGCTCCATGCGCAGCAAAGAAGAAGCAAATGATTACCGCTACTTCCCTTGCCCCGACTTGCTACCGGTTGAACTCGATGATGACTTCATCGAAGCCGTTCGAAAACAGTTGCCAGAAATGCCGGACGCTCGCCAAGCGCGATTCATCGAGCAGTATAAATTGTCGGACTATGACGCCGGCATTCTCGCCACCGACGCCGAAACCGCGCGCTACTTCGAGGCGGCGGTTGCCGACTGTAACGATGCCAAGCTTGCCGCCAACTGGATCATGGGCGAGCTGTCTGCTCAACTCAATGCCAACGAAGCGTTTATCAAAGACAGTCCGGTTAGCGCCACTTTGCTGGCCGGATTGATCGCACGCATCAAAGACAACACCATCTCAAGCAAAACCGCCAAGCAAGTGTTTGAAGCCATGTGGAACGGCGAAGGCGATGCCGACAGCATCATTGAAGCCAAAGGCCTTAAGCAGATGTCGGATACCGGTGAGCTTGAAAAGATTGTCGACGATGTCATTGCCGCCAACCAAGCGATGGTCGACGATTGGGTCGGCTCGGACGAAGCCAAGCGCAAGAAAAAAATGGGCGGTTTTATGGGCCCGATCATGAAAGCGACAAAAGGTAAGGCAAACCCTGGTTTGGTGAATAAGATCTTATCGAAGAAGCTAAACGCGCTGTTGTAACAACGGTTTACGGTAGGCATTCAGAAACTATTCAGGTGTGGGGGAGTCAAATCTCCCGCGCGACTTTTATTATATTTATCGCACTAACATTCATTGAGGTATTCCTGTGGCTCTTAAAAAAGACAAACAAAAAGTTCTTGGCGAAGTATTCGACGACGAGCGTATCAAAACCTTCTTAGACATCCAGCCTTACGGCGACATGAACGCAGACTTTCACGTTCTAGAAAAAGCTTATCGCGGAATGAAGGCCGAGAACTTCGAGACCTTTGTAAAGTTTTTCAAACAAGATAATCGCGATCTCAATGCCGCCGGCGAAGACGGCAAAACTCTGCTGCAAATCGTTAGCGAACATCGCCTCGGCGAAGACTACGCAGCGATCTTGAAAGCCGCTGGCGCCGAATAGAAAAATCTGCAACCTGGGGCCACAAGGCGCTCATGCACAACCACGGAGACGATGAGTGAAGAACAGTATATTCAACGGATTGAAGCACCTAACGACGGGTGCTCAACTCATCGTCAAGCCAGAGCTGCGCTGGTTCGTCTTTGTCCCCGTCATGATCAACATCGTGCTGTTTGTTATTCTGACGGGCATTCTTATTGACCAATTTGGATTGGCGCTAACTTGGCTGCTCGACTGGATTCCCGGCTGGCTCGACTTTCTCGCCTGGATATTGTGGATGCTGTTTTCCGCCGTCCTGCTGCTGGTTTACGGCTACACGTTTAGCATACTCACCAACATCATCGCCGCGCCTTTTTACGGTATTCTCGCCGACCGCACCGAAGCTCTGATAAAAGGCCAAGGCGCCGATCCTGAGCCACTCAGCAAAATGATCCCCCGCACCATCGGTCGCGAAATGGTCAAGCTGTGGTATTTCATTGTTCGCGGCGTCGCGATCTTCTTCATCACTCTTGTCTTATCTTGGATTCCTCTGGTCAACTTATTGGTACCCGTAATTATTTTTGTCTGGGGCGCCTGGACCATGGCCATACAATACGTCGATTACACGGCAGACAATCACCAGCTGGCCTTTTCAGCCATGCGCCAACGATTATCTTCCAAGAAGTATTCCAGCATTGGTTTTGGTGGGCTGGTTATGATGGGCACTATGATTCCGCTGGCCAACATTATTATCCTTCCCATTGCCGTTGTAGGCGGTACGGTTTTTTGGATTGAAGAGCTGGAAGATGAACCTTCGCTTGCTAGCAGTAGTCGCTAGTTAGCGTGAAAGTAATAGAGATCAAAATATCCAAACACCCGAAAACATGCCAGTATCACAGGAGAACACCGGAACAAAAGATCATCTACACTCTATTAAGTGCAACACATCAATAATGGTGCAAGGCAACACAATATTTGGGTAATTATGGATTCCCTCACACAAAAAACACTCCGCCGATCCATAGCCTATCTGCTTTTGCTATTGCTGCCGCCGACAATATCCGCTGCCAACACATCCATTGTTGAGCCCCCACAAGAAAAGCTCCCAGTCACTTTTGCCAACTCACGAATCAAACCCTGGGGCATGCTGGTCGATGGCTCACCCCAAGGATTATTAATCGACATTCAACACGCACTATCACTCGAAACCCAGTACGAGCATCAAGTATTTTTACAACCTTATTCACGCACCATACATTCAATCTATTCTGGTGAGGTTGATATGGCAATACTGTTTGATGCGAAAGTGGATTTATCCCACGCCACTAAGGTCGCCTCTATAGTCGAATCAAGAGCCATTATTGTTGGCAGAGCAGGCATATCTCCGCTCAACACCACAGAAGCACTGCAAGGACAATTAGTCGGGCATATGCGAGGCTCCAAGTACGGCCCGGCCTTTGATGAAACGACACACTTCAAAAAAGTCCCGATCAACACCATGCATCAAGGACTTGCCATGTTATCCAGAGGACGCATCGACGCCATGACCGGCATTGACCTCACCTTTTATTGGGCCATCAAGCAAATGCAACTCTCGCCTCAGGATTTTAGCCCGTTAATTACCGTGAGTAAGACAACAACCAGCCTGTACATTTCGAAAAAATCCCCCAAAGCCCATCTCATTCCCATATATAGGAACGCCATGAAAGTATTGCAAGAGAAGGGCATTATCGAAGAGATATTCAGCCACAGCACCGACTGGAATAAAATGGACGGCTGGTCAAAGCCCTGGCAACCCAAAGCCAATAGACTGCAGAGCTCCAGTGAGCTCGCTAGTCCTCATCATCGCCAATAACGAGATTGCGGCCCGCCTCTTTGGCTCGGTACAGATGTTCATCGGCCAGATTAATTTGCTCATCTAGATTGTCTGAAAAGACATTGCTAACACCGGCGCTGAAGGTGATGTAAACATCCTCTTCAGTCAAGGCAATCGGTGTCGAGGCCACAATGGAGCGCACCTTATCGATCAACGACAAAGCCTTTTCATTGTCGATACCGGGCAACAGAACAAAAAACTCTTCGCCACCGGCTCTGGCAACCAGAAAACGCCCCAGAGTTTCGTACAAGAGATTACTGAACGCCAGCAAGACCCGATCGCCGCCGTCGTGGCCGTGACTATCGTTGATGCGCTTAAAGTGATCGATGTCCAACACTACCGCCGCAAGTGGTGATGCGCTGGCTTTAGCCTGTTCATAGAGCTCTTCACCTTTCTCAAAGAAATAGCGACGATTGTAGGCTCCGGTCAGGTGATCGCGATTGGCGGCGTCGCGAATCTGTTCGATCAATTCAAGCGACTCGACGTTATGCATCACGCGGCAGTAGAACTCTTCATGGTTGAACGGTTTGGGTAAAAAGTCGTTGGCCCCATTTTTGATAAACTTGGCCGACAAACTTCCTTGCCCCTCGGCCGACAGGCCAATAATAATCAGATCGGATTTTTCATACTTCACTCGAATATTCTGAACCAACTCAAAACCATCCATATTGGGCATGTTGTAATCGGTAATGAGCAGCTTCACATCGGGGTTATCTAATAACACCTTGATCGCATCGATACCGTCAACCGCCGACAACACCTCATATTTGTGGCGACGAAGCAGATCGCAAATAACCCGGCGACTGGTATCAGAATCATCAACCACCAAGACCTTAATGCCTTGATTATTGTAGAGCCGATTGATGAGATTGACGGCGTACTGATATGAAAAACGCCCTTCCTTGCCCACATAATCCACAATCCCTTTTGACTGCAGCGCCTCTCGGCGAGCCTCATCAAAACTTCCCGTTAGGACGATGGTTGGCAGCTGATGCTCGAGCGTGTAATCCACCACTTCGCCATCGGGGGCATCGGGTAAATTCAAATCCACCAAGGCCGCAAATAACTCGCCTTTCATGGACTCGACCAAGCTTTTGGCTTCGGCAAAGCTGGCGGCGTAAAAGGCCTCAATACTGGGTTCAGTTTTAATCACATGGCGAATAATTTTAGTGACTATGGGACTGTCTTCTACCACCAGAACTTTTTTGACGACGGACATAGAGCAAACCTAAGCTATTGAAATACAAACATTATTAAAGTGTAGTCAATAGTCGGCTGAATTGCTGATTTCTACAGAGCGGAAACGAAACAGGCCCTGAAAGGGCCTGTTTGTAGGATATAACGCTAGAAACGTCTTAACGCCGTGGGCGATTGTCTCTCGAATGTCTTCTGCCACCATCGCGGCCACCATTGCGGCCTCCGCTACGCGAGCCCTGACGATCATCGTCGCGGCGAGGCTTGCGAGGACCCATCGCCGGTGTGGCATCCAGCAGCTCCAAGGGTGGTTGTTCGCATTTCAAGCCATTTCCAACTAGATCTTGGATGGGCATCAAACGAAAAGCGTCATCTTCACAGGCGAAACTGATCGAAGTCCCGGTTTTTCCCGCTCGGCCGGTACGACCAATACGGTGTACATAATCTTCAGGCTCTTCAGGCAAGGTGTAATTGACCACATGACTGATGCCATCGATGTGAATACCTCGCCCCGCGACGTCAGTGGCAACCAACACCTTCAATTTGCCACTCTTAAACCCATCCAGCGTTTTCACTCGACGGTTTTGTGCAATTTCACCAGAGAGCAATCCCGCGGAGATATTGTGACGCTCGAGCTTCTCGTGCAAACGGCGGCACTCGTCGCGTCGATTGGCAAACACGATCAAGCTTTCGACGTCGTCTTGCTTCAAGATGTTATAAAGCAGGGTATATTTTTCATCGGTTGAAGCGAGGTACACATATTGAGTCACCGTATCCGTGGCCACACTTTTCGGGGCAATTTCGATACGGCGCGGATCTTCGGTCCACTGCTCTGCCAAGCTCAGCACATCATCGGTAAACGTGGCCGAGAACAATAAGGTTTGGCGATGAGTTTTCTGTGGCGTTTGGCGAATAATACGCTTCACCTGAGGAATGAACCCCATATCTAGCATGCGATCAGCCTCATCGATCACCAACACTTCAATTTGATCGAGGTAGACGTCGCGATTACCGCAAAAATCCAACAGACGACCCGGTGTCGCCACCAAGATATCAACCAAATTATTTTGCAATCGAGTTTGCTGCTTACCGTAATCCATACCGCCCACAAGCGTATGCACTTGTAAGTCGGTGTATTTGGTCAGGGCTTTGGCATCATCGGCAATTTGAATCACCAACTCTCGAGTCGGGGCAATGATTAGCGCGCGGGCTTCTCCCGCGTAGCGTTCGCCTTCGGTTGGGTTTTTCATCAAGTCATCGATGATCGACAGCAAGAAAGCGGCCGTCTTACCGGTGCCGGTTTGCGCCTTACCGACCATATCGTGGCCATTGAGAGTGTGGGGAAGCGACTGAGCCTGAATCGGTGAGCAGTACTCAAAGCCCAAGTCGGCAATGCCGTGCATCAGCTCTACCGGCAAATCTAAATCGTGAAAACGGGTCTTTCCCTCTTCCGGAGCCACCACAAACTCATCCACAGACCATGGCTTTTTGGGTAGATCTGGTGACTTGCGTTTGCGCTGATGATGGCGCTTACCACCGTGGGGATGCTGATCTTTGCCGCCGCTTTTCTTGGCCGCATTTTGGCCGCGACTTGAGGACTTTCCACCTTGTTTAGGTTTCGGGTTTGACTTGGCAGCGGGATTCTCTGGGGCTTGCTTGCCGCCGGAGATTTTGCGAAATAGGTTTCCAATCAAGGTGGGATCTCATTCAGGCTGTTCAAAACTGAGCCAGTATAGCACCCCTAATAAAAAGATGTCGCCCAGCCCTTAACCTGCAAGAGCCGAGCTTGTCTGCAGCTAAGACGCCATCAAGCGACGCAGCCAATAATCGACACTCACATAGCGTCCACCACCATGAAACAACAGCGCTAACAGCATAATCAAATAGGTCACCGCGAACTCAATACCATTGTTGAGCACTACAATATTACCTTTGCCATAGAGCCAACTGGTGTTGCCGTGCTCGTCCAACAGGGATTTCATTGCCCCCAATCGACGCCCCACCTCAACGCTGTTTTCGAGGCTGTTTTGCGCCGCGTCAATGCCAATCCACGCCAGTGGCTGAGCCGCACTAGAAGACGGATTACTGGGCGCAACCGCAAACCAGCCGTTATCCCAATGGGCGGTGGTGGCAGCGATTAACATGGTGAAAATCAAAGGAAGACTGATCAAGCGAGTGGCAAGGCCTGCGATCAAAAGAAAACCACCCAGCAACTCCGTCCAACCGGCCATAAACGCCAAAAACTCCGGCGCAGGCAAGCCCAAGCCCCAATCACTATTGCCAAACCACGACACCACATTCGGGTTTGGCGCCAAACGCGCGAAGAACCCCAAACTCTCGTTGCCCAGCTGCAGCTTGTTGTAGCCAGCGATGATAAAAATGGGAGCGAGATAGAGGCGCAACGCCAGAGCCCCCAAACCGCTGAACGACGGCAACCGCTCAACTGCTCGGTCATATAATGTGGTTATGGAATGAATGACAGAACTCACGGGCGTATCCTTGTAGAACATTGAACGATAACTGATTTGGAGCTAAACGCCACAAACCAAGAGTGGTAGGCATGAGACCCGAAGACGCTAGAAGAGTTCCTGCAGGCCACCCCCAAAAACTGTCCCCTAATCGAGCATTTGCGCGTCTCCTCAAGATAATGACAATAATACACAGCGAGAAAAAAGGCGTGGCGGAAGTAAGTCGCTTGTCAGAGGTAGCGGTAGCAGACACAATCACGACTCCTAGTAATCACTCAGGGGCGGTGACACCGTTGTACCCTCAAGAACATGCTTGGACTGAGCTTTATCGGGCCCACAAGGCTGAGCTCGTCAACTATATTAAAGGCCAATGGCACAAGGATGAGGATAGCGCACAGGATTTAGCACATCAGGCATTTGAGCGCTTTCTCTGCCTGCCCAACCCCGGAGCCGTCGAGCGACCTAGGGCGTACCTATTTCAACTGGTTCGCAACCTTCTGGTCGACGAACATCGCCGAGAAAAAGTGCGCCAAGACCACCGTGACAGCGTCGTCGCGCTAGAGTCAGACGAAGTACCTGCAACGCCAGAACAGGTGGCGATACAACAACAGGCTCTGGATCAAATTCAGGCCACTATTGAGCAACTACCGGCAAAGCGCCAAAGGGCCTTTGTCTTAAGCCGAGTTCATAATCTCAGCTATCGAGAGATTGCCGACGATATGGGAATCTCTACTGAAGGGGTGAAAAAACACATCATGCGAGCATTAGACGCCTGCCATAAGGCACTTCGCAGCAAAGTCACCCCGACCAACAATCAGCCCTCTGACAAGGAGGGCAACAAGTGAAGACTATGACGCAAGACGACAATTCGGCGATGATCCCTAGCGCCGAACAACAAGCACACGAATGGATGGTGCTACTGACTTCTGCCGAGGCTCAAGATCAGGACCATCGACGCTTTGAACGCTGGCTGGCGATCGATGAAGATAACGCTCGCGCTTGGAGTGAAACTCAACATCTATGGAAGGCGAGTGAGCAACTCTCGCAGCTAGGTCAACAACATCTTCCCCGCAAGACGACCGACAACGCCTTCACAGGGCGTCGATCCCAAACAGCCCCGACCAAAGCCTCCCGTTCGCAGGTGGGTTCATGGGCGACAGGCTTGGCCATGGCCGCCTCTATTGTCATTGCCGTCATGCTTTGGCTACCCAACAACAAGAGTGACAGCCAAGGCATTCATTACCGCTCGGAACTTGCCCAGACAATGCCGGTGCATTTGCCCGACGGCAGCGTCATCACCCTCGGTGCCCAGAGTGAAATTGAACTGCAGCTCTCGCCCACTCAACGACACGTTATTTTGCATCGCGGCGAAGCCTTTTTTGACGTCGCTAAAGACACTCGACGCCCGTTTATCGTCGACAGCCTGGGCACACAAGTCTCTGTTCTCGGTACTCGCTTCAATGTTAATCAACTCAGCCGGCGCTCGAAAGTCAGTGTGCAAAGTGGGCTGGTGGCAGTTACTCATATCGCCACACAAAAGCAGGTTGAGCTCACACCAGGCGAACGGGTCGTTAGTCACTCCGAAGGCCTAACCGCAGTATCCCATCAAGACGCCAGTAAATCCGGCGCTTGGCGCGAAGGCTTGCGACTTTACTTCGACGCTCCCCTCAATGATGTGGTTGCAGATTTTAATCGCTACAGTACCCGACCACTAGAACTGGCGAGCGAAGAGCTAGGCTCCATGAGCCTGACCGCGGTCTTTCCCACTGACGACATCGACTTAATGGTTCACTCGCTCAGCAATGTCCTACCAATCACCGTACAAGAAGAAGGCGAGCGCATCCTCCTATCTCTACGCCAGTAGCCTTTATCTCGTTAGAATCTTAGAGGCTCCCTTTATCCATGCGCGACCGCGACCAAGCGGTCAGCATTGGAATCAACAAGCTAAAAAAACTTAACCTTTTTCGGCAGCTTTTCAGCACCATCTCCGGTAGAATCCCAGCCGTTCTCGCGCTTGCACTACAAACATAAAATACCAAGCTCGTCTTATGCTGAACCAACTAAACTACCGCTCTCGACGGCTGAAAAATGCCCTCGTTACCAGCCTCGGTTGCACCCTGATACTTTCAGCCAGCGGCGTGATGAGTCGTGCCCAGATCGCGACCAATAATACCCACGTGCATACCAATATCGACGAGCAGGCGATCACGCCCCCCAAGAACCGCGCACAGACAAAACAACTTGCCAGACAACACCGGTTGCGAATTCCCTCGCAAACGCTTCAGCATGCCATTATCGATTTTGTCGAACAGACCAATATCGGCGTAGTGATTGCCCAAAGCGTCGATCAATCCCTGCGACTTCCCGCCGTACACGGCATTATGAGCGCTGAAGCAGCGCTGTCGAAACTGTTGAGCGGCCACAAACTCGAAGCCCACAACCATCAACAGCGCTACTACCTGATTACCCATCGGCAATCGCAAGCTCAGGTCGGGGAGACAAACCTGCGGACCAATGGTATCGAAGAGATTGTGGTAACCGGTACCTGGACATCGCCAACCCGATTCCCCAGCGCCAACAATATTTCAACCTGGAATGAGCCAACCTTTGATGAATTTGGCCTGACCAGCGCTGCCGATCTCATCGCCTACATTCCCTCGGTGAGCGGCACCGAAAACCAGAGCAATCAATTCGACAACAACTTTTCAGCTGGCACCAGCAACATCAACTTGCGTGGTCTCGGCGTCAGCCGAACGCTGGTTCTGTTAAACGGGCGACGCACAGTCAATAGCGCCTTGCCCCACGACGACGGTCAAAGTTACGTCGACCTGAACTCTCTACCAATCAACGCCATTACTCGCGTTGAGTTACTCAAAGACGGGGCCGCCGCCACTTATGGTTCCGACGCCATCACCGGCGTGGTGAATTTTATTACCCAACAACCCAAAGACGGACTCACCCTAAAAAGCCAATACAAGGCGATAGATGAATCCGCCGGAGACTGGAATATCAGTGCTATTTGGGGGCAGCAAAGCGATAGCTGGCAGTGGTTATCGAGCCTGGAATTCACCCGCCGCAATGAACTCACCGCACAAGACCGTGACGGTATCACTCAATCACGAGTCGATATTCCCAGCAGTGGGAAAATTGTCTTTGGTGAATCCTCAATCGGCAATCCCGGCGCGTTCATCCCCATCGATGCATCAACTGCGGCGGGCGGCGTTAGCGACGCAGAGCTGAGCGCTCTAGCCGTCGATGGCAACCTTGTTGCCGATCCCGGTTGTGAAAATTTTGGCCGCCTGCTGAGCAATAATCGCTGCAGCTACGACTACTTGGCCTCCGACAATCTCGTGGAAAAAGAAACTCAATTGCGCTGGTTTAATCATCTGCGCTGGCAATACAGTGAATCGACGGAATTTTATGGTGAGCTGCTGGCTGCGCACACAGATGTACCGCATTGGAAAACCTCCCCCAGCTATACACCCACGCAAGAAGTCGACATCGCCTATTACATTCCTAGCGATCATCCCGCATTGGCTGATTTTGTCACCACCAATCCCACCACCTTATCTGGTCAGAGCGCAGATTTTTCAGGTGGCGGCCTCTACTTAGGCCGAGCTCGGCCCGCTGGAGAAAACAACGGCCAAGAGGGCACCCGCCAGTACCAAACGTTGCGTCTGTTGGCAGGCGTGACCATCGACCACGAAAATCACAGCAACGACTTAGCCGTAATGTATGCGCGCAACAAGGCCAAAGCCTATACGCCCGACACCCATAAGGCGCGATGGCAACAGGCACTGCTAGGTTTCGGCGGAGCCAGCTGTAGCGGCAATACCCCGGAAGAAAACGGTTGCGAATACTACAATCCGTTTTCTTCAGCTCTCGCCGCCAGCGTACTCTACAACCCCACGCTAGAGAACTCTGCAGAGCTGCAACAATGGATGATTGGCGACGCAACGCAAACCAACACCAGCGAGCTGTTCACAGCGGATTGGCTTTTTCAAATCAACAAGGCCTCAGGTGTTAGCCTCGCCGTCGGCGCGCAGTTGAGACACGAGACTCTGAACATCCGTTACAGTGATGACTCTCAGCTGGGTCGTATCGATGATGTCACTCAAGCCCCGGTCAATAATTTAATATTCTTTGCAGGCGGCGAGAACGACGAACTACAGCAGACGACTGCGGCGCTCTTTGGAGAGGCTCGCTTTAACGTCACTCACGACTTAGAGCTGCAAGTTGCGGTTCGCTACGAAAACTATCTGGATAATATTGGCGGCAGTATTGATCCCAAACTGGCGACACTATGGCAGCTCAGTGACAGCTTGAGCTTACGCGGATCGGTAAGCACATCGTTCCGAGCCCCCTCCCTCAATCAAACCGGACAAAGAAGCACCACACAGGAATATATAGGTTACGCAGGCACCTTTAAATCCACCTATCGTATCGGCAACCCCGAACTCGACGCAGAGAAAGCGCGCAACATAAACCTTGGGATTCTATGGCAAACACACAATCACTTTCGGGGCAGTATCGACGCCTGGAGAATCCATTTGCGCGATTCTATTGTTCAGCAAAGTGCGAACGATATTGTTAACAATGTTATAAGCCAGAGCGAATCGAACTTTAGCGATCAGGTGATTTTTGACAATGGTTCACGCCTGTCACACATTATCACTCATTACATTAACGGCCCCGATATTCGCGCTCAGGGCATCGACTTGCACCTAGAAAAAACATGGTTCAAGCCAAGCCATCAATTGAAACTAGAACTAAACGCCGCTTACCTACACCGCTACCAAGTTGAAGCATCGGCGCTGCATGAAAGCTACGACGCCGTCGGTCGATCGAACACCGGAACCTCACTGCAACCATTGCCGCAATGGAAGGGAAACGCTGCGTTAAAGCTTGAAACACAGAATCACATGGCATCACTGCGCTTTAACTATGTTGACAGCTATGTCGATGAAGGTCTGAGTATCTTAGCCAACACCGCCAATCAAGCCGAGCTAATAGATTCTACCGTCGAGCACTGGGCCACTTGGGATTTGATTTACCGCTATCAGTGGCAAAATACATCGCTCACCACCAGCCTGGCCGTTACCAATCTAACCGACAAAGCGCCACCCGAAGTAAAAGACGAGCTGCGCTTCGAGAGCTCACTGCACAATGCTTTTGGCCGAACCGCGACACTTAGCTTCAACTATCACTACTGAATACCAGAGAAGACACGCTAGAAGAATACTCGGGCGCCTCTGAATAATGCAGCCCTTCCGACGAGCTCGCAATCTAGAGGCTGTTTGAGGCCGCTGATTGCCTGTCGACAAGGATCACCAAAAGTAGCCTCCATAAGGGAACGACGAGTGCCACTTCACCTCAAGCCCCGTAGGGCGAGCCCTCAAACAGCCATCTACTGCGTTACACTTCTTGCTAAGGACTAAGGCCACTTGTGTCCTCGGGTATTAGCGGTAAAGTGCGTCTTGCGTCTGGATATTTGAGGCGCTCTAGATTAAGCCGCCGTGTATCCGCCATCGAGCACCTGCACGCTGCCAGTAATGTTTGCCCCGTGCTCACCGCACAGGAAGACCGCCATCGCGGCAATATCACTGACCTCGGTAAAACGTCCACTGGGCTGTGAGCCCAATAACACTTCGTCCATTACCGCTTGCTCGCTGAGCCCCCGAGCCTTAGCCGTGTCAGCAATTTGATTTTCGACCAATGGCGTCAGTACATAGCCCGGACAAATTGCATTGCAAGTCACGCCCTGGCGAGCGGTTTCAAGAGCCACGGTTTTGGTCAGCCCAATGACGCCGTGTTTCGCCGCCACATAAGCACTCTTATAAGGCGACGCCACCAAGCCGTGAATCGAAGCCACATTCACAATGCGCCCCCAACCCTTCGCACGCATCAAAGGCAGCGTTGATTGAATGGTGTGAAAAGCACTCGACAGATTAACCGCAATAATTCGATCCCACTGCTCTACGGGAAAAGTTTCAATAGGCTCTACGTGCTGAACACCCGCGTTATTGACCAGCACATCGACGCCGCCCAAACGCGACTGTGTCTCTTCAATCATCTGATTAACTTGTTCCGCCGAAGAGACATCTGCAGCGCAATAATCCACCTCGATCTGGTATTGATCACTCAAACGTTGACGCAAAGCGGAAATTTCAGTTTCATCGCCAAATCCGTTCAACATAATATGACAGCCTTGCTGCGCCAAAGATTCGGCAATCGCCAAACCGATACCGCTGGTTGAGCCCGTCACCAATGCGACTTTGGACTGCAACATAATTACTCCTATGCAATAAAACTTATAAAACTCTACAAACTACTCATCAGCAAACTGGCTGATAAAGTTCTCGATGGCGGCTACAGCTTGAGGCTCATCCAGTACTGGGGCATGCCCAACACCGTCAATCTCGACCCACTGCATATGCGGTTGCAGCGTCGCCATTGTTTGAAGGCAGTCGGCACTCATTAAATCGGACAGACCGCCGCGCAAGGCCAACAAGGGTACCGAGATACTCTCAAATATTGGCCAGAGATCTGTCGGCACTGCCGCCGAATCTTCGTCGTGAATTGGAGTAGAAATTTGAGGATCGTAATTGGGAATCGGCACACCTTGATCATTTTCGCGGTAGGTACGCCGAGCCATCGCCCACCATTGTTCGGAGGTAAAATTAGGAAAGCAGACCTGATTGATGGCTTTGGTTTGCGCCACGGCATCATCCCAAGTTTCTACTTGAACGGCTTTGCCGACATAACCCATGATACGGGCGAGCCCTTTTGGGTCGACTTCGGGACCAACATCGTTGATAACCAATCCTTGGATACGCTCAGGCCTCTGCGCGGCCATTAGCATCCCCATCAAGCCCCCCATCGAAGTCCCCACAACTACGACCCGATCGATACCTTGTTGATCGAGCAAGGCCCACATATCCTCAACGTAGTTGGGCAACTGATAACGACTGGGCTCCGCATCCCACTGAGATAAACCGCGACCGCGCTGATCCACCGAGATAATTCGATAGCGCCCCGACAAAAACTCACACAGAGGCTCGAAGTCGGCACTGTTTCTAGATAACCCGTGAAGACACAAAAGTACAGTTGGCGACGCTGCCCCAGGGTAATCTCGAGCGTACAGCCTCAATCCCTGATCAACGCGGTAATAGATATCTCGGTACTTTGTTGACACAAAAAAACTCCCTTACTGTTCGTGCAGCGCAGAAAAACAGGGCCCCTTAAGGAGCCCTAAACTCACACGACTCATCCGAATTCATTGAGCTAAAAGTTATAGCCGACGTTTAAGCTCACCGTGCGGGGATTTCCATAGTAGCCAATAATCGACTCATCCCCGCCCAAGTTTGCAAAGTTGTAACCACCCACTCGATACTCTTCATCAGTTAGATTTTTTCCATGCAACCCCACCGTCCAATGTTCATCGGCGGAATACCAAACTGCGCTCGCATCCCATAGGGTATAGCTGTTCTCATCGATGAGAGATTCAACTTGCGGAAAGATCTGAGTTTCACTGCGGTAAGAAGCTCCGACCGACAAGGCAATTTCACCCATATCATTGAGCGAGCGGTTGTACATCAATTTAACGCTGGCGGTCTTTTCTGGCGTATTGGCAAATGCCCAATCGTCGGCCAGATCAACCACACCGCTCGGCGTTTCCGTCTCTACCTCAAGGTACTCTGCATTGATATAACCCAACATGACACTGGCCGACAAACTTTCAGTCACTTGCGCCAAAGCCTCAAGCTCGAAACCGCGAATTTCGGACTCGCCAGCATTCAATACCGAGCTGACAAAGTTGGTTCCACCGTCGGAGCTTTGCTGAACAGTAACTTGCATATCGGTGTAGTCCGAATAAAACGCTGCCGCATTTAGACGTATGCGACCGTCTAGCAACTCTGTTTTAATGCCGAGCTCTAAGGTGTCAACAATTTCCGGATCGTAGCCATTGACCGTGGCGGGGTTCTTACTGGCATCACCGCGCATATCAAAACCACCGCTTTTGAAACCTTCGCTATAGGAAGCGTAGAGAAGCGTTTCATCATTGAGCTTGTAATCGACGCTAATTCTTGGCGAAAACTGATTCCAGCTCTCGTCATTTTCGTAATCGGTGGACACCGACAGGGTCGACAGCGTATTGCCACCAAGCTGATCGGATGTGCCGTCGACTAACAACAGAGCCTTGTAAACATCGGCATCTTTTTCATCGATGGTATAACGTCCACCCAAGGTTAAGGCAAACTTCTCGTTAAAGGCATAGGTTGCATGCACATAAGCCGCATAGCTGGTGGTATCAACCGTACCGGCAGTTACCGCATCAAACTCGCCTAGGCTCTTGTCAAAAGCACCGCCCGGATTGAAAGCGCCCAACAGAACATCGAATGCGCCAGCCGCGGTGCCCTCGTAATAGTACACCCCCCCCACAAGATCGAGGTTCTCTCCGCTATAGCTCAACTGAAATTCTTGCGTGGTTTGATCATCTTCGTAAACCGCCGGCACATGTAGTGAAGCCAGTGAGGTATTGTCGAAATCGATATTGGTATAGGTTTCACCCTCACGATAGGAGGTGATCGACTTAAACGTCATGGCATCGTTAAGATCCCAAGTGACGATTACCGATGCACCGGAGCTTTCGACTTCGTTATCGGTATCCATGTCGGCGTTACTGTCGTAAACATCTGAGGGTACCGCTTCGGTTGGATTCAGTACGCTCGGAGTTAGACGATGCCCACCTTTTGCGTTGGAATCATCCTTGGTTTTGTCGGCGCTAAATCGAACACTCAAGTCGTCACTCGGCAACCACTCCAAACTGACCCGCGCGGCCATTAAGTCTTTGTTGTAGTTTTCATCGCCGCTTTGTAGAAATTCGCCGTAACCATCACGCTTGAACTGAGCGATAGAGCCGCCAAAGTACAAGGTATCTTCAATCAGTGCCGTTTGGCCAGAGACCTCTAAGTCACGCTGATTGTAGCTTCCCAGTGCGCCATTAATGTTTAACTCTGTTTCACCCGTCAAACGCTTGGTGACGTATTTAACGGCACCACCGATGGTGTTTTTTCCGTAGAGTGTCCCCTGCGGACCGCGCAACACTTCAATACGCTCTACGTCAAAGACATCCAATACGCCCCCTTGAGGGCGGGCCAAGTACACATCATCGACATACAAACCAACGCCCGGCTCGAACCCCCACAGAGGATCCGCTTGACCAATACCGCGAACATAAGAGGTCAAGGTACTATTGGTTCCTCGGCTCACCTGCATGGTCACATTGGGCGCAGACTTTTGCAGCTCAGTCACGTCTTGGATACCCGCATTTTCCAATGCGGTGGCATCGAATGCGGTCACCGCAACGGGGACTTCCTGCAAGTTTTGCTCGCGCTTTTGCGCTGTCACGACCACTTCTTCAAGTGCAATAGATTGTTGCGCCAAGACTGAACCGCCCGCCGTTAAACCAACACACAAGGCAATGGCTTGGGACATTAGATTTTTTGAACTGCGAGTGACACCTAATAATTTTTGATTGTTTTTCATCGCTCTGAACCTGCTCTCGGTATTTTTATTATTGAAGCCTCTAGGACCTCAAGAGTTAGCAATCTCACAAACGGACAGAGACAAACGCCTCGACCATGGAAAACATTTAAATTCATCAACCGATGAATTGTCAATTTGTTTTTTCAACAGACGATGAAATAATTTGATCTGAATTGTTTTTATCGATATTTTTCAATAACTTAAAAAACATAATTAAAAGCGTTAATGTCACAGATACGGCAATTGCGTAACTCGCCGCTACCGCAGGGTTAGCCACATCAAAGATAAAAAGTGCTACTAGATGAGTTACCAAGGCGCTTACGGCAGCGATCCAACCGACCCAAGGGGACGGCTGAGAGCGAGACAAGGTCCCCAAAACAACCGGCACCAGAGAGGCCGCAGCCAAGCCGTAAACCCCCTTCTGCGCGAACAAACCAATTAACTCGGGTGGATTCAGCGCAATCACATAGGCCGCAATCCCAACCACCACCAGCACCAACCGTGACAACATCAGCCCATCACCCTGTCGAAACTGGGTCTTGCCGCTCATGGGCAGATAGAGATCTTTCACGACCATTGATGACAAAGACACCAAAATGCCATCCAGCGTACTCATGCCGGCAGCCAAGAGCGTGATTGAGATAAACACCAAGGCGTAACCACCCCAGGCGAAGCGTGAAAATTCATCGCCAATATAGGCCACCACTACGCGGTCTTGAGCCTCCACCTCTAGCCCCTTGAGACGGGCATAAAAGCCTACGGCCAACATCAACATAAAAAAAGCTCCGGCCACGAACGACGTCAGCAAGAACTTATTCACATCGCCGTCGCTTTTAAGGTAGAGCATTTTGGTGAGAATATGCGGCTGCATCATAAGCGCGAAGGTGATCACAAAACCGCTCAGGAAGACCGAAAAAAAATCGTAGTAGAGATTGCTGTCCGGATTAAAAACACTGGCGTAATTTTCGCCTACCGAAGCCAAAGCGCCGCTGACGTCGCCGCCAAAATGATAGAACCCCTGCACAAAGACAAACAGCGAAACGCCTACCATCATGACACCCTGAAAAGTATTGGTGTATGCGTGAGCGTAACTGCCTCCCATCAATATGTATGAAAATACGAACAGTAGAATTAGCGAAAGAGACCAAGTCTGAGAGATAGGAAACAATTCACTGAGCAGCAGACTGCAACCCACAAGAATCAGCACCACAAAAGTGATCGACAAAAGATTGATCAACGCAAAAAACACACTCAAGGACCGACTCTGATAGCGCTGATAAATCCAGTCAGGAACCGTAATTGCGCCCCCCTCGTCACCAAGTCGTCGAAAACGTCGGGTCAGCAGCAAGAACGCGGTCATGATTCCCGCAGTACCTGCCACAGCGTAGTGAATAAAAGCCGAAACCCCATGAACGTATACAAAGCCGGGATTGATCACAAAAGTCGCGGTGGACGATATCGATGCGGCCATAGTGACACCCACCACCCATGCCGCCATGTCTTTATTGCCAATGGAAAAACCTTTGATATCTCGGGTTTTACGCATTCCAATCCATGACAACCACAGGGTCGCGACCACGTAAAAGCCAACGCAAATTAGCTTAAATAACTCAACAGACATGAGAAAACTCTCTTATTTATTATCATTAGACACCCCATTTAAATTCAACGGTTGTTGAATTGTCAAGACTTGCGTAGAATCGAGCCCCTAAAGTGGACCCTAAAACGCAACAGCAGAAACCTCTATGAGTAGTCCGGCGCAGAAGAAAAGCCCCGCCAAGGTTGGCCGCCCACGCAGCAACGACAAAGAAAAGACCGAGCGTGGCGAACGCATTCTCAATGCTGCCGAGGAACTGTTTGCACTGCACGGTTACGACGGCGTAACCCTGCGCACACTGGCCAACGCCGCCAGTGTCGATGTCGCTTTAATTAGTTACTACTTTGGCCCAAAACAACAGCTGTTTGATACCGTTTTTAAACGACGGGCAAAAATTCTTAACGAACAGCGACTCGAAGCCCTAGATAGCGCCAAAGAAGAGGCAGGCAGTGCCCCCATAGAAGTTGAAAAGATTATCGAGGCGTTTTTACGTCCGCTCGAAGTTGCTCAAGAGAGTGACGATGAGGGCTGGAAGAACTATTGCGCGCTGCTGGCCTATGTCAACAACTCTGCTGTCTGGGGCCCTCTGCTGATGAGCAAACACTACAACGAGTTGGTTGATGTGTTTGTCGACGCCCTCAAGCTGGCACTGCCTAAATCCAGCGACGAAAACCTCTATTGGTGTTATCACTATATGTCAGGCGCCATGTCGCTTACCTTCGCCAACACCGGCCGTATCGATACCATGTCGAAAGGCCTATGCCGCTCCGACGATTTTAAAGCCGCTTACGATCGCATGATTCCTTTTGTAGCCGCGGGATTTCGCCAAGTGTGCGGATAAATTACTCGCCCCATTCCTAAGAGTTTGTGACTCTCGCAGCCTTGTGGGACTATATCATCAGACTTGGAAACGAAAGGGACCTCCATGCTTTTATTGTTCACTTACGTAGCGATTGCCGTTGGCTTTTCGTTTTTGTGCTCCATTGCCGAAGCGGTATTGCTGAGTACCACCACCTCCTACATCGTTAACGCGGAAAGAAACGACAAGGCCTATGGCGCCACACTGCGTAAACTCAAGGATGATATTAACAGCCCGCTGGCTGTGATACTGACGTTAAACACCGTTGCCCACACCATCGGCGCCGCAGGAGCTGGCGCACAAGCGGTGGCAGTGTTTGGCAGCGTTTACCTTGGTATTTTTTCCGGTGTGCTGACATTAATTATTCTCGTATTCTCGGAAATCATCCCCAAAGCCTTGGGTGCACATTATTGGCGTAAGCTCGCCCCTATCACCGCCTACACTCTTCAGTTTTTAATTCGGGCGCTCTACCCCTTTGTATTGCTGTCGAATCGATTAACACGCGGACTTACTGATGAACCCACATTACAGGGCTTTACACGGCAAGAGTTTTCAGCGATGGCTGAACTTGGCGAACAGGAAGGTCAGCTAGAAGAACAAGAGTCGCGTGTACTGCAGAACTTATTTCGCTTACGTGACGCCAATGTGCGCAGCGCAATGACGCCGCGACCGGTGGTATTTGCCATGCCAGAAGACAGCCATATCGCGGAGCTATTAGAGAAGAAAAGCCGCCGAGGGTTTTCGCGAATCCCCGTTTATACCGAGGAGGAAAGGATCACGGGATTTGTATTGCGCGATGATTTGCTATTGGCACAGGCCGAAAACAGCACCACAACTCAGCTCAAAGAATATCGCAGAGATTTAAAGGCCATTCCAGAATCACTATCCTTGCTGCAAGCGTTTGAAGAAATGATTCGCACCGGCTCTCACATCGTATTGGTGGTCAACGAGTACGGTGATACCCAAGGCATCATCACCTTAGAGGATATTTTGGAAACCCTATTGGGACTAGAAATTGTGGATGAATCTGACACGGTTGAAGACATGCAAATACTGGCTCGGCGACTGGCCAGCATTCGTCAACAACGCCTAAAACCCAAAAGTGATTCTTAGCGCACGCCTTGAACGAGGACTTTTCATGAGCACCATTCAATAAACGAGAAATAAATACTCAGGCACAAAAAAGCCCGCACTCGGCGGGCTTTTTTTAGTTCACTTACGGTGCGAACACCGCAGCTAACTTTATCAGTCTTGCTCAGGAGCAGCTGGCGCTTCTGCGGCAGGTGCTTCTTCAGCAGCTGGAGCGTCGGCAGCGTCATCGGCAGCAGCTTCTTTAATAGAAAGCTTGATGCGACCACGCTGATCCACGTCCAAACACTTCACGCGAACCATCTGACCTTCTTTCAGGTAATCAGAAACGCTGTTAACACGCTCTTCTGCGATTTGTGAAATGTGAACCAGACCGTCTTTACCTGGCAGGAAGTTAACGAATGCGCCGAAGTCGACGATACGAACAACCTTACCTTCGTAAATAGTACCAATCTCTGCTTCAGCAGTGATTTCACCAATACGATCCAACGCAGCTTGCAAAGATTCAGTGCTTTCGCCGTAAATCTTAACAGTGCCGTCGTCAGAGATATCCACAGATGCGCCAGTCTCTTCGGTAATTGAACGGATAGTTGCACCGCCTTTACCAATGATGTCGCGAATCTTGTCAGGATGAACTTTCAAAGTTTCGAACTGAGGAGCGGTATCGGCAACGCCATCACGAGACTTATCAAGAACTTTGTTCATCTCAGCAAGGATGTGCAGACGAGCGTGCAATGCTTGCTCCAAAGCGATTTCCATAATCTCTTCGGTGATACCTTCGATCTTGATATCCATCTGCAAAGCAGTGATACCGTCGGCAGTACCGGCAACTTTAAAGTCCATGTCACCCAAGTGATCTTCATCACCCAAGATGTCAGTCAGAACTGCAAAGCCGTTGTCTTCTTTTACTAGGCCCATGGCGATACCGGCAACAGGTGCCTTAAGCGGTACACCAGCATCCATCAATGCCAAAGAAGAACCACAAACAGACGCCATGGAAGACGAACCGTTTGATTCGGTAATTTCACTCACCACACGAATGGAGTACGGAAACTCCTCTTCGGTTGGCAGAACCGCAGCAATACCGCGACGAGCCAAACGACCGTGACCAACTTCACGACGACCTGTACCGCCCATACGACCGGCTTCGCCGACTGAATATGGAGGGAAGTTGTAGTGCAGCATGAATGGGTCACGACGTGAACCTTCGAGAGCATCGATCATCTGTGCATCACGAGCAGAACCCAGAGTTGCAACAACGATTGCCTGAGTTTCACCACGGGTGAACAAAGACGAACCGTGAGTTTTCGGCAGAGCACCAACTTCGACCTGAATAGGACGAACAGTTTTGGTGTCGCGACCATCGATACGAGGCTCGCCAGCCACAACGCTCTGACGAACGGTGGTTTTTTCGAGCTTGCTAAATACCGCTTTCACGTCATCGGCATCTACTTCTTCAGAAGCCAGTTGCTCAACAGCAGCATTACGCAATTCACCCAAACGGGTGTAGCGCTGCATTTTGTCGGTGATTTGGTAAGCTTCTTTGATCTGTGCACCAAAGGCACCGGCAACTGAATCTTTCAGTGCGGTGTTTTCGGCTTCTGCAGTCCATTCCCAAGTTGGCTTGGCGGCATCTTTTGCCAGCTCAGCAACTGCTTGAATAACCGCTTGCAGCTCTTGGTGAGCGTACAAAACAGAACCCAACATGATGTCTTCTGGCAGCTCGCTGGCTTCAGATTCAACCATCAGAACGGCGTCTTTAGTACCCGCAACAACCATGTCCAACTCAGAGTCTTTCAATACTGAGTAGCTTGGGTTGAGGATGAAGCCGTCTTCTTGGGTGTAGCCAACACGAGCTGCACCGATAGGACCACTGAACGGGATACCCGAGATAGCCAAGGCCGCAGAGGTACCAATCATGGCAGCAATATCTGGATCGACATTTTTGTCGGCAGACATCACAGTACAAACCACTTGAACTTCGTTCATGAAGCCGTTCGGGAACAGTGGACGAATTGGACGGTCGATCAGGCGTGAAGTGAGGGTTTCTTTCTCACTTGGACGGCCTTCACGCTTGAAAAATCCACCTGGGATCTTGCCAGCTGCGTAGGATTTTTCGATGTAGTGTACAGAAAGCGGGAAGAAATCTTGCCCTGGCTTCTGACTTTTAGCGCCTACTACGGTAACCAGTACCTGAGTATCGCCGATTGTTACCATTACCGCTCCAGTAGCCTGACGCGCTATGCGACCGGTTTCCAAAGTGACGGTATCGTTTCCATATTGAAAGGTTTTAATGACGGGATTCACGACATTTTCCTTATGCTTTTCATGCTATACGTTTATTTTCTATGTGTTTTCAATCAATTCAGACTAAATCGTCATCGGTTTGATTGCACCGATAACTGCAGTAACCATCATGCTTTACATCACCGCGCTGGCGGCCTCGGTTACTGCCATTCAGATCTCAATATCACCATAGCGGGTCTATCGCGATCTGATAATTCTACCCAGTATCTCGGCCCTGAGAGTCAAGCCATCGGCTTCTTTTCAAAGCAAAAATGAGGAGAGAAAAAAAAGTGCCCGCGATTAAGCGGGCACTTCTGGTCACTTAGCGACGCAGACCCAGTTTTTGGATCAATGCAGCGTAGCGACTAACGTCCTTACCCTTCAGGTAGTCCAGCAGCTTACGACGCTGGTTTACCATGCGGATCAGGCCGCGGCGTGAGTGGTGATCTTGTTTGTGATCAGCGAAGTGACCTTGCAGTTTGTTGATGTTGTGAGTCAACAAAGCAACCTGTACTTCGGGAGATCCAGTATCACCTTCAGCTTGTTGAAAGTCTTTTACGATTTCAGCTTTTTGAGCAGCACTCAGTGCCATAGTCTTTTCCTCAAGTTAATATGCCTTACAGTAAAATCCAGCTCAGCCCGTGCATATTTACAGACCGGCTAGTTATCAATCGACAATCATTGATAAGCAATGACTATAGACTAATTCTTGTGCCTCAAACGCAATGCGACCGAGGCCTATTCTTTGTCGCTATCGACTGGAGGCTTTACCACCAGTCGCTTCGGCGCCACTCGGCCCTCATCATCGAGAAAGCCAACGCCTAAAAAATCACCATTTTCAGCGAAGACGCGAACAATATCACCTTCGTCGCCAATACGATAGACCTGCGGGTCCATAACCGGATTGCCGAGTTTAAAGTAGTAGGCGCTGCTGTCCTCGAGGGTCATGGAGGCCAAGGACTGGACCGGCGCATCGGTTGGCAGCAGATGGTGATCCAGCACCTCGGCCAGCTGCTCACCACGCTCATCTCGGAGCTGCTGCAACGACAGGGTATCAGCCTCTTTAAAAGGGCCAGATTCGGTGCGATGCAACATCACCACATGGGCGCCAACCCCCAGCGCACGCCCCAGATCCTCACCAATGGTGCGAATGTAGGTGCCCTTACTGCAGCGTATGTCCAAATCCACCTCGGCATTCTCACCGGGACGGAAATCAAGTAATTCGATACTATGAATAGTCACCGGACGCGCTTCGCGCTCCACCACAATGCCTTGTCGAGCCAATTTATACAGTGGCTCACCATTGTGCTTGAGAGCCGAATACATGGGTGGTACCTGCTCAATATCGCCTTTAAAGGCTTCGAGCTCCTGGAGCACTCGCTCGCGAGTAATCTCGGCAGCACTCACTTCATCGAGCAGCTCACCATCTGCATCGCCGGTGGTGGTGTAAGCCCCTAAGCGATAGGTGGTGGTATAGCGCTTGTCAGCGTCCAATAAAAACTGTGAAAACTTGGTGGCCTCACCGAAACACAGCGGCAGTACACCCGTTGCCAAGGGGTCAAGAGCCCCTGTATGACCGGCCTTTGCCACATAAAACAGGCGTTTAGCCTGTTGCAAGGCATCGTTCGAGGACATACCAGCGTCTTTATTCAGCAGTAATACACCGCTGACTGGACGCCCTCTTGCTTTACGTCGTGCCAATTGAGTTACCTCTACATCACCGACGAATCAATGTTCGTTCGAATCGGACTCATCTTCACCCGCGCGATCTTGCTTAACCGCTTTATCGATAAGCTGAGACAAGTGCTGACCGCGTACAGAGGTTTTGTCGTAGACAAAAGTCAGCCGCGGTGTAATACGAATATCGAGTTCTTTAGCCAGCTGTGAACGCAAGAAGCCGCTGGCCTTATTCAGAGCCTCGGAGGCTTGCTCACACTCTTCATCGGACTCTTTTCCAACAAAGGTGACAAATACACGAGCAATCGACAAGTCACGAGTCACGTCAACATCGTTAATATTAACCATGCCGATACGCGGATCGCGAACTTCGAATTGAATCAGTTGAGCGAGGATGCGCTGAATGGCATCCCCGAGTCGGTCGGTACGCTTAAAATCTCTAGCCATGGTGGCTTACCTCGAGAAGAGCACGAGCTTAAAGCTCGCGCGCCACCTCTTTAACGTCAAAGACTTCGATCTGGTCACCGACCTTCACGTCGTAATCCTTCACGCCGATACCACACTCAACGCCGTTGCGAACGTCATTCACATCGTCTTTAAAGCGACGCAGAGATTCCAGCTCGCCCTCGAAGATAACAATGTTGTCACGCAATACACGGATTGGCTTGCTGCGGTAAACCGTACCTTCAACCACCATACAGCCAGCAACCTGACCAAATTTAGGCGAACGGAACACTTCACGCACATCGGCAATACCAACGATCTCTTCAACACGCTCTGGCTCAAGCATGCCAGACAAGGCACCTTTCACTTCATCAAGCAGTTGATAGATGATGCTGTAGTAACGAATCTCAACGGACTCAGCTTCGGCCAACTTGCGAGCACTGCCATCGGCGCGAACGTTAAAGCCAATGGCAATAGCACCAGAGGTCAACGCAAGGTTGATGTCATTTTCGGTAATACCACCGACGCCAGCAACAATAACGTTAACCTGAACCTCTTCGTTACCCAGCTCGGCGAGTGCCGCCTGAATCGCTTCCAAAGAACCGCGAACGTCAGTCTTCAAGACAACCGGCAGAATCTTCTGCTCTGAGGCGCCCATATTGGCAAACATGTTCTCAAGCTTAGCCGCTTGCTGACGCTGTTGACGATCTGAACGCTCTTTCTCGGCGCGGTGCTCGGCAACTTCACGAGCTTTACGCTCGTTAGGTACAACCATGAATTCTTCACCGGCTTCAGGTGCAGCATCTAAACCTAGAATCTCAACCGGAGTGGACGGACCTGTTTCTTTGGCTGGCTTGCCGTGCTCGTTAGTCATGGCGCGAACGCGACCGTAACTCTGACCGGCAAGAACGATATCGCCTTTGTTCAACTCACCCGCTTGAATCAGTACTGTAGCGACAACACCACGGCCTTTTTCCATGCGCGACTCAACCACCACGCCACGAGCAGGAACACCCACAGGCGCCTCTAGCTCAAGTAGCTCGGCCTGAAGAGAAACTGCTTCGAGCAACTCGTCGATGCCTTCGCCAGTATGGGCAGATACGTTGATAAATTGAGTATCACCACCCCAATCTTCTGGAATAACTTCTTTTGCAGCCAATTCGTTTTTAACACGATCCGGATCGGCAGATTCTTTGTCGCACTTGTTCACTGCGACAACGATCGGTACGCCAGCTGCACGTGCGTGCTGAACCGCTTCCTCAGTTTGTGGCATAACACCATCGTCAGCCGCAACCACCAAGATCACAACATCGGTACACTGAGCACCACGTGCACGCATCGAGGTAAACGCCGCGTGTCCCGGAGTATCCAAGAAGGCAATTTCGCCTTTGTCGGTCTTTACTCGGTAAGCACCAATGTGCTGAGTAATACCGCCCGCCTCACCAGAGACAACTTTGGCGTTACGAATGTAATCGAGTAAAGAAGTTTTACCGTGATCGACGTGACCCATGACGGTAACGACCGGCGCGCGCGACTGTATCTCGCCTTCAGAAACAATGGATTCTTCCAAAGCTTCTTCCATTTCATTACCGGTAACCAGAACATAAGTGTGACCAAACTCTTCAACTACAAGCTGTGCAGTTTCTTGATCTAAGGCTTGGTTCATCGTTGCCATGGTACCCATCTTCATCAGGGTTTTGACCACTTCACCAGCTTTAACATTCATGCGCTGTGCCAGTTCGGAGACCACAATAACTTCTGGGATTTGAACTTCGTGCACAATTTTTCCTGTCGGCCGTTTAAAGCCGTGCTTGTTCGCCAACTTAATAGAAGGACGCGATGCTTTGCGCTTTCTAGTTTGCTCTCTCTCAGCGCGCTCTTCTTCTGCAAGCTGACTGAGCAGTGCGGTTTTGTTCGTCTTTTTAGCGCCTGATTTTTTAGCGCCTGGTTTTGGAGCCTTCTTACGAGGAGTTTCTTCGGCCTCGTCGTCGGCAACGTGTTTTTCTTTCTTCTTGCCGTGCTTGCCCTTCTCTTCTTCTTGCTGAGCCTTTAACGCAGCAGCTTCAGCATCGGCGCGCATTTGAGCGGCAGTCTTCGCCGGAGACTTATCGGCTTTATCAGCTTTTGCCTTAGGCGCTTCGGTCTGTTTGCGCTTGGCGTTTTCTTTCTCTTCCTCTTCAGCCTTGCGACGAGCAGCCATCGCAGCCACTCGCTTCTCTTCAGCGTCATCGACTAAACTGCTTGGTTTAGTAGCTGGAGCTTCAACAACAGCCTCTGCGGTTTCAGCCACTTCGACTGGCGCCTCGACCACTGGAGCTGCCTCAACCGCAACCTCTTCGACTTTAGGCTCTTCCACTTGCGCTTCCGCGTCGGCGTCACGTTTCACATAAGTACGCTTTTTACGCACCTCAACGTTAACCGTTTTGCGTCCACTGCCACTGCCCGTTTTAAGGGTACTCGTGGTTTTACGCTTCAAGGTAATTTTCTTGGGCGCTTCACTGGATTCACCGTGACTGGTCTTTAAAAAGGCCAGCAGGGTTTGCTTTTCATCGTCTGACACCACTGCATCAACACTGGTGTGACTCAAGCCGGCCTCAGCCATTTGCTTGAGCAGGCGATCTTCTGATGTGCCTACCGATTTGGCGAGCTCACTTACCGTTACTTCTGCCATGATCTTTCCTCAATCCTCTCTCTTACTCACCTGCATCCGTTTGCTCATCAGCAAACCAAGGTTCGCGAGCTTTCATGATCAATGCAGCAGCGCGTGTTTCATCAACACCCTCTACATCCAACAGATCATCAACGGCTTGCTCCGCCAAATCGTCCATAGTAATAATACCGCGACTGGCCAACAGATAAGCTAAGTGCTTATCCATACCTTCCATCGTCAACAGGTCTTCGGCCGGTTCGGCGTTGTCCAGTTTTTCTTCGGAAGCCAGCGCTTGCGTCAGCAACGCGTCTTTTGCACGAGAACGCAACTCTTCCGCGATCTCTTCGTCAAAACCTTCGATGCCAACCATTTCCTCAAGAGGAACGTATGCAATTTCTTCTAAGGTCGTGAAACCCTCTTCAACCAAGACTCCAGCAATATCGTCATCGATATCGAGAGCATCCATGAAGGTTTCCATATAGCTGCCAGACTCAGCTTCTTGCTTCGCCTGCCACTCTTCAACGCTCATGACGTTGATTTCCCACTCGGTCAGCTCACTGGCGAGTCGAACGTTTTGTCCGCTGCGACCAATCGCTTGCGCGAGATTATCTTCATCAACGGCAACATCCATAGAGCCAGCGTCTTCATCAACCACGATGGATTCGATTTCAGCAGGAGCCATGGCATTGATAACAAACTGTGCAACATTGTCGTCCCACAAAATAATATCAATTCGCTCACCGCCCAACTCGTTCGATACCGCTTGGACACGAGATCCGCGCATACCAACACAAGCACCAACCGGATCGATACGACCATCGTTGGTGTATACAGCAATTTTTGCGCGAGAACCCGGATCACGAGCCGCCGCTTTTAGCTCAATCACTTGCTCAGAGATTTCTGGCACTTCGATCTTGAACAGCTCGACCAACATTTCTGGACAGGAACGGCTCAAGTAAAGCTGTGGTCCGCGCAATTCGGTGCGAACATCAAGCAACAACGCACGAACACGATCGCCCATACGGAAAACTTCGCGTCCGACCAATTGGTCGCGAGGCAAAAGCCCTTCGGCGTTTGCGCCAAGATCAACAATAATGCTGTCGCGAGTTACCTTCTTTACAGTGCCGCTGATAAGCTCGCCTAAACGATCGCGGTACAACTCAACGATTTGCTGACGCTCAGCTTCGCGAACTTTTTGCACGATAACTTGTTTCGCGGTCTGCGCTGCAATGCGACCAAAGCCAACGTTTTCGACCACTTCTCTATAAGTGTCACCAACTTTTAACTCTGGATCTTTTTCAGCCGCTTCTTCGGTGGTGAACTGAGTACCCAACAACGCCATAACGTCATCATCGACCACTTCCCAACTACGGGTTGTCACGTAGTCACCGGTTTTACGGTCGATCAACACTTCAATTTCAGCGTCTTCGTCGTAACGTTTTTTAGTTGCTGCGGCTAATGCCAATTCGATCGCTTCAAAAATGATGTCCTTCTCGACACCCTTTTCATTTGAAACTGCATCTGCAACCAACAGAATTTCTTTACTCATGTGTATGCCTCGTTTGCTGCACCATGTGCATCCCTAAAAACGGGGAATAATGTTCGCTTTTTCTATAATTTCGATGGGGAGCATGTACTCATGCTCATCCACCACCACCAGCACGTCATCACCATCGACGCCGCGCAAAAGCCCGCTAAACTTTCTCCGCCCTTCAAATGCCGAGCGCAATTTAATAGCCACTTGCTCACCGGCATAGCGAGCAAAATGTTCCAGCGTATAAAGAGGACGATCCATTCCGGGTGAAGAAACCTCGAGGGTATATTCACCGGAAATGGGATCTTCTACATCCATCACACTACTGACTTGGCGACTGACATTTTCACACTCTGACAAGCCTACGCCGTCGGGATGATCAATAAAAAGTCGCAGCGTGGTGTGGCGCCCCTGAGAAAAATACTCAAGCCCCCACAACTCACAACCCAAAGACGCCACAACGGGAGCCAAGAGTTCTGTTAATTGGTCATGCTTTGATGCCATGAAAAACAACCACCTACTGAGATCGTTTGCGCACGTGAACTTTCACAAACGCCACAAACAAAAAATGGGCTCTAAGCCCATCAAACTTCGACTGCATGTTATCAGCACGGCCAAGCCGTGGCGCAGTCATTGCGTAAGCAGCTCCATATGAAGAGGAGCTTTACAGGCGCATCTTACAGATACGAAAAAGCCCCTTAAAAGGGGCTTTCCTGCTGCGCTATAGTCTAGCGCATGAGCCTGGCAAAGAAAACCAAACTCTTAAACTTGGCAGCGGAAACTGGCTTTAGCCAATCACCTTCAGCGGCTGCGCCCAACAAAAGTTGAGCCCGACGCTCGGGCCTACCATAATGAGACCCTTTAAATTTGGTAGCGGGGGCTGGANNTATGAGCCCGACGAGCTACCAGACTGCTCCACCCCGCATCAACAACTTGGCTGTTTGTTTGTATGTTTCCTCAACCAAGGCCGCGCATTATAGGGATGGCCTCGGGGTTGGTCAAGGCCCTAAGCCATTATATTTTAAGTTGTTTTTAGAGCCACACATATATTCGACCATCCCACGCCCTGACACCCAAAACCACAAAGGGCGAGCCCCTTTTCGGAAGCCCGCCCTCTATCTAAAACTGCACATCACGCCGACCACAGGACCAGCGCGTATCCAGGTATATTACAGATACTTCACATCATCGATTTCGTACTCGACCTCGCCACCTGGGGTGCGAATCAGCGCCACATCGCCAACCTCTTTGCCAATCAAGCCTCGCGCGATGGGCGAATTGATCGAGATCTTATTGGACTTAACGTCCGCCTCGTCATCCCCCACTATTTTGTAGGTCAGCACATCGTCAGTTTCAACATTCAGAATATCAACGGTGGTACCAAAAATGACCTTATCGCCCTTAGGCAGCTGCGATATATCGATAATTTGAGCGCTAGCCAACTTGCCTTCGATCTCTTGAACGCGGCCTTCGCAGAAACCTTGCTGCTCACGAGCAGCGTGGTATTCAGCGTTTTCTTTTAGATCGCCATGCTCACGAGCTTCGGCAATCGCCTGCACAATGCGCGGGCGATCGACCTTCTTTAATTGCTCGAGTTCCGCGCGCAACGCGTCGGCGCCCTCGATAGTCATTGGTACTTTATTCATCCTGAAATTCTCCCATGCAGTTCTTGCAAGCTTCTCACCTGAGTCTGCTGACCAAAACGCAATGCCATGCAAACCGCCTCTGCACCGGCAATGGTAGTTGTGTAGTAAACACGATGATTCTCTGCACCACGACGAATGGAGGCAGAATCTTTGATCGCCTGCTTGCCCTCGGTGGTATTGAACACCATGGAGATCTCATCGTTTTTGATCATATCCACAACATGAGGACGACCCTCGACAACCTTATTGACGGTTGCCACATCCAAACCGTTTTCGGTCAGGTACTTGGCAGTGCCGCGGGTAGCAACCAATTCAAAGCCAAGATCAACCAACTCTTTTGCCACAGGCAACAAGCCCTCTTTATCGCAATCACGAACACTGACAAAAACGCGACCCGAGGTTGGGATTTCATCACTGGCACCCAACTGAGCCTTGGCGTAAGCCTCGGCAAAGGTATCACCTACCCCCATCACCTCACCAGTAGACTTCATCTCAGGCCCGAGAATCGGATCGACTGCGGGGAACTTGTTAAACGGGAAGACTGCCTCTTTGACGCTGTAGTAGTCCGGAACGATTTCTTTGGTGAAACCCTGCTCAACCAGGCTCTTACCCGCCTGAACTCGCGCGGCCACTTTCGCCAGAGAAATACCAATGCACTTGGACACGAAAGGTACAGTACGCGAACCGCGAGGATTCACCTCAATCACATAGATCTCACCGCCCTGATAAGCCAGCTGCACATTCATCAATCCGATGACACCCAACTCAAGCGCCATTTTACGCACTTGCTCGCGCATCTCGTCCTGAACATCGGCAGACAGAGAGTAAGGAGGCAAAGAACAAGCCGAGTCGCCAGAGTGAACACCACACTGCTCGATGTGCTGCATGATTGCGCCAATCACCACGTGCTCGCCATCACATACCGCATCAATATCGACTTCAATCGCGGCATTCAAAAAGTGATCGAGAAGAACCGGCGCATCATCAGAGACCTGAACCGCTTCGCGCATGTAGGTGCGCAACTCATCTTCTTTGTAAACGATTTCCATGGCTCGGCCACCCAACACATAAGAAGGGCGAACCACCAACGGATAGCCTACTTCCACGGCGCGGCGAACTGCCTCTTCCGTGGAGCGAACAATCGCATTAGAAGGCTGCTTCAAATCCAAACGCATAATCATTTGCTGGAAGCGCTCACGATCTTCTGCACGATCGATTGCCTCTGGGCTGGTACCGATAATGGGTACACCTTCAGCCTCGAGCGCACGGGCGATCTTCAATGGGGTTTGACCACCAAACTGAACAATGACGCCTTTTGGCTTTTCCTTGCGAACAATTTCCAACACATCTTCAAGGGTTACCGGCTCAAAGAACAAGCGATCGGATGTATCGTAATCGGTAGAAACCGTTTCAGGGTTACAGTTAACCATGATGGTTTCAAAACCATCATCGCGACAAGCCAAGGCGGCATGCACGCAACAATAATCAAACTCAATACCCTGACCAATACGGTTCGGACCACCGCCCAAAACCATGATCTTATCGCGATCCGATGGATTGGCTTCACACTCTTCCTCGTAGGTCGAGTACATGTAAGCGGTAGAGGTTGAGAATTCAGCGGCGCAGGTATCAACACGCTTATACACCGGATGAATCTCTAACTTAGTACGATGGGTGCGAACGGTTTTTTCGCTCACGCTGAGCAAGTCGCCCAAACGCTTATCGGAAAAACCTTTGCGCTTCATACGGAACATCATGTCGGCATCGATATCGCTCAAAGGCATCGACGACAACTGCTGCTCGCTCTTGATAATGTCTTCAATTTGCACCAAGAACCAAGGATCGATTGCAGAAGCGTCAAACACCTCTTCGACACTCATTCCGGCACGAAATGCGTCGCCCACGTACCAGATACGCTCGGCGCCAGGGGTCGATAGATCGCGACGAATGTGAGCCAAGGCATCGTCCGAGCTCAAATCAACTTTCGGCTCAAAACCGGCAGAGCCAACTTCCAATCCGCGCAGCGCTTTTTGACAGGACTCTTGGAAAGTGCGACCAATAGCCATCACTTCACCCACAGATTTCATCTGCGTGGTCAAGCGCGCATCAGCATCGCCGAATTTCTCGAAGGTAAAACGAGGAATCTTAGTGACAACATAATCGATTGATGGCTCGAAAGATGCTGGCGTCGCACCACCAGTGATATCGTTCTGCAACTCATCCAAGGTGTAACCAACGGCCAACTTAGCAGCCACTTTTGCGATCGGGAAACCCGTCGCCTTAGAGGCCAAGGCCGAAGAGCGAGACACACGCGGATTCATTTCGATCACAACCAAGCGACCGGTCTCTGGATCCATGGCGAACTGTACGTTCGAACCACCTGTTTCAACGCCGATTTCACGCAATACCGCCAAAGAGGCGTTACGCATGATCTGTAATTCTTTGTCGGTGAGTGTTTGCGCTGGCGCAACGGTGATTGAGTCACCCGTGTGAACACCCATTGGATCGAAGTTTTCGATAGAACAAACGATGATACAGTTGTCGTTTTTGTCGCGAACGACTTCCATCTCGTACTCTTTCCAACCCAACAACGACTCATCAATGAGAAGCTCGTTGGTTGGTGACAAATCTAAGCCGCGAGCACAGATTTCTTCGAACTCATCCCAGTTGTAGGCGATACCACCACCGGAACCACCCATGGTGAAAGACGGACGAATAATTACCGGGAAACCAAATTTCTTCGGCACCTCTTTTGCCGCTTCCATGGTGTGTACGATTTCTGCACGCGCACACTCTAGACCAATTCGCTTCATGGCCTGATCGAACAAGTTGCGATCTTCCGCCATGTGGATAGCTTCTTGGTTCGCACCAATCAGCTCAACATTGTATTTTTCGAGTACGCCGTTATCGTGCAATGCCAAAGCGCAGTTCAGTGCCGTCTGACCACCCATGGTTGGCAGGATAGCGTCAGGGCTTTCCTTCGCAATAATTTGCTCGACGGTGCGCCACTCGATCGGCTCGATATAGGTGGCATCGGCCATGGCCGGATCGGTCATGATAGTGGCGGGATTTGAGTTCACCAGAATAACTCGGTAACCCTCTTCGCGCAGGGCTTTACAAGCCTGTGCACCAGAGTAGTCAAACTCACAAGCCTGACCAATAACGATCGGGCCCGCACCCAGGATAAGAATACTTTGTATGTCAGTTCTTTTTGGCATGTTGTGCTCTATCTATAAGGGTTTGAAGTTTGATGCCGAACGGTCCTGTCGACCGCTCAACGCCTAACGTCCAATAAATTACTTACCTGTTTCCATCAATTCGATGAAATGATCAAATAACGGCGCCGCATCGTGAGGACCAGGACTCGCTTCGGGGTGCCCCTGGAAGCTGAAGGCCGGCTTGTCAGTGCGATGAATACCCTGCAAGGTGCCATCAAACAACGACTTGTGAGTCACCTTCAAGTTGGCAGGTAAGCTCGCCTCATCTGCCGCAAAACCGTGGTTTTGACTGGTGATCAACACAGTGCCGTCTTCTATGTTTTGCACTGGGTGGTTACCACCATGATGCCCCAACTCCATCTTCATGGTTTGCGCGCCCGAGGCTAAAGCCAACAACTGATGACCTAAGCAGATACCAAACATCGGCACGCCGCTCTCTAACAACTCTTTAATTGCCTCGATGGCGTAATCACAGGGCTCGGGGTCACCAGGGCCATTGGACAAGAAAACACCGTCGGGATTCATGGCCAACACTTCGGCCGCCGGAGTTTTGGCCGGCACAACCGTCAGATCACAACCGCGATCCACCAACATTCTCAAGATATTGCGCTTTACCCCAAAATCATAGGCAACCACTTTAAACTTGAAGCTCTCTGGCGATACAAACCCTTTACCTAACTGCCAACTACCCTGCTGCCAAGAATAAGTTTCAGCGGTGGTGACAACCTTGGCCAAATCCAACCCCTTGAGGCCACCAAAATCTTTCGCTGCCGCCAAGGCCTGAGCCTCATCGACATCACCAGCCATGATGCAGCCATTCTGCGCGCCCTTGTCGCGTAAAATTCGCGTCAGGCGACGAGTATCGATATCGGCAATACCCAGAATGTTATTTGCCTTCAGGTACTCATCCAACGACTGCTCACTGCGAAAGTTACTCGCCAGTAGCGGCAGGTCACGAATCACGAGCCCTTTGGCCCAAATGCGATCGCACTCTTCATCTTCACTGTTGGTGCCGGTGTTACCGATATGCGGGTAAGTTAAAGTCACAATTTGCTGTGCGTACGAAGGGTCGGTCAGGATTTCCTGATAACCAGTCATTGCGGTGTTAAACACCACTTCACCAGTAGAAACTCCGTCGGCACCAATGGCGCTGCCGCGAAATACACTACCGTCTTCAAGTACCAAAATGGCGGGTCTGTGGGTACCAGTGGTCAAGTCAGCCTCCTAGGGGATTGGCGTGCTTATCTTATATCCGTCAGCCCCAATAAGGCTGCCGTCTAATGCTTAAATTCTGTTTCAGTAGACCGAGAGACACTGCCGCGCGAATTCGCACGTTATCGGTGTGGCTAAGTTAACCACGCTGATACTCTGGGGTAGGATTTGCTCGGTCTTAAGTTGCAAAAAAGCGAGATGAAACCAATTGCTTCATCTCGCTTCTCATTATTTTTGCGTCTTAGAACCTTAACCGGCTGAATTACAACCCGTCTAGCTCGCTTATGCGGCGTTGGCCTAGATCGATCTGAGGCGGGATTGTACGCGAATCAACCCACTTTTGTCCAACACAGGATTGAGCTCAATAGACATTTATTGAGCCAATCCCAGTGCACCCAATTAAAGCTTAAATTGCTTAACGATAGACTCCATTTGGGCGGCCATCTGAGCAAGAGCCTCGGTGCTAGAGGCAATATCGACTGACCCTTCAGAGGTTTGACGCGCGGCATCGGCAATACTGTTCATATTGCGCTCCATTTCACGAGTCGCGGCACTCTGCTCTTCTGAAGCGCTGGCCATCTGGTTGGTTTTGTCTTTAATGGAGCTCACACCCTCAGTGATTGCATCCAAAGAACGGCTCGCCGCCTCCGCCTGATTCACTGACTCACCCGCCTGAGCGGTGCCTTTCTCCATCATCTGTACCGCTTCACGGGCGCCAGTCTGTAAGCGCTCGATCATCTCTTGAATCTCCTGAGTGGAGCTCTGGGTACGAGAAGCTAAGGTACGAACCTCATCGGCCACCACCGCAAACCCTCGCCCCTGCTCACCGGCACGAGCGGCCTCAATCGCGGCATTCAGCGCCAGCAAGTTGGTCTGCTCAGCAATCCCACGAATCACGTCGAGAACGGAACCAATGTTGTCGGTTTCCTGCTGAAGCTTATCAATCACTTCCGATGCGGCATTGATGTCGGTCGACAAGCTTTCAATTTGCCCCATGGTCGCAGAAACCACTCGATTCCCCTCAACCGCTTCAGAATCAGCCTGTTCAGCATTGTCCGCCGTCTGGGTAACGTTGTGAGCTACATCTTCTACCACCGCAGCCATTTCACGAACGGCCGTCACCACCTGCTGAATTTCGGCTTGCTGACTAACCACGCCGCGCTCTGTTTCTTTAGCCGTCCCCAGCAAACGCGTGGTATTGGAATTAAGCTCAGCAGCTGTGGAGGAAAAGTCGGAGATAATTTCGTGGACGCGCTCGATAAAGGTGTTAAACCAGCGAGCTAGCTCACCCACCTCATCCTGAGAGTTGACGGGCAAGCGCTGTGTTAAATCACCCTCACCTTCAGCAATATTTCGCAGCGCATTCACCGCGGCATTAATGGGCGTCACGATACCGGCCTGAATCACAAAAGAGATACCCATCGCCAACACACTGATCATCACAACCGTCATCACCGAGCTCCAGACAGCATCACTCACCGCAGCATCCAATTCGTTGAGATTCACCCGCATGAAAATGGTACCGGCCTTGGCGCCGTCAGCCATGATCGGCTCAAACAACTCCAACCCACCAACCCCATAGACCAGCTTCTTGTTGTCAGCTCGTCCCGGCAAGCCCGCAGGCAAGCTTCCAGAGGTGGTCTTGGAACCCTTTTTATAGAAGACAAAGGGCGAGCCGTTTTCACCAAAGATCACTGCACCTTCAATTCTTGAGCTGTTGGACAGTGTCGCTAGGGTATCGCCCGCCGATGCCGTATCGCCGAACGCCATGGCACCAGTGGTGCTGCCACCAACGATTCTCGCTAAAGTCAGAGTATCTTTTTCGATCGCCTCATTGAGCCGTCCAACCTCACTCCGAACTGCCACTACACTCGACACAATCACCGCAAACACACTGGTCAAAGTCACACCCAGCAGGACTTTCCACTTCAAGGACAAACTACCCATATCACTCTTCCAACTTATTCTCAGACGGTTGACGAAGCGCTAGCTCCACGCACGGACGCCAACACTCAATGAATTCTCAGTCACTTCAGAGAAGGTTATCGCGCCATTTAGCAAAATCTTTAACACTAGAAACTCACGGACTTTAGTGGGTAAGCACCAACTTACGACGACAGCCCAACACACCAAACCATCTCTTGAGAATAGTCCCGATACCAAACTTCACAAGCCGACCTCCCACCCCCAGAAACAAAAAAGCCCCTATCGACCAGGCCGATAGGGGCTTTAACAGCAATTAAGGGAGGATCTATAAGGGAGAACCTACAACCCTAAAACATCCTGCATCGAGTAAAGACCGGCGTCTTTGCCTGCCAACCAGCTTGCCGCGCGAACCGCACCACGAGCAAACGCCATACGGCTGGACGCCTTATGGGATATTTCAACCCGCTCGCCGTCAGCCATAAACATGACCGTATGATCACCGACCACATCACCGCCTCGCACAGTCGCAAAACCAATGGTTTCACGATCACGAGCGCCGGTTTGCCCCTCGCGACCATAGACCGCCACATCGCGCAAATTGCGATCCACCCCTTCGGCAACCGCCTCGCCCATGGCCAAAGCGGTGCCCGACGGCGCATCAACCTTATGCCGGTGATGAGCTTCGTAGATTTCGATGTCGTAGTCGTCACCCAGTATCTCAGCGGCTTGCTTCAATAGCTTCAAGGTGACGTTAACGCCGGTACTGTAATTTGCCGCCACACAGAGCGCCGTCTGCGACTGATTGGCCAGTAAGGCGTCATTTTCTTCGGTAGAGAAGCCTGTGGTACCAATGACAATTTGCTTGCCCGCCGCCGCACAAGCCTTTGCATTCGCCAAGGTTGCAGCTGGCGCGGTGAAGTCGATCAACACATCAAAATCATGAATGACCTTCTGAAGGTCGCCAACAATGATGACGCCGTTTTTGCCCAAGCCTGCCAGCTCACCCGCATCAGCTCCCAACAGTGAGCTCTCAGGATGCTCTAACGCGGCGGACAATTTGGCACCTTCAGCATTGCCTATGGCCTCAACCAACATACGGCCCATACGGCCACCAGCACCCGTTACTGCAATTCGCACACTCATTTGCGTTCCCTATCAATACTTAGGATCTTACCTCAGGGGCAAGCCCTTAGATTTTCATATCACCAAAGAAGTTCTTCATACCTTCAAACCAGCTACTTTGCTTAGGGGAGTTTTTATCCCCCTTCATCGAGCCTTTGAATTCCTTTAAGATTTCTTTTTGTTTATTGCTCAGGTTAACTGGCGTTTCGACCGTCACGCGGCACATCAAATCCCCTGCACCGCCACCGCGAACCGGAGTGACGCCTTTACCGCGCAAACGGAACATCTTGCCAGTTTGTGTTTCAGACGGAACCTTCAACTTCACTCGACCATCAAGGGTTGGCACATCCAACTCCCCGCCAAGGGCCGCATCAACAAAACTGATGGGAACATCGCAATAGAGGTTTTTGCCATCGCGCTCAAAAATGTCATGCTCTTTAACCGACACCTGAACATACAAATCGCCCGATGGGCCGCCATCGGTTCCCGCCTCACCTTCACCAGAAAGACGAATACGATCACCCGTATCAACTCCTGCAGGCACTTTAACCGATAGGGTTTTGGTCTCTTCGGTACGACCCTGACCATGACAGTCGCCACAAGGATCAGAAATTATCGAGCCCTTACCACGACAATTTGGACATGTCTGCTGAACAGAGAAAAAGCCCTGCTGCATACGAACCTGACCAACACCACCACAAGTTGTACAAGAAACTGGCTTGGTACCAGCCTTTGCACCAGAGCCGTCACAAGTATCGCAACCCACTAAGGTCGGCACGCGAATTTTCACCGAGGTGCCCTTAACCGCATCCTCTAAATCCAATTCCAAGGTGTAGCGCAAATCAGAACCGCGCGCCGGGCCGCCGCGACCACGGCCGCCGCCTCCACCGCCGCCACCAAAAATATCGCCGAACACATCACCAAAAATATCGCTGAAGTTACCGCTGCCACCGCCGAAACCGCCACCGCCAAAACCGCCCTGCTGATCGACGCCAGCATGGCCGTATTGATCGTAGGCCGCGCGCTTCTGAGAATCTGACAGTACTTCGTAAGCCTCACTGGCTTCCTTAAACTTCTCTTCGGCCTCTTTATCGTCTGGATTGCGATCCGGGTGAAATTTCATCGCCACTCGACGATAAGCTTTTTTCAGATCTTTTTCGGAGACGTCGCGCTCGACGCTCAGGACTTCGTAATAATCGCGTTTTGACATGGAACTTACTTCAGCTCTTGGTTGCTCTAAAACGGCAAACGCGGGTAGAACCCGCGTTGCCTTTCAAGGATCGAAAACCCGGATTAACACCGGGCGAATTCGACTTACTTGTCGTCTTTAACTTCTTCGAACTCAGCGTCAACAACACCGTCGTCGGCATCTGCTTGGGCAGCATCTTCGCCGCCAGCAGCGCCCGCAGCACCTTCGGCTTGAGCCGCTTGCTCAGCGTACATCTTCTGAGCCAAAGGACCAGATGCTTCAGTCAACTTAGTGGTTGCCGCTTCCATCGCGTCTTTGTCGTCGCCTTTAACGGCCTCTTCTGCTTCAGCCAAAGCCGCTTCGATAGCTGCTTTTTCTTCGTCAGTAGCCTTGTCGCCAGCTTCTTCTAGAGTTTTCTTGGTTGCACCAATCAAACCGTCCAAAGTGTTACGGGCAGTCACAAGCTCTTCAAATTGCTTATCGGCTTCAGCGTTCGCTTCAGCATCCTGAACCATTTGCTCGATCTCGTCGTCACTCAAACCTGAAGAGGCTTTAATGACGATAGACTGCTCTTTACCGGTTGCTTTATCTTTCGCACTTACGTTCAGAATACCGTTGGCATCGATGTCGAAAGTTACTTCAATTTGCGGCATGCCACGCTGTGCAGGCGGGATGTCGGCCAGATCAAAACGACCCAGTGATTTGTTTGACGTTGCCTGCTTACGCTCACCTTGAACTACGTGAATCGTTACCGCAGTTTGATTGTCTTCTGCGGTAGAGAAAACCTGAGACTTTTTCGTCGGGATGGTGGTGTTCTTCTCGATCAGAGGAGTTGCCACGCCGCCCATGGTTTCGATACCCAAGGTTAGGGGAGAAACGTCAAGCAACAGAACGTCTTTCACATCACCGGCCAGTACCGCACCTTGAATCGCTGCACCCATGGCAACCGCTTCATCAGGATTCACATCTTTGCGAGCTTCTTTACCGAAGAACTCGGCTACTTTTTCTTGAACCATTGGCATACGGGTTTGACCGCCCACCAAAATAACATCGTCGATTTCACCAACCGACAAATCAGCATCGGCAATGGCTTGCTTAACAGGAGCCAGAGAGCGAGTGACCAGATCTTCAACCAAAGACTCCAACTTAGCGCGAGTCAGCTTAACCACCAAGTGCTTAGGACCGGTAGCGTCGGCAGTAATGTACGGCAAATTAACTTCAGTTTGCTGCGCCGAAGACAATTCAATCTTAGCTTTTTCAGCAGCTTCTTTCAGACGCTGCAATGCCAATGGATCGTTGTGCAGATCGATGCTGTTTTCTTTCTTGAATTCGTCGGCCAAGTATTCAATCAAGGTCATGTCGAAATCTTCACCACCCAAGAAGGTGTCACCATTAGTCGACAACACTTCGAACTGGTGCTCGCCATCAACGTCAGCGATTTCGATGATTGAGATATCAAAAGTACCACCACCCAAGTCATAAACAGCAATGGTGTGATCGCCCTTAGCCTTGTCCATACCGTAAGCCAGTGCTGCCGCGGTTGGCTCATTAATAATACGCTTAACATCAAGGCCTGCGATTTTACCCGCATCTTTAGTCGCTTGACGCTGAGAATCGTTAAAGTAAGCCGGGACAGTCACAACAGCCTCGGTAACGGTTTCGCCCAAGTAGTCTTCGGCGGTTTTCTTCATTTTTTTCAAAACTTCAGCAGAAATCTGAGGCGGAGCCTTTTGCTCGCCTTTAGTTTCTACCCAAGCATCGCCGTTGTCGGCACCGACAATTTTGTACGGCACCATAGAGATGTCTTTTTGCACAACATCGTCTTTAAACTTACGGCCGATTAAACGCTTAACCGCGAACAAAGTATTGGTTGGGTTGGTGACCGACTGACGCTTAGCGCTCTGGCCAACCAGAATCTCGGCATCATCGGTGAATGCAACGATAGAAGGGGTGGTGCGATCACCCTCGGCATTCTCAACAACTTTAGGCGCACCGCCTTCCAAAACAGAAACACAAGAGTTTGTGGTTCCTAAATCAATACCAATTATTTTGCCCATTTCGCTTATCTCCGAAAATACTACTTACTAATTTTGTATCTCAACCAGCTTCTTGATCAGAAGGGTCAAGCATTTGAATCTGTTGTTTCTTATATGAGTGCCGTTGATTATTTTTCAACCCCGTCAACCCACATTCTTTGCCGTCGATACGGCCAGCATCCCTAAGGTGCCTTTGACACCACCACCATGGCCGGACGCACTAAGCGGCCGTGCAAGGTGTATCCTTTCTGGAATACATTAATAACCGTATTCGGCTCTACATCAGGATTAGGCACCATCGTCATGGCTTGATGGAGCTGAGGATCAAAAGGCTCTCCCTCTGGATTCAGAGTTTCGACCTTATGCTTCACCAGCGTGTCCTGAAAAGACTTAAGCGTGAGCTCAATACCTTCAACCACTGATTTGAGCGCCTCATCTTCAACATTCATGTTGTCGAGCGCACGCTCCAAATTATCAATCACGGGAAGCAAGTCATTAACCAGCTTCTCTTGGCCAAACTTGTGGGCCTTTTCAACATCCTGCTCTGCGCGACGACGGGCATTTTGAGCTTCGGCCTGAGCGCGCAAGACATCGTCCTGGGCGGCACTTAATTGAGCGGTGAGACCTTCGATTTCAGCCTGTACCGCGTCAACGGTTGGCGCCTCTTCAGTCTGCGCCTCTGTCACTTCTTCTGCAGCGGCTTCGGCTGCGACGTTTTCCTCTTCAGGGGAGGTCTGCTGTTGATCTGACACTCTGAACTCCGTATTACCGTATTTCTAATGAGAAGGGTTAGGTTGCAAGGTATATGGGGCCCGACCACAGACTTTCAAGGGCTATTTTTCACACAATTTGCACGGCGCCAAAAAGCACTGTATAAATAACCACTACAACTGTGAAATTAGCCACTAATCGACCATTAAAAAGTCCCTAGATCACTATCGCGAGCCGAGGCCCATATCATGCTGACCCACCTAAGCGTGCAAAACTTCACCCTAGTCGACCTACTCGAGCTCGAAGTTCACTCCGGCATGACCACCATCACCGGCGAAACTGGCGCCGGTAAATCCATCTTATTGGATGCATTGGGACTCACCCTCGGCGATAGGGCCGAAGCCGACCGCGTGCGCCAAGGCCGTGAACGAGCAGAGATTTGCGCCACCTTTGATATATCCTCAATACCACAGGCGAAAGACTGGCTCGATGAACACGATCTAGACAGTGATACCGAGTGCTTACTTCGCCGCGTCGTCACTCGTGAAGGCCGTTCACGAGGCTACATCAACGGGCAACCTGCACCGCTGGGGCAACTCAAAGAACTCGGCGAGATGTTGATCGATATTCACAGCCAGCATGCGCACCAGTCACTACTTAAAAAAGACACCCACCGCCGACTCATTGATGATTACGCCAACCATCAAGCGCTGGCCACCAAAACCCGTCAGCACTTTAAAGCGTGGCAAGAATGCCAACAGCGCTACCAAGACTGGCGCGATAACGCCGAAGAAATCACCGCTCGCGCACAACTGCTGCGCTATCAGGTGCAGGAGCTCGATGCCCTCAATCTTGAACAGGGTGAAATTGAGCAGCTCGAGCGAGAACAGCGCCAACTGGCCGGCGCTGAAAGTATTTTACAAAGCAGCCAGACAGTAGCTCAGATCTGCGAAGACGATGAAGCTGGCATACTGACCTCGCTACACCGTGCACTGCACCTGCTTCACGGTCTCAGCGACAAACCTGAAGCCCTCTCGATCACCGAAGAGCTGCTACAAAGCGCGCAAATACAAATTCAAGAGGCCCAGCAAGAGCTCAACCATCACATCGATAGCTTTGAGATGGATCCTCAACGTTTAATGCAGATAGAAGAGCGCTTAACCAGCTGTTACAACATTGCCCGCAAGCACCGCATTACCCCAGAACAATTGATCGAACTTCACGCCTCACTCAGCGAAGAGCTGGAGCAGCTTGGCGGCGATGAGGATCAACTCGACACCCTTGAAGCACAGACACAAGAATTCAAACAACAATTCATGAAATGCGCCGAAAAGCTCTCTAAGCAGCGACATAAAGTGGCCAAACAGCTGCAAACGGCAATCAATCAGCAACTTCATGAACTGGCAATGCCAAATGCCAAACTCGCGCTTACGGTCAACACCGGGCCAGAGCTGGCCTCTGCCACCGGCATTGATGATATCGACTTCTTAATCAGCACCAACCCAGGCCAAGCACCCAAGCCATTAGCCAAAGTCGCCTCAGGCGGTGAACTGTCCCGTGTTAGCCTCGCCATCCAAGTGGTCACCGCCAGAAGCACCACCACACCCACACTGGTCTTCGACGAGGTGGACGTTGGTATTGGCGGCGCCACTGCCGACGTGGTTGGCGATTTGCTGCGTAAATTGGGTGAACAGGGCCAAGTGCTGTGTGTCACTCACTTGCCGCAAGTTGCCAGCAAAGGCCATCAACACCTCTTGGTTCACAAAGAAGCCGACAAACGATCGGCTCAATCCACGCTTACGGAACTCAATGGCGATCAGAAAATCATGGAAATTGCGCGAATGATGGGCGGCAGCCAAATGACCAAGCAAACCATCGCCCACGCACGAGAGATGCTAGAAATGGCGTCCTAGCGGTCTAACCTCCTAAGCGGTCAAGCTCGATCACAGCACCACAAAGAGGCGCTAGAGCCTGAACAATCACGGGTTTCAGAGCTCAAAACTCTAGACTGGAAAGCCACTGAAGTAAAAACTCCAGACGTAAAAAAGGGGCCTCGTTCAGCCCCTTTCATGGTAGTTGTTCAGAACCTCTGCCGACATTAAGCCTTATCTTCAGCCGGCTCATCACGCAGTGATTCGTACTGATCCGGATCAACAAACATCAGGCGTAGAACAATATCCTCTTTACCGCCCGGCTCGATGGCAATCACCATCACATTGTGTTGCTCACCAATTTTAATCACGCCTGGCTGATGCACCAAAGCACCGCCGGTCTTTTGATTAGTCAGTAAATTCAGATCTTTTTTGGCTTTTAACGTTTGCGCCACTTGATTTAGCATCGCCTGCAAAGCCGCCTGAAAAGCGGGAAAGCTGAAACCGCCACCTTTGAACTCACTGTAATCTAGCTCAACGGCCAAGGGCACTTCTAGAGAATCTTGAACGTCGCCTTCAGCATTTTTATTGCTAAGCGTTAAAGCTCCCAAAGAAATACGCTTTTTCGCTTTTAGATCCTTTAACAAGGCTTTAGCGGCATCAGGTTTTTGCTTGAAAAAGGCTTGATGCAAAATACCACACCCCAAATCCAACACTTGGACTAGGTTCAAATTAAACTTCTTCTTCGGAGCTTGTTCGTCAGTCATCTCTATTGAAAACCTCTATACCACTTTGTCATTATTAGATTTATGATTTTAGGCTTAGTGTGAATGTCGGCGCCATCGGCCCGGCACCCAACATTATGCCTTTGGCTTAACATACAACACTAAGCTATGGCCCGTCAGCTCAAATCCATGCTCTGCGGCAATTGTCTCTTGTAGAGCTTCAATCTCTTCGTTGTGAAACTCAACAACCTGGCCGGATTCTACACACACCATGTGATCGTGATGATCACCTCGCTCCAACTCAAAGACAGAGTGACCGCCATCAAAGTTGTGTCGAACCACCAAGCCCGCCGCCTCAAACTGGGTCAATACGCGGTAAACCGTCGCCAGACCTACATCTTCATCGGCTTCCATTAATTGCTTATAGACTTCTTCCGCACTGAGGTGACGCTGCTCCGAGGCCTCCAACATCTGCAGGATTTTGACCCTTGGAAGGGTAACTTTTAAACCTGCTTTACGCAGTTCTTGATTTTGATCAGCCATGTTAACCCCTAAATAAATTTGTTCTTTGGTCCGATTCCTGAAAATCCAATGCGGAACTCTTCTCACTGTCACCAAAGTTCAGGTATTATCCCCGTTCACTTTACCTTGTGGAACCCCTGCTATGCAAAAACACGCTCGACGCCTCTTTATTGCCATCTCGTTAGTACTCGTGGCCGGCTGCCAGTACTTTCAGTTTCCCGGCGTCCATAAAATTGACATCCAGCAGGGCAACATCGTCACTCAAGAGATGATTGATCAGCTCAAGCCAGGCATGAGCCAGCGCCAAGTGCGATACATCATGGGAACGCCCCTGATTGAAGACACCTTCAACCCCAATCGCTGGGACTATTTCTACAGTATGATTCCCGCCCGCGGTGAACCCACCAAAGAGCGCATCAGCATTTATTTTGAGGGCGACACCCTGTCGCACTTTAGTGGCGACTTTGTTCCCACTGCAGCTCAAGCGCAACCGGCAGACGACGCGCAATAGCGCCGAGCAATCTGTACTGTATAAGAGATACACAAAAACGCCGGTATTATACCGGCGTTTTTTATGGGTAAGACGAATAGACGACTACTCTTTAGTTTTAACCGCTTTAACCGCCTTTGCCGCTCTTTTGCGCCTCACCTCTTTTGGATCCGCTGTCAACGGACGATAGATCTCAACACGATCGCCTGGCTGCAACTCGTGCTCATGGGCCTTTTTTAAGCCCTTAGTGCCTAACGCCTGACCAAACAATCCCATTTTCGCCGTGGCGTAGTCGATATCAGGAAAGTCTTTATCCAGACCCGAGCGCTCTGCGGCTTGCAATGCCGTTGTGCCTGGCTCGACCAAAAGTTCTACAATTTTTTGCTTGTGTGCAAGGGCATAGGCCACCTCCACGGTAATCATTTCTATATCTGACATACACCACCTAAAAAGTTGGCTAAATAATGGCTTTACGCCTTATCCATACACCTGAGTCGCACGACGGCACAAACCATCCACCAACTCGTTAGCAACTGATTCAAACCACTTGGATGCCGCTTTGGCCACCAAACCATTACTGAACTCAAAGTCCAAACTCAGGGAAACCTTGCAAGCACTCTCGGACAGAGGCTTAAAAGACCACTGCCCACCCATGCTTTTGAACGGCCCTTCAACCAAGGCCATAGACATAGCCCGAGGCGACTCCAACGTGTTACGGGTAGTGAAACTGTACCGCATACCGAGCTTACTCAGATCTAAGCGAGCGGTGATCTCAAGCTCGCTTCTCGACAACACCTCAGCGCCAATACAACCATCCATATATTGAGGATAGGCTTCAATATCATTCACCAGATCAAACATTTGTTGATCGGAGAAAGCCACCAATGCACTGCGTTCAATGTGAGCCACAACAATTCCAACAAGCCTTACAATAAAGCGACGAATTGTAGGGCCTCTGCCACCAATACGTCTACCGATAACGCATATTATAAATACCGTTGAAGTCGGCTCGGAACAAGGACAACCCCCACCAAACTTGGTAGTATCCGTCAGGTATTCGCAACTACTAATAAGAGAAAATAATGACTGCACCTCGCGAACAATTTGGCTCTCGCCTGGGATTTATTCTCGCCGCCGCCGGCTCCGCTGTGGGCATTGGCAATCTGGTTGGATTCCCCGTTAACGCCGCTAAAAATGGCGGCGCGGCTTTTTTAGTCCTCTACGCTATTTTTGTCCTTCTTATCTGTATTCCAGTGATGATGGCCGAACTCGCCGCAGGGCGTAACAGCCAGAAAAACCCACTGGGGGCCTATCAACACTTTGCCCCCAAGCATAAACTTTGGCCCATCGGTGGCTGGCTCTCACTCATTACCCCATACATGATTGCCGTATTTTACGCCGTGATTACTCTGTGGGTTTTGGGGTATCTGGTGGCAATCATCAGCGGTGATCTAGAAGCGCTGACCCAGGCGGACTATTTTGGTAACTTCATCAACAGCTCCCACGTGTTTATCTACCTGGCAATCGTTGCCGTCATGGTCGGCGTCATTCTGCATTTTGGCGTAAAAGAGGGCATTGAGCGCGGCGCCAAGATCATGATGCCGTCACTGTTCATTATGCTGGTGGGGCTCGTCATCTTTGTGCTTACGCGCGATAACGCCATGGCGGGGGTGCAATACTACTTGATTCCCGACATCAGCAAGATCGATGCAAAAGTCATCAACGGAGCCATGGGTCAAGCGTTCTTCTCGCTGTCATTGGGCATGGGGATTCTCATCACCTACGGCTCCTACATGGATCGCCAAGCCAGCATTCCAGGTTCGGCCAAAATGGTCGCACTGGCCGATACTGGGGTGGCCTTCACCGCAGGTTTGCTGGTATTACCGGCCATCTTTTCATTCAACCCTGACACCAATCCCGCCGACCTGTCGGATTCTTCCGTATCGCTGATCTTTACCTTTCTGCCAAAGATCTTCTTAGCCATGCAGGTTTCTGTGGGCTATTGGGGAGCGAGCATAGTCGCAGCCATCTTCTTCTTGCTGGTATTTTTTGCCGCTTTGACATCCCTGGTGTCGATTATTGAAGTGCCAGTTTCCGGAGTCATGGACCAAAAGTGCTACAGCCGCAACAAAGCACTGCTGAGCGTCGGCTCCACCATGGTGGTCATCGCCCTGGCCTGCGCCCTCTCCTTTGGTATGGTCGATCTGCTCACTAACTTCATCAACTATGGCGGGGCGAGCAAATCCTTGTTCGATCTGGTCATTGACGTGTTTTACGACACCATATTGCCATTTAACGGTTTTATGATTTGCCTGTTGGTGGTTTACCGATGGAAGAAGGCCAATTTGAATAAAGAGCTCGAGCAAGGCGAACCAAGCTACAAAGGTTCACTGCTCGAGCGCTACACTAACTTTGCCTTAAGCACCTTCATTCCGGTGATCCTACTGTTCGTCTTCATTAACACGGTACTGAACAAGTTCTTTAGCACCAGCTTAATCTAAGCCGCTATTGATGCGCGGGTCACAGCCTGTGACCCGCCGTCAAAAAGAGTATCTTCCCCACCGCCAGCTCGCTATAATCCGCCGCTATGGCCAAGAAGAAATCGAAAAAACCCTCCGACAATACCATTGCGCTCAACAAACGAGCCCGCTTTGATTTTCACCTAACGGACAAATACGAGGCTGGACTCGCCCTGCAAGGCTGGGAAGTGAAAAGCTTGCGTGAAGGTAAAGTGCAAATTGTCGACACTCACGTGTTTTTCAAAAATGGCGAGGCCTGGCTACTCAACGCACAGATCACGCCTTTGAATACGGTTTCAACCCACTTTGTCGTGGAGCCGAATCGCCAGCGAAAGTTGCTGCTACACCGCAAAGAAATCGCCAAGCTGTATCAGGCTGTCTCACAGAAAGATTACACCTGCGTCGCCACAGCCCTCTATTGGAAAGGGCATATGGTGAAGTGCGAGATCGCGTTGGCCAAGGGTAAGAAACTACACGACAAACGGGAAACTGAAAAACAACGCGACTGGGCTAGAGAAAAGCAGCGCCTGTTTCAGAAGTCGGTCTAAGCTCAACACAGACTCAAACAAAAAAAGCGCAGATTCGAAACTGCGCTTTTTTTTCGCCCCATAGAACGTCCTAACCGCAAAAGTGGACTTACCCTATCTAGATCACCACTCTCACTGCCACCAACACCAACAAAACGCCAAAGACTTTTTGCAGTTTACCGGCGTTATTCTGCAACCGACTCATCACACTCGGATGTGAAACCATCGCGGCAATAAGTAGGTACCACAAGGCATCCACAAGCGCCGACACGCCAGCCATGCCCAACTTGGCAAGCAAGGGAGTCGATGAGGTAATAAATTGGGTGTAAACCGCCAAGAAAAAGATGGCTAATTTAGGGTTTAGAAAAGCAGTCAAAAAACCGATCACCGCTCCCTTTCGCCCCGAAACGGGATGAGTATCTTCGGCACCAATCTGCGTCGGCGCAGTAAAAGACTTGTAGGCAAGAAACAGCAGAAAGCCTGCTCCCAGCCAACGCAGCCCCTCAAACAACCATGGGGTTTGCTGAACGATAACCGCCAAACCAACCGCAGCAAGCAAAGCGTAAACGCCCACCCCCAAACCATGGGCGATGGCCGTAATCGCGCCCTGTTGTCGACCGCCTTTCATGGTTTGCTCAACCACCACCGCCAAGCTCGGCCCAGGACTCGCAGCCCCCACGAAACAGAGACCTGCAAGCGCTAACCATTCGACCAAAGACATAATAAAAACTCATTCGTGAAAGAAATAAAAAAGGGCGCCGAAGCGCCCTTTTGTTACCACAACGCGACTTAGAAGCTAGCAGAAGCGCGCAAGTACCAGAATGCGCCGTTAAAGCCGAATGGAGAAGTAACCGAGTACTTCTGCCCCAAGAAGTTTAGGGTTCCATTTGCCTCGTCATCAGGGTACTCATCGAAAATATTCTCACCACCTACCGCGACGGTGTATTGATCTCCGAAGGTAAAGCGAGCTTCAACATCGACTAAAATAGCACTGTCGTAATCCGCAGCATCAGATGCGTCACCAGGACCAAACAAGCCACCCGTGGAAGACCAATCGTCATAACGGTTTACGCGTACCATACCTTCAAAGATATCTTGCGAGTAAGTAAGGGTAACGACGGTGTTATGCTCTGGAATCTGATTTTCCAAATCATAAACTCGCCCAGCATTGATTGAATTGGGTTTAACATCGTCGACTTCTTGCTGATTGTAGTTATGACGGAAATCGACATCCATATAACCTTCACCTAACTCAAAGCTGGTGTGAACATTTAGATCGATACCCGACACATTAGATTCAAAGCCATTAACAAAGAAGTTGCCGTTACTGCCGTCGAGGCCAACGGTTGAAATACCGGCATCGGTCAACAACTGCAGCTCATCAATACCATTGTCGCCTGCGGCAGTACCATCATTGATGGTAAAGTTCTGCAGCGCTATACGATCTTCAATGGTGATGTCGTAATAATCCAAGGTAACCGTCCAGTTATCGCCTGGCGTATAAACCAAACCGATGCTGTAACTCTCAGACTCTTCCGGATCCAAATCTTCTGCGCCCAATGCAACCGCAATTGGATTGTTAACAGGATAGGTACCACTTGGAATTAGGTTGCCACTTGAATCTGAAGTTGTGGTCACATTGAGGGTATTAACCTGTCCTGGAGTCGGCGCTCTGAAACCAGTATTGACGGTAGCACGCACAGCAAAATCTTCGGTGAATGCATAGCGAGCGGAGACCTTCCAATCCAAAGTTGATCCGTACTCTTCAAAGTCCTCGTAACGCAGAGCGACGGCAGCAGAGAAGTTGTCAGTTATATCGCCCTCGACATCAACATAACCTGCGTAGCTATCGCTTTCAAAGGAACCGACGGAATCACTTGAAAAGCCTTGGAAGCCATCAGAGCCAACACCAAACTGAACAAAGGTTGGGCCAACTTCCGTAGATGCGGTATCGCCAGCACCAATCTTGTAAGTTTCGTTGCGCCACTCAAGTCCAAAACCTAAGTTCCAAGGTGAGTCATCCCAGGTTTTTACGAAATCGGCGTTAAAGCTACTTTCTTCCTGAGTCAGAGTTCCCGGCTTGAACGATGTTGGAGAAAGAGCTCCGAGGCTTGGATTAATACTGTCCTCGAGAATGTATTCCACTTCGTTCTCGGCTTCACGCACGCGAACGTCCCAACTAAAGCCGCTATCTGTTTCACCTTTCAAACCAACGATAAAGGCAAAGTCGGTGATATTCGCACCAAATTTAGGGCTATAACCACCGGGAAATTGAGAGTGAATCGGGTTGCGTAATACATAGCCGCTGGGGCTGCTACCATCAGCAGTCAGGTAATCAGCAGGGTTTAAACCCTGAGCAATAATGTCATTGACCAAGGTTGACGATGCATTATCGGGAATACCATCTGCATTGGCGTCGGTTTGTAACGTTGACCGTGCTGGCACCGCTATATTATCTGCCGCTGTCGGCAATACCGGCGTGCGATAGAAGAAACCTGAAAGCGTTTCGTTATCCATGTAACTGGCATTACCGTAAAGCTCTACATTGTCCGACAGGTCAATACCTGCGTTCACAAAGAACTTAGTCGCTTCAACATCGGGGTCTCCCCAACGCTGTCCGTAGCCATCATAGGGGACATTTTCAGCTCCGACGATGTCCGCCACAGAAGCGGCATCGGGGCGCGGAGTTCCACGATCGGTTAAATCAGAAGTTGAATGCTCAACAGTGACATTCAAGAAACCGTTTTCTGTCAGCTCAAAACCAGCATTACCGCTGATGGTAAAACGCTCACCGTCGCCTTCTGTATACTCACCGTATTGAGTCGAGATGCTAAAGCCTTCGCTTGAGTCATTGAGAATCAAGTTAACAACACCTGCAATAGCGTCAGAGCCATACTGAGCTGAAGCACCATCTCGCAGAACCTCTACGCGTTTAATCGCTGCAGACGGAAATGCAGAAAAATCGACCCCTTGAGAGCCTTGGTTTACAGTGCCCAAGGGTGCCAATTGCAAGTTGACCAAGGCCGAGCGGTGACGACGAGTACCGTTGACCAACACGAGAGTATGGTCTGGGGACAAATTACGCAGAGTCACTGGACGTACGAATGCGGTACCGTCAGCAATTGGAAAGCGCTGCGTATTTAATGATGGGGCAACTTTTGTTAGTGAGTTGGTTAAATCAAATGAGCCCTGTTGGCTCAGATCTCCACCGCCAATCACATCGATGGGAGATAGGGTTTCCACCGGCGACAAGCCCTCACGGCGAGTACCGGTTACTACCACCTCTTCTAGCTCCGGAAGCTCGAGCTTCTTACGCTCTTCTTGAGCGTGAACTCCTACCCCACTAAACAGCGCCGCACTGATACACGCAGGCAGAAGCGCTCGCGCAAAAAAGTTGTTCTTATCTGCTCTCTGATTAGACATGAATGTCTCCTCTTAGATTTATAGTTCCCGCTTAACGGTCGGGATATTTTTATGATTTCTCTTTTTGCCGTCCATATAACATGGACCACTGAAGTACTGTTATAGACCATTGCGTGCGATTTTCACACAAATGCAATATGACAGTTACTTCTGTGGACAGGACTGTAACACTAAATAAATTTGAAACAAAAATACGCACCAACTCAGTGCGGGAAAAAAATCGGTTTTTTGGCAAATCCCTTGATTGAAGCGGCCAAGCGCACACTTAGTTGCTAGAGCAACTAAAAGCCAAATTTTAAGAATTCCGAAGTTTCCGATTAACACTTGAAAGCATGAGCACATAGCCTTCACAATTGGCTGCTTACGAGTGAAACACGCTGCGCTCAACTCACAATAACAATTCAAAAAGAGCATTAAGTCTCATGGCATCTCGCGAACAATTCTCTTCTCGCACCGGCTTTATTATGGCCGCTGCAGGCTCTGCCATTGGTCTCGGCAACATCTGGGGCTTTCCTACAAATACCGCAAGCAATGGCGGCGCCGCCTTTGTGTTGGTGTACTTTTTAATGGCCTTCTGTCTGGCTTATCCAGCCCTGATGGCGGAGCTTATTATTGGGCGGCACTCTCGCTCGAACATCATGACCGCTCTACGCTTCATTGCACCGAACAAATCCAGCCGAATACTGGGAACCGGCATTGGACTCTACGGAGTTCTGATCGCGAGCTTAATTCTCAGTTTTTATGGAATTGTTGCCGGCTGGATGATGACCTATCTCGCCGAGTCCGTGACTAATATGATTGGCTGGACAGAAGCCAGTGCTTGGCTGACGGGTTTTAGTTTTGAGCGCAACCTGATTTCCATGGGACTCTTTATGCTGCTCACCATGGCGATTATTTCCAGCGGTATTGAGGGGGGGATTGAAAAATGGTCCACACGCTTAATGCCCATGCTATTAGTCATTATGGTGGCACTGATCATTTACGTGTTTACCCAACCAGGTGCAATGGAAGGCCTAAAAGTCTATTTACTACCCGATATCAGCCAAATCAAACCAGCACTGATTATCGACGCTATGGGCCAAGCGTTTTTCTCACTGTCTTTGGGTGTTGGTACCATGCTGGTATACGGCTCATATTTGAGCGAGAAAGAAAACCTACCGAGATTGGGTGTGGCCGTTACCTTAGTGGATACCGGTATCGCCTTTATTGCGGGCCTATTAATCATCCCGGCAATTTATGTGGCCCAACACAACGGAACCACCATTTTTACCGATGACGGTTCGCTGATCGCCGGACCCGATCTGATCTTTCAGATTTTGCCCAGCTTGTTTAGCTCCATGGGAGACATAGGTGTGTTTGTCGCCTTTGCTTTTTTTGCCCTGATGACCATTGCCTCACTGACCTCTTCGATCTCCATGCTTGAAGTCCCCGTGTCCCTCGCCGTTGAAGAGACGCCGGCCAATCGCCGCCAAGCCACGCTGATTATCGGTGGGGTCATCTTTTGCTTTTCAACGATCATCTTACTGAGTTTCGACGCGCTATTCGGCTTTGTGATCGAGTTGACCACGGTATATAGCCAACCCATCCTAGGGGTGATGCTTTGCATATTTACCGGTTGGATCTGGCACAGAGATAACCTGTTGAAAGAAATCAAAGCCGGTCATCCGGAGATTGAAGGCACCTGGTTCTGGAAGATATGGCCTGGTTACGTGAAGTTTTTCTGTCCCATCTTGATCTTGATGGCGTTTTTTCAGAGCGTCGCAGGCTAGATAAACAAGGCCCTAGCGCAACAACGCCGCTGGGCTTTGTATGTAACGTAGAGAGGTTAAATCGGCGGGGCTACACAGGATAGAGATCCCCCTCCCGCTTCAGGGCGCGCCGCTCTGCCTTCAGCCACAGAGCACTATTCGACCAAGTACTTTTCTAGAGAGCACTTTTCTAGAGAGGGCTTCTCTAGAGGGCACTTCGCTCCGTACTAGGTTGACCAAAAGCATCTTACCGACATGCGGTAACGGCCCTTAGGTCAAAGAATTCGCCTCGTATACAATAGATACCCGATAGAAAAACAGAAATTAAGAGAGTATCTCGCTGGGAGATACTCTTTAGAGGAGATACTGCTTAAGAGACATGCAGTTTATGGAAGCAGCTCTTTAAAAGTGCTGCTTCAAACTTAATTTACCCAGAGCGACAACGAAATCTCAACTCTAATGGCGAAGGCGTATGCCCTGTACAGCGCTAAGGCTTACTTTTTTCGAAGCGCCCAAACCCACATCAGCATACCTGAAGCCGCATAGAGACCGAACAATCCCAGCAAAATACGCGGCGGATCCATAGAGACCACGCCAAAAACCAAGACAACGGCAAGGATCATCACAAAGGGAACTCGGCCCTTAAGATCGAGCTCCTTAAAGCTGCTGTATTTCACATTGGAGACCATCAGTAACCCCATGACCGCGGTGATTAACCCGGCGATAATAGACGGTCTGCCAGCCATTTCGACATCAAAGCCCACCCAAACCATACCTGCCACCACAGCCGCTGCCGCAGGGCTGGCCAAGCCGATAAAGTAGCGGGGGTCGACCTCGCCCACCTGGGTATTGAAACGCGCCAATCGCAACGCAGCTCCGGCCACGTACACAAATGCCACACCAATACCAAATTTGCCCAAATCCACAAGAGCCCAGAAGTACATCACCAGCGCCGGAGCCACCCCGAAAGACACCATATCGGACAAACTATCGTACTGAACGCCAAACTCACTGGTAGTATTGGTGAGACGAGCCACACGCCCGTCGAGCCCATCAAAGATCATTGCCGCCAAGATGGCGATGGCTGACGTTTCGAAATTGCCATGTACGGCCGATAAAATGGCGTAGAAGCCGCTGAAAAGAGCGGCGGTCGTAAACAGGTTGGGCAACAAGTAAATACCGCGACGACGCACCTTTTGACCATTCTCATGCACGACTTCCACATGCTCATCGATTGGCAATAGACTCTCGTCGAGGGTTTTGCCCTCACGTGAACTGCCAGAGGTTGAGATCTTATCGTCATTTTCGTGCTGATCGGTCATTAGACTCTACTTTGTTAGAAATAATAGTACGCATGATACTGGGATTCGGAACACGGCAAAAGCACATTTGGCCTCCGGCCTAGTGCAGCGCCACAACAACTGGCACATCACAGGTAGAACAGCCCATGGAGTCATCCCAAAGCGGCTTTTACTCCCCCAATACACACTGCCCGACAATACGGCCAATCAGTCATGCCACCAAAACCGCCCAGCCGCAGATGAGCCCTCCACGGCGGCGTTTCTACCATAGCCAAGCCAGCCACAAAACGATAAAATCGCGCCTAATTTTTAGCCCATCTGATTGAGCACTCAATGAATATTCGCGACCTATTGAACGAAAAGGTACAACAAGCCATGCAAGCTGCCGGCATCCCCGCCGACTGCAGCGCCCACCTGGCCCCCTCCAAAAAAGCAGGATTTGGCGATTACCAAGCCAACGGAGCCATGGCGGCGGCAAAAGCGATGAAGAGTAACCCTCGAGAGCTGGCGCAGAATATTCTCAATCACTTGGATCTCAAGGGTATCGCCGACAAAACTGAGATCGCAGGCCCAGGCTTTATCAACATCCATCTCGATCAAAGCTGGCTCGCTCAACAGGCTCAGAGCATATTGAATGACGAGCGACTCGGTCAGAGCGCGGCGGCTAACACACAAAATATTGTTGTGGATTACTCATCGCCCAATCTTGCCAAAGAAATGCATGTGGGTCACTTGCGCTCGACAATCATCGGCGACGCACTGGTTCGAGCGCTGGAGTTTCAAGGCCATCAGGTAACCCGACAGAATCACGTCGGCGACTGGGGCACACAGTTTGGCATGCTGATCGCTGAGCTCGAAGATCAACTTCAAGACGGCGAAGCGGCTGAGTTTGCCCTCAAAGATCTTGAAGGCTTTTATCAGCTATCGAAAAAACATTTCGATGACGATGAAGAGTTCGCCGTCCGCGCTCGAGAATATGTGGTCAAGCTTCAATCGGGAGACGAGCACGTACTGAAGCTGTGGGAGCAATTCAAGAAGGTCTCCCTGCAGCACAGTGAAGAGATTTATCAGCAACTCAACGTCACTCTGAAAGGCGAACATGTGCGTGGCGAAAGCGCCTATAACGATGACCTTGCAAAAGTACTGGCAGAACTACAAAGTCAGGGACTCGCCAAAGAAGATCAAGGTGCGCAGGTGGTTTTTCTTGAGGAGCTGGCCGACAAAGAAGGCAACCCCAGCCCGGTGATTGTGCAGAAAAAAGGTGGCGGCTTTTTGTATGCCACTAGCGATTTAGCAGCACTGCGTTATCGCACCAATTTTTTACAAGCCGATCGCATTTTGTACTTCATCGATGCGCGCCAATCACTGCACATGAATCAAGTCTTTACGCTGGCGAAAAAGGCAAACTTTGTCGGCGACGATGTTTCGCTGGAACATCACGCCTTTGGCACCATGATGGGACCCGACGGCAAGCCCTTCAAAACTCGTAGTGGTGGAACCGTTAAATTGGCCGAACTACTGGACGAAGCGGTGGAGCGTGCTGCGGCACTGATTGCAGAAAAAGACCCGGACTTAACCGAAGAAGAAAAAGTTGATGTTGCACAGAAAGTTGGCATAGGCGCAGTCAAATACGCTGACCTATCTAAAACCCGCACTAACGATTACATTTTTAACTGGGAGTCTATGCTCAGCTTTGAAGGTAACACTGCGCCTTACCTCCAGTACGCTTACGCCCGAATTCAAAGTATCTTCCGAAAAGCCAAGATCGATGCGGGCACACTAGACGGGAGTATTAAGATTGAGCAAGAGCAAGAAAAAGCACTCGCGCTTAAGTTGCTGCAATTTTCTGAAGTTTTGGAACAAGTAACCCGAGAGGCATACCCACACGTACTCTGCTCGTACCTTTACGATCTTGCCAGCTTGTTTATGAAGTTTTACGAAGCCTGCCCAATGTTAAAAGAGGATGTAAGCGAGGACACAAGAGTGAGTCGACTCGGTATTGCTCAGGTCACCGCTCAAACTCTTCAGAAGGGACTGGATTTACTCGGCATTGAAACGATGGAAAAGATGTAGCAAACCACTGAGATGATTTGCTGCTTTGTTATCGCAAATCATCTCAAGCGCAACCTTCAGACTATGTCACCGGGATGTTCAGTCTCGGCCGTAGTTATCCTCAAATCGCACAATATCGTCTTCCCCCAGATAGGACCCGGATTGTACTTCGATCATTTCGAGTTCGATCGCCCCCGGGTTTTCCAACCGATGAAGTGTTCCCAGCGGGATGTAGGTAGATTCGTTCTCGGCAACCAGAAAGACGTCATCCCCCCGAGTAACTCGCGCAGTACCACTGACGACTATCCAATGCTCCGCGCGGTGATGATGCATTTGTAAGCTCAATTTCTGCCCAGGAGAAACAACAATACGCTTTACCTGAAAGCGACGACCTTGATCGATGGAATCATAATAACCCCAGGGCCGATAAACTTTGCGGTGTATCTGAGCCTCACTGCGGCCGTCGGCCTTTAGCTGCTCAACAACCTTCTTAACATCTTGAACTCGATCGCGAGACGACACCATGATGGCATCATCGCTTTCGACGACGACAATATCCTTTAAGCCAACAGCAGCAATTAGTTTTGAATCACTGCGCAGATAGCAATCCGATGAATCTTCCGCGATCACATCGCCAAATACAGCATTTCCCGTGGCGGTTTTATCCGAGATTTCCCACAGCGCAGACCAAGAACCAACATCACTCCAACCGCATTCCACCGGCACCACAACCGCGGATGAAGTTTTTTCCATAACGGCATAATCGATCGACTCTGAAGGGCCCGCCTCAAACGCACTGGCTTCTGGACGCAAGAAATCTGAGTCGCGCTTGGCATCGTTGATGGAGCGCTGACAGGCATCCAAGACATCAGGCCTGAATTGCTTTAACTCCTCGAGGTAACGGCTAGCCTTGAACATAAACATACCGCTGTTCCAAAGGTAGCTGCCGTCGGCTAGATAATGTTCAGCGATCTCCTGCCGCGGCTTTTCGACGAATTCGGCGACTCGAAAGCCCTCCCCGAGAGCCTCACCTTGGCGTATATAGCCGTAGCCGGTCTCGGGCGCAGTGGGCACGATACCGAAGGTTGCTAGCTCGCCCGATTCTGCCAGCTGTGAGGCAATCCTTACGGCTTTACGAAACGACTCTTCGTCTTCAATAACATGATCCGCGGCCAACACCAGCAATACCGGATCGTCGCCATCGGCAATCGCCGTGAGCGCCGCTAAGGCCACTGCGGGTGCAGTGTTTTTTCCACAGGGCTCCAAGACGATTTGCGACCCTTTACACAGGGGCTCAGTACGCAGCTGCTCCGCCACTGTAAAGCGGTGATCTTCGCCGCAAATGATCATCGGGGCTGCGATATCGAGTCCGTTGAGACGATCACAGGTTCCCTGTAACAAGCTACGATCGCCCAATAGCGTTAGAAACTGTTTGGGAAACAGCGAGCGAGACATCGGCCACAAACGAGTTCCAGAACCACCAGCCATTATTACAGGGAGAATCATATCCACATGGACCCTTTATCAAAAATCAATCGGTGAGACCTTAATGCCCCCACCACTCTTCAAACTTTAGTTTAACTGACAAAAACTAAAAGGCGCGCAGTCATACCTCAGTAGTGAAACTCTAGCCACACCTCTTGCTAAGGTGATTGAAATACCGGCAATCGTCAAGGAAGACTCATATGCACAACGCCAAACCCCGTAAAGCCGAGCTCGGCTATCCCGAAAATAGCTTTTTCTTCACCATGACGACCCATGGGCGGCGGCCAATTTTTAACACTCCAGAAAACGTGACCTTTTTACGCCAAGCATTTCATCATACGATGAACATCAAACCTTTTGTATTGACGGCAATATCGATACTTCCCGACCATCTACATTGCATCTGGGAGATACCTAACAACGAACATGAGGCGCCAAACGAGCGCTGGAAACTTATCACGACGCTGTTTAAGCAACAACAACCCAACATCAAGCAACTGTGGCAAGAACCTAACTTTGCGCACAAGATAATCGACCGCATTGACTACGCCAATCATGTGGATTACATCGAGCTCAATCCAATCAAGCAAGGCTACGTGGATACCGCTAAGTCGTGGCCCTATACCAGATTCACTTTCTAGCGATAAAAAACAAAAACAACAGACGAAAAAAAAGGGCGTAAATACGCCCTTTCTTCGAAGCAGATTAAAACTTAATCTTCTTCAACAGCTTCTGCCGCAACTGGTCGATCAACCAATTCAACGTAGGCCATTGGTGCCTTGTCGCCGGTACGAAGACCACACTTCAAGATACGAATGTAACCACCTGGACGCGCTTCGTAGCGAGGACCAAGTTCGTTGAACAGCTTACCAACTGCTGCTTTGCTACCCAGACGGCTAAAGGCCAAGCGGCGATTAGCAACACTGTCTGCTTTAGACAGGGTAATTAGGGGCTCAGCGACAGTACGAAGCTCTTTAGCTTTGGCTAAAGTTGTTTTGATCAGCTCGTGCTCAACCAAAGAGATAGTCATGTTCTTGAACATGGCTTTTCGGTGAGAACTGTTGCGATTCAGTTGACGGCCACTATGACGATGACGCATAACTCTAAATCCTTACAAACTGGTTATTAGGCACTTTTCTCAAAGTTCGTAATAACTCAAATTAACAACCACCGCCGGGCCTTGCTGATTGCTTGTTGCCAAGCACTGAAAACAGTGCCAAGCGGCGGCATTAAATGCTTACGCTAATTTATCGTCGTTTGCGAGACTGGCTGGTGGCCAGTTTTCCAAACGCATACCGAGAGACAGACCGCGTGAGGCGAGAATGTCTTTGATCTCAGTAAGAGATTTTTTACCCAAGTTTGGAGTCTTAAGCAGTTCTACTTCGGTGCGCTGAATCAGATCACCAATGTAGTAAATATTCTCAGCCTTCAGACAGTTGGCTGAACGAACAGTCAACTCCAAGTCATCTACTGGTCGCAATAGAACAGGATCGATCTCTTCTTCCTTCTCTTCTGGTTCGGCTTCTTTCTCGCCTTCCAGATCAACGAATACCGCCAATTGCTGCTGCAAAATGGTAGCAGCGCGACGAATCGCTTCTTCAGGATCGATAGTCCCATTGGTTTCCAAGTCTAGAATCAACTTGTCCAAATCGGTGCGTTGTTCTACACGAGCGCTTTCTACTTGATACGCCAAGCGTTTAACTGGGCTGTATGAAGCGTCTAGCTGCAGGCGGCCAATTGCACGAGTTTCCTCTTCGTCAGTACGACGAGCATCCGCTGGCTGATAACCGCGACCACGAGCAATGGTTAACTTCATAGACAAGTCAACATCGCCAGTAATGTTCGCAATTACATGTTCAGGGTTTTTAATCTCAACTTCGTGATCAACCTGAATATCGCCAGCAGTAACAACACCTGGGCCTTTTTTGCTGAGGGTCAAAACTGCTTGGTCTTTACCATGCATTACCACAGCAACACCTTTGAGGTTCAACAGGATTTCGATAACGTCTTCCTGAACACCTTCAATGGCGCTGTACTCGTGCAATACGCCGTCGATCTCTACTTCAGTCACGGCACAGCCGGGCATTGAAGATAAAAGAATACGACGCAACGCATTACCAAGGGTATGACCAAAACCGCGCTCAAGAGGCTCTAAAACCACTTTAGCTCGAGTTGGGCCGTTTTCAGTAACGTCGATATGACGCGGGGTCAAAAACTCGTTTACAGCACTCTGCATAGTCACACCTTTAGTGAATAATCCCTTACTTAGAGTAAAGTTCAACGATTAAGTTTTCGTTGATCTCGGCAGGCAAGTCAGCGCGATCCGGTACACGTTTAAACGTACCTTCTTTTTTGTCCGCGTTAACATCAACCCACTCAACATCAGCTCGTTGAGCCGAGAGAGTCAGAGCTTGCCCGATACGCATTTGGTTTTTCGCCTTCTCGCGAACAGAAACCACATCGCCAGCTTTCACTTGGAAAGAAGCAATATTTACGGTTTGACCATTCACAGCGATAGACTTGTGAGAAACCAACTGACGTGACTCGGCGCGAGTAGCACCAAAGCCCATGCGGTAAACTACGTTATCCAAGCGACGCTCGAGAAGTTGCAGCAGGTTTTCACCGGTAGCACCTTTAATACGAGCAGCTTCTTTATAGTAGCCACGGAATTGTTTTTCTAATACGCCGTAAGTACGACGAACTTTTTGCTTCTCGCGCAGCTGAACACCGTAGTCAGACAAACGACCACGACGTAAACCATGCTGACCAGGAGCATTTTCAACTTTACATTTTGAATCAAGCGGACGTACACCAGATTTCAGGAACAGATCAGTTCCTTCACGGCGAGACAGCTTACAAGTTGGTCCAATATAACGTGCCATTGTTCAAGCCCCCTTATACGCGACGTTTCTTCGGCGGACGACAGCCGTTATGAGGAATCGGCGTTACATCAACGATGTTGGTAATTTTGTAGCCAACATTGTTCAACGCACGAACTGCGGATTCACGACCTGGTCCTGGACCTTTAACTTCAACGTCCAAGTTCTTAAGACCGTAATCTTTTGCAGCTTCGCCAGCGCGTTCAGCAGCAACCTGTGCAGCGAACGGGGTAGACTTACGAGAACCACGGAAACCAGAACCACCAGCAGTGGCCCAGCTCAGGGTGTTACCCTGACGATCAGTGATAGTCACGATCGTGTTGTTAAAAGAGGCATGGATGTGGGCGATACCATCAACAACCGTCTTTTTAACCTTTTTCTTAGTAGTTTTACTTGGCTTTGCCATAGCAACTCTTCCTAACCTCTAACCTATATGAAAGTTTTGTACCTAATCAGGTCAAAAACTTACTTTTTGATCGGTTTGCGCGGACCCTTACGAGTACGAGCATTAGTCTTAGAACGCTGTCCACGAGCAGGCAGACTGCGACGATGACGAAGACCGCGATAGCAGCCCAAATCCATCAAACGCTTGATGCTCATAGAAACTTCACGTCGCAAATCACCTTCAACAGTAACTTTGCCAACTTCGCTACGCACTGCATCCATCTGCTCATCGCTCAAGTCGCTAATTTTAGCGTCTTCAGCAATGCCAGTGGCGGCACAAATTTGTTTCGCAGTAGTGCGACCGATCCCGAACACATAGGTCAGGGAGATAACGGCATGTTTGTTATCTGGTATATTGACACCAGCAATACGGGCCATTCAGATTACTCCACGTATAACTTAAATTGCAGCGTTGACAGCGACAAAATACCACTCTCGACACCATAAAAGGCGCGCAAGAATAGCGATTAAGCGCAAAAAAAGCAATAGCCAGAGAGTTTCCCCTCTAGCGACAGTCAACGCCCCCATTGTCTAACCGCCAAATCGTTGGCGGTTAGTAACAAGAAGACCGCTTGAAGCGGCCTCCCCGTTTAATTCACAATCGACATAAAGCCGATCGTAAAAGCTTTAGCCTTGACGCTGCTTGTGACGTGGCTCAGCGCTGCAGATTACTCGCAGAACACCTTTACGACGTACAATTTTGCAGTTACGGCAAATTTTCTTTACTGAAGCACGAACTTTCATGTTTCACAACACCTTCTAACTCAGCGGCCGCGCATTCTACACGATTATCGTGCAGAACCATAGCCTTTAAGATTGGCTTTCTTCATCAGTGAATCATACTGATGAGACATCAAGTGCGATTGCACCTGGGACATAAAGTCCATTACCACTACCACAACAATCAGTAGTGAAGTACCGCCCAGATAGAATGGGATGTTGGTCGCCACTACCAGGAACTGCGGTAATAAACAGACCGCTGCGATATAGATTGCACCGACAACCGTTAAACGGGTCAACACGGTATCAATATACTTAGCAGACTGCTCACCGGGACGAATACCAGGAATATACGCACCGGACTTTTTCAAATTATCCGCGACTTCATTAGGGTTAAACATCAACGCCGTATAGAAGAAACAGAAAAATATGATCAATGCAGCAAACAAGATAAAGTTAAGTGGCTGACCCGGCCCAATGGCCAATGCAACCTCTTGCAGAATCTCGCTTCCTAAACCTTCGCCACCCTGACCGAACCACTGCGCCACTGACGCTGGGAACAACAGAATACTACTGGCGAAAATTGCTGGAATTACCCCAGCCATGTTCACCTTCAACGGAAGGTGACTACTCTGTGCGGCAAAGACTTTACGTCCCTGCTGACGCTTAGCGTAATTGACTGTAATCCTACGCTGGCCTCGCTCCATGCGAACAACCAACCAAATCACAGCAACGGCCAAAAATGCGACACCGAGCAGCAATAAAATATGTAGATCACCCTGACGGGCACTCTCAAAGGCCTGTCCAACAGCACTTGGTAAACCCGCAACAATGCCGGCAAAAATCAGCATCGAAATGCCGTTGCCAATACCGCGCTCAGTTACCTGCTCGCCCAGCCACATCATGAAGACCGCACCGGTCACTAATGATGTAACAGCGACAAAATAAAAGCTAAATCCAGTCATGTAAGCTTGGCCGGAAAAACCTACCGCCATGCCTGTACCCTGAACCAGCGCCAACAACACCGTCAAATAGCGGGTGTACTGGCTTATTTTGCGACGACCTGCATCGCCCTCTTTCTTTAACTGCTCTAATGAAGGCGTCACCGCCGACATTAACTGCATGATAATCGAGGCAGAAATGTAGGGCATAATACCCAACGCCAAGATACTCATACGCTCCAGCGCACCACCGGAAAACATGTTAAACAGCCCCAAAATTGTACCTTGGTTCTGATTGAATAGACTTGCCAAGCGCTCCGGATCAATACCCGGTACAGGAATGTGCGTTCCTATGCGGTAGACAACTATTGCAATAAAAAGAAAACGAAGGCGAGCCCATAGCTCGCCCAATCCTTTTTGATTTCCTAATGGCAGATTTCCAGGGGATGCCATAAATCAGTCTCTAATCAGCTAAAACAGCAACAAGCCGCTAGATTTCTATAGCGGCTTGATACGGCTTTATTCTTCGACTTTACCGCCAGCTGCTTCGATGGCAGCTTTAGCGCCTTTGGTCACGGCTAGACCTTTGATGGTCACAGCTTTTGTCAGCTCGCCGGAAAGGAAGATCTTAGCACGCTTGATGTTGATATTCACAACATCAGCTTGCTTCAGCGCTTCCAGATCGATGACTTCTGCATCAACCTGAGCAAGTTCTGACAAACGCACTTCAGCAGTAACGCGACCAATACGAGATGTAAAACCGTATTTTGGAAGACGCTTCTGCAAAGGCATCTGACCACCCTCGAAACCTGGTCTAACACTACCACCAGAACGAGACTTCAAACCTTTGTGACCACGTCCGCCGGTTTTACCGATACCGCTACCGATACCACGACCTACGCGTTTTCTGTTACGAGTGCTGCCTGCTGCAGGACTTAGAGTATTCAGACGCATCTTACTCTCCCTCTACCTTAAGCAGGTAATGTGCTTTGTTAATCATGCCACGAACTGAAGGAGTATCTTCTACTTCTACAGTGTGGTTAATGCGACGCAGTCCTAGACCAGCGACGCACGCTATGTGGCTCTTCAGGCGGCCAGCAGTACTTTTCACCTGAGTCACTTTAATCGTTTTCTTAGCCATGGTCCTATCCAACTTTTCTTTACGAGCTGATGGCTCTTAATGAAGCGAAAGATTCTAAAACAGTGTTTGGGCTGCGAACAGCCCAGACAACTTAGTTCAGAATTTGCTCTACGCTTTTGCCACGCTTAGCAGCTACTGATTCCGGAGACGCCATTTCTTTCAGCGCTTGGAAGGTTGCACGAACCACGTTTACCGGGTTTGTAGAACCGTAGCATTTCGCCAGTACGTTTTGTACGCCAGCCATTTCGAATACAGAGCGCATTGCACCACCGGCAATTACACCAGTACCCTGTGAAGCAGGCTGCATGTATACCTTAGAACCGCCGTGACGACCCTTAGTAGCGTACTGCAAAGTGTCACCATTAAGATCTACTTCGATCATATTGCGACGCGCTGCTTCCATAGCTTTTTGGATAGCGGCAGGCACTTCACGTGCTTTACCACGACCAAAGCCAACTTTACCGTTTCCATCACCAACAACAGTCAGAGCTGTGAAGGTAAAGATACGGCCACCTTTAACGGTTTTGGCAACGCGGTTAACTTGAACCAGCTTCTCTTGGAAGCCTTCGTCGTTACGTTCTTCTTTCTTGTTAAAAGCCATATCTAAACCTTTAGAATTCCAAACCAGCTTCACGAGCAGCATCGGCCAAAGCCTGAACTCGACCGTGATACTTATAACCACTGCGATCGAATGCGACTTGGGTAATACCTGCAGCCTTAGCACGCTCTGCGATCAAAGCACCTACCGCTTGGGCAGCTTCTTTGTTGCCAGTCTTACCAGCACGCAAATCTTTATCCAAAGTAGAGGCAGTCGCCAGTACTTTAGCACCATCGGCAGCGATCACTTGTGCGTAGATGTGACGAGGAGTGCGGTTTACACATAAGCGTACAACGCCCTGCTCACTCATCTTCGCGCGAGCACGACGTGCACGACGCAAACGAGATTGTTTTTTATCGTTCATGACCTAGCCCTACTTCTTCTTAGCTTCTTTACGACGTACATACTCGTCAGAATAACGAACACCTTTACCTTTGTAAGGCTCTGGTGGACGGTATGCGCGAATTTCCGCGGCTACCTGACCGAGCAACTGCTTATCAGCGCCCGTAAGTACGATCTCAGTCTGACTTGGGGTCTCAGCTTTTACGCCTTCTGGAAGGTCATAAACAACCGGGTGGGAGAAACCCAGAGTCAGGTCTACAGATTTGCCCGCTGCCTTAGCACGATAACCAACACCATTAAGAACCAGCTTCTTCTCAAAACCTTGAGAAGTACCTTGTACCATGTTGTTTACCAAAGCACGTGTAGTGCCTGCTAATGCGCGAGACTGCTTGGCACCATCTTTAGCAACGAAACGCAGAACATTTTCGTCCTGTGAAACCTCAACATTGCCGTGGATAGTATGAGCCAACGTACCCTTGCTGCCCTTAACTGTAATTTCCTGACCACTCAGGGTTACAGTTACACCAGCTGGTACTTCAACCGGACTATTTGCAACTCGTGACATAACGAATTCCCATTAAAACAACTTACACCGCCCCGAAGAGCGGCAAGATTAAAATACGGTGCAGAGAACCTCACCGCCAACGCCTTGAGCGCGAGCAGCACGATCAGTCATAACACCCTTACTGGTAGAGACAATAGCAACACCCAAACCACCGCGAACGGTAGGCAGGCCATCTTTACCAGTGTAGTTGCGCAAACCTGGACGGCTTACACGGTCAAGCTCAGCAATAACTGGCTTGCCTTCGAAGTATTTCAGCTCAATGGTTAATTGAGGCTGAGCATCTTCGCTCACTGAAAATCCAGCTACATAACCTTCATCTTGAAGTACTTTTGCAACGTTTACTTTCAGCTTTGAAGAAGGCATGGTCACATCAACCTTGCCGACTTGTTGAGCGTTGCGGATACGAGTCAGCATATCTGCCAACGGATCTTGCATACTCATAGTTTCTGCTCCTAATTCAGCTTACCAGCTGGCCTTAACCAAACCTGGGACATCACCGCGCATTGCCGCTTCGCGTAACTTGTTACGGCAAAGGCCGAATTTGCTGTATACGCCGTGCGGACGTCCAGTAATACGGCAGCGGTTACGCTGACGTACAGGACTTGCATCACGTGGCAACTGCTGCAATTTAACTTGCGCTTCCCACACTTCCTCTTCAGAAGATTCAGTGTTGGCAATGATCGCCTTTAAGTTCTCACGCACTGCGGAGTACTTAGCAACTGCTTTTGCACGCTTGTTTTCACGTGCAATCATAGATTTCTTAGCCATGATCCGTTTCCTTAGCCTTTAAACGGGAAGTTGAATGCCTTCAATAGAGCAAGGCCTTCCTCGTTGTTACGTGCTGTAGTCGTGATACATATGTCAAGACCGCGCAGTTTATCAACTTTATCGAACTCAATCTCTGGGAAGATGATTTGTTCAGTCACACCCATAGAAAAGTTACCACGACCGTCGAACTGCTTAGGGCTGATGCCGCGGAAGTCACGAATACGTGGAATAGCGATGCTGATCAGACGCTCAAGAAACTCATACATACGCTCAGAGCGCAGAGTTACTTTACAGCCGATCGGCCACTCTTCACGTACTTTAAAGCCTGCAATTGATTTACGAGCCTTGGTCACAACAACTTTCTGACCGGTGATTTTTTCCAAATCACCAACAGCGTGCTCCAAAACCTTCTTGTCACCGATTGCCTCACCAACACCCATGTTTAGGGTGATTTTGGTGATTTTAGGCACTTCCATCACGTTATCTAGCTTCAACTCTTCTTTGAGTTTTGCTTTGATTTCGCTTTGGTAAAGTTCTTTCAACTTAGCCATTTTTAATTACCGTCTGCTTACTACCGTTAACACTGCGTAATTAATTAACTGTGAGTCAGTCAATTACGCGTCTACGGCTTCGCCGTTGGATTTGAAAACTCGCACTTTGGTGCCGTCTTCAAGGATCTTGAAACCAACTCGATCAGCTTTACCAGTGGCGCTATTAAAAATAGCGACATTGGAAATCTGAATCGGAGCTTCTTTCTCCACGATTCCGCCGGCCACACCCAATTGCGGGTTTGGTTTTTGGTGTTTTTTGATCATGTGAACACCAGACACGAGCAAGCGATCGTCGGCAAGTACGTTTACAACCTTACCGCGCTTACCTTTATCGCGACCAGCGACCACAATCACTTCGTCATCACGTTTGATCTTACGCATAACCCTGTCCTCAACTCTCTTTAGGTTTCAAAAGCTCTGACTTACAGAACTTCTGGAGCCAAAGAGATGATCTTCATGAATTTTTCGCCACGCAGTTCACGAGTAACAGGGCCGAAAATACGTGTACCAATAGGAGCATCCTGTTGGTTCAGTAGTACGGCAGCGTTATCGTCAAACTTGATCAGAGATCCGTCTTGGCGGCGCACACCTTTTTTGGTGCGAACTACCACAGCCTTCATCACTTGACCTTTTTTCACTTTACCGCGAGGGATGGCTTCCTTAACGGTCACCTTAATAATATCGCCTACGGCAGCGTAACGACGATGCGAACCGCCGAGCACCTTAATGCACATAACGCGGCGGGCACCACTGTTGTCTGCCACATCCAAGTATGATTGCGTTTGAATCATCGTCCGTCTCCGAAACTCTTAGCACGCCAAGATAATTAAATCTCTGTGGCGCGCTCTTCAATTTTTACTAAAGCCCAAGACTTAGACTTAGACAGCGGACGTGATTCACTAATAGTAACCACGTCACCTGCCTTACACTCATTCTTTTCATCATGAGCTTTCAGCTTGGATGACTTACTGACGTACTTACCATAAACAGGGTGCTTAACACGACGTTCGATTAGGACAGTAATGGTTTTATCCATCTTGTCACTAACAACCTTGCCGGTCACCTGACGATCTAGCTTATCTGTCATAGTTACGCACCTGCCTTTTGAGTCAGCACTGTTTTAATACGAGCAATATCGCGACGAGTCTGCTTGAGCAGATGGGTCTGATTCAGCTGGCCAGTAGAAGCTTGCATACGCATCTTAAACTGTTCTTCCAACTGCTTCAGCAACTCAGCATTTAGCTCTTCAACAGATTTTTCGCGGAGTTCTTGAGCTTTCATCACATCACCGAACGTTTCACGAAAGTTGTACTTAATGGTAATTTGGCAGCGGCCAGTGCGAATGCTTCGCGAGCCAACTCTTCTGAGACACCTTCCATCTCATAAAGAATTTTACCAGGCTGAATTTGGCATACCCAATATTCAACATTACCCTTACCTTTACCCTGACGTACTTCCAGAGGCTTACTGGTAATTGGCTTATCTGGAAAAACACGGATCCAGATTTTACCGCCACGCTTAATGTGACGAGTCATAGCACGACGAGCCGCTTCAATCTGACGAGCAGTGATGCGACCACGGGCGTTTGACTTTAAACCAAACTCACCAAAGCTAACTTTGGAGCCACGATGGGCGAGACCGCGGTTACGGCCTTTTTGTTGCTTACGAAACTTTGTACGCTTCGGTTGCAGCATTTTGCGTACCCCTTACTTTGAGCCTTTTTTCTTCTTAGGCTTTTCTTCAACAGCTTCGATGCCGCCGATTACTTCACCTTTAAAGATCCAAACTTTTACGCCAATAATACCGTAGGTGGTTAAACCTTCAGCAGGAGCGTAATCGATGTCGGCACGCAAGGTGTGCAGAGGCACACGGCCTTCGCGGTACCATTCGGTGCGAGCAATTTCAGCCCCACCTAAACGACCACTTACCTGAATCTTGATTCCTTCGGCGCCCTGACGCATTGCGTTTTGTACCGCACGCTTCATAGCGCGACGGAACATAACACGACGTTCCAGCTGCTGCGCGACACTTTGCGCAACCAGAGCCGCATCCAAATCAGGTTTGCGGATTTCTTCGATGTTAATGTGGACGGGAACACCCATCTGCTTGCTGACAGCAGCTCGCAGTTTTTCCACATCTTCACCCTTCTTACCAATCACGATACCCGGACGGGCAGTATGAATGGTAACGCGTGCGGTGTTGGCCGGACGCTCAATTTCTACACGACTCACTGACGCGTGCGCCAATTGTTTTTGAATGTACTCGCGTACTTTCAGGTCGGTATAGAGCTTGTCTGCGTATTCATCGTTGCCAGCATACCAAGTTGAGGTGTGCTTTTTGACGATGCCCAGACGAATACCTGTCGGATGTACTTTCTGACCCATAACGTCTGTCTCTTACTTGTCGGCTACTTTAACGGTGATGTGACAAGTGCGCTTAAGGATGCGATCTGCACGACCTTTAGCACGTGGTCTGATTCTTTTCATCGTCAGACCCTCATCAACGAAGATGGTTGAAACACTCAACTCATCTACATCAGCGCCTTCATTGTGCTCGGCGTTTGCAATTGCAGACTCCAGCACCTTCTTAACAATCGCTGCACCTTTCTTCGGGCTGAAAGCTAAGATGTCTAGAGCTTCTTCAACGTGTTTACCACGAATCTGATCTGCTACTAGACGCGCTTTTTGCGCCGATAGTTGAGCACCGCGTAACTTTGCTGATACTTCCATCGTTAACCTCTTAGCGCTTGGCTTTCTTGTCTGCAATATGACCGCGATAAGTGCGGGTTGCAGCAAATTCACCCAGTTTATGTCCAACCATTTCTTCGTTTACAAGAACGGGAACATGTTGACGACCGTTGTGTACAGCGATAGTCAAGCCGACCATTTCTGGCATGATCATGGAACGGCGAGACCAAGTCTTAATTGGACGACGGTCATTTTTCTCGATCGCTGCTTCGACCTTCTTAATTAAATGAAGATCGATGAAAGGACCTTTTTTCAGTGAACGTGACACTGCACTTTCCTCTTCAGCTAGTGGTTAGCCAGTCGCTTATTTCTTACCGCGACGGCGTACAATCATCTTATCGGTGCGCTTGTTCTTACGTGTCTTAGCACCCTTAGTAGGAGTACCCCAAGGTGAAACCGGATGACGGCCACCAGAAGTACGACCTTCACCACCACCATGTGGGTGATCAACAGGGTTCATAGCAACACCACGAACAGTTGGGCGCACACCGCGCCAACGAGTAGCACCAGCTTTACCTAGAGAACGCAGACTGTGCTCACTGTTGGATACTTCACCCAAAGTTGCACGGCACTCACTAAGTACTTTACGCATCTCACCGGAACGCAAACGCAAGGTTGCATAACGGCCTTCACGCGCCACTAATTGAGCAGAAGTACCAGCGGAGCGTGCTACCTGAGCACCTTTACCAGGCTTCAATTCAATGCAGTGAATCACACTACCTACAGGGATATTGCGGATTGGCAAAGTGTTACCAGGCTTAATCGCCGCAGCTTCACCAGACTCAATCATATCGCCAGCACTAACACCTTTCGGTGCAATGATGTAGCGACGCTCGCCGTCTAAGTAGCAAACCAAAGCGATATTAGCGCTACGGTTTGGATCGTATTCCAGACGCTCAACCTTTGCAGGAATCCCATCTTTATTACGCTTAAAGTCGATAACACGGTAATGCTGCTTATGACCACCGCCAATGTGACGAGTGGTGATGCGACCGTTGTTATTACGGCCACCGCTCTTTGACTTCTTCTCGAGAAGTGGAGCGTAAGGAGCACCTTTGTGCAGATCCGGATTGACAACACTTACAACGAAGCGGCGACCCGGAGATGTCGGTTTACGTTTTACAATAGGCATCGCAACTATCCCCTTATTCCGCTACGCTGAAGTCAATTTCCTGACCTTCAGCTAGACGTACGTAAGCTTTTTTCCAGTCACTGCGCTTGCCCATACCATGACGGGTGCGCTTAGTTTTACCTTTGACTAGAAGAGTACGAACATCTTCAACTTTGACATCAAACAGTTTTTCAACTGCCGCTTTAACTTCTGGCTTTGCCGCATCGCGAAGAACCTTGAAAACCACCTGATTGCTAGCATCGCCAGCCATCGCAGCTTTCTCGGAAATCACAGGGCCTAACAGCACTTTATACAAGCGTTCTTGACTCATCCCAGGATCTCCTCAAATTTCTTCAGAGCGGAAACAGTCATTACAACCTTGTCGAAGCGAATCAGGCTAACAGGATCAACGCCTTGAACATCACGAACGTCAACCTTATGCAGGTTGCGTGAAGCCAAGTACAAGTTCTCGCTAACTTCATCAGATACGATCAACGCATCCTTCAGGTCGTATTGAGCCAATTGCTGAACCAGAGATTTGGTTTTTGGAGCTTCGATATCGAAAGCCTCAACAACAACCAAACGCTCTTGACGGTTCAACTCAGACAAAATGCAACGCAACGCAGCGCGATACATTTTCTTATTCAGCTTTTGAGCATGGTCACGTGGCTGAGCAGCGAAAGTTACGCCACCAGAACGCCACAATGGGCTACGAATAGTACCAGCACGAGCACGGCCAGTACCTTTCTGACGCCACGGCTTAGCACCGCCACCAGAAACCGCAGAGCGGTTCTTTTGTGCCTTAGTACCCTGACGAGCACCTGCCAAATAGGCAGTTACCGCCTGGTGAACCAGGTCTTGATTAAACTCTTTTCCAAAAGCAACGTCAGATACAGTTACTGTACCTTTAGCGCCTTCGGGAGTTGCAATATTTAAATCCATCGTCGAAACCCTCGAACTTAGGCGTTACGTAGCTTAACTGCTGGACGCACGATAACATCACCACCTGGAGCTCCAGGGATGGCACCTTTGACCAACAGAAGATTACGCTCAACATCGACACGAACAATTTCCAAATTCTGGATAGTCACGCGCTCGGCACCCATGTGTCCGGCCATTTTCTTGCCTTTAAACACACGACCTGGAGTCTGACATTGTCCAATTGAACCTGGAGCACGGTGAGAAATAGAGTTACCGTGAGTTGCGTCTTGCATTGCGAAATTCCAACGCTTAACACCACCAGCAAATCCTTTACCTTTGGAAGTACCAGTAACATCTACGATTTGACCAGCTTCAAAAGCTGCAACAGTTATTTCGCCACCAACTTCGAAGGCTTCACCTTCGTCGTTGCGCAATTCCCAAACACCGCGACCGGCTTCGGTAGATGCTTTAGCGAAATGACCAGCTTGAGACTTGGTCACACGGGAGGCACGACGAGACCCTAGGGTTACTTGAACAGCACTGTAACCGTCGGTATCTTCACTCTTAACCTGGGTGATGCGATTGGGGGAAACCTCAATCACAGATACAGGAAGGGAAACACCTTCTTCGGTGAAAACGCGGGTCATACCGCTTTTTCGACCAACTATACCAATAGTCATTTCTTAAACCTCTCAGTGTACGGGGCTTTTACCCGCTATGGCCGCCCATTTCAGAGCGTTACACAACCTGAAAAAACATCAGGTATCGGCACAAATTGTATTTAAACTTGAGTTCTTATCTACCACACAGATCAGCCAAGGCTGATCTGAACCTCAACACCAGCAGCTAGATCTAGCTTCATGAGTGCATCAACGGTTTTCTCAGTTGGCTCAACAATATCAAGCAAACGCTTATGTGTGCGGATTTCGTACTGGTCACGCGCGTCTTTATTGACGTGCGGAGATACCAGAACGGTGAAACGCTCTTTGCGAGTCGGCAGCGGAATCGGGCCGCGCACCTGGGCACCTGTACGCTTAGCGGTCTCAACAATCTCCTGGGTAGAAGTATCGATGAGTTTATGATCGAAAGCCTTAAGGCGAATCCGAATGCGTTGATTCTGCATTGAACCAAACTCCAAAAATCTTTAAAGAACATGAACCGCGATTAAAGCGATCCTACACACTTCCAATTTCAATGAAGACATCAAAAAAGGAAGCGGAATTCTATAGAGAGGAGACGGAGGAGTCAAACACTATTTCGAATAAATATTGATCGACCACAGAAGCGGCGCTACAAACCTGAAACTCGCCGAAAACCCGTGGTTTAAGCGCATTGTTATCACCGCCAAAACAAGGCTAGAAGCTCTAGTTGATCGCCGTTGGCACCTGAGCTGAATATTCGATGGAACATTTCAATCCCGCCGGCAGCGACAAATCGACATTTTTAACCGTCACCCGAAAACCAAAGGTACTGGATGCAGCATCGATGACTCGATCCACAACAGTAACAACCCCCTCATGGCGAACAGATCCGGACTCAGCTACAGCCGGATCTGCTATGAGCACCCCCAACTTCATGCCTTCGTGAATTTCACCATAACGTGTTGCCCGCATAATCACCTCTGCATGCAGCGGGTTGAGGGCCACCAACTCCATCACCGGCTCAGTACCAACGTACTCGCCCACGGAGACGTGACGCTTCACCACCACGCCATCGATCGGGCTCTTTAAAGATCTCTGCTTTAGGCGGGACTCAGCTTCGTTTACCGCCAAAAGCGCCAACTGATGCTCGGTCACCAGCTCATCGCGCTCAAAATCTGACAGTAGCTCCTGCTCTAGCAAACGGCGATTTCTTTCAAGTTTGCGAGCGGCAAACTCGGCCCTGGCCTTTGCACTCTTAAGTGATGCCCTTTCGAGCTCACTTTCTAGCGCCAAGACCTCTCGCCCCTTGCGCACCTTACCACCTCGCTCGGCGGCTACTCGGGCAACCACGCCTGACACGGGGCTGCTGAGTTTGGTCTCGCTAGAAGGCTCCAACAAACAGCTCAACTGAGAATCTGACTGAGCCGAAGCGCCCACACTGAACGTAAAAAGAACCGCTGATATCGAACACAACACTGATGAAGCCGACACCCACTCGGCCTTCACTCGCTTAAACCCCATGACTTACCCCAATAGTTCACCGCGCGAGCGGTATTTCTTCTTTATATAGATAGCGCTAGCGGCCAGCACCTTCAACGGCGGCCACCAATAAGCGCCACAACAGCTTGTAATCACAAGTTACCCTGAGTAAATGCCAAGGTTTCGCCTTTTTGCTCATCGGTCTTCAGCAGCTGATATCGCATTTTACTGTGTCGACGCTCCAGCCGCTTTTGCGCCAACAGCATCAATCCAAGCCCAAGCTTTTGCCCCCAGTGAAACCTTAAACACGGCGCCAGCCACGGCCGAACCCAGCTGTCGGTCAGCCACTCATCCTCCAAGGAGACAATCAACTCTACGCTACCGGGGTCGCCAAAGCGCGCGCAGCGACCTGCCAACTGGCGATCTATTCGGCCAGCGTCCTGCAGCTGGGACAGAATAACATGCAAGCCGCCATGACATTCGACATCTGGGTGCAGCTTAATGTCGGTACCTCGTCCAGCCATGCTAGTGGCGATGGTAATGCGTCCCGGCTGCCCCGCCTCAGCGATAATCTCAGCTTCGAGATGATCTTGTTTCGCATTCAGCAATTGGGCCTCTAGACCGGCTTGAGTAAGTGTCCCTGCGACCTCCTCTGAAGCGCCAACAGTACTGGTACCAATCAGTACCGAGCGCCCTCCGTTGGTGGCCTCACGGGCAGCAGCAACTATCTCTAGCAACTGCTGCTTTTTAGTTTCGAGCAGGATGTTCCTCTTATGATGACACCTGAGCGGATGGTGAGTGCTTACCGACAGGGTTTGCTTCTGGTAGATATCCCAAAATTCCTGCTTGACCTCTTTGGCGGTCCCGGTCATTCCGGCAAAAAAGCGATAGCGCCGAAAAAAACGCTGATAGCTCACTTTAGCGAGGGTCTCTCGAGAAGCTGTGGTCTCGCACCCCTCTTTCACTTCCAGCAACTGATGCAGGCCTTTTTCCCAGCTGCGATCAGCCATCACTCGACCGGTATGCTCATCGATAATTTGAATCTTATCGTCGCGCACCAAATAATGCCGATCTCGCAGGAAATACAATTGAGCAATCAACGCCTGGCGCACCAGCTCGTAGCGGCGCACTCGTCCCACCCAAACCGCCCCTAGCGGTTGCGCCAGCTTATCGATCAGCTGCTCCCCGTCATCGTTAAACTCAACCTGTTTCATTTTTTCGTAGCGGGTGTAGTGGGTGTCTTCTTTGAGCTCTACGGCGATTTCCAACGCCTGCCGATACATCAAGGCCTCGGTATCACTGGCGGGGTTATTGGCGGAGATAATCAGCGGCGTGCGCGCCTCATCCATGCATATGCTGTCGGCCTCATCGATGATGGCGTAGTGCAGCCCTCGCATCATAAGCTCTCCGTCCAAACGCGAATTGCCTTTGAGGCGTTCGGCAAATCGATGCATCACGTCGGGAGATTCTTTCAGAACGAGATAATCTTTAAGGTAATCAAAGACCAACTCATTGTTGGTGCAATAGACAATATCGCAGCGATAGACTTCACGTCGTTGATCCGGGCTCATACCAGGTTCGATACAGCCCACTGAAAAACCCAAAGCCTCGTAGAGCGGACGCATCTCATCACAGTCGCGCTTTGAGAGGTAATCGTTGACGGTAATAACATGCACCGGAATACCCGCCATGGCGGCGGCCGCAACGGGAAGGGTCGCGGTCAGCGTTTTACCCTCGCCGGTAGCCATCTCTGCCACTCGCCCCTGAAAGAGATGCCAACCTCCGGTGAGCTGGCTGTCAAAATGCTTCATACCAAGCACTCGCCCTGACATCTCGCGAATAACGGCAAACGATTCGATCAAGGACGCGCGACAATACCCCTTGAGAATCACTCTCTGCTTCAGTGAGACCAAGCGCTCCGCTAAAACGCTGGCACTGGCCACTTCTAGCTCGGCATCCAGGGCATGAATCTGAGATAGAATCCGGCGCAGCTGTCGAGGCCCCAGAATGGCCGCCACCAGATTACGCCAGTGACCGACAGCTTGATGCGCCGCGCGCTCATACCACTTTGGCAGAACCGGCAATTCGAGCTCGGGGCGCACTAGCGTCGACGCTGCTGCCCGTGTAGGGCATTCAAACATCCAACTGCCTCAAGAAAACTCGACGGATGTCACGCATCCAACGCCACATCAGTGGCTCAGGGTCGTGATGAAACAGAATATGAACTCGCTCATTGATACGCACTTTGGGCATCTCCTGAGCGTTTAGTACCACGCGAAAATGTCGATTGAACGCTCTAGGCTCTTCGCCCTCACCAGCAGGTTGTGTTGCGACAACGCCGCCTGCCTCGGTGGATAAAATCGTGCTCGGTAAAAGCTGCGTGCTCGAAGGCACAATACGCGACAACATTGCCTCATAGGATTGAGCCGGTTGAGACACCAACTTCACCTCGACCGATCGCGTCCGATGCCGTACCGCGCTGATGTCATCCTCGCGAATCAGAGCCTGTATCGGCAACTGGGAATAATCCACAATATCGCCAACAAACTCGCCTCGCCCCAAATAGCGGCCATGCATGCCTCTTATCTGCGGCAAAATCACCACCCCCGATCGATGAGCCACAAAATCCAACGCCTTGCGCTGCTTCAGTAGGCGGCCGTATTCCTGCTCACGAAAGGACAGTAAATCGCGCTGAATGCCCGACTCGACCCGGTCGCGAAGACTGGCCTGCCAACGCGCCTGGGCCTCCTCGACTTGCAATCGCATCACTTCGGTTTTTGCCTCGAGCGCGGGATCTGACATGCGAATAATGAGCTCACCTTTTTCTACCCAACCCCCAGGTTCGGCCACCACTTCGGTGACAAAACCCGAGGTGGAGACTCGAATTTGAGTATTGTCTGAAGCGCTCAAGACGCCGTGGGTATAAGTGGCATAAGGAAAAGGAACTACTGCAAGTAACAGCACCAGCACTGCGAACACACCGCCAATCACCCCCCAAGTTCGACGCGGTTTGAGTTGTAGCTGAGAATCCGTAAAGGGCTTAGCCGCCAACTGAATGAGCGGTTTTAAGATACTGCTATAGAGGGTCCAAGCGGCGAGCAGAACCCCCACAAAAATATATTTGCCGGCAATAAACAGCGAAATCGTCAACATGATGATGGTGCGATAGAGATAAGCCGCGACAGCATAGAAGAATAACCAGCAAGCCTCTTTTGTTGTCGCTGCCGGTGAGTGCAAGCCTTTCACGCCCATCACATAGCGCTTCACCCAATAGCCCACATATTGATTGGCGCGGGTGGCGAGATTGGGAATTTCCAGATAATCCGCCAACACGTAGTAGGCGTCAAAACGCAGCAAAGGATTGCCATTAAAAAAGAAGGTGGACACCCCGGCAATCATCATCGTATTGAGCGCCAAAGCTCGTACCAATCCCGGCTCGGCCATCGCCCATACCACCATCGCCAAGGCGGCAACAAATCCTTCGACCATAATACCGATGGCGCCAACCAACATACGTTGAAACTTATTGCGAAATGCTGTGGCGGCGGAGGCATCGACATAGGGCACAGGAAAAAACACCAAGAACATAATGCCGATTTCATGAACCTCTCCGCCCCAGCGTTTTACGGCGTAGGCATGACCCAGCTCATGAATGGTTTTAACCACCGGATAAATCAGCGCGATCAACAATAAATTTTCGACCACCAAGACTCGGTCGCTGAGATTGCTGGTGAGTTCCCCCCAATTCACCGCCGCCAATAACAACCCCAACGCTATCACCAACAGCCACAAAACCCCCATCCATCGACTGAAAAGAGGTGCAATCAAATGATTGGTTTTGGTAAGGAATTTCTCCGGATCTAACAGGGGCAATCGCAGCGCCAGAGGCGATTTGATTTTTTGCATCAACTTTTGACGCTCGAGCACTTGGCGGCGACGCCCCAGCGCTTCCATGTCGGGCAAGGTATCGGAATGCAGCACATTGGCGCGAAACAGCTTAGACACCAATCCGATGACATCGTCTTGGGTCGGCATATGATCACCGAGCAGCTCGCAGGCCTCTTCCCAGATTTGTTGGAGTGTCAACTCGCCATTCATCTTGCCAATGATGAGGTAGGCTTCGGGGGTGAAACGATGAAACTGACCCGTGGCGTGATCTTGCAAAACATACCAAGTTTCATCACGATAAACGTGACGATGAATGGCGGTGTGGCGACGCAATCGAGGACACAGATCTTCAACCAAATACCAAGAGGCGCTAAAGAGTGTAGAGGTCATCACCATGGGTTAGCCCCACCAACGCCAAAAACCCAAACGCATCCACTCGACCAACTCTCGAGTCCAGATACCGAACAAGTTTCGCTGATCAATTACGATCTTCCCGACCCCCTCCATACCGGGACGCAGGCGATCATGAGTATTGTGCAAACGCCCCTCGACGACAAAAAAAGTCGAGCTATCTTGGTATTCGGTCACCGGTGTTATGTTGTCGACATTAAACGCAAAAGGGTAATCAGGAATGGCCGACAAATACACCACACCCGCCTGAGCAATTTGAAGATCGGCAATACGACTTTCTTTGACCAGCAGTTTCACTCGGTAAGCATTCACCGGTGACACCTCGAACAGAGATTCGCCGTGAGAAACGGTTCCACCCAAACGCTGACTCAGATCACCGCTGACCACTAAACCATCAAAAGGGGCTCTACGCACTGATCTTTGCAGCTGGCTAGAGACTAAATCTAACTGAGCTTTTGCCTGCGCCAACTGCGCATCCAAGATGGTAATTCGTGAGCGATCATGACCCGCTATCGCCTCTTGATACTGTCGGCTGAGTTTGTTTTGTTGGCTGCGCCACTTGAGCTGCTCCAACAGTAAATCCCGGTCATCCAAAGTAAGAAGCACGTCGCCTTTTTTAACCACATCCCCTGCGCGAACATTCACCTCTTTGATGTAACCCTCGAAGGGCGCCACGATGACCTGCTGACTAATGGTTTGCAAAGTGGCATCCGCCGACAAGCGGTAGTCTCCCGTCAAGAAACTAAACAGCACTATGAGCAGCGCCAGGGTACCAAGGATTAGTTTTCGCCCGACAAAACCTGGGCCAGTGAGGCGAACTACTTGCTCGGCCCCTGCCTCTTTAATTTTGAGACGCAAAGAACGATCATTATGGCGCTTTTCCTCAAGAGAGCTCACCGCCAGCGCTGCAATGCTCTCGCAATAGCGAACGTCATCCAAGGTAAATGGCTGATCGATATCGCGCTGTAAGGTAATCGCACCAATCCATTCATCACCAACACTCAAAGGCACCGTCATGATGGTCTGAGCATCTTGCAATTCGTTGAGTGCGCGATGAGCCACGGTCACTAAATTGGCCGGAGTACCGTCTTGAGAAGGACAGACAATGGGCGCCCGCTGATCCAGCGACTCGTCCATCGCGTTTTCGATACTGCGCACCAAGTTCATATGCTTAGAGAATTCAGCGCTGTGCGACAAGTGCGCCAATTCAACGCCCTTGCCTTTCAAGAAACCGATACTGACCAAATCGCTATTGAGATTGATTGCCAGCTCAGTCACCAAACGCAGAGCGGCATTATCAAACCCCGATTCGGGCAGCACTCGCGACAGTAAATCGATACTGGTGCTCAAACGCTCAAAGGCGTCTTCGCGCTGAGTGTAAAGCTCGCGTGTTTGTCGAAGCTCGACCCACGCAGCGCCCCATTGCAATTCGTGCATTACCATCGACAATTCAGATTCACTTGCAACCGAAACGGCAACTGCGATGACTGCAATTACGGCGTTTTGAGACACCACAGGATAAGCCACACCAAAATGACTCGAGGCACTGCCATCCCCTGCGGCCAAATTGGCAACCAGAGCTTCGCCATCGTCCAAAACCTGCTCAATTAGATCGGTTAAGGTTTCTATACCGCTGTTAGCCTCGGGCCACACGGCAACGGGTTTGAACTGCTTCTGCTCTGCCACCACCAACACACCGGCGTAAGCCGAGCCAATCAATCCACACTGCAATTCGAGCCAAGCAGGATAATCAAAGGCATGAGAAAGGCCAGCAACCTGTTTCCAGGAAGAGCTTGCAGCTTGCTGCTGAGAGACTGACGACATAGTGTTTCCGAAAAAGGAGAAATCCATCAAGGTGATGGAGGAATGGAATCTGGCTTCAATTTACGGTCATATTGATATCAACTATCGCGCCTCAGAGAGAACTACTCAGATAAACAGCCAAACGACTCGAGAGAGCTCACACTACACACTGGGCGTACAAGGCGATCGTAAATACAAAGGATAACGTTGGCCTGCGACACATTAAAAAGGCACAGACCTCCGCAGCCTAAATATCAATCAGTTTGAATCGTTTCTTCACTTACGCCAATTTTTCCCAACATAGTATTAAAGTTACGCAGAGAATAGAGATGTGTAAAAATCAATTCCATGCCGTCATTTTTAACCAGCTGTTCAAGCTCTTCTGCCGGCAGTTCTTTTAATTTTTTGCGACTAATGGCGTAGAAGCCCGTCAGCGTCACCTTCTCTCCTTGCGGAGGAGAAAACTGTGCTCCCATCGGTTCGAGCAGTTCTAACTCTTGCAGCTTTCTACAGAAAGCCTGAGTACGAGAAAAATGCAATTGGTACTCTTTCAAAAATTCCAATACATTATTCAAATATTGAGTTTGTTCACCCTCGGCATCGAATAGACGCTCGCCGACATTATCTTGATTGCAACCATCGAAGGTCTCATCAATACACAAGGTAAAGTTCTTACCGTCGTCTTGGCTCGAAAAAACGAAAGGATAACGACGCAAAAAAGCCGGTACATACTTGGCATCTAAGGTGCCGTCTTCGTTCATGTACAGATTTTCTTTGTCGCGAACGCCCATCACCACCAATGGCATCAACTGATCGTCGCTACCGGCAAACACAATAGGGTATTCAGTAGAGGCAGTGACAAACTCTACCGCGGTCAACGGTACCGAGTTCACCTCGCGTGCAAACTCAAAGTTATCACCTGCTTTAACTGACCACTCACGGTGACGCTGGCTATTAACTGCTTGAGCTCGAGAATAAATAAGTAGTTGCTTGGACACGCAGATTCCCCTATAGAATATCTATTATTATGACGCCCGACTCCTAGCGAGCCGTTACCAAATCTCCGACAACCAAAAGCAGACCCTATCTGCGCTTCTGGCCCGTTAATCAGGCAGGCCGAATATCAACGGCTTATTCTGGCGGATTTTTCGCCATAAGCAACCCCAGCGGCCGAATCAAGGCATCTTTTTCTCAGATAGATAGTCACCGCGCTCGTGCAATGAGCTGACCACCAGTAATAGGGTGAACAAGGGTCTTTTCCCACCCGTATTTGGCAGTATAAGCGTCATTCAAACCAAGGCACTGGTGAGATGTACACTCTTGCCTGTGGACACATTGATGAAAACCATTGCGATTGAATTGATCCCAAAAAGCAGGATCAATGAGAAGTTCCGGCTGATCGTTATCAAGCAGGTGCCCCAAATCGCCCAACAGACACTCTGGGAAATTCTTAATTTCGACCGCCCGCCCCTGAATCAAGGCCTTTCGTGCCGCCTCTTCCAGAAAAGGCAGAACATCGACAGCCCTTGGGATTAGGTCTTTATCGTCCATTTCAGTCATGGGCCAATAATTCCAAAACTCCATTTGTTTGAGCTGGCGCAAATGAGACAAACTGTGAACGAGATCCGGCAGGAGAGCGTAGCTCAGCTTAGTCACCACGGTATTAGTGATGATGGAGACATGGTCAAATTGATCTAAATAGGACAGACCTTTCATCATTTTGTCGAAAGCGCCATCAACTTCGGTAATGCGATCGTGAGATTCACAATCGCTACCGGCAACGCTCACAAAATACTCATCGACACCGGCTTCCAACAAGCTGTCGGTAAAACTGGTTTGTCCAAGGTGCATACCATGGGTTTGAATACGCACATGCTCAAAGCCCGCGGCCTTAGCTCGCTTCACCATGGGGATGAGTTCTTTGTGCAAAGTAATCTCTGAGCCGGTGAGGATAATACCCTTCCAACGACTATTGCGTGCCTGCTCATCCAGAACACCATCAAATACATCTCCCGTTTGCGGCTGTAGGTAATCCATGGTGCCTTCGATCATGCAGTGCACACACTTCAAATTACAGCGAAACTCCAGTGTCAGAGAGATGTAGTCATCATGCTGGAAACAACCCAAGGCTAAAAAACTCCGTAGTAGGCGGTTTTGTGGAACTGTATATGTCCATCGCACCAGAGATAATCTAAGCCCACGTCAAAATTAAGATGATCAAGCTGATTTCGATTAGCCCGAATGTAGGCGCTCAGCGCTTCAGGATACGCCATTTCATCCATAAACCACAGCAGCTGATCAACACCAATACGAGAAAAGTAAATCCCCTCGCATTCGCGTTTATTAGCTACAACAACTACACCACAATCCATCAGATCAGGCAGCATCAATTCGTCAACGGAAAAGCCCGGCAAGTCAAAATGACTCGAGCACAGCGCCTTCTCAACAGCCTCTTCACGCTCTTGCTGGGCGTCAAAAAAACTGTAGAGGTTTTCGAACAACAGCCCCTCTTTGGTCAAACTGTAACTCAAGCCCGACGAGACATTGCTACCCGCATTGCCCATGTACACATTAATTTCTTTCAGCTGTGAGCGCGGCTGTCCCCATGATGCATCAAGATCCAACGAGAACATAAAGTAAGGCCTTCGCTCAGAAAACTTAAGATCGCAATGAACAAACGGTTTCAGAACCTCAATAAGCTTTGAGATGGATACTTGTCGCTCAAGACGCTGATAGTCGTAGAAATAGAACTCCCAACTAATACGTCCCTGTGCGAATTTGATCCCCCAAACCGTTTGATTAAAGCCGATTGCGTCTCGGATGGCCTCACACACAGGAATAAAGGTATCGTCGAGGCCTGCAGCCCTAAAAGATTGAAACAACAAGTTGCTCGCATGCCACTTGCCTTCGGGCGCTACTCTCGGCGGGTAATCCCATAAGCAGTAGTCGCGCAATGGATCACCGGCGCGGACTCGCTCGATCGGTAATGGCGAATCGAGAAAGGGCTGACTCACAAAAACTCTCCTCGCTCTTGTGCACCAAAATAGATACTTAAAAATCGATCCTTGTCACGCCCCACTCCAATCGCAATGTGACCAAGAGCTTCTGAGGCAACTGAAGCGAAGGCCTCCGTCTCTGCTTTCACGCTACTAGCAAGAGAATTTGGGATCGATTTCTGTAGCACATCAATGAACGACTGAACGGTTAACCCACTGTCGTATAGATTGAGATCTAACGATAGACGCCCCTGCTTAGCTTCGCTAACCCGCAATAGATGCAAATCTGAGATGGGGCAATGAACTTTCGGCAACAAAGCTTCGACGACAGGTAAAAAGTCACCAGAAAAGTGCTTAATGTGAGCGAGCAATTGAGAAGCATCATTAGCGGGTAACCAATCGTAATCGCTATAGATCAGCAACGGTGATCCAAGCTCCCATTTCAACGCGCGGTGCACCTTTACTAGATCCTCCAAAACACTCGATTGCTCAGAGCCTTGTAAATTACTCTCATCAAGCGGCTCATCCCACAAGCGACGCATAAGTGCGGCATTTTCGCCGTAGAGCTTACACACACAAGTGGATGCCGAAGCCTCTACGCCCAAATGAACAATATCTGTCAGATGTAATAGCGAATCGACATTCGCTTGGGCAGGAAGACGCAACTGAGCTAGCAGTCCGGTTAGATCCACACCGCAACTTAGTGCCACCGTAGGAAAGGAGATCAAAAAACGATTTTGATTAATACCCGACGAGGTTATTTTTATCGATCGTTCATAACCGTAAGGGCCCGGCAGGTCAGCGGCGAAAGACTCTATCGCTTTAGCCGCCTGAAAATAAGTTAAGCTAGCCATTGAATGACTCCGCACAAGTCATTGAAAATGACTCAGTAAGAACCCGCACCAGCGTCAGCAAATGCCACTCTGACTTCTTTACCATTCAAGTTAGTGTTGACGCTCTCTAAATCAGTCGCCGTTAAAATACCCACCGCACGCTTTAAACGCAATCCATTCAGGATGTATCCGTAACGCGCTCGGGCATGCTCGCTACGAGCAAAAAATAGATCGCGCTCAGCATCAAGCACCGTCAAACTGTTGGTCAAACCAGACTCAAATCCAATACTCTTTGCCTCGACACCGAGTTCATAAGCTTCAACAGACTTTTTCAAAGCTTCAATCTTACTAATATCAGTTAACACGCCATCGTAAGTAGAAAAGGTTTGACGCTGTACCGCACGGGTTTCCAGCTCCAGCTCATCTTTGGTGCGATTGTATAGCTTAACCGCTTCACGTACACGCGAAGAAACAATGCCGCCCGAATAGATAGGAACATTAAAATTCAGTGCAATAATTTGCTCATCGATATCACTACCTCCACCAAATAGAGTACCTTCCTTCACTTCGTTACCGATGTTAATTTCCAAATCAACTGTAGGATAATGACCGCCTTTACGCAATTTGATCTCTTGCTCAGCAGCAGCCATCGAAAAACGGCGTATTTTCATTTCTGGATTGTATTGCACTGCTTGCTCAAACCACGCTTTAGGATCACTAGGTTCAGGACGTTCTAGAGCCATTTCACCCAGAGTTTTTAAAGAACCCGCCGGCTCGCCAGTTAGTTCTCGCAACATTTCCATCGCATCTTTTAAACGAGACTTGATTTCTAGCTCACGCGAAAGGGTTTGCATATATCGAGCTTGGGCGTCTAGTAAGTCGGTACGACGAACCTGCCCGCTTTCTCGCTTAGCTTTGATAACTCGCAAGTGCTGCCCTACCGAAGCCTTTTCGGAATTAATCGCAGCATAATCTTCTTGCACGGCAAGCACCGCAAAATAACGTTCTGCGGTTCGCAACAATAAATCTTGCTCTACGGTTTCCAACTCCGCATCGACACGTTTCAATTCTTCTTTTGCTTTTCCAAAACGCTTCCAGTTGGAATAGCTGTAGATAGATTGCGTCAACGACAAATAGTAATTGTCGGTCGGAAATTGATCGCTGCCCTTTTCGAAAACCGTGTTGTCTGAACTAATAATATCTTGAGAGGTTTCTGAGTGACTGGCGGTCAGCGCGATTGTTGGTAACAGACCCGCCCTAGCTTGAATAACAACCTCAGAAGAAGCACCGTGTTGATTAAGCCCCATCAAATAAGCAGGATCATTCTGCTTCGCCAAGGTATAAATCGACAAAAGATCTTCTGCGATCACCGGTGTCGACGCGATTAGAGTCGTTGCTGCAAAGGTTGCCGCACGAAGGTACTTATTCATTGTTGTAATCATTTTATCCCCAAGGTCATTACTCATGTACGCCAGTAATGCAGTTAATATTCTAAAAAAGCGCATCGACTTAAACTCTTATCGACACACGTTAAATGACAGCACGGTAATGCCCTGTCTTTTATTATTATGAGACGACAATGTCGATGGCACTGTCGCCTCTGAAGTACGTATTAACGTCCAAATTTATCCCAAGCTTTAAAACGGCTTCTAGACGCTTTACGCCCCAACGCCTCTAAACCACTACGATCAACTTTGCCTGTTTTAGCCTTGATGGTGGATACCAACTTCCAAGCCAAGCTTCCTCCGATCATCGCTGATGCGGAAGACGTCAGATCAACATCCTTAACTTCATGCAGATCGTCTTCAGAAGCTTCGCTATTGACAGGCTCTTCAACCTCTTCTTTAGACTCTTCTGCCTGGCATTCTGTGGCTTGATCGGATTCAGCGCTAGTAGCATCACCCTCAACAAGATCCTGATCGGAAGATCCATCACTGGTAGCACATTCATCGCCAACCAGTTCAGCGCCGCCTTCTACTTCGCCCTCTTCTTCGCTTTCTTCACCACCGGCTGCCGTTGGCGCTGTTGGTAAGACTAAATCGATACCCGCACGACGTTCGCCGTTACGATCACGCTCATTCAATTCAGAAATCAAGTCGGCAGAAGAACCTGAACTTTGCAAAGCAGCGAGAACACTTGGGTCGCTCAACACAAAACCCTTGATGGAATCGACATTGTAGCTGATGAAAGAGTCTGCAGTACCGGTTGGGACTTCGTACAAACCATCGCCGTCACCACGCAAGGTATCTAGGCCCTGCGCTAAGGTAACGAGACTGACTTGGCGATCCCCCTCTTCAAGTAAAGTGCTGATGGTTGCCCGAGCGTATTCGCCGATGAAAACATCGAAAGAAGTATCGCCATAGAACAAATCGCTGCCAAAGCCGCCGAACATATAGTCATTACCTTCACCGCCGTCGATTTCATCGTCGCCGCCAAGGAACAGATCGATGGTTTCAAACAAAATTTGATCAAGCTCTGGCTGACGAGTGACCATCGCGCCATCACCGGAAAGTAAATCATTGCCGTCGTTACCTTCGATATAATCTTCGTCGACGCCACCAAATAGGTTATCGCGACCACTGCCACCGATCAGTCGATCTTTACCGCCCAAGTCAGTTTCGCCAGTGGTCATTTGTAGATATCGACCTTCGGCGTCACTGGTGATTGAACCGTTATCGCCAAGTACATTATTCTCACCGGCACTCATGGTGACTTCATCAGAACCGACACCAGCGATGGCCTGATCGTTACCGGCACCGAGACTAACGATATCGTTGCCGCCTGTTGCTTCAGAAGTATCCGTGCTGCGAACGTCGCTGCGGAATCCGTTTTCGAACAGTACAACGCCGTTGTCACTGATGACGGTATCGTCGCCGGCACCAGTTTCGATATTGTCGCTACCAAAACCACCTAGGACAATATTGTCGCCGTCGCCAGCAGACAAGACATCATCGCCACCGTGTTCGATATCAGTCATGGCCGCTTCAACAATCACGCCGGTTTGGGTGTAACTGAGGAAACCGTTGTCGCCGATGATGTGATCGTCACCAAAGGTGGTAATCACTTCGTCATTGCCTTGACCGGCGATAACACGGTTGTGACCATCGCCTAGGTCGACCTGATCGTTGCCGCCTTGATCAGGCAATAGGCTTTCAGCTATGAGCAAAATATCCGCTTCGTTATAGAGCATTTGGCCATGATCAGAAATCACGTGATCGTCACCAGCCAAGGCGGTGATTTGATCGTCTCCAGTGCCCGAGATCATTCGGTTATAACCCGCGCCCGCAACAATAATGTCATTACCACCGGTTAAGTCACTGCTATCGGTACTGAGTAATTTCACCAGATGACCATTACTGAACAGTGCCACGCCGTTATCACCAAGGACGATGTCGTCTTCAGTGCCGGTGGTTACTTGATCATTACCTTGACCGGCAATGGCAATGTTATCGCCATCGGCCAAATCAATTTGATCATCATCTCCGATCGTCAGATCAGTGCTCTCGGCTTTTTCGATAACACCGTCTTGCGTCCAATTAATCACACCGTGATCGCCCAGAACTGCATCTCTAAAGCTGCCTGTTGCGGTGATTTGATCTCGACCACCACCAGCAATAACCGCAGAGCCACCACCGTGAACCAAGATGGTGTCATCATCACCCAGTAGCGGTAAGCGGCTGAGCATTTCAGTTAGCGTGCCGTTATCGGCGTAGCTTAGCGTGCCGTGATCACCCAAGATTTGATCAAGGCCAGTACCGGTTTCAACGCGGTCTTGACCGGCTCCCGCAATCACGTCGGTATCGCCATCGCCTAGGATGATGATATCGCCTGCGCCGGTAGCGTCATCCAAGTCAGTGCTTGTGAGTAAGGTCAATACGCCGGCGGTAAAGGTCGCTTCGCCGTTGTCACCAATGACGATGTCTTTACCCGTTTGCGTAGTGATTTGATCTGCGCCGAAACCTGCAATAACGAGAGTGTCGCCATTTCCTAAGCTGATGGTATCGTCGCCGCCTTTATCGAGATCGGTACTAATCGCCTGAGTAATAATGCCAGCGTTATCCCACTGGATATAACCTTGATCACCCAAGACAAAATCAGCGCCTTCGGTGGCGGTAATAGCATCGTTGCCGGTGCCGCCTATTACAGCGGTATCTCCGTCGAACAAAGTAATGGTATCGGCGGCGCCCAACATAGGCAGAGTAGAAATGATTTCGGTCAGAGTGCCATCGGTATGGAAACTCATGGAGCCGTGATCACCCACAACTCGATCGCTGCCTAAACCAGTAGTCACATTATCTTCTCCAACACCCGCAATCACGTGCGTATTGCCGTCGCCGAGGTTGAGCAGATCATTCCCGCCGGTAGTGTCGTCAAGATCCGTGCTCTTGATACTCGTCAATATGCCTGCGGTGAACTTCGCTTCACCGTTATCACCAATAACGATATCGTTGCCGGTACCCGCAGTGACCTGATCGGCACCGAAGCCTGCAATCACTAGCGTATCGCCCTGGCCGATGTTGATGATGTCGTCATCACCTTTATCGATATCCGTGCTGATCGCTTCTGTAATGACGCCAGCGTTATCCCAGTGAATGTAACCTTGATCACCCAGCACTTGGCTGTTACCACGAGCCACTGAAATAGTGTCGCGACCGGTACCGCCAATCACAGCGGCATCACCATCAAACAAGCTGATGGTATCGTCTCCGCCAAGCATGGGCAGTCGAGTAGTGATTTCTATTAAAGTGCCGTCGGTGTGATAACTCATAGAACCGTGATCACCGACAACGCGATCAATACCGCTGCCGGTTTCGATACGATCACCGCCAACACCGCCGATGACATTGGTATTGCCATCGCCGAGCAACAAAATATCCGCCGCTCCAGTGGTGTCATCAAGATCGGAACTGGTGATATTGGTCAGCACGCCTGCGGTATAAGTCGCGGTACCGTTATCACCGATAACGATGTCATTGCCGCTGCCAGCCGTTACTTGATCGGCACCGAACCCTGCGATCACCAAGGCGTTGCCTTGAGCCAAGTTGATGATGTCGTTGCCACCATCGCCAATATGCGTGCTGCTGGCTTCGGTAATAATGCCGTTGTCACTGGAGCGCAAGTAGCCTTGGTCACCAATGACTTGGCTGTTCCCGCGAGCGACGCTGATAGTGTCTGCGCCCGTGCCACCAATGACAGCGGCATCGCCATCGAACAAGGTAATGAAATCATCAGCACCAAAAGTTGATAGCGTAGACGTCATATCAACCAGAGTGCCATCAGTGTGATACCCCATGAAACCGTGATCACCCAAGACACGATCGACACCGTTTCCGGTTGTGATGGTATCGGTACCTGCACCGCCGATGATGTCGGTATTGCCGTTGCCCAAGTTAATGATGTCGTTGCCGCCGGTGGTATCGTCAGCGTCAGAGCTTTCAAGGCGAGTAAGAACGCCTGCGGTGAAGCTAGCAACACCGTTATCACCCAGAACAATATCGTTACCCGTTCCGGCCGTGATGCTATCGAGACCAAAGCCGCCAATCACCCAGTGATGGCCATCGGCCAAGCTCAAGGTGTCGCTGCCACCCAGATGCTTAGAATCTTTATCGCTGGTCATGTGCTCGATGATGCCGGCGTTGCTCCAACCGATG
>JBOEGJ010000006.1:0-508792 GCA_050633365.1 Cellvibrionaceae bacterium | reverse complement strand
TTTTGGTTTGTATCGCGAGCGTACCGGTGTTTTGTCGGTTTTAGCCAATACACCGGCGGCGGCAGGCATCGTCTTTAGTCATATGCAAAACGCCGCGCGAGCGGTTTACTCGATGCCGCCGGCCCATGGTGCTAGTGTCGTCGATGCTATCTTGAGTAACCATGAGTTAAAAACTCAGTGGCAAGGTGAAGTCAAAGAAATGCGAGAGAGGATTAAGTCTTTGCGCGAGAATTTGTCGGCGGCTTTGGCACCCTACGGCGACTTTGATTTTATTCCTCAGCAGCGCGGCATGTTTTCATTTTTAGGTTTGACCGTCGAGCAAGTGGAGCGACTGAAAGCTGAGTACAGTATTTATATGGTGAATTCCAGTCGGATTAATCTGGCCGGTATCAATCAGGCCAATCTACCCTATTTGGCGCAGAGTATTGGCAAGGTGTTGTAATGCCACTTACGCTGCGTTCACTCTAGATTTTGTGCGGATAAATCAATTCGTTCACTCTCCAACATTAAGATGGCTTTGTGCGCAGGGATAGGTTTGCTGAAGTAAAATCCCTGCGCTAAATCACATTGACTGGCCTTTAAAAATACCAGTTGTTCCGAGGTCTCGACGCCCTCGGCCACCACACAAAAGTTCAGCTGTTTTGCCAAGAAGATAATCACCGACGAAATTTGCATGTCACTTTCACTGTCGGGAATGTCTTTAATAAACTCTCGATCAATTTTTAAGGTGTCGACCGGCAATATTTTGAGATAGCTCAGAGACGAGTAGCCGGTACCAAAGTCATCGATGGCGATGCGAACACCCAGCTGTTTTATTCTTGCGATAACCTCTCGTCCCGTACTCATGTTTTCCATCAAAAGAGTTTCTGTGATTTCTAGCTCAAGTTTACTGGGGTCGATGGGGTACTTACGTAAACAGTTTTGCAAGAACTCCAAAAAAGTATGATCAGTGAAGTGTGTCGATGAAATGTTTACCGCGATGCTCAAGTTTGGGTAGAGGGGCTCAAGGACTTTCAGTTGCCGGCAGCTCGCTTCCAGTACCCAGTTGTCGAGCTGACTGATAAAGCCCATGTTTTCCATCGCCGGTATAAACTCCCCTGGAGGCAGAATGCCTCGCTCGGGGTGATCCCAGCGTACCAGCGACTCAAAGCCCTTGATGACGCCATTCATGTTGACTTTAGGTTGTAGATATAAGGTGTATTCCTGTTCGGAAAAGCCGCGGCGTATTTCACCTTCTAGCGAGAGGTTAAGGTCGGCCTCCGAAGCCATTTGGGCATTGAATAAACGGTAATTATTACCGCCGCTGTCCTTCGCTTTGTACATGGCGATTTCTGCGTGTTTGAGAGCGTCGTTATAGGTGTCGCCCACCGAGGCCACTGACACTCCAATACTGCAACTGATGACAAGGTTTTTATGATCGACTTCGAGCGGTTTGTTCACCAGTTCTAGAATCTTCTTGCACACGCCGTCGAGTTGCTCCACCCGTTTCACCGAGCGCAGTAAAATTGCAAATTCATCACCGCCGAGTCGCGCCACGATACCTAAAGAGCGAATACTCCCCTTTAATCGGCTACCCATCTTTTCCAACACTTGATCGCCTAAATGATGGCCTAGAGAATCGTTAATACGTTTGAACTTGTCGAGATCGAGCAGTAAAACCGCAACTATTCCCTCGCGATTGTGTTGCCTTAATTCACGTAAATCGTTTTGAATTTCGTATTGAAACAAGTGTCGATTCGGCAAGCCGCTGAGTGAATCAAACAGCGATAATCGCTCCATCTCTTGATTGCGAATATCGACGGCGTTATCCAGTGATTCGAGTTGGTAAGAGAGAGTGTTGAAAGCCTCGTTCAGCGATGAGAACTCCTCGAGCGCGGACTCTGTTTTGAGCGGCTCTAGCCGTTCCCGAAGTTGCTGGTAGTGACCATCTCCCAGAAGCGGCAATAGTTGTGAATAGAAGTTGATACCGTGGCTCAAACGTTTGGCGAACCACCAAACCCCGGCTGCGATAAAGGTACTGACCAATAGCCAAAAGAGCGCGTAGAGTTTTAAATGCGCGGTGGACGCAGTTGCTAGTATTGACGGATCTTCACGACTAATGAGATGTAAGTCGCGCGCGTAGTGTTCGGGAAAACTCAACAGTGACCAAACTGACTCATCACCGGTTAGGTCTGCAAGGCTTTTGGGTTGATGGCTTAGGCTTTTCAGCAATGCAGGATCACCCAAGGGAATGAGTTGTTGTTGAGTCAGTTGCCGCGTCAGCTCCAGCGTAGGTTGCTCGCCGTCAGATACACGGGCTTCGAAGATCGGTTTGCCTGTGTGCAGCGTGTAGAAGTGCGCTTGCCAGCCGCTGTCGGGTTGGAGCGAGGCGTCGAGTATGGCCAGCTCAATATTCGCGTCTAAGGCTAAATCGTGCAGCAGTCTGTTGATCGGTCGGCGGGCTCTGATTGCGCCTCGGTAAACGTCGTTAATAACGATTGGTAGTATTGATAGCTCTTCGCAGCGGCTATCTTGGCAGAGGATGGCGGCGCGGTATTGGCTGTCACTGTTGTCTTCAAACCATTGGTTTTGAGATCGAGAGTGATCAACCCCCTTGTGCCATCGGCTCTGGCCTTGCTGATCAATCCATTGAATGGTTTCTTGGAGGGCGTGAGATTGCTTTTGCCACCATTGCTCAATGGACGCGGCGGGCACCGTGGTTGCCGCCTCATGAGTTTCAATGAGCGTGTAAAAGGACTCCAAGCGACGACGCTGATCTTGCTGAAAGCGATCGACGTAGTTGTTGAGCTTTTGTTGGTGGGACTGCTGGTTGATCCGATAGCTACGCTTGGTATTGGATTGCTGGGTTGAGTATTGCACGACGAGCAGAATGCAACCGAGCCCCATCAGTAGAAACCAGCACAGCAACGAGGCCTTGAATGGCCAAGCGCTTGAGGAGCGGGATGATTGAGGCATAGTGTCCTTACTGATCTACAGCCAAAATAACGGGTCTTGATGTCAAGTATCCAGCGGGTTGAACGCGAAAGCGACCTGCTCATGATAACAATTGGATCACTATGAGCTACAATAGCTGTCGGGGTTGCTTGTAGTATAGACAGCTTTATTTGACGCGTTTTCACAAATACGCGATTTGATGACTTCCGCCAAAGAAAGCTAAAGAAAGCCAAAAACGTCAAAGAGCGAGAGTCGGGTAGAGGCACTGACAACACTCGGAGCCTAAACCTAAAATGGGCTCTCTAGTGCCGAGGCGTTGGCGGGGTCGAAGCGGCAACTTAGCGCTGAATAAACAGGGTTGACCCAGTATATTGTTGTGGACAGGTACGATTGGTGAAAAAGACTGTATTGCGCCCAGGGCGTGTGGAAAAAGAATCAAGCCGTAAGAAGATCTCCGTGGCTGACTTGCAAGTGGGGATGTACATCTCCGAGTTGGACCGAGATTGGCTTGAGACGCCCTTTCTGTTGCAGGGTTTTACTGTCAACAGCCGCGATGAAATCGAGACGGTACAAGAGTATTGTGAGTACGTCTGGATAGATTCGGTCAGACAGACCTACGTGCCGCCCGAAGAAAGAGCGGTTCAAGACGCCAAAAAACGCAAAAAAACCTATATTAATAAAGTCTCCGCCAGCGATGAACATCGTCAGGCGCTGGGAGTCTATCGCGAGGCTCGTCGCATTACCAAGAGTCTGCTCGACGAGGCCAGACTCGGGGCTTCGGTCAACACTGAGGCGGCCAAATCTACCGTTCACGATTGCGTGCAAAGTATTTTGCGCAACCCCGACGCCATGTCGTGGATGTCAAAAATGCGCAACGAAGATGAATACACCTCAGAGCACTGCTTAAACGTCTGTATTTTGTGCATTTCATTTGGCCGTTATCTTGGCTTTGAAGAAGAAGCCTTGCAGCATATTGGTCTGTGCGGATTGTTACACGATGTGGGGAAAATGAAGATTCCCGCTGATGTATTAAACAAGCCTGGACGTCTGACCGACAAAGAATTCAAAATGATCAAAGCCCATACGGTGCATGGCCGAAATCTGTTGATGAGTGCTCCGGGTTCCTATCACGGCGTTGTGGATGTGGCTTATAGCCATCATGAACGTCTCGATGGCAAAGGTTATCCTCGTGGGCTAAAGGCCGCCGGTATTTCGGAATTTTCTCGCATCGTAGCCATTGCCGATGCCTACGATGCCATGACGGCCAAGCGTTGCTATGAAGACGCTCGTCCTTCGACCGAGGCTTTAAAAGAAATTTTCGACAATCGCGGCACTCAGTTTGATGAGCGTTTAGCCGAGCAATTTATGGAAATGGTAGGGCTCTATCCACCGGGTAGCATTGTTGAAATGGCAAACGGTTGTGTGGGGATTGTACTGACCACCAATCAGCAATATCGGCAGCTGCCAAAAGTGCTGGTGGTGCGCAATACGGTAAAACGTGCGGTGAAAGAAAAGGTACTCAACCTCGCCGATTGCGAGAAAGGTACGCTGGACAAATCCTTTCAAATTAAGCGCGTACTGGTCGATGGCGCTCACGGCGTTTCTCTTAAAGCCTACAAAGACAAAGGCTTGCAGCTGGCGTTTGGCTAATCGTTAACTCTGCTCGCTGAGCAGTGCAGCGCTAGGGTTCCGAGCGCCAGCGGTCCGCGGCTTTGTCGTCGCTTTGTTTGGCGTCGACCCAGCGATCGCCCTTGGTGGTTTGCTCACGCTTCCAAAACGGCGCTTGAGTCTTGAGAAAATCCATAATGAATTCACAGGCGGCAAAGGCGTCACCTCGGTGCGCGCTGGAAACGCCGACAAAAACGATCTGATCGCTGGGGGCTAAGTTTCCCACCCGATGAACAATGCGCACTTGCATCAATGACCAACGCTGCATGGCTTGAAGGCGAATGTCGTCGAGCACTTTTTCGGTCATACCAGGGTAGTGTTCCAAAAAAAGTGATGTCACATCATCGCCTTCATTGAAGTCGCGCATCAATCCCACAAACGACACAATCGCGCCAACCTTTGGGCAGTCTTTTCGCAGCGCGTCGTATTCTTGTTGAGTATCAAAATCGTCTTCTTGAACCAATATCATTTTAACCTCCGGTGACCGGTGGGAAAAACGCCACTTCTTCGTTGCCGCTAAGCGGGGAATTCCAGTCGACCACTTTTTGTTCGACCGCGACAAACAAGCCATCGGTATTGAGTGATTTTTGCCACTGATCACCCCTTTGACACAGATGGGATCTGAGTTGCTCAACCGTGGAGACGTTTTCAGGCAAGGTCAAAAGCTCTTCTCGAGTATCGAGCTCGTCTCGCAGTCGTGCAAAAAACAGTATTTTAAGGCAATCGGGTTTGCTCATGAGGAGGCCGTCGAGTCGTTTGAGAGAGAAGCGTCGCTTTGTGTGCTGGGAGCTTGCCAGTGGCCAGATTTTCCGCCCTGTTTGTCCAGCAGGCGCACGCTGTGAATGACCATCGCTTTATCCATCGCTTTGCACATGTCGTAAAGGGTTAGTGCTGCAACTGAGGCGGCGGTTAGTGCCTCCATTTCGACGCCGGTTTGGCCGCGCAGCTTGCAGATACTCTCCACGCGAACCTGATTGAGTTCTGGCTGCGCTTCGAGCTCGACTTTAATCGAGGTCAGCATCAGTGGGTGGCACAGGGGAATTAGGTCGGAGCACTTTTTCGCCGCTTGAATACCGGCAATACGGGCGACCGCAAAGACATCACCTTTTTTATGACCGCCTTCCATAATGAGTTGCAGGGTTTCCGGCGTCATACTGATGAAGGCTTCAGCCGTTGCCTGGCGTTCAGTGTCGTCTTTTTGACCAACATCAACCATGTGTGCATGGCCTTTGCTGTCTAGATGGGTCAGTTTGCTCATAACGGGTACTTAAGTCAGTTGGGGGCTTACGTCTGTTGGAGGACATTTTTCCGAACGCTTATGTTACCTGATTTCGAGCTTTTCTCCACCGAGTTGAATTTCTGTTGCGCTATAAAATACGTGAATACTGAACCGGACTGGGGGCATCCAAATAGGCGTCGAAGGCCATGCAGATACGCCGAATTAGGAGGCGTCCATCACTGGAGACCTTTAAACCATCGCCGCTGCGAATGACGAGCTGGTCATTGATGAGGGGCTCCAACTCGTAAAGCGCGGCAGCAAAGTAATGTTCGAAGTCGATTTGGTAGGCGTGATTGAACGGCTCAAAGGCCAATTCGAAATGACAAATCAATTGATTGATAACCGCCTGGCGGAGCTGATCGTCGCGGCTCAAGGTGAGCCCTTTAAAGGAGGGTAATTTGCCTTGCTCAATGCTCTGCGTGTAGTGCTGGATGTCTTTGTGGTTCTGCACAAAGATATTGTCGATCGCGCTGATAGAAGACACGCCGAAGGCCACTAAATCACAATTTCCGTGAGTGGCGTAACCCTGAAAATTTCGCTGCAGTAGCCCTTGTTCCTGTGCCAATGCCAATGGATCGTCAGGTTTGGCGAAATGATCCATGCCGATGTAAACGTAACCGGCTTGCTGTAATCGCTCAATGGTGTTTTCTAAGATGCGAAGTTTCTCGCTGGCCTCGGGGAGTGCGGTTACATCCATTTGCTTTTGGCTTTTGAACAAGTGAGGTAGATGCGCGTAATTGAACAGCGACAGTCGCTCGGGAGACAGTTCAATCACCTGCTCCAAGGTTTTGGCGACACTGTCTTGAGATTGATGTGGTAGGCCGTAAATTAGATCCATACTCAGCGAGTGAAACCCCTCGCGCTTGGCTCGATCCGAGAGTGCGGCCACCTCTTCAACGCTATTAAATCGGTTAACGGCTTTTTGCACGGTGGGGTCAAAGTCTTGAACGCCCATACTCAAGCGATTAAAGCCAATGTCTCGCAGCACACCTAAGGTGTCTGGTGTGAGGCCACCGGGGTGGATTTCGATGGAGTATTCTCCGCTGTCATCGTCGAGCAAGTTAAAATGCTGGCGAGTGCAGGCCATGAGCTCTCGTTTCTCATCATCGCTGATGTAGGTGGGGGTGCCGCCGCCCCAGTGCAATTGATTAACGGGGCGAGAGGTGTCGAGTTGCTCGGCACGCATGGCGATCTCTTGCTTAAGAACGTCCAAATATGGCCGGGCTCTGCGCTTATTCGCAGTGACAATTTTGTTGCATCCGCAGTAATAGCAGATGGTGTCGCAAAAGGGGATGTGGGTGTAGAGCGAAAGCGGTCGACCGGAGTTATTGCTGCGTTCGATAGCTAATTCCACCTCGCGCTCTGGGTAGTTCTCAACAAACTGCGGTGCGGTTGGGTAAGAGGTGTAGCGCGGCCCCGCCAAATCATAGCGGTGAATCATGGCTTGATTCCATTGCAAACGCGGTTGCGACATAGTCATACGCTCATTGAAGCAAAAAGCGAGAGTCTACCGGTTTGGCTGAGGTGTCCTTTGATGTGAATCAACGCCTTGATCTTCAAGGTGTCGGTCGATGGATGAATGCGACAGAATTCAAAAATCTAAAGATTAAGACTAATACGCTGAACCATGGCGCTGGTGAGTGATTCGCAGGGATTATTTCATCGGTAAGCCGATCCATTCAGCATACCGATGAAATATTTGAGAGAGCGTCGCAACTATTGCTTCTTGAAGACCCAGCTGGCGGTGACCGGAATGGCGGTATCGATAGACGGTAGTTTAGCCGCGGCTTTGAGCTTATCGATACCACTGCCCAGGTTGAAGTCGCTGGCTTTGATAATCACCGGTGTGAGGGTGGTTACCAAAAATTGCTGACCGCTCAGTGCGGTGACTTGCACTTTGCCGCTTAGCGCTTGAGTGGCGCCGTGCAGCGAGAGTTCAAAGTTCATTTCAGTGGTCGTGGTTTCGCCGACGTTTAAGCCGGTGACAATGGACGTGTCGACTTTGGCAGAAAGTGTGGCCTTGGGGTAGAGCGAGGTTTCGAACAGCATGGTTTGCAGTCGTGTGTCGCGAATACCAATTGCGGTATCTACGCTGCTCAGATCGATGTCGATTTGCGTGTTGCCCTGACTATCAATCTTGCCCGAGAAACGTTTGAACTGATGGGTTTCTGCCACCGTGGTTTTTTTCACCGAAATGAAATTTAGATGGGATTGCTCGCGCTCTAACGTCCAGTCAGCAAAACAAGCATTAGCCGCGAATAATACCACCAGCGCCATTATCGAACGGGCTAAAAAAGTAGATGGAATTACAGACATGATCTTTTCCCTGTGGTCTATTTGAGCGCTACTATAACGAAGTTCTCTACCGTCTACCAAGGCATAATGTGGTGCCGCGGGGTGGCACCTTTACGGTGAGAAAAATACGCGCCAAGCAATGCCGCAGGATTATGGTCATTGGGGCTAACCCCCACAGTTTGTATGTTATTGCTGCGAGCGAATTCTGGTGAGTTGATGCAGCAAAATTGCGCTGCCCAAACCGCTACAGCCGAGAAGCATCGCCATAATCATGATCTGATAACGCACCGCGATTAACGGCGATACACCGGACAATATTTGACCGGTCATCATCCCCGGTAAGGCCACTAGCCCAACTGCCAGTAACCCGTTGATTTGCGGAATCATGGCGGCGTTAAAGGCTGTCAGTCGCGCTTGATCTGGCGATTGATTACGCTGGCGTTCACTGTGGTAGCGCTCCGCCGATAAGCTGATGGCATTCATGGTGTTGGCAAAGTACATACCTGCGAGCGGGATAATCACGCTGGGGGTGTACCACTGCTCTACCTTCATCACCAAGGTCAGAGAAATCAGTAAATGCAGACTGACCGAAACGCCTAAGGCCAAAATGGCGGGGCCCAGAAAACCGGGTTGATCTCGCACCGGGCGTACCGCGATCCACGAAGCGGCGCTAATCATCACGCTAATCACCAATAAGCTTGTCCAAGGCGAAGGGTTGTCGAACAGAAATATCAATACATAGCCAACCCCCAGAAGTTGTAACACCATTCGGCTGCTGGCCATGAGTACTTCTTGGGGGCGCCCCTGCCATTGCCAGTGAATCAGGCAAACCAAAGCGATGGGGAGGAGGCACCAAGCCAATGCGGTCCAGGATATTGTTGCCATGAATTAAGTCTCAAGGAGTTCTATGGTGGGCTTATTCTAACGGATGAATTGATCGGAAATATCATTATGCGGTAAAGGATGCTATTCGACATCTATATTGGACGAATTGGTCATGGCTGCTTTTACACCGGCTTGAGTAGACTGAGCCTCAAGATATTTATTCACTACAGAGACTCAATCAAGAGGGAAGATCATGTCCACGATGCGCTTAGAGGTTCAAGACGGTATCCATGTTTTGACGTTGACCAACAACGATAACGAAAACAAACTCAATCTCGATGTAATCAAAGAGTATCTCGCCGCTCTGGACACGGTAGAAGCTTACCAAGGTAATACGGCTTTATTGATCACTTGTGAACATGAAAAAACCTTTTCCACGGGTATCGATCTCGAATGGCTGATTACCCGAACGGAAGAGCAGCGCGCGGAATTTGTATTGACGCTCGAGCAGCTGCTGTATCGCCTAGCGTTGCTGAATGCACCGTCTGTGGTGGCTCTGAACGGAAACGCCTACGCCGGTGGCGCGATTATCGCCACTGCTGCCGATTTCCGTCTGATGCGCTCGGATCGCGGACGCTTCTGTTTCCCCGAGGTAAACATTAATATTCCGTTTACGCCAATGATGATCGATATTATTGATCTGTTGCCCAACAAACACGCGCTCAAGCACATGGCACTTATCGGCGCCGCCTATACCGGTGAAGAGTGCGCAACTTTCGATATCGTCGACAGTATTCACCCTCAGCAAGAGCTGCCGCAAGCGGCGATGGCTTTGGCCAAAATGTTGGGTGAAAAGGATCGTGCGACTTATACCTCAATCAAGCGTGATTTACGCTCCAGCATTTCTCGCCATGCCGAGGCCTTAGGTCTCGCATAATTCGTTATGGTCTAGGCGAGTGAGCTGCTAAAATAGCGCCCTGTTCCGATTAGTTACCGTCGAGGAGAGGGCGACATGAGCTCCCTACAAGATCAATTGTTAAAAGCCGGTTTGGTAGACGCCAAAAAGGCCAAGAAAAACCAGAAAGACAAGCGCAAAGCGGCCAAGGTCCAGAAAAAGTCCAAGCAAGAGGTGGTGGACGAAAATAAGCTACAGGCGCAAAAGACCCGAGAAGACAAAGCCGCCCGCGATCGTGAGCTCAATGCCCAGCGTCAAGCTGAAGCTGAACGCAAGGCGATTTTGGCGCAGATTAAACAGCTGATCACCATCAACGCCCAATCCAAGGGCAATGGTGATATCGCCTATAATTTCACCGACGGTAAGCAGATCAAAAAGCTCTATGTGAATGCCGAGGTTCAACGCCTGCTGACCCGTGGTCGTTTGGCGATCGTCAAGCAAGGCGAAGGCTACGAGTTGGTGCCTACACCGGTAGCCGACAAGATCGCAGAGCGCGATGATTCTTTCATTGTGTCGCTGAGTGAAAAGGCTGCAGAAGTGGCCGATGAAGAAGATCCTTACGCCGACTATCAAATTCCTGATGATTTGATGTGGTGATACGCCATTGCTCGAGGCCCTACCGGTCGCCTTGAGCGCTATCACTTAGCCCGAAGACTTCGGGCTAATCTTCATTTTTCTGCCCGCGTTATCCCGCTTATCGCAGCCTCTGTCTTAAGCTTCGGTTCTATCTCTATCTCTATCTATATCTATATCTATATCTATATCTATATCAATTCGAGCTGTATCGATTCGCGGTATCAGTTTGCGCCTGTGCCTGTCCCGATTTTTGGCTCTGTGGCCTGCTGGTGTTTTCATTGAATGAGGCATTGATGACTCTTTTCGTCTTAACTGTTGGAGAAGAGGCTATTTGGGGGTGACTTTGATGTCACCATAGTTCGAAATTGATTCAAAGAGGATAGACAGATGAGAAAATCACCATCGCGTAGAAAAAAACCATTAGCCGCTGCTGTATTGGCGAGTTTGTGTGTTTGGGCTCCGAGCTTATGGGCGGAAACGGTTTTGATTCACGCTGGCGAGTTGCTGGCGGTGGCTGGAAAAAAACCGGTCAAACAACAAACGCTGGTGATTGAAGATGAAAAGATCTCAGCGGTGCGTGACGGTTACCTCAAACCGCAGGAATTTGGTGCCGATGTTCGAGTGATCGATTTGAAAGACAAGTTTGTGCTGCCGGGCTTGATCGATTCACATGTTCACTTGCAGTTTGAGCTGGGGCCCAAAAACGATAGCGAAGAGTTAAATGATTCCAAAGAACTGGTGCAAATGCGCAGTATTCACATGGGCAAACAAACCTTGTTGGCCGGTTTTACCACGGTCAGGGATGTGGGCTCAAACGAGCAATCCATGTATGCCTTGCGCGATGCGATTGAAAAGGGCTGGGTTGATGGGCCGCGCATTGTCGCCGCCGGTGGCGTCGGCATTACCGGTGGCCACAACGATGTCAGTGGCCAACGGCCCGAGTTGTTGAAGCTGGGCACCCACGATAACGTTTGCGATGGCCCGTTTGATTGTCGTCGTGCGACTCGTAACTCGATTAAATATGGCGCCGACCTGATCAAAATCACCTCCACGGGTGGTGTTCTCACCGATCGCGCCACGGGCACGGGGCAGCAAATGGAAGCCGATGAGTTAAAAGAAGTGGTACTAGCGGCTAAACGTATGGGGCGAAAAGTGGCGTCCCATGCTCACCAAGAAGACGGTGTGATTGCTGCGCTCGAGGCCGGTGTTGATAGTATCGAACACGGCACTTATACCGGTCCAAAAGCGATTAAACTTTTCAAGAAAAACGGCGCCTATTTAGTGCCGACTTTGTTGGCGGGCGAGACCGTAAAACAAATGGCTCTGACCATGGATTTCATGAGCCCGGCCATTAAAGTGAAATCGATACAGGTGGGCGGCGATATGATGAAAAACTTTGAGCGAGCCCATAAAGCCGGAGTCAAGATTGCATTTGGAACCGATTCCGGTGTGTCAGCTCACGGTATCAATGCTCAAGAAGCGGTACTGATGGTGAAGGCGGGTATGTCTGAAGCCGATGTGTTGGTTACCGCGACCACCAATGCCGCTGATTTACTGGGTTTGAGTGATAAAATTGGATCACTCGAAGCGGGGAAATATGCAGACCTGATCGCCGTCGACGCCTCGCCACTGAAGAACATGGAAGAGCTACTGGATGTGGATTTTGTGATGAAATCTGGGAAGGTGTTCAAGCAGTAAGTGTGATCTTAATGAGGTTCATTCATTAACAAGCGTGCCCTAAAGCCAACAAAGATCAGCGACTGTTCTTTGTTGGCTTTTTCTTTTTTTGCCGTTGTATTCCCGAGGGTTAAGGGGCGACGCACTCTAAGCACTGAGCATAGACCGAGCGTGGATCGCCACTGTTCAGCAAAGTGATTATCGGCTTGAATTGTGTTTGCGCGGAATTCAGCAGCTCGACTAAGGGCGATGACTGGATCAGGGCAGATTGACTGACACTGCTCAACTCTCCGGCCAGCTCCTTGGCAAATTGCTCACTGGGTGACAGGGGCTTTTCAATATCAAACACTTGGTAATTGGTGAGTTCGGCTAGCTCTGCTGCCGCAGCGATGACTTGATTGAGATCGCCCAGTTCGTCTACCAATCCCAAGTCTTTGGCGGCGCGGCCGGTCCACACTCGGCCCTGTGCCACGGCGTGTATTTGCGCGCTGGTGGTTTGTCTCGCGTCGGCCACCAAGTCTAAAAATTGCTGATAAATGCTGTTAACACTCTGCTGTAAGATGTTTTTTGCCAGCGGCGAAAGCGGTCGATCCACTCTCAGTGAGCCCGCCAATTCGGTGGTGCCAACACCATCGGTGCTGATACCCACTTTTTCTAGGCTGTTCTCAATGGTGGGAAAGGCACTAAAGACACCGATAGAGCCAGTAATGGTGTTGGGGGTGGCCCAGACTTCATCGGCGGCCATTGATATCCAGTAACCTCCTGAGGCGGCGACGCTGCCCATAGAGATCAATACCGGGATACCCGCTTGCTGAGTGAGTGCCATTTCTTGGCGAATGACCTCGGAGGCAAATGCACTGCCGCCGCCGCTGTCCACTCGCAGCACTAGGGCTTTGATATTTTTGTCGTCGCGAGCATCGCGGATGAGCTGCGACAAGGTGTCGCCACCGATAGTACCTTCGGGTTGATCGCCATCCAGAATGACGCCTTTCGCCACAATCAATCCGACCTTATCCACCGCTGGGGTTTTTTCTCGTTTCACAAAGGCCAGATAATCTTCGTACTCTAGAGCTTGATAATCTTCCAGCTCTTCGTCTTCACCGAGCTTGTCGATCAAAAACTCTTTTTGCTGATGATGGCTGAAAAGGTGGTCGACAAGCGACAGAGACTTGGCAGTCTCGGCGGGGTTGCCCTGATTTGCTTCTAGATGTTTATCGAGCTGATTGATGTAGTCGTTGATAGCGCTAGCGCTGAGTTCACGCTGTTGTTCTACATCGTCGGTGTAGCTCGACCACAATTCATTGAGCCATTGGCTGTTGTGCTCGCGGGAGGCTTCAGACATTTGATCGCGCAAGTAGGGCTCAACGGCGTCTTTATATTCACCCACTCGAAACACGTGCATGTTGAGAGAGAGTTTTTCGAGGGCCGACTTGAAGTAGTTTCGGTAGCTGCCATAACCGGTCAAAATAACCGCGCCCATCGGATGAATCATGATGTCATCGGCGTGACTGGCGAGATAATACTGCTCTTGTGAATAAGCATCGCTAAGGGCGTAAATAGGTTTGCCGCTTTTTTTGAATTGAGTTAAGGCTCGGCCAATTTCCTGCAGCTTACTTAAGCCACCGCCTTGAAGGTAGTTGAGATCTAACACCAGAGAGGTGATGCGATCATCCTCGGCGGCGGAGTTGATAGCGGTGACCAGATCGCGCACCAGAGTTTCGGTTTGCTGTTGATCTTGTTCCAGTATTTGCGTGAGCGGATCGACGTAGCGGTATTGATCCACCAAAAAGCCACTCGGGGCAATTCGTAGAGCCGTTTCTTCGGGCATTTGGCTAACATCTTTAGGCAGCAGCACAACCACAATCAACAGAATCAAAACCAGAAACAAAAGATTGGCGAGACTGGTGCGAATCCATGTGAGTAATCGCCACAGACCTGAAAAAATTCTGCGTAAGATTCCGGGGTTAGATGAGCTCATAATGCGAGGTCCTTAGGTCGTATCGTTCCGTTGATAACAGGGGCTGAGGCCGATGGGTACTTCGGTTTTTTCTTTGATGGATCTGTCGCATAGCGCGATAGCCACGAGTCTACCTCAATCCATGGCTATCGGGTGCCCGTTGCGAGCTAACTTTGCCTTTCTTGATCTACTCGTAAACTGGCTTTCTGCCAGCGACTGGCCATCATTGCACTGATAAAGAGTGCGCTGGTGAGCAGGGTTTGTACATAGTCGTTCCACTCTGCCGAGGGAGACATCATGTTAGTCACCCCCACGGTAAAGTGAATCAGAATTACAAAACACAGCCAATCGTAGCTGCGGGCGTGATTTTGAATCATTCCCGGTAGAAAAATGGCCAAGCTTAAGCAGGGGGCGAGTAACACCGTCCAAAGGATCTTGTCGCTCATGAGGCTGGTGCAGGTATAGAGCACAATGAGTGCTATCACCATCCACTGGCTGGCGCGTTTGGCCAGTTTGAGCTGACCGGTGTTGTTGAGAGGTTGAGAGCTGTTGGTCATTAGAATTTCCGTTACCGCGCTGAGTGAGTCAGTGAGAGGGCTAAACCAGCGACTCGTTTACCAAGGGCAAGACACAGTTGTTTTTCATCCTCGCTGATGGCCATATCGCTGTGGCTGCCAGCGAGGTGTGAGGCGCCGTAAGGCGTGCCACCGGTGGTTGTGGTGCTGAGCACTTCCTCGCTGTAGGGCAGCCCAGCGACTACCATGCCGTGGTGCAGCAGCGGTATGAGCATGGTCAGTAGTGTGGTTTCCTGCCCGCCGTGTAAGCTGCCAGTCGAGGTAAATGCTGCTGCAGGTTTATCGATGAGATGGCCGTTGAGCCACAGGGCACTAGTGGAATCGATAAAGTGTTTTAGCGGCGCCGCCATATTGCCAAATCGTGTGGGGCTGCCAAGGACTAGGCCGCTGCAATGTTGCAGGTCTTCAAGGGTGCAGTAGAGGGCACCTTCATCGGGGATCTGCGGCTCGCTGGCTTCGGTGTCGACCGACACAGAGGGCACGGTTCTAACACGAGCTTCAATCCCCTGGACTTGCTCGATACCTCTGGCGATGTCCAGCGCCATAGCGGCTGTGGCGCCGTGTCGGCTGTAATAAAGGACTAACACATAGGGTGGGTTGGCGATGGGCGAACTCATGTTAGATTAGCTCCAACACATTTTCCGGAGGGCGGCCCAGCACAGCCTTGTCGCCTTTAACTACAATTGGACGCTCTATCAGCTTGGGAAAGGATGCCATGGTATCAATGAGCTGAGCGTCGCTCAAATTGGTGTCTTTTAGATTGTTTTCTTTGTAGGCCTCTTCGCCTTTGCGCAATAGCTGACGGGCTGAAATCCCCAGTTTACCCAGCAGATTCGTGATGGTTTTGGCATTGGGAGGGGTCTCTAGATAGAGAACGATGTCCGCTTCTACGCCTTTTTCTTCAATCAAAGCAAGGGTTTGGCGAGACTTGGAGCAGCGTGGGTTGTGATAAATGGTGACCATTGCACAAATTTCCTTTATGTTCATCTGTCATAATTCATCTATTGTAATCATTACAACAACTTAAGACACCTTAGAGTGTTGAGACGAGGATAAATTTCGTCTTATTTGAGATGAATTGAGTTTATTCAAAGGTACGAAAAAACGTAAAAGGCACCTCATGGTAGACGATTCTACGTCCAAACAATTGCATGGCGGATTCAGCGCTCTGATCCGGTTTCTTCCTTTGTTGTATCGCGAGTATGTTGAGAAGGGCTGCCGCCAGCAGGCTGCGGCACTGACCTATATGACGCTGTTTGCCATAGTGCCAACTATGACCGTCATCTTTACCATGTTCTCTTTGTTTCCGGCTTTTGAAGGGATGTCTGATCGTTTTCAGGCCATGATGTTTCAGTATGTCATGCCAGAGTCTGGGCTCGAGATCGAACAGTACCTGACCGAGTTCACCGCCCAAGCTCGAAGCCTCACCATGGTGGGGGTGTTGATGTTGGTGGCCACCGCGTACTTTATGATCAAAAATATCGAGCGCACCTTTAACGGCATATGGGGCGTCATTGAGGCGCGTAAAGGGCTGCCAAACTTCTTGCTCTATTGGGCGGTGTTAAGTCTCGGCCCATTACTATTGGGCGTGGGTTTGGCGATAAGTACCTACTTACTATCGCTGCGCTTTTTTGTGGATGAATATGACGCTCTCGGTATCATCCCTACCATCTTGAGCTATTCGCCCTGGTTGTTCACTACCATGGCATTCACCTTGCTTTTTGCCGCAGTTCCCAATTGCAAGGTTCCCTTCAAAGATGCCCTGGCAGGCGGTGTGTTGACCGCGATCTGTTTCGAGTTGTTCAAAGATTTGTTCGGTTGGATTGTAGCCCACACCACCTTTACTGCGGTTTATGGCGCCTTTGCCATGGTTCCGCTGTTTTTGTTGTGGATCTATGCTCTGTGGATGATTGTTCTGGCGGGGGCCGTATTTGTGCGGACTCTCTCGACCTTCAAGACCGCCGCAGCTGGGGCTTCTTACCCCGATTTGATTGCCGCCTTATTGGCCCTTTGGAAGTTTCACTTGTGCCAGCGCACCGGTGAGGGGGCCAACGATGAGCAGCTCATGGCCATTGGTATTGAATCGGAGCAGTGGCAGCGGGTGCGAGGTTCTCTGTTGCGGCATCGAGTCATTACCGTCTCCCAGCAGGGGGACTATGTTCTGAGCCGCGATTTATCCACCTTCACTCTGCGCAACCTTGCCGACATGGTTGGCGTTGAATCTCAGATGCCTGGGGTTAGTGACTATTTACAAACCTTTGATTGGTTCCCGAATGTGGCAAGTCGGCTATTGTCGATTGATCAGCATGTCGAGGTGGAATTCGATGTGCCCGTCAGCGAGCTGTTTTGGGTGGCTGCCCCAGAAGAAGACCACTACCCCGATGAGGGCGAGGGGCTTGAAGCGCTCAGAGAAGAATTGGGCGCGGTGAGCCGTGAGGAGCTAACACCCCCCGAGTCGGGTACCACTGAGGTCACTCTGTCGGCGTTAGGTGCACTCGACAGCGACATCATCGAACCGCAGAACGAACCGCAGAACGACCTAAAGAGCGAAAACATGCCGCGACAAGATTCACCGCGCCATGGATAAACCAGCAAACAATACCCGCCGTGGCGGCTGGCTCATGCTACTCATATCGCTTCTATTGCTCAGCGGTTGTGGCGATACCAAGTTACAGCAGCTCGATGGCCGTCACTTGAGCTGGGAGTCTCTGCGCGGTGAGTGGGTGTTTATCAATTACTGGGCGATCTGGTGTGCGCCCTGTCGAAAAGAGATTCCAGAATTAAATGCTTTTTCACAGGGGCATGTGCTGGGTGTTAATTTCGACGGTCCAGACCTTGAGACCTTGAAACAACACACCGCTGAGTTGCACATTGAGTTTACTCAGCTGCAAGGGGACCCTGCGCAATTGTTGGGGTTTGAGCGTCCATCGGTATTGCCCGCCACCTATGTGTTTGATCCTAATGGAGTCTATCGCGGCGTGATGATGGGCCCGCAAACGCAAGCTTCCCTATTGGCGTGGCTTCAACCCGGTTATCAAGTGACGGCCACAGGCAGCGGCGAGCGATAGGCACTTAAGGGTTGATGACGGTTTCGGCCAACCCCTTCTAAGATTGTTAGAGGTTCTGCCGATAAGGATTAAGGCCTATTTATTTTCTGAGATGAGCCGCTCAATGAGCTTTTAAGCTCGTGAGATGTGTCTATAGTTATGATGTATCTGTCGGTAGACTAGCGCTATCATAAGCGGCCTTTATCGCTTGTTGTTAGCAATCGATTGATCTCAGTATTGATGGGCTTCATCGCCCGCCACAGACCGGAGTAGAAAAGACTTTCATGACAATCCCTTTAGTTATTTGTGACGATTCGAACATGGCCCGAAAACAGGTGGCCCGATCACTTCCCGACGAGTGGGATGTGGATATTTCCTACGCCACGAATGGACTCGAAGGTATTGAAGCGGTGCGAGCGGGTAAAGCCGAAATGCTGTTTCTGGATCTAACCATGCCAGAGCTCGACGGCTATGGTGTCTTGGAGCTGATCAAACAAGAAAACCTAAAGAGTATCATTATCGTTATTTCTGGTGATATTCAGCCTGAAGCGCGCGAGCGGGTGATTAAATTGGGGGCTTTGGAGTTCATCAAAAAGCCGATCAATAAAGAAAAGCTCTGCGATGTTTTACGAACTTACGGATTGCTATAAACCTATCGCCATCGAAAACATCACTTTTTTGCACACTACCTCGCAGGTTTATTCCAGGCCTGCGTTAATCGGAGATCTTCATGACTGATCCTTTACCCATTACCGAAGATCAGCGCGATTGCTTACAAGAAGTATCGAATGTCGCTATGGGCGCGGCTGCCGAAGCGCTGGCTTCTTTTTCGAAAGTATTTGTTGAAATGTCTGTGCCTCAAATCCGTTTTATCAAGCCCGCTGAATTACCTAAGGCTCTGGCTAGCCTGCAGGGGGGCGATTTGATCTCGGGGGTGGTTCAAGAGTACAAAGTAGGCAGCTTGCAAGCTTATGTGCTGACCATGATCACCGAACCTAGCTTTCAGGATTTGTCGCAGCAAACGGGGTTACCTATCGGCAACGATGAAGAGGCTATCGAGTTGTTGGTAAAGCTCAGTCAAACTATCAACGGTGTAGGCCTGCCCGTATTTGCCCAGCAATTTGGTTTACGGGACGTAGAGTTTGTTGGCAAGCCGAAAGTGGCGGCTTTACATCGGCCTCTGGCTGAAGTCACCTTGGGTGAAATAAATCAGTGGGACAACGTACTCACCACCGAGATGAATTATCACTTAGAAGGGCATCCTTTCAATTGTGATCTGTTATTGGTAACGCCGGATTCTTCCGTCGCCCAATTGGCTCCTGCACTAGATTCGCTGTTGTAGCGGTTTCGGTTTCGAGCTGTTACCCAGAACAAACACCTCCTTTGTTCTTCTTTCCTTACGCACGGCATGAGTTGATGTCTCAATAATCCACTGCCGTGGCTCGTAAGATCATAGTTTTTATCGTCCAAACTCCCGAAAATGTCACATACTCTAAAAGCCCTAATCACAGGGCTGTAATTCCATAACTGAGAGTATCTGACGGGAGAGACGGATATGAGCACCACATCAATAGGTCGCTGGCGGCAGCTTGGCGCTGCATTACTCACGGCCATTGTGACCAGCACAGTCTGCGCTTGGGCTTCGGCCACAACCATACAGGTCAGTGACGAGCAGGGTAAACCTTTGGCGACTGTCATGGTGACTCAGCTTCCCACCGACAAAGTGGCGCCGCCTCTCGATACTCACGGATACCCGGTGCAAGGGCAGCAGCATCAATCGCCGGTGGAAACCACACGTTTTAGTAATCGTCAGGGGATGACAGAATTCTCGTCGGGGGATAATGACACTCAGGTCTCCTATCGTTTTCGCCATCCGGGCTTTCATGATGTGACCGTGACGGCGCAATCTCTCAATACCGATCAAGCCGTTTCGATGAAACCTCTGTTGAGCGATGCCGAAAAAGCCGAGCAAAAGGCATCGAATCTTTGGTTGTCGGCGATGGATTTTGATGGCGACCGAGCGCTGAAAAAGCACTTTCAATTAAATTGTGCCTTTTGTCATCAGCAGGCGTCATCGATCATGCGGGCTGAGCGCAGCCCGGAGCAATGGCTCGACATCATCGATCGTATGAACGGTTATGGTGCCCGTGTGGCCGATGACGATCGACAGAATCTGGCGCAGCAGTTGTCCGATGGTTACAAATACCTGCGAAACAATGTCGAGTCCATCCCCGATGCTCCCCCATGGAGTCCCGAGCTCGAAAAGCTAGAAGTGACCGAGTGGCCGATTGGCGACGCCTTCTCACAGATGCATGATTTTATTTTGCATCCTAACGGTAAGGTGTATGTGGGAGATAATCTTCAGGATCGGATTTATGAGGTCGATCCAGAGACTGGCGAGTACGCAGTCTATGTGGTGCCGCACGAAGAGGGTATGCCGCTGGGAGGGTTTCTGGGCAATCGTTTCAAAACATTCCCTAAACTAGCGAATTATTATGGGGTCCATTCCTTTGCCGTGTCGCCGTCCGATGGGCATATTTTTATTACCCCGTCGATGCAGCAAGCGCTGATCGAATTCGATCCAGTGAGCAAAGAGTTCACCATTCACAAAATGGCCGAAGGCTATTATCCCCATACCATTCGCGCCGATGATCAAGATCGTATTTGGTTTACCTTAGCGGTGTCGTCTCAAATTGGTATGTGGGATCGTAAAAAGGGCGAGTTCAAATTCTACAATCTTCCTGCCCGAAGTTTAAAAGAATGGGTCATCATTAAGTCCCTTCCGCTGATTTTTGCCTTTGATCCCGCCGAGCGCCCAGAGCCAAAAGTTGATCGACAATCTACTGGGGTGCCGATGCCATACGGGATTGATGTGTCGCCGGATGGCACCGTTTGGTTTGCGCGGCTCTACGGCAATGATATTGGATTTATCAATCCAGATGATGACACGGTCACCATGATCAAAACCCCGTTTGATGGCCCTCGCCGTATGCGAGTGGACGCGGATAATAATGTTTGGATTGTGGCTTTCCAAGATTCTCAGTTGGTGAAGTACTTACCCAAAACAGGACAGTTTGTTCATTACGATATGCCGGTGGTCAACGAGTTGCCTTACAGCTTGAACGTCGACCGCGAGCGAGGCATCGTCTGGGTCAACGGTAATCAATCCGATACCGTATTCAGTTTTGATATCAAATCGGAGCAGTGGATGATTTATCCACTGCCGCGAAAACGAACCTTTACCCGCGATATCGAAATTGCAGAAGACGGCTCGATTTACACCTCGAACTCTCACTTTCCCAGCTGGCAAATCGAAGATGGTCAGCCGACCTTAATTCGCATTCGTCCTAAAGTCTCGACACAAACACCTCAAGACGACGAATCAGAGCAGCAGGCTTACGTCAGTCAGCCTTAAGCTTTCCGACGTAATAGAGACTAAAAACGATAAAAACAAGAGAGTTGAAATGCAGCGTTTAATCATAAAAAAGGTGGTTGGCTTAATTCTGGGGCTTGGCTATATAGGCGGCTTTTTTCCGGCAGCCTTGGCCGACAATCAGGCAGTAAAAAATGCGCCTGCAGGCAAGGTAGTGGAGATTTCTGTAGCGGTTAATGATGTGCATAAATCTACTCAACAATACGCCAAAGTGCTTGGCTTGAGTCAATGGCAATACATCGATTTGTCTTTGCGTGGTGGTGATAATTCCGCCGCGACACGCCCGCAGCTGAGAGTGGCTCGCGCCCAATGGCAAGATGTGACGGTGGAATTGATTCAGCCGCTAGCCGATGCGTCCCCTGTTCGCGAATTTATCAAAACTCGTGGTGAGGGATTGTATGCGGTAGGGATAGCATCGAGTGATATTCCTGAAACTTTGTCCCGTGCTTCTCAAGTATTATTTCGCGCCGACAGTGCGCAAGGGGGTTACGCCACCTGGTGGGATACTTTTGATTCCTTGGGGATTAACGTTAAAGCGATTGATCCACGCCAGCACAAGTCTTGGGGGAAAACTCAATTACCAACCGATGCGCCTGTGGCCGATCGAGTTTTCCAGTTGGGCATTGTGGTCGAAGATATAGAAACAACCGCGAAGCACTATCAACGTTTGGTCGGGTTGGCTCCTTGGATGGTGGTTGATTTTCAGGCTCCTCATGTGAGTAATGCGCAATACTTGGGGGCAATGAGCGATGACAGTAGTGATACGGTGATTCAAGTGGGTTACGGCAATTGGTCAGGCCTACAGATTGAATTGTTGGCACCGATTACGGGGCCGTCGCCCCATCGAGATTTTCTAATTACCACCGGTGCTGGAGCTCATCACCTGAGTTTTGGGGCTGTGGCGGAACATGATGAATGGGTTCAAGGTTACCGTGAACATGGTTTGTCGGTGCAGATGCAGTCAGACAACGGCGGCGCGGGACGCACGGCGACTTACATGGCCACCGAGCAGGCTTTAGGTTTTGTCTTAGAGTTGACTCGAAAAGTTGAAGGCCCTGGCAGCTTGCGTCCCTCGGGTGTTATTGGTTTGCCCGCCAAGAGCGCAGTGACTCGATGATAGATCTCTGGTGTGCTAGGAGTTGCGCTCGATTTCGACCCCGAGCCCGATCTCGTGCTGTTGCTTGCGCTGCGCCACTGATGCTATCCGCGGCAGTCGCGCTGGTGAGCGCAAGCCTGCAAGCTGCATCAGGCGCCGCTGAACAACAGGTCGCTGTTGAGGCCGAGGCTCAGGCTTTGGTTCAGACTGTGGGTTGGTCTTATTATCGCAATGACTTAAGCGGCAGTGGTTATTCAGCGGCCCAACAGATTACCCCGGATAATGTCGCTGGGCTAAAACCGGTTTGGTCATTCAGTACCGGCGTGTTGGAAAAACTCGGAGAAGGGATTGCCAATACGGCCTTTGAAGCGACACCGATCTTACTGCCTGCGGAGGCCGGCGGACATCTCGCGATCTGTACACCTTTTAACGATATCATCGCCCTCGATCCAGAAACGGGTGAACAGCGCTGGCGTTTCGATGCCAATACCGATCGTCGAGGTTCTCGCCCTGGCAAGTGTCGCGGCGTTAGCTATTGGCAGCGCTCTGAGTCGATCGACTCAGAAGTTGCTCCTGCTGATCAAGGTCTCGGCTCCTGTGCGCAGCGGATCATTACGGCGACTCACGATCGACGTCTGTTGGCGATCGATGCAAACAGCGGCGAATTGTGTAAGCACTTTGGTGATGGCGGTGTGGTCAAACTCTACCGCGACAGCGAAGGCTTTGTTCCCGGTGATTTGTCGTCGTCATCACCGCCGCTGATTGCCGGTAATACCATTGTCGTGGGTTCAGGGGTGGTGGATTTCAAACGGGCAAAAACTCCGTTAGGTACGGTGTTGGCGTTTGATGCCGAAACCGGCGAAGAGCGCTGGCGATTTCAAACGGTGGCACATGAAAACAGTGCCCCTGAAGTTAAAGCCAGCTGGCCAAAAAATGCCAGTGAGGTGAGTGGCTCGGCCAACGCTTGGGCGCCGCTCTCGGCGGACCTCGAAAACGATCTGGTGTTTGTTCCCACCGGAGCGCCTTCACCGGATTTTTATGGTGGGCTGCGTCCGGGCGACAATCTCAACGCCAACTCGGTCATCGCTCTACGAGTCAGTACTGGCGAGGTGGTATGGCGCTATCAGTTTGTCCATCACGACCTGTGGGATTACGACACACCCGCCATGCCTTTGTTGACTGACATTGAACGCGACGGCGAAGCGATTCCAGCGCTGATTCAAGTCACCAAGCAGGGCTTTGTGTTTGTCCTTAATCGGCTAACCGGAGTGCCCATCTATCGGGTGAATGAAGTGCCGGTTCCACAGACCGTGGTCGCAGGAGAGCAGCCCTCACCGACTCAGCCTGTGCCTGAAGTCATGCCGCGATTAATGGACACTAAGATTGATCAGACTGACGCCTGGGGGTTAACCCCTTGGGACAAAGGCCACTGCGAGCGAGAAATTAACAGTCTCTACAATGAAGGATTGTTTACGCCCTTACAGTTGGACCAATTTACCGTATTAATGCCCGGTAGTTTGGGGGGCGCTAATTGGGGCGGTGCTGTTCTTTGGAAAGACAAAAATCTTATGGTGGTTAATGTGAATACTGCCATTTTTGCCGCGCGTTTGGTGCGCAATCCTGATTATCAAACGCCAGACGAACAGCGCTCTCAAGTTGCTCTTGCAGAAAATAAAAAGAAGCCCACCGAGCATGTGCCCAAGTCAGGGCAAACTATGCGTATCAACATGTCGGGCACCCCTTACACCATCGAAAATAAAGCCTTGATGTCTCCCTTGGGAATTCCCTGCATCAAACCGCCTTGGGGCAAGTTGATGGCCATCGACATACAAACCGGAGAGGTGCGTTGGCAGTCTCCACTGGGGTCGGTTCACGAAATGGGGCCAGTCAAAGTGCCTTTCCACATTAATTGGGGCACGCCCAATTTGGGTGGGGCCATCGTCACTGCCGGTGGAGTGGTTTTTATCGGCGCAACCATGGATCGCCAGTTTCGCGCGTTTGATGCTTTGAGTGGCGAACAGCTGTGGACACATGATCTGCCTGTTGATGGGGTCGCCTCTCCTATGACGTATGTGCTTAATGGCAAACAGTATGTCGTTATTAGCGCGGGCGGCCACCATATGTTTGGTCGACCCATGGGCGACTCGATTGTCGCTTTTGCTTTAGATGACTGATTGATGTCTTGTGAAGTGGCTTTACATTTTTTGAGTATCAGTCGGTAACCGTTTTTTTGTGATTTTTTTTGAGAGATAACTATGAAAACTCCTTCGATTTTTATGCTTGCGCTATTGAGCTTTTCATCGGCTCAGGCACTTGATAAAGCGCCCGATATGAAAGCGGCGGGCAAACAGATTTTTGATCAACACTGCGCCGCTTGTCATGACAATACCGCCAGTAAGGCCCCTCGCCGAGAGGCGCTGGCAGCCGTGAGTTTCGAGAATATTATGCTGTCGTTGGAGTTTGGTCGCATGCAGCCTCAGGCGGCTGGATTGAACAAGTTGCAAAAAGCCGCGGTGTCGAAGTATTTGGCGGGTGACAAACAAGTGGATGAATCTTGGATTCAAGCGTCGAGCTGCGACAACACTGAGATTAATCTGACCGAGGTGCTCAGCGGCAACTGGGGGTTGTCCAGTGGTAATCGTCGTTATCTACCCAGCGAAAAATCTGGCATAACACCGGACAATGTTGAGTCGCTAAAACTCAAGTGGAGTTTTGCTTATCCACAGGTGAGTGACGCAAGGTCGCAACCGGTGATGACTAAAGACACCGTGTTTGTCGGTAGTAAGTCTGGCAATGTCTTTGCCCTCGACAAAAATAGCGGTTGTATTAAGTGGCGCTACAAAGCCGATAGTAGTGTTCGATCGGCTTTGGTTCTCGGTCAGCAAGCGCAGCAATCGCTGCTGTTTTTTGGCGATACCTTGAGCACTACCTACGCCCTCAATGCTGCCAACGGTGAGCTGGTGTGGAAGCAATCTCTGTCACTATTTCCCACCTCTGTCATTACTGGATCGCCAGCCTTTTACGACGGTTCGCTCTATGTTCCTATTTCCTCTTATGAGATTGCCGCTGCGGGTATGGCGCAATACCCTTGTTGTCGCTCTCATGGTGCGGTGGTGGCTTTGGACGCCGAGAGTGGCGAGCAGCGTTGGGTTTGGCACGGTACCCCTAATGCAACGCTGCAAGAGAAGGACGACAAGGGCAGAATGCGGTTTGGTCCCTCGGGAGTATCGGTGTGGTCGACGCCCACCGTCGATGCAAAGCGCGGGCTCTTATACTTTGGCACCGCCGAGAATCTCAGTCGTCCGGCCACCGATACCAGTGATGCGGTGGTGGCTGTAGGTCTTGAGGATGGAAAACTGCGTTGGAAATACCAGGGCTTGAAAGATGATGTCTGGAACTCCGGCTGTCTGAGTCAGGGTTTTAACTGTCCAGAAAACCCCGGCCCGGATTTCGATTTTGGCGCCTCCATTATCTTGACTCAAAACGCCGCCGGTGACGATATCTTGTTGGCCGGTCAAAAGTCGGGCGCGGTGTTTGCCTTTGATCCCGACGGATACCAAGGGCAAGAGGGTAAACTGTTGTGGAAAAATACCGATACCTTAAACACGGTTTACAGCCCTAACCCTGGCGTGCACTGGGGGATGGCGGTGGAAGGGCAAAGATTGTTTGTGCCCATCGCCGATTCAGAGCGTCCTTTTCCGGGTTATACACCGCGACCGGGTTTGTACGCGATTGATATCAATACCGGTAAAAATCTGTGGTCGTCTCCGGTCAAGCGCAGTTGCGAGCTTTCCGGTAAGCTGTCGGAAAACTACGGTCTCAAAGCCATGCGGGAAAAAACCGGCGAGGCAGAAAGCGATTGCTCCTTCCATTTCAGCTTCTCTGCGGCGGCTACGGCGACCGATGGTTTGGTCTTTGTGGGCGGGCTCGACGGCATCTTACGGGCCTACAATAGCATCACTGGCGAGGTGGTTTGGCAGACCGAAACGGCCAAAGCCTTCGCTGGCGTCAATGGTATAGCCGGCAAGGGCGGCTCTATCGATGTCGATGGCGCAGTGATTGGCGACGGGACTCTGGTGATCCATTCGGGTTATAGTATGTTCGGTCAGCTACCAGGTAATGTTCTGTTAAGTTACGAGGTTGACCAATAGATTGTCCTTATAGTTGGCGGTCATTTTATCCGTGAGCCTTGTGGCTCATTCATGTAGGGAGTCATGTTTAGATGGTCTTTAGGATGTCGCCACTGGCGAGTGCACTAGCGCTGATTAGTCTGAGTTATTCGTTGCCGATATTGGCGTTAGACGCAGAGACCGAAGATTCTTCACCCTCTTTAAGCGAAGCGATTCAAGAAGAAATACTCGTGACTGCGCGGCGCGATGGTCAAGCGCGCCAGACTCTCATTGGCGAAATTAGCCGACTCGATGACTCACTGCTGTCGCTAATAGGTCACACTCATATTCAGGAGGCGGCGGTACGCGTTCCAGGCGTATGGCTTAGTCGCGGTAATGGACAAGAATTACTGGCCTCAGTGCGCTCACCAATCTACACCGGCTCAGGCAGCTGCGGCGAAACCTTGATTGCGGAAAACTCAGTTCCGATTCGTCCCAGCGGCTTTTGCAACGTTAACCAGATGTTCGAAGTCAATACCGAGCAAGCGGGCGCTCTAGAAATTTGGCGCGGTGCAGGAACAGTATTTTATGGCTCAAATGCGATTCACGGCGTTATCAATACGCTGACCCCAGATATGGCAAGCGAATCCATTTCCGTCGAGGTCGGCCCCCACGATTATTACCGCAGCAAATTTGCAATAGCCGCCGAGCAGGGCGATCACCAATGGCATTTGGCGATCAATGGCGTGTCCAACGGCGGTCTTAAAGACGATGCCGGTTACGATCAACAAAAAGTGACTTTACAGCATCGCTGGCAGGGCGAGGCATTGGGTATCGAAGAGTTGGACGTGCACTCTGTCTTGTCTCTGGTTAATCTCAATCAAGAAACCGCGGGTTTTATTCGCGGTGAAGAGGCCTATGAGGATCAGGGTTGGAAGCAAAACCCTAACCCTGAAGCCTACCGCGATGCTCGTGCTGTGCGACTCACATCGACATTCGAATGGCAAACCGACAGCGGCGATCAATGGCAAGTGTCACCTTATCTGCGTTCCAGTGACATGGATTTTTTGATGCACTTTCTGCCGGGGCAACCGATTGAAAAAAATGCACAAGACAGTGTTGGCTTTCTCTCCAGTTATAAAACCACGCTCAGCGATTCGCTAGTTCTTTGGCTTGGTGTCGAAGGCGAGTGGGCAGACATGCATGTTGAAGAAACACAGCCCAATGAGTTATCGCCCACTAGTACGCGCTATCAGGGGCATCATTACGACTACGATGTCACCAGTTCGCAATTGGCCAGTTTTATCAATATAGAGTGGCAAGTCTCTGATGGTGTTGCTGTTGAAGCCGGTGTGCGTTGGGAGACCCTCGAATACGATTACGAAAATAATTTGCTCAGTGGTACGACGCGCGATGATGGGACTTTGTGCAACGGTGGCAATTGCCGCTATTTTCGCGCAGAAGACCGCCAAGATCGTTTCACCAATACCAGTGGGCATATTGGTGCTCGATGGACATTGAGCGATCGCTGGAGCACCTACGCGCGAGTGGCCAGTGCCTACCGCGCCCCTCAGGTCAATGAGCGTTATCGTATTCTAGCTGGTCAGTCGGTTGATCAATTTGACGATAAACAAGCGCTGAGTTTGGAGGTGGGGGCTCGCTACTTGGGAGAATCCCTGAGCGCCAATGTCAGTGCCTATCGTATGGAAAAAGATGATCAATTATTAAAAGCCTCCAATAACGCCACTGTCGGTGACGCCAAAACTGAGCATCAAGGTATTGAGTTACAGTTGGCTTATCAGCTCGCCGAATACTGGAGCGTGACCACTGCGATTGCATGGGCCGAACACGAAATAGACAAGGCAAGTTTGCTTAATGGCTCTGATGTGTCGGGCAATACCATGGATACCGCGCCCGAATGGATGGGCAGTGCTCAGCTGCAATTTAGACCGACAAGCGATTGGTTGTTTGAGTTAGAAGCGGTGTATATGGATGAGCACTACATCGATGTCGAGAATGAAAACTCCTACGATGGCCATACCGTTTGGAATGGAACGCTGAGTTGGCAAGTGAATGACGCGCTGAATACTCGCGTTAAGATTCAGAACTTAACGGATGAGCGCTACGCGGAACGAGCCGACTTTGCCTTTGGCAGTTATCGATATTTTACCGGCGAAAGTCGTGGCGTATTTGTTGAGCTTCGTCACGACCTGTAATGACACATCGATTCAATTGTTCGCGGTGGGTCGATAGCGCCAATAGAGAATGAGTGCCGTTAGTGTGATAACCGCACTCAGAAGTGAAAGCGGCGGCATGGAACCATGCCAGCTGCTTAGCTTGATCCAATTGGGTGACATGGGCAACAGGTGTAATAAGGCAAGCGCACAGACGAGTCGTTTAAATCGGTGATGATTCAGTCCTGTGTGGTGCGATACCTGCCACAGTGCGTAAGTGCACAAGACCCCGAATACCACCGCCAGTTCGCCATTGCCGTTCATCCCTTTGATCGAGAAAAATCCTGGATAATAATCTTCGCTGAGCAGTGCCAGCGACATAGCGCTGTGGATCAGTGCCGCATGCCAGACCAGTCTTCCCTGCGCCTTAGAGCAGCGGTATCGAGCTTTGAGGTAGTTGTAGGCCGATAAGGCTAAAGTCGCCACGGCAAAGACTGCAATCGCTTTATTGAGGATATAGGTGGGCCATTGTGACATGGGCACGGGGCCGAAAATTCCATAGCGCGCAATAGCGTAAGCCAATGCCGCAATAAATATCATGGCCACAGGTGTCCAGCCAAAGGAATCGGATTGCGCTGTGGTCGAGGGTTTGACGGCTGTCATGACGATTAATAATTTACCTGTGCTAGTCGCCGCTAGGGCTAACTGATGTTATTTGAGATTAGCTGATTATCGCAATTGCCGCGGAGCTCTTCAGTGGCGCTTTGGGCCATCGGCTGTTTTATCCGGCCGAGTTTTGTCGATTCTCCAGGAGTTTGTCATTGCGCTTGAATCAGCGTTGCTGCTCTCGATATTGCCCCGGTGTCATCCCGTGCCACTTTTTGAACGCTCGGTAAAAGGTGCTGGGCTCTGCAAAGCCCAATAGATAGGCAATATCGCTGACACTAAGCGGCTGTTGACGCAGATAATCCAGTGCGAGGTTGTGGCGAGTTTGGTCGAGCACTTCTTGGTAGCTGCTGTTTTCTTTCGCCAGTTTTCGCTGCAGCGTGCGTTGGCTCATACCCAGCTTTTCGGAGATGTAACTTTTATCCGGCTCTTGCCCCATCAGTGAGTCAACCAACAGGCGAGCGACTTGGGCCGACAGGCTTTGCTTGCCAATACTATCGGCGATGACTTTGTCGGCCCGTTGTTTCATCAAATTCAGTAATTCAAGACTGGCGTGAGGAATCGGGGTCGAGGCGATATGGGCGGGAAAGCGCAAGAAACTGTGGGGTTGTTCGAACACGACTGGGCATTTAAAAAATGCATCGAATGCCTCTCGGTTACTGGGAGCTTGCATCGATAAATGCACCAGCGTTGGCCTGTAGCTATCTCCGATAAGCCATTGGCCGAGAGCCATGTTTGCCGTCAGCATGGCGCAGCTGCGCAGGGCGGTCGAGGAGTAGCCAAGTTCAATGGGTTGATAGTGAACTTCAATAAAGTTCTGGTCTCGCGCAATGGACAGTTCACCGCCTTGTCCAGCCGCGGCTTGATAGGTTTGCGAAGCATCTAAGGCTTCGCCGATAGTTTGACTATTCATGGCGATGTAACCGGCCATGTTGAAGCTTGCCGGCTGGCTCTGCTGACCAAACAGCAGGGGCAAATTTTCATTATCGGCTCTATCGCTAACCAGCTGCCAGAGATGCGCTTGTTTTTCAAAGGGGATACGATTTTCGGGGTGTTGGAGCAAGTTCGGATCAATATTGGCATCGATCAGCAGCGACGAAGGCTCTTTGATACCTGCGGCGCTAGCGGCTTTTAGCAGGGTCTGAGTCACGCTCACGCTGACTTGTAATGCGGTATCGGTTTGAGCGTTCATGGAAGCGAGACTAGGTCCGTGTTAAAAGATTGGAAGCTGGTGCGTGATTGTGAGTGAAGTGTCGCGCTAGCGCCAGTGTTTCTCCCAGGCACTCATGACTCGACGCGGGTACCAATACTGGCCGTAGCTACCGTTATAGCGCGCAAGCGCATCCATGAGGCGGCCATCAGTCTTATTGATGTAGTGTTTTAAAATGGTGCAGCCGTATTTGAGATTGGTATCGATATCGGTGAGGTTATCTTGTGGGTGACCAATTTCATTTTTCCAAAATGGCATCACTTGCATCATGCCTTGGGCGCCCACTCGCGACACGGCAAAGCGATCAAAGTGGCTTTCAACTTCAATGAGCGCTAGCACAATTTCCGGTTGTAGGTCTGCTCGGCGAGCGGCTTTGTGGATGCGGCGTAATACATCCATACGCTCTTCAGGGTCTTTGATGTACTTCTTTAAATTCTCTTGCTTCGATACCAGCCAGACTTCGGCATCGTAACGGTCCTCGAAGCTATCGCTGGCTTCGATGGTTTGTTTGAGTAGCTGACGAAGCTCGTCATCGATCTTTGGGGTGTCGCTGGGCTGCGCCAGAGCCATGGGTACAAATAGACAGAGAGCCAGCAGAAGATTCTGCTGACAATAGCGTTTCCAGCCCCGAGCGAGTCGCGGTTGTCTGCGATATGCATTGAATTGTTGCTGCATTCAATGGCTCCAGAGCTGGTCGTGGTGAATGATCGTCTTGGCGAAATTAGCCGATCGCGTCAGTTAAGAAGTTTAGCAGCTCATCGCTAGCGACTTCTTGTTTGTCGGTGTCACGACGTGACTTGTATTCGACCGTACCGGCCTCAAGCCCGCGATCACCGATGACTACACGGTGGGGAATACCCATCAGCTCGGTGTCAGCGAGCATTACGCCAAGGCGTGCTTTCTCTTCGTCCATAAACAGAACGTCGTAACCGGCGGCGGTCAACTCTTCGTAGAGGCTTTCGCACTTGGCGCGAACGGCGTCCGATTTATGCATATTGATGGGAATTAATGCCAGCTGGAATGGCGCGATGGCGTCTGGCCAAATAATGCCATTATCGTCGTAGTTTTGTTCGATAGCAGCGGCCACAACACGGCTCACGCCTATACCGTAACAGCCCATAGTCATCACTTGTTGTTTGCCGTTTTCATCGAGTACGGTAGCGCCGAGTGCCTCGCTGTACTTTTCGCCTAACTGGAAAATATGGCCCACTTCGATACCGCGCTTGATCTCGATAGTGCCCTCGCCACAAGGGCTAGGGTCGCCCACCACCACGTTGCGCAAATCTGCTGTGGTGCCAAGTGCTAAGTCGCGCTCCCAGTTGACGCCGGTGAGGTGATAGCCGTCTTTATTGGCGCCACAGGCAAAGTCGGATGCTACGGCCGCGCTGCGATCGATCAATACAGGTATGTCGAGACCAACGGGACCGATGGAGCCCACGGAACAGCCTAAGGTTTCTTTGATCAGAGCTTCAGTTGCAAAGGCCAATGGTGAAGCCACGCCTTCCAGTTTTTCGGCCTTGAGCTCATTGAGCTCGTGATCGCCACGTACCACCAATGCTACCAATCCTTGATTGCCTTCGTCGTCGGCTTCGCCCATAACGATCAGTGTTTTTAACACCTGTGAAGCGCTGAGCTGAAGGCCTTTGCAAACCTCTTCAATAGAGTGTTGGCCTGGGGTTGCGACTTCAACCATTTCTTGACTGGGAGCTGAGCGCTCAGCAACGGGAGCAACCGCCTCGGCCAGTTCGACGTTAGCGGCAAAGTCGCTGTTGCTGCTGAAGGCGATATCGTCTTCGCCGCTGTCGGCTAGAACGTGGAATTCATGTGAACTCGAGCCACCAATAGAGCCGGTGTCCGCCAAAACTGGACGGAAATTTAAGCCGATGCGGTTGAACACGCTACAGTAGGCCGAGTGCATGGCATCATAGGTGTCTTGCAGGCAGGATTGCTTGAGATGGAAAGAGTAGGCGTCTTTCATAGTGAATTCACGGGCGCGCATAATGCCAAAGCGGGGGCGAACTTCATCGCGAAACTTGGTTTGTATTTGGTAAAAATTAGCTGGCAGCTGCTTGTAGCTTTTTAGCTCATTGCGAATTAGGTCGGTGATGACTTCTTCGTGAGTAGGGCCTAAGCAAAAGCTATTATCGTGACGATCGGTGATACGCAGTAATTCAGGCCCGTATTGCTCCCAGCGGCCGGATTCTTGCCACAGCTCGGCCGGTTGCACCACTGGCATCAACACTTCTTGCGAGCCCGCTTTGTTCATTTCTTCGCGAACAATCGCCTCGACTTTGCGAAACACGCGCAAGCCCATTGGTAACCAGGTGTATAACCCAGAGGCTAATTGACGAACCATCCCTGAACGCAGCATCAGCTGGTGGCTAACGGCCACGGCATCGGAAGGGTTTTGCTTAAGGGTAGCGATAAGGAAACGACTGGCGCGCATGGGCTTGGGATTCTCTACTAGGTTAATTGAAACAAGAGGGGTATTCTAAAGGTGTTATGAAGTTGGGGAAAGGAGCAAACTTCAATGTCTGAACTTGATGTTAAACAACAATTTGAATTAGACCCACAACTGGCCGCCGATACCGTGGTATTGGGGAAGTTTCCTCTGTCACTGGTATTACTTTGCCGAGACGCTAACTACCCCTGGTGCATTCTAGTGCCACGCCGCAAGGGGATTCGAGAGGCTTTTCATCTGTCCGCTGAGGATCGCATCCAGCTGAGCAATGAATCCTGTCACTTGGCCGAGGTTATGGCCGATCTGTTTGTACCCGATAAAATGAATGTGGCGGCTCTGGGCAATATGGTGCCCCAGCTGCATTTGCATCATGTGGCTCGCTTTAAAGATGATGCCGCTTGGCCAAAGCCAGTGTGGGGAGTTGTCGATGCCAAGGATTATGCCAACAGCGAGCTCGAAGAGCGCGTCTCTCGATTGCGAAGTGCGTTGGCTGGCGATAGCTTTCAGTTACCCGATTAGTCTGCGTGGCATAGGGAATAGAGCGTCGATACATTGGGGCTAGCCGCTCGGGCGTATCAACACAGTGTGGATTATCCGCATTGATAATAAAAACTAAAAAGACCACTTAGGAGTGAAAAATGACAATAGCAGTTGGCAGCGTGATATTTGCAGCTTTGATGATTATGTTTAGTAAGATGCCTTTGGCCACGGCACAAATACGCTCAGAAGGGGGTTATGACAATAATAATCCCCGGAATCAGCAGGGGCAGCTTACCGGTTTTGGGCAGCGAGCTTTGGCGGCACATCAGAACTCCATCGAGGCCTTTCCACTATTTGCCGCGGGTGTTTTACTGGCGCTGTGGGCTCAGGCACCTATGGAAACCGTGAATATGTTATGTCTGGCGTTTGTGGCTTCTCGGGTGGCTTATCTTGTCTGCTATCTGCTCGACGTGGCAACGCTAAGATCTCTGGTGTGGTCTGTGGGGTTTGTCTCATCTATTTGGCTGATGGTATTGGCTTTGCCTTGAGCCGATAGGGTTCGTGAAGAGCAAACGACACACATAAAAAAACCGCGACTGTATCGCGGTTTTTTTATGACTCAAGAAAAGGCGAATTAGTTGGTCGCCATGTCCTTCAGCTTTTTCAGCGGGCGAATCTTAACTTGAACGCTGGCAGGCTTAGCCGCAACATCCATAAGCTCACCTGGCTTGAATGGGTTAGGTACGTTCTTACGGGCTTTCTTGGCAGGCTTTTTAACAGCACTGACTTTCAATAGGCCTGGCAATACAAACTCACCAACAGCGCGCTTTTTGATGTGACCTTCGATCATATCAGTCAGCTCGTCCAAAACACTTTGAACCTGCTTTTTACTCAATTCGGTGTTTTCAGCGATTTGAGTCAACATTTGAGTTTTGGTGTAGCGCTCTTTTACTGCTTTGATTTTCTTTTCTGGAGCAGCAGCGGCTTTTTTCGCAGCAGCTTTCTTGGCAGGGGCTTTCTTTTTTGCAGCAGCTTTTTTGGCGGCCATGGTCTAAGTTCCTTTTGGTAACGAACAGCTGAACGGTATCAGCTAGGTCAGAGTGTTGTTGTTATTGTTGGCCTATGTGGCAAAAAAAGCCTTAATTTATAGGCTCGAACACCGCGGAAAATCCGCTGAGGCTATGTATATAGGATTCTCTGAGCCGAGGCAACAAAAAAACCTAAAAAACTAAGGGTTTTTATGGGTATTTTACAAAGCGTGATGTGGCTTCTAATGCAGTGTCATGGTCTGTTTTGCGACTTGGTTGAAAACTTGTACCCATGAATCATCAAATAAGCTTCCAGATTGTCGATTGATTTCTAAAATCGCACGAATAAGAGGACGCTTTTGTTCTGTGCGATAGGCGCGAGCATAGCGGCATGCGTTGAAGGTGTCGGCGATGGCAAGAATCTTAGCGCCGGCACCGATTTGAGTGCGGGTGAGCCCCGAAGGGTAACCGCTGCCGTCACAGCGTTCGTGATGTTGCTGAACGATTTCGGCGGCCTCGTCCCAGCCTCCCATGCTTTTTAGTAGATGAACGCTGTGGCCAACATGAGCGCGCATGTGATCGCGCTCATCGTCGCCAAAGCTGGCTTTTTTGTGCAGCAGTTCAATGGGTAAAAATGGCATGGCGATATCGTGAATGAGGGCAGCCATTAACAGCTGATTGGGGGTGACCAGTTGGTTGGCTTGTTGATTCATCCGAATTGCCAGTTGTGCAATTCGATAGGTGTTGCCTTGCCAGTACTGGGATCGCTCTTCGAGTGGAATGATCAAGCCGTTGATAAATCGCAGATCTTCACAGATGGAAATTCCCATGCTGGTCATTTCCAGTAAAAACTCGTCATTAGGTGTTTTCTGGGGAATATGGACCGGTGGTGGAAGAGTGGTTTGCGGATCAAGCTGCGCTAGGGCGTAGATAATGGCCTCGGGCCGTGTTTGAGGTTTGGCGCTGGCGATATCGCGGATACTGGCGCAGATATTGTCAAAGTCTTGCTGGCTAATGTCGCTGGCCTGATGATGGATATTCTCGTCTATCAATAGCTTGGTTTTGTCCATCGCCAAAAGGACCACATCGCTCAAGCTATCGTCATAGGCAATAGTGCCCGATCGTACCCCTTCCAGCAGATCTTCGACACTCTGCAATAGAGGGCTTAAATCCTTCAGCCCGATATAGATTAGGTTGCCTTTGATGGTGTGGACCGAGCGAAATAGGTCGCGAGTTCTCTCGGTGTCATTGGGCGTTCGCTCAAGCTGAATAAGGATATCTTCGCAGTGCTGGTATTGTTCTGTGAAGTCATAAAAGAAGTCTTCGAGCAGGTCGTGCTCAATATCGTCGTTACTGGCTACTCGCATAAGGCGGTCCCTGTCGATGCGGTCATTTATTAAGCATAGACCAACCTCAGTTTTAGCGGTTAACCATAGGCCAATGCTGAGGTATAATGCTCGGCTTTTTGGTGGTTGGGGCTCGATAAGCAGGGTCTGACCATGGATCATGGGTTATTTGGGGCTAATTTCGGCACTTTTCTACCATCACAGACTTGGTGAGGTGGGGGGCTAGCTTCGAGACTCTTTAGCTTCGAGACATTTTAGCTTCGAGACTCTTTAGCTTCGAGGCACTAGAGGTATTGGTATGCCAATCTATGAATATGGCTGTGGCGATTGTGGCCACGAGATGGAGGCTCTGCAGAAGATGAGCGATGATCCGTTAAAGGATTGTCCCGCTTGCAGTAATCCGACATTAACCAAAAAAATATCTGCCGCGGGCTTTCGTCTGTCGGGAGGAGGTTGGTACGAGACCGACTTTAAAACGGGCGGTAAGAAAAAGAATTTGGCTGGGGATGCCGGCTCGGCCGGCGCCTCAAAAAAGAGCGCCGCCAGCTAGACTCGAGGCTTTTCGCCTCAGGTGCGGTTTTGTCAGCCAATCGCGTCGAATATAACTTAGAACGTCGTTACCCAGAGTCAGTTGCCTAAGAGGCCCTCAAGTAACGATGACATTGAACTTAGCAACCGAAGCTATTAATAGGAATAACGCTATGCGCAGCCAGTATTGTGGCGCTTTGAATGCCTCATTTATTGATCAAGAAGTCACTCTTTGTGGTTGGGTTGATCGTCGTCGTGATCACGGTGGAGTGATCTTTATTGATCTGCGCGACCGCGATGGCATTGTCCAAGTGGTGTTTGATCCAGATGCCAAAGAGAACTTTGAAATCGCCGACAAGGTGCGCTCTGAATACGTATTGCAGGTTAAGGGCCGCGTTCGCGCTCGTTCTGAAGCAACGGTTAACCCGAATATGGCCACCGGCGAGGTGGAAGTTTACGGCTTGGAAGTGACCATTCTCAACAGCGCAGAGACGACACCGTTTCCGCTGCACGACAACACCGTTGGTGAAGATGTTCGCTTGAAGTACCGCTACGTTGATTTGCGTCGTCAAGAAATGCAAGACAGCTTGCGCCTTCGCTCTAAAGTGACTAACGCCATTCGCAACTACTTGGATGACAATGGCTTTTTGGACATCGAAACGCCAATTCTGACTCGAGCCACGCCAGAAGGTGCTCGTGACTATTTGGTACCTTCGCGGACTCACGAAGGCAAGTTCTTCGCCTTGCCGCAGTCCCCGCAGTTGTTTAAGCAATTGTTGATGGTCTCTGGTTTTGATCGTTATTACCAAATTGCCAAGTGTTTCCGCGATGAAGATTTACGTGCTGATCGTCAGCCGGAATTTACTCAAATCGATATCGAAACTTCGTTCATGACAGAAGAGCAAATCATGTCTGTGACCGAAGGCATGATTCGCAAACTGTTTAGCGAAATCAAAGGTGTTGAGCTGGGTGAATTTCCGCGTATGCCTTACGCCGAAGCCATGCAAAAATACGGTTCCGATAAGCCGGACATGCGTATTCCGCTAGAGCTGGTTGAGATTAAAGATCTACTTGCCGATATCGACTTTAAAGTTTTTGCTGGCCCAGCCAACGATCCAAAGTGTCGTGTGACAGCGTTGAAAGTGACCGGTGGCGCGAGTATTTCTCGTAAGCAAATTGATGGCTACACCAAGTTTGTCAGCATTTACGGCGCTAAAGGCTTGGCGTGGATCAAAGTCAACGAGCTTGAAAAAGGCATTGAAGGCCTGCAGTCGCCAATCATCAAATTCTTGGGCGACGAAGTCACCATGAAAGTGATGGAGCGCACCGGCGCTGCCAACGGCGATATCGTATTCTTTGGTGCCGACACCGTTAAAGTCGTCACCGAAGCATTGGGCGCTTTGCGTTGCAAAGTCGGTGAAGATCTCGATTTGTACACCGCCGAGTGGGCTCCTTTGTGGGTTGTCGACTTCCCGATGTTCGAAGAAATTGAAGGTGGCGTGACCTCGTTGCATCATCCGTTTACGGCACCAGCTTGTTCCCCTGAAGAGCTTGAGGCCAATCCAGTGGGTGCACTTTCCCAAGCCTACGACATGGTGCTCAATGGCTGTGAATTAGGTGGTGGTTCGGTTCGTATCCACGACCAAGCCATGCAAGAAACGGTTTTCCGTGTGTTGGGTATTGGCGAAGAAGAGCAGCGTGAGAAGTTCGGCTTCTTGCTCGACGCATTGCAATACGGAGCGCCACCGCACGGTGGTTTGGCCTTTGGTTTGGATCGACTGATCATGTTGATGACGGGTGCTCAGTCAATTCGTGACGTGATTGCTTTCCCGAAAACTCAGAGTGCCGGTTGTGTCATGACCGATGCTCCAGGGCAGGTTGATACCGCTCAGCTGCGCGAATTGAACATTCGCCTGAAGAAAAAAGAGAGCGCTAAAGAAGCCGATAAAGAAGGTTAGGCGTTAAAATAGGCTAGATCTGTAAATAGTTCAGCCTATTTTTACGACACAAAAAGCGGGAGACGCCGGCACTGTCATGACGCCGATGTCTCCCGCTTTTTTGTGCGCGCCTGATAATTAACTAGCCGGTTTCTAACTGCCGACAATACCGTCGTCGTCGCGTCTGATCGCCAGTACGCTGGGGCGGGGCGGCATAGCCTCATCAAAATCCGGCCAGCGGTGGCTGGGATTATCAAAGGTGGAACCATCGCTGTCGGCAGGATGCTGCACTGCTACAAACAACGTGCGACCATCCGGGGTAAACTCCGGTCCGCAAATCTCAGCGCCCGACGGGCAACCAAAAAAGTGTTTCGGAATGGCGCGATGAGATCCGGCCGTGGGCATGGCCCATAATCCATCGTGGAAATGAAAGGCTTCACAGCCGTCTGTGGCCACCCACATATTGCCAAAGATGTCGAAGGCAAGGTTGTCCGGCGTCGCAAACCATCCGTTTTCCGTCACGCTGGTGCCATCGCTGGCGGTGCCGTAAAAACCGCGTTCATGGGCGTTGCTACTATTGGGATGCCCACCGAGTAGAAAAGTGGTCCAGGCAAAAGTGGTGGCGGTGTGATCGCGCTCACCGTCGCTGCCGGGATGTAAGAATTCGAGGATATGCCCGGCGGTATTTTTTGGACGCATATTGCCGGGGTCTGAGCTCTTGCGCTTTTTATTCTTGGTCAGCATGACATAGGTACAGTCATTGACGGGATTCGTTTCAATGTCTTCTGGGCGATCCATGGGCGTGGCACCGATCATCTGCGCGGCGCGCCGACATTCAATCATTACATCTGCCTGAGAGTGAAAGCCAAATTGCTCCGTTAAAAACTGCTGCCCTTGGATCAGCGGTAACCATTCGCCACTACCATCGTCGTTTAACTTGGCGGCGTAGAGCGTGCCTTCGTCGAGCAGGTTGCGGTTGTTTTCTGGGTTTTTTTCGTCATAGAGACCGGTGGAGACAAACTTGTAGATAAACTGGAATTCATCATCGTCTCCGGTGTAGGCAACGATAGGTTGCCCCTGCTTGGCAACAATGGTGGTGCCTTCGTGTTCGAAGCGACCGAGCGCGGTGAGTTTTTTCGGCAGCGAGTTGGGATCGTAAGGATCTAGCTCGACCATCCAGCCAAAGCGATTGGCTTCATTGGGTTCTTGTTCGATGTTAAAGCGCGAATCCTGTCTGCCCCACGGGCGACCGTCGCCGATCGAGAGGCGGCGAAAATTATCTTGCTCTTTTGGGCTCAGCTGTTGACGGCTGCCCATGAATGCCGAGCCAAATCCCTCTTCCGCAATTAGCACAGTTCCCCATGGCGTCTTTCCACCAGCGCAATTTCCGACGGTACCGAGTACGCGTTTAGCCTCAGGGTCTGCCGCTGTCGATAGGCGTTGATGGCCAGCGGCGGGTCCGCTGAGTGTCATTGGCGTGGACAGTGTGATTCGGCGGTTGTAAGCGCTGTCGGTATCGACTACCCATTGATTGTCTTCACGTTTAATTTCTACCACGCTGTGACCACAGGCTTGCTGTTCGATGGCCATATGCTCGAGCGTAGTGTCGCGTTTTGCCGCGTTTTTGTCCTCGTAGCCACTGAACATAAGATGAGGCAAGGTGTATTCGTGATTCACACAGAGTAAGCCACGATCACTGTTGGCGCTGTGAAAGTGCTCGTCACCAGTGGCGCTTGAGTCGTCACTGAGAGGCATAAATCCGATGAAGTCATTGTTGTAGCCAAACTGCTCTGATTGGCTCTCCGGGGTTTGTTGGTTAGGATCAAAATTGTTTTGGTTGAACAGCGGATCGCCCCAACGCAATAAGGTTTGTGCATTGTACTCATCGGGAAGGTGATGATGATGGTCGAGTCGATGAGGAATCTCTTTAAAAGTGAGAGACGAATCTGCGCCGCTGCTTTGGCAGCCCGCTAGAGGTGCAGTCATGCTGGCCACTGTGAGAGCGCCAGCACCTCCAAATGCGGATTGCTTGAGAAAAGTGCGGCGACTCGAATGGATTGGGTTGGCTGATTTTTTCTTCATAGTGTTTCTTCGTCTAGTCTTAAAAGTGTAATAGATCTTCGCGTAACTTGCTGGGTAGTGTGCCCGTCCAGCGCTTAAATGAGCGCCGAAAATTGGCTCTATCATGAATTCTCAGTCGCCGTGCAGTCTCGTCGTTACTGAGCTCATCGATAAAAATCATCGATAACGCTAGGATTTTTCGCGCGTTATCCAGTTGTTGTTGAAAACTCGAGTGATGATTCTTAAGCCAGCGTTTTAAGCTGGCGGGGCTGGTATTAAAAGCTTGAGCGCAGGAATTTAGACACACATCCTCTCGCAATAGCTGACGCATTAGATGCTTTTGCACCGCCTCAATGAATCCCGGCTGGAGTTTGTCCTGCATCTGCGCCATATCGCATTGTTGCAACGCGCTGAGTTTGGCGTTGTTGGAGAACTCACTGTGGCCAGAAGCATCTTCGTGAACGCCGCAATTATCAGGAATGATCAAGGCCGTGACTGGCGAGCAATAGTGAATTCGGCTACTGAGATAGGTGCTGTGCGCTGCGGTATCTTGAGGTCGCGACTGGCTGAGAAGATAGCTGATTCCCTCTGTTGAAATGTTGCAGGCTTTGAACAAAGTGATAATTGATGAGAGTACTACTTGATCGTGAAGGTATTGCTGTTCCCCATGGCCAATTGCGTCGTTTATAAGAAAGATGTGGTGATGAGTGGTTGAGGCCAGTTGGAAAAAACAGCTGGGATAATAGAGTCGCGAGTGGTCTCTCAATATTTCCAGTAATTCTCTGGCGCTTGCACAATTAAGCAGAGCCTGTAATAGAGCGCCATGAGCAATATAGGGCAAACGTCGACCCAATCGAAATAACAACTCCTGTGAGCGATCAGCTGCCTCTACATTCTGTAGCAAGCGATGCCACTTTCGGCTGCTAAGACGATGACGGCAATCGCTTAAGTCGGTATCAAAAATACCTGTACCGCGAACGAGTGCATCAAAGTCCAGTCGGTGATTCTTGGCCAGTGCCAGTATCGCCGCGGGCAATTGTGTGGTGGCTTGTACTTTATCGTCGATGCAAAAGTAGGCGTTCATTTTATGTCACGCCGCTTTCAGTGATGCGCTATTGAGCTTGATTTCTTCAAGCGCTTTGTTGGCCGTCTCGAACAGCCTTTCACTGGATTGTCCGGCGCTGTGATCGATTAAACTGCTGTGGCAGGTAATGAAGACCGATCGCGCGGCATTGCTTGGTTTAAACGCCAAGTTTTCGATGGCATTGGTGATTTCTTGGCGGTAAACCTTGGCGTCTACTAAGTGGGTCGAGGGAAATAAAACCACGAATCGATCGCCGGCGTATCGGCAGGCCAAATCTCTCGCTCTCAGATTGAGTGTGATGAGTTTTGCCGCCTGTGCCAGTAGTCGATCACCGTCTTCATCACCGTAGCGACGATTAAACTCATCAAATTCTGCAATGTCGATCATCATCAGCGAAAACGGGGTACCTTCATTGCGATGCAGGCTAAGCTCTCGGTCTAAGTGTGCGGTCATATACAGCGAGGTATACAAATCGGTGACAAAATCGATGGCGCTGTGTTCACGATAAAAGCGTTCTTTACATTGGAGCTTTCCGTTGATTGCCGTTTGCTCGGTATTCCACAAAATAAAGCCGTATCCCAGTAAAACAAATCCAAATGGGGCCAAAGCGGATTCTGTGAAGTCATCAAACCAAACGCTGGTAGGCAATTGAATGATTTCATCGAGAATGTCTTGAAAGGTCGCGGCGCAGAACGCAATGAGTCCGAGCGAGAGAAGGTTGGTTACCCGCCCCCTAGGGCGGCTGACAAGAACAAAGCCGAAGAACATCAACAGTAAGCCCAAAGTGGCGCCTTCGCCAAAAATGTCAATCCAAGTAATCGACGCGAGAACTTTGATTTCACCCAACCATAAATTGACGCTAAGTATGGTCAGCAACGCAAATACAATTAGGCTGATTTTTGCCAGATGAAGGGCAGAGTGATTTTTCATTGGGGGCAGGGCTCCGGCAATGTGCTTGTCGATGTTTGTCAGAATGAGTCAATTCTGTGACAAAAATATGACGATCGGTAAGGGTAATTGACGCGATGAACGACCTGAGGGTCATATCGGATCACTGAAGATGTTTTTCTTCATGAATTAAGTGCCTGTTGCGTTAGCGTATGGACGAATGATTTGATCTTTAGGTCTAGTGTAATCGGGGCTAGAGCGCCGATCCGCACGAGTTTACTCGTAAAAAAATCAGTCTGGTCGGGGTCTAATTGGCTCAATTGATTACCAAAAGTCAGGTCAAAAATAGCCATAGCGCTCTGTTTTAGGTTGTTCAAATTTTCTTGTCAACAAAGTGTCACAGAGCTTTCTTAGTTTCCCTGTCAGCGATACCTGATTGCATCACTCTGAGCTATTGAGTGGTGCCACCGTGAAAGACTGAATAATACTCTTGGGGATACTATGAAAAGATCAGTAAAAGCTTTGATGGCAGCAGGCGCATTCAGTTGCGCTCTGAACGCCAGTGCCGACGGCCGCTTGGAGGGGCGAGTGAGTGACGCCACTGGCAGTGTCTATTTTGATGGCGCCATCGTGCGCCTAAAAGAATTGAAGTTGGAGTCCAGTTCAAATAACGGCGGACGCTTCGCCTTCAACTCAATACCAGCCGGAACTTACACCTTGATCGTTGATTATCTGGGGGCTGAATCAGTACAGCAGTTGATCAGTGTTACAGACGATACCACCACCTCTGAGCGGATTAAAATCGGTGGCGATGTTGCCAGCATTGAAAACGTTATTGTCGTTGGCCAAGCCGCTGGCGCATCCAGTGCATTAAATAAGAAGCGCGCGGCAGACAATTTTAAATCGGTGGTGTCGGCCGATTCTATCGGGCAATTTCCTGATGAAAACGTCAGTGAGGCGTTGCAGAGGGTTTCCGGTGTCTTTATCGAGCGCGATCAGGGCGAAGGTCGATTTGTCGGAATTCGCGGCCTAGATCCCAATCTAAATAGCGCTTCGATCAATGGCGTTTCCATTCCTGCGCCGGAACGCGATCGTCGCTCAGTGGCGTTGGACGTGATTCCGTCTGGCTTGTTGGAAGGGCTGGAAGTCACCAAAACAGTCACACCGGATATGGACGGCAGTACCATTGGTGGCAACATTGAAGTTAAAAGCCTTACCGCCTTTGATCGCGATGGCATGACTTATAAAGTTTCCGGTGAAGGAAACTACAATGATCTCGAGGGTGAGGTAAGCCCGAAATTTGCCGGTACCTTTACCAATGTCTTTGATCTCGAGGCTGGCGAGTTTGGCGTGGCCGCGGCCTTGAGCTGGCAGGATCGTGATTTTGGTTCGGAAGTAATGGAGGGTGATGGTGAATGGGATTCAGACATTGAAGACTCTGGTGTTCGCGGTGTGGCAGAGCTTCAGCAACGTGATTACATCGTTAATCGCGAGCGTTTAGGGGCAGCTTTGAATCTAGATTGGCGTCCATCGGAAACCTCCGAGTACTATGTGCGTAGTCTTTACAGTCACTTCGAGGATCAAGAGTACCGCCAGCGCACCAAATACAAATTCGACAAGGGTGATCTCGACAGTATCGATGACAGCTCGGCATTGTGGACCGACGCCGAGTTAGTTCGAGATTTCAAAGATCGCTACGAGGAACAAAAAATCACCTCCGTGGTGTTGGGTGGTCTCAACATGGTGGGGGATTGGACCTACGAATACTCAGTGGGCTATTCAAAATCTTCAGAGAAAGAGCCGGATCGTCGCGATACCGAATTCGAACAAAAAGATGTCGATTTGGGTTATACCGGCTTGGGCAAGACTCCAAGTTTGATTGCCGAGGAAGATGCCTTCGATCCGACCCTGTTTGAATTAACGGAAGTGGTACTTGAGGACAACTATACCGAAGACGAAATCTACACCTACCAGTTTGACATCACTCGCGAGATGGAATTTGGAGACTATCCGGGCTATCTAAAGTTCGGTGGCAAAATGACCAACCGTGAAAAAACGGACGATGTTGAAGCGACCATCTTTGATGATTTTGGCGCTTTGGGTGATCCGACCATGGATGCCTTTACCTCTGGATTGGTGTCCTATGATGTTGGGCGTTTTGGGCCGCAATTGAGTGAGAGTGCCATTGATTCTTTTATTAGTAGTCAAGTGATTGGCAGTGGTACCTCGTTGCAGGATGACGGTATTACCGGCGAGGCTTATCACAGCAGTATTGTCTCTTCAGCTCGTGACTACGAAATGCAAGAAGATGTGCAAGCGCTCTATATCATGAGCCGAATTGACATCAATGATTTGCGTTTGGTGTATGGTCTGCGCTACGAATCTACCGATTTTGAAGCCAAGGGTTTTGACGCACGTCTAATTGAAGATGGCAGTGGTTTTAGCAGCTCGATTGACGCGGTCAAGTACGACCAAAACTACAGCAACTTGCTGCCGAGTATCAACGCTCGCTATCGCTTGGGCGATCACACTTTATTGCGAGCGGCGTATTCCGAGACCATTGCGCGACCGTCTTTTGGTGACTTGAATCCTTCACCAGAAGAAATTTCCATCGAAGATGATGAGTTATCCGTCGAGGCTGGCAATCCCGAGCTCGATCCTTATGAATCTAAGAACTTCGATCTGGCGATAGAGTACTACCCTGGGGATATCGGCATTCTCAGCGCCTCTTTGTTTTATAAAGAGATCGACAACTTTATATTTAGCGCCGACGTTAGTGGTGTAGTCGACAGTTCTGTTTATGCGCCTGGTGTCACCATCAATGATAGCGAGATTACCAAACCGCTGAACGGCAAAAGCGCGGATCTCTTTGGGCTCGAGTTGGCTTATACCAAGAACTTCAGCTCTGGCTTCTTGCTTCAAGCTAATGCCACTTTCATCGACAGTGAGGCGGATCTGGATCTTGGTGCAGAGGCCGATCGCAGCTCGACTATCGATCTGCCAGAACAGGCCGATACGGTGGGTAACTTGGTGTTAGGTTATGAAACCGGGCCTTTGAGCTTGCGCCTGTCGGCGGCCTACAAAAGTGAGCGATTGATCGAGGTGGATCTCAGCGACAAAGAGAACGATCTCTATCAAGATGATCACATGCAGGTGGATCTCACCGCGAAGTATGACGTTGGCGATTCTATGCAAATTTATTTCAATGCCATCAATCTCAATGATGAACCTTATTATCGCTACCACGGTAATACCAATAACAATGCTCAATACGAAGAGTATGGCCCGTCGTTTGTTTTAGGCTTTACCTATCGTAATTTCTAAAGGCTCGTGGATATCGTCGCTAGTCTTTGATATTCACGACTAACGAGAAACGGCTGACGTGTATTTTGGCCCCGAACTTCGGGGCCTGTTTAACTTAATAAGATCCAACTATGAAGAAATTGATTGTTTTTTGGATGGCGGCCGTGTTGGTCGCATGTGATGACGGTTCGTCTTCGTCGAAGCCTTTGGCTTTTTCTGGCGATCAGGTTTCGGTTTCGACGCTTGATCAATCCCTTGAGGGTTATCGGCTTAGAGCGGTAGGTAACGGAGGCGATGTTTTATTTCTGGCCTCTAGCGAGACCCAAGGCGCGGTGTTGTTTGACCAGTCTCGTCAGTTGCTGGCCACCGCCGGTAAAGGCGACAGTAAATCTCTGGATGTGCTGACTAGCGATAACTCCGCCGAGCACTGGTTGGCATTTGTGGATGAGTCGGAAAACCTTATCCGTTTAAAGTCGATTGCCAACAATGCCTTTAAGGGCGTTGGCTGGCAGCAGCAGTGGTCCTCTGCAGTGGCCGCGGTGTGTTTGTCCAGTGCTCCAGTCGCAAAGGCATCTCAATCTCCATCGGACAGGTCTTTGTACTTGTGGGCGGTTCTAGAGAGTGGTCGCGCCTATCAGTATTTGTTGCACGTTGATTCCCGGCAAGTAAAGCCCCTATTGGTGCGTGAACTGGCGTTAGGTGAAGGAGTCAATCAATGCGCTGTGGATGAACAATCACAACGATTCTTTTGGAGTCAGCAAGGGGTCGGTGTTTTATCGCTGAACAGTGATCAAGAGCAAGATGAAGAACGACGCCTAATAGCGGGAGTGGCACCGGTTGCCGATCATCTTCAGGCGCCGTCGGACTTACAAGTCTTATCATCGTCAAGGTTGCTGTTGAGCTACGGTGATTACGTTGAGGTGCTTTCCTTAGTAGACGGTGAGCTTCATGAAAGTGTTCAGAAAATTAATTTTCTGAACCACTTTTCCAGTGTGGTTTTTTTGCCCTCAGAAGATTCCGACATCAATGGAGAGTTCTGGGCGCTGGAAGACGAAGGTAACACTCTCTATCGATCAAAGACGGCGGTGAAACTGTCCATCAACAAAGGCGCTACAGGAGCTCAGACGGCAGAGACCTTCGAGGTTATTCCTCACGTCGAAACCGAGACGGTTGAGAGCCATGGCGACGCCGCGGATGATCCCGAAGTGTGGGTGAATCATCACAACCCCGAAAAAAGTTTCGTCCTGAGTACCGACAAACAGCAAGGATTGTGGGTTCACGATTTAACGGGGCGGGCACAACAGTTTTTATCTCGAGGGCGACTCAACAATGTGGATGTGCGCTACGACGTATTAAACCTCTCTGATGATAAAAAAGTCGATGTGGCAATCGCCACCAATCGCACCACCAATAATGTGGATTTGTATCGCATAGACGAGCACAGCGGTCGTGTTGAGTTGATTAGTGATTCGCTTATCGACGAAAGTTTAGGCGAACCTTATGGCGCTTGTTTGTATTCCTCTGCCAGTACTGGAAACACCTCGTTGTTCGTCAATAATAAGGCCGGTTTGTATCAACAGTGGCAACTCAATCGAGATGTTCTTAGGCACGAAAGCGACGGTCATTCAGGCAGTCGCGAGCTCACTTGGGCAAAAAAAGTGAGAGAGTTTCGGTTGAAGGGCCAGCCAGAAGGCTGTGTGGCCGATGATGCGGCGGGTGTCTTATACGTAGGTGAAGAAAACTATGGTCTTTGGCGCTTGAGTGCCGACGCCGATCAACCGGCAACTCTATCGCTGATCGACGACTTATCCTCTGGGAATCTCGTGGCCGATGTAGAAGGCATGAGCTTGTACGAGAAGAGTAATGGCGATGGTTATCTCGTGGTCTCCAGTCAGGGGGACAATGCATACGTCCTCTATGATCGGCGCAGCAATGACTATCTAGGACGCTTTCGCGTTGGGATTAATCTTCAGAAAGGTATCGATGGCAGTTCAGAAACCGATGGCTTAGCGGTATCCAGTGCCAATTTGGGGGGCGTATTTTCCGACGGGGTTTTGGTGGTGCAAGACGGTCGCAATCGCATGCCTGATGCCAGACAAAACTTCAAACTCGTCCCCTGGTCCTCGGTGATGGATCGCTCAGGGTTACACTAGTGTCTGCGTAGATACTTGGCTTGAGCGCCTGTATCGAGACTGTGAATCGCCGAAGTTCTTAGACTAGGCTTTTAGGTCAAACTTCGGCGATTACCTTTCAATGTGTGACATTTTGCTTTTTGAATTCCGAGGGCGAAATTCCACTCCAGCGAATAAATGCTCGACGAAAATTCGACACATCATGAAAACCCAAAAGATCCGCAGTGTGATTTACCGAGATGGCGGGGTTTCGCAGATAGGTCTCCGCCAATTCCTGGCGAACTTCATCAAGAATCCTCTGAAAAGAAACCTCTTCGTCACTGAGTCGACGGCGAAAGGTTCTCGGGCTCATGTGGAAGTGATCGGCAGCTTGTTCCAAACTGGGGAATTGATGCTGAGCAGCGACTAGCAGTTCTCGCACTTTAACTCTTAAGCCTTCACTGTTTTTCATCCGTGATAGCAATTCGTCGCACTGTTGCTCGTAGAGCTTGAGCATCACAGGGTTAGCGTATTCGGGCTTTTCTTCCATTAACGTATTGGGGAAGGTGATTTTGCTTACGTTGTTATTGAAGCGCACTGGGCAATCCAAAATACGATGATAATCGGCTTCGTAGGAGGGAGCCGAAAAATCAAATTCTATCTCTGCGTCGACATGATCGAGATGCAGAAGATGTTTGATTGAACTTAACACACCGGCAAAAAACAGTTCGCTGTCTTGTCTGCGATCAAGCAGCTGATCGCGGCGAGGGCGATACTCAATGGAGACCTTATTGTTTTCTTCCACCAAATTCAGCGATGCGTTGTTTAGCAGCAGCCGATAGTATTTTGTGAGAATTTCAATCACTTGCCTGACGTTTCGACAACTCATTACCGCATAGCCAAAAACACCGTGAGAGGTGAGTGTCAGCTGCTCACCGAAATGTAACGCCAGTGCTTGATTTCCAGTTTTCTCGATCGCAATTTCGATCAATGTTCGCAGTTGGTTTTCGTTGCAGCGAGCCTCGGGAGTGGCTAAATCCTTGTCGCTTAAATCAACCGCTGCCAGCAAGGCTTCTCGAGAAGCGCCAAAACTTTTGGCTACATCGACTAAGATTGCGGCGTAACTGATAGGTAGATCTCGTTCTTTCATCTCTCTTTTTCCGGGCGCGGACGGTAAGTTATTATTTTTATCCGTTTGATTTTATTATGTTTATTGTTGTCTCGGTCACAGTTTGGCGGTAAGTTTTAACTTAGGCTATGGCCAAATATGACTTTTAACATGGCTCAAGATAACCTTGTGAAGGTGCAGGATGCAAGCAAAACTTCAGACCATAAAACACGAATAGGGAGAGTAACGTGACAGCCACTTTTGTAGAGCAAACCCCAAGCGACATTCGATTCTTCGAAGACGCGCAGAAAATCGAGGTCGACGGTACCGATATCGACCTCACTGAATCCGCTGTTAATGAAGTGGCGGAAATATTCCAAACGCCGCTCACCGGCAGTTTCAACTGGGATTACCACATCAACGAAGACCGAATTAAAAAATTGTACAACCTCGGCAAAGAGTTGAATTGGAATGCCGACATGGATTTAGATTGGACCAAACCCATAGGCCGTGCCCCATACGAAGTGCGCGCCTTCATGAGTGGCTTTTCCGAGTACCAGCCGTTTGTGGATATGACTCAAGAGCAGCGTGAAGAGTTTCTTATGCATTCGGAGGCTTGGACCGATTCGCAGTTTTTGCACGGAGAGCAAGGTGCGTTATTGGTCGCCTCTCAGCTGGTGTCTTGTGCCCCGACTTACAACGCTAAACTCTATGCCGCTTCACAGACCTTTGACGAGGCTCGTCATGTGGAGACCTTCAATCGCTATCTGCAGACCAAAGCCGGCATCATGTATCCCATCGATGGCGCCCTGAAAAACATCATCGACAAAATCTTGACCGATGAGCGCTGGGATCTGAAATTCATCGGTATGCAGGTAATCATCGAGGGCTTAGCCCTAGCGGCATTTTCGACCACCAAAGAATACGTCGACCCCAATGGTCTGAAAAAGGACATGCTTGAGCTTATTATTCGCGACGAGGCTCGACACGTAGCTTTTGGTATTCACTATTTGGCCGAATACGTGAAAACGCTGAGCGATGAAGAAAAAGAAGAGCGTGCCGAATTTGCCTATGAGGCGTGCTTGGTGAGTCGTGAGCGCTTGGTTCCAACCTCGGTATTTCGTCACTTTGGTTGGGATGAAGAAGAGGCCCGCAAGGTGTTTTTGGAAGGCGGCGGTATGGAGCATTTTCGCAAGTTGCTGTTCCAGCGTGTGATTCCTAATTTACGCCGTATTGGTTTGCTGACCGATAAAATCCGTCCCAAATTCGAAGAGTTGGGAATCCTTCAGTTTGAGGATATGCCCGACGATGCCGACATCGACTGGGCCGAGCTGAGCAAACCTCTGTACAGCTAAGTCATTTGGTTAAATCGCCCAATAGAAAGGAGTGCTCAGGCGCTCCTTTTTCGTTTAGAGAGCGGGTAAAGCAAATACTCGCTTGCGCTGAAGTCAGGGGAGGTCATGATTGGCTCGCCACTCGCCACTCGCCACTCGCCACTCGCCACTCGCCACTCGCCACTCGCCACTCGCCACTCGCCACTCGCCATTAGTTCCCCCCAATAGTGACAATCTCCATGGCCTCCAGAGGCGTTTTCCTATACCCTTGCATCCCTTGATTTAACTGGCTTTGGATGTTGTTTTCGCTATGCGTCGACAGGACTTTTCCTACGAATTACCCAATGAACTGATTGCCCGCCAACCCGCTGCCGAAAGGCGTGGTAGCCGGCTTTTGCGACTCGATGGCGACAGCGGTGCGATTCAGCATGGCCAGTTCCCAGATTTGCTCAACTGGCTCGAGGCCGGTGACCTGATTGTGTTCAACAATACCCGGGTGATTCCCGCTCGAGTCTTTGGCCAGAAACCCTCCGGTGGCAAGGTCGAGGTGTTGGTGGAGCGAGTGATTGATAGTCATCGTGTGTTGGCACACACCAAGGCCAGCAAATCCCCTAAGGTAGGCACCGAGATAATCCTAGAAGACGGCACGGTATTGATGGTTATTAACCGTCACGAAGCGCTGTTTGAATTGGCTTTTCCCAAGGATCAGTCGGTACTGGAAGTGCTGGAGCGCATCGGGCACATGCCCTTACCACCCTATATCGATCGCGAAGACGGAATGCAGGACCGAGAGCGCTACCAGACGGTTTACAGCGATACTGGTAAGCCAGGCGCCGTGGCAGCCCCCACCGCGGGATTGCATTTTGACGACGAATTACTGGCTCAACTCGAGGCACGCGGCGTAGATATCGCCTTTGTCACCCTTCACGTCGGTGCGGGAACCTTTCAGCCGGTGCGAGTCGATAATATTAAAGAGCACCAGATGCACAGCGAGATCATGGAACTCGATGCTGCCGTCTGTGAAAAGGTCAAACAGACCAAAGCTGCAGGCGGACGTGTGGTGGCTGTCGGGACCACCAGTGTGCGCTGCTTAGAAACGGCCGCTCAGGGCGGTGAACTCAGTCCCTATCAGGGCGAAACCAATATCTTTATTTACCCAAGCTATCAGTACAAAGTGGTTGATGCTTTGGTGACTAACTTTCATTTACCAGAATCGACTTTGTTGATGCTGGTATCGGCCTTTGCCGGCTACCGCAATACCATGGCGGCTTATGACGAGGCGGTGGCCGAACGCTATCGCTTTTTTAGTTATGGCGATGCCATGTTTATTACCCGAAACCCCCACGCAACCACAGAGGAAATTAGCCTTGACCGCGGACAGTAAAAGCACCAGCCGTAACGAGTGTTTTATGGACTTTGAAATGGATACCCATCAGGGCAAAGCCCGTCGCGGGCGACTCAAATTTCCTCGCGGTGTGGTTGAAACTCCAGCCTTTATGCCAGTGGGCACCTATGGAACCGTCAAAGGCATGATGCCTCGGGATATCGAAGAGATAGGCGCTGATATTATCTTGGGTAATACCTTCCATTTGATGCTTCGCCCGGGCACTGAAGTGGTCAAAGCCCATGGTGATCTGCACGATTTCATGCAGTGGAAGGGGCCGATTCTTACCGATTCGGGTGGTTTTCAAGTCTTTAGCTTGGGCAAGATGCGCAAGATAACCGAGCAAGGCGTAACTTTTAAATCACCCATCAATGGCAGTAAAGTCGAGCTTAACCCTGAGATTGCAATTCAAGTTCAGCGTGACTTGGGTTCTGATGTGGTGATGATTTTTGATGAGTGTACGCCTTACCCGGCCACCGAAAAAGAAGCTCGCGATTCCATGGAGTTATCAATGCGTTGGGCCAAACGCAGTAAAGATGCTCATGGCGATAGCCCATCGGCGCTGTTTGGTATTGTACAGGGAGGCATGTATGAGCATCTGCGCAGCGAGTCCCTCGAAGGCCTGACCGATATTGGTTTTGACGGTTACGCCATCGGCGGGCTGTCGGTGGGAGAGCCAAAAGAGGATATGATTCGAGTGTTGGATCATCTGGCCCACACCATGCCTGAAGATAAGCCGCGCTATTTAATGGGGGTCGGCAAACCGGCGGATATTGTCGAAGCCGTGCGTCGCGGCATCGATATGTTTGACTGTGTTATGCCAACGCGCAACGCACGCAACGGGCATCTATTTACCTCGGAAGGGGTGATTAAGATTCGCAACGCCAAGCATCGACATGATACCAGCCCATTGGATGCTGAGTGCGATTGCCATACCTGTACAAATTTTAGTCGCAGCTATTTGCATCATCTTGATAAATGCGGTGAAATTTTAGGGGCCCAGCTGAACACCATTCACAACCTAAGGTTTTATCAGAACTTAATGTCCGGCTTACGTGAAGCTATCGCAAATCATCAACTGGATGAGTTTTTGGTGGATTTCTACGGCAAGCAAGGGCTGGATGTTCCGCCGTTAGAGCAATAATTGTACAGGCTGCTCTGGTGTGAGGGGTGGATTGAAAAACTGTAATCTGTCCCCATGATAATTGGCTACGGGCTTAAGATTGTTAGCCGTCTATAAAAGAATACAAAAAGAAACCGGCCATAGGCCACTTTGGAACCCTTTATGAATCGTTACCCTCTTTGGAAAAACTTGCTGGTACTGTTGATCGCCGCCCTTGGCGTGATCTATTCAGCCCCCAATCTCTATGCGCCAGATCCCGCGGTACAAATATCTGGTCAGTCGGGCGCTACCGTTATCGATGAGCGCGCTCTGGCGATGGCAACCAAAGCACTCGATGAAGCGGGAATTGAATACTTTGGTGGAGAGTCTAACGGTAAAAATGCGCTATTGCGGTTAACCGATGCCGAAGATCAACTGGCGGCCAAGCAAGTTATTTCGAAAAAGCTGGGTTACAACTATGTTGTCGCGCTGAATTTGGCTCCAACCACCCCTGAATGGCTCAGAAGCTTTGGTGCCGAACCGATGAAATTAGGGCTGGATTTGGCCGGTGGTGTTCACTTCTTGCTCGAAGTCGATACCCAAACCGCAGTTGCCAAGCGTTTAGAAAGTACTGTCAGTGAAATGAAGTCGCAACTGCGCAAAGCTAAGGTTCGCTACCAGTCGGTGACGTTAAGTGAAGACAATGTCATCACCGCAAGCTTTAAAACGGAAGAGTTGAGAGATTCTGCCAACGCCGAGATCCGCAGTGAATACCCCACGCTGGTGCGCGAAACCGATGATCAGGTCGGTCGCTATATCATCACCATGCAGATGAGCGAGCAAGCGATTCGCGAAATTGAAGACTATGCGGTTAGTCAAAACTTAACCACCTTGCGAAATCGAGTGAATGAGCTGGGGGTGTCTGAGCCCATCGTTCAGCGTCAGGGTCGCAATCGGGTTGTGGTTGAATTACCTGGTGTTCAAGACACCGCCGAAGCAAAACGTATCATTGGTAAAACGGCTAACTTGGAATTTCGTTTAGAAGCCAAGGCTTCAGAGCTGGTTACCCGTAAAGAATCTTTTCCGTTCCGCAATGAAATGGACCAGCGTCGCTGGGGCAACTCTTATCTCGAGAAGAAGCTGATCATTTCTGGTGATCAGGTGGCGGATGCTAAGTCGAGCTTCGACAGTGAAACCAGCCAGCCACAGGTAAACATTACTCTAGACAGCTCTGGTGGTACCAAAATGCACCGCGCTACCCGCAGTAATGTTGGGCGTCGTATGGGTGTTTTGTTTATCGAATACAAAACTCGTATGGATTACATCGTTAACGAGCAGGGCGAGCAAGAGGCCATACCGACTCAGGTGGTCGAGAAAAAGATCATCAGCTTGGCAACGGTGCAAAGCGCTCTGGGTATTCAGTTCCGAATCACCGGCCTAGACAATACTGCCGAAGCTTCCGAGCTGGCTTTGCTATTGCGAGCGGGTGCTTTGGCGGCGCCAATGTATTTCGTGGAGGAGCGAACCATTGGGCCTTCATTGGGAGCTGAGAACATTGAGGTTGGGGTCAAATCGGTGCAAATTGGTTTGGCGGTTGTGTTGGTGTTTATGCTGATTTATTACCGCGTTTTTGGTTTTGCAGCCAATATTGCTCTGAGTTTAAATCTGGTTCTGTTGCTGGCGTGTATGTCACTAATGGGTGCGACACTGACGCTTCCTGGTATTGCCGGTATTGTTTTAACTGTGGGTATGGCGGTTGATGCCAATGTGCTTATTTTCTCGCGAATACGAGAAGAGCTCGCCAACGGCTTGCCGCCACATTCGGCAATTAACTCCGGTTTTGATCGAGCCTTTACCACCATTTTGGATGCCAACTTAACCACGCTTATTGTTGCGGTGATTTTGTACGCGATTGGTTCTGGCCCAGTACAGGGTTTCGCAGTGACCTTGTCGATTGGTATTGTGACATCGATGTTTACCGCGATTGTTGGCACACGAGGGCTGGTGAACTTGATCTACGGCAGTCGTCGTAATCTCGATAAGATTTGGATTTAAACCCCTTCGACTACCGAATGATTGAAGCTGCATAGGCGGCTTTTTACAGGATAAGAAAAATGTCAGAACAGATAAAAGTCATTAATTTTATGGGGCAGCGTAAGTTGGCAGCAATCATGTCGATTGTGTTGCTTATTGGTGCCATCGCGTCGCTCTCGATGAACGGTTTGAAATTTGGTTTAGATTTCACCGGTGGTACTCAAATCGAGGTGGGTTACGAGCAGTCAGCCGACTTAAACAAAGTGCGTCAGCAGCTAGACGCCGCCGGTTTTGATGGTGCGGTAGTGGTTCATTTCGGCGCCGAAACCGATGTGTTGATTCGCCTTCAGCGAGGATTTGAGTCGGGTTTGGGAGATGAGATTCTCGCGGCACTTAATCGCTCGGGCGAAGAGGTTGAGTTGCGTCGAATCGAATTTGTTGGCCCGCAAGTGGGTGAAGAGCTTCGCGATGATGGCGGCATTGGTATGTTGTTCGCTTTGGTGGTGGTTATGGCCTACGTAGCGATGCGTTTCCAATACAAGTTTTCGATTGGCGCAGTCGCCGCCTTGGCTCACGATGTCATCATCGTGTTGGGCTTTTTCTCGGTAATGCAGCTGGATTTCGATTTGACGGTATTGGCGGCGGTGTTGGCGGTGATCGGTTATTCATTGAATGACACCATTGTGGTGTCTGATCGGATTCGAGAGAATTTTCGTAAACTGAGAACGGAAACGCCGCTTGAAGTTATCAATTTTTCTCTGAGTCAAACTTTGGGGCGCACGTTGATTACCTCGTTGACCACTATTTTAGTTTTGTTGGCCTTGTTCTTCTTTGGTGGCGAGATTATCCACGGTTTCTCCATTGCTCTGTTGGTGGGGGTGTTGGTTGGTACCTATTCGTCTATCTACGTTGCCAGTAATGTCTTGTTGGGCATGAGTATCAGCAAAGAAGATTTGATGCTGCCGGTTAAAGAGGGTGAAGAGTTTGACGAGGTGCCCTAGAGCATAAAGACTGCCCCAAAAAAAGCCCCGCTTCTAGCGGGGCTTTTTTTTGCTTGTCTGTTTTGTTCTAGAATATTTTTGTTCAGTGGTTTCTATTTTAAAGACCGTTTTTTTTATCAGTTCTTAAAGTTTTTTTTATCGAGGTCTGTTGAGGTGCAATATTAATGGGTGTCTCGGCTTTAGTGGCTGTCATGGTGCATTAGTGGGTGGAAAGCTTCTAAAAGTGAGGGGTATTTTTGGTATGAGCTTTGCAGAATAGATGACTAAATTAGGGACGAACGGCTTCCCTTAAATTGGGTTTGAAATAATTTTGTTTTTTGGAGTAATGCTATGAAGTTTTATACGCGGCGAGCGGTCAAGCCAACAGATTTAAACCCTTCTAATGTGTTGTTTGGCGGTGCGTTGCTGAGTTGGATTGACGAAGAGGTTGCAATTTTTGCTGGCTGCCAAATGAAAACTCAAACCATAGTAACTAAGTACATGTCCGAAATTAATTTTACCAGCTCTGCAAAGAGTGGCGATGTGATTGAGTTTGGGGTGGAGGTTGTGAAGGTGGGGCGAACCTCCATGACACTGGCGTGTTTGGTGAGAAATAAAATGACTCATGAGTCGATTATCAAGGTTGACCGCATTGTTTTTGTTGCCATTGGTGAAGACGGAAGGCCGGTAGCTCACGGTGCCGAATTGAATGAAATGGCTGTGTCTAGTTGAAAGAATCTCTCTGAGCTTGTGCCCCGAACGTTGGGGCTTTTTTTTGTGCTACTTTTGTACTATCTCTATTCTATATTATGTTGCTTTTTCAGTGTGGCGAGCTGGTAATAGGTTTCGCAATTGGTAGCGTCTCGCTTGCGTTATGATTTCATCTTTTTATTCAGCCGCTTGATACCTAGCAACTAAAATAAAGGTTTCTGTTAGTCACATTTTCCATGCTTAGCATGGGCTAGTTTGCGTTTCGCATGTTATTCCTCCCTATGAGATACGGTCTATCGAGTATAGGTCGTGTCATTGTACTTCCCGACTTGGTCTTTCGTCGGGGTTAGCGTAGATTCACTGAAAACCACAGGTCATCCTGAAAGATTAAGTTCTTGAATTGCGAGTAACCATTGCTGAGTCAGCCGTAGGATGGTGAGGGCTGGTTCAGCGTAGCGGCCAGTAGCACAATAACTATGAGTTTGATTTCCCCGCTGATCGAGATAGCTGAGATGATCGCTGTTGGTAGGCGTGTTGGTCGGTACCTATTCGTCTATCTACGTTGCCAGTAATGTCTTGTTGGGCATGAGTATCAGCAAAGAAGATTTGATGCTGCCGGTTAAAGAGGGTAAAGAGTTTGATGAGGTGCCGTAACCATTAGCCTCATTTGTCGAAAAGCCTCGCAATAGCGGGGCTTTTTTGATTCAGGAGGGCGATTTTTTCGGTCTGCCTGAGGCGCTCTTGCGTTTTGCAGCCTTGGGTAGAAAAGCTCTAAGCGGGCATTGCTTGGCTCGAGGCAGGATTTCATCTTTTTGCTCTGGCGCTTGATATCTCGCCAGCAGAATGAAGGTCTCATCTAGCCAGTTGTGCCAGGAGGTGTTGTTGTCGGTTTTGCGTGTCACAGGTGTTGTTTCCCTCTGAGTAGCGATTTATTGAGTATAGATCGTGTCATCGTATCTCGCTGACTTGCCTTTTAACGAGTTTCACGTACAGTCGCTTAAATCCACAATTAATCTGGGGGCTTAAGTCGCTCCCAGAAAGAATGTTGTAATACCAGCCATCGGACGGTGAACTATTAGGCGCCCTAGTTAAGGGTAGCGGCAGCAATCGAATAACAATAAGTCCGATTTATGAAAGAGTACTTCGCTGAGCGGGAATTCCGCGACTATCAGCGCTATAAACGCCTTCTTAAAGCCAAAGGTTTTGGCTTTTGGGAGTGGTCTCCAGCCGACAATACCATGCTGCTTAGCGGCGAGTTTTGGAAGAGTCTTGGCTATCCCGTTGATACTTACGTCCGAATTCCAAAAGTCGAAGCCTTAGCGCCCCAGATTCACCCTGATGACTGGATGATGCTGTTGCGCCAGAGTACACAGATTCTCGAGCGCGGAACCGTGCTGGAGCTGAAAGTTCGTGTGCGAAAGGCGTGTGGTGACTACCTGTGGGTTGGGCTCGAGGGTGAAATCACCCGCGCCGCTGATAACCGCGTCGATTGCGTCTCGGGAATGGCGACCGATATTAGCTTTCAGCAGGAAGTTGAGCAGCAGCTGATCGACAGTGAGGAGCGCTACACCCGCATACTCGATTCCACCAGTGACGGGGTTTGGGAGTGGTCTATGGACAGCCAAGATCAGGGATTCCACTTTTCCGATCGCTGTTGGCAGCAGTTGGGCTATGACGACCACGATGATGCCTATTTGAGTGGGCGTAATCGATTAGAGGTTTGGCGCGAGAGTATCTACGAGAGCGATCGTGAGCGGTTTAATAAGTCATTGGTCAGTCATCTCAAAAACGACACACCTTATGATATTGAATATAGGGTGGCGTCGAAGACTGGTGACTGGCGCTGGATAAGAGCGCGCGGACAAGCAACTCGAAATAGTGATGGCGTCGCGATTCGAATGTCTGGCACTAATATGGATATCACCAATCTCAAGCGCGCTGAGCAGGATATCGTTAAGGCGAAGGAGCAAGCAGAGCAGGCCAATAGGGCAAAATCCGAGTTCCTTTCGCGCATGAGTCATGAACTAAGAACGCCATTGAATGCCATTTTGGGATATTGCCAAGTGTTTACCATGGACGGTGGTCTGCAGCCGCGCCAACTGGGCAATGTGGCAGAAATTAGTAAGGCTGGCGAACATTTGCTCCAGCTTATTAATGATGTTTTGGATTTGGCCAAGGTGGAAGCGGGGCAGATGACCTTATCGGTCGAGCCGGTGTTGGCTCGTCGAGCGGTAGAAGAAGCGGCCTCGTGGATGGCGGCCGCGGCCGAGGCCAAAGGTATTTCGTTTGAGCTGGAATTTGATGATTGGTGCGATAGTTATGTCATGGCTGACGCGATGCGTCTCAAGCAGGTTTTGCTTAACTTGATCAGCAATGCCATCAAATACAATCGCGATAACGGCCTAGTGGCGGTCAGCTTTCGAGGCGCTCGAGAAGGTTTACTTTGTATTGAGGTTAGGGATACCGGAGAAGGGATTTCCGCTCAGCGCCAGCGTCACATGTTTGAGCCCTTTAATCGCTTGGGGGCTGAAGACTCAGGAGTTGAAGGCAGTGGTGTTGGTTTGCTAATCACTCGCCACTTAGTGGAAATGATGGGTGGAGAGCTGGAGTTTACCAGTCGCGAAGGTGAGGGCAGCAGTTTTCGAGTTATATTGCCGCTAACCTCGGCCTGGACCTCTCCTCTGTCGACGCAGGCTCAGACGGTGGCAACGGCCTCGGGGAAATTGCAGGTGTCTAAACCCTGTCACCTGCTCTACATCGAAGACAACCCTTCCAACATACGCCTGATGGAAGAGGTGTTTGAGCGCTATCCACTGTTGTCCTTGAGTGTTGCCGATGAGCCCTTTAGTGGAATTTATAAAGCGCGCACCGAGCAGCCTCAGCTTATTATTCTCGACATTAATTTACCGCGCTTAGATGGCTTTGAGGCGCTCAGTGTTCTAAAGGACGATGACTTAACTCGGGATATCCCTGTGGTCGCGCTCTCGGCCAATGCTATGCCTCATGACGTGGCTCGAGGTACTGAGGCCGGATTTGACGATTATCTCACTAAGCCCTTGGAAGTTGATCGGTTGATCGATGCGATTAACCGTCTGATTGTCTAACCTTTTGGAGGCGGCGGGGTTGGAGTTATGTTGGAGTTATATAGAAAAAAGAGCGCCCCAGGGGCGCTCTTTTTTTGGGGCTTACTTTATGGCCGTGAGGATAGGCTTTAAAGGTTGCCCATATGCTTACCGACTATCTGCAGTAGGGGTTTAAACACCTTGGGTGAGGCGCAAACGATATTGCCTTTGTCCATAAAGCTATTGCCACCTTTAAAGTCGCTGACCATTCCGCCGGCTTCTTTGACCAACAAAACACCGGCAGCGATATCCCAAGATTTTAGATTCATCTCCCAGAAGCCATCAAAGCGGCCAGCGGCCACGTAAGCAAGATCCAGAGAGGCTGCGCCTGGGCGGCGAATACCGGCGGTTTTGCCGGCGATCTCATGCATAGTTGCCAGATAAGGTGTCATGTTTTCGTAAGAGGTGCCATTGAACGGAATGCCGGTGCCAATGAGAGCGCCGTCTAGACCACGGCGAGAGCCGACGCGAATGCGGCGATCGTTGAGTGTGGCGCCCTTGCCGCGGCTGGCGGTAAATTCTTCACGGCTGATGGGGTTGAGTACTACCGCGTGCTCGATTTGACCGCGATAAATACAGGCGATCGAGATGGCAAAGTGAGGAATGCCGTGCATAAAGTTGGTGGTGCCATCGAGAGGGTCGATGATCCACTCATATTCACTATCGCTGCCGGCGTTGCGACCACCTTCTTCACCAATGATGGTGTGATCGGGGAAGGCTTTACGCAGATGGTAGGTAATTTCTTTCTCTGCGGCCTTGTCGACCTCACTGACAAAATCGTTGCGACCTTTTTCTTCAAAGGCAATAACGTCGACACGTTCTAGGGCGCGCTCAATGAGCTCGCCAGCTTTGCGTGCAGCACGCAAAGCAATGTTCAGCATGGGTTCCATAAGGCTCCAACCGTAAACAGCAATGTAAGATATGTATAAAGAGCAGACGCTGATCAAGCACAACGCCTCAAAAAGGGGGCGAGAGTATATCAGGAGCGCTGCCCCCAATACAGTATTTCGTGCTAAACCGGCCTTACCCATCTACTAGGATAGAGTCCAATTTGCTACACTGCGCGCCTTTTTACTCTGTGTGTGGCTGAAAGCTTCACCCTAACGACCAATCGAGATGTGAGATGTCCGACGATCTGCTGAAAAAAGTCCGAATTGTGCTGGTGAATACCAATCATCCTGGCAACATTGGCGGTGCCGCTCGCGCCATGAAAAATATGGGAATGTCCCAGTTGTACTTGGTTGAGCCCAAAGAATTTCCCGCCGATAAGGCGGTTTGGCGCGCCGCGGGTGCGGTTGATGTGCTGGAGTCGGCGATTGTGGTCGAAAATCTGAGCGATGCGGTCTCCGATTGTGGTTTGGTTGTGGGTACCAGTGCCCGCGAGCGCCGAATCCCTTGGCCGCTGGTGACGCCGCGCGAGTGCGGAGAGCGCGCCATTGGCGAGGTTCAGCATCACGATGTTGCCATCGTTTTTGGTCGCGAAGATCGCGGTCTGACCAACGAGGAGCTGCACAAGTGCAATTACCACGTTCATATTCCCGCCAATCCAGAATACAGTTCTCTGAATTTGGCGACCGCGGTGCAGGTGCTCTGCTATGAGATTCGCATGGCTTGGCTGACGGCGAAAGACGGTCAGCTGCCTCACTTTGACGACTGGGATCAGCCGCCGGTGGATCACAAGGCGGTCGAGATGTACTACGAGCATCTGCAAGACACTTTAGAGCAGTTGGGGTTCTTGGAGCCGGATAATCCCCGTCAGACCATGACTCGCTTACGTCGTTTGTACAGTCGCGTGCGCATGGATCAAATGGAGTTAAGTATCCTGCGGGGCGTTCTAACTTCAATACAGAATTACATATTCCACACCAAAAAGAAGATTAAATCCCTGTCTGAAGACGGTGATAAGCAAGATTAAGTGCTGAAAATTGGGGCTCATTAATACCAGACTAAATTAGTAGGTTATATACTTGACCAATCTAGTGGGTTTTTACATAATGCGCGCCCTAATAGCCTGCTATTGCTTGGTTGCTGTCGTGGTTGGCAGCACCTCAAAATGTGCAAAATGGTCGTTGCGTGGTTGATTATGATGCCAGTTAATCGTTGGTCATGGTCGAGCCCCGATCGAGTTGAGTCATCGCGCACATTGTTAAAACGGTAATAGCCACTGCATCGATAGGACTGTCACATGCGTTTAACAACCAAAGGTCGATACGCCGTAACCGCCATGTTGGATTTGGCGCTGAACGCAGAGAAGGGGCCGATCAGCTTGGCGGACATCTCCAAGCGTCAAGAAATCTCTCTGTCGTATCTCGAGCAACTGTTCTCAAAGTTACGTCAGCAATCTCTGGTGAGCAGCGTGCGTGGGCCCGGTGGCGGTTATAAATTAAGTGGCAATCCCGAAACCATTTCAGTGGCCCAAATTATCGATGCGGTAAACGAATCCATCGACGCGACCAATTGCGGTGGTGCCGGCACCTGTCAGCAGGGGCAGGTGTGTCTCACCCACTATTTATGGTGTGATCTCAGCGATCAAATTCACAGCTTTTTGAGTGGTATTACCCTGGCGAGCTTGGTGGCACGTCAAGATGTTCGCGACGTCTCTGAGCGTCAAAACGTTGAACAGAGCCTGGAACTCATCGAAACGGGGGATGTGTGAAAGCCCCCATCTACCTAGACTACGCGGCGACGACCCCGGTCGATCCAGCGGTTGCTAAAGCGATGGCCGGTTGTTTAACCATGGATGGCGTTTTTGCCAATCCAGCGTCTCGCTCTCATATCTACGGCTGGCAAGCCGAAGAGCAGGTGGAAATCGCTCGGCGCAATGTGGCAGATTTGCTGGCCTGTGATGCTCGAGAAATTGTTTGGACCAGTGGCGCGACTGAATCCAACAACCTCGCTTTAAAAGGGGTATTTGAAGCGGCGCAGGGTAAAGGCCATTTGATTACCTCAAAGATTGAACACAAAGCGGTTGTTGACCCCGCCATCTGGTTACAAGAAAAGGGCGTAGCAGTCACTTGGTTGACGCCCGACAGCGACGGCATTATTAGCCTAGAGCAGGTTCGAGAAGCCATGCGTGATGACACCTATTTGGTGAGCTTGATGCATGTGAATAACGAAGTCGGCTCGCTTAATCCGATTGCGGATATTGGCGAGCTTTGTCGACAGCGCGATGTGTTATTTCATGTCGATGCCGCTCAATCGGCGGGAAAAATCCCGCTGGATGTCAGTGATCTAAATGCCGACTTGTTAAGTTTGTCGGCACATAAGTTTTATGGCCCCAAAGGCGTTGGCGCGCTTTATGTTAGGCGAGCGATTCAGCGTCAAGTGAGCGCGATTATCCACGGTGGTGGTCATGAGCGCGGTATGCGTTCTGGCACCTTGCCCACCCATCAATTGGTGGGGCTCGGTGAGGCGGCCAAAATTGCGGCGGCAGCAATCGAGACCGAGGCGCCACGGATTGCTCAGTTGCGCGATCAATTGTGGCGCGGTATCGCGCATCTGCCTAACGTAAGTCGTAACGGTAGTGAAGATCGCGTCAGTCCGATTCACCTGAATGTGTGTTTCGGTGGCGTTGATGGCGAAGCCTTGCAATTGTCGTTGCGAGAGTTGGCGGTATCATCTGGGTCGGCTTGTACCTCGGCCAGTGTTGAGCCTTCCTATGTGTTGAAAGCCATGGGAATGAGCGATGCCGATGCCAATGGTTCTATTCGCTTGTCGCTGGGGCGGTTTACCTCTGGCAATGATGTCGATAGGGCCATCGAACATATCTGCCAAGTGGTGCAACAGTTACAAGCGGCGTGAGTAAAGAGTACCTGTAAAAATTGATTCAAAGCGTCTTAAAGAGCGCTTTAACAAGTGGTGAAAATTGATGGGCAGACGCTCTGACTTATCAGGCACCACTGAAGTGATTAGCGAGTTAAAACTATGACCGAGCAAATCGACAAAGCGCTAGCGCGCGAATACGAAGCGGGTTTTGTATCGGATATCGAATCCGATACATTTGAGCCGGGTTTGAATGAAGATATCATTCGCCGTATTTCTGCCATGAAGGAAGAGCCTGAGTGGATGCTGGAATGGCGACTCAAAGCCTTTCGCAGTTGGTTGGAAATGGATGAGCCGGATTGGGCTCACGTCAACTACGACAAAATCGATTTTCAGGCGATTTCTTATTACTCCGCCCCAAAGAGTATGAAAGACAAGCCTCAGTCTCTGGACGAGGTGGATCCCGAACTTCTCAAAACCTATGAGAAGTTGGGTATTCCTCTGCATGAGCAAATGATGCTTGCTGGTGTGGCGGTTGATGCCGTATTCGACTCAGTTTCGGTTGTCACCACTTTTCGAGACAAGCTCGAAGAGGCCGGTGTTATCTTTTGCCCAATCAGCGAGGCGGTACATAAGTACCCCGAGTTGGTGAAGAAGTATTTGGGCAGTGTGGTTCCGCAAAAAGACAACTACTATGCGGCGTTAAACTGCGCCGTGTTTACCGATGGTTCTTTCGTTTATATTCCTAAGGGCACCAAGTGTCCTATGGAGTTGTCGACCTACTTTCGCATCAACGAACAAAACACGGGTCAGTTTGAGCGCACATTGATTGTTGCTGACGAAGGCAGCTATGTGAGTTACCTAGAAGGTTGTACGGCACCTCAGCGCGACGAAAATCAGTTGCATGCCGCGGTGGTCGAGTTGGTGGCGATGGACGATGCAGAGATCAAATACTCCACCGTACAAAACTGGTATCCCGGTGATGAAGAGGGCCGTGGCGGTATTTATAACTTTGTTACTAAGCGCGCTATCTGCCATACCAATGCCAAAGTCTCTTGGACTCAAGTTGAGACGGGTTCTTCGGTCACTTGGAAATATCCGAGTTGTATCCTCAAGGGCGATAACAGTGTGGGTGAGTTCTACTCCGTCGCCCTGACTCGCGGCGCACAGCAAGCCGATACTGGCACCAAGATGATTCACTTGGGCAAAAATACCAAGTCGACCATTATTTCCAAAGGTATTTCCGCGGGTAAAAGTAACAACAGCTACCGCGGTTTAGTTCGCATGAACTCTGGCGCCGAAGGTGCTCGTAACTTTACTCAGTGTGACTCGTTATTGATTGGCGACAAGTGCGGCGCGCATACATTTCCTTATGTAGAGAGTCGCAATCCCAGCGCCATTGTTGAGCACGAGGCAACCACCTCGAAAGTCTCCGACGATCAGATGTTTTTGTGTCAGCAGCGTGGGCTCGATCCTGAAAAGGCCGTGTCCATGATTGTGAATGGTTTCTGTAAAGAAGTTTTCAAAGAATTGCCGATGGAGTTTGCCGTTGAAGCGGGCAAGCTACTCGAGATTAGCCTAGAGGGTTCTGTGGGTTAACCATAGATTGAGGAAAAAATTATGTTGTCGATTAAAAATTTACAGGCAAGTGTTGAAGAGAAACAAATTCTCAAAGGCCTCGATCTAGAAGTTAAGCCCGGTGAAGTTCACGCCATTATGGGGCCTAACGGTGCCGGTAAAAGTACTTTAGGTTATGTGCTGTCAGGCCGTGAAGGCTACAGTGTTGAAGGTGGATCTGCGACTTTAGGCGATGCCGATCTACTGGATCTGGAAGCTGAAGAGCGCGCTCGCGCCGGTCTGTTTTTGGCGTTTCAGTACCCAGTAGAAATTCCTGGTGTTAGTAATCTAGAGTTTCTAAAGGCAGCGGTTGATGCCCAGCGCGAAGCGCGTGGCGAAGAAGCTGTAAGTTCAAAAGATTTTCTCAAGATGGCACGTGAAGCGTGTAAGCAAGTTAACTTGCCCGTCGATTTCTTGAAGCGCGGTGTTAACGAAGGCTTTTCCGGCGGAGAGAAAAAGCGCAACGAAATCATGCAAATGTTGCTGCTCAAGCCAAAGCTTTGTGTGTTGGATGAAACCGATTCTGGTTTGGATATCGATGCTTTACAGGTAGTGGCAGAAGGCGTGAACAGCCAGCGCTCACCGGATCGCGCGTTCATTGTGGTCACTCACTACCAGCGTTTGCTCGATTACATCAAACCCGACTTTGTCCACGTGCTATCCGACGGCAAAATCGTGCGCAGTGGCGATGCCTCGTTAGCGTTAGAGTTAGAAGAGCAAGGTTACGCCTGGTTGCAAGATCAGCCAGCCGAAGATGAAACTGCCTAAGAGGTGAGTGATGAGTAATTGGTTAGACGGTACAGTCACTCGCGCCGAAGCGGTTAGCGATTGGCTGTCTCCCAAAAGAAATGAATCACTTGAGTTGCTGAAGGCGACCTCTTGGCCGACTCGCAAAACCGAAGCCTGGAAGTATGTTCCCATCAATGTGTGGGACAGAGCAGAACTTAAGGCTGCAAACTCTGAAGTGCCGAGCGCGCAGAGTATTGATGGCTTGGATAGCATTGATTTGGTGTTCGCGGATGGTCAGTTGCAGTCGACCATTCCCACCGATTTGCCCGAGGGGCTTTCGGTCACCTCATTGGCCTCGGCATCCGACGCCGATCAAGCTTGGGCGAGCAATACTTTTACCAGTGTTAAGCCTTCGCGCCATTTGTTTGGTTTAGTGAACGACGTGCTGGCCGCCGAAGGTGTACTGATTCGTGTGGCCGCTGGTGCGCAGATCGAGCGCCCTGTTCGCATTGTGAATCTTGTGACAGCTGGCGCTGAATCCCATACACGCGTTCTGGTGTCGGTGGAAGATAATGCCAGTGCCGTTGTCATTGAGGAGTGTTCTGGTACCGAGCTGAGCCGCAGTACCGCCTTTGCTGAGTACCGAGTGGGTGAGTCGGCGAAGCTTGAGCACTACCGCTTCGCGCTACAAACTGGCGCGGCGATGAATGCCGGTGGCAGTCATTTTGAGTTGGCCGCTAAGGCAGAGCTTGATAGCACCTTAGTTGGCTTTGGCAGTCAAATGTCGCGGGTGGATGTGGATGTGACTCACGCTGGTGAACATGCCTTTGCCAAATTGAACGCCATTTATTTGCTCGACGGCAAAGAGTTGTTTGATCTGCACAGCACTATCGAGCACGTGGCGGCCAACGGCACCACCGAAGAAAATGTGCGCGGTATTGTTGCCGATAATTCGCGCGCGGTGTTTAACGGTCGAATTCATATTCACCGCGATGCGCAAAAGACCTTGGCGGAGTTGAATAACCGCAACTTGTTGATGTCTGACCGCGCTGAAATTAATACCAAGCCCGAGCTCGAAATTTACGCCGATGATGTGCGCTGTGCTCATGGTGCAACCATTGCCGAGATCGACAAAAAGGCGCTCTACTATATGCAGTCCCGTGGGGTGAGTCGTGCTCAGGCTCAGATTATGCTGAACTTCGGTTTCATTAATGAGCTTGTCGATCAGATGCCAAACGAAATCTTGGCCGATTGGCTGCGCCCGCAGTTGCGCCAACGCTTCGCCAATATGGAGGTGAAGTAGATGGCTTTTGATGTATCCGAAGTTCGTCAACAATTTCCGATCTTATCTCGCGATATTGATGGAAAGCCGTTGGTGTATTTGGATAACGCCGCTACCACACAAAAACCGCAGTGTGTGATCGACTCGCTGGTGGATTATTACAGCAGTTGTAACTCCAATGTGCATCGCGGTGCGCATCGATTGGCTGACGAGGCGACTCAGCGCTATGAAGGTGCGCGCGATATCATTGCTGATTTTATCAATGCCAATGCGCGCGAAGAAGTTATTTGGACCAGCGGCACGACTGAAGCGATCAATATTGTTGCCCACGGTTTGGGGCAGCTGCTCAGTGCCGATGATGAAGTGGTCGTCACCGAAATGGAGCACCACGCCAACTTGGTAACTTGGCAGCAAGCCTGCAAGCAGGCTGGCGCCAGTTTAAAGATTGCGCCAATTACGGATTTGGGTGAGTTGGATGTCGAGGCCTTTAACGCCTTGCTTGGCACTCGCACGAAGTTAGTGGCTTTTCCGCACGTTTCTAATTCGCTGGGTACGATTAATCCGGTGAAACTGCTCACGGAAAAAGCAAAAAGCGTGGGTGCTTGGGTGTTGGTTGACGGAGCGCAAGGTATCGCTCATGGCGCTGTTGATGTGCAAGATTTGGGTTGCGATTTTTACGCCTTCTCGGGGCATAAAGTTTTTGGCCCGACGGGGATTGGCGTACTTTGGGGCAAAAAATCACTGCTCGAAGAATGGCCTGTTTGGCAAACTGGCGGTGAAATGATCTCCGAAGTTTCCTATCAGGATGCTCGCTGGAATCAGCTACCGTATCGGCTTGAGGCCGGAACGCCTCACATTGCTGGCGCTATAGGCTTGGGGGAAGCGATTCGCTGGTTTTCACAGTTGGATTTAGAGGCGGTTGCCGAGCATGAGCAAGCGTTGATTTCCCGAGCCACTCAGCTGGCTGAAGAATTTGAAGGTTTGACGATTGTCGGTAACGCCGAGCATAAAACCGGTGTGCTGAGTTTTGTCATGAGCGAAGGTCATCCAGCGGATATCGGTTTTTTGTTGGATCGTCAGGGGATCGCCATTCGAACGGGACATCATTGCGCCGAGCCATTGATGAATCGTTTGGGTGTTCCCGGCACCGCGAGAGCGTCGTTTTCTATCTACAACACCCTTGAAGAAGTGGATGCTTTGTTCGAGGGGTTGAAAAAAGTTCGCACCATGCTGGCTTGATACTCGTTAGAGTGTTAGCAGTAGAGTGCGATCGTAATTATTAAAGGGTAAAGGTTACTCCATGACAGCAGAAGTCTTTGATCCTAATGCCGAGCCAGTCACTATGACGGAAGCGGCGATTGTTCATTTTGAATCCAAACTGGCGAAGCATGCCGATAAGATCATTCGTCTCAGTACCGAGGTGAGCGGTTGCACGGGCTACGCTTACGTTCTCGATTTTGCCGATCAGCCAGAGGCTGACGACCAAGTACTGACGCCCAGTGAGGGTATTACTTTGGCGGTCGATCCAGCGGCGCTAAAAGTGCTGCGCGGCACCGAAATTGATCTGGCCATCGAAGGTATTAACCAGGTTGTGAAGTTCAATAATCCCAATGTTGTGGCAGAGTGCGGCTGCGGCGAGAGCTTTAGCATCAGCTAGAGACGATTTTTTAGGCAGTAAATATGCAGCAAAGTATGGTTGTCACTCTGCGCGATTGTCCCGCGCGTCGTGTACCGTCGGGTGAACCCGCGATTATTAAAGAGGGCAATTTTCTCTCTATTAACCAAAGCTTGGGTGGCAACTTCACCGTCACCTATCAAGGCAATATGTATCGCATCGATGGTACTGATGCCGATGCCATCGGCCAGCAGGTCGAGCTGCCGTCATTTGAGGACGATGGCAGTGGTGTGATCAGCGAAGATCAGGTTTGGGCCGCTTTAGATTCTATTTTCGATCCAGAGATTCCCATTAGTTTGGTGGAGTTAGGGTTGATTTACGCGGTAGAGATTCAGCAGGATAGTGGTCAGGTGGATATTCGCATGACGTTGACCGCGCCGGGTTGCGGTATGGGGCCTGTACTGGTTGGTGATGTTGAGTATCGCACTGCAAAAGTCCCCAATGTCAGTGGTGTTAAGGTTGAGTTGGTATTTGATCCGCCGTGGTCGAAAGAAATGATGACCGAAGAGGCCCAGCTCGAGGCGGGTCTGTTCTTCTAGCTCGCTTTTGTTCATCGGCGTCGGCGCTGTTATACTGCCGCCGCCGAGGCCCTTGCGGCTAGGTTTCCATATTGTCCTGTCCCGTTGTATGAGTTTTGTTATGTCCTTAGCGACCACCGAAGAAATCCTTGATGACCTTTCGTTTTTTGATGATTGGGAAGAGCGCTACAAGTACATTATTGATTTGGGCAAAGAGTTGCCCGAAATGGCTGAATCTCTTCGTACCCCAGAGCGTTTGGTAAAGGGCTGTCAGAGCAACGTCTGGATCGAGGTTGATCGCCAAGGCGACAATCTCATGTTCGAAGTCGACAGTGATGCGGTAATTGTCCGAGGTTTATTGGCGGTGGTCATGGCTGCCTATCACGATAAAACACCCGCCGAAATCACGGCGTTTGATATTGATGGCTATTTTCAGCAGCTCGACCTTGAGCGCCATCTCAGTCCGACTCGCGGCAACGGCCTTAAATCCATTGTGGCCCGAATTCGCACCATTGCCCAAGCGGCTCAAGCCTAAGTTCCTTTCACGACGACGAGCTAGGTTTTACTTGGTTGTTGGGTTTTCCTCATCTCTAGTGCGATAAGTTCGCTTGTGGGGCCGCCTATGGGGACCTACTTCACAGTTTTGTTGTGTCGATTTTGACGACAGCATCCTCCACTTGTGCATTTCCCTCTTGCGGTCAACACTATCACTACAGTTAACAGAGTGGGGTGTTCATGAAGGTGTTGTGGGTGAAAGCATTGTGGGGCTTTGTTTTGGGGTTGCCAATACTGGCTTATGGCTCGACTGCGTTCGTGGCTGTGCCGGATACCGACAACGGCGTGCCGATCACCGATGCCAATCTACGTATCGCCAAGCAGGTAGAAATTACCCAGCGGGGCGCCCAGTTTTTTTGGGCATCTAATAAGAACGCACCACTTACTCGCCATTTTAAGGAAGATAAGATCATTTTCGTCGCTGATGGTGGCGAGGGTTTGATCGTGGTCCTGAATCAATCAAATCTGCCTGAAGATCAGCGCCAAGGCGACGGGCGCCCGTTTTTGTATTGTGAGCATATCCGTCAAGAGTTGTCGGTGATGAGCTTGTGTGGCGGATCTCAGGAAGTGGCTGTCAATAATCGCTAGGCTTGACGCTGGGCGTGGCCGAATGCGGGTGTTTCGCGGTATTTTCGACACTTTTGTTACGCCGCTAGGCTGACCGCTAAGTCGATCCTAATGGCTAGCTAAAAAGCCCCTGTAAGCAGGGGCTTAGCCCCCATATTTATCCTCTATTTCGTATTAAATTCATAGAATTACGCGTATAATTCGCGGGTTTCGCAATTCGGGAAGCGCGTCGCTACTCAGATCTTGAGTTTGGGCGTCTTCCGAGCTCCTTTCATCCGCTGGTTTGCTATAGCAAAGTGGTTGGTTGAAGACTTAATGCCCCTGGCGAGAGGCTTATGCCTTGACTCTGCGGGGGGTGACTTAACTTTTAATAATCGACTGTTTTGGAGACCCAAATGGCCGTTGAACGTACCCTGTCTATCATCAAACCCGATGCTGTTGCTAAAAATGCCATCGGTGAAATCGCTGCTCGCTTCGAAAAAGCTGGCTTGAATATCGTTGCCATGAAGATGATGCACCTAGACGATGAGAAGGCTGGCGGTTTTTACGCTGAGCACGCTGAGCGTCCTTTCTTTAAAGATCTTGTTTCTTTCATGACGTCTGGCCCTGTTGTTGTTCAGGTTCTAGAAGGTGAAAACGCAATCGTTGCTAACCGCGACCTGATGGGTGCGACTAACCCTAAAGAAGCGGCTGCCGGTACCATCCGTGCTGACTTCGCAGAAACCATCGATGCCAACGCTGTTCACGGTTCTGACTCAGCTGAGTCTGCAGCCCGTGAAGTTGCTTACTTCTTCGCTGACGGCGAGCTTTGCCCACGCTAAGTTGTACCCCCTATTTGGTCAGTTGAGAGTTAATTCATGACAGTACAAGTGCAAAGCACGGATGATCACCAGACTCAGGAAAAGGTCAATCTATTAGGCTTATCACAAGCCAAGCTAGAGGACTTTTTTGGGTCAATCGGCGAGAAAAAATTCCGTGCCACACAGGTATTGAAGTGGATCCATCAAATGGGCGTCGATGATTTCGACGAAATGACCAACATCAGCAAAGCCTTGCGCGAAAAGCTCAAGGGTATTGCTGAAGTGCGTCCGCCGGAGGTCGTAGAACAGCTCGACTCCGCGGATGGCACTCGTAAGTTTTTGATCAAAGTTACCGGCGGCAGTGCTGTCGAAACTGTGCTTATCCCCGATGGTGAGCGCGGAACCTTATGTGTATCATCGCAAGTCGGTTGCTCTCTCGATTGCAGCTTTTGTTCGACTGGAAAACAGGGGTTTAATCGCGATTTAACCGCTGCAGAAATTATCGGACAAGTGTGGTTAGCGGCAAAATCTTACGGACAATTTGGTGAAGACCGCCCAAGAATCATTACCAATGTGGTGATGATGGGGATGGGCGAACCACTACTGAATTTTGATAACGTTGTCGATTCCATGAATCTCATGATGCACGACAACTGTTACGGTTTGTCTAAGCGACGGGTCACCTTGAGTACTTCGGGTGTGGTTCCTATGCTGGATAAATTGGGCCAACACACCGATGCCTGTCTGGCGGTGTCGCTGCATGCCCCCAACGATGAGCTGCGCAACGAACTTGTGCCCATCAACAAAAAATATCCCATTGCGATGTTGTTAGATTCAGCCCAGCGCTATATCGAAGGCTTGCCTGATAACCGTCGTAAGATGACCATCGAATACACGTTGATTAATCACGTCAACGATCGCCCGCATCACGCTCATGAATTGGCTCAGTTGCTGCGAGATATTCCGGTCAAAATTAATTTGATACCCTTTAATCCATTTGACCAATCGGACTATCGTCGGGTCAGTAATAACGCATTGCGTACCTTTCAAGATATTTTGATTAAGGCGGGATACACCACCACTGTGAGAACTACTCGTGGTGACGATATCGATGCCGCTTGTGGTCAGCTTGCAGGTGCTGTGAATGATCGTACTCGTCGCAGCGAACGCTACCGCAATCAGCAAGAGCAAGCGGTTAAAATCATCAATTCGTGATCGCGACTTAAGTGTCGCGGTCGGCAAGACACAATAATAACAAATTGACGCTAGAGGATTTCAGCAATGCCGGTAGGGCAAAGGTATTTCATTACAAGGATCAAGTCGGTTGTTTTATTGGTTGCACTTTCTTGGTTGGTTAGTGCTTGTGTTACGACCACTAACCGCCCTGAGCAAGTCATTGACTTGAAGAAAGCTGAGGCTACTCATATTCAAGCGGGGCTGGGTTATCTTCGCCAACAAGACAAAGAGTCTGCTCGTCGTCATTTTTATAAAGCGCTTAAACTGAACTCCCAATCCGCCGGTGCGCTAAACGGTTTGGCCTTGGTTCACCAGTTTGAAGATGATTTTGAGGAGGCCGATAAGTTCTTTCGCAAAGCGCTTTCGATCGAGTCGGACTTTTCGTTAGCGCGAAACAATTACGGCGCTTTTCTCTATCAGCAAAAGCGCTATAGCGAAGCCGAAAAACAGTTGGAGATCGTCGCCAAGGATTACACTTACAGCCGCCGAACCATGGCGTTGCTGAATCTAGGGCGCACTCAACTGAAACTCAATAAAGACGCAGAGGCTGAGAAGTCGTTCAAGCAAGTGCTCAAAATTAACTACCGTGTGCCTATGGCGCAGTTAGAACTTGCCGATTTGTACTTTAAGCAAAAAAACTACACCAACGCAAAGTTCTATCTTGATCAATTCGGTCGCTCGGCTCGACCAACGCCGCGTAGTCTATGGATTGGGATTCGTATTGAGCGCATTTACGGCAATAAAGATAAAGAGGCCAGTTACGCTTTGGCCCTGAAGAATTTACACCCTTATTCTGCTGAATACCTCGAATATAAAAAGACCGCGGAGTAATTAAGGCCGTTATGACAGATGCAAGTGATCAAAGCCCGCTAGACTCGGTGAAAACACCGGGGCAGCTTTTACTGCAAGAACGAGAAGCTTGCAATTTTAGTGTGCAGTATGTTGCCGAGCAATTGCGACTTACAGAATCTTATATTCTCTGGCTGGAATCCGATCAATTTGAGAACCTTCCACCCGAGCCCTTTGTTCTCGGTTACTATCGAGCCTATGCCAGAATTTTGAATCAATCCGCTGATGGTTTGATCGAGGCCTATCACGCCAGTCGTCAGCAACCGGCTACTGCGGGGGCGCCGTCTAAGACGACTCGTCGTCAAGAGGAGGCGCTAGATGAGCCTAAATCAACCGGTATTAACAATCGCCACTATGCCATTGCGGTAGTGGCGCTGGTAGTGATTTGGGTTTTGTTTTCCTCGCTGATGAATAACGATGAGGCATCCTCGTCGACGACTGAACCTTCGGCTGTGGTCATTGGGCAAGAATCCGCGCAACAATCGACTCAGGCGACAGATCAGGACGCCCCCTCAAAAGCCGAGCAAGCATCACTAGCGGTTAGTCATGACAGTGAAGAATCCGTGGCTAAAGCCGCGGTTGAAGAATCTTCCATCGCCGCCGACAGTTCACAGCCAGCCGCTGCAGCCAGCGCCGAGCAATCCCAGCTGGTTGTCAGTCAAAGCTCTAACGGCTCGAGCCTGGATCAATTAGTGATTCGCTTTACCGACGAGTGTTGGTTGGAAGTGACCGACGCTAACGATGATGTAGTCGCGGCCAATTTGTATCAAAAAGGGGACGATGCTCAGTTGCAAGGTGTTGCTCCGTTTACTTTGATGTTGGGCAATGTTCGGGCGGCACAAGTGAGCTTGAACGGCAAAGGTGTACACATGCAGCCACGAGGTTTTCGAAAAACCTTGAGAGCTTACGTCTTTGCTGACGGCACCAGTCAAACCGCAGAATAACTCTCAGAGAATCCGTTATGCATTTTGAATCTCCCATTAAACGTCGTAAGTCTCGCCAAATTATGGTGGGTGATGTTCCCGTGGGCGGCGATGCGCCAATCAGTGTTCAGAGTATGACAAACACTGAGACCACCGATATTGCCGCGACGGTTGATCAAATTCAGCGTATTCAAAACGCTGGCGCTGATATCGTTCGGGTTTCAGTGCCGACCATGGACGCCGCCGAAGCCTTCGGAGCCATCCGCAAGCAGGTGGATATTCCATTAGTTGCAGACATTCACTTTGATTATCGGATAGCCTTGCGAGTGGCCGACTTAGGTGTCGACTGCTTGCGAATTAATCCCGGTAATATTGGTCGAGAAAAACGCATTCGCGCCGTGGTCGATAAGGCTCGTGATTTGAATATACCCATTCGTATTGGTGTCAACGCCGGTTCTCTGGAAAAAGATATTCAGAAAAAATACGGCGAACCCACTCCGGCGGCGCTGGTCGAGTCGGCACTGAGGCATGTGGATATTCTAGATGGTCTGAACTTTCAGGATTTTAAAGTCAGTGTTAAGGCATCGGATGTATTTATGGCCGTTGAAGCCTATCGAGGCTTAGCGACTCAAATTGAGCAGCCGTTGCATTTGGGGATCACCGAAGCCGGTGGCTTGAGGGCTGGAACGGTCAAATCCGCGGTAGGCCTTGGGGCTCTATTGATGGATGGTATCGGCGATACCTTGAGGATTTCTTTGGCCGCAGATCCCGTCGAAGAGGTTAAAGTCGGATGGGATTTACTGAAGAGTTTAAAGCTGCGCAGTAAAGGTATTAACTTTATTGCTTGCCCCAGTTGTTCGCGCCAGAACTTCGACGTAATCAAGACGATGAATGAGCTTGAAACTCGTTTAGAAGACATTACCACGCCCTTGGATGTGGCGGTGATTGGCTGTGTGGTTAACGGTCCAGGTGAAGCTAAAGAGGCGGATATTGGCTTGGCCGGGGGAACCCCGAACAACCTGATTTACGTCGATGGTGAGCCCAATCAAAAGTTGAAAAAAGACAACCTAGTGGATGATCTTGAACGCTTGATTCGCAAAAAAGCCGACGATAAAGCTGAAGCTGAAAAAGACATCATCGCTAAGGCCTAATGGCCGTTAATATTTGATTCGTGCTGCTCGCGAATGGTTCGCGAGGGCATAACGCAAAGGAAGATACATTGAAAAAGCTGCAAGCCATTCGAGGCATGAATGACCTGCTGCCAACCGATTCCGCGGTTTGGCAATACCTTGAATCCACCGTCTCTGAGGTGGTGCAAAGTTACGGTTATCAAGAGCTTCGCTTTCCAATTTTAGAGCCCACAGAATTGTTCAAGCGCTCAATTGGCGAAGTGACAGACATCGTCGAAAAAGAAATGTACACCTTTGATGATCGCAATGGTGACAGTCTGACCATGCGTCCTGAAGGTACCGCCTCCTGCGTTCGAGCCTGTGAAGAACACGGCTTGCTTTATAATCAAACTCAGCGGGTTTGGTATCAGGGGCCGATGTTTCGTTACGAGCGACCGCAGAAAGGCCGTCTGCGCCAGTTTCATCAAATTGGTGTCGAAACCTTTGGTCTACAAGGACCGGATATTGATGCGGAATTACTGCTAATGACTGCTCGCCTATGGCGCGAGCTGGGCATTACTGATGCCGTTACTTTGCAGATTAACTCGCTGGGCTCTTCCCAGGCGAGAGCCACTTACCGAGCCGCACTGGTCGATTATCTTTCTGCCCGCAAAGACCAATTGGACGAAGACAGTCAACGCCGTCTAGACAGTAATCCACTGCGAATTTTGGACAGCAAAGATAGCGCGACTCAGGCGCTGTTGGTTGATGCGCCTGCACTGCACGATTATCTCGATGAAGAATCCAAGTTGCACTTTGAGCAACTCAAATCAATTTTGGATGCCGCGGGTATTGGTTACCAAGTCAACCCCCGTTTGGTGCGCGGTTTGGATTACTACGGCAAAACCGTATTTGAATGGGTTACCGATAAGTTAGGTGCGCAAGGCACTGTCTGTGCTGGAGGTCGCTACGACGGCTTGGTGGAGCAGCTGGGCGGAAAACCGACCCCAGGGGTTGGTTTTGCCATGGGCGTCGAGCGTCTTATTTTGTTGTTGCAGGAACTGGAGGTAATCCCCGAAGGTCTCAGTCAGAATGTCGATGTCTATGTAACGGCGATGGGGGATGTTCAGGCGCAAGCGTTTGCGGTTGCTGAGCAAATTCGCACCGGTTTACCTCATCTGAGAGTGATGAATCATTGCGGTGGCGGAAACTTTAAGAAGCAGATGAAGAAGGCTAATGCCAGTGGAGCCGACTTTGCCATCATTGTCGGTGAAGATGAGGCGGCCAAAGGCCAGGCAACCCTGAAATATTTGCGAGAAGATCGCCCGCAACAGACATTAGCGGTTGAACAACTGCTGGCGGCATTGCAAGATTAGCCGTTTGGGGATTCATCATTCACCAAGCTGGATGATGAGATGGACCAATCGATCATTGGATTGATTTCAAGACGATATAAGACACATTGGTATCGTATGAATAGCGATTGCCAATGGACTTAACACAAGTGATATCACGAACCTAACGTATAAGATATCCACAATAAGAAGACTTTTAGGAGCTAGTGTGGCTGAACATCTATCAGAAGAAGAACAACTTGAAGCACTGAAACGTTGGTGGTCGGAAAACGGTACTTCTACCGTTGTCGGCGTCGTGCTCGCCATTTCCGGTTATCTGGGGTGGGGATTTTGGCAGGATAAACAACAGTCCGACGCCGAAGCTGCATCGGCCAATTACGAGACATTGATGGAAGCGGTGGTTGCCGAGCCCGGTCAACTGCTGTCTGAAGAGCAGTTGACTACGGCGAATCACCTAGCCGATGAGCTCAAAGCGCAACACAGTTCCAGCCTCTACGCCTCTCAAGCGGCGCTGTTTAAAGCCAAACTGGCGGTTCAATCCGATGATTTGAGCCTTGCAGCGGCAGAGCTTCAGTGGGTGATCGAACGCAACGTTGAACCTGCATTGACGCTGTTAACGCGCTCACGTTTGGCACGTGTGCAAATGGATCTAGGCGAATACGACCAAGCGCTAACGACCGTTCAAGATGCCAAGAGTGGCAGCTTTAAAGCGATGTTTGCCGAGATTCGAGGCGATATCTTCTTGGCTCAAGGTCAGAGCAGCCAAGCCCGTGCGGCTTATCAATTGGCGTTGGATAATTTGATCACTGAGCAAGCGAGCCGTCGCCCGCTGCTGGAAATCAAAATTGGCGACTTAAAAACCGCACCAATCACAGAAACTACTGCAGTACCGGCAGAAGAAGCACCTGCCAGTGATAACAATAATAATGCCGGAGACAACACATGAAGCGTTTGATGGTAATTGGCTTGACGGCGGTATTAGCCGCTTGCGCCTCAAATGATGAAGTTGAACTAACCCCAGCGGAGTTGGTGGATTTTAATGAGTCAGCCGATGTTCGTGCGCTCTGGTCAGACAATGTTGGCGTTGGTGCTGGCAAGGACTATAACTTGCTGCCCGCAGCGGCTCTCAATAACCGTATTTTTGCCGCCGATGCAGAGGGTTTGGTTATTGCCTATGATCGAAGCAGTGGTGACGAGCAGTGGGAAGTTGCCTTAGAAGCTCCTGTATCGAGTGGTGTTGGCGCAGCGGGAGGCCAGATTTTTGTTGGCACGCTCCGCGGCGAAGTGATTGCTCTGGACGCCGATACTGGCAGTGTTCAATGGAAGGCACCGCTATCTGGAGAAGTTCTAGCGCCACCTCAAGGCAATGGCTCTGAAGTGGTTGTGCAAACCCTAGACGGGAAAGTATTTGCCTTAAATGCCGACACTGGCGAGCAAATTTGGATGCACGATACCTCTGTTCCGGCATTGACCTTACGCGGTACTGCGACGCCCATCGTAACCTCGACGTCAGTTTATGCCGGTTTTGCGACAGGCAATATTATGGCTCTTGACGTAAAAGACGGTGCGGTACAGTGGGAGCAGCGTGTGGCTATCGCCCAGGGGCGTTCAGAGCTTGAGCGTGTGATTGATATTAACGGTGCGCCACTGTTGGTGGGAGACATTCTGTACTCCGGCAGCTACCAAGGCCGTCTGGTTGCGTTAAATCGTAGTAATGGGCGTGGTCTTTGGGCGAAGCAGGAGTCGAGCTTTAACAATCTTACTTCTGGCTTGGGTTACATTTTTGTCACCGATGCCGACGATCGAGTAAAAGCTTACGATGCCAATAACGGTCAGCTTAAATGGGAGAATGATCAGCTCATTCGCCGTCGTTTAAGCGCACCGCAAAGCTTCGGTAGCTATGTTGCGGTAGCCGACTTTGAAGGTTATGTGCACATCATGAACCAAACCGACGGTGAGTTTGTTGCTCGTCGTAAAGTAGACGGTAATGGCGTTCGTTCACCAATGTTAGCGGTGGGTGATACCTTGTACGTTTACGGCAATGGTGGAGAATTGGAAGCTCTTAGCGTCCAATAAGCCAGCATGAGGTATACTAGAGGCCAGAGCGGAATTCCGCTCTGGCCTTTTCTGTTTATTAATATAGCTAAAGTGGGGCCGGACTTATCTTTTCTAAAAGATTTCGATCTTTGAAAAGCTAACTCTGACCCCGTTTGTCGATTAGAGATCACCAATGATTCCAGTTATTGCCCTGGTGGGCCGTCCAAATGTGGGGAAGTCCACTTTTTTCAATCGCCTCACCAATACTCGCGACGCCATTGTCGCCAACTACGCCGGCCTGACCCGCGATCGCAAGTACGGTGAGGCCGTGTTTCAGGATCAGCGTTTTCTGTTGATCGACACCGGTGGTATCAGTGGCGATGAAGATGGTATCGATGAGGTGATGGCGGAGCAGTCACTGTTGGCGGTAGAAGAAGCTGATGTGGTGCTGTTCATTGTGGATTGTCGCGATGGTTTGACCCCAGCGGATCAAATGATCGCCAAACACCTACGTGTCAACAATAAGAAGGTCTACGTTGTCGCCAACAAGGTGGATGGTCAAAACTTCGATATGGCCATCGCGCCCTTCTATGAAATGGGCATTGGCGAAATCTATCCGACAACGGCGACTCAAGGCCGCGGTGTTAAAAGCCTGATGGAAGAGGTGTTGGGTGAGTTCCCTCCTCAGGAATCTCGCGATGTGGATAATCAGCGCCGAATCAAAATGGCGATTGTGGGTCGTCCCAATGTGGGTAAATCGACGCTAGTGAATCGTCTATTGGGCGAAGAGCGTGTGATTGTATTTGATATGCCCGGTACGACTCGAGACAGTATCTACATCGATTATGAGCGCGATGGTGACGCTTACACCATCATCGATACTGCCGGTGTTAGGCGCCGCAAAAATGTGAAATTGACGGTTGAGAAATTTTCGATTGTCAAAACCCTTAAGGCCATCGACGACGCCAATGTGGTGGTCTTGGTGATGGATTCTCGCGAAGGCGTCGTCGATCAAGACTTGCACTTAATGGGACAAGTGATTGAAAGTGGTCGCGCTTTGGTTATCGCACTCAATAAATGGGATGGCTTGCAGGTAGAGCAAAAAGATCGCATCAAAGATGAGTTAGACCGCCGTTTACAGTTCGTTGATTTTGCTGATATACATTTTATTTCGGCGCTACACGGCACCGGTGTTGGCCACTTGTACGAGTCCATCGAAAAAGCCTACCGCTCGGCCACCGATAAACTCTCTACCAATCACTTGACTCGTATTCTTGAAGATGCCGTGGCAGTACATCAACCGCCGCTGATCAATGGGCGCCGCATCAAGTTACGCTACGCCCATTCCGGTGGTCACAATCCTCCCATTGTGGTGATTCACGGTAATCAGACCGATCGTATACCCGGCCATTACACCAAGTATCTCGAAAAGACATTTCGCCGTACGTTGGACCTTCATGGTACGCCGGTAAAAATAGTCTTTAAGTCTACAGACAATCCCTTTGAAGGCCGTAAGAACAAGCTTTCTGATCGTCAGTTGCAAAAGAAGCAGCGACTCACCAAGCATTTTCAAAAGCAGAAAATCAAACAAAAGAAGAAGAAAAAAACCTAAGCTCGCAAGCCTGTCGAGCCTTCGCTGCGCCGCGGGTGATCCACATCTTGTCGGATTCACCCTGACGCGCTTCGCCTCAATAGTGTGTAAGCTCAAGACTCAATGGGATCATTGCTAACTACTCATAGAGCTCCGAGGACAAAATGCCTGCTACCGCTTTTCAGCGCATAAGAATTTCGTGCCCGTCACTGCCCGAGGCTGTTGCCGCCTATCAACACCTGTTGGGTTTCGCTCCGATCTGGCAAGGCCAAGTGAAGTCTGCCGACTCCAGTGAGTTTAGCTCGTCAGCGTGGTTTCTAGTAAACAACACCATTTTGGAATTGTTACCCAGAGACGACCAAGATGCAGCCGTGTGCGGGTTAGTTTTTCGCAGTGATGAGGTAAACGCAACAGACGATATTGTCTATCGCAGTGACGACGGCAATGAACATGTCGGTACCGAGCAGCGGGTCGATAAGTCTTCGGCGATGGGACTGTGGTTGACTCTAGAGTCCGAAGCGAATTCCATGGCGCTGTTGGGGGATTCTAGTCGGAGTCTTGATGAAAGCGCGATCCAAAGCGTCGATCATGTTGTGCTTTATACCAACGATGCCGACGGCTGTGTTCAAACGTTCGGCGAGCAGGGGCTGGGTCTGCGCTTAGCATTGGACAAAACAGTGCCTGAGTGGGGAGGAAGAATGTTATTTTTCCGACAGGGAAAACTCACCTTGGAAATTATTCAACCCAACGAGCGCTTCGATGGGGATGATTATTTTTGGGGCCTTGCATACCAGGTGACGAATATTGATGCCGTTGTTGCGCGTCTACAAAACCAAGGCGTGACCACTTCGAGCGTGCGTGATGGTCGTAAACCGGGGACTAAAGTGGCAACAGTAAAGAGTCATCACTTAAATATTCCTACCTTATTGGTAGAACCCGCCATTAAGCGCTAAATTGTAAGTATGGATACTTTAGTGATTGAGCATAATACGGACTTGAACTGCTTTGTAGTTGAAAGCCAAGGCTTATTCGCCAAATTGGAATACTCTCTCGATTGCAATGAAGTGACCTTCACCTCGACTTACGTCCCATTTCGCTTGCGTGGTAAAGGTCTGGCCGAAGCATTGGTTGAAACCGGTTTGCAGTGGGCGACCGAAGAAAATTTCTCGATTGCTTCCACCTGTTGGTATGTCGACCGCTTTATCGATCCTTAGTGGTTTGCTAGTCCATCGGCTTGCGCGGTCATAGATATACTCCCTGTTAGGCGACATCTCCCTCGCTAATAACACCTCGGCTTGCGAGTTTTCTGCGTCTCATTTCACGTAAATTCTGAGTATTTGAAGATTAATATCCTCCTTCTATCGTTGGAGGTGGCCAAATCGGTTTCGCCGACTATAGTTTTTAGTGGGTGGCTTTTAATAAGCTATTTTTACGAAAGACTCTGTCCATATTTCTCCTACTCGCTTGAGCAAAGAGCCTTTCTTCTGGTGTCCATCACTCATGAATTGAGTAAATGGTTATAAGCAGTGACGCATAACTATGAAAAAGAGTACTAAAAAGAACGACGACGATTTAACGCAGCAACCGAAAACCGAAGATGACCTTTCGACCATTCGTGAAATTTTATTCGGTCAGCAGCATAGACAGCACAATCAGGCTCAAACCGACCTGGAAGCGCTTATCAAGACCACGGTGTCAGATCTCAAACAAGATACCAAACAGCAATTTAAGGAGCTCAACAAGAAAGTTGATGACTTGAATAACAGCTTGTCGAAACGTCTTGATAAGGAAATCGCCACCGAGGTCAAAGCCCGAGATAAAGCAGTGGATGGTATTAACGCGCATTTGGCACAGGTAGAAGACAGTATTGCCAAACTCGACGCCAGTACCACCACCGCCGATAACGATCTTCAGGATCAGCTTCTCAATCAAGCCGATGCTGTGCAAAAACAAATGGATGAGCTTTACAACGAAGTGACCACCGCACTGAAACAAGAAGTGGAACGGTTGAGCCATGATAAGGCTGATCGAACCAGTTTAGCGACACTGCTCAATGGCATAGCCTCTCAATTGTCTGAGACCGGTCAAAACTCGGGAATTGCCTCTAACTGAATACGTGGCGACCTCTATGGAATTGTCTGCTAGGGATGAAACGACTGGAGCTTCTGACTCGACAATGGGGGCCGCCATTGTCGACTCTGTAGGTGGCACCAACACTGAGCTTCAGACCCTGCGGAAGTTGTTGTTGGGGGCCGACTACCAACAACTGTTGGCGCTTAAGCAACAGATGGAAAACCCCAGCCAATATAGCCTTGCGCTGTCTCAAGTGGTGTCAGAAGCCATCGCGATTCGCGCGAAAACCGATGGCAGTATTGGTCAGGCCCTTGGCCCGACGATAGAAGGGGCTATCGATCACTCCATAAAATCTAACCCTAAAGCGCTCGCCGATTCACTCTACCCGGTCATGGGGCCGGCGATTCGAAAGTCGATCTTTGAAACCATCAATGCCATGCTCGAAGGGTTTAATCAGGCGGTGGAACAGAGCCTGTCACCGAAATCTATTGGCTGGCGACTCGACGCCTGGCGCAGTGGGAAAACCTATTCAGAAATTGTCTTTCTAAAAACACTGGTCTATCGCGTCGAGCAAGTATTTCTCATTCACCGAGAGTCCGGTTTGGTGTTACACCATCTTGAATCGACCGATGTGATTAGCAAAGACCCAGAAATGGTTTCAGCGATGTTGACGGCCATTCAGGATTTTATAGGTGATTCTTTTGAAACCTCTGGTGAGGATCAGCTCAGTACTTTGCAACTCGGTGATCTCCGGATTCTGATTGAGCAGGGGCCTTCAGCAGTAGTTGCAGCTGCGGTTAGGGGAAACGTGACTCCTGACTATCGCTTACGCTTGAGCGAATCTTTAGAGAGGTGTCACGAATATTACAGCGAGGAATTTGAAACCTACGACGGCGACAATGCTGTTTTCGTAAAACTCCCGGAGCTGCTTCAACCTTGTTTATCGTCGCTGAAACATGATGATATCCCATCCACCAAAAAAGTCCCCTGGATAGCATGGCTTGCGTTAATGGCCGTCACGATTTTGTCTGTGATCTGGTGGTATCAAGACGTTCAGCGAGAGAATCATTGGCAGAGCTGGATTGACAAACTCGATCGTCAGGCCGGTATCGTGATTACCGGAGCCGAACGTGACAATGGTAAGGCCATCATCAAAGGTTTAAAGGATCCTTTTGCACAGGTTCCTGCGCAAGATAGCGAGTTGCCCACGATTGATTATCAGTGGAGTACTTTCTATTCCACTGACGAAGCGATGCAATTTAAGAGGCTCGAGCAGCTGTTGACTCCGCCCTCGACCGTTCTGCTCAACCTGAGTGAGGGAACCCTCTCGTTGAGCGGCAGCGCGAACTTTGATTGGTATCAAGAATTGCGTTCAGCGCCTTTGTCGCTGCTAGGGATTTTTGAGTTGCAGACGAGGGCTTTACAGATTAAGGAAAATAATAGCGTATTACTTGATCGTTATCTCAGTGATCTAGCTTCGGTCTCAGTCGCATTTGATATTGGGGAGGCAGACATAGATCAACAGCAAACGCCCAAACTGTATTACCTATCGACGCGAATTCGACAGTTACAGGCCGCGCTCATCCCAGAGCGACAGGTCTTCAAGATTCGTATTACCGGCTCTACCGATAGTCGTGGCACCGACGCCGAGAATCGTAAGTTGGGCTTGTCTCGGGCGAAGAGGGTTTCCGATTATCTCGCCGTTCAGGGAGTCTCTCTAGAGAATCTAAAAACAGATTTTCATTTGTCAAAAGAAGGGGGTAGCGATGATCAATCGCGACGAATAATTATAGAGGCCTGGGTGGAAAATTTGACATTAGATAGAATTAATCAGCAGCTATCGACCCCAACGGGTTCGAACCCCTCGGAGAATCCACTGTGATTCAGAAGAAAATTTGTCTCTTAGGCGGTTTCTCAGTGGGGAAAACTAGCCTCATCAAACGCTACGTTAGTAGTATATTTGATGAAAAATACTTGACTACAGTCGGAGTGAAAATCGACAAAAAAATTGTCGATGTCGACGATCAAAAGGTCAAGTTACTGATTTGGGATCTTGCGGGGGAAGATGATTTTTGCCGCCTTCAAATGTCCTACTTGAGAGGGGCTTCGGGCTATATCTTGGTCGCAGATCCCACTCGGCCGCAAACATTGGATAAGCTCTTTTGTCTTCACAAAAGAGCGCAAAAATCGATAGGTAATGTACCAGCGATTATTGCTCTCAATAAACACGATCGAGTTGATGAGTGGATCTTGTCCGACCACCATCAATCAGAGCTCAATGATATCGAACAGCCCATTTTAAAAACCAGTGCCAAAACAGGTGATGAAGTTCAGTCTCTGTTTGTTCATTTGGCCGGGCAGATGCTGTCGAATTGATTCGGTTTGGAGCTGGCATGAACCTTTTGGAAAATACCTTTTGCGGTCTTAATCAAGTGCTTCTCAAGCGAGAGTCTGGGTCCTGTTTCGAGGTTATTACTCCGATACCAGAGATTCTTAAGCCTCTGTTTGATGGTATAGAAAGTGAACGCATCGAGATTGACGATCGCCTGCCGTTTTTACAGCACTTTCTCTACGATGCGGAACTGCATTGGCGAGAACAGCATCAAACGGCATTCAATTCCGGTGTTTGGTTAGAGGCGGTTAATGAAAGGGAGTTGCCGCTCGAAGCCAGTGCCATCTTTGTCGATGGTGAACATCTGTTGTTGCTGCAAGAGCTGGGTGAGAGGTACACAGAAACCGCCGAACGGCTGCAGTCGGCGCGAGATCATTTGTTGATGGAGGAGGCCCTAGAGCGTGAGGTCGAGAAACGGACGCGACAAATATTGGATCGAGAAGAACAAATTTCGCTGTGTTTACTGGGGGCAGCCGGTTGCCGAGATCAAGAGACCGGGGCGCATATACGTCGCATCGGTCTTTACTGTGCTGCTATGGCTAAAGCCTTGGACTGGTCTCCGCAAGAGGTTGAACAAATACGATTGGCGGCACCCATGCATGATATTGGCAAAATTGGTATTCCTGATCACATTTTGCAAAAACCGGGTATGTTAGAGGCGCATGAACGCACAATCATGGAAACTCACGCGGCAATTGGTGCTTCGATGCTATCGGGCACCGGTATCGACATGATGGATCTAGCCAGTGAAATATCCCACGCTCATCACGAGCGCTGGGATGGCTCGGGTTATCCCCAGGGTTTATCTGGTGAAGAAATTCCTATCGGCGCACGGATGACGGCAATTGTGGATATTTACGATGCCTTGGTACACAAGCGAGTCTATAAGCCGGCGTTTGATGAGGCTCAAGCCTTAGATATCATGTCGGACATGGCTGGATCCCATATTGATCCGAACCTGTTTGAGTTGTTTCAAACACTGCTGCCCAAAATGCGTGAAATCAGGCAACAAGTTCAAGACTAAGATCTGTGTCTGCGTTTCAGTCATAACCCTGTACAATTTGATAATTTGGCAGACACGTAATTATCATGACTTCAAAACTCTACTACGTACACGATCCCATGTGCTCTTGGTGTTGGGGTTTTTATCCCCAATGGCAGGCTCTTAAGTCAGCACTAGATGAACGTTTTTCTGATGGCTTAGTGATCGAAAATCTTGTTGGCGGCCTGGCAAAAGACACCGACGAGCCCATGCCGTTAGCCATGCAGGAAGTGATTCAGGGTTACTGGCGAGACGTTCAGTCACAACTACAGACTGAGTTTAATTTCGATTTTTGGACGTCGAACACACCTCGTCGTGCCACCTTCGATGCTTGTCGCGCGACTATTGCAATTACTTTCCAATGTGAAGACACTGCAACTCAGATCAGTGCACAAAATTCTATGATCGAAGCCATTCAGCGAGGGTATTATCTGCGTGCGATGAATCCCTCAGAGATGGACGTGTTGTCTCAATTGGCTCAAGAGTTAGGGTTTGATCGTCAGCAATTCGAAGCGGATATGAAATCAGAAAGACTCAATAGTGAGTTTGATCGTCAGCTAAAGTTAGCGAGAGCCTTGCCGATTGATGGTTTTCCATCACTGGTGTTAAAGGTCCGAGAGCGACATTATAAAATTCCACGTGACTACCACGGCCATCAATCTATGTTGAGTGCTATCGAAAATACACTGTTACTCAATCCGCGGTAAATGTCAGTGTGTCGTAATAAGCGTGAGCTTTACCGCCCGTATTGTCAGTATCGGTCATTATGGCGATGCCATGGATCTCGGAAATACGTCGACCAAATATCCGTTGATAGTCAGCGACGATGTTGATTTTTTCGGAAACCCACTTCTGTTGTGCATCGTTTGCGTCGCGTAAAGGGATCATTATTGCGCGATCTGTGTAGGGGTTTGGCCAAAAATCTTCTTGTGGTTTGTGACTAGCCCAGACGTAATTGAGTGAGCGAACTTGCCATGGAAAGATCCCTTCTTTAATCACTAGATAGATTCTCGCGGGATAGTCATCTTGATTTTTCTGACGAGCATTAGTGATGACAGGCTGTTTATCCACTCGCCAACGCCACTGAAGGTAGGGTGTTTTGGTGAGATCAATGGTGGTCTCGTGATAGAGCGCTGAGGCTTGACCGTGAGCCTTGGCGGAAAGAACTTTGCTACTGCTATCTTTAGTTTGAGATCTTTTTTCCTCTTCCTTTGATTGAGTGGGTTGCCTTGCGCTGAGCGTGTAGTCGGTGTAATCGACAAACGATTTTTGTGGCCAAGCGTGTATTTCTTGCGCCGTGAATGTGAGCCTATGCTCTTCGGCTCGAGAGGCGCTCGACAGCAACAATAGAGGCAGTAACAACAAAGACAGCAACAATAACCATGGCAATAGCAATGGCGTACGCAATCGATAGGCCGAGTTTTTTTCGGTCATTGTGGTCTGGTGTGGAGCCGATTCTTTTATCATCAACGCGTCGCGATGCTCTCGGAGTTGTCCTGTTGCTCAAAACGCTGCCCACAAGCGTTGTTAACCACATGATTGGCGTTACCTTGGAGCCTCTCGATGGCGAGAGAGCGACTACACTCCCAAGCTTCAACAGGATAGCTTTTGTGCCAGGCTTGCATCAGTTGTTGAGTCTTTTTCGACAGTGATAGTTGAGGATAGGTCTCTGCCATGTAGAGATAGGTTCGCGCGATACGGCCTCGAGCTCGGGTTGGTGGTTCGGCTTTACGATTATCAATTTTCATGGCACAGCTGCCAAAATCGGAGACCTCTTGGGGCAACAAGGTGAAGTTGTAATTACTGCGCAGTGCATTGACGGCACCGATGGCCGGAAACAAGTTGTGCATGTCGGCTTGCATCAGGCGATATTCTGGCAGTACCTTTTCAGCGCACTTGCGACCGCGAAAGGTCTTTCCCTTTCTGTTTACACACTGAGCGTGTCCCTCGCGCCACTCCACGTAATTGCGGCCAAAATTCTCTGCCGGTACCACATGCTCCCATTCAATACGGCGAGATCGCTTGACGTGTTTTGAGGTTTCGAAGCCTTCAGGCAAGTCTACCGATTTGTCGCTGCCATAGCTGGCATTACAATAGAGGGTAGTGCGGTGATGTTGATACACATCTTTATGCAACAAACGTTTGGCCTTACTGAAGGATTGGATGTTGGTATTGCCTGCTGCCTCAGCCAGATTAAATGACACCAGTGAAACAGCCAAAACGAACGATAGAAAAGAGCGATAACGCACCACAGATACCTCGGTACAGAGAAGGATCTAGGCATCCTAGTCATACTTAAGTGTGAGTGCAAATACAGCTGATAGGTTCGGGAGGGGTAGAGGGGCAAGAGCAACTCAGTAGCAGCTCAATAGCAACTTAAGAGCAACCGCCGCAAAGCCATGACGACTTGAGAAGACCAACAAAATCAATAACCACTGGCCAAGTTATGTTGGGCCGCGAATGCTTGTCCCGCAGCCCTTTATGCCCGTTTTTGGGTAGCAGCCCTTAGGGAGATAGGGGCTCACTAATCTCGCGCGGTAATCAAGCCGACAAAGTTACAGGGCTTCTGACGACTGTCGAACTGGGGTTTAATGATGTGTTCCCAGCCGGTTTCACAGGCGTTGTTAGAGCCTGGCAAACAGAAGATAACCGTGCGATTGGCGAGGCCACCGACACAGCGCGATTGAATGGTTGAGCTGCCGATCTGCTCGTAAGAGACTTGGCGAAACAGTTCGCCGAAGCCGTCGATGGTTTTGTCGAACAGCGGCATCATTGCCTCTGGTGTGCTGTCACGACCGTGAAAGCCGGTACCGCCCGTAATCAAAATTGCGTGCACGCTATCGTCGGCAATCCACTGCGAGCTAGCCGCTCGGATCTGATAGATATCATCAACTACAATTTTGTGATCGTAGGCCTTGTGGCCGGCTTCTATTAGGCGCTCACGCAGCAGCTTTCCCGAGGTGTCAGTGTCTTCTGTTCGCGTATCCGATACGGTGAGTACGGCGATGTTCAATGGGGTTAAATCGTTGCTCATAGAAATTTCCAAAATGAACTATGGGGTTGCCACAGCAACCGTGTGTGCGTCGAGGATAACGCAGACGCCGGTGTTGATGTCGCGTGGATTAGTCAAAATTGATGTCGCAATGGCTGGCGATAAATCGCCCAATTTGATCGATATCGTTGAGTGACAAGAGCGGGCCGTCACAGCCGAATTCATTGGGATCTACAGGGCCGTCGCTGGCGATGGCCACAATCGGCTGTGCCTCTGCCGATAATGGCTCAGTATTGTTTTCTGGGCGAACCACTTGAATCTTGGGCTGATCTCCCATTTTGAAACCTTCAACCAGAACCAAGTCCACAGGGTCCATGCGCGCTAGCAACTCTTCCATTTCTGCTTCACGCTCGTCTCGCAATTCGTTCATGAGTGCCCAGCGTGTGCTTGAGGCCAGCATCACTTGCTGAGCCCCCGCTTGACGATGTTTGAAACTGTCGGTTCCCGGTCGGTCGATATCAAAGTCGCAGTGGGCATGTTTGATGGTCGAGACTTTAATGCCTTGTCGACAAAACCAATTGACCAATTCACTGACTAAGGTGGTTTTACCGCTGTTTTTCCAGCCGGTGATACCGAATATCTTTGGGGTGTGACTCATGGAGGGAATTCGCAAATCGAAGGGCGGAAAGATTATCCGCCGGTGGTGTTCATAAAGCGCACAATTTGCGGCGCATCGTCTTCGTAAAAGTGATGTTTTTCGGGCTTGTGGCTCATAGCATCAACGATTACTTGCTTGAGTCTTTCGCGCTCGCCGGGGTAGCGACGAATAATCGCTTTAAGATCCACGGAGTTTTCATTGCCTAGGCACAATAACAGCTTGCCCTCCGCGGTCACGCGGACCCGATTACAGCTGCTGCAAAAGTTATCACTGTGAGGTGAGATAAATCCGATACGTGAGCGTGAGCCAGGAATTGACCAATAGCGTGAAGGGCCGCCGGTTTCATAGTCGCTGGGAATCAATCTGTGCTCTCGTTGAATCAATTCACGCAGCTCTTCACTGGAGCAAAACTCTTCCTCGCGGCCGTGCTCTGTCACTTGGCCCAAGGGCATTTCTTCGATGAAGCTGATGTCGAGATCCTGTGCGAGCGCGTAATTGACCAGTGGTAACACTTGATCAATGTTGCGCTGGCGCAAGATTACCGCATTGAGCTTGATGCGAGAGATGCCGGCCTGCTGCGCCGCCTCAATACCCGCCAGTACATCGTTGAGCTTGCCAAAGCGCGTGAGTTCGGTGAATTGTTCAGACACTAAGGTGTCGAGACTGACATTAATTCGCTTTACGCCTGCGTCTGCCAGCTGAGGGGCAAATTGAGTGAGCCGGGAGCCATTGGTGGTAAGCGTGAGCTCATCGAGGGCGTCGATCTGGCCAACTTGCTCAAATAGGGTACCGATACTGTTGCGAACCAGCGGTTCGCCGCCGGTAATGCGAATCTTCTTCACACCCAGCTCGGCAAAGGCCTCGCAGATTTCGATGCTCTCTTCGAGGCTCAGCACCTGTGCACGGGGCAGAAACACCATGTCCTCGGCCATGCAATAGACACAGCGGTAGTCGCAGCGGTCCGTTACAGACAATCTAAGGTAGGTGATTTCACGGCCAAAAGCATCGGTCAGTTTCATAGTGGCCATTTTGCCTAAATATTGCGGGCTTCACTAGGGGGAAAACGGTCATCGGGCGGGCCAGCGTTGGTCCGGATGGCATAAAACTACCCTCATGATACAGATCAGAAAGGTCGATTCCGGCGCCTAGTGACTCCTTGTGAAGGCCGAGTCAGGTTTTAGCGGGCAGCGCTATGGTTGATCGGTTTCGTCGAACTAGATTCTTTCCATCCGCCAAGGCGCCCATGTAAACGTCAAACTCTTGCGCCTGTAAATCGCGATAAAACAGATCCACATTCTCTACAACGTCTGGAAAGGCAAATTCCGACCTAGGAAATTCATCGCTATCGAATAAGGCCACTTCTATGGCTTCATCGGTGGTGGAGAACTGAGGGCTGAGTAAAGGTGCATGGAAAACCATATACACCTGATTCATGGCAGTGAGATTGCCGATCATGTGCAGCGCCATCTTTGACATGTCAACACGCGCACGTGTCTCTTCGTAAAGCTCGCGCGCTGCCGCTTCGGTGAGGGTTTCGTTCTCTTCCATAAATCCAGATGGCGCTGCCCACTTACCGATGTTGGGCGCCGTGCCGCGTTTTATCCACAGCACCTTGTCACCCCATGTGGCGTAACAAGAGACCAATATTTTTGGGTTCTGATAGTGAATTGTGTGGCAGTGACTGCATTGAAAGCGAGGCACCTCGTCATCAGGTGTAATCTTTAACTCGACAGGGTGACCGCATTCGCTGCAAAACTTCATAGTGAATAGACCTGTGAGGGGCGCGGATTTCTACCGATGTCTCAGTGAAATTGGCGACCGGGTGAAAAGAGTAAAAGCTTAGCTGCCGAGCTTGTGCGCTTCTTCCGCTAGTCTTAAGAAGCTTGGCGGCTCGCCACCGCCGTATATTTCTAGCGCCGCACCGCTCACATAGGATGAGCTTGGCGCTGCCAGGAACAAGCAGGCATTGGCGATATCCTCTGGCACGGCCATGCGTTTCATCGGCAGGGCCTGTTCGATCATGGCGATGCCACGCTGACCGCCGTAGTGCTCCTCGGAGGCTTCGGTGCGAATAAGCCCAGCGATAATGGCGTTGACTCGAATGTTATCGACACCCCATTCCTGTGCCAGTGAGCGGGTTACATTTACCAGTCCGGCTTTTGCCGCGCCATAGGCAGCAGTGCCGGGGGAAGGCCGCTCCGCCGACACGCTTGAAATGTTGATGATCACACCGTCAGTGATGCCGTGCATCGCATGATAGGCCTGTTGAGACATTATCATTGGGGCAATCAGATTGAGGCGTATGATTGACTCGGTCAGTCTCGTCGGGGCTTCCGCGGCTTTGATCGGCGGACTTCCTCCGGCGTTGTTGACCAAAATGTCTAATCGACCGGTTCTTTCCAATACCGAATCAATCACCGCTTGGCTGTCTTCGGGTTTGCGAACGTCTGCAGTGACAAAGTGGGCTTCACGACCATTCATCGATGGCAGCGTTTCTGGGGGGCGCCGACCGCATATGGTGACATCGGCTCCGGCATCGAGAAATGCTTTGCTGATGCTCAGACCAACGCCTTTTCCACCGCCGGTTACTATCACGCTTTTGTTGTTCAAAGACACCATAACATCCGCTCTTACTTCAAGGTTAAAACGGATTCGAGTATGGCAATTCCCATTTGCTCAAACAATCATGACAGTTGAAAAAAGCCGCTGTTTCAGTGGATTCTACTCAATCTAGACTAGGGAGTTGATTGCTGAAGGGCCATATTGGTGAGAATTGTTAAGGCATTGTGAGCCGAGAGTTCTGATCGCGCCGTCTGAATAGGTTTGGTTTAAATCTGTGTGTTTACTCATCATCAAAGGGATTCAAGTGTGAGAACTTTAGCGGCGGATTTGGTATTCGCGAGACGGCGTTTATTGGCGATAGACTGAGGTTTTCGTCGTATTTTTATGTCTAATTTTTAGGAGAGGTTATGTTCACTGATTGGGGGTGGCGGCTTATTGTGTCGGCCAAGACGCAGAAGGAAGGGTAAGACCGTCGCTAAACGAAATGGTAGAGCCGCGAGATAGGCGAGATACTACCATCTCACCATCTCACCATCTCACCATCTCACCATCTCACCATCCCGATGATCTAGCCGACACTATATGCCAATTGATGATCGACCTCGCCTTCCATTTCTTCTTCGAGAATCTGTTGCAGCTCTGGTACACAGGTCCCGCAACCTGTGCCGGCGCCGGTGCATTCCTTAATGCCCTCGACGCTGGTCAGGCCTTGCTCGTCAATAGCGTGGGCGATGGTGTTGCGACCCACTTGTTTACAGGCGCAAATAGTTTTGCCTTGCGCAAGTTTGCCTTCGGCAACGCCGGTCAGAATGGAGCGCTCGACGAAGTCGTCGACGGGGCTATCGAGCAGGCTTTGCACCCAATCAAAGTCTTGCTCTTGCAGGCTGGGAGCAATCAGATAGCAGCTTAAAAGTTGTGATTGATCAATTCGTGCGAATCGATGTTGGCCTCGGCTGGGACTGCTAAAGTTGAGTTGACGGCTGTGGGTTTTGACCGCCCCCTGATCTGAGTCCGGTAATTGGCAATAGGGCTTAAGTTGCGCTTCGAGTTCCTGAGCAGGAAGTCGACTGGCAATACGATAGAGATAGCCTCCAGTGACCTTTTGGCGAACCCAATAATCCAAAGGATCGGTATCGATAACGACGGCGCTTAGCAATAGGGCTTCACTTTGGTAGTGCCAGGGCTCGATGGTGACGGGGGTGAATTTAAATTCTGGCTGCCCCGATACAGCGTCGGTATCGGGACTCACCAAGGTGCAAACTCGCCCGGCGCTCGCCATAACACCAGTCCAGTGAATGGGCATAAATAATTGGCCGGGGTTGAGTTTATTCGACACGTCGACGCGGATTCTTGCCGTACCCCATTCATTCGATAAGGTCGCAATCTGACCCTTCTCAACGCCATATTGGGTAGCGTCTTGTGGATTGATGGACACGTACGGTTCCGGTAGATGAGCCCCCAATCGAACCGAGAGGCCTGTGCGAGTCATGGTGTGCCATTGGTCGCGAATACGGCCGCTATTAAGGCTCAGTGGATAGGCTTTACTCAATTTGGAGGCGGGTTGCTGGTGACGAACGCCGACAAATTGTGCCTTGCCACTCGGGGTAAAAAAGCGGCCGTCACTAAAGAGGCGCTTGTGCTCAATCTGTTCGTCGACCTTGGTTAGGGGCCATTGCTGGGGCGCCAGTTGGTTGTATTGCGTCGGGCTTAAGCCGGCTAGTCCCGATAGATCCAAATCTCGTTTGGGCTGCTGTTCATCGTTCAAATAATCCAGCGAAGTGGAGCGTGCGTATTCGTCGAACACTTCGCCTTCGTGCAAATAACTAAAGGCGTCGGCAAAGCCCATACGCTTGGCAACTTCACTCATAATCCACCAGTCGGGTTTACCTTCACCCGGTGTTGGCATCAGTCGGCGTTGACGGGAAATTCGTCGCTCCGAGTTAGTCACGGTTCCAGATTTTTCGCTCCATCCTTGTGCCGGCAAGAGAACATCGGCGCAGCGAGTGGTATCGGTATCGGCGATACAATCGGAGACAACAACCAACGGACAGTTTGTCAGTGCGCGTTTGATTTTATCGGCGTCGGGCAAGCTGACAACCGGATTTGTCGCCATGATCCAAACGGCTTTAACGGTTCCATCATCAATGGCGTCAAATAGGTCGACCGCTTTGAGACCGGGTTGTTCGGATAGATTTTTGGTGTTCCAAAAGTCGCTGATGAGTTGATGGTGTTCGCTGTTGCCAAATTCCATATGTGAGGCGAGGGTGTTTGCAAGACCGCCCACTTCACGGCCGCCCATGGCATTGGGTTGTCCGGTGACGGAAAACGGACCAGAACCTGGTTTGCCAATACGCCCGGTGGCTAAGTGGCAATTGAGAACGCTGTTGACTTTATCGGCGCCACGAGTGGATTGGTTTACGCCCTGGGAGTAAAGCGTCATCACCTTGTCTGTCTGCGCAAACCAGTCAAAGAATAGTTTTAAATCACTTTGCGTTAGGCCGAGGGTTTCTGCTAGCGCTTTGGGGTCACTGCCATCTTCCATTGCACACATCAACGCGCGATTAAAACCTTCGGTGTGACTCTTAACGTAGTGTTCATCAACCTTTTGGCAGGTGGCCAAATGGCTTAAGAGTCCGTTGAAGAGTGCAACATCACCGCCGGGTTTCAGTGCGAGATGAAGATCCGCAATTTCACAAGTATCGGTAGCGCGAGGATCCACGACCACGATCTTCATTTCGGGGCGCTGTTGTTTGCAGGCTTTTAGGCGTTGATACAGAACCGGATGGCACCAGGCTAAATTTGATCCGGTGATAACCACCATGTCGGCTTGTTCCATATCACTGTAACAACCGGGTACGGTGTCTGAGCCAAAGGCGCGCTTGTGCCCCGCGACGCTGGAAGACATGCACAGGCGTGAATTGGTATCGATGTTGCCGGAACCAATAAAACCCTTCATGAGTTTATTGGCAACGTAATAGTCTTCAGTTAGCAGCTGGCCCGAGACATAGAAGGCCACTGAGTCGGGGCCGTAATCTTCAATGGTTTTTTGAAAGCTCTTGGCGACGTGATCCAGCGCCGAGGACCAATCGGTACGCATGCCGTTGATGGACGGATGCAGAAGTCTGCCGTCTGGGATCACGGTTTCACCCAAAGCCATACCTTTTGAGCATAGGCGACCAAAATTCGCGGGGTGTTCTTTATCGCCGCGAATATCCAGTTGGCCTTTGGCATTGGGGCGCGCTTCGATACCACAGCCAACGCCGCAATAGGCACAGGTACTTTTGGTCCACGGGGTAGTAGTTGTCACAGTCTCTGACTCCACACAATGAGTATTTCGCTCGTCAATTCTGGCGAGCATCTCTATCTATCGTTAATACCTGTAGAGCAATAACTGAGCCAACCTTCATTGAGCCATTGTTTTTCCCCGAGTGGATGAGCTTCTTTATGGGGAGAATAGGCCACAGGCGGCGCTTAAAGGGCAGTATTACTGACTTGGGAGCTTTAATTCTTTTCGCTTGGTCTTTTTTGGTGCGTATATTTATTGATGTCTAGGCAATTATATTTTCATTTTGATGATTTTTATCGCAGGGTTTGGGCCTTTTGTGGTGCATTAGTGCGTTGTAGTGGTGCGTTTTGGTGCTGTAGAAATGCTCAATTTAGGCGCAAAGAGAATTCGATAGTTGAGGTGTTGAATGTTTGAGTTTTTGTAAATTACTGATAGTAAAGGATTTTTTATTTTATTTGGTGTCTAGGACAAGACTGGCATCGTCTTTGCTCTAAACCTTGTGTACCGAAACAGTTCGTGGCCTCAAACCATCGAACAAGTGAGTTAAGAGAGCTAGATATGTCAGCCAGTGATGTAGTGAGATTTAAGACCACCGCTAATAAGTCCAATCTAAAGCCGGGCAAGGTGTGGCTGGTAGGCGCAGGTCCAGGCGATCCCGATTTGCTGACCATCAAAGCGCTGCGCTCCATCGAGCAGGCCGACATTATTCTGTTCGACAATTTGGTCAGCCAGTCGATTCGCGATTTGTTTCCCGCTTCAACACCCGCGTTCTATGTGGGCAAAATCAAAGATGCCCATTCCATTGCTCAAGATGAATTGAATGAATTGCTGGTGGAAAAAGCCGAGCAAGGTCTTAACGTTTGTCGAATTAAAGGTGGCGACGCCTTTGTTTTTGGTCGCGGCGGAGAAGAAATGTTGCGAGTCAAAGAGGCCGGCATCGACGTTGAGTTAGTTCCCGGCATTACCGCAGCAGCGGGCTGTACCAGTTACGCTGGTATTCCACTGACTCATCGCGGCGTGTCGCAAGGTTGTACCTTTGTGACTGGTCACGCCGAAAAGAATCTCGGTATCAACTGGAAATCTCTGGCTCAACTCGAGCACACCTTGGTGTTTTACATGGGGCTGAGTAAAGCCAACATGATCAGCACTAACCTAATGAACGAAGGCTTGTCAGGCAAAACGCCGGCGGCCCTTATTGAAAACGGTTGCTGCCCCGAGCAGCGAGTCATTCGAGGCGAGCTTCGTGAACTTGCCGAGATGGTTTCCCGTGAGCAGGTTCAGTCACCGGCGCTGATTGTCGTCGGTGATGTGGTGAATCTTGCCGACCGTTTAGATTGGTTTAGCACAATGACCAATCAACAAAATTCTAAAACACAAATTAAAACATTATCAGCCTGATATTGAGGATGCGTCATGAGTAAGCAACGTGTAGTAGTTGTTGGTAACGGAATGGTTGGACACAAGTTTATTGATAACTTGGTGAAAGACGAAAAAGCCGATCAATACGAGATCGTTACCTTTTCGGAAGAGCCAAGATTGGCCTACGATCGAGTTCAACTGAGCAGCTATTTTAATGGCGCAACCGCAGATGACTTGGCCATGACCGACGAAGGTTACTACAACGACAACGGCGTTAACTTTGTCTTGAATGACAAAGTGGTTGAATTGAACACCGAAGAAAACTACGTGGTTACGGCGAGCGGTCGTAAAGAAAGTTATGACAAGTTAGTGTTGGCGACCGGTTCTTTCCCGTTTGTTCCGCCAATTCCTGGCAATGACCAAGAACACTGCTTGGTGTATCGCACCATTGAAGATCTCGAAGCCATCAGCGCTTCTGCGGCGCAGAGTAAAGTGGGCGTTGTTGTCGGTGGTGGTTTGTTGGGGTTAGAAGCGGCCAACGCGGTTAAAGCGGCAGGTGTTGAAACTCACGTGGTTGAATTTGCCCCTCGCTTGATGGCGGTCCAACTGGATGAAGGCGGCGGTAATTTACTGCGCCGTAAAATCGAAGACCTGGGCGTTACGGTTCATACCGAAAAAGCCACCAGCGAAATTGTCGCCGGAGAAAACTGTCGCTATCGCATGAACTTCGCCGACGGTAGCCATCTAGAAACCGACATGATTTTGTTCTCTGCCGGTATTCGTCCGCAAGATGAATTGGCGCGTCAGTTTGATCTCGAGATCGGTGAGCGCGGTGGTATCGTCGTTAACGATAATTGCCAAACCAATATCGATAACGTCTACGCCATTGGTGAGTGTGCCCTCTGGGAAGGTCGAATATTTGGTCTCGTAGCTCCGGGCTACACTATGGCGAAAGTGGCAGTTTCTCACATTACCGGTGGTGACGAGCAATTCAAAGGCGCCGACATGAGCACTAAACTCAAGTTGTTGGGCGTTGATGTTGCCAGTATTGGCGATGCTCAGGGCAATACTCCTGGGGCACAGTCTTACACCTACAACGATGAAATCGAGCAAGTCTATAAGCGTTTGATCGTTTCTGAAGATGGCAAAAAAGTTCTAGGGGCCGTGTTGGTTGGCGACGTAGAAGCCTACGGAAGCTTGCTTCAGCTCAAACTCAACGATATGGATTTACCCGAAAACCCTGCCGGTCTGATTTTGCCTTCCGGCGGTGACGAAGCGTCTGCAGGGCTCGGAGTCGATGCGCTACCAGACAGCGCCGTGATCTGTTCTTGCTACGACGTGACCAAAGGTGATTTACAGAAAGCGGTTGCCGAAGGTGCGACCGATATGTCTGCCATTAAGGCCAGCACGCAAGCCTCAACCGGCTGTGGCGGTTGTACCGCACTGACCAAACAAGTGGTAGATGCAGAGCTGGCCAGCTTGGGCTATGAGGTTAAAAACGATTTGTGCGAGCACTTTGCCTATTCTCGTAAAGAGTTGGCGGATATCGTTCGAGTCAAAAAAATCAGAACTTTCCCTGAATTGCTGAAAAGCCACGGTGAAGGTTTGGGTTGTGAAGTCTGTAAGCCGGCAGTGGGCTCTATCTTGGCGTCTTTCTGGAATGATTACGTACTGGAAGATGCGCACATCGGTTTGCAAGATACCAACGATATCTTTTTGGGTAATATGCAAAAAGATGGAACCTACTCCATTGTTCCGCGAGTTGCCGGTGGTGAAATCACACCGGATAAACTTATTGTTCTGGGTGAGGTGGCGAAAGAATTTGATCTGTATACCAAAGTGACCGGTGGCCAACGAATCGATCTGTTCGGTGCTCAGTTACATGAGTTGCCATTGATCTGGAAGAAACTGGTAGACGCTGGTTTCGAAACGGGTCACGCCTACGGCAAGTCGTTGCGTACCGTAAAATCTTGTGTCGGCAGCACTTGGTGTCGCTATGGCGTGAACGACAGTGTCGGTTTTGCCATCAATCTCGAAGATCGTTACAAAGGCTTGCGCGCACCGCACAAAATCAAATTTGGTGTGTCGGGTTGTACTCGTGAATGTGCCGAGGCGCAGTGTAAGGATGTCGGTGTAATTGCCACCGAGAATGGCTGGAATCTCTATGTGTGCGGTAACGGCGGGATGCGTCCGCGTCACGCTGATTTGTTCGCCACCGATCTCGACGATGAAACTCTGATTAAGTACGTGGACCGTTTCTTAATGTTCTACATCCGTACTGCCGATCGCTTACAGCGTACCTCGGTTTGGTTGGAGAATCTGGAAGGCGGGTTAGATTACCTTAAAGAAGTTGTCATCGACGACAAACTGAATCTTGGTGAAGAGCTCGAAGCTGATATGGCTTCTAACATTGGTAATTATCAATGTGAGTGGAAGACTACAGTAGAGAATCCCGAAAAACTCAAGCGCTTCCAACACTTCATTAACGCCGATGAAGAAGACAACAGTCTCGCTTATGTTGTCGAACGTGGTCAGCGTCGTCCTGCGACTAGAGACGAGCGTATTCAGTTGGTTGAGCTGGTGGAATAATTACCAGCTCTTTAACGTTATTCGCTAGATCGACGACAAACTATCGAGGCGCGAGGGGTTAACTCCCTCGTAGACATGATCAAGCCACTCTAACTCTGAGTTTCTTGATTACAGAAATAAGATCCGCAAGGAGAGACTAAATGAGCAATTGGATTACCGTTTGCAAACAAACTGACCTGAGCCCAAGTACCGGCTTGTGTGCACTTCACGAAGGTGAACAAGTCGCAATATTTTACTGCGGCTTAACTACCGAGCTTTACGCTGTGTCCAATTACGATCCCATTGGTGATGCCAATGTATTGAGCCGAGGCATTATGGGCTCTATTGGTGATGATGTTGTGGTGGCTTCGCCGCTCTATAAACAGCACTTTAATTTGAAAACAGGCGAATGCCTGGAAGAACCTGAGCATAGGTTGAAGACTTACCCTGTTCGTATCGAAGAGGGGGAGGTTCAGCTGCAGGCCGCTTGACCTTATCGAGTATTTTTAAGTTGTTCTCTGCACTGGGGGCGTTTTGCGCCCCACTTTTTCCCAGGCGATAAATCCCCTGAGGCTCTTTAACTACTTCGTTTACACTCTCTTGTTTTTTCTTATCTCGGTTTTCAAAGATCGGTGCCAAGGCATCCATTGGACTCAGTACACCGCTACCACCTCGATTAACCACATGGGTATAGATCTCAGTGGTGGTAATGTCGGTATGTCCGAGTAATTCTTGAATGGTTCGTAAATCGTACCCGCCTTCGAGTAAGTGGGTGGCAAAACTGTGACGAAAACTGTGTGAGCGGGCCGGCTTGGTCAGTTTGAGCTTCCTGAAAATACTCTTTAGTTGTTTCGATAGTGTCGTAGGGTGAAGATGGTGGCGACGCTTTACGCCGTGACGAGGATCAACGCCGATCGTTGCTGAAGGAAACAAATACTGCCATCCCAGCTCATAGGCAATTCCCAGGGACTTTCGTGCTAAGGCGTTGGGCATGTAAACTTCGCCGAAACCCTGTTCGATATCCTTTTGATGTCGTTTTTCGACAAAACGTATTTGTTGTTGGAGCTTGTTGGCTAAGGCCTGCGGCAGCATAGTTGTACGATCCTTGCCTCCCTTACCGTGACGTATGTAAATGTTGTTGCTCGCAAAATCGATGTCTTTGACTCTCAGTGAAAGAAGTTCAGCCTTACGCATGCCTGTGCCATACATGAGCTGCACCATCAGCCGATAGGGATCTTTTAGGTGTTCGATGATGTGTTGAATCTCTTGACGACTATAGATCACCGGCAAACGACGATGTAGCTTTGCACCAGAAAAATCCAGATTCTCTAATGCCAATCCCATATAGCGTTTGTACAAATACACCAGAGAGTTCAGCGCAATCTTCTGCGTGCTAATCGAGCAGTCGCGTCTGACCCCCAAATCTGTCAGAAATGCTTCGATTTCTGCCTCGCCCATGTGTTTTGGGTGCTTTTTACCATGAAACACAATAAAGCGTTTTATCCAGTGACTGTAAGTCTGTTCAGTGCGATAAGCTAAGCCATTTTCACGCATGTGCTGCCGTAACTTATGCATGAAGCGCACGGGCTGTTCGGGAATTTTATGTCGAATATCATCCATGACTGCTCTCTAACTGTTTTTATATACAGTATAGGGTCTGGCCTTTGACTCTCAATAATCTGTTTAGAATCCAATGCTTGGCCGTCTTAGCCTGTAAATCGTTGATTGAACGGCAGCAAAGGAGCAAGTGTGATGAGTGATGACAGCATTGACTATGTGTCGGTACTGGAAGGGGCGTTGGCGATTGGACATCGTCCCAAGCTAAAAAAGATCTCGACCTTGAAAGAAGGTGGTGCCACACACATTTGGACACTACTGTCAGAAAGAGAAGGCGCTTTAGATATCGGCAAAGCCACTAAAAAATCTGATTTACAATGGCAGTGGCTTCCACTGGCCAATGGAAAGCCGCCAGAAGATAGCGCTCTGACGCTGATAGAAACCAGCTTTGCTGAGTGTAAAGCTGCGCTCGAAGAGGGTGCGCGAATCTATTTGCATTGTTCGGCAGGCATCCATCGAACGGGCATGATGTCTTACGCATTTCTCCGTTACCTCAATTTTGATGAGACCGAGGCCTTAGAGACCGTTAAAAAAATGCGCACCCTGACTCGGGAGGGGGTGGGCAGTGAACGATTGGCGTGGGGGGATGCTCACTTTGGTTCTAAGGCGTGACAGGCTGGTTTGCAAGAGAGGGGGAGGATGCAGTAAATTCATTGCTTTGCGCTAACTTGGTTGTTGCAAGGTTGAGTGTTCATTGATTAGCCTGGCGCTGAGCGATAGTGATTTGATAGGGAGTTTGTTGTGAGAAATTGGATAGTTTTTATTGTGGCTTTGTCTTTCTCGTCGGGCCTTTGGTCGGCGCCATTTGACTACACAAAAATCAAGCCTGAGCACTATAAAGATCTTAAACACCGATCGGAATTTGTCGATAAAGACGGACAGAGCTTCAGAATCGAAAATTCAGAATATAGTAAAGGGCTGTACATTCAAGTTGTAAAAAACGGTTCAAAGAAGTGGCGAAAGCACGGTGTTTTCTACAGTTACTACAAAGGTAAAATGACCGAAATGGAGACCTATTCCTACGGGAAGCGCGAGGGTTTACGCGAATCTTATCAGGGTAAAGGCGTGATTAACTTTCGGGAGTATTATCAAAACGGACGTAGGCACGGCAGTTGGGAGCAATTCAATTCGAAAGGTAAGTTGGTGGCTCAGTGCAATTACAGCAATGGAGATAAACAAGGCAAGTATTACAGCTACTACAACGGTAAAGTGGATTTTGAAAAAGACTATGTTGACAACAAACTCCACGGAGAAGTCATTCAATTCAACTCAAAAGGTAAAATTGTTGCCCGTACTCAGTATAGTAAGGGTAAACAAGTCGGCAAGACGCAATGGTACTAACGGCCAGTCACCGACAATCAAATAATATTTTGCCGACTATCAATACTAGGATCTAAAATGAAACTGCATATCTTTCTTTTGGCCGCCGCTGGCTGTTTATTTTCTCAGTTGTCTTTATCTGCCGAGAGATCGTCGGTGGAGTTTCTCTCCTCAGAGGTCTTGACGGGTAAAGCCTCGTCCCTGCCTTTTTCCGAAGCCGTGCGCGTTGATAATACCTATTATCTGTCGGGCCAAATTGGCATTGCGCCGGGCACTAAATCATTAGTCAAAGGCGGCATTAAAGAGGAGACGCGTCAAACCCTGTTAAATATTCAATCGACGCTAGAGGCCAATAACCTGTCGATGAAGAATGTGGTTAAGTGCACTGTGATGTTGGCGGATATTGCCGAGTGGCCAAGCTTTAATGAGGTTTACGTGAGCTTTTTCTCGAAACCGTTTCCGGCTCGTAGCGCTTTTGCCGGCAGTGGTCTTGCCTTTGGCGCAAGAGTCGAAGTCGAGTGTATCGCGGTCGATTTTTAGGGGTGAATACCCTCAATCACTATTGACAACAAAAGCCCCGGTAGAAACTCCGCTGGAGGCTTTTGTTGTCGGTAATCCTAAAAATGAGCGCAACTCGAAAACCGATGCGTTGTTATCAGGATTTGACTTACTTAAGCTTGAACCAACTCTTTGGGAGAGATGGATTCGTCGGCCAAACGGGCAGGGTCGACCTGAGTTCCCGCCGCAATTAAGCGTTTACTCAACATAAATTCCTGTGGGCGGTTAACGCAATCGGCCGAAATTAGCTTGCCGTCTTTTAAATAAAACGCCACAAAGCTGCGACCGCGATCTTTGTCTCCTCGAATAACCACTTGATCGTAGCCTTGGCTGAGGCCGGCAATCTGCAGTTTTAAATCGTATTGATCGGACCAAAACCAAGGCAGCGATTCGTAGGCTTTGTCTTTTCCGCAAATACTCGCCGCGGCGGATTTTGATTGATCGGTTGCATTGGGGACCGATTCGAGACGCAGGCGAATGTCGTAAAGTTTATTGTAATGATTGGCGCAATCGCCCGAAGCGACAATGTCTGGGTCATTGGTGCGGGCAAATTCATCCACCACCACACCGTTTTCGACAGTGATACCAGCGGCTTCGGCGAGTTCGACATTCGGAATAATGCCTACACCGATGACCACTAAATCGGCATCGAAGCTGCTGCCGTCGGCGCAGACCACACGCTCTACACGGTCGTTACCTTTGAAGCCCGCAACGGCGATTCCGGTCTTGATATCAACCCCTTCATCGGAGTGCACGCGGGTGTAGAACTCGGACAGTTCCGGCGCGGTTACTCGAGCCAATACTCGTGGTGCCATTTCCAAAACGGTGACATTCAGGCCCATCTTTTTCAGCGATGCCGCCGTTTCAAGACCGATGTAGCCACCGCCGACTATGACCGCATTTTTACCTTCGTCCACCTCTTTTTGGATGGATTGCACATCCTTTAGATCACGTAGATAGTGAATGCCCGCTAACTCCACGCCAGGTAAAGAAACTGTGCGCACGCGAGAGCCGGTACAGAGTGCAAGCTTGTCGTAATTGAGTATTTCACCGCTGGTGAGAGTGATCGATTTGTGAGCTCGGTTGATGCTCTCGACGCGGCAGCCGAGTTTAAATTCCACGTCTACTTTGTCGTACATCGCCTGCGAGCGAATGTGCAAATCATCGGCTGTCTTTTCTCCAGACAGTACTGCCTTAGAGAGAGGCGGGCGGTGATAAGGCATGAAGGGTTCATCTCCGATCACCAGAATTTTGCCGTCCCAGCCTTCTTGGCGAAGTGATGGGGCAAGTTGTGCGGCGGCGTGACTGGCGCCGATGATGATGCAGGTTTGTGACATACCGATTAACTCCTAGTGTTTAATAACACCAACAAAGTGAAGGCCGCAGCAAAAGCGATAATCGCTTTGCGTGACGGCAAAAGATAAGGCTGGTGACGACGATACCGATATCTCTCCAAGTTTTCCTATCATTATCGTCCAATGTGATAGCATTTAAGTCCAGTTAATAATATCATTTTCGTCCATGTGGGATTTTGATGGGTAGATCGCCTGAAGTATGAAACGAATGAGTGCAAGACTAACCGACCAGGATTCAGTGTCCTCGGCCTTCGGCGTTGCCGAGCGTCAATTGCAGTTACTCGATAGAGTGTTGATGGAAGAGTGCGCCTATGTCGACCGAGAGGCGCTAGGACATTGGTGTGGTTTGAATCGTCCTTGGTGGGTGGCCGGTAGTGGTTTGACGCTAGAGAGCTATTGGCGCCTGATCCGTCAGCTACAAGCCAACGAAGTGCCCAACATCGCATTGCGAATTGCTCGCCGCGCTCGAGTCGAAGATCTGGGGGTGATGGGCTACGCCTTGATGAGCAGTGCCAACTTAGAGCAAGGGCTAAGGCTGGCGATGAACTTGGCGCAAAAGAACGACTCCTACCTCAAGATTACGCGGGAGGACGACGCCAATCATGCGGTGTTTCGTTGCGAGGTAAGCCCCGGCGCCCGAGATTATCAGCGCCTGTTACTCGAGCAGTGGATGGTCTCTCTGTGGAGCTACATTCAGGCGCTGTTACCGCAAGGCGTCGCGCCTTGTGCCAGCTACGCCATGCTAAGTTATCCGTCTCCCACCTATCATTGGCAGTATCAACAAATTTTGGGATGCCGAGTGGTCTTCGATCAATCGCGTACATTATTGGCCATTCCCAAGCAGTGGCTGTACGTGGCCATTGAGGGCCATAGCGCTCAGGCACAACAGCTCTATGAAGGGCAGGTTAAACGCTTGATGCCCGAGCGGGAACACAGCGATGACTTGGTCAGTCGGGTCAAACGATTGTTGATTGAGCGGTCGGCGGAGTGTCAATACAAATTGGAGTTGACGGCGCCTTTGATGGCGTTATCAGCGCGCACTTTGCGGCGTTACTTGGCCGATGCTGGGGTGAGCTTTCGCCAGGTAAGTTTGCAGGTGCGCATGGAGTTGGCGAGAGACTACTTACTCAGCTCTCGCCTTAGCGCTCAAGAAGTGGCTTATCAATTGGGCTATTCGCAGCCAAATAATTTTTACCGCGCGTTTAAGCAATACTATGGCCTGCCGCCCGAACAGTATCGACAGCGGGAATCCGAAGCCTAAGTACAGAATCGCTTAATCCACTTTATCGGCGTGCTGGTAAAGGCGATCGAGCAGCTGACGAAATTGGCGCTGTTCATCATCGCTAAAACAGGCCAGAAAGCGCTTCTCATAATCGTATGAAATGGGGACCACTTCGTTGTACACCGAGATACCGGTATTCGATAGGGTCAGTATCGAGCGCCGGCGATCCTCTTCATCAAACTCCCTTTCAATCAGGTTGCGCTGTAACAGCTTACTGATGGCGCGGCTGAGGATGGATTTCTCAATTTGGGTTTTGGCCGAGACCTCGTCAGCGGAGCTGCCCGGATTACTGCCCAGTACCGCCATGATGCGCCACTCGGTAATAGATATCGCGAACTTGTCTTTATAGGTGTCGGCAATAATACCACTGATTTTGTTTGAGGTTACCGATAGGCGGTAGGGTAAAAAACTCTCTAAATTCAGTGGGTTATCTATTTCGCTCATGATTTTGGGCAATCCTTTTAGGGGCCAATAAAGGAACAGGGTTGACTATAGTTGCTGCCACAACTAATATTGGTTGCATCAACAACTAATTTGCTCGCCACACCGCAGTTACTTGATATTTGCAGTGGTACTTGTGTGTTTCATGGTTTGAAGAACACGAGCAGGAGTATACCTCAGGAGACGATAATGGCCGATTTATTTGAAAACCCAATGGGATTGGATGGTTTTGAGTTTGTAGAGTTTGCCTCGGTGGAGCGCGGTATTCTTGAGCCTATCTTTGAAACTCTGGGGTTCACCCTAGTCGCGAAACATCGCTCGAAGGACACAGTGCTCTATCGTCAGGGTGATATTAACTTCATTATCAATTACGAACCCAAAAGCGATGCTCACTACTTTGCCGAAGAGCATGGTCCGTCTGCCTGTGGCATGGCATTTCGAGTGAAAGACGCGCAAAAAGCCTACCAGCGCGCATTGGACCTCGGCGCTCAGCCGATCGAAATCCCAACCGGTCCCATGGAGTTGCGTTTACCCGCGATTAAAGGCATTGGCGGTGCGCCTCTGTATTTGATTGATCGTTACCAAGACGGCAGCTCAATCTATGATATCGACTTTGAATTTGTTGATGGGGTGGATCGTCATCCAGAAGGTTGTGGTTTCAACGTCATTGATCATTTAACTCATAATGTTTATCGCGGCCGCATGGATTTCTGGGCGGGCTTCTACGAGAAGATTTTTAACTTTCGTGAAATTCGTTACTTCGATATTAAAGGTGAGTACACCGGTCTATTGTCTAAGGCAATGACGGCCCCCGATGGACGCATTCGAATTCCTTTGAATGAAGAGGCCTCACAAGGAGGTCAAATCGAAGAGTTCCTAATGGCCTACAACGGTGAAGGTATCCAGCATATTGCTTTTTCTTGCGATAACTTGTTGGAGGCTTGGGACAAGCTAAAAGCGCGTGGAGTGAAATTCATGACAGCGCCGCCATCGACTTATTACGACATGTTAGAAGAGCGTTTACCGGGGCACGGTGAACCGCTTGAAGAGCTGCAGTCTCGAGGTATTCTACTCGACGGTACCACCGAGGGTGAAAACCCACGCTTGTTGCTCCAAATTTTTTCCGACACTTTGGTTGGACCTGTCTTTTTCGAATTTATTCAACGCAAAGCCGACGACGGTTTTGGTGAAGGTAACTTCAAAGCCCTGTTCGAATCCATTGAACGCGATCAGCTAGAGCGCGGAGTTATTGATAAAGCGGCTAGCTAAACCTCGCTTGATTTTCTTTTTTGAAGAAACCGGCTTTCGTCTAAGTATGGAAGCCGGTGAGTTACCCTATTGTTATGGCTGATGTTATGAATGCAAAAATCGAAATTCCAGTGTTGCGCGAAAGCGCTTCGCGCTTAGGTCATAGCAAGCAAGCGGTTCAAGAAGATCCTATTTTTGAATTGTTACAGGCGTTTCGCCGCGACCCTCGAGAAGACAAGATTGACTTAGGTATTGGCGTGTATCGTGATCATGCTAATCAGTCACCAGTTTTTGAGGCAATCAAACAGGCCGAGCAATGGCGTGTGGATAACGAACCCGATAAAGCCTACATAGGTCCTTTGGGTGATGTTGAATTTGGCAAGTGTATTGTAGATTTGGCGTTTGGCGAAGACTTAGCGACACAGCTCAGTGATCGATTCGCTTTTGCTCAAACTCCTGGTGGCGTTGGCGCCCTGCGTCTAGCGTTCGAATTGCTGGAAGAGAGCTTGCCTGGCGCGACCTTGTGGGTCAGTGATACCACCTGGCAAGTGCATCGACCGATTGCGGCCGCGGCAGGTCTTAGCCTAAACGAATACTGCTATTACAATGCCGATACTGGCGCGGCAAGTTTTGATCAGTTACTGAGCTCTCTCGACGGCGCCCGTCCTGGCGATGCCATTTTGTTGCAAGTGAGCTGTCATAACCCCACCGGTTTGGACCTAACCCTTGAGCAGTGGCAACTGATGGCTGAAGCCTGTATTGCCCGCCAGCTAATTCCAGTTATGGATATGGCCTATCATGGGTTGGGACGCGGCTTAGAGGCTGATCGTCAAGGCTTGCAAATCATGGCTGCCAGCCTTCCTGAAATGTTGCTGTGTTATACCTGTTCCAAAAACTTCGGCTTGTATCGAGATCGCACCGGGTTGGTGCTGGCTATGACTAAAAATACGCTCGAGAAAGACGCGGTCGAAAAACAATGGGCGCAATTGGCGACTCGTCATTATTTTACACCGCCCGCGCACGGTGCAACCTTAGTGAAACGTATTTTGGGGAATGCTGAGTTGCGTCAGTGTTGGGAGAGTGAACTACAAGCCATCTGTGATCGGATTGGCTCAGTTAGAGCCCAACTTTTCGAGGCGCTGAGTGCGCGGGTTCCGAGTCGAGACTGGGAGTTTTTGATTCGCGGTCAGGGCATGTTTGCACTTTTCCCTCTCGCACAAACAGAAATTCAATGTCTGCGTGATGATTACGGTCTCTATATTGTGAACAATGGTCGAGTGAATCTCTCTGGCTTTAATCAGCTTAATGTCGAACAAGCCATTAATGCGCTAACCAGCGCATTGACGCTGTCTAGTGATGGTTGAAGGTTAAAACGAATCTGTTAGGCGTTCTTGTCTTGGGGCTTTTGGCCCCTTTTTTTGTTTCCGATTTTGTTGATTCTCTAGCGCTCGCACTTTCATTGAATCCATATTGAATCGATCGAGCTATTTTTGATGTGAGAGCTTTAGCCGCCGAGTCAGGAAAGTTGTTCAAAGAATGCTGGCACCACATCACTGCCTAATCCGTAATGGGTTTCATCGAAGTGATCACTGTTGGCCGAGGGCTCCAAATTGAGCTCCACCGTATGGGCTCCGGCGTGTTTAGCAAGTTGAAAGAATCCCGCCGCGGGGTAGACACTGCCAGAAGTGCCAATGGAGACAAAAAGATCACAGCGGGTTAAGGCTGATTCGATCTGGGTCATATACAGCGGCATTTCGCCAAACCAGACGATGTGGGGGCGCAAGGTGTTGCTGCTGTGACAGCATGTACAATAGCTGGCATCGTTAATGTCTTCACGGCAATCAAAAACCTCCTGAGTATTTTGACAGCGAGCTTTCAAAATCTCACCGTGCATGTGCAGTAGATTATTCGAACCTGCCTGTTCATGAAGGTTGTCAATGTTCTGAGTCACTAGGGTGAATTGCCCCTGATGCCGTCTTTCATAGTCGGCGAGTGCGTGATGAGCGAGATTGGGCTCAATGCCGTCGAGCAATTGCGAACGGCGCTGATTGTAAAATCGCTGAACCAGTGCGCGGTTGCGATCAAAAGCTTCGGGAGTTGCCACATCTTCGACCCGGTGATCCTCCCAAAGACCATCAGCTGCGCGAAAGGTTTTAATGCCTGATTCCGCCGAAACGCCAGCGCCAGTCAGTACTACGATGTTTTGTTTTTTCATCAGATCACTTTTTGCCCGATACGTTGCGGAGGCGCTGCTCAAGCGAATGTGCGTTCGAGCTTGGTCGATCCAGCGTGTGCTTGGGATAGGCCTGCAAAGGGTAAGGGAATTGCTTGTGAGGAAAGGATCGCGACCAGAGATCCATTAAACTACCATCATCAATCATTGAGATAATCTCTCGCTCAATCTGGGGCAGTATATTCTCGAGCGGCGATTTTTTACTGATGGCAATCAGCGCAGAACTTTCGACCGTTTTCTCAAAGGGGGCTTTGACGACTTTTTTGCGCTCGGAGTGTTGGTCGAAGTGAATGGCATCAAAGGCGATGTAGGTGTCGATGCGGTTGGCTTGCAGCATATGAGTCAGTTGACGTTCGGTGGTGACCGTGATTTTTTTTAAGGAGTTGTCTTTGTCGAAGCGTGGAAAATACGCATAGCCATTCACGACGCCAATACGCAGGCCGGACAAATCGTCATAGCGGGTTAATCGCTTTTGCTCGCCGTCTCTCACGTAAAACGGAATCTTTCGGGTGCTGGGCCATACTTGAATAAAGTCGAGGTAGTCAAAGCGCTCTTGGGTGGCACTCACAAATACCATCATATCGAGAGAGCCATTAGCCATGGAAAACAAACAGCGTTGAAAGGGGCACTTTTGGTGTGCGTCTTGCCAGTTTAGGCGTCGAGCCAACTCTCCCACAAGTGCGTGTTTGAAGCCCGAAATTTCACCGTCTGACTCAAAGTCCATAAACCCTGCTTGCTGAACGGCCCCGTGCACAAAGGTTTGGCTGCTATTGGCGTTGCTGCTTGGCACGAGAGCCGCAAAAAGGATCAAACCAAGGATCAAGGCTTGCAAGCAAGCGCAGACCGTGAGGTATTGCTGGCTCGATCGGGCTTTGTGAATGGCGCTGAACGGCACAGGCGGATCAATCATTCGCCATTACCATTGTGATGGTCAGAGCCTTGGGTGTCGGGATTTGGCGCTAAATGTGATGGGTAGGGTGGCTGGTCCTCGCCTAGAAACTTTTTCCACAGTGCGGCCATGGTGCCGTCTTTTATGACTGACAAGGCGGCAATTTCGAGCTCTTTGCTGTGCTGGGCTAGGGGAGAGCTTTTACTGATGGCCAGCAGAGCCGTATCCGAGAAGGCGTGATTAAATGGTGGTGCGATCAGTTGGGGGTATTGTAGTAAGAGTTGTTCTCGGCGTTGATCGAAGGCGATGTAAGTATCGATTCGACCTGCAATGATCATTCGCGGTAATTGTTTTTCGTTTTGAACCACAACTTTTTCTATCTGGGTGTCTTCGTCAAAACGCTTGAAATAAGAGTAACCATTCACCACGCCAACACGAAGTTGGTACAGGTCTTGGTAGTTTTGAAGGCGGTGCTCTTGTCCCTCGAGCATGTAGAAGGGCATTTTGCGTGGAATCGACCAGACCTGAATGTAATCGAGATATTGACTGCGAGAGTCGTTGACCGCAATGAAGACCATGATATCTAACTCGCCACCGGCCATAGAGCGCAAGCAGCGTTGGAAGGGGCAGTAACTGTGGTCAACCTGCCAGCCTAGACGCTCAGCGATGGCGTCGAGCAGTTCCACCTTCAGGCCGCCGAGTACTTTTCCATCTTTGACGATACTAAGTTGACCAAGGCCGAGTACGCCATGCTTCACTGTTAGCGCTTCAGCACTCTGTTGAGCGGTGCAGAGTTGTGAGCTCAGCAATAGGGCCGCGCTAGCGAGCAGCCTTGGCCAATACGGTAACGGCTTCGAGAGAGACAAAAACAAATGGCTGCCGCCTATCTAGTGATTATCGTTACCCGCCCGCGACAGACGCCACGGGCTGAGGTTTATAGTGTCATTATAGGTGACGCATTAGCATTGCGTAGCCACCGTCTTCAGAGAGTTGAATGTCGGCAGGCATGGGAATATTCACCTGATGGCCTGATCCTGGGGCGACCTCGATAGCCGCTCCTTTCTTGTTTTCGAGTTGCTGTAAGTCAAACGACAAGTTGCCTTTTGGTGTGATTAACTCCAAATGATTGCCCAGCTCAAACTTGTTTTTAACGTCGACCGTTAACATACCCTTGTCGGCATTGTAGCCGATGGCCTCGCCAACGAATTGTTGATTATTATTAGGATTTCCGTCTTCATAGTTTTGATATTCGCTGGGCACATGGCGGCGATAAAAACCTTCTGTGTAACCTCGGTTGGCCAAATGTTCGAGCTCTTTCATCAGTCCCATATCGAAGGGCTTATTACCGCTGGCGTTGTCGATGGCTTGGCGATAGACCTGTGCCGTGCGACCAACATAGTAGTGGGACTTGGTTCTGCCTTCGATTTTGAGCGAGCTGATCCCCATTTTTACCAGGCGATCCACATGCTGAACAGCTCGCAGATCTTTTGAATTCATAATATAAGTGCCGTGCTCGTCTTCGTAGGCGGGCATGTATTCACCGGGGCGGCTTCGCTCTTGCAGTAGCATGGCGATTTCTCCGCTATCGGCTTTGGCGCCGGCAACCTTCGGGTCGTATACCGAGGCGGTGGGCGGCTTTTCTACGGCGATCAAGTCGCCGGTTTCGGTTTCCTTGGCGTCGTGAGTGTTGTATTCCCAGCGACAAGAATTGGTGCAGGCGCCTTGGTTTGAATCTCGGTGGGTCATGTAACCCGATAGTAAACAGCGTCCTGAATAGGCGATACACAGGGCGCCGTGCACGAACACTTCGAGCTCCATTTCGGGGCAGCGTTGGCGAATCTCTTCGATTTCATCCAGCGATAGCTCGCGCGATAGGATGACCCGCTCTATCCCTTGGCGCTGCCAAAATTGCACCGTGGCGTAATTGACGGCGTTGGCTTGCACCGATAGATGCACGGGCATGTCGGGCCATTTTTCACGCACCATCATAATCAGGCCGGGGTCCGACATAATCAGGGCGTCTGGTTGCATCTCGATGACTGGCTCAAGATCTCTTAGATAGGTTCGAACTTTGTCGTTATGGGGTGATAGGTTACTGGCTAGATAGAACTGTTTTCCCATGCTGTGGGCTTCTTTCACAGCCGCCGAGAGATTCTCTAGGCGATTGAACTCATTGTTCCGCACTCGCAAGCTATAGCGGGGTTGACCGGCGTAGACGGCGTCGGCGCCGTACGCGAAGGCGTAACGCATGCTTTTCAGGGTGCCTGCGGGGGATAACAATTCTGTGGAGGTCATATCAATCTCGGTGAGTCAGTGTCGGCAGATTCGGTTTTTGGACTAAGTCGCCATAACCAGAAGTGTGCGCCAATGCAAATGTTCTAAAATTAGCCCGCAATTTTATCGCAACTCTGCCGATAATTCAGTTTGTCATGGATTGTAATGGTTGAATTTGTTGCGCAAATGAGTGATTTACAGCAAGAGAACGCCAAACTGAAGCTCACAGTGAAGTCGCTGTTGGCTCGAATCGAAGAAAATCATCGAATTGATCGCCATTTCGAGAACTTTGAATTTAAGCTCTTGGGGTCTCATCGACTCACGGATATGCTCGACTTTCTACTCAGCGACAGTCAAAAACACTTTGAATTGGCTGATGTGAGTTTGATTTTGGTGGATCGCGATTACGCCATTCGTGATCTGCTAGAGACGCTCGATATCGATTCCTACGGCAACCGGCTTCAGTTGCGTCACAGTGAGGAGTTTTCTCTATCACTGTATCCAGGCGAATTCCGGGTGAGTTTAGGCGAGTTAGATGCATTAACCTCGAGTCGATTGTTTCCCAAGTTACCGGATCTCGGCAGTGCAGCGCTCTTGCCACTGATGCGAAAAGGGCAGCTGATGGGGAGTTTGCATTTTGCCAGTCGCTCCGCCGAGCGTTTTTCGTCCGATAAAGCGGTCGATTTTATGCACCATCTCGCCTGTATCTGTGCGGTGTGTTTGGACAATAGCCTGACCCACGAGCACCTTCAGCATCAAAGCCGCTACGACATGCTGACTCAAGTCAGCAATCGCATGAACTTTGAGTTGGAATACGCCAAAGAACTTGAGCGCGCTCAGCGCAGCGACCATGCCTTAACTTGCCTTTTTGTCGATGTCGATCACTTCAAGCTGATCAATGATGAGCATGGTCACAGCGCCGGAGACGTGTGTTTAAAAGAGGTGGCGCAGGCGATCAAGGAGCAGCTGCGTAAAATTGATTTGATGGCTCGCTATGGCGGTGAAGAGTTTGTGGTGTTGTTGAACGGCTGTGAAAAGGCCGAGGGGGAGGTGATTGCCGAGCGTATTCGCGCCGCGGTCGAAGCTTTGTCGCTGGTGGGACAAAGCCGTATTCGACCGACAGTTTCCATTGGCTTGGCCTGTTGGCAGCCGGTGGGTGAGCGTTGCCCCGATTTGATAAAGCTGGGTCAGCGTCTACTTAAATCTGCCGACGAGGCCATGTACGAAGCCAAAAACAGTGGTCGCAATCGAGTCGTCTCAAAAGTGTTTTGCCAGCTCGTGACTTAAGTTGTTTTGGGTTGCTTTGGGTTGCTTTGGGCTGCTTAGGTTAGCGAGGAAATCGAGGTGATCGAGGTAATCGAGGTAATCGAGGTTGGCCGTTGCAGATGGTATTTACACCGATCCTAGCTCATGCTGCCGCCTAACTCGGCGATGCAAGTTGAATAAAGTAGCGACGCTTCCAGCGTTTTCCCGTTACCCAAAACCCTTGATTCTCTGGATCCCAAGCAACACCGTTCAGTACATCCTCTGCGCTGCTACTGCGATTTTTGTCGGCCAATAGCGAGAGATCAACAAGCCCGACTACGACACCGCTTTGGGGATCAATGGCGAAGAGTCGATTGTCTTTCCACACATTGGCCCAAATCAATTTGCCGAAGGGGGATTGTGCATCGGTAGTGGTTAAGGCGTTGAGTTGATGTAATTCTTGCCCATCCAATGTCACCTTGAGAGTTCTTAAGGGCGCAAAGGTTTCCGGAGCGCGGTAGGTGAGCGTCGCAGTGCCGTTACTCATCACTAATTGATCGCCAAGTGTTGCCAGTCCCCAACCTTCACCTTGATAGGTAAGATGGCCTAATAATTCGAAGGTGTCAGGGTCGTAGCGTAAAACCTTTCCCTGTTTCCACAGCAACAGATACAGTTGGTCATTGCTGATGGCAATGCCTTCGGCGAAGAGTCGTGGATGCAGCTGACGCTTGTGTTCCAGTCGATTGGTCTGGGGGTGAAAGCGCTGTATAAACGATCGTCCATACAAGCCGCTGCTTTCAATCATACTGCCCTTGTGCAATACCAAGCCTTGGGTAAAAGCCTTGCGAGAATGGGGGAGCTCTTGCAGGATGTGTAACCGGTAAGTGATCGGTGGCGGTAATAGTTTTGGCTCCGCCCATGTGCCGCTCGAGGCTAATCCAGATATCATGCTAAGTGTCACAATCAGCAAGCATGCCAAGGGAAAATGAGCGCGGCGGCGATTGGCGCCGAACGATTGGCAAGCGGCAGGCCTAGTGGATACACACAGACTAAATACACACAAAGTTAATAGTGAGGGAAGATAAACGTTCATGAAAAAGCTGCGGTCATTTATTGCGTTAACGTTTTTGGGGGGCATTACCGTTGTCTTACCCATCGCGATTTTGATGATTCTATTTCAGTGGTTGTTTGCATTGATCACCGATGTGATCCAACCGCTAACCAATATCTTAACCAGTCGTGCCGATATACGCGAACTCATGGCCGATGCGATTGTACTGTTGATTTTGATCAGCGTCTGTTTTGGCATTGGCCTATTAATCAAAACCGGTGTCGGTGGTTGGTTACATTCTTGGCTCGATAAGGGTTTGGCAAAGTTCGCACCAGGTTATAGCACCATCCGAGATATCGTCGTGCAATTTGTGGGCGGTAGTGACGAGGCATCGATTCTCAGTGGGCAGGTGGCGCTTGTTCGGCTCTACGGGGAGCACGATTTGTGGGTGACTGCGATTGTTACCGCCGAGCACAGTTTTGGATACACCGTGTTTGTACCTACTGCACCTATGCCTACCTCAGGAATGGTGTACCACTTGCCACAAAGTAGTGTTCAGTTATTACCTGAAATCAGCGTCGAGCAAGCCATGAAAACGGTGATCGCTTGCGGCGCTGGATCGCAACTGGTGATGGATCAAAAAAGCCCCAATCATTAGGGGCTTTTATTGGATTGTTGCTGGGTCTAGCGCTTGGTTTTAGCCAAGAGCTGAGAGCCAAACTGAATTAGGGTGAGGTTTGCGCAGTGTTGGGACTGTCTCCCGCGCTGCCTTCAGAATTGCCTTCAGAGCTGTCTTCAGAGCTTTCTGCTGCTGCGAGCGCCTCGCGCTCCCTTGCTTCTTGAACTTCTTTTGCTTTGGCATCTAGCGCCTGTTGTTGGGCGTCTTCTTCGGCCCGTATGGCCTCACGCTCTTCCACATAGGCAATGGCCTTGGCGACCGCGTCGTGTACTTTATTGTGAATTTCCTGGAGGTCTTCGATCGACAGAAAAAAGGTCATGTCGACGTCGTGGCGAATGTAGCGCGGTGGCAAATGATTCAGTGCGACACAGGCGGTATCGGCGAGAAATTCTCCGTCGCTGTGGGAGCGTTCACTGACGTGTGCAATTTCGTCGAGAACTAAGTGTTCGTAATAATTGTGGATGCTGTCTACCCCACTGGGCAGCTCTCCGCGACGACGGCCGGCACCTAATAACATGTTGAGCTCCTTTGTGCTCTAAAGGTATTTACACAGTGTAGCCCAGAGCCGTATTTATCGCTTTCCTCGAGTGAGATCTCTTATCCAAAAGCGGCCGGGGTGCAAAGCCGCTTGCAGGGTTTGTCCCACGGGAGAGGGCTCTTGATTCATTTGAGCCGCCAAGATTTCCGCACAGATGGGGGTGTAGGCTAGGCCGCGAGAGCCGTGGCCGACATTCAGGAAAAGATTTGGCCAACAGGCGCCCGCCTGGGCAATGCTGCTGCGGGCGTTTTTGCGCAGCAGGGCGTAGTCTTCAAGATAAGCGTCATAGTTGGGGGCGGGACCAACGATGGGCAAATAATCTGGTGTGGTGCAGCGCAAGGCGGCGCGACCGCCTCGGATGGCGTCGTCACTTAGAGACCCTCGCAAACTTGGCAGTTGTTCACCGAGAGTTAGTAAGTTGCGCCGATGATCGTCGGTTCGCACTTTCAATTCTAGATAGCGGGGGTCAAAGGTGGCGCCTACGCAGTGTTGGCCCTTATCTGCGGGAGGGAAATAGCCCTCACCACAGATCACTGTTTTGAGTCTCTGGCTATTGGAATCGGCGCTGAGGTAGCTGACTTGCCCTCGAATCGGCTTCAGCGGCACTTGCTCGGTGTGCGAAAACTGCTTGAGTTGGTTGGCGGTGGCGAGGACGACCGCGGGGCTTATCAGCGTCTCACCGCTGCTGAGCGACAGCTGCCATAGACCTTTTTCTCTTGTCAGTTGTGACACCCGAGCATTGAGCCGTATCTGTATATTGGGGTGATCACAGAGGCGGCGACACAGGTGCGCGGGATTTAACCAGCCCGCTTGACGAAAAAATACACCGCCTGTTGGGCAATCGATCCCCGACAGCTCGCTGGCAGTTTGGGTATCGACCTGTTGAAACAACGCTTGCTGAGGGTAGGCTTGCGTGAGTTTTTGCTGCAGCTGCGCAGCCTTGTCGGTTTGAGCCAGTTGCAGTACACCGCATTGTTCACCGATGGACTCCCTATCAGAATCCGCGCTGTTAGTGTCATGATTCCAGTAGGGTTGATAGTGCCGCTGCGCAAACTGTAGCGCCAACAAGTTAAAGTCCGATAGGGTTTCTTGTCGATGAGACAGCTTGGCGTATAGCACACCCTGGGGGTTTCCTGATCCCTCTTTGGCAAGGGACGACTGTTGATCCAGCAGCGTCACTTTCCAGCCTCGTTTGGCCAGCGCCAGAGCGGTATGACAGCCGGCAATACCGCCGCCGACCACGACCACGGATTTATCTTCAATGGCAGCAGTACTGGTCACAGGCCAAGGAACAGGATAGGGCGAGTTAAAGCTGTTGCGGTCAAAGCTGTCGGCATTAGGGCAGACAAAAGGCGTCGACAATTGGCCAGAAACCATTTCGCGCTTTTTACCAAAGCCCTTGTTGGTGACTATGTCGAAACCGTTGTCACGCAGGCCTCGCTTAACCGCGGTGGCGGCGGCAAAGGTCGCCACCGTCGCCTCGTTTGCACTGAGTTGATGAACCTTTTGAAAAAGTTCCGGGCGCCACATTTGAGGGTTTTTAGCCGGCGAAAAGCCGTCGAGAAACCAAGCGTCGACAGCTCGCTGGGGGTAACAAAAGGCTGGGTGCAGAGATTGTTGTAATTGACTTAGCCCATCGCAGGCATCAGCGATAATAAGCGTTAATTGTACGCGACCTTGATCGAAGCAGAGACGATGAAATCCTGGGTGCAGCACCTGAGGGTAAGCTTGCGATAATTGCTGAGCGGGCTCTCCTAACTCTGGCCACAGGGCTAGCGCACGGGCGAGATCGTCGTGGCTGAGCGGGTATTTTTCAACCGAGATAAAATGCAGTTGCGCTGAGGTTGGAGCCTGTTCACGCCACAAAATCCAGCTGGCTAAAAAGTTCAAGCCGGTGCCGAACCCGGTTTCCCCAATGACAAAGCTCTGCTCGGGTTCGAGCGCCGAAAAGCGTTCGGGTAAACGATTATGGTCGAGGTAAATGTACTGAGTTTCTTCTAAACCGTTGAGCTTCGAAAAATAGTAGTCATCGAATTGGTTCGATAGCGGCAGTCCCTCGCTATCCCAGTGCAATGCCGCGTAGCCGCCGGGCTCAGAGTCGGATTCAGAGTCGCTGCGAGACGGATTGGAGTGAGGCGCCTTGTTGCCATCGGCGTTTACAGGATGATCGGTGTCACTCATGCTGCATCGACCTTATTCTGGTTTGAAATCACAGTGGCTTAGCATCATTGCGGCTAATATCATTGTTGCTTAACGTCGAACTCAGAGAGAATTTGGCTAACCCACCGATCTAATCGAGCGTCGGTGAGTTCGAACTGATTTTCATCGTCTAAGGCGAGGCCAACAAAGTGTTGTTGATCGGCGCAAAGTGCTTTTGAGCCCTCGTAGTCATAACCTTCGTTCGGCCAATAGCCCACCAGTTCGGCGCCCAGCTTTTTCAGTTTATGGTGCAAGAAACCCATGGCATCGAGAAACCATTCGGGGTATCCCACTTGATCCCCCAAACCATAAAGGGCGACTTTGCGGCCACTAAAATCGACCTGGTCGATGTCGTCCCAAATCTCTTCCCAGTCTTCTTGTAACTCGCCGTAGTCCCAAGTGGGAATGCCCATAATCAAATATTGATAAAACTCGGCATTGACCAGTGGTTGTTCAGCGATGTTGTACACATCAACCAAAGGTTCTCCTAGGCGCTGGCGCAGTTTATCGGCAACGATCTCGGTGTAGCAGGTTGAGCTGCCATAAAACAGGCCAATGGGGGCTTTTTGCATGAGGTCTAGTCTGCGGTATCTAAAGTAGCAACGGCGAAGAGCGGCATTAGCTCAGTCAATTGGCCGCCATTTTACGGGCGACCGAGAGGAATTGCACCTGTGGTCCGGGCGATGTTTATACCGCGCCATCAAACCCCAGTTGGCGCCAAGCTTCATAGAGGATGACGGAGGTTGCGTTGGATAGGTTCATACTGCGGCTATTGGGCTGCATGGGAATGCGCAATATGTTTTCGGGGGCCTGCTGATCGAGGATTTCGCTGGGCAAACCGCGGGTTTCCGGTCCAAACACTACGTAGTCTCCCTGTTCAAATGGCGTATCGGTATAGAAGCGCGAGCCCTTGGTGCTAATGGCGTAGAGGTTTTTTGGCGCGCAAGCCTCTAAGAAGTCCTCCCAGCTGTCGTGAACCTGCATGTCTTTCCACTCGCCGTAATCGAGCCCTGCGCGGCGAAGTCGCTTGTCGTCCAACTCAAAAGCAATGGGTTTGATCAAATGCAGCGCCGCGCCGGTATTGGCGGCGAGGCGAATAATATTGCCGGTATTGGGCGGAATTTCCGGCTGGAACAACACCAGATTCAATAGGGCGTTAGACGGTGTTTGAGAAGTCTCTGACATGGCAATAGTTGGTCGCTGCTGTAAAGGTTAGTAAAGGCTTCGGCCCTTTCTCCGAAAGAAAGGTCACAAATGGCATTAAAGGTTATCAGGTTTGATCCGATTATAAGCTAGAGGAATTTGAAATTGGGTCTAAGCTCTAATATAGGCACGAAATTGTGATCGATTATTCTCGACCCAACGAATAAGTCGACAATTTGTGCGCCAATTAGCCAATGCGCAACGAGTATCTTGCCGTGGGCTAAGACCGGTAATAAGGCACCTAGGGTTATTAACGAGATATTGGGTCTATCAGTGACAAAGGGTTATCAGTGACAACGGTTTATCGCGTATGAAATTTACTTCGCTGAAGAAAACTCCGCCGGGCATGATTGGGATTGAAATCTCGGATCAAGGTATTAGCTTTGCTCACGTAGAAGAATCTCAGGGTAAACAACAGTTGCGCACCTGCGAAATGCTGATTAATAGCGACGGGCAGCTGCCTCAAGCGCAGTTCTGCGAGCGTATCCAGCAGCTGCAATTGAAAGGTATGCGCTGCAATGTGGTATTGCCGGCGGGCAGCTACAGCCTGTTGTTGGTTGAGGCCCCCAATGTGCCCGAGGAAGAGTTGCGCGATGCCGTGCGATTTCGCGTAAAAGATATGATTGCGTTTCCGCTCGACGAGGCGTTAATCGATGTCTTTTCGCTACCGGCAGACAGCTCTCGCTCGGGGCGTAAAATGATCTATGTGGTGGCAATCCAAGAGTCTAAAGTGCGGGATATCATGGCGCTAATCAGTGCCGCCGAGCTCGAACTGACCTATGTGGATATTTTTGAATTGGCTCTGAGGAACATCACTGAAAAACTCGACGTCGGTCAGCGTGGCGTCGCCATGGTGAGATTGCTGCAGGGGCAGGCGACTTTAGCTCTGGTGCGCGAAGGGAATATGTATCTGTCGCGACAATTTGATTTGCCATACAACGCCGGTCTTTTTGATGATCTCCCTGAAGATCAATTAGTACTCGAACTACAGCGCAGTTTAGATTACTACGAGCGCCAAATGGGCCAGGTACCTCCGGCGCATATCTTTCTCTGCGGCGACAATGTATCAGCCGATAAAGTGACCGACAATCTAAGCTCCAGTGTCGCCGGCGATGTCAGTGTGTTGGCGTTGTCAGAATCCTTAAACGCACCGGATTCACTCGATGAGTCGCTGCTGCAGCTCTGTGTGTCGGCCATTGGCGGCGCCCTTCGTCAAGGAAGGGCGGCATGACCCAGCGCCAAGAAGTTAACCTCTATCGACCTCATCTGAGACCGAAAATTGACTACTTGTCGCCTAAGATGGTGGCGCGAGCGGCACTTGTTTTGGTTTTGGGGTTACTTCTGACCGCCTGTTTTGATCTGTTTCAAAATTACCAAATCAATAGTGAGATTGCGCAACGGGAAAAATCCATTGCCCAGCTGACACAGCAAGTGGCTCAAGTTAAAGCGCAACTGCCCAAAAGCCAGAGCGCAAAACTGGACCGAGAAATTCGAAACCTAAGGCTTGAAATTCACCGTCGCCAAGCTATCAGTCGGTTGATCGATGGCCAATCTATCGGCAATACCGCAGGTTTTTCCGAACAACTGTCGGCCCTGGGTGAAAAATCATCCGATAAGATTTCGTTGAGTGGGTTTAGTCTGGCCGCCGGCGGAGATGTGGTGTCGATGAACGGACACACTCGAACCCCCGAGTCGGTGCCTTCCTACATCGATCGATTGCGTCAGTCTGAGAGTTTCAGTGGCAGTGTGTTTGGCAGTATGAGTATTGCGCGAGTAAACAATCAGTTGCCCTTGAGCTTCTCTCTAAAGCATGACGAAAGCGGGGACGACAATCATGAATAGCTTGGTAACTCGCTATGAACAACTCAGCTCCCGAGAGCGGGTGTTGATTCTGATTGTGGCGGCGGCCTGTGTGTATTTTCTGTTTTCCCTGACGGTATTTTCTTACTTTGATGGCGTCGAAACCCGTCGGCAACAGCAGCTGACTTTGCTGGAACAGCAAAACGATCAGCTGGACGCCGAATTGAAACTCTACTCCAGCCTATTGAATACCGATCCCGATAAAGCCAAAAAACAGCAAGTTAGATCGCTGAAGGTAGAGTTGGCCACATTGGAAACCTCCTTGAATCGACTATCAGTCGGTTTGATTCCGGCGGATGAATTACCCAAATTGTTGAAGCGAGTTTTACAAAAAATCAAAAGGCTTAAATTGCAAAGCATCCGAACCTTACCGATTTCCGAGCTGTCATTAAAGGGCGAAGTGATTGATGCTGAAGAAAAATCAGAAGGAAATTCAGGAGACACACTAACGGAAAACTCCGCCTCGCCCTCCGCAACCAGTGGTGACCAAAACAAAGTAGAAACAGCGGGAGTTTTTAAACACGCGGTAGAGGTCCAATGGGGCGGTGGTTACTTTGAAACACAGCGCTTTATTAGCGCCTTGGAAGAGCTTCCCTGGCGTCTGTATTGGGACAATTTGAACTATTCCGTGACTGATTACCCCAATGCCAATGTGTCATTGCAGGTATACACCCTCTCGACGGATCGGGGCGCATTTGGTGGTCGACCATGAAGCGCTTCAATGGTTTAAACCGTCTCTTTCGGGGCTTTATCCTAATTGTATGTTTAGTGGGCGCCAGTGGCGTCTGGTCGGAAGACATTGACGAAGACGATAGCGAAGCCCGCGCCGAGTACGAAACCGAGAATTCGGGTGAAATGAGAGATCCGACTCGACCACTCAGTTATGTTTCCCCGGCGAAAGTGAAGGCCAAAAGCCATTGGCGTCTGGATTCCGTACTCATCTCAAGTCAGCGTAAGTTGGCGGTTATTAACGGAGAGTTTGTCAGAGAACAAGGATGGATAAAGGGTGCACAAGTTACCCAGATTGAAAATGGAAGAGTGACAATTATGGTGAAGGGAAAGCCGAAAGTGCTGACCCTGAGTACCGACATTCGAAAAGTAAAGGTTGAAGGTTAGATGAATAGCGAGAACCGTTTAGCAAAGATTCTTATCTCGGTATTTGTACCGTTGTTGTTGGCGTCCTGTCAGTCGCAACCTCAACAGTCTGACGATCGTTTGTCTGCGGAACGCGAACTATCGGCGGCGCTTGAGGCGACTGAGCGTGAAGCGCAATCGACAGCGGCAGCGGCCGACTCAAGTATCGAAGATGTATTGCTTGGTCGGGGTGTAAGTAATAACGCCGCTGCGCAAGCCGAGACATTCGATTTGTCGGTGAAAAATATGGATGCTCGCAGTTTCTTTATGAGCCTTGTGTCCGGCACCGGAGCCAACATAGTGGTGCACCCGGAAGTCGAAGGTGAGCTGACGTTGGAGCTGAGTGAGGTGAATGTCGATCAGGTGCTCAGTGTGGTGCGGGACATTTATGGCTACGAATACCGTCAATCGGGTTCCATCTATACCATCTATCCTCGCAAATTGAGAACTCAGATATTTAGCATTGATTACTTGGATGTGAAACGCGTTGGTGTCTCAGACACCAGTGTATTGATTGGAAAAATAGAGTCTAGCGACAACGATGACAACAACAATAGTGGTGGCAATAGCGGCACTAGCAGCGACCAAGCAAACTTACTGGCGCTGGCAGGTGTTGGCGACGAGCAAAGCGGTGGATCTTCTGGCGGTTTAACGCCGGGTTCGCGTGTGCAAACTCTGAACAAAACCGACTTTTGGGCAGGGTTGGAACAAACCTTGATCGCAATGGTTGGCGGGGCAGGGGGCGACCGTATGGTGATGGTCAATCCTCACGCTGGCTTGGTGGTGGTAAAGGCCTTGCCTCACGAACTTAACAGTATTCGCGACTTTCTTGAACGTTCCGAGTTGAGCGTAAAGCGCCAAGTCATTCTCGAAACCAAAATACTAGAAGTTAAACTCAGCGATCAATTCGAAGCGGGTATTAACTGGGATGCGATCAGTGGTCAGCTTTTACTCGGAAAAAACGTCTCTGAATTTCAGTCGCCTAATGACATTATCAATGCCACTGAAGAGGTCGGTGAAATATTCTCCTCTCTCATTAAGGTCAATGACATCTCCGAGCTTTTATCGCTGTTGGAGACTCAAGGCACCGTACAGGTACTCTCAAGCCCTCGCGTGTCTACGGTAAACAATCAAAAGGCCGTGATTCGCGTAGGATCTGATGAGTTCTTTGTTACTGGCTTATCCAGTAATACTGTCTCCAATGCATCATCGACCACCAGTACGCCGGATATTGAGTTGTCTTCCTTTTTTAGTGGAATCGCGCTGGATGTGACTCCTCAGATTGCCGAGGATGGTGATGTGATTTTGCATGTACATCCGGTGGTCAGTAACGTCACCGATCAGCTCAAAACCTTCACCGTGGGCGACAGCGAGTTTTCAATTCCGCTGGCGTTAAGAGATGTTCGTGAGTCGGACAGCATTGTAAGGGCTCGCAGTGGTCAAGTGGTTGTGTTGGGTGGATTGATGCAAGAGAGCAGTATTCAGCAAAAAGGCAAGCGCCCTTGGATAGGGGACGTCCCGGTGGTGAACAGCCTATTCAAAACCGCCAATAACGTCACAGTGAAAACCGAGCTGGTAATTTTGATGCGACCCATCATTGTCGATGAAGATGATGGTTTTAGTGACGATATCAATCGCAGCAATACGCGAATGAAAGCCATTGGCAATCAACATCGAGCCAACTTCGGTCACTGACTATGGCAATGTATCTCAAGCACTTCGGGTTTAAAGAGAAACCGTTTTCCCTAACGCCTGACACTCAGTTCTTTCTCAATGAGCAAAGTCATCGAGATGCACTCAACACGATACTCGTTTCTCTGCAGCACTCTGAGGGGTTCATCAAGGTCGTGGGAGAAGTGGGTACCGGAAAAACCTTGCTGTGCCGAAAACTGCTGGCGATGCTCGATTCGCGTTTTCTCAGCTCCTATATCCCCAACCCGTATTTAACGCCGGCAGAATTAAAATCTCTCGTGGCCCGGGAAATTGGTGCAGATGTAGATGATGCTATGTCATCCGATCAATTGCTCGTGGCCATTAATCGGCGCCTATTGTTGTTGGCAAAAGCCGGTCGCCAAGTGGTGTTGATTATTGACGAAGCACAGGCGATGCCTCGAGAAACTATTGAGGCCCTGCGCTTGCTCACCAATATGGAAACCGAGAAACGCAAGTTGTTACAAGTGGTGTTACTTGGGCAGCCAGAACTGGACGTGTTGCTTAACCGCTCGGATCTACGCCAGCTCAAACAGCGAATCGTGTTTTCAGAGTATCTTCGTCCCTTTACTACCACTGGCGCGAAAGCCTATATCGAACATCGACTGGCGTTTGCCGGCGTTGATCAAAAATTGTTTAGCGCGATGGCTCTGTGGCTGTTGGCGAAAGGCAGCGGTGGAATTCCCCGGTTGCTCAATGTCATGGCTCATAAGTCTCTAATGCTGGCTTATGGCTTGGGAGACTGCACGGTTCGTACTCGCCATGTGGCCAAGGCCATCATGGACACGGAGGAGAGCTCGCGTCTTGGTCGCCTATTGTCTTTACGTTGGCATTTACTGTGGCCGGTGCTCGGCGGAACTTCTGCGGGAGTGTTTCTAATGCTGAAAAGCGCGGGAGGTTTGTCGTGAGCCTTGTCAACGATATGCTGAAAGATCTTGAGAATCGATGGCCCCAGGCCGAGAACTTACAGGGCGAGGATGGCGTTGGCGGCGTTCGTTTAATGTCGCAGACGGCGGGCAACGACGAGTCGGATATTCCTAAAACACTCATGAGCCATTCATCCAGTCAGCTGGGAATCGGACCTTGGGCTCTGGTGCTTTCTGGAGTGATCATTTTTTTGTTGATCATCGGCGGGCACTACCTTTGGTCACGAGACCAAAGCGTATCGTCTCAACAATCATTAGCCCCATCAGTAAAAGTGTTGGTCGAATCAGAGCCACAAAGTGAAGAAAGAGCCGACATTGAATCCTCGGCGATTATGGAACTTGAAGGTGATAGTGGCCGCAACCTGGCTAGATTACTGCCCGCTACGGTTGTGCGGGAAGATCAAGTCTCTGAGAATCAAGTCGTGGCCTATCGAACGCCGCCAACGGTGGATTTCTTGCTCGACCCTGAGCCCGCCCAATCACTTAAGCCGATCGAAGAGCGCATTCTCGATTTGATGGCTGAAGGTGATGCGTCCTTGCGTCTCGATCGTCTGACCACGCCGAAAGAGGACAACGCATACGACCGTTACATGGCGGTTCTGGCACTCAGGCCTAATCATGTTGAGGCTCAAGCTGGGTTAGATCGTGTGCGAACTCGCTATCTAGAAATTGTCGAAATAGCGATTATAAAAAAATATTACTACAAAGTTCCAGAGTTGATTCGAAAAGCCAGAGAGATAGGGGTCTCCCAAGCTCGAATCGATAGTTTGGTCGCAGGGCTTCCAGAAAAAGACGGCAAACCCACCAAAGAGGTGCTTCAGCGAATCGCCGAATACGAAGCATCGAGAGGGCTAAATCGCACTGAAGCGAATTCGGCTCCTTCAGAAGCAAGCCCGTCGTCCGATGAAAAGATCAATACACAGGCTGGCACTCCTGCGAATACCATGGTGACCGCGAGCTTCTCTCAGCGCGATCGGAAAGTCGCAGATGAGGCAAGCAAGTTTATCGACAGCAAGCAGTTACAAGCCGCTCAGTTGCTATTGGAAACCTTTCTCGAAAGCTACCCCGCCAGCGTTTACGCCTTTCGAGAAATGTTCAATCTTAGAATTCAGCAAGACAATATCGCAATGGCTGAAGCGATGATCAAAGACGCCGATCATGTGCCGGGCGAGATATTTTCCTACATGGTGGCACAGCTCTTGGTGTATCGAAAAGACTATACCGGTGCATTGAGAGCATTGAACTCACAGTCGCCAGAAATGTCTCAAGATCTGAGTTACTACGCGCTAAAAGCCGGGGTTTTTCACAAGCTCAAGCAGCACCAAATGGCAGCGACGACCTATCGCTCACTGTTGCGGATTGATGCTAGTAATCCCACCTATTGGCTTGGGCTTGCCGTGACCTTAGACGCAGACGGCAAGAGCGGCGCCTTAACTGCTTTTCAAAAAGTACAGCAGCTATCGCAAGGTTCTGAATCATTTTTACCTTACGTTCGAACCCGAATTGGGGTTTTGGCCAGTAACCGTTAAACCGAGGAAAACCCGTTGACCGCAAACGCTCCGCAAAGAATTCGTATTGGCGATTTGTTAATTTCGCACCAGCTGATCTCTCCGGAGCAGCTGGAAACGGCGCTTGCTGAACAAAAAAATCTCGGTCTAAAGCTGGGCCGTACCTTAATTCAGTTGGGCTTTGTTGAAGAGAACCAGTTGCTGAATTTATTGTCCCGCCAGCTGAATTATCCGTTTGTTGAACTTAAACACTTTCGATTTGATCGAGCGTTAGTGAACAAACTGCCAGAAATGGTGGCCCGTCGTTATCGAGTCATGGTGTTGAGCGAACAAGACGATGGTTATCAGCTGGGCATGAGTGATCCCACCGATATTTTTTGTCTCGACGAGATTGCCCATCACTTTGATAAACCCATTAAACCTGCGGTTGTCCGAGAATCAGAACTTCTCGATATTCTCGATATTGCCTATAGCCATGAGGATGAAATCGCTTCGCTGGCCGAAGAACTGGACGAGGAACTTGAAGAAACAGGCGTTGATTTGGCCGATATCATCACCGATGCCGGAGATTCCGACGCTCCGGTGGTGAAATTGCTGCAGCGTATCTTCGAAGATGCGATTAGCGCTAAAGCCTCTGATATACACATTGAACCCGATGAAACGGTACTGCGTATTCGCCAGCGTATTGATGGCGTCTTGACCGAACAAGTGATGAACGAAAAGCGTATTGCCGCAGCGGTGGTGGTGCGTCTAAAGCTGATGGCCGGGTTGGATATTTCGGAAAAGCGTTTGCCACAAGACGGTCGCTTCAACTTGAAAGTAAAACGTCGCAACATTGACGTGCGTATGTCGACTATGCCCGTTCAATTTGGCGAGTCAGTGGTCATGCGGTTGCTCGATCACACCGAAGGCGTTCTGCCCTTGGAAAAAGTCGGTATGCCAGAGCACTTTATCGATCGTTTTCGCAGTCTTATTCATCGGTCTCAAGGTCTGGTGTTAGTGACCGGTCCTACCGGTAGCGGTAAAACCACAACGCTTTATGGCGCACTTTCCGAACTCAATACCGCCGATCGAAAAATTATTACCGTTGAGGATCCGGTGGAATATCGATTGCCGCGAATCAGTCAGGTTCAGGTACACGAAAAGATTGGACTGAATTTTGGCACTGTATTGAGGGCGACGCTTCGACAAGATCCCGATGTGTTATTGGTGGGCGAGATTCGCGACGGCGAGTCGGCGGAGATTGCTTTGCGCGCGGCTATGACGGGCCACATGGTGTTATCCACTTTGCACACTAACGATGCGGTTACCTCCGCCTTGCGCTTGGTCGACATGAACGTCGACCCCTATCTGGTAGCGGCTTCCCTTAAAGTGGTTGTTGCACAGCGTTTAGTGCGGCGGGTGTGCGAGAGCTGCTCTGGCCCTCACACGCCAACGGCCAATGAAATGCAGTTGGTCAGGCGTGTTCCTCAACAGCGATTGGCGAACTTGCGCAAAGGCGCCGGTTGTCCGCATTGTTTTAACTCGGGCTATCGCGGGCGAATTGGGGTTTTTGAAATACTCGAAATCGATCACGCCATGGCTGATGCACTGAGAGATAACAGCGTTAAAGACTTTAACGCCGCCGCCCATCGTAGCGAAGGCTATCAGCCCCTCAGTTATAGCGCCCTTGAGTTCGCTTTGCAGGGGGTGACAACTTTAGAGGAAGTCATGCGAGTCTCCGCGCTAGTCGAAGATGAAAAAATCGACGAGATTGAATCGTGAGTCGGTTTCAGTTTCGAGGGCGTGACAATAACGGTCAAAGCGTGCAAGGCGTACTTGATGTGGGCTCGATCGATTTGGCTGCCGCGCAATTGAGCAATCGGGGAATTACACCGACTTCAATCGAACCGGCCGGCTCGGAGGGAGCGGGTTTCGATCTCAACGAAATCTTCGGGCCTGAAAAGGTAAAGCCTGATGATTTGATTATGCTGACAAGACAGATGTACACCATTACCAAAGCGGGCTTACCCTTAATCCGAGGGATTCGCGGATTGATGGTCTCTATGCGACATCCGCGCTTGAAATCAGCATTGGATGAAATCGCCAACGATCTCGAAACCGGGATGCAGTTATCTACCGCGATGGTTCGTCATGATGATGTGTTTGATAACTTGTATATCAATATGGTTCGGGTTGGGGAAGATAGCGGCCAGCTCGAAGCGGTTTTTCAGCAGTTAAGTGAATACCTAGAGCGTGATCAAGAGACCAGAAAACGCATTAAGGCTGCTCTACGCTACCCGTCATTTGTTTTAGTCGCATTAATGATTGCAATGGCCGTGGTAAATATCTTTGTGATACCGGCTTTTGCCGATATGTTCTCGCGATTTGAAGCTCAGCTACCTCTGCCGACTCGAATACTATTGGGAACCTCAGAGTTTTTCGTCAATTATTGGCCCTATATGTTGGTTGTTCTAATAGGCGCAGTGGTTGCGTTTAAAGAGTATGTTAAGACCGAAGATGGTTCTGTTTGGTGGGGAGAATTTAAACTCAAAATTCCCTTGGTGGGAGATATTTTGAGTCGAGCATTGATGGCTCGCTATTCACGATCATTTGCTTTGATGTTGAAGTCGGGTGTGCCTTTACCGCAAGCGCTGGAATTGTGCGCAAAAGCCATCGATAACAATTTCTTGGCGGGAAAAATTCGTGAAATCAAATCCGGTGTTGAGCGCGGCGATAGCCTGTTGAGAACTCACAACGCCAGCGACATGTTTACCCCCTTAGTTTTGCAGATGATTGCCGTAGGGGAAGAGTCTGGGCAGGTAGAAGAGTTACTAAAAGAAGTGTCGGGTTTTTACGAACGTGAGGTGGACTACGATGTACAGACTTTGAGTGATCGTATCGAGCCGATCATGATCGTCATTATGGCGGGATTCGTCATGGTGCTCGCATTGGGTATATTTTTACCTATGTGGGAAATGTACAACATACAAAAAACCTAGGTGCGCGATGATTCGAGATAGGTTGCCACAGGGGTTTACACTGCTGGAATTTATCATGGTGATCGTGATGATAGGGGTATTGTCAGCGGCAGCGCTGAAGTACTACGCCGATATTGTCGAGGATGCCAGAATCGCAGGGGTGCAGTTTTTGTCGGGTCGATTCTCGGCCGCTGTGGCTGGCATTCATATGAAGTGGATGATTGATGGCCGCCCAGAACATGTTGAGTTGGATGGGTACCTGCTTACTGTAAACAATAAGGGTTGGCCTATCGGAGAGTTAGGCTTGAGCGATAAAGGAGGCGTCAATGTTTGTCGACAGTTGTGGGAGTCTTTATTACAAAATCCCTCAAAGCTACCGGATGTTATACCCGTTGATGCCAACGGCGTGAAATATTGGTCGGCGAAGCCGAAAAATAATGTCTGCCGATATAACTTGATAACGCGAGATTCGAGCGAATACTACTTCGAATATTATATGGATAACGGTCGGGTTCGAAGTGTAACCGACTATCTGGAATAGGGGGGAATAAACACTATACTGAATATAATTTTTAGGTTTTTAAGGCTGATTTGAAGTTCAAATCATATATTCTTCAAGAATACGCAAAGGAAGGCGATAAACTCTTTATAAACATCGCTAACGAGGTTTGGCATGAACAAGCAACAACGTGGTTTTACTTTAATTGAATTGATCGCCGTGATTGTAATTCTTGGCGTTTTGGCTGCGACGGCATTGCCGAGATTTGTCGATCTGTCAGCCAGCGCCGAGGTGGCCGCTCGAGATGGTATTGCGGGTAATTTGGCATCGGCATCGGCGCTGAATAAGGCGGCGGATGTCGCGCAAGATGCAGGGGTTGTTGGTGGTACTGCGCCGATTGCGGTTGCGAATTGTCAGGAAGTTGCTGGTTTGCTAGACGGCATTGCCAACTACGCAGCTTTCACAGCCGCCTATACTGGCTATACGATTACCTCAGCTGTAATTGCCGACGAGTCCTCTGCAACTTGTGATCTAGTGACTGCCAACGGTACGTCTAACTTCGTGGGTCACGAAGCCGAATAACGTTTTTCGGTTTCTTGCTTGATGAGGGTGGGATCACGCTGTTCCCAAAATCGTGGTTTTACACTGATCGAATTGATCGCCGTTATTGTCTTGCTGGCGGTGATCTCCATCAGTGTAAGCTCGCGTTTTACCGATACTGGCAGCGCAGTGCAGGCGAGCCGTGATGATGTTATCGCGGCTTTGTTTTATGCACAGCAAATCGCTATGGCGCGCGATAGCAATACAAACCCTATTCGGGTTGTCACTTCGTCGAACTCTATTAGCGTCACCGAAAATGGTGTTGCATTGCTTCATGGCAGTGCTCAATACCCTTTAACACTGAACGCAGGTGTTGTTCTGGCTCCGGCGATAACACTCAATTATGACAAGCTTGGTCGTACCAATAGCTCGGTGTTTACTCTGTCGAGAAATGGCGTCAACCTTTCGGTTACGGTGAGTGACAGTGGTTATGCGAATTAATCACAATCACCAACAAAGAAGCGCTGCCGGATTCACCCTGATTGAGCTAATTGTAGCGGTTGTGGTGATCAGTATCGCGCTTATGGCACTTATTCGTGTGTTTAATCAGGCGGCGGTTAATAGTATTGATCCTGTTGTGCAGATACGAGCATTGGAATGTGCCCAAGCCAAAATGGATCAAGTACTCGCCCGTAAATTTGACGAGAATACTCCTTCGGGAGGCGTTCCCGCTTGTGGTAGTGCGGATCTAGGCGCGGGCGCCTGTTTAGGAATCTCTGCAGAGGCTGGGTTGGATGATGTCGGTGATTTTCACGCTCATACCGACAACAGCCTGGATCAATGCCAGATCAGCGTTACGGTAGTTAACGCGGGCACGCAGTTAGGGCTAAGCGGCAATGATCAAGCGCGGCGTATTACCGTTACGGTGATCTCAACCGGGGGAGGTAGTGCGGTGCTCAGCGCGTACCGTGCAAATTTCTAATGCGAACTTCTTCTCGTGGTTTCACTCTTATTGAACTGATCGCAGTCATCGTGATCTTGTCGATTATGGGGACTTTTAGCGTTCGATTTATTGTCTCGACGTTGGATAACTACAACCGTACGGTTGATCGCGGAAAACTTGTGGCTCACGGCCGGCAAGCATTGGAACGCATGACTCGGCAGCTGCGCGCAGCGGTACCCAACAGTGTGCGCGTGACCAATACCAATCAATGTGTTGAGTTCCTACCCATCGCCGGTGGAGGAAACTATATCGGTGAATTACCCGATGCGAGTAACAATGCCGCAGCTCTTGCGATGATTAATAGCGGCGGCTACCAGGTGACATTTGGCAGTGCACTCTACGTTTATGTGGCGGCGCTCACTAGCAATGAAATCTATTCAGGCTCTGCGGTCAGCACGTCAGTTGCAGGCGCTGAGGATCACAGTGATAACACCCTGAGCTTGGCGGCGGCTCATCAATTTTTACGCAACTCGGTGTCCAATCGATTTTACCTTGCCGATAACCCCGCCGCTTTTTGTGTGGTGGCCAATGAGCTTCGTTATTACAGTGGTTATGCAACGCCTGCCACGACGACTGGTGTGCCCACCGGTACAGGAAGCCTAATGGCTCAAGGCGTCGCCAGCAACGGCTCTCCGTTTACGCTTTCGGCAAGCACTGAAGAGCGAAACAGTTTACTCGCTATGAGATTAACCTTCACTCGAAGCTCAGAAACCGTCGCCCTCAATCAAGAGGTGCTTATTCGCAATGTTCCTTAATGCTCTTCCTAAAAGACAAAGAGGTTTTTTGCTCCCGGTGGTGATGTTCTTAATCATCGCTCTTGGCGCGCTTGCGTTAACGGTTGCTAGATTTTCTGGTCAATCGTCTTTGGCGGCGGCGCAAGAAGCTATTAGTCTACAGGCGTTTTATGCTGCCGAAAGTGGTGGTCAGTACGCTATGAATCAAGTCTATTACGTTGCCAGTGGAGGTTCCGCGATTACAAGAGCGGCAGCCACTGCCAATTGCGCTTCGGTCAATGGTGATCTGGTTAACTTTGGTGGCGCGGGTTTGGCCAATTGTTCGGCAACGATTACTTGTTCGAGTAATGTGGACGGTGGTAGTGCGACCACATTCTTTTCGATTTCAAGCAATGGTAATTGTGGTTCTGGGTCGACATCAGCTTCGAGAAGGATTCAGGTCTCGTCGTTTATTCGTGAGGGGCTTTAAATGCGTCTCTCAGGAAATACAATGATCAAAATAAATAGAGGGCTAAAATGATAAAGCTCTCATGGGCGTTTAGTTTCTTTGTGTTGTTAGCTTTATCGGGCGTTGTGACTGCTGCACCCGGTGATATTTTGTTCGAAGAATACTTCAACTCAAATGGTGATTTATCGGCGGACTGGAATCGATCAAGCACCAGTGATGTAGGAACAAGCACCGCAACGTTCGACTCTCCTCCTCAAGCTGCTTTTTTACGAGATGGCCCCGATTCATTAACCTTGAAATCTTCTAGATCCATTGACGCAGCGGTACCTGCGGCAACTCTGAATGTATGGGTGCGTCGCGGCGCCGATAGTTTCTCAGAGGATCCTGATACTGGCGAAAATCTCACGGTAGAGTATTCCGATAACTCAGGCAGTTGGTTCGTTTTGGAGACCTTCACCGGCAGTGGCACGCCGGGGGAAATATTCGATCGCAGCTACGAACTACCGGCCGCAGCACTGCATGACGCATTGAGGCTAAGGTTTCAAAATGCGAATAGCGATAACAATGTTGATTACTGGCACATTGATGATGTCGTGGTGATTGAATCCGGCCCTCCGGTTCCACCGACTGCCATCGCAGAGTGGTATTTGGATGAGACGCTCTGGTTGGGTGCGGTAAACGAAGTTCAAGATGAAGGCCCCAATGGTCTTCACGGTCGTGCAATAAATGTGGGTGGTCTGCCCGGTACAGAGATTGTTTCTCCGGCCATTGTTGGTGATCCCGGTACCTGTCGCTATGGCGTTTTTGACGGGCCTAACTCAGGTTATGTTCAGATTAATGACCCAGGCACAGGTTCCATCTTAGATTTGCCTACAGCCTTGAGCGTTAGCGTCTGGGTGTATCCACATAGCTATCCGTCATCAGGTTTAAGCACCATTGTTTCTAAAGATGAGAACTTCGAATTCCATCTAAATACCTCTGGCCGAGTTAATTGGTGGTGGGGTGGAGGTTCGAATGAACTGACCTCCACTGGCGTGGTCGCCCTGAATACTTGGACGCATATTACCATCGTCTATGCCAATGGATCCCAGCAAATTTATCTCAACGGTGTGCTAGCTGGATCTCATAATGACACGGGTACTCTCACCCAAAATAACGATCCGGTATTGATTGGCACAGACTTGGGGTTCAATAGCCGTACCTTCGATGGTTTTATCGACGAAGTTAGAATTTTCGATAGCAGCCTAAACAGTTCTCAAGTTGGCTTGGTTTATAACGAGACGCACCCTTGCGATATAGGTCCAGACCACTACGCCATCAGCCATTCAAGCCCGACGGTAACCTGCGAGCCTGCCAGTGTGGTCGTCACACCGCATGACAGTTCACATAACGCGGTTTCCGCCGACGGTAAAACCATTACTTTGACCACGAGTGTGGCCAATGATGGCTGGGCGTTGATCAGCGGCTCGGGTAGCTTGGTCGGGAATCAATACACTTACGCTGGTGGCGAGACCAGCGTTGAATTGGGTTTGGTTAAAACGACGCCGGCAACGCTAAATATTGATATCACTGATGGCACGGCGACAGAAAACAGTGGCGGTAGTGAAGACGAAAATTTGGTTTTTGTGGATACCGCCTTTAAGTTCTTTAGCGATGATGTGGTCGACGCCATCGGCACTCAAATATCGGCCAAGAGTTCGGATCAAGCGCCCGGCGCTGCAACGCTAACCATTCGGGCCATTCATTCTGATCCTGCAACAGGACGTTGTGAAGCGTTGTTGACTGGACTTCCAGAAAATATCGGTTTGGCTTATGAGTGTAATAATCCGAGTAATTGTGCGCTGACAAATCATCTGACGTTAAATGGTGTGGATTTAGACGGTTCCAATTCCGGCGGGACTTTAAGCTATACCAATGTTCCTCTTAATTTCTTATCCAATGGTACGGCGAGTTTTACCATGGCTTATGCCGACGCTGGTCAAATCAGTTTACACGCGCAGGCCGATCTTACGGTTGGTAGCAGCAGTGTCACCGTGAGCGGTAGTAGCAACGATTTCGTCGTCAGACCCGCGGGCTTGTGTGTCGTCAGTAGTGATCCCAACGCCAGTTGTAGTGCACCGTATCAAGACTGTTCAGTGATACGCCCTGCAGGCGAACCATTTCCATTAACGATCAGTGCGCGAGCTTGGGCAACCGCGGGGCAAGCCGATACCCAGTTTTGTTCTAACGCCATTACGCCCAATTTTACGTTCTCATCAATCCCGTTGTCCCATGATCTAGTTGCGCCGACCCCCGGCAGCGATGGCTCAATCAGCTTAGGCGGAGCAACTATTGCGACGGGAGGAACGGTAACGGTTTCTCAGTCGGTATCCGAGGTTGGAGCGTTTACATTCAGTGCGGGAGTAATCGATGATTATTTGGGCGCGACCGATGCGGATATTGCGCTATCAACCAGTGCGACGATTGGGCGCTTTGTACCGGCACAGTTTTCGATACAAAATCCTCAATTGACAGAGGCGAACGGCAGCTTCAGTTATTTGATGCAGCCTTTTGATGTGAGTTTTGATATTCAAGCCGAGAATCTATTTGGAGGTGTTACCAGCAACTATAAAGATGTCTTTGCGAAAATCGATAATGATGCCAGTCACCTGAGCTACGATGCGCTCTTGGATGCTGTGCCTGTTCTGTTTGATGAAACTCGAATCGCGGCATCGGCGACCGTCATAAATTGGGCAGATGGAGTTGGCGATACAACCGCACAACTGCAGATTCAGCGAACCGCACTTCTCGAAGCGCCGTTAACTAATTTGACCGTCGGTGTGAGGGTTGACGAGACAGAAGGTAGCTACGATTTAGAAACCTCTAACATTGATTTAGATACTGATCTGAGCGCTAGCCTAGAACCAACACTTGATCACGTAGAGTTAGGCGTAACCAGCCAACGTTTTGCGCGCTTGTACGCCACTGATGTATGGGGGCCCGAATCGGCAGGCTTGTCAGTGCCGTTGCAGGTGCAGTATTGGAATGGTTCGATTTGGATCTTGTCCGCTGGCGACGAAACACAGATTCCACGTACGGATATCACTTTTATCGATTCCGGTGGCGCTGGCGCTTTCATGACAACTGATCCCGTCACTGCTCCCGTGGGTAGCGATCCTGCGGTCAGTTTTAGCTATGATCCCACCGGCAATGCCACGCTCGCTTTCGGTGATGGACTCGGTGGGGGGAATGGGGATTCGGGTATGTTTGTGGGGGCACCCGGCGCGCAAGGTTTTTTCCGAGTGGATGTGGATTTGACCAATTTCCCCTGGCTGCAATTCGATTGGGATCAGGATGGTAATTATAATGATGCTGACGACTTCGACTTACCGCGTTTTACCGTCACCTTTGAATCCTATCGTGGTCACGATAGAATCATTTACTGGCGAGAGGTTCTGTCGCCGCTATAACCGTTAGTTAAATCTTCCGGTTATTAACCCTTAAAGACCTGCCAAATTACTGGGCGAGGAGTTGGCGCACATGATTCGCTTAAGTCGGCTGACACTTCAACCTTCTCACACGCCAGAGGCGATCTATCAGAGGCTAAGCTCCGGCCCTCGGCAGCGTTACTTAAAAGACATGATTTACGGTGCTATCGATGGCTCCATTACAACCTTTGCTATCGTTTCAGGTGTTTCCGGCGCGGGGTTAAGCACAGGTGTCATTATCGTGCTCGGGCTTGCCAACCTGTTGGCCGATGGCTTTAGTATGGCGGCGAGTAATTTTTTGGGAACCCGGGCTGAGAATGCCTATAGAGAATCCATGCGCGAGCGTGAAGAGGCCGAAATCGACGCCTACCCAGAAGGCGAAATAGAAGAGGTACGTCAGATTTTTGCGTTGAAGGGGTTTGAAGGGCAGGCACTTGAGGATTTAGTCGCCGCGATTACTGCTAATCGAAAGGTTTGGGTCGATACCATGATGCACGAAGAGCACGGTTTGAATCCCGAAGATAGCAACGCCTGGTGGTCTGCGGGCGCTACTTTTATCGCATTTCTCGCGGCGGGCTTTTTACCGCTACTGACCTTTGTGGTGAACTTTTTCATGCCCGACATGATCGAATCGCCGTTTCTCATCAGTACCGGATTAACGTTTCTGGCGTTTGTGTTGGTGGGTTTGGCCAAAGGGCACTTTACTCGAGGCAGCTATTTTATCTCCGCGGTTGAAACCTTGGTGGTGGGAGCGGTGGCCGCAGGCTTGGCGTATGTCGTTGGCTATGGCTTGCAATCTTTGGTTGAGTAGCTGGTGAAGTTCAGGGCGCCATGGCTAAGCCGATTCAAGGCGATTTTACTAGCCACTCTTAATGACTGAGGCGGTGGGGAAATCTCACAATTTCGTCAAAGCGTCACGATAGTGTCACACTCAGAATTTAGGCTGCGCCCATAAGCTTAAATAACGGCACGGACGCCGACTCTCCACAGTTTAGGGGCTGTCTACTCAGCCCCTGATTATTTTTCTATAAGTTGTCGGTAAAGATCTGTGGGCTTACTGCTTACTCTGCGACAGAATCCTCTACTTCTCCCAACTCAATATCAACGCCCAGCTCATCGCTGATTTCATCGAGCTGATCGGACAAATGATCGAGATCAACGCTCACAGGAATATGCAATAAACCGTGTGCAGTGAACATGGGATCACCTGACCAAGGCATACTACTGCAATTGGTTTGTAGTTCGTCTAAGTTAATGTGATGACTGGCAAAGGCTTGAGATAGCTCCCGGATAATGCCTGGGCGGTCGTTGCCCATTAAGCTAAATTGCAGCGTTTTGATGTCGTCGTTGGGTTCATTATCAGTGGCAACAGAGGTGGCGACATCGATGCCTTGAGACGCTTTTAGCGCCGCTAGGGATTGTTCCAGTGCACTCATTTGATCTTCGGGAACATTGATTTGCAATATACCGGCAAATTTTCCTGCCAGGTGGCTCATGCGGCTCTCGAGCCAGTTGCCTTGGTGATTGCTAATCGTCTGTGCCAAGGCTTCAACAACGCCGGGTTTATCGTCACTGAGAATACTGAGTACGAGGATGCGGTTCATGGCTTGGGTTTCCTTTTCTGGTTCAATTTGTGGAACTTTACAGCCTATTGAGACCTCTGAGCTTCCGTAAATTCTAATTTAGTATAGTGTGTGTTTTACTGGGACAACAGCGTTGATCTTGTGAAACCGGTTGTTTGAATTGAGTATCAGTTAGAATAATAAGGAGAATCATCCGATGAGTTTCGTAGCAGCAGAGAAAACCACCAAATGGTGTAAGCAAAGTCTAGTAATGGCTGTCGCCACCTTGGCCAGTGCGGTTGCACTAGCGGGGCCAGGTCATGGTCAGGACAAGGGACCAGCCAATGTCAGTCAGAGCATACAAGCGGCGGTTAAGAGCGAGCTGAGAACGCCGGAGAATGTTCAGCGCGATGATTATCGTCATCCGGCCGAGACTTTGTCTTTTTTTGAAGTCGACACAAGTGATCACGTGGTTGAGATCTGGCCAGGAGGCGGTTGGTACTCTGAAGTCTTGGCGGGTGTTATCGGCGGGCACGGCAAACTTTACGCAGCTCATTTCGCGAAAGATACCGACATCGGCTATTTTCAGCGTTCACGCGCGGGCTATCTGGCCATGATTGAAGCCAAACCCGAGCTGTATAAGTCGGTGGAGGTGACTGAGTTTTATCCGCCTGGCAAAGTTTCTTCGGGACCTGCAGCCAGTGCCGATCATGTATTGACCTTTCGCAATGTCCACAACTGGATGAAAGCGGGTTACGCCGAGCAAGCTTTTCAAGAGTTCTTCACGCTATTAAAACCTGGTGGAATTCTGGGCGTTGTGGAGCACCGAGCGAAGCCGGGTACCAGTTTGGAGGCTATGATTAAGTCGGGCTATGTTACCGAGGCAAAAGTCATCGAGCTGGCAACCGAAGCGGGTTTTGTACTGGATGCAAAATCTGAGGTGAATGCGAATCCGAAGGATTCGGCCGATCATCCCAAAGGCGTTTGGACACTGCCACCGCGGTTGCGCCTAGGCGACGAGAAAAAAGAGCACTACTTGGCGATTGGCGAAAGCGATCGAATGACGCTGAAGTTCAAAAAGCCAAACTGAGTGAAACCACTGCCAGCCAATGGCGCGCGAGTTAAGAGGTAGAAGTACATTGATCATTCCCTATGAGCAGTTGTCCGCCGATGCGGTGCAGGGGCTAATTGAAGAGTTTATTACGCGAGAAGGTACCGATTACGGTGATGTAGAGTTCTCTTTGGATGAAAAGGTTGAGCATGTTCGCGCTCAATTACTCAGCAAAGAAATCGTTATCGTATTTGACCCTGCGATGGAGAGCGTTTCCCTGCAGCCGCGTTTGGTCGCTCAAGATTACCAGCGGCAGTTATTAAATGGGAATGATCAATGAGTATCGATGTATTGAAGACGGGGCCTGATTCGCCTGTCTTACTGCTTGCTCATGGCGCTGGTGCCGCTATGGATAGCGTGTTCATGGAGCGAATTTCAGAGCTGTTGGCTGAACGCAATGTCGGGGTCATTCGTTTCGAATTTCCCTATATGGCACAGAGACGAACCGGCGGCAGTAAAAGACCGCCCGATAGACAGCCGGTATTATTGGATCATTGGCATCAGCTGATCGAACAAGTCAGTCACAAAGGGAAGGTATTTATTGGAGGAAAGTCGATGGGAGGGCGAATGGCTTCTCTCATTGCAGACTCCAACCCGCAAGCGGGATTGATTTGTCTTGGTTACCCTTTTCATCCTGCTAAAAAACCAGAAAAACTTCGAACCGAGCACTTGGCGGACTTAACAACGCCGACCCTAATTGTTCAGGGGACTCGAGACGCGTTAGGCAGTTACGAGGAAGTGGCTGAATATGCGCTTTCCGATAAGATCGAGTTTTGTTGGTTAGAAGATGGTGATCATGATTTAAAACCTCGGGTGAAATCCGGTTTTACTCATGAGCAACACCTTCACAGTGCTGCCGATGCAATCGCAAGCTTTATGAGCCGTTAATCACTAGGGCGGTATATTAGTAGCGCAGTTTAGTTTTCGAGCAAGGAGATTTTTTCTTGATCGTTTAGCAATATTTGCAGCTCACCCATCATGTTGCGTCTGGATTCTGAGTGATACCAGTTGTACCAATCACGCGCTGATCGCCATTTAGACAATACAAATCGGCGTCGCGAATTGTGTAAATCCGCAAAGGTTTCTCCGTTGATAAAACCAGGAGCCTCGTAGGCCAGATGCAGTGTGCGTTTGGCCGTCGCCTCGTAAGTGCTTTCCATATCTTCAGCAATATTACGTTCAATCAAAACGTTGATCATGGGGTGTCCTTTAACGTCTGTGTGATCGTATCTTACTGAATCTTAGCGCGAGGGCAAAGTCGAAGGCGGTTAATGCCATGCTTGTGAGGGGGAATCTTCTGTATGGAGTAATATCCATTCGGCCAGTTCGATCCAGTCGTTCATAAGCGATCGAATCACCACTAAGGTGCCGCTGTCTTTCTCGGCGCTGTCTAATAATTGTTGGCCCATGTGGGTGAGAGCATCGACAACCTTACCAATGGTGCTGGCGTCGAGAGTGATTTTAAAGTGATCGAGATCTGAGGGCGTTAGAGAGCTGGGCTGAGCTCTATGAGAGAGTTCATTGTCATGAAGGGTGGCTCTAACCCCCTGTAATTGATTTTGAATTTCGAGTGATAGTCGAGGATTATTTTTACGCAACAGTTTGAATGTTAGCTCTAGCGCACCGCGACTAAATACGTCCGGTCGGGTAATTGTCTCTGGATTGTTTACGGTCATACTTTGCTAAGACCCCTACAGGCATAATTCAAGGGAATACTTCATTGGTGTTAAGCGTCATTGCGCTTTTGTTTTACTTTTGATTCTACGTTTATAGTGTAGCAATGAAATTTTGAAATGCAGGGCATCTTCAGACACAATGCCAATTATGACTATTCAATTTGATCAATCGTTAGACACACAAGGGCTTTATTGCCCAGAGCCGGTGATGATGTTGCACAATGCTGTACGTGATGCGAAGCCGGGAGATATTATTAGAGTTCTTGCTACGGATCCCTCTACTGAGCGAGATATTCCTAAATTCTGTCAGTTTTTAGGGCATGAGCTATTGAGCACTTCTACCGAAAATGAATGCTGGACTTATTTTATCCGCACCGTAAAAGATCAAGATTAATATCGTAATGGTCTAGAAAAGTTTGGATGTAACTCGGTCAGGTTGAGTAAACAATCAGATGTATACCCCCGCCGCTTACTCAAGCAGGGGTATCTATGAGGCCTAAATCTTTTTCGCTAGACCTCTTCGACCAAGGTTGAAATGGCCGCTAAGGCTTCGGGATCTTCGGCTTTTAGTTTATTGGCAATTTGGTGCTGAAAGAAATATCGGAACTCTTCTCGGCTTTGAGCGGGATAAAGGCACTCGTCACCGGGCAATACGGGGGTATTTTCGATTTTAGTGGGATCCGCCAGCATACCGCAGAGTGAGCCGTCGTGATGCAGGCGCCAGCTAACCACCTCGGTCAAGGTGATGGTGTGAAAGCCGTTGTCCGAGAGTACCGCGTGGGTGCCAATGGTATCGGGTATTTCTTGCAGTACGTCGTTGGGGTTTTCACATTCGAAATCGTAGTATTCTGCCGCGGTTTCTAGTTCAACGACTTTGTGAATAGGGCCGTCGAAAAAGACTTCATCAATACCTGGGTCGTAATAACCTTCCCATTTTCCGTTGAGGGGGTCTTGAATGTCGGGTGCGGCAACTATGTCGTCGAGCCAAGGCACTAGGCCAACCACTTCTCCGTTGGCTCTGAGCGCCCAGCAGAGGATTTTTAAGCTGAAAAGCTTATCGGGGGTGGCTTCGTTGGAGTAAAGCATCTCCAAGCCGTCAAGTTCGGGAGAGAGGCGAATCACACGGGTATCGTGCAACTGCGTGTAGGATTGCCCTGTAAAGAAATCAACCACGTTGTCCATATTGTGGCTTGGGGTTGAGGTCTTCATAATACCACCTCCATCGATGGGCCTCTGGTAGAATAGCCGCTTATTGAAACCACTCCCTTGCGGGCGGTACCGATCACTGCAATTCATTAAGGCAGATGTATTTTTATACACCGTCTCTACATAAGGTATATGCAGTTTTTAAAAAGCACAATACTTTGCGGTAAATTTATTACGTGTTTTTATAGCACTTACTTATAACAGGTGGGTTAATTTTGTCTGCGTATTACTTTGCTTATGGTTCCAACATGAATGCCGAGCGAATGGGCGCGCGGGGTTTGAGCGTAGAGCGAGCCTTATCTGGCACCATCGAGCACTTGGCCCTAGCGTTTAACAAGCTGGCCGCTGATGCCCCTCATCGATCTTATGCCAATGTAGTTTACGCGCCACAGCAGCGGGTTGAAGGGGTCTTATATGAACTGTCTCACGGCACTGAGATCTTCAAAATGGACCCATTTGAAGGTGCTCCGCGTTTATACAGCCGTGAAATTTACTGGGTAAACACGACTGAAGGCCCCATTGCAGCATGGGTTTACGTCGCTAACCGAGCCATGCTCAGAGATGGAATGATGCCTGAACGCTGGTATTTGGAGCATTTGTTGGCTGGCAAAGCCTACTTAAGCGACGATTATTATCAGCAGCTAACACGGGTCTCCTGCGTGGATGACTCTCCCTCGCTTGGATCGCCGACGCCGCTATGACCACAGAATCCCTTTTGGACTCGCCGCAAGTGTCTCTCGGGGCTGAAGCGCTGTGCGATGTCTTTCATCAGACCTTCTGGGATCGATTTAATACCCGGCTAGAAGGCGGGGGCTCAGAACCCATCTATCTGCCCGAGTCAGAACAGCGCCCCTATCACCTGATTGTTTACAGTCACGATTATGCCGCCAGTGCATTGCACGAAATTGCTCACTGGTGTGTGGCGGGAGAGCAGCGTCGCTTACTTGAAGATTATGGCTATTGGTACGCCCCCGATGGCAGAACCCAAGAACAACAGCAAGATTTCGAGAAGGTTGAAGTGAGACCCCAAGCCTTCGAGTGGATTTTCTCGAAGGCAGCGGGAAGAGCTTTTCGGGTGAGTGCCGACAATCTCGAGGCGGGAGTTGGCGCCAGCGACAATTTTCGTCAAGCCATATTCCAGCAGGTAGTGAGCTTCTGTCGCCATGGCTTACCGTCTCGCCCCAAGGCCTTTGTTGAGGCCTTAGCGAAAAGGTCCCAGGTTGCCAATCCTCTGTCGGCGCGATTGTATCGTTTGGATGATTTAACGTGACCGCTATAGAAGACAAAGCCGAAACGCCGATCTGTTTGCTCGACGCGTCTATTTACATCTTTCGTTATTATTTTTCACTGCCTGATAATTGGTTTAGCGAAGAGGGCTATCCAACCGCAGCGGTGCATGGTTACAGCAGCTTTTTACTGAGTTTTTTGTTGCAGCACAATCCCTCCCAAATGGCGGCTTGTTTTGATGAGAGTTTAGGCAGCTGCTTTCGCAATGAAATCTATCCCGATTACAAGAGCAGTCGAGCCTTACCTGATGAGGCTCTTGCCTTTCAACTAAATGCTTGTCGTGAAGTGACTGAGTTGCTCGGTATCGCGAGCTTTTCCAGTGAAGTGTACGAGGCCGATGATCTTCTCGGTACATTGATGGCTCACGTCAAAGCGCAAACCGAATCGGATCCAGTTAAACCCGATATTGCCATTCTCACTCGCGATAAAGATCTGGGGCAGTTGATTGTTCGATCGCAAGATTATCTTTGGGATTATGTGAATCCGGCCAAGCAAGAGCGATTAGGTCGCACCGAGATTCAGCAAAAGTTTGGGGTTTGGCCGGAGCAATTGGTGGATTACTTGGCATTGGTGGGAGACGCTGTCGATGATATTCCCGGTGTCGCGGGTGTTGGCGCTAAAACCGCACAAGCACTGCTGCAATGGGGTGGAGATATAGAGAATATCTTCCGCCAAATGCCACAGATCACATCGTTGCCGATTCGAGGGGCGAAGGGACTGGCGCAAAAGCTGGTGGATCATACCGAGCAGATTGCGATCTCTCGAAGTCTCGCTCAAATCATTACCGACATCGAACTGGATTTGGCATCGAGCAGCTTAAGACGTTCGTCACCCGATGCCGAGGCCTGCGAAGACTTCTGTGAACGCATGGGATTTGGTCAACCGATTCGGAAAAAATTTAACCAGCTGGTGGAGTCTTTGGTACTTTGATATTGAATAATCAAACCAATAATTTGCGTATTGTCGCCGATGAGAACATTCCTTTTGTGCGGGAGTTTTTTCGAGGTCTAGGATCTATAGAGACTTATCCAGGCCGCACTCTAAGCTCGGCCCAAGTAATGGATGCAGACGTTCTACTGGTCCGTTCAGTGACACCGGTGAACGAAACCTTGCTGGCTGGCAGCTCGGTGAAGTTTGTAGGCACTTGCACCATCGGCACCGATCACCTCGATATCGACTATTTAGATCGGCACGGGATTGCCTACGCCAGCGCGCCGGGTTGCAACGCCAATTCAGTCGTTGAATACGTATTTTCGGTATTGGCGCAACTCAAGCCCCAGTGGTCTTCGGCCAAATTCGGTGTCGTTGGTTGTGGAAACGTGGGGGGAAGCCTGTATCGGCGGCTGAAACAGTTGGATCTTTGCGTCGATGTCTATGATCCCTTTTTAGATAGCGCGGCAAACCCCAATCTGCAGAGTCTCGAACAAGTGCTCAGCGCCGATGTGATCTGTTTGCATACGCCGCACACCAACAGTGGGCCCTTTCCCAGCTATCATCTGCTGCATGAGTCACGTCTGCAACAATTGCCGAAAGGCTGTTTGTTGATCAATGCGGGACGAGGCCCAGCTATTGATAATCAGGCTTTAAAGCGACTGCTCAAAACTCGTCCAGATTTGACGGTTGCGTTGGATGTGTGGGAGCCCGAACCCGAGCTAGATACCGAGCTGATGGATCTTGTTCAACTCTCTAGCCCGCATATTGCCGGTTACAGTTTTGATGGTAAGGTCGAAGGCACCGCGATGATTTACAGGGCTCTGTGCGCAACCCTGGGCTGTGAGCCTCAACACAATGCCGAAGAGCTTCTGCGTCACGATCAGAGCAATCAAACTCCGTTAAATTTAGCCGACGCGGAGGGGACTTGTGAACAGGTAGCCAATCAGGCGATTACCATGGCTTATGATGTTCGCGCGGATGATCGCCGCACCCGAGATACTCTGGGAGCTCAGGCCTGTCGCGATTCGAATGTGGTCTTAGCCAAGAGATTTGATCAATTGAGAAAAGCCTATCCCAAGCGTCGAGAATTCCCTTGTTTTACCATCGACGCCTTACCGCGTGCTTTTTCTTCGACACAAAAAAAGTCGCTCAGCAAAACGCTGGCGACTTTAGGGTTTATTCTGAATTGCCCTAGCAAGTAGAGAGGAGACTTAATTCTGTGTGCGGGCTTCACCGGCCCAAATGCCCTGTTGCGGGCACAAAAAATCGTTAGCTTGTTGCAGCGCGGCGTCGACCAGCTCATGTGTAATAGGGATTTCTCGTCCCTGCGGGTCAACAAAGGCGGCGCCATGAAAATCAATTCCGTCGGCGTTATCATCTATTTTCTGATTCAGCATCGTTTTACCTGTATCTGCGATGGTGTCACTGCGATCTCAATAGCGCAGCATAATAAGGGGCTTGTGTGACACTTTTATGATTGCGCTTCAGTGTGTTGTCAAACCTACTAAAAGTGGCTCATACCATTCGAACAGCGTTTCAAAACACTCAGCACTTGTTGAGCTCTAGGGCTCGCCGGTGTCGTTTTCTCTGAGTTTTTGCCAGTCCTTTCCTAAAGTATAGTGACGGAATCGGAGAAGGCTTAATGCGCCATCACTGTTTTCTAGATGATTTCAGAATAAGCTGAAAAATCGCCAATTAGACGGTGAGTAGGGCCTTACTTCCCAAATCAATCTGGTAAACTGCGCGGCTTTCTTTGTTGATACACATTGCCATCGGGCGACTTTATGAGTGCACATCATTTGCGATTGGGATTAGTGGTTAATCCATGGGCCGGAATCGGCGGCCCCGCTGGCCTAAAGGGCAGCGATGACCGAATTTTGATTGACGAGGCCTATGAAAACGGCGCTTTAAAGCGGGCCTCTGGTCGAGTGATTCGCTGCCTTGAGCGATTGTACGAACTTTGCTCGAGTTCGGTCTCATTGGTAACGGCTGCGGGCGACATGGGAGAGTCAGACGCGATACTAGCGGGTTTTGCGCCAGCGGTGGTTTACTCCGCGGGATGCGAGCCACAGGGCGTTAAATCGACCACCAGTGCGGACGATACTCAGGCGGCGGTTGACGCTATGCTTGAGCGCGGTATTGACCTATTGGTGTTTGTCGGCGGCGACGGTACCGCTCGAGATATCTGCGCGCGAGTGGCTGAGAAAGTGCCGGTCCTGGGGATTCCCTCTGGCGTGAAGATGCATTCGGGGGTCTTTGCCGTGTCACCGGAAGCGGCTGCCGACGTGATTCACGCCGCAGTAAAGGGCGCTCTGGTCGACGTTCGTTTGCAAGAGGTACGCGACATTGATGAGGCCGCCTTGCGCCAAGGCATGGTCAACAGCCGTTTCTTTGGCGAGATGCGGGTGCCGGAATTCGGTCACTTTGTACAGGGCACCAAAAATGCTGGGCAAGAGGTCGAGGAGTTGGTGCTAGATGACATCGCCGCTGATCTGCATGAATGTCTCGAGCCGGATACGCTCTACTTAGTCGGCGCGGGTACAACACCAAAGGCGTTAATGGATGCGTTGGGTTTGCCCAATACCTTATTGGGAATTGATGTAATCCAGAACGAAGCATTAATCGCGGCGGATCAATCTGCGCCACAACTGGAACAGTTGCTGGGTGAGCACCAGGGGCCGGTGGTGGCCATTTTGTCGATCACTGGCGGACAGGGATCACTGATAGGGCGAGGTAATCAACAGTTATCCCCGTCAGTGTTAAAGCGTATTGGCCGCGAGAATGTTTGGGTGTTGGCGACAAAATCAAAAATTAAACAGCTCGATGGTCGCCCCTTGTTGATGGACAGTAACGACCGCGCCCTGGATGATGCCTGGAGCGGTTATATCGACGTCATCACCGGCTATCACGATCGTATTTATTATCCTCTGGGGGCTTATCCTTCAGCTCAAGACGAGCCTCGGGAATCGCTATTATGAGTCTCATTGTTCAGTATCTTAAGCCCGCGCTCGAAAAATTGGTGGCGGAATCGAATCGCGACGCTCGGCGTTTGTTTCATGGCCGCGGTCGAACTTATCCCGGCCATGAGCAGGTGACGGTGGACTGGTTCAGCCCGGTGATTTGGGTCACCTTTTTTAAACCTCAGGGCTCTGATTCACAGACGCAAGAGTACGAACAGGTGCTTCTTGCGGGATTGGTCGAATTGGTAAAGACGGTTAACGCAACGGCCACCACCATCGAGGCGGTTATGGTGCAGCGACGTTATCTACACAATGCCCCTTCAGACTGTATTTTGGGGGTGATGCCCGACTCCATGTTTGCTCATCGCGGCGAGGCAAGGTTCACCGTTCAGCTCGGTGGGCGACAAAATACTGGCTTTTTCCTCGACATGGAGCCTGGCCGAAAATGGCTCGAATCGCGGGTGAAAGGCCGTCGAGTATTGAATCTATTCTCTTACACTTGCGCTTTTTCAGTGGTTGCCCAAATGGCCGGTGCCGAGTCTGTTGTGAATGTCGACATGAGCAGTGGTGCCCTGTCGCAGGGGCGAGAAAATCATCGCCTCAATGGTCTGCCAACCGATAACATTCGCTTCTTACCGGAAAACATCCTCAAATCCTGGGGGCGAATTCGCCGGCCCGGGCCTTACGATGTCGCGATCATCGATCCGCCGTCCTATCAAAAAGGGAGTTTTGTCGCCGAGCGTGATTATGGCAAGTTGGTGCGACGGCTGCCGCAGTTGATGAATCCCGGCGGAGATGTCTTACTGTGTTTGAACGCTCCAGAGCTGGGGCAGGATTTTGTTGAACAGGTCGTTGCCCAGGAATGCCCGGCGTGTCGGTTTGTTGAGAGATTAACGCCCTCGTCAGATTTTCCGGATGAAAACCCCGATCAGCAGCTTAAGCTGTTGCACTATCGCTACCCGCCCGACGCTTAGGTGATGTGCAGTAGCTCATAGATGACAGCCAAGCGATTGCGGCGTCGGAGAGCCACGGCCTAGGTGTTTTGCTTACCGGTTCGTAGACAAGCTTGCCCTAAAACCGTAGCCTTTTAGGTATGAGTAACTTTTCTTGGCGCAGCGCGCTGCTTAATCAAACCTCCTACACGGTAAAGTCCGGTGAGCATCAGCTTAACTTGCGGCGCTGTTACCGTCATAAAGATGGTATGCCGGTGATTATGGTCGCCGGCGCTCAAGAGTGCGGGGATGTCTTTTGGCCGGACGCTGCCGAGGCGGGTTTGGCCCCGTTTTTGGCCGACTGCGGTTTTGATGTATTTGTCGCCGATTTGCGCGGTAAGGGCATCAGTTGGCCCAGTGTTTCACGCAATAGCGACTGGGGGCTTCGGGCGTTGATCACCGAGGATATTCCCGCTCATCTCGCAAAGATCGCCAAACTCAGACCGACAGCTCCACAGTTTTGGGTTGGTCACGGCATGGGAAGTCTACTGCTCAGCGGTTGTTATGCTCGACTCGATATTTTATCGGCACCGGTTGCGGGTATGGTTCACTTTGCGGCAGCACGGCGCTGTGAGTTGTCGACACTATTGAAATCAGTGAATTACGCCGGTTGGCAATCTAAGTCTAGTCTTGCGGCTTTGTTGTTTGGTGGCTCCAGTTTTACCCAGCCGAACAGTGATTCTCGGCGGGTGATAAAAGAGCTTTTGCAGTGGCACTCGAGCGCAGAATGGGTTGAGCAAGAGGATAACTTCTCCTACCGACAGCGACTGCGGCAAAAAGGTATGCCGCCCAGTATTTACTACGCCTTGGCTGGGCGCCGCTTGTGGGGGCAGGTGGCCGATACTCGATTGTGGATGCGCGAGTTGGGTGATCACGATGCGCAGTTGCTGAGTTTGGGGCTAGCCAATGGCAATCTGCGTAATTATGACCAGCACTCGATGTTAACGCACAGCGACGCCTGTGATGATCACTTTGTTCACCTCTATACCTGGATGCAGAACCTGATTAAAAGCGCTCAATCTGAGTCGCTCGCGCAGGCGTGATGGCTCGGGTTTAAGGCGCAATATAGGTTTGGAGGAAGCGTGATTTCTCGTCTGAGTTCACACTCCCTGTCATCAAAAGGTAATAAAGCTTGAGATTTTTTTGACAGCCACTGAAACTAACCCCGTAGTGCTCGGTCATAGTAGGCAACATCACAGCATGCGCGGTGATTAAGTCTGCAAAATCAATTACAAAAATATTAAAGGAACACCACTATGGCGAAGAAAATAATGACTCCTCTGGCGGCTGCGGTAGGCGCGGCATTTGTTGCAACTGCAGCATTGACACCAGTGGCAAATGCTTCTGAAAACCCTTTTGCTGCGCAAGAGCTGACTTCAGGCTACAACCTAGCGGGCAAAGATGCCGAGGGTAAATGTGGCGAAGGTAAGTGCGGTGAAGGCAAATGTGGCGAAGATAAGGCTAAAGCCAAAGCTGAAGGTAAATGTGGCGAAGGCAAGTGCGGTGAAGGCAAATGTGGTGAAGACAAGGCCAAAGCTAAAGCCAAAGCTCACGGCGAAGGTAAGTGTGGTGAAGGCAAGTGCGGCGAAGCCAAGGCAAAAGCCCACGGCGAAGGTAAGTGTGGCGAAGGTAAGTGCGGCGGCTAAGCCCTGTACTTTATCTAGCTAACAAAAAACGGGCCCACTTTGGCCCGTTTTTTCTCTGCGAAACATACCGTTGAACATCGATGATAATGTTATGAAATCATTTCCTGTCAGTGGCGCCGGCCTAGGGTTGCGCCGCAGCATGCTAGACGAGCTCGAAACACTCTCCACTGATGACGTTCAGTTTATGGAAGTGGCTCCCGAAAACTGGATTCGTCTCGGTGGTCGGATGGGTAAGAAGTTTCGTCAATACACCGAGAAATTCCCATTTGTCTGTCATGGGCTATCACTTTCTATTGGCTCCACCGACCCCTTAGATATGGCTCTGTTGGCCGACATCAAACAATTCATCAAGACTCACAATATACGTTATTACACAGAGCACTTGAGCTATTGCAGCGATAGCGGGCATCTCTACGATTTAATGCCTATTCCGTTTACCCAAGAGGCGGTGAAACATGTGGCTCAACGTATTGCTCAAGTACAGGACTTTCTTGGGCAGCGCATTGCGATGGAAAATGTTTCTTACTATGGCGCGCCGCAGCAAGAAATGAGTGAGATTGAATTCATTAATGCGGTGATCAAAGAGGCCGATTGTGATCTATTGTTGGACGTGAATAACATCTACGTAAACAGTATTAATCACCGTTATGATCCCTACGAGTTTTTGGCTCAACTGCCGGTAGAGCGAGCGGTTTATGTTCACGTCGCCGGTCATTTTGATGAGGCTGATGACTTGCGAGTGGATACTCATGGCGCCGATGTGATTGATCCGGTGTGGGACATTCTTGACGCCGCTTACGCTCGTTTTGGCACCATGCCGACCTTGCTCGAGCGTGATTTTAATATTCCTCCAGCGCAGCAATTGATGAAAGAAGTGAACACCATTCGATCTCTGCAAGCGAACCACGCCAAAGCGGCAGAGCAAGAAGCTCCGCTGGTAAAACGATAAACCTCCACTATATAAGTGACGCGCTAAGCCCTCATGAGCAGCTCAACCGACTTTCGACAAACCCAAAAACAATTCGCCAACTTTTTGCGCGACCCCGAGGTTAATCCGGCGCCAGCGGATATTGAAGCTCGGCGAATGAAGATTTATCAAGATTTGATCTTTAAAAACATTGAGGGTTTTTTAAGTGGCGGTTTTCCTATCTTGCGCAGTCTCTACAATGAGTCTGATTGGAATGCGCTGGCGCGAGATTTTATCCGCGGTCACGAATCTCACTCGCCATACTTCTTAGAAATCAGTCAAGAATTCCTCAAGTATCTGCAGCAGGAGCGAGGCCCGCATGACTGTGATCCGGCCTTCTTGCAAGAATTGGCACACTACGAATGGGTAGAATTGGCGCTCGACGTATCGGAAGAAACTCTGCCCGTGACTGGCGATCAAGTATTAACGGAAGATCTGCTGGCACAGCAACCGCTGGTATCGCCGCTGGTGTGGTCTTTGTCTTACCAATATCCCGTGCACCAATTGGGGCCCGAGTACCAACCCCTGCAACCGCCCGAACAACCGACCTTTCTCCTGGTCTATCGAGATCGCCACGACAGCGTTCAATTTATGGTCAGTAATGCCTTAACGGTACGGTTGTTAAATTTGTTGGAAGGGGATGAATCTCTCACCGGAGAACAAGCTCTGCGGCAATTGGCGGCTGAAATGAATCATCCCGCGCCCGACGATTTGGTCAAAATGGGGCTCGACTTGCTGATTAAGTTACAGAAATGTGACATTGTTTTTTAATAACCTCGCCGTTTTTTAGTACTAAATACAACTTTTATTTCTCTAAGTTGTTGATTTTTAAGCGTCTTTCCCTTTCTTCATATTCCTCTCCGAAATTTGCTATATCGCAATAAAAACCTATTTTTTTAAGCGTTGGTCACATTACTGACATATTTGCTCGGCAGAATGCCTGCCATAACGTAATCAATGAGCAAGGGTTGCGTTGAAGACTTACTAACACTTGGTCTACACAACAACCAAAAAATTAGGGAATAACACCATGAAAAAATTATTGTTGCCTTTGGCTATCGCCGCCGCACTTCCTGTATCTGCTATGGCCGCTGGCCCAATTGATGGCAAGGTTTACGGTAAAGTGAACGTATCTATCGTCAATGAAGACAAGGCGAGCGGTTCTGATCAGTGGGAGTTGAACAGCAACGCTTCACGCATCGGTTTTAAAGGTAAAACTGAGCTGAGCGATAGCCTGAGTGTGATCTACAAGTTAGAGTACGAAACTTCTGTGGATGACGGTGACAAGAGCGGCCAAACTTTCACTCAGCGTAACATTTACGCTGGTTTGACTGGCGGTTTTGGTACTCTGATTGCCGGTAAGCACGACACTCCAACAAAATTGGCTCAAAAGAAAATTGATTTGTTCAATGATCTTGAAGGCGACATCAAAAACACTTTCGAAGGTGAGAATCGCGAATCTAACATCGTGATGTACACCACCCCTAAAATGGGCGGTTTTGCAGCAACTTTGGGTATGATCGCTTCTGAGAGCGACGATGTTGATGGCGACGGTGAAGACGACGACGGTTTCGACGGTACTTCTTTGGCGTTGAGCTACACCGCCGACAACATGTACTTTGCCTTGACCAATGACAAGGACATCGATGGCATGGACAACTTGGTTCGCGCCGTTGCTCAAGTAAACATCTCTGATTTGCAGCTGGGTGTTATGTGGCAAGATGCCGAGATGCACAGCGGTTACGAAGAAGACGGTTACTTCTTAAGCGCCAAGTACAAAATTGGTAAGGTTGCTCTGAAGGCTCAGTACGGTGAAGTTGAAGGTGACGGCAGCCACGAAGAAGAAACTATGTCTATCGGTGCTGACTACAAGCTAGGCAAGAAAACCAAAGCTTTTGCCTTCTACACTCAGAACGAAGACAACGGTAACGATGACGACTACTTCGGTATTGGTCTTGAGCACAAATTCTAATTCATATTAGAGTTTGAGCTTTGAAAGGGTGCTGCGGCACCCTTTTCTTTTGCCGGTTTTTATCGATTTTCCCGCTACAGGAAAATTGTGAATAGTAAGAACTTTTGTTTTTTGTGGAGAGAAACAAGATGAAACAATTATGGTGTGCCGTTCTCACGGTACTAGTGGTTCAATCAGCTTTTGCTGAAGAGTGTGAAGAGGCCGTGGACATGGCCGACAGCTTGGATTTTCATAAAATGCACGTAGAGTGCAATGAAGATCCTGTTGTTTTGTATGATCCGAAATCAAAATCTTCTTTTTTCAATAAGAAACCCCAAGCGGTCGATACCTACGGCGAAAAGTCAGGTGATTCAGCAGCCGCCAGCGACAGTTCGTCACTAGAAACCTCAGCGGTATTAACTTCATCGCAATCGGCAGTGAATGTTAGCGCTGAATCACCGGCCTCTCAAACCGCTGATAACGCCGGTGTGATTTTCAATATTCGCGAACCTTTTACTCTTACCGGCGGTCCGCAATCAGCGCTTAATGGGCTATTCGGGCAGATGGCAAACTACTGCCCAGCGGGTTGGGCAAAGCTTAAAGAGTGGTCGGTTCCCAATCAGGATGGCTACTATTTGCACTACCAGTTTCAGTGTGCAGAACAATAGGTCTAAGAAATAGTTAGATTTGGGTGCTATGCCTGTCATCCGAGCTGGGCTAAAATACTTTGTTATTGGCCGATAACCATTGTGATATCTCACAAGGACAGCTCTAGGAGAACAAGGATGGGAGTTAGAACCCAAATCTACTCGTTGACAGCGGCGCTGCTGTTAGCAAGCACCAGTGTTTCTGCTGCGCAATTCGACGATCCCTGGGAGGGGATGAATCGAAAGATCTTCGTCTTTAATGACACTCTCGACAACTATGTCGTTAAGCCTGTTGCCAAAGGCTATCTCGCGGTGACGCCAGATCCTGTGGAAACTGGGGTATCGAATTTTTTTGAAAACCTCGGTGAGGTTGGCAATATTCTCAACGATGTACTCCAGTGGAAGTGGGGCCAAGCCGCCAATGATACCGGCCGCTTGTTAGTTAATAGTACCGTGGGAATTGCCGGTATTTTTGATGTGGCCAAACATGTTGGATTGCCACGCAGTGAGGGCGAAGACTTTGGCCAGACGCTAGCTTCATGGGGCGTCGGTCAGGGGCCGTATTTGGTTTTGCCTTTTCTAGGGCCGAGCAACCTCAGAGATCTGGGGGGGATGCCAGTTGATTCTTACGCCAATCCTATTGGCTACATCGACCACGTGCCGACTCGAAATAGCACCTACGCCACCGATTTATTAGACACTCGAGCCAGCTTGATCGCCGCAGAAGACTTGATCAGCGGGGATAAGTACTCGTTTATGCGGGATGCATTTCTGCAGCGACGCGAATATCTTATCGAAGACGGTGAGGTGGAAGATGACTTTGGCAATGATGATGATTTCTAAGTCGATCACTGTTGGTTAGATTTCAAAAAAATGCCCGCAGTAGCGGGCATTTTTGTTTGCGTGTTGTAAGGATTAAACGCTTTACTCCACGGCTTTTGAGGTGGTCGCGGGTCACGTCAGCATTTGTTCAATTTCCATTCCCAGAAGACAGCGATCGTTCGGACCTCCAATCACCCGGGTAATACGGGTTTTGGCCTCTAACATCGGACTGTGACCATGGGGCGAGCTAATAGCAACAGTCATTTTACTGCCAACTGGCAGCGCCTTGTTCAGTTCAACCTGCATTCCCCCACCACTGAGATCGCGGCAGACACCGGTTAATTCTTCGTTTTGAGTTTGCACATGCACTGAGATTGGGGTGTCGATTTGCATGCGGATGAAGTTGCGTTTTTCACTGTAAGCTCTTTCGGCAAGACTCATATCAGACTCCGTAGATACTGTCGTAGTTATTGTCGTTACAGGGACCTTCACGTGCTCCAAATGGTTAGTTCGTGTGAATCACTCTTAAGATATTGATGTAAGTGGTTCAAACTTAGACCAATTTGCTTGGCCTATGTACAAACTTACCTCAAAAATTCTGATTTGAACAGCTTGCGTGGCCGAAATGATGGGAGTAGTGTTAGGCCTTTATTTGGCGCTCAAATCTTTGCCGATATAAACGGTAATAATCGGTGAGTTGGAATCCAAGCTTTGGCGCAACCTCTCGGGCTTTATTGCCTTAGATCCTGGCTCTGTAAGTGGTGTTTAAAGCGGTTTCACTCTAACAGTGCTCCCGCAAAGGATTGGAGTGGTTTTTACCCTGCTCGCCAAAGCTGCCCTTGTAACGTGAATTAGGTGCTCAATGCCCACAGGAAGTCGTAAGTTACTCATCATTGACGATGACAGCATTGTTCGACAAAGCGTCGTTGCCTATCTAGAAGATTCCGGATTTGATGTGCTCGAAGCCGATCAGGGCGAGCAAGGCCTAGAACTCTTTCATCAACATAATCCCGATGTTGTCTTAACCGACTTAAGAATGCCCATCAAGGACGGCTTGCAAGTATTGGATGAGGTCCATCAGGCTTGCCAAGATACCCCCGTGATCGTCATGTCAGGGGTGGGCGTGATCGGCGATGTGGTGAGGGCGTTGCGGCTCGGGGCTTCCGATTTTTTGATCAAGCCGTTAGTGGATATGGAAGTGCTGGTGCACGCGGTCAACAAAAGTCTAGAGCGGCGAGACCTGCTAGCGCAGAATCAGCGTTATAGAGAGAAACTCGAGAGTGCAAACGGCGAACTGAAAGATCATTTGCGCACCTTAGAGCGAGATCAAGAAGCGGGCCGTAGAGTTCAGCAACAATTGTTGCCGCCGACGCCGTTTCGACGTGCCGATTACTGTCTTGAGCATCGAGTGATTCCGTCGCTGTTTCTCAGTGGTGATTTCATCGATTTGGCTTTTCGGTCAAAGCGTTATCTGTCTTTCTATTTGACCGATGTTGCCGGCCACGGCGCATCCTCAGCCTTTGCGACCATTTGGCTGAAGCACGCCGCGGCTGAAATTGTTCGTGATTGGTCGCTGTTTACCGAAGGTGGACGCGCAGAGATCGATCTCAATCGATGGCTGTTTGAAATTAATCGGCAGCTATTAGAGACTCGATTGGGCAGTCACATGACTTGTTTTGTCGGTGTTATCGATCTTGAGCTTAACCGCTTGCACTATTCGGTGGCGGGCCATCTACCGCTACCGGTATTGAGAGAGAAGGGAAAACCGGCAAGATTCCTGCAAGGTAAAGGGCGTCCACTGGGACTGTTTCCCAATCAGCAGTGGCCTCAATTTGAAGTGGATTTTCCCTCAGAAGCCAGCTTGTTGGTGTTTTCCGATGGTATACTGGAGGTCATGCCTCCTAAGGATCTTCTCGAAAAAGAGGATTATTTGCTGAAACTGCTGTCTAACAGTGGTGGTGGTATGAAGCATGTCTGTGACGCACTGCACTTGAGTGAGATAGAAGAAGCGCCGGATGACATCGCTATACTGAGTATTGTCAGAGAGAACTAACTCTCAGTGAGTAAAATCTATGCAGCAAGGTAAAATTTGGGTCGCCGATCACGACGGTGTCTATGTGATCAAGATGGTGGGTGATGTGCGCCTGACCCTATGCATGTCATTCGATCATTTTATCAATAACATGTTTGAAGCCGATGCTTTCTCTTCAATCATCTTCGACCTGTCTGAAGCCGAAGCCATTGATAGCACCACTTTGGGGCTTATGGCAAAAATTTCCATTCTCGCTGACCAACGCAAGCACTTGCGACCCATGGTGATTGCCACCTCGCCCGGTATCAATCGGTTGTTGGATACCATGGGGTTTGCAGAGATCTTTGATATTGTCGGTGAGTTAACCGAGTGCATTACTCCCAGTGAATGTCTCGAAGCCGGTGCTTTGGATGAGTGCGAAGCCAAGAATAAGGTTCTCGAGGCGCACCGAATTCTGATGACGTTAAATCAAGACAATCACGACACTTTTAAGGATCTGGTGCAAACCTTAGAAGATGCCTCTTAGTGAGTGCAAGATTCAAAATATACGCCTTGTTCAATCTTGATCGCTTCAAACCGGTGGCGTGAGTTGTTCGCGGGCCACTTTCTTGGCTCGAATGAAATCGCCGTGAGAGACATGAATTAAATCGGTGACGCGTCGCACCATGTATTCTTCGTATTTATCTAGATTGCCATCGGCAAAGGCTATGCGCCACATACCAATCAATAGATCAAACTTCTCTTCATGACTGAATTCATCGTTCACGCAGCGAGTGAATTGATACAGAGAGGTGGATTGGTCGCTTTCACGTCGAGCAATATCAATGAGCTGGTGTAAGGTTTCGCTGTCTAACTCAAACTGGCGTTGCAGTTCTTTCACCAATGCTTGAATTTCAGTTGCGTCGAAGTGTTCGTCAATGGTGGCGATTTCAATCATCAGCGCAGCTGCCGCCAGTTGTTTGGGGTCTGTGTTGTCGAGATCGACCTCTTCAGCTTCTACTAGCAGCTTCGAAAAGAATGCTTTAATTCCATTCAACATAGTCATATATCCCGTAATTTTGTGGGCTTAAAGAGTGTCTACTGTTTAGCCAACGAGGGCGACAGCGTCTTCTAAGACACTAACACCGGCGCCGCTTTTGTGAGCATTCTCGCTGATGTGACGGCGAAAGCGTCGTGCGCCAGGCAATCCTTGAAATAATCCCAGCAGGTGTTTGCTCATGTATTTGAGTAGCTGCCCCTGCTGAATCTGTTGATCACAGTATTTAATAAACGCCTCGGCCACTTCATGCCGAGTCAAAATACGGTGCTCATCTTGATAAAAGCGCTGATCCACTTCGGCCAATAAATAGGGGTTGCTATAAGCTTCGCGGCCCACCATAACGCCATCGACGCCTGGCAGTTGCTGCTGGCATTGTTCCAGTGTTTTTAATCCACCGTTTAAGACAATGTTTAACTCGGGAAATTCCTTTTTAAGTTGATGCACCAACTCGTAATTTAGTGGCGGAATATCTCGATTTTCTTTTGGGCTTAAGCCCTGGAGCCAAGCTTTACGCGCGTGCACGATAAAGGTCTTACAGCCGGTATTGGCGACGGTCTCAACAAAATTCGCCATACCCGAATAGTCTTCCATCTCATCGATACCGATTCGGTGCTTTATGGTGACTTCAATGTCTGTCGCATCCTGCATGGCCTTCATACAGTCGGCGACCCGCTCAGGGTGCTCCATCAATATGGCGCCAATCATGCCGTTCTGAACTCGATCGCTGGGACAGCCGCAGTTGAGATTCACCTCATCGTAACCCCATTGCTCGGCCAATTTAGCGCAATGGGCGAGATCTTTGGCATCGCTGCCGCCAAGCTGGAGGGCCACTGGATGCTCTTCTGCGTTAAAGGTCAGAAAGCGTTCCTGATCACCATGAATCAGAGCTCCGGTGGTGACCATTTCGGTGTAGAGTACGGCGTGCTTTGAAATTAACCGCCAAAGATAGCGGCAATGGCGGTCGGACCATTCCATCATGGGGGCGACAGTAAAGCTCCTGTCTAGCGAAATGCCTTGAAAGCCGCGCGCTTTGGGCTTGTATGTTGATTTTAAAGCTTTTTTTGTCATGTGTGTTTTTACGTAAAAGTGTGCATTTTTGCGCTTTTTTGATAATCTCTTGCTACAGAGTTGCTACAGATTTTTGTGTAGCAAGTGAGCGGAGGGATTATGGCAACGATTAGCGCAAGAAAACTAAAATCTGGAATACGGTATACGGCTCAAATTCGTATCACTCGTGATGGGCAGACAGTTTACACTGAGAGCGAAACTTTCGATAGAAAGTCGATCGCTCAGGCTTGGGCTAAACGGCGAGAATCAGAGCTAGAGCGTCCAGGGGTGCTTGAGCGGTTACGCCACGTTGGAGTCTCATTGAGTCAGGTACTTGAATGGTACCGAGATGACTTTGATGGACGCTCGAAGTTTGGCCGCTCCAAACTTAGCACGATTAACTTCCTTATTGGTCATCCCAGTTTTGAGCGGTTGGATGCATTAAATCTGACCTCTGGACAGTTGGTTGAGCATGTTCGCGAACGTCGAGCAGAGGGGGCCGGTCCTTCCACAGTTAATAATGATTTGATTTGGTTGCGCAATGCTTTTAGGGCTGTCCGAATCGGCCGAGACATTCCGCTTGACGTGCAGCCGATTGATGATGCGGGATTTCTGTGTCGTTCAGAGGGTTTGATTGCGAAAGCAAGAGAGAGAGATAGGCGGCCAACCCTTGCAGAGCTAGATTCACTTCTTGAGTATTTCTCTCATCGAAAAAAAGGCGATATTCCTATGGTGGATATCGTGTTGTTCGCAATATTCTCCAGTCGCAGGCAGGATGAAATTTGTCGTATTCGATGGGAGGACTTAGATGAGGGTAAGCGTAGAGTGTTAGTTCGGGATATGAAGCACCCCAAGAAGTTGATTGATACCTGGGTGTTTCTGCCTGACAGGGCTTGGAGCATCCTGCAGCGGCAAGCGTTAGATGGAGAGCTGATATTTCCCTATAACGGAAAATCGGTTAGCTCGGCATTTACGCGCGCCTGCAAGCTATTAGGGATTGAGGATCTAAGGTTCCATGACCTTAGGCACGAAGCGGCTAGCCATATGTTTGAGCTGGGCTGGGATATACCCAAGGTGGCTGGAGTTACAGGTCATCGATCTTGGTCGAGCTTGCAGCGATATACCCATATTCATGAGCATGGGGTTGTAGATAGATATGCGGAATGGGAGCGGGTCACTTGACTTTTTTGGAGTTAGATATATTGTTCTAGCTGTGACAGATTGTTTGCGTAGGTGGTTTTGTTCTTTTGGGGGTTTATTTCTCCCTATGGAATACGTATAATTCTGTCGCTTTTTTTTGGCTTGGAGCCAATGAACACAGGATATCCACAGGACGACCAACAGACTTATCCACAAAATGCATGCTGGTTAGGATATTAGTATAATTAGGGGGAAATATGAGTACGCAGGCCGTGCTTCAGAAGTGGGCAGACAAGTATGGGGTTAAAGGTATTCGCTTTTACCCAGTAAACGCTACAGAGAGTGCATCCGAAGGCATTCTAACCTCCGCTCATAATGCAATTAAGGCTATAGAGGCGGGTAGAGTCGTTGCTTTTGATGACCCTATCAAAGAGTCAGAATAGTATCGAAAATTGAGCATTGCTCAACCTATATGGGCGCTACAGGCGTCCATTTTTGTGTCTGCAGTATAGGGATTAGTTAGCTTCATGGATGCGGTAGAAATAGATCAGCATATTAAGTGTAAGTCAAAAGAGGTCTTGATGGCCTTTTATCAGTCGCTTGAGCGCCCACCTTCTTTTAGGTTTGCGACAGCCCAATTGTGTCGTGCTATATCTAGTGTTTCGGGCTTCGATATTGTACCTGTCGTTGTTCCTGATATGGAGGAGCTTCGAGGCATGCTGATGACCTTTACTGAGCGGTCGGGATTTGATCGATTTGTTGAAGATCATCCGCTGGTGAGGGAGCAAACTCCTCAAGATCTTAAGTTTGATAAGGGGGTTGGGTTAGTTCTTTTGTCGGATGCAAACAATCCTTGTTGGCAGCGCTTTACTGTTATCAAGGAGGCTTCACATTTGTATTGGGAGTCCGACAATCTTTTAAAGTCGACAGATATAGGTCATCTGGCAAAAGCTGTTGTTGATTGGAAGGTTAGCGATGATAGCGATAAAAGCCTTGCTCTTGACCCTGACAATGTGGAGTTATTCGTTAGAGATCATTTTGGTATTCTGGCGGCGCTTGAGCTTTTGTTGCCGGAATCTTCGCTTAGGTCGTGGATGGAGCATGAGGTGAATGTTAAAAGGTTAACGACTTATCAGTTAGCGTATACGCTAAAGCTACCTCAGCGTTTCGTGTCCATCAGAATGGAGCAATGGGGTATAGAGCCCGTGAATTGAGGGTGAGCTCCGCCGCTGAGGAGTTATCCATATTTCATTAGCAGGGAGCCGTCAAACAGCATCCGGTCTTGTAAGGATCGAGAATGTCGCTACATCAAGGTACAGCGCTCAACGAGTCGCCGGCGCGAGCAAGTAGCAGTCCTATTGAAGCCTTAGGTGATTTCTAAGCTCAGCCCCAAACGCCTTTAAGCTCTCTTTTAGACGTATTATTGCTGCGCCCTGGGAATTACCTAGTTTGCTCATGATTTCTTCATCGCTAACTCCATCGTCTAGGTCGTAGTATTTTCTAAGCTCCTTTATCTCTATATCGGTCATCACTACCTCTAATTCTCCGGTTGTAGAAAAAGGCTAACAAAGCCCTTCCATAGCTCAAAAAGTAAGTTTATGCGTCTTAGACGCCAATACCTTTGATGCAACGATCCAGCTCAGACCCAACAGTATCTGGGATACGGGACTCAATATTCTTTTGATAGGCTTCTACACGACCAATCAACAGACCTACACTTTCAACGTGTTCAGGGTTCGCGCCAAGACGCTTACATTCTTCCTGATATGCCTTGAGCGCAGCAGGCACAGCCTTGTCCTTGGCACACAAAAGTAGAGCGTCTTTATGGGTGTACGTTTTGCCGTTTGATGGGTTCACGGCTTCGATTTCAAACTTTCTATCTATAGTCATTTTCTGATCATCCTATGTAGTGATCTTGTGTAGGTTATTGGGTGTTAGCTCGCTTATGCCCATCACAAACGACATCAAATATCCCTGATTCAGCGTTGGGCGATATTTCCCACGGAGTGTCGTCTGGTGATCGCACGCAATATTGATAGCCGTCATCGTCCGACTTCATGTGAGCGCAATTCTCGCAGCGACGTGGTTCAACTAGCCTGACATTCTTCGGTGGCTGCAATCTGCTCATTTTCTAACTCCGAGAGTTGTAGGGTGGTGAGTGTTAGCGGTGCCACTTCGATATTTCTGCAGCGGCAATCCTTGTTTTCTGGTGTGCCTCTCCGTAACCGCTTGACTCCCGCTGAAGCCTGTCAATCTCGGATTCACACCCTTCAATTTTGGAGAGGTAGAAGTCCTCCAGCCATGAGTGATCAAACAGTGTCCTGCCTTCGCTCGGCGGGTAGTCGAATATTTTGTGCGGGCTACTTGGGCTAATAGGGATGCAACTAATGTCTAGGTCTCGCTCACTTGCCAAGCGGCGGAATCTCTCAGCCTCCTTGCTGTCTTTAAAGATAACTCGATCACCATGCTTCAATGATTCAAGTAGCGATGTGCTTCGCCCAGTTCCGCGAGCGGTGCGAAAGAAAACTCTTGCAGCGCCGTATACCGCTGCCCCTATTCCAAAGTGATCCATTTGATGCTCCGTTAATTAATTCTGTTGGTAGGTTTTAGCTATTTGGGTGATCAAGCTCGATCCGAGCAATTAGGGACTCAAGGAAGCCGACACCAATAGATACGGTCTTGCCTGAGTCCAGCCCTTTGATGGAATCTTTAAGGCGGTCAACCATTGCCTTATTTGCGGGAATAATGTTTTTTTGCTCTGCTTTTGACTTGCTCATAATTGATTTCGCTAATTATTCCCGTTCGTAGGGTGGTGAGTGTTAGCGGCGAGACATTCTGCGCTTGCCGGGTTTTCGCCAATCTGGAATTGGTTTCTCTATTTCTGGATCGGTTGGCCCAGTAGGATGAGGCCCTAAATCCCGCTCCAGATAATCACCCTGCTCCAAAGCGATCACTTCTCCGGATTTATCCTCACCAAGAAGTCGTGCAGCTTCATGAGCTGCGGCCAAATTACCGGCATCGATAATAATAACTTGCTTGCTCATTTCTAAAATTCCCGCTGTAGGTTTGTTCGCTTTAAGCTTCTGCTGTTCCAGAAGGTCAGCGGCTTCCTTGTAAAGAGTGTGCTCTTTCGGAACCCCTGAATAGTTGGCCCGAACACCGGCACTGATAATTCCAAGTCTACTGCTCAGCATTTCCTCAAGCTGCTCGATCACAGACAGCGCTAAGGTGGCTGACACCATTTCGCCAGCACCATGCACAGCTAACTTGGATCTTATTACGTCCTGCTTTGTTGCCTTGGCCATTCTCTACTCCGGTTATTTGTAGGTGCTTACGATTTAACGAATATGCTTATGGGTATAGCCGTTGATATAAAGTCAGCATGGCGCCGACGCAGCTCAGCAAGATCGTAGTCTCTATCTAACTTCTTCTTAACCGATTGCTCCGAAAACCCTGTTCTAGTCATTCGAGTCATAATTAGTTGAATGTACTCGTTTATAGCCTTTTCAAACATGTCTAAAACGCGCTGATCTTCGGGGCTGTATTTGTATACTATTACCACTTTTTATATCTCCCGAGGCGTAGTTATTGGGTCTTGAAGCCGCTAAAATCGACAATGCCGAATGTGAGGTTGTCGCGACTGCAAGGAAGCCCTAGTCCTACCAGCATGTGATTTTTTGGTAGATCAACGGATTTCTCCGTGTCGCGTAATGCACCCTGAAGATCCCAGCTAGAAACCGTCGCTTCGATGTCTTCTTCATCGTCGTAATCATCACCAAAAACGGCTTTGCACAGATCATCTTCGCAAACATACTGAGCCTTGATTGAGGCCACAATAATTTCATGATCTTCACTTAACCCCAGTGCCTTCGCTGCAAAAACCGATTGTTTTTTTCCGAACATTGTCTACTCCGCTGAGTAATTCTGGTGGTAGGATTCTGGGGTTCAAAATTCAAGCATCGTTGCTGATCGAAGCTCGCTGCCAGAAATTCCGCTGGGCATGATTTTCCAGTCGCTAGCGTCATACCAAGGTTTAAGATAAACGCCGTCTGAACACATAATTCTAAAAAATAAATCCACAGGTAAAGCTCTCCGGTGATTGTTAAAAGTAGGCAGGCCGAGTCTTCGAAATCCTGCAATCCAAATCCAAAATGGGGTCAGCTAATCGTGCTGATATCCGTCCCCTTTTTGTGAACAGATTCTTGGCTGTTCTCATTGCTCCCGCTTTGGTGGTTGCTTTGATGATTTTCTTATCCAAAAACTGATTGAAGCGTTTGCCGCCCCATAGCGTTACAACCCATATCTTCTTTTCTCGGCGAGACCAGTACTCGTCGATATCCAATTTTGTTTCGTTGTCTGTGTGGAGGTTATAGGCCATTGCTTGAGGCTCCGAATCGGTAGCTGGTGCCTTCTTTGGCTAGTGCTCGGCTGCTGTACTCTGCTTTTCGGCCGTTATGCCAGCGGACCAATACAATAGATTGGCAGTCGCTGACTGAGATGACTTTGCCTGTCGCTGGTCGGCTGTAATCAATAACTCGCGCATTCTCGCGAATGCCGGTCACTGGGCTCTTGTGGAGCGCTCTTATGTTGCTGAGAGTATTCATGCTGTTCCCTTGCTATTGTGTATCTACTGCAACCAGGCGGCCGCACTGAGTGATTCCCAGCTTGTGATCCGGGAGGGTGCTTAGCTGCAGGTCCATAAACTCATCCCGCAAGCTGTCCGCCCATTCTTCGCTGTCGTGGTATCGCTGTTCCCACTGGTCCTTTTCTGCCTGCAGGGTTTCGACTATCTTCGATAGTTTTTGAACCTCCTCGCACAGCTGCTGCATCGCAAACTGATCAAACTGCCTGAGCAGCTCTTCTCTGTCTGGCCGTGGCATTATGAGTTGCTCCATTTATTGGTTAGCTCGTTTGTACCCGCGCTCGTCTTTGGTGACGACACCCTCGGTGTTTAGCTCGTTTAATATTCTTGATACGGTTCCTCGACCTGCGCCGAAGGCACTTTGAATTTTTGTTACGCTGGGCCGGTCGCTAAGATCACCTGAAAGTATTGCTGTTCTGATGGTGTCTTTGAGTGGAATAGCCTGTTGTTCCACTGTTGTTCCGCCTGATGCCAAGGGGTTCAGTTGCTGTACCGGCTGGAACAGTAGTATTGCTGCGACTATTCCGGATGCGTCTAGCAGTATGGCGAGCAGCGCGAAAAGAGTGAGCTTGGTGGTGTCTTTGTTTGTGTTCAGGCTTTCACTAATGATGTTTACTAAATGATTAATTTGGCCTTGTTGGACAATTAGCCTGGTTAGATTCTCGCTTGATTCTTGAGGTTTCAGTTGAGCTGTGCTCTTGGTGGCCTTGTCGTAGCGAGAGAAGATCTCGGCGTTCTTTAGCCTGATTTCTGTGGCCCTATTTGCATGCTCAAGCTCGATGATTGCTTGAGTGGTGATCACTTCGCTGGTTCTGTACTTGCTGTTCAGGTGCCCGATGGTGGCCGCTACGGAAAGAAGCCAAAGCATGGCAACCAAGATCCAAGTCGTCGCTTTGATGTGGCGCTCGAGCGGAAGTCCGCGGGCGGCTGCGGCGAAGATGTAAAGGGCAATATGTAAAGTCACGCCAACGGCAAAATCTTCGTTTTGACCAGAGCCGGATCGCCAGAGGTTAATGGTCAGCCATCCGCTAACCAGGAAGGTGAGCAGGTATAGGGCGGCCATGGATATGCGTAAGGTGTTTGCTTGGCTTATCATGCGGCTTCGTTGCCGTTGAGTCGCTTCCAGTCATTGCGGGCATCTTCACGCTTCTGATCGAGGAAGTTAGCAAGATCTTGTGCGCTAATGAGCCAGCCGCTTTTCTGTGAGCCTCCACGAAAAACGGGGACGGGTAATTTCTGTGTTGCGGCTTTTCTGCAGGCTTCCTTTATCTGGAGGCCAAAGTACTTTTCGCAGCAATCTTTGAGGGGGATGTCTGCCGTTTCAAATTCTGCCATCAACAAAAATACGGTATTCATTGTGTTTTCCACTTAAAAAATCCCGCCCGGAGGCGGGTAAGTATGAGAGTTGTACGCTCGTCTTTCCGAGTGTCAGCACTGTGGGCGGTGCCGCCAAGAGACAGGCAAATAGCCGTCTCTGATAGGGTTATTTGCTGTTGAACTGACCTACAAATGTAGTGATGCGACTTGAATCCATACCCTCATCGAGAGTCTGCTGAAGTTCGTTGCCCATTTCTTCAATGGCTGATTCGTGGCGGATAATTCTGGCGACGAGCTTGGGTTCGCCAGAGGTGATGATGCTCAGTCGTAAGAGGAATTTCCGCTTTTGTAGGTGGCTATATGGGACGCAATCAAATTCGATGAAGGCGGGTTCAGCGTCACGGCTCTTCGCTTCGATCTTTTCCATGGCGGACTTGCTTGAGCTGAAGCTCTCTTGGGAGCTTTCTAGAGAGCGCTTCTCTTCAATGGTAATGTTTCTAATGGCGGCGATTGCTCGCTTTGTTTCTATGTCGTTACCATCTGGATCCAATACGGTGATGGCTTCGTGCCAGTCCTCGATCCACTCTGCCAACTTCTTTTGAGAAATCTGGAGCCCGTCAATGCTGAGGAGCGCTTTGTATTCGGCGGTTTTCTCAAGGGTTAAGATCGCTTTATGACGGCAGTGTCCTGGCGATTCGATATCGCCTATATCAAAAAACGATACAGCTTTCATCTCGATGGCATTGATAAAACAACTCGCAGCTACGCATAGATCGCTATTGCTGTAGGAAACAAACTCTTCTATCGAGATAGTTGAAAACTCTCCACGAAAGTTGGAGCGAAATTCCATATACTGCTCAAGGCTTGCGATCTTCATGTCGTCGGGCAAAGCCGCGAGTGGGGTTTTCGTGGTGTCCAGAAGGCCTAGTGCGGTTGCAGATTGAGATTGCAGAAACTGTATTGCTTCACGGATCATGATTTTTCTCCTTGTGGTGTAGTTACGTTGCCGGTTTTGTCGAACATAGAGCCTTGGTTCTCTGGGAACAGAGTAAGACGCCCGCCTTTTCCTACGTGCATAGGTGTCTCGGTGGTGTTTTCTTCGCTCGCCTTGCCTTTGGCTGTGGGTTTAACGTAGGTCAATTTGTGGTTGATGCCGACCTGATAGCTATTACCGATACGCTTTAGTTGAAGCTTGATGTTCACTTCACCTTGCTTGTTGTGATCGATTACCGCGCCAGCGACATCGGATAGAATGTGGGCAAGTTTTTCGCCGAATACCCCGCCATCAAGGTCGTCAAAGAACTCCTGTATATTGGTTTGCATGTTGCTTCTCCTGTTTAGTGAATTTAGCGTCCGCAGCGTTGTGCGGCTTCTTTTGCGCTGTCAAACACGCCCAGCAATTCGCGGCCTTGCTTGGATGGTCGCGACCATGCTGAGTACTTCATTCCGTTGTTCGTTTGCTGCTTGCTTATCCTGTGGCCGCTCTCGCTTTCCATGTACCACTCGTTTTGCCGTCCCGTCATCGGGTCTCGGCCCTTCTTCCAAGCCACTGATGAGCTCCTGTAGAAAGCTGAGGCCTAGTGGTGTGACTAGGGCCTTGGAGTAAAATGAATCGATACCGCGTTTTGAGAATGTGCCCATGGATATCATGAAGTGGCCGCTCTCTATGTGGGCTGATAGCGGGGTGTTTTTCATCTTTCCTTCTTTATGAAAAACCCCGCTATCTCTAAGCGTTTTCAGCAGCCTGTGATGCTTGATGTTCAAAATCTTCGCGGCAGAGGCCGTGTCTGTTAGGTTGACTTGTTGCATTAGGCTGCTTCCGTTTCTAAGAATCGGGGAACTTCAACGCTGCGGCTCGTAGTGGGCTCTGGTGCGGATTGGTGGGCCATTTCTGTAAGCAGTGCTACCTGATCACGGAGAGTCTCAAGCTTCTCTTCTTGTTCGATCACGCGATCCTTTAAGGTGGCCACGATTTCAAGTAATTCTTCGGCGGTTGCGTCAGTCATGTTCTTTTCCTTTGTGGCGGTGATAGCTTGCGTTCACGGTAGATGGCAGGTTCAAAGCTGTTGCAGTGTTCGCACCACCAACCTCTATTGATTTGCTTTTGAGCGTTGTAAATGAGGCTCATCAAGCTATTGCAGCAAGTCATGCCGCTCCTCCCGTAGGGCCAAAATCATTCCGCTCGGTGCGCGCAGCCTTTTTTGGGGTATGAGACAGTTTTACGCCTGTTCCAGAGAGAAGCTTGAAAGGGTGGGAGTTTGTTTGCAGAGCTAGCCCGATCAGCTCTTTTCTGTTGTGCGCCGCCCCCATTACTGGGTGAAGAAATAAGGTTGCCATTTTGGTTTCCTTTGGGTTACAGATCTATTTGTAGGCTAAACTACAGTTTTATTTGTTTGTGGTCAACAGATTAATTTGTAATAGCGGGAGGTGGGGTGGAGAGATTTTTGTGACGATGGTAAAAATGACTAAGGAATGTAGATGTTTTAGGAGATGGAATGCTCAGTTTGGATGATTTAGAGGGGATGTGGGCCTCAACTGTGAGGCGGAGTCGGGAGTTACTTGTGCCGAATGTGTGTCATGAGGCTAGAAGTCTTCACAACGAACATTGGGCCTTTGATGTGGGGTATGCTTTTCGTGATGCCTTAGATATTAGGCTTACAGACTCCACGCGCACAGTGATTGACTCTGCTACTGGTATCAAAAGAAAGGTTGTAGAGAGGGTGTGGACGCAGGGAGTGATCATTAATTTTCGCGAAGGTGATGCTCTCTATTCTAGGGATGGTATGTGGGTTTTGCAGGTAATGGATATGTCGGCGCCGATGGGGTGGGATCCTCAGTTGCAGACGATGTATAAGGGCGCAGTACGAGTCACGGCATTTAGGCGGTCCGGTGGAAGTGTGCCTGAGATGTATGAGGATCTTGGTGTGGCTAGGTACCCCCAGATGCACTTTCTTAAAATTCTTATAAATGGATTTTCTCCAGAGTTGTTGCACGAGCTAACAACAAAATAATCAATTTAAAACGAAGGGATTTCGTATGTCTGTGTCTACTTTTAGGTTTAATCGGGAACGTATAACTGCTCGCAGTGTTGATGAGTTAATAGGGCTGTGCAATGGATTGATAGCTGACGGGACGGTCAATCAAGCAGAGGCTGAGTTTCTCTTGTCTTGGTTGAGTCAAAATATTGATGCGATCGACGATCCCTTCATAGCTACGTTATATGGGCGAGTGTCTGAGATGTTGTCAGATGGCATCTTGGATTCAGATGAAGAGGGTGAGCTTCTGGATACTTTGATGAAGCTGACGGGCCATGGTGTTTCGGACGCTGAAGAGAAGCTTTCAACAGATCTACCTCTATGCGTTCCTGAGCCAGAAATTAGTTTTGAGGGGTGCCGTTTTTGCTTTACGGGTACATTTTCGTTTGGTAAGCGGAGAGACTGTGAGTTGGCTGTTTTGTCTAAAGGTGGAGAGGTTGGCAATTTGTCTCGGAAGACTCGTTTTCTCGTCATAGGTCGCTATGCAACACGAGATTGGGTTCACTCAAGCTATGGTCGAAAAGTTATTGACGCGGTTCGCATGAGGGAATCGGGTGATGCGATCTCAATTGTGTCTGAGGAGCAGTGGATGCAAGCTCTTGAGACGCATTAGAAGAGAATGAGGGCTTGCGTTACTACTCCCAGTATCCGGTCTTTAAGTGGATTAAATGGAGTGCTGTCAGCATTCTTTAGGGTTTCTAAGCTGTAACGCGAGCCATCCCTTACCATCAGCCTAAACATTGCGTCCTCTGCGACTTTGGCGATTACCAGTGTGGGCCTTTTTGTTCTTTCTCCATAATTAAGGACTTCTTCTGCCGTATTTATTCGGGGGTCTACAACAATAGTTGAGTTTTCTGGTATGGAGAGCCCTCGAGACGAAGACATTGCGTTGCCTTCAACCAGCAGTGCGAATGCGCCTGGTGTGGCTGTTCCTGCAATAGAGATTGTTTCTTCGTTCTCGGCTTTTTCAGATAATAGGTCTTCCCACTTTAGTAGAGGGATTTCATTTGCTGCGGCTGAGACGGGGCCTTGAGCCATATGGCCGACGCCGCTAGCCAGCCAATCGGGATCGACGCCTAGTATCTTCGCAAAGGCGTTTGTGTGTGTCGATCCCTGTCCTTTTCCTGCGCATAGATACTGCACGGATTGAGGCTTTATTCCTGCTCGTCTCGCAAGCTCAGACTGGCCTATTCCACGGTTAGAAAGAGCCTGTTTTAGGCGCTTTCCGTAATCTTCATTGACGTTCTTCGTATTCATAGCGATATCGTACAGATTTTTCTGTAGGCATCCACACAAAAGTATCTGTTGACCTTTCTACAGATAAATCTGTAATATTGCCTCAGCATTAAAAGGAGACTGTATATGTCTGTTGAATTGTTAATTGATGAATCCTCTTTGGTAGAACGAATTGTTGAGGCCCTTGGAGGGCAGTCAGCTACGGGACGGATTGCTGGGGTAACTCAGCAGACGGTCGGCTATTGGATAGAAAAAAACAAAATCCGTCCCGATTGTGTTCGTCTCATTGAGTCTGCGTTGATTGAGAGGGGGGTTGATATTAGCCGCTATGAAATAGATCCCGATGTATTTGGTAGTAAGTCAGAAGCGCTAAACCTCTTATGTACTGAAAGTGTAACTCATTCATCAGATGTCGCCATGGTGATGTCGGCTGGAGATCACCATGAATGAACCAGTTTTATCACTGCCATTGGCCTGTTATCAGGCCGTTCAGGCTTTTCCGGGTGGCGCGCCAGCTGTTGCAGGGGCGTTTGGCTGGAATCCAAGAACGCTGCAAAACAAATTGAATCCAACACAGCCTCACAAGCTGACGGCGCAAGATGTGGAGGGGATTCTGCAGCTGACTCGTGATTCGAGAATTCTTGATGCGGTTGGTTCCTCGGCAGCTGCCGTTTGGATTGACGTTAGTGAGATTGAAGCAATTGCAGACGATATGGCAATTCTCGATAACGTAACCAAGTTGGTCCAGAGGGTGGGTGAGTTGAGCGGGAAGTTACATTCCAGCTTGGCTGACGGTTTGGTTGATAAGCAGGAGATGGCGGATCTTCAAACGGCAACGATTGCCTTAACTCAATCGGCATTTGCGGTGCTCGAAAAAGCCAAGCAATTTCAAAAATAGCGAAGGGGGTTCTCATGGATGTAGCTGATCAAGCTCAAATTGAGCAGGAAAGGGCGTTAGAGCAAGCTCTATCGAATCGTAAACGGTCTCCTGACACAGAGTCTTCTGATTGTTGTTTTGAGTGTGGTCACGAAATACCGTCGGCCCGTCAAATCGCGGTGCCTGGTGTTGAAACCTGTGTCGACTGTCAGGAATTGGTCGAAGCGGGCTTGGTATAGGTGATTGCTATGAGCGAATTTGAACGTTGTACATTAGGCGATGTAGCCAATGCGTTGAGTGTTCTCGATTATGGGGATCAAGATGTGTGGGTCAAGATGGGAATGGCCATCAAAAATGAATTCGGTGAAGATGGTTTTGATACTTGGGCACAATGGAGCTCTGCTTATGAAAAGTATAAGCCTAGTGAGGCGAGGTCGCGGTGGCGTTCGTTCAAAGTTAGTGGGGCTCGCGGAACCATTACCATAGCCACTCTGTTTCAGGCTGCTCTCGAGCGTGGTTGGACTAAAGAGCGTAAAGAGTATACAGATCAAGAAAAACGTGAGTGGGCGGCTGAGCTGGGGCGTCGACAACAGCAGCGTGAGAAGGATGCTGCCGAAGAAAAGGCGGCGATAGAGAGAGGTTATACCGTTATCGCTAGCGCCGCGAAAGACATCTGGGGAATGTTAAAGCAAGTTGGAAAGGCTAAGTACTTAGGCAAAAAATCTATCAAGCCGCTAGGGGCTGCATTTGTTCCTCACGGGATTGTGATTCGTTATGTAACTGAAAAAAGAAAAATGTTCGAAGAGGTTGTGCGCATTGACGTTATAACCGGTAGGGATTCAATTTCTGACTTCTATAGCAATAAGAGCGCCGATGAAAAGTTCCTTTATCTAAAGCCTGGGGTCTTGGTTGTGCCGGTGCTTAATCAATCGTGGTCATTGGTTAACCTTCAGATAATTTACGAGGGCGGAGCAAAGAAATTTATGAAAGGTGGTCGGAAAAGCGGCTGCTTTTTTTTGATAGGTGATATAGATCCTAACGACTTCTCTACGCCTATCGTTGAAGTTGAGGGTTATGCAACAGGAGCTAGTGCGCATATGGCGACTGGATGGCCAGTAGTCGTGGCTTGGGATGCTGGAAACTTGGCGTCAATCGCCCGTTTTATTCGGGCTGCGTATCCTTCTCATTTAATCTTGGTGGCCGGTGATAATGATGCCGGTACTGATGGGAATCCGGGCAAGGTGAAGGCTAAAGAGGCTGCTGATGCAATTGGGGGGATTGATGTCATTCCCAATTTTGACGCATTGGCCGCTGGTGAGTTAGACGGCTCTGTCGAGGTGGTGAATGGCTGAAAACAATAAAAAGGGGCCTTCCGATTTCAACGATCTTCATCTTGAGAAGGGGCTTCAGGAAGTCAAGCGGCAGTTGATGGAGGCGGTTGATAAATATCGTTCAAGAGCGCTTGAGACCTCTGATTTTTCTGAGGCGCCACCGGCTCCTCCTTTAGACTCCTATAACGAATTTGTTGATGTGCGCCAGCCATCCTTGGGGGATGAGAGTGATTCCTCCAGTGAGGGGCGCTTAGATATTCATAAGGTTTTATCGCGATATTGCTACTTGATGCCGTCTGGTGAGGTTTGGGATTCCGCGCAAGAAAAGCGAGTAAAGAAGACAGCGTTCAAAGATTTTATCGGGCCTGAACTATTCAAAGAATGGTTGTCTCATGAGGGTCGAAAAAACAAAGATGATGCGTTAGTAAATTCTATCTTAAACAGTAAGCGTGAGTCGCAGAAAATAGGCTGGGAATCACGACTTCAGTTAACGGATTCAGGATCCGTAAAAGCTGATATTGCCAATGCGAAACTCGTACTGGATAACGATGATCGTTGGCAGGGAGTGCTTGCTTATTGTGATTTTAGTTATCGGCTTATGAAGCGAAAGGCGCCTCCGTTTTCAAACAGTGATGCGGGAGAGTGGACTGATTCTGACACCGATCGTCTTCGCATTTGGTTAAGTGAGAATTACGCTTTTACCCCAAAAAGTGCTGACGCACTAGGGGCGGTAGTTGTTGCAGCTGAGGGAAATAGGTTTCATCCTGTGCGAGAATATCTCGAAGGTCTTGAGTGGGATGGGGAGAAACGAGTCGCAACTTGGCTTCACAAATACTTAGGTTCAGAGAGTAATGACTATCACGATCTTGTAGGCTCTATGTGGTTGATAAGTGCAATCGCGCGAGTGATGCAGCCTCCAGTAAAAGTTGACTCAGTCATTATTTTTGAGGGGTTACAGGGGTTGGGGAAATCGACGGCCTTGAGTATCTTGGGTGGAGAGTGGTTTACTGATACGCCTTTGGTCTTGGGTGATAAAGATGGATTTCAGCAAATGCAGGGGGTATGGATTATTGAGTTAGCTGAGCTGGATTCATTTAACAAGGCCGAGTCCACTCGAGCAAAGCAGTTTTTCGGTTCAAAGACGGATCGTTATAGGCCCAGCTACGGTCGAATTGTTCAAACGTTCTCTAGGCAATGCGTTTTTGCAGGCTCCACGAACCAAGAGAGTTATTTAAAAGATGCCACAGGTAATCGACGCTACTGGCCGGCTATGTGTACCAAGATCGATGCGGAGGCTCTGCGAAAAGATCGGGATCAGTTGTGGGCGGAGGCTTTCACTCTGTACAAAGCGGGTGCGAAATGGTGGCCGCAGGATGAACATAAATCTCTCTTCGAAGCGCAGCAAGAAAATCGATTCGACTCCGATGTTTGGGAAGAGATCATTGAGGATTGGTTGCGTAGTCATTCGAAACCGGTAGCCTTAATGAATGAGCTAATGGGAGAAGCTCTTAAGTTAGAGCCCGGTCAAATGCGCCCGCCAGAGCAAAAGCGGGTGGGGCAAATCATGTCCCATTTGGGGTGGCCTAAAACTCGGCCTCGTGTCAACGGGAAGCGAGAGAACGGGTATAAGCGGCCGGATGGCTGGGACGTGGCCGTTCCGATCAGTGCTGAGGCCGACACCCTTGAGAGCTTTTAAGTGTGTCCACGCTTATTTTGTGCAGACCGCTAGTGTGACCGTGTGCAGGCATTGATCTGCGTGGGCTGGTCGGGGTGGTCGGGGTGGTCACCCTTCGCGCGCGCACATAGGCACGTGCGGAGCTACTCTATCGTCTTCACTCTCTAAAAAATCCTGACTGCATATACAAGAATTACCATGACCACTATGACCACTATGACCAAGCCAGTGATAGTAAGGGGTTCGGCGGTCATAGTGTTTTTTTTGAGTGCGACCACGGTGACCAATACTAAAAACAAGGAAATATTATGATTGATCGAGTGCATTTACGTTTGTGTGTGTGGGCGGAGGACGTGGTTGGTGGTTGTGGTGCGCCTTCTGGAGGCAGCTTGCTGGGGTCTGTCGCAATCACGAAGCCTCACCGGAGAAAGCGTAAGCTGTGCCCGCACACGGGGGAGCTGCTGTTGCCGCAGTTAACGGTGGAGGCAAAGGAGTCTCGTGTAAGCCGTCATCGTGAGGTGGGGATCAGAACTATGGCGATGGAGGTGGATTCTGCGGTGCTTCGTCTGAGTGATGAGTTACAGGACGTAGTTAGAGTTTTTTATTTTGAGGGGGATTTAGCGGCCAAAGTGAGAGCTAAGCGACTGGGGATGTCGGTTGCAACGATGTATCGCCGCAGAGATGCCGCACACGTGTTATTGGACGCTTACTTGCACGGCAAGAGCATCCCTAGTGCCGTATAACTTATCCACAGCGTGCTTGTCAAAGGTGATTGCCCCAGTTTGTCACCTTGAGAATCGAGTGGTATAAATCCCGCACCTTGAAAGAAGTCTCACTGAAATCTATTTGGAGTTTCCCTTGTAAATAGTTTTGTGTTTTCGGTTTTCATTGCTCTCTTGTTCCTCACTGCCTTGGCGCCCAATTCGAAAGAGTTGGGCGTTTTTTTATGCTCTATGAACACTATTCTGAATATCCTGAATCGCACTGGCGCTGGGAAAATTTCTCCCCGGTGGAGTTGGCGTGTCCCTGTTGTGGTGAGTACTACCATGACGAGGAATCGCTTAACCGAATTCAGTTAGCGAGAACAGGTTCAGGGAAAGCATTCAAGATCAATAGCGCTCATCGCTGTTGGTTGAACAATATTCGCGTTGGCGGCGCGCCTTTGTCGCAGCACAAGAGAATCGCTTTTGATATCTCTCTCTTTGGGCACGAGCCAAACGAACTTCTACGTTCGTGCAAAGAAGCGGGGTTTACTACTTTCGGTTTCTATCGATCGTTTTTGCATACAGATATTAGGCCAAACCGTATCTGGTATGGAAAGGGGGCAAGGCAACAGTGGAATGGATAACTGACTTAATCGGCGTTGGGGCTTCAGCTGGTGCGGGTGGTTTGTTTGGTTTGTTTGGTGCATTGGCCGGTCAGGTCTCTAAGTATCTTCAGGAGAAGCAGCGCCAAGAGTGGGAGCGTGCCAAGTGGGATCGTGAAGAGAGAATGCTTCACCTTCAAATGCAGGCGAGAAAGGCCGAGACTGAGCAAGAGGTTCTGATCGCAAATAGCGAGGGCTCGTGGCGCGGCTTAGAGGCCAGCCATTCGAGTGCAGTCGATATGCCCAGTTATCGTTGGGTTGCTGCAGCTAAGTCTCTGTTTCGTCCTCTCCTCACGATTGCTCTTTGGGTGTTAGCAGCTTGGGTCTTTCATCTGGTCACAGCGAAAGCTAATGATCTATTCACAGAGATAGAGCTAAAAGATCTGGTGCGTTACATGGTGTACTCCATTTTCTTTTCTGCGATGACAGCAGGAGTTTGGTGGTTTGGCGATCGAGCCCTAACGCCACCGCAATTGAAGAATCGATAAGATGGAGAATCAGTTGGTGGAACGTATCGCATCGAATTCAGCATATGCAACCAGTGCGGTTGCGATGACGGCAGGGATGAGCGTGAACGAATGGTTAGCATTAGGCGGCTTTCTTCTTGGCTTTGCCACGTTCGTTGTGAACTGGGTGTATAAGCACAGAAGTTATCAGTTGCAGGTTAGGAAATCTGACGGTGTGTCGGGTGGATGTTCTCGGTGCGACTAATCCCCCCGCCCCTTTGGGTCCTTCTAGGGGATCTGGTGCGTACGGTAACGGTAGGCGCGAAATCTCGTCAATTGTGTGGCGCTATAGGGGGTTGTCATGGCGGTCTGTTTAGATGGATGATTTTCTGAATTCTGAAGCATCGCAAAGCGGCTTTGCTGAGTTAGTAGGCGTTAGTCGTCAGGCGATTCAAAAGCAGGCCGGAAAGATTGGCTTGAAGCAGGGTGAAACCTATCGGCAGTGGCTAAGGTTGTATGTCGATCAGCTTCGGACTGAGGCTGCAGGCCGTGCCCGCGACAACGACAAGTCGTTAGGCAACCAGAAGCTAAAAGAGTCTGAGCAGAAAACCCTGCAGCTTGCGATTGCGAACAGTAAAGAGCTGGGGCATCTCGTGCCAATCCACGAAATGGGTGATGCGTTAAACAGTATTTTTTCCGAAGTGGCTGGTGAAATAAACAATGCCGGTACAGTGATACAGGAGCGGCTCGAGTCAGAGCTGTCTACTCGCATAGATGATGAACTCATTTTTAAGCCTCTCAGTGATGCCGCCGCAAGCATTGCAAATGTTGCGCGAAAATGCGGGGAAGGTTTTAGTTCAGGCGGCGGGCCGATTGATTCCGCGCTTGCCACAATCCACAGCTAAATGGTCAGAGGAAAATTTAAGGTTACCAAGTGAAGTTGGCGCCTTTCAGAGTAAGTTTGATCTTCAGTATGGGCCGCACCTATATGGTATCTTCGCGGCGATGGATGATCCTGATACAACTGAAGTCTATTGCATGAAAGCCGCGCAAGTCCTATGGACTACTGCATTGGTTGCGTACATCTTTAATCGAGTCTGTGGTACTGGCGGCGTAATTCTTGGAATGTTCTCGTCAGAGAGCCAGGCTAAGAAGTTTAGTGAAAAGAAACTAAAAACAATGGGGAAGGCCACCCCAGAAATTGCTGAAAAGATTGATTTTAGTAGTAGCCCACGCTCTGGAAATAGCATTCTTTCGAAATCGTGGGATGGCGGTTGGATGGAGTTCTTCGGATCGAATGCCGCTGGCAATATGAAGATGACTACGGCAGATTTTGTGTTCGTTGAAGAACCCGATGACGCCAATGAGAACGTTGGTAATCAAGGCGACTCGATCAAGTTGCTATTCGAACGGACCAAACGTGTACGTCGACCTAAGCGAGTTCTGGGCGGAACACCTTCAGTGAAGGGGTTTAGTCGTGTGGCTGAGCATATTGATCGCTCGGACAAGCGAGTTCTGCCGGTTGCTTGTCATGATTGCGGTCATGCGCATCCGCTTGTCTTTGAGCAGCTTCAAGGCTGGCAGGCTTCGGATAAGCCTGTAGGAGAGAAGCATCCTATCTACGGCCATCATAAGCCTGAGAATACCGTTTACGCCTGCCCAGAGTGCGGAAGTGCTTGGGATGACTTTCAGCGCAAAGAGAATATTCGCGCTACGGTTTATGCAGCCATAGATGCCGGAGATCCTCTATGCGGCTGGGTTCCCACCTCTGAAGGTGGTCATGGGGTAGCGGGATTTACTGGCCTTAATGAGCTGTACAGTTGCCTACCTGGTGTAGGGCAAGCTGACATGATTCGTGACTATTTGGAAGCGGAACACTATGCAGCGAGAGGCGACAATACCAAGCAAATCGTTTTCATAAACTCAAAGCTCGGGCGAGCCTATGAATACGAAGATACTCGCGCAGATGCTGACACTCTTCGTGAAGAAGCAAAGGCTGATTCGGAATCTCAGAGGAAAGAATTGTTATGTCCGTCAGAGGCATTTTTGGTAACGATTGGTATAGATGTTCAGGATGATCGGCTCGCTGTTGTCATTCGGGCACATGGTCGGAGTCGTCGCAGCTGGCTAATCTATGCTGATGAGCTGCATGCGGAAAAAACAACGATTAACGAACTGGATTCAGTGTGGTCTCGTCTTGATGAATTGGTCTTCTCTGCGTTTGAACACGAGAGCGGAGGCAGCATCTTTGCCGCCGCCATTTCCATTGATTCTGGTGGCCATGCTACTGACGCTGTTTATGATTGGGTCTTAACTCGTCAGAAACGATACCCAACTGTTTTGGTGATGGCGATCAAAGGGTCAAGCGCTAAGACAGATCCTCAAGTATTCGTTCGTCCTTCTGCGTCTAAAGCATTAGCGCATAAAGATCCCAAGAAGATGACGAAGGCTGAGAAGAAAGGGGTCAGGCTTCATATTGTTGGAACAGGAAAAGCCAAAGACTATTTGCTGGATCAGATGACGCTAAATTCTCAAGGCATGGGGCGCTTTCATTTCTACAATGCAGAAATGATGCGTGTTGATTACTTTGATCAGATGTTAGCGGAATCGAAAATTCCGGATAAAAGTGGTCGCAAGGTGTGGCGTCAGAAGCCGGGGAGCCCTTGTGAATTCTGGGATTGTGAAGTGTATGCGGAGCACGCCGCGCGCTCTCAGCGGGTTCATACGTTGACTGCATACGACTGGGATGAGCTTGAACGAAAAGTTAAGCAATCAGATCTGTTTGGTGATGTTCGGCCGCTTGTTGAAGAGGGGGGAGGGCTTATGCCTGCGCCTCGTCGAGAATCCAATTACAGGATCTAATTCCAATAAACCGCTTAGGCGGTTTTTTTACGCCTGGAGCAATCGTGGCTTATACCCAACAAAATCTCGATGACATCAATGCAGCTATAGCAACTGGGGTCATGGAGGTCACCATTAATGGCCGGACGACAAAGTTCAGATCCTTAGATGAGATGCTGAGAACCAAGTCGATTATTGAGAGGTCGTTATCAACTACCGCTGGTAGTGGTGACCGTGTCATTCGTACGACCTATTCGCGGGATTATCAATGAAATTGAATTTAATTGATCGCGCCGTGATGGCGCTTTCCCCTGGGCGGGGGCTTGCTCGGGTGCGAGCCAAAGCCTTGTCTGATGTCATTACAACTCAAGCAGGTTATGACGCAGCCGGAAAGGGGCGTGGTAATGCGTGGGTGCGTGGCAGCGATAGCTCACAGAACACCGAAAACCGTCAAGCGCTAACGGCGCTCCGCTATCGGCACAGAGAGCTTGCTCGAAACAATCCTTATGTTTCGGCCGCCATAGATACCACCGTGTCTCTAACCGTGGCAGAAGGTATTGCCCCAGCGGCGCGCTGCGCAGATGAGGACAAGGCGGCTCAAGCTAACGAGTTGATGTTGGAGTGGGCTCATAGTTTATTCGCCGACGCAGATGGACGTCTCGACCTGTTTGGTTTGCAGGCGCTGATAATGCGTACTGAAACCGAGTCTGGTGAAGGTTTGGCGATGCGCCAAATAAAACGTATTCCTGGGGTTCGGATTCCTTTACAGATTCGTGTACTGGAGGCGGATTATCTGGACCACCTGCGAGATGGAAACGTAGATGGGCGCCGAGTGGTTCAGGGCGTGGCCTTTGGATCGGATAACCAACGCGCGGGTTACTACATTCACAGAGATCACCCAGGGGATAGAAAGGGCGGGCTGTCGAAGTCTAAGTTTGTTGACGCTGCTGATATAGCGCACGTGTATGAAATACAAAGACCAGGTCAGGCTCGTGGAGTTCCTCGTGGCGCCGCAGTCCTAACGCGAGTTAGTAATCTTGATGACTTTCAGGATGCTCGTTTGCGGCAGCAAAAAGTAGCTGCTTGCTTGGCTGCGTTTGTGACGCAGGGAGAAGACGGAAAGCTCCAAGGGGATCCTCTCCCGACAACCATTGAGCCGGGAATGATCGCTCGCCTGAGCCCAGATGAAGCCGTTACACACGCCGCTCCTCCTTCAGTCTCTGGCCAAGACGGATTCATTCGAGGTGAAGAGCACATCATTGCTCGTGGGTACGGGCTAAACCACCAGGCGTTAACCGGCGATATTACCGGTGCTAACTTCGCGGGATCGAAGATCGGCAGATTGGAAGTCTATGCCAATGTTCGCCGTTGGCGAAAAACCATGCTTGTTCCTCAATTTTGCAAGGTGGTAGAGCGATGGTTTTTGGAAGCTGCAGACTTAGCGGGATTCGATTTGTCTGGAGTGACCTTCGATTGGGTTCCTCCTCGCACCGAGATTCTAAATCTGCGAGATGATATTCCCGCATTGATTAAGCAGTGTCGAGGTGGGTTTGGAAGTTTGTCGGGTGTGTTGCGTTCTCTTGGGTACCCAGATCCTGAGGCGTTTCTACGTGAGTACTCAAAAGACCTGAAATTACTTGATGAACTGGGAATCACTTTAGATTCAGATCCTCGTAGTACAACTCAAAGTGGCCAGCTTCAGTCTGCGGCTGGTTCAGAAAAGGACGTAATAGATGAAAACTCTAATGAACTTGAAACCTAGCGTTCTCGCCGCTGTTGTAGCGGAGGCTGCAGGTGTAGTTACTGGTGTCAACGCAAGCATTAACAGCCGTGGTGAGCTGATGCTTTACGGGGTTATAGGTGACTGGTGGGATGAGCTCGATGCTGAAACCGTTGTGCGGCAGATGGAGCTCGCCAGTGATGGTGATGACCTTATTGTTCGAGTTCACTCAGGCGGCGGTAATCTCATGGAGGGGTTGGCGATATACAACGCACTGCGCGCCTCCTCAAAACGAGTGATTGCTTATGTGGATGGAATCGCCGCAAGCATGGCTTCTGCTGTGGTTTGTGCGGCCGATGTCGTGCGAATGCCGTCAAACGCACTACAGATGATCCATAAGCCTCATCTAGCTACTCACGGAAATTCAGATGAGCTACGAGATATTGCTAATCAGGTGGAAATTCTTGAAGGCAGCTATATCGACTGTTATGCGAAGAAAGGAAATCAAACCGCTGAGCAGTTAAAAGATCTCATCGCTGACGGTAAGGATCACTGGCTTACCGCCCAGCAATGTTTGGATATGGGCTTGTGTGACGAAATCATTGATGAAGTGGCGATTGCCGCTAGTTACACACCCTCAAAGTTTCACAATCCACCAGATTCGCTTTGGAGCGGTTTGGTGGCAACAGCGGCAGCCGCCGCAAAACCTTCGGAGAACCCTAGTATGAAATTTAACGTGGTCGCAAAAAGCGGCGGCAATAGTGCAATGGCCGCATCAATACTTGCTCTTTTGGCAAGTTTCAAAAGTGTCGATGACGCTGTTGCCAAGTTGTCGGGAATAAATAATGCGGAAGCGCTAATCACAGGCGAGGTAGAGGCTGACAATGATCAGCTGGAAGCAATTCACTCTGCGCTTCAGACCAAGTCCTCCAATACCGCTGCTGCTGTAAATCCCTCTGTTGCGGCCACTGCTGCAGTAGCGGAAGAGCGCCAACGTATCTCAGATATTACGGCCATGGGCAAAAAGTACGGCCTTTCCGTAGAGGTGGTGCAAAGCTATGTCGATGGAGGCATTAGCCTATCGACGGCTCGTGATCGAGCATTGGATGTAGTTGCTCAACTAAGCCAGTCCCAACAGCCAGTGCCTGGCGTTCGTGTAACTCACGCGCAGCATGAAGGGTTGAAGTCTGCAATGGCTCAGGCTGTTTTGAATCGCTTTGATCCCATGGCGTACAAGTTGGACGACAACAGCAGCCCGTTTGCGCATATGTCACTGATGGAGATGGCAACCGCGCACTTGCAGTGCAACGGTGTGAATACTGCCGGTATGAACAAAAACGCCATCGCAACAATGGCAATGCAAAGCGGCAGCGACTTCCCTGCAATTCTGGCGGATGTTGCAAATAAGAGTTTGCGATCTGGCTATGACAGTGCGCCACGAACATTTACCGCTTTTGCTCGTCGAACCTCTGCCGCCGATTTCAAGAACATCAATCGTGCTCAGCTTGAGTCAGCGGGTGGCGCGCTGCAGAAAGTTGGCGAGAGCGGTGAATTCAAGCGCGGTAAGCTGGTTGACGGTAAAGAAAATTACAGTCTAGCCACTTACGGTGAGATTATCGCAATTACTCGTCAGACGTTGATCAACGATGACCTGGATGCTTTGTCGAGAATTCCTATGTTGCAAGGCTCTCAGGTTGCCGAGACCGAAAGCGAAGTTGTGTGGGATTTGATTCTGAATAACGCCAAGATGTCTGATGGAAAGGCTCTGTTTCATGCTGACCACGGTAATACTGGCACCGGCATTATCGCCAAAGCAGGCCTAAACAGTATGCGCACAAAGATGCGCACTCAGAAAAAGCCTGATGGGAAAACGCCAATTAATCTGGCTCCAAAATTCCTGATTGTCCCCGCTGCTTTGGAAACTACAGCGCAAGAGCATTTGGCGACTATCACCGCGAATCAAGCATCTTCGGTTAACCCTTTTGCTAATAGCATGGAGCTCTTGGTTGAGGCTCGACTGGATGCCAATAGTGACAAAAAGTGGTACGGGGCAGCGGACTCAAATCGTATCGATACCATTGAATATTCGTACCTTGAAGGTGAAGAGGGTGCGTACCTAGAGACTCGTCAAGGTTTCGACGTGGACGGCCTTGAACTGAAGGTACGTTTAGATTTCGGTGCAGGTGTTATTGATCACCGTGGCCTGTATCAAAGCTCTGGCTCTTAATTTGAGCTTGAGATAAAGCACCGGCACCAAGTGTGTGCCGGAACTCAATTTAGCAAAGTAAATGGTGGAAAGATGAATAATTACATACAGCCTGGGAAAGCAGTTTCTTTTACTGCTCCAGCAGATGTTGCGTCCGGTTCGATCGTGAGTGTTGGCTCTCTCGTTGGTGTCGCGTGTAGCTCAGTTTTGTCTGGTGAAGAAGGCGAAATGGTGGTTGAGGGTGTTTTTGAGCTTCCGAAAAACCCAGCGAATACACCTGATCAGTTCGATAAGGCTTATTGGGATAGCGGATCCAGTGTGGTCACCACTACCGCGACCGACAACGCTCTTATTGGAGTGTTTATGAAAGCAGACGCCACTGGTAAGCCTTCCTGTGAAGTTCGCTTAAACGGCGTCAGCATTTAAGCATGGACTTCGATCGTTTGGCGGCAATTGCAGACAGAGTTTCTCTGTCTGTAGTTGGCACATCCGTCTGGCTTGTTCTGGCGGAGCGGGAGATCCGTGGCGTATTTGATATGCCTGTAGAGGATGAGCCTGTGGCAGGGTTTGTGATCGACCTCTCAAAGCCTAGGTTGTCGGTTTCTGAGGTTGAGGCGAGTTCACTGCATCCGGATGAGCGGCTTCTAATAAAAGGAAATCGATATCAGGTGCTAAAGCAAGTGCCGGATGGCACGGGTTTGGTGGTCTTGGTTCTCGCAAAAAGTAGGTGATTGGTGTGGTTGATTCAATTGATCGACAGGTTGATCGCCTGACGAAAGCGATGCGCCAGATAAACGATCGGGAGTTACCAAAAGCAGCTTCTAGCGCGCTTAACAAAGCCGTGGCAAAGGTAAGAACTCGGACGGTTCGTGGTGTCTCGAAGCGAACTCGGATCCAATCAAAGCACATACGAAAGCGTTTTCATATTTCGCGCTCAAATGTGAGAAATATGAAAGCGAAAATGACCGGCTATCAGCGAGCAATACCGGTGTCATCGGTAGCCAGATCGCCGGCACGGGGCAAGAAAGTTCGCGCCTTAGGTAAGTTGTATCAAGGGGCGTTCTACAACACTACAAAGCGTGGTGGTCGGCTCCATGCCTTTCAGAGAAAGAGCGATTCACGGTATCCAATCGATGTCGTAAAGATTGAAATAAAGAAGGACATTGACGACATATTTCCAAAAGTATCAGCTCGAGTGATGGGGGCTGAATATCAAGCGTTGATGCGTAGAGAGCTCATTTACAGGATCAAGAAAAATGTCCGTATCTAAGAAGACAATCCGTGACAGCGTTCGAGAGTTGATTGCTGGTGTATATCCTCACCCTGTTCATACCACTCAAAAATATTCGCCCGATGAGAGCGAGCTGGATTTTGTGTTGGTCTACTTTACTGAAGGTGAGGTAGTGGATCAGGGAATCAGCTGCTATGTGGATGCGGATCTTGAAGTCGGAATCTTCATGCAGGGTGACGCATCTGACGATCAGCTAGATCAGTACGAGTCGGCAATACTTGGCGCAATGTCCGGCGCATCAGAGCTGTCACAAAAGGTAATTGGTATGACCTTTAGGGGCTATACCTACGCTGACACAGAGAGTGAAAATTTGTCAGCGTTGATTCTCAAATTCAATTTGCAATACAACTACTAACACTAAGAGGATAGCAATATGCCAGCTTCATCAGTTTCAATCGTTGGTACAGGCACTAAGCTGCTTTACGAGAATCCGGCTTCTCCCGGAACATACATTCACTTGGTGAATGCAACAGTAATTGGCTCAAATAGCAAAAAGGGCGCTTTTATTGATAACTCTCCAATCTCGCCTGCAAGCCCAACCTATATTGCAGGTGATGAAGAGGCGGAGCAAAAAGAATACACCTTCAATGATGTGCCTGGTGATAGTGATCAAGAAGACTTTATTGGTCGTGTTATCAATAAAGAAACGCTTGCGATGCGAGTAGAGCAACCCAATGGAGTCACTTTTGACTATCAAGTGATTTTCAACGGTTATGAGTCTGTGGAGCCTACCCGAACAACAGCTCTTGGAATTAAGGCAATTGGTCAGCGTACAGGTGATATTACGCGCGCGGTGGCGTCATGAATCTGGGAGAGCTATTAAAGCAAACTGCACCTGAGTTTCAAATAGCCAAAGTACCTGTATCTGGCTTGGGTGATTTGGAGGTTCATCAGCTAAGCCTGACCGAGCGCTTCGAATATACCGCTGACACGCAGGTGGTCATTAAGGGCGACATGAGTGAAGAGCAGTTCTTTGATCGCTGGATGTGGCGTCTGTTAGCAGGCAGGGATCGCAAGCCCAAAAAGGGAGAGCTTGATCACCTTAAATCTATTCTCACAGAGACTGCTGAGCGCGAGATTTACTCGGCTGCAATCTACTTTCCGGTTGAGAATATCGTAAAAAAATAGAGGGCAATCCTCATCTACTGATGGCGTTGCGTATCGCGGCGCTACATAGATGTTCGGTTTCTAGTCTTCCTGATCACATTCCCGATCATGAGTATCCCTTGTGGGTTGCCTTTTATGAGTTGGAGCCATGGGGCTACATGGCAGACAACTATCATTCGTCGTTGGTCGCCTCTCAGATATCCACTGCGTCCGGAGCGCCGGCCGCACCGGCTGACTTTATGGATTTGGCTAGGAAAATTGAACCTATAGAGCCGTCCCCAGAATCAAGTAACTTCAATGTTGATGATCACACAGTGCGATTAGAGCGGGTATTGTAAATGAGTGCCAGTCCCAAAATCACAACCGTCTATGATGTCGACGCCAGCCGTTTTCATTCTGAAACCCTTCGGGCTGAAGCTGCGGCACGGCGATACGGTCGTACGGCGAAGAGCAGCGTTGTCGCTGCCAATGATGCCGTCAACCGCTCATTTCGAGGTGCAGCTCAAGGCGTAGCTGCGATTGATGGTCCACTTGGTGGCGTGTCTTCTCGCATAACTGCAGTTAATGGCTTGCTCACTAGCGGTAACCTTAAATGGGCTGCCCTTGGAGCTACTATCGCAGCGGTAGCTGCTGGTTTGGTAATGGCTGTGAAAGAGTTTGCAGCTGTCGAGCGCCAGCAGCTAAAAACAATAGCGCTGTTGAAGGCGACTGGGGATGCAGCGGGGAAAACGGCAGGCCAGTTAGATCAGCAGGCTAGAGCTATCGCTCTAGGGACTCTCGCTAGCACTGAAGGTATACGTCAGGCTCAGCAAGTAATGCTGACATTCAAGTCGGTTACTGGGCAAACTTTCGATAGAACTATTGTTCTTGCGCAGGATCTTGCCGCTGTTATGGGGGGCGATGCGCGTAGCGCTGCACTCCAACTCGGAAAGGCTCTTGAGGATCCTGTTCGAGGTTTGAATTCATTGCGCCGGAGCGGGGTTAGTTTCACCGAGTCTGAGAAAGATCTCATCGCCACTCTTCAGAAAAGTGGTGATTTACTTGAAGCGCAAGAATACATACTCGATAAGTTGTCAGATCAAATCGGTGGCGCAGGTGAAGCGGAGGCCGGAGGAGTATCAGGAAAGGTTGATACGCTTTCTCAGCGTTGGGGAGAGTTTCTTGAAGCGCTAAATGCGAGTACAGGAGCTTCTGGTGTGGCTGCGGCGTCCTTGGATGCTATTTCCGTAGGTCTGGATAAAGTTGCGCGGGGGATGAACCCTTCAGATCTTGATCTGGCTCGAAAAAAGCTTAATGACTTACATCATGAGTACGGCGAATTAGGTGAAAAAATTCGTCGCCTTGAAGAAGCTCCCGTTGCTTTCAATCGGGCCGAGCGGATCGCTGTACTTCAGGAGATTCGTGATTCGAAGCAAGCCGAAATGAAGGTAATTCAAGAGGCGGAAATCGAGCGGCAGAAGAGAGAGTCTGAGCTTGCCAATGAGGCCAGAAGAAAGTCAGAGAAAGCGGCCAAAGAGCAGGCCGACGCTGTCGCTGCTAAAGCAGCTGCAAAGGAAGCAGAGAAAGAGGAGGTTCGGCTAGAGCGTGTTAAGCGCGAAAATGAACGTGTCGTCTCATTACAAAAAGCTAAGTTTGACCGGATTCATGAAGCGGCTCTACTCGCACAGGAAAAAACCGAAGAGCTCGAAAATTATCGCTATGAGCGTGAGAAAGAGCAGCTCAACGCTGATATGGAACGTTTGCGTGAGAGGCAAATACTCACCAAAGAAATCGAAGATGAATTTCTGGAGGCTAAGCGCGAAGCCGCAATCTCTCATGAGGCGAAGCTTGAAGAAATTCGAAAAGAAGCTCGTGATAAAGAAGTAGCCGAAAAGGACGCTACTTACAGCTCAATGCTTGGTTTGGCTGAGAAGTACAACCAGGCTCGTGAGGGTGGTGAAAACCGGTGGATGTCGGTTGCGCTTGGTGTCGGTCGAATACTCCTCAACAGCGAAAAGCGAAACGCCCTCAAAAAGGCAACGATGAAGGGGTTTGAAGCGATTCAGACTGCGTGGGCTTCTGCGCCTTTCCCGTTCAATGTTCCATCGGTTGCTATCACCACCGCTGAGACGGCAGCCAATATTTCTGGGATTGCCGGTATTGCTCACGGAGGCCTTACAAATGTTCCGAAAGAGTCGACTTATTGGCTTGATAAGGGAGAGCGGGTAATCAGTCCTCGACAAAACAGAGATCTCACCAACTTTATGGAAAGCGGAGGCGGTGGAGTTTCCCAGATCAATCTTACAGTTGTAAATGAGTTGGGATCTGCAGACGTGGATATTGAGCAAGATGGGGAGAATATTCGAATGCATCTTAAGCGCTTCAAAGAAGAGTTAGATGCAGAAGTTCAGGGTGTGAGTGGTATCGGTCGAACGATTCAAAGAACCTTTAAGTTATCGGCAGTAGGAGCGCACTAATGTCTTATCCGATATGGCCGGCTGGGTTTCCTCACATTCTTCGCCAAGGTTATACGGTGTCCGGACAATCATCGGTGCGCCGTATCAAGATGGCAAGTGGTCCAGATCGCGTTAAAAGAGTTTCTAAGACTACGATTCGAGGCGTGAGTTGTTCCATAAATTTGCCTGACTCCTTGGTCGAGGACTTCTGGACTTTCTACGATGTTGATGCAGGAGCGGGATCGCTTTGGGTTCTTATGCCCATTAAAGTTGGAAATGTAGTTGCAGTTCATCGTTGCCGCTTTACGAATTTCCCGAGCACGACTCCAGTTAGCAGCTTTTACTCCAAGATTAATTTCACACTAGAAACCGATCAGCAGATATCGGTTCCTAATCTTCAACTAGGGAATATAGAAATGAGTTCATATCTTCTTCCAAGCACCAGCATTGCTACCGGTGAAACCTACAAGCTAGAAGTAGGCGATGAAACCAAACCAGAATCAGATCGAGAGCCTATGTCGGTGACTTACGCTCGAGTTCATCAAATCACCGTTGAATCCGGTTCTGTGAAAGTGTTTGCCGCAATCTCAGACGGTGGTGTTAAAGAGTACATCACGATCAGTGCCACTGACGCAGAGCCTACTGTGCCGCTGTTTATCGCGGGTGTGAGCAAGTTGCACCTGGAAGCGACAGAGGATTCCGTTGTTCAAGTCGTTGGCTACTAGGAGTGATGGTTATGGGGTTTCCATCTCATCTTGATCCGCGCCGGCTGGGCTCTGTGGTCGGCAGTGTGATTGGTCGTGTTGCTGGTTCGGTGTTAAATGCAGTTCGGTATGCTCTAAACCTAAACGGCACCGACCAGTCAGTGACGCCTGTTGTGTTTGAGCCTAAGAGTGCTGTGTGGGGCTTTAGTGGTGAGTGTCGAAGAACTACAGCTTCAACCTCCGATATCATGGCGTCGGGCGATACGTGGAAGCTAGAGATTATCCAAGAGTCTCACGCCACCAAGCCTAATCAGGTTCGACTTGTGTATGTGTCCGCCGATGATGGTTCGGATAAATATTTGACCTTCTTCAACGCCGGATCTATCCCAGCAGGTGAATTTGTTAAGTTCTATTTTGCTGTAAATCAGGCAGTGGGAACGGCGTATATTAATGTAGGCGGCGTAGATCATACCGTAGTGTTAGATCACGGTATCGAAGGACCAATCAATCTCACTGCCATTGGTGAAAACCTGTCGAGCATTGGAGGGGCTGGTAACTTTCATGGCTCCGTCCACGTTGACAAAATCTGGGATGAAACTGGATTGCAGGGCGGTGATTTCACGAAGGGTGACAGCATTGATTTTTATGCTAACGCTGGCGACATTCCATGGGAAGCCGGCGATTCTTACTCTTTTGATCTTAGCTATGTCGCTGTAGGTACTCAAACCTTAGTGGCCGGAGGTGAAGCCCATACCACTGTAAACGGGAACGGCACTCTTGCGATAGGCACTCAAGCGAAAGCCTTTGTGGATGGTGTTGAAGTTGTAAACGGGGTGAGCCCTGTTCTAGTGGACGGGCGCGATTATCATATAGAGGTTGATATAGAGTCAGGGGCGGGCGCTATAGGCCGTTTTTACGCAAGCAATGCAGGCACAAACTTTACGCCCAGCAGCATAGCTAACTTTAAGCATATTCGCCGTAATAAGCCAGTCTCGTTTGGGCCGGAGGTTTTACCAGTTACAGCCGAGTCTATTGAGGTTAGTGGCGGAGATCCAATAGCTACAACTGTAGTGAGTGGTCGAGTCGTTACTACATATACTGACGCCAGCTACCAGCGAATAGGTAAGCGGCTAAGCGGGGTGGATAGCGTCGAGGTTGGTAAGTACTACGAATGTAGGATCGTCGGATCAGCCCTGCACAAAGCAACTGCGTATGTGCAGAGCCATAATAGCGGCGGCAGAGTCTCTAAGTCATTCGCTGTCGGTGGCGAAATAGATGAAGTTCTTGTTTGGGAGGCTCCCGAGAGCGGCGTCGGGCTGCTCATGGTTATTGAGAATTCTGCACAGCCAGATCAAATATTGGAAATGGATTACGAGCTAACTAACGCTCGCGAAATCACAGAATTCGAATACCGCGAATACCTCACCAAAGGCTCTGTCGAGGGTCAAGTAGACGGTTCTGCCATCGGTAAGCAGACAGGCCATGTGCCAAGGTTTGGGGATGAGCTGTACCTTTCTTCGGAGCTCGTGACGGGTAGCGACGGAACGCTGGAAAACACCGCTGGCTCGTTCTCGGTTAGTGGTGATACTGCTGCTGCCGGAACTAGGGTGTTCTCTAACTTTACAACCAGAGTCGGGGGCATCTACGCGGTTAAATATAAGGATGATAAATCACAAACCGGAGGGGTGTTCGTTAGAGATGGCTTTAATGGTAGCGGAACAATTATTGCAAACTCGTCGTTTGACGGCGAGGGTATTGTATTTCAGGCCACCTCGGAAACCACAACTATTCTCTGGGATGGCGGCAACGGCCAGAATGATCTGTCGTTTTCTCAAATTTCTATCAAAGAAACCACAGACCTCTATTTCCCCAACTTCGACGCAGGAACCAATCTAGTCGAACTCCCTTATATCGATAGCCATTATGACTTTTCACAAAAAGGAGCGGGCGAATACGGCGAGATTATTCCCAATAAGATTGGGAGTGACGGGCCTGAGTTGTGGCCGCACGGTGACATTATTGATTCTGCCGATTCGGGATTTCTAGGTGGCACGATAAGCGTACAAGGCGGTAAACGTTTTAGGGTTCGCTATAGGTCAAAGGTGAACCAAGGGACCTACAAAATACACAGCTTTGCGTCGGGTACTGTTGCGCATTCTCCAAAGATCAACGTAAGTCATGATGGCTTACTGTTAGAGCATTTAATCGATGTTGGGGGAACTGCGAGCGAAGTTCTTGGATTCGTAGTTCAAGCGGCAGGCACGGACGTTGAGATTTCCGAAATATCAATCAAAGAAACCCGCGCCGCCATCGTCAACAATCCAGATTCAGAAATGTGGGCAGAGGTATAAACGATGGATAAACCACCTTACGCATACGAAATGCTCATCGCAGAGCAAACCGAAGAAGATGGCATTCGCAAAGATATGGGCCGCCGACTCAAAGAAAACGCCGTTTATCACGCTTTCCGAGAGCCACAGCGCAAGCACACAAACATCGCGGCTAACGACCCACGGTTAACACCAATCGCGTCAGAGGCCGATTATCGCGCTCTGCTGGCAACGGACAAATACACGCGCCCACCAACCGCCCAAGAAATAGAGGATCAACGAGTGAGTGAAGTAAATTATCTAAACACCCAGATCGATAATGCGGTGAAAAAGGTTCGTCTCGCCGCTGCCAGCGACTTGCCGTTTCAGTCTGACGCCTATCACTTGAAAGAAGAGCAGGCCAAAGCGTGGGATGGCACAGGTGAAGCGCCGCAAATGCTTCAGGCAGTAGCCGATCGCTTTGGTATGACGCCAATTATGGCGCGTGATCTGATCATCGAGAAAGGTGAGCAATGGCGCAAGCTGTTGGATGATACGGAAACCCTGCGCGAACGTGGCTATTCGCTGGCACAGAAAAACGATGTCGAAGGTGTAGAGGTTGTTATCACTCAAATTGAGGTGCTTGGTGAAAATTAAATTAACGTGGAATCGCCCTAAGCGTTTTTGGCAGCGGCCGGTGTTCACCCTTGATGAGCCAATTGAAATCGCCAAGCATTCGGTGCCTGTTGGTTTTAAAACGGATGGCGCGAGTTTACCTTGGCTTTTGCGCAGTGTTTTTTCGCCAATGGGGCCGTGGTTTCCTGCGGCGGCATTGCATGACTACCTGCTAACCAAAGACTCCTATACCCGGAAGATGGCCGCTAAAGCTTTCTATCAAGCAATGGGTGAGCTGGGTATTTGGCAGTGTATTCGTAAACCGTTCTACCTTGGCGTTCGAGGGTGGGACAGAGTCGTGGAGGTGTTCAAGTGAAGCTGAATAAATACATTCGAATCCTAATAGGGGTCGCTTTTGCGGCCCTTTTTTGTTTCTGGGTGTCGGGCTGTTCGATTTTCGAGCCTACGCAAGAAAAGGTCTTTGAAGTCTACGCAGCCGAGCTCAAGCGCAATCTGGTCTATGTCGAAAACCCGCCTGATCTCGGCACTAGCGAACCGATCACTGCTGCGAAAGGCTGGCGGGGGGATTGCTCGAATTACGCTGCGGCCTTGGCAGAGAAAACCGATGCGGTTGTGTGGCGGGGTATTTTGCTTGATGGCCGATCTCATGCCATGGCGTGCATTGAAATGACCTGTGCTGACACGATCAAGCCGGGTGTCTTTAAATTTGATTCTAGTGAATGGAGAGCGGTGTGGCTGTTGCGACCGACTTAACTGGACCAGAGCAAGAAGCTTATGCCCGAGCAAACCCAGAGATCAATACGCTCACAGCGCTTGAGGTTCGGCACAGTGAGTTTCCTGCGCCCGTGCGTGTGATCGATGGCAACAAAGATCGCGAGCTTCTACTGCCGGATGAAGCACCATTGAACGGCGGTGAATCCGTGATGTTTGAAGGGGCCAAGTTGAGCGTGCCTGAAGAGACGCTTGATGAAGATCCGGATTCGCAGGTAACGATTCAGGCGGCGGGCGTAAGCGGCTGGGTAAATCGCTACCTAAGTGCGGCTGCACAATCGTTTGAGGTAGCAGAGGTGTCGCAGTATCGCGTCACGGTGAATGTCGTGACGGATGAAATTCTGGCGATAACCAAGCAGGCCGAGCTCGAGGTGCGTTCACATGAGATCAGTATGACGGCTACGGCGCTTGTGTGTGGCTATACCAATACTTCCAATCGTGAGCTGCAAGTCTAGTGCTGGATCTATCTCGATACGATCACGTCAGTTGGAAAGAGGCCGAGCAGGATTGCTGGTGGCTGGTGCGTGATTTTTATGGTTGGCATTTTGGCATCGAGTTGCCGCGAATTTGTGTTCAAAGCGGCTCGCCTTTGGTGGCTCGTCGAGCGCTAAAAAATCATTCAGCTAGGCGATTATTCGAACCCGTTTCTGAGCCTAGGTTCGGCTATGTGGTCGAGCTTAGTCGTGATCACAGTGCGGATCATGTTGGCGTTTATCTCGAATTCAGCGGCGCCAAATTCTTGCTTCATAACGAGCGTGGCGCGGGCGTATGCGTGACGCCGCTTGATGAAGTTTTGCAAGATTACAAAGTTAAAGGATTTTATAAGTATGTCGGTACAGGCTGTTCGCTATAACGGTAATCTCGATGGTTCGGACTATGAGATCTTGCCGGTTCGTACTGGGCAGACCATCAATCAATGGCTCGATGAAAGCGGTATGCGAAAGCTGCTGCTGCAGCAACCTACTGTTGTTGAGCTGAATGGCGAGCAACTCTACGAGCGTGATTATGATTACGTCCTGTGTGTCGATGACCATGTTGCCTTGAAAGTACTCGCGCAGGGGCCACTAGCGGCTATCCCTCTAATTGTTTGGCAGGTTGCTGCTGTCGTGGTTGTGGCGCTGGTTTTGCCTGGCATGATGGAGCCAGATTTACCTACGACGGCCGATCAGAAGGAGGGGTCGCCCCTCTATTCCACCAGCGTTAAAGGCAACCGTTATCGCCCAGATACTAAGGGCGCCATCTTGTACGGAACGACTCGTATTGTTCCTGATTTCTCTCAGCCACCGTTTAGCGTGTTCGATGCTGAGGATCAGCAGCATTACTACATGAAGTTTCGGGTTTGTCGTGACAAGGCTCTTGTTGATCTGTCGACAGCTGAATTTTCGGATACTCCTCTCAGTAACTTTAGTGACTACCAAATTGAGCAAATCTTGCCGGGTGAGAAATCCCTAATTGTGCCGGCTCGAGTGATTGTTAGTGATGCAGTTAGTGATATCGAAATAGAGGATGGTTTCGCGTCGGCCTATGTGGTGTGCGGCGTCGGAGAGCGCGTAAACAGGCTCGAAATTGATGTACAGGCACCTCAGCTCTATAAGCAGGACCGTGAAGATGCAACGCTTCGTCTTTACACGGTAAAACTCGACTTTCAATATCAAGAAATTGACGATAACGGGGATGCTTTGGGGGGCTGGCTCTCGCTTGGGGCTGTTTCTCTGTCTAATGATGACCGCACCGGCGTTCGTAGAACCTTTGGTTTTGATGTTGGTGTAGGGCGCTATCAAGTTCGCTCACGCCGCCTTACCGAGAAAAATGATTCAACATACGTGCAAGATACCGTGCGCTGGATTGGCCTCAAGGGATTTGAGCAAGATGATACCGTTAGTGATTGTACAGAGATTGCGTTGGTGTTGCGCTCATCGGATCAAGTGGGCAATCGCGCTTTAACGAATTTTAGTGTGGTTGCGTCAAAGATCTTACCGACTTGGTCGCCCGAACATGGCTGGGATGACGGTGCTCAAACCAATCACTTCGCATGGGCGTTGGCAGATCTATGTCGCGCGGAGTACGCCGGCCGCCGTGCGGATTCACACTATAAACTCAATCAATTGGCAGAGTTTGCAGCCCGTCCCGATTTAGCCAAGGCTGAGTTCAATGCGTATTTTGATACTGAGGGCGTGAGTGTTTGGGATGCGCTCGAGCACGCCGGTATGCCTGGGCGGGTTAAAACGATTGATTACGCTGGCCAGTATTGGTTTGTGCGTGATGAGCAGCAGCCGCTCAGTGTGCAGAAGTTCACCATGCGCAACATCGTTGCAGATTCCTATCGGAAAAGGTCTCCAAATTTTGTCACTGAAAGTGCTGATTCTGTAATCGTGAAATTTCGCGATAAAGCAGCGAACTGGGAATGGTACAACGATGGTGATGGTTTGCTGTGTAAGGTTCCAGAAAGTCCGGGGCTAGAGCCTCGCGAAGTTACGTTGTTTGGTGTTGATGATGCTACCGAAGCCAAGAAGCTGGGTATGTGGCTTGCGGCGCAAAGTGCGTATCGTCGCCGTCATCCTCGCTGGCAAACGGGCAACGAGGGGCGAATTCCTTTCTTTGGTTCACAGGTTTCTTTGTCTCATTTTCTGTTGGGTGAAGAAGGGCGTGAGCAAATCAGCGGGGATATTCTTGAGAAGGATGTTGCGAATAGTGAGCTTCTGCTGAGTGAGCCATTGCCTGAAGGATTGATCGATCCTCACATTATCTTTCGTGACAATATGGGGCGCCCGAGCGCTGCGTTTAAAGTTGAGCTGGTGGGCGATGATCGATTCAAGGTAAGGGTTCTACCGATTGATGATGGTGGCAGCGGTATTTTTCCCGATTGGACTCAGGTTCGCACCGGCAATAGTCGTGAAGAAGATACGCACTTTGCATTGGGTGATGGCCCGACCTTTTTGGATTTGGTGAAAATCACTAAAGCCAGTCGCTCGGGCGATAAAGTTAGTCTGCAGGGTTACGTGGATGATCCGCGAGTGTATCTGCTCAGTGAGGATGTCACGCCGCCTGATGTGTATTCGCCACCTGGCAAACCGAGCTTGGTGCCGGTTGTGCGAAACCTTGAGGTTGATCTGGTGGGTTCAGTGGCTGCGCCTGTGGTGTTGCTTAGCTGGGAGGGTGTGAATTGTGATTATTACGAGATCGAGATCTCTGATGACGGAATCACTTATCGTCCCTATGGCAACAAGGTAATCTCAACATCGGTTGAGATTCGCCCGGAGCCTGGGCATTACTATTTCAGGGTGTACGGTTACAACATCTTGCGCGGCCAGCCGGCTGTGATTGATGTGGTTACGGCTGATGTTGCTAATTCGGTGCCACCAGCACCAACGGATCTGGTGTTGCGCGAGCCGTTTACCGGCCCAACGCTCAAGCTGCAGTGGAGTGGTGCGACGACTCGTCACTTGGTGAGCGTGTTGGTTGGTGGTGTTGAGCAGTATTTCGCGGTTCTTGATGCCGGTGACGAATGGGATTATCCCGCTGCGTTGGCGCAAGAGTTTGGGGTTGGGCGAAGCTTCACGGTGCACGTGTTTTCAATTGGTGAGAATACGATTGTATCGACTGACTATGCGGAGATTAATGTAAGCAATCCCGCGCCGGCCATTCTTAACAATCTATCTGTGACGCCCGTGGGCGAGTTTGCACAGATCCGTTTTGATCTGCCTACCGATACCGATTTTAAAGGCGTATCGGTTTGGGTGGGTGAAAGTGAAGGCTTTCCGACAGTTGCTGATACTCAAGTTATTCAGCGAAGCTTTGATCCTGTGTTGTCGGTTCCAATTGGGCGTGGTTCTGCAAAGCGTTTGGTTGTTGCGGCAGAAGACGAGTGGGGCACGAACGGTTTAAATTATTCGGGTGAGTACGCTGTTTCTGGAACGCTGATTACCGAGACTGAGATCGGGCCTGGTGCAGTTAAATCACCACACGTCGCCGCGAATCAGATCACAGCTGTTCACACATTTATTCAGCAGCTCAGCGCCATTAGTGGTGACATGGGTGAGTTAGTTGCAGGCTTGGTGAAAACGTCTGCCAGTGGCTCCGCTGTGCGTGTTGAGATGGATAGCGCCGGTAACTTGCCGTTCTGGATCGGTGAGCTGGTCAAGAATTCCGCCAACGGTCATGCGTTTTACGATAAGGATAACAAAACCTTCACTTTTCAAGATCCAGTTACTGGCATTCGGTTAGAGATTCAGCCGGGTGGAGCCATGCCGATCTGGATTGGTTCGGGCGCGAAAATACCTGAGAATTCTTTTTTCAATATTAATGCGGCAACCGGCGTGCTGAGCTTGCGTGGCATTCAGATACTGGATGACACAGGCAGTGTGGCCTTTGCGTCCGGGTCTGGCTTTAACTTTGATGTTGAGTGGAATGAAATATCTGGTCGGCCAACGTCTCTGGCAAGTTTGAATTCGGCGGAGGGGAGTAAACTCGCGGGTATTGAGGCGGGAGCTGATAAAACTAGCGAAAACACAGCTGCAGGCTTTGTTGGGCAAGGGGATTTGGCGTCTCATGACGGCATTGATTACAGCGCAATCTGGGGTAGCAAGCCGCCGGCCAATGCGGATAAAACTTCTAGTAATACGGCTGCTGGTATTTCGGGGCAAGGCGCTTTAGCCACTCGGAATAATGTAACCGAGACTTATATTGCTAACGCCTCGGTTGGAACTCTGAAGATTCAAGGGACAGCGGTAACGATTTCTGTGAGTGCTTATACGGCTAGCGAGAAGTCGCTAACGTCCAGCTGGGCAACGGTACAAACTGTCGTTGCGTCAAATCCTTCGGGTGCGGTGTTTCATCTTAACTTTACGGCAGTCGTAGAGTTGGATGGGCCTCAGTCATCTAGCGCTGCAGTGCAGTTGGCGCTCTACAGAAATGGCGTTTTGTTTCGAAATTATGGAGAAGTCGCTGAGTCGGCCGGTGGTGCGAAAGAGTTTGCGAGCGTGGCCATTAGCGACAAGGACACTCCGGGCAGTACGGCTACGTATCAGATGAAAGCTCGGTATTCCAACTCTTTGGTAAAGATAAAGGCGAGAAGCTTGATTGCTCTGGGGGTAAAGCGCTGATGGAAACGGTTGAATTTGTTGTTTATAACCCAGTAACGGGAGGGATCGAGCGCAGTGGGTCGTGCCCTGATGCCTGGGTAAATGATCAGGCTGAAGCTGGATTGTCAGCAGCACTGGGTTCTGCTGATGATCAGCTTGACTGGTTTGATGTCTCCATCATGGATGTGAGGAAGAAGGCGGGTTTGTCTGTTGGCGTGAGCGGTTTGGTTCTTCAGGCTGACGGCGTGTCATCGTCGGTGATTTCACCGGTGCCTTCGGGTTGTTTCGTGACGTGGCCAGATGGCGTACGTGAAGAGGTGACTGACGGTGTGGTGGAGTTCTCAACTGATGAGGTTGGAACGCACTTGTTGGTGCTCGATGGAGTTAAATACTTACCTTTGGAGATAGCCATTGAAGCGCATGCATAAATCGGAAGCCGCAGACATTGCTGAGCTCAAGTCGTGTCGGCGCCGAATATTACGGGATCTACCTATTCGGGTCGCTGATGGCTCTGTTTTTCAGTTTGACAGAGATGATGAAGAGACTATCGAGGGGGCTTTGCCTGCCCTAGAGCTCAACCCGGCTCTAACGGTTGAGTGGCGTTTACTCGGTGATGGTGACACGGTTGTTGTGAATCACGCGTCGCTGAGCGCCTATTTAGCAGAGTTGAAAGGTTTGCGCTCGAGGCGCGGTCTGGTGGTTGATGCTGAATACATGGTGCTCAAAGGGGAGGGGTGTACTCGCCGACAGCTTCATGATTGGGAGGCTAAGTATTCGGGTGGGTATGTGCCTGATTTGGTGAGGGGCTAGCCATCCATCTTTTTCAGTCGAAGCCATGTTTTGTGAATGGCTTTGACTGAAGCGTTGGCAATATCTCGCCAGTTTCGTGGAAGCTCTCGATAACGTTTGACTGTGTCTAGGTCGTCACCTTTCAGGTCGTTCATTCTTGCGCCATGGGAGAGCCATTGAAACTCCATTCCTAATGCGTCACATATCTCTTTTGCTTCGTCAAAATATAGGCGAGCGCCATCCTCGATTCTGTCATACCGACTTCGCTCAATTCCTGTGATTTTTAACATATCGGCCTTGCTCAAACCTTGTGATTCCCGCTCGATCCGAATCCGTGTTTTTGGTCGTTTTCTAGTCAATGCTCATATCTGAGCAACTAATTTTCTATACCGCTCACCTGTGAGCAGTGTGGCACGAAAAACCTCATTTTTCATCTATCCACTATTGAGGAAATTTGCTTAGATACAGGTCACATTTTCATATAACTGACACGGCGCAAAGATCGTTGCGGGAAAGTGGAGAGAGATGGACCGCGCGGAGCGCATTTGAGTGAAATATTAGGATGATCTAAGGATGTAGAGTTATGGATTTAGTAGGGCAATGGAGGGTGCTGGGGTGGCAATTTGATCTGCTTGACAACAGGCCGATTGTTAAACTGGTAAGGGCGGGTACAAGCAAGGTGATTCATCTTAGTCCTGCCGCTTTGAGGGAGTTGTATGGCATGGAAGAGCATCTGTTTCAAGCCGGGTGGCTTCAAGGCTATTCGGATCGCCATTTTGGTGATGTTTCGGTTGGTCAGGTTGCGGTTTATGTACAGAGCATGACTGCAGCCAATGACAACAAGGCACCAGAATTGGTGCCAGGCGGTTGACAAGTTGCCGCAGAGCGGAGCAACCCCACGTTATTTCCTTTCGGTGTTATATTCCCGTGGCCGCCCGGCTTTACGCTGGGCGGCTTTTTCTCGTGAGCCATCACGGCTCTGCAAATTCGATCTACTACACGGCTGATCGTCCAATGCAGTTGTCACGCTGCAGTGGCCGGCGCATTATTACTTACACTCCCGTCTCTTGTCTTTAATATTCCTCAATTTTGTCACTTTAAAAGTGAGAATTATTAAATAACATCTCCGGTCTGATGCTACATATTTGCTACATAGAAATTCGGTTTTTAGTAAGTTTTTGATTCGTAAGGATTTTTTTATTTGTCGCTCCCATCCATCATCGGGGCCACGGTAAAAGAGCGGTTAATGTCGAGCGGGCGATCTGAAGCGTTCAAGGTGTACCTAGAGTGTGAGTAAGTCGGGGTATTTCAGTGGACGAATTATAGCGATATTCTAGATGGAACGGGAGTTTTACCGCCGAGGCTTGTCTACTATGCTTAGGGGCGGGGCACTAGTCTTAAGTACTCCGAGGCATAAGACTGGGTGAGAGAGGGATCGAAGCCATTGAAATCACGAGTATTGATAGCCTTAACCATTATCGGTCTATCCGCAGTATTCGTTGGGTATTTACCGGCGCACCTCGATCGAGCTCAGGTGGCCCGCTGGCTGCATCAGTGGCAGCACGATGGCATGTCGGTACACATAGATCTGATGGCTGTCTCTGAACGCTGGAAAGCTCTGCAAGCGCAAAACCTCGATCGCCAGCAATTGGATTCTAAGGTTGCATCACCGCGCCCTGGCTCATTAGGGAATGATTCGCTCGCCCACGCGCGTCTGCGGGCCGAGACGTTAAATTATCGCGACATTATTGTCGATAGTACCGCGGCTTTGCTTCGAGCTGTAAAATTCGCGCAGCCAGGTGATCGGATTGTAGTGGCGCCCGGTCGTTATGCATTTTCCGGGCGCTCGATTGAGTTGACTCGTTCTGGCACGGCTCTCAATCCCATTAGCTTGGTGGCGCAGCAGCCATGGCAGAGTACTTTTGAGTTTGATTTGTTGGAAGGTTTTTGGGTGTCTGGCTCCGACTGGCACTTTGAAGGCTTAACGCTGCTGGGCGTCTGCGCCAAAGATGATCGTTGCGAACACGCTTTTCATATCGTCGGCGGCGCTCAGCGAACGGAGCTTCGCCATAATCGTATCCATGATTTTAACGCGCCCATTAAGATCAATGGCAGCAAAGGGATATACCCCGATGATGGTAGGATCAGCCATAATGTTATTGTGAATAACCGCCCTCGCGAGACTAAAAATCCGGTGGTGGGAATCGATGGGGTGGCGGTAAGTCGCTGGCAAGTTAGTAATAACTTGATTGCGAACTTTAAAAAAGCAAAAGGCAATCGCACCAGCAGCGGTGGATTTTTTAAAGGAGCTGGCGCAGAAAATCGCTTCGATAACAATTTGGTCGTGTGTTCGGATAAGGTGCTCATGGATTATGTTCAAATTGGGTTGTCACTGGGGAATGGGGGGAGCTCGGCGTCCGCGTGTCGAAACCGGCGTTGTGCCGTCGAACAATCTGGTAGCCATATCATGGGTAATATCATTGCCAATTGCTCCGACGTAGGTGTCTATCTGAACCGCGCAGAGGACTCGACCTTGATCAATAACACTCTCTACGCCACCTTGGGGATCGATGTAAGGTTTGAGGGTTCCAGCGCTTTAGTGGTGAATAATCTCATTAGCGGCCGCATCCGAGAACGCGATGGTGGTGAGATACTTGTTGATCAACAAAATTGGATGCTTCCGGCTCAAGCGATGGGGCGCGATAGTTTTGAAGATGTGTTTCATCACCCGCAAGGATTGAATTTTTCTGTCCGACGCGATTATTTGAGGCGGTTCGCAGGAGTCAGAAATGACGAATTTAAAGAGGATGCTTGCGGCTACCGCAATGCAGCCTTAAGCGGTACTGAGACGTCTGATGATTTGGCGGCGCGCGCCCAATTTGAGGGCTTCATCGGTGCATTGAATCCGCTGTCTGAAAGCGACTGCTTTTTCTCGGCGCGGTAGCAATGTTTTTAATCGACACATTGAGTATTAGGCGAGGGTAGAGATTTGTTCAGGGATGTATACAAAAAATTCGTCAGTGGACTAGTGCTGTTTTACCTGATGGTCCCCGTAACGGGTTATGCACAGAGCTTCGCCGATGTGGTGGAACAGGTTCGCGCAAGCGTGGTTTCCGTGGGCACACTAAGGCCTATTAAACGTGTCGCGACTAAGAGCCCTCCAGTTCGATTTATGGGAACGGGCTTTGTGGTGGGCAACGGCGAATTCATCGTCACCAATGTTCACGTACTGCCAGAGAAAATTGATTACGATAGCGACGAAACTCTCGTGGTTTTCAGTGGCCGAGGTAAAGCTGCGAAACCTTACAAGGTGAATTTGGTCGCCTCTGATCCTATCCATGACTTGGCATTGTTGCGTCTGGTAAAAGGGCGTTTACCGGCTTTTTCATTGGCTCCCAGTGGTTTTGTCCGCGAAGGCGTAGAGGTGGCATTTACCGGTTTTCCTCTGGGGATGGTACTGGGTTTGTATCCGGTTACTAATAAAACCATGGTGTCTGCGATTACGCCTTATGTGATGCCTGCTTTGTCTTCCGGAACCCTATCCCCCATTCAGATTAAACGTCTAAAAACGCCATTTGAGGTCTATCAGTTGGATGCTATTGCTTACCCCGGCAACAGCGGTAGCCCGGTCTATGACAGCTCCAGCGGAGAGGTGATTGGTGTGGTTAACAGTGTTTTTGTGAAAGAGAGTAAAGAGGGGGTTCTGACCAAACCTTCGGCGATTACCTATGCAATTCCAGTTGATTATGTCCATCAACTGATGAAAAGAGTGGGGCAGTAATTGTGTTGAACAGACTTTTGCGTCGAAGGCCTGAGCATCAATTAAAAGTGTTGTTCGTTTGTACCGCCAATATCTGTCGATCCCCTCTGGCTGAGGCCATTCTGAGAGAATACGCCAAAGCTTATCGGCATCGCTTTTGGATCGAGGTTGATTCTTGCGGAATCGAGGCTGGGCCTGTGCCCATGGTTCCTGATGCCCGCGCCAGAACTCTAGCAGACAAACACGGTGTGAGTCTAAAGGGGATAAAGTCCCGCCGGCTGAGTGAGCAGGATTTCTGTAAATACGATGTGATTTTTGCGATGGATGCAAAACATCTCGATTCACTCCAGAAGGCTATGCCCGATACCAGCACGGCAAAGGTCATGTTGTTTCGTCAGAAATTTGAAATGGATCAAGAAATCCCGGATCCTTATTACGGCAATTTACAGGGGTTCGAGCGAGTGTATCAATTATTGCTTGAGGCCACCGAGCAATTTTTGCTCGATACCGAACAGCGATTTTTGCAACAGTGCACGACGTCTTAATGTGAGTGATTGCAGGAGAGTTTCGGCTCGTCACCGAGGCCTCTAGTTCAAAGCGCTTTTTGTTTAATTTGTGAGATAAGGTTCAATGGCAACGCGTTCAACCGATTTAACAAGCCCAGAGCACGATTTGCAGGTGTGCATTATTCAGCAGCCGTTGGTGTGGCAAAACCCCGAGGCTAATCGGCAACACTTTGGCGATTTGATTCGCCAGCAGTTTCAGCAGTCATTGCGAAAACAGATTCCGCACACGGATCTTGTGGTGTTGCCGGAAATGTTCACCGCGGGATTCAGTATGGATTCACGTAAAGTGGCGGAAGAAACTGACGGTGATACTCTCACTTGGATGCGTCAATTGGCCATCGAAACTAATGCGGTCATTACCGGAAGCTTCGCCGCGTCGGTAAAAGAGAATCATCAATCGTTACCCATGAATCGACTTATCTGGATGCGTCCCGACGGCACTTTTGAAGTTTACGATAAACGTCACCTGTTTCGTATGGCCGGCGAGCATGAGCGCTACAAAGCTGGCACAGAGCGGCTCTTGGTCGAGCACAAAGGCTGGCGCATTTGCCCGATGATTTGTTACGACCTGCGTTTCCCTGTGTGGTGTCGCAATCAAAACGACTACGACTTATCCATCTTTGTGGCCAATTGGCCCGCTGCGAGAGCCTATCATTGGGTTCAATTACTGAAAGCCCGCGCCATCGAGAATCTTGCCTGTGTGGTGGGTGTTAATCGCGTCGGCGAAGATGCCAACGGTCACACCTACAGCGGTGACAGTATTATTCTCGATGCAGAAGGCAAAGCCTTGGTTGAGCCCAAATCACAAACCGGTGTTTTTCATGCGACGTTATCCGCGGCTCAGTTGCGACAGTATCGCCAGCGATTTCCCGCCTATCTCGACGCTGATGCTTTCACCATAGATTAGCGCGCGAGCCGGAGTGTTTAATGAATTACGGCTCTGATAGCTTAAAGATCAGCGCATTTAGAGACCACTTGTGACTACACTCACGCTAGCATCCACCGTATAATGCCCGCCAAATTCATCAGACACACAGAAGAGAGTTACCATGCCTGGATTACTGCCTGATGTAGACCCAGAGGGTCTGCTGGAATACTCAGTCGTATTCACCGATCGTTCTTTGAATCATATGTCGCAGACCTTTCAGCAGGTTATGCGGGACATTTCCTCGACGTTAAAGAGCGTTTACAACGCCGACGGCGTCGCAGTGATTCCCGGCGGCGGCACCTACGGCATGGAAGCCGTAGCGCGTCAATTCGCCACCGACCAGAAGTGCCTAGTTATTCGCAATGGTTGGTTTAGCTTCCGCTGGTCTCAGATTTTGGACATGGGCAACATTGCCGCGTCGACCACGGTCTTGAAAGCACAGTTGGGCAGTGATGAGTCTCAAGCGGCGTTTGCCCCAGCAGCTATTGACGATGTGGTCGCAGCGATCGCCGCCGAAAAACCATCGATGGTGTTTGCCCCGCACGTAGAAACCGCGTCAGGTATGTTACTGCCAGACGATTACATCAAAGCGGTTGCCGATGCAGTTCACGCTGTGGGTGGTATGTTTGTCCTCGATTGTATTGCGTCTGGCTGTCTGTGGGTCGACATGAAAGCTCTGGGCGTCGATGTGTTGATCAGCGCTCCACAGAAAGGTTGGAGCGCGTCTCCTTGTGCTGGTTTGGTGATGATGAACGACACGGCCATGCAGCGTTTGGAAGAAACCACCAGCTCTAGCTTTGCCTGCGACCTGAAAAAATGGACGCAAATAATGCAAGCCTACGAAAACGGTGGTCACGCCTATCACGCCACTATGCCCACCGACGCCTTGACCAAATTCCGCGATACCATGAAAGAAGTTGAAGGTCTCGGTTTCGATACTGTCAAAGCTCAGCAGCTCGAATTGGGGCAGCGCGTGCGCCAATTGTTGGCCGACAAAGGCTACCGCAGCGTCGCCGCTAAAGGTTTTGAAGCTCCAGGGGTTGTGGTGAGCTACACCGCTGATGCCGATATACACACCGGCAAGAAGTTCCTCGCCCAAGGGTTGCAAGTTGCCGCCGGTGTTCCTTTGCAATGCGATGAACCCGCAGACTATCAAACCTTCCGCATTGGTTTGTTTGGTTTGGACAAACTCGCCGACATTGATCGTGCTGTCGCTCGCTTGGAAGAGGCCTTGTCTAAAGTTTGATGCTTTTTAGGTTTTAAGCCTAATAAAGATAGAGCGCAGATTCAGGTAGAGTCATCAACGCTACCTGAATCGCCTTTGAGTTTTCCTTTCTTCTATGGTTCGCTTTCACTGGTTGTTTCGCGACAGCGGTGGCCATAGTCATATTACATCAGTGAGGCGACTATCATTCGAACTGCCATCACCGTCAGCAGTATTTTAATAACCACAATTAGCTTCTCATTATTCGCCGCCAACCGTATTTTAGTTCCAATGTAGGAGCCTAAAATCGAGCCGGAAATCATGTAGATAAGCAGTGAACTGTGCTCCAACAATGAAAACCCGATGATTCCAAAAATTGGAATCTTGACGAGGTGAGTAATGGTCATAAACATCGATGCGGTAGCGATGATTTGATCTTTAGACTTCAGCTCTTTGGTTAACACCGTCATTGCGATGGGGCCAGGGGCGCCAACAATTAACCCCAGCCCGGTTTGTAAAAAACCGATCAGATAATAGTTTTCGTACCTTTTGATAAAGTTCGAAAAGTCGGGACTCCAGAGATTGAGCAGCATGTAAAGTCCAATCGCGAAGGGCAGATAAGTGGTTGGAATACTGACTAATACAACGCCAAAGACCCCAACTCCGATGAGTGACCCCAGCAAAAATCGCGGCAATAAATTCCACTTCACATCTTTGAGCGAGAAGATCATTCTCGACGAGTTGCTGGCCAGTTGAGTCGCGCCATGAATCGGTATGATTGCCCCTGAGGCAACAAAAATAGGCATAATTGCGATCAGTAGCATGCCTCCACCAAAGCCGATGACACCGGCAATGACGGAGGTGAGCAGTGAGAGTAGACCGAGTATGAGCTCGATGGACAAAGCTGTCTCCAAATTAGGTTACCGAGGTAGCCGTTGAGTTATTTTAGGCTGCGAACCACTTCTTTGAGTAACTCCCAAAACGGCGCCACGGTTGAAATCTCTAATCGCTCCCGCGGCGAGTGAGCGCCGCGAATGGTGGGGCCAAAAGAGATGGCTTCAACGCCGTCGAGTTTGTCGAGCATAATACCGCACTCCAGTCCCGCGTGAATGGCTTTTTGCTCGGGCTTTTGGCCAAACATGCGCTCATAGGTATCGCTGACGTGAGTGAGTAAACTACTGGAAAAATCCGGTTGCCAGCCGGGGTAAGCAATGACTTCATCGGCTTTGGCGTCAAAGGTTTCGGCAATTGAAACGACGCTGTCGGCTAAGGCTTCGGCTTCTTCACTGTTGAAATAGCGCAGACTGGTTTCGATAAAGATCTGCTCCTTGTCGACTTTTACCACCGCGAGAGTAATGCTCAGATCCACTAGGTCTGCTGGTTGGTCCGCGTTGTAAGCTTGCGCGCCGTTGGGTAAGGCCAACAACAACTGTCGCAGATCTTTGTGGCTACTCAGTGTCTGCATGAAATCACCATCGGCGGCTTCATAGCTAAGCTCTAAATTCGCATCGGCGTCAGGCAGATAAGATTTCCAGCGCTTGGTCAATTTTTCACTCAGCTTATCAAGATCGGCGAGTTGTTCATCGGGAATGGCGATGTCTAAAACCGCCGATCGTGGTATCACATTGTGCGCAACACCGGACTGCATGGAACACAGTCGAAGTCCTAGTTTCTCGGCCTGAAACAACCATTGGCCCATAAGTTTATTGGCATTGCCCAATTGTTGATGGATTTGAATGCCTGAGTGCCCACCGGCGAGGCCGCGCAAAAAGTAGCGGCGGCAAGTGTAGCCCTTGGGAATGGCTTCTGTGGTGACGGGTTTGGTGATAATCCAATCGCGACCGCCGGCGCAGCCGACAAACAATTCGCCCCAATCTTCGGTATCAAGGTTGAGCATTTTGCTGCCCTTAATCAGGCTAGGGTCCAAGTTAATAGCGCCGCCTAATCCCGTTTCTTCATCCATGGTGAAGAGTAATTCCAATGCCGGGTGTTCAACCTCTGGGTCGGTCATTAGAGCCAAGGCCGCCGCGCAACCTAAGCCGTTGTCGGCACCAAGGGTGGTGCGATCGGCCATCAACCAGCCGTCTTCGATTTTTAGGCTGAGTGGATCACAATCAAAATCGTGTGTTTTGTCTTCGGTTTTTACCGTCACCATGTCCACATGGTTTTGTAATGTGACCGTGGGACGATCTTCAAAGCCAGCGCTGGCAGGAACATAAATGACCACATTGCCAATGGCGTCGCGTCGGTGCTTCAAGTCGTGTTTGTCGGCAACTTGGATCAAGTAGTCACAGATTTTTTCTTCGCGCTTTGAGGGTCTGGGCGTTTGAGTAAAGTGGTAAAAGTGATCCCAGAGGTGGGCGGGCTCAGTTGGATAATGTTCTGGTTTGCTCATGGAGTGGCTCTCTGTTGTCGGTGCTACTTTGGTATGACGGTACAAGCGTCAATGACCACACAAAAAAGTGGCCTTAAGGCTCTATTTAAAAAAATAGGCCCTGGTCTTGTTTAACGTCTTCAATAACCACGTAGGTATGGGTTTGTGCAACTCCTGGCAGCTCAACCAACTGTCCCAGAACGACTCGGTAGGCCTCCATATCGCTAAATCGCAACTTGACCAAATAATCGAAACCGCCGGCGACCATGTGGCATTCGGCCACTTCGGGAATTTGTACCAAAGATTGTTTGAAATTGTCGAAGACATCGGCGGTGGTGCGATCTAGGGTGATCTGGATGAAGGCCGCCATGGCCTGATTGAGCTTGGCGGCGTTGAGGCGCGCTTGGTAGGCCTCAATGTAACCGTCTGCTTCTAGGCGTTTGACTCTTTCGAGGCAGGGACTAGGGCTGAGATTGACCAATCGAGCCAGCTCCACATTGGCAATACGGCCGTCTGTTTGCAAATTCTTTAGAATCGCCAAATCGATGCGATCCAGTTGACGGTTACGAGAATTTTTCATGGCGTGAGTCTCTAACGGAATCTTTGGGTTTAAGGACACTTCTCCTCTGTCGGTAGAGGTTATCACTATTTTTGGCCGTGTTTCCTATTGAATAGTAGGCTCTGTGCAAAATAATCATCGGTTTACTATCTCCTTGAGCTAGCGCCTTTTAGCTGAGTTATAGCGATTGCTAATGACGGAGAATTCGAGCGATGAATAGTGCTGTCAGCAAGGTGTCCGATAAGTGCCATACTCCTTCACAAATGCGACAAGGATGATCGATTGTGCTATCGATAATTGTGCAAAATTCGATAGAGTAGTGATCAGTTAGCATCCCAACTCATCCTTGGGAGGCGTGATAGATAATTGATAGATAATAATGACCATTAGGAATCTACGGATATGTCAAAGTTTGCGGGAAAAACAGCCATCATCAGTGGCGGTGCAGAAGGTATCGGTTTCAGTGTTGCCCAAGCGGTAGGTAAGCAGGGGATGAATGTTGTGTTGGGCGATATCGATGCCAATCAGCTGAGTGAAGCCAAGGCTAAGTTAGAAGCTCAGGGCATCGAGGTTTTGACCGTACAAATGGACGTGAGCAAGCAAGAGCAATGGAAAGCCGTGGCCGATCAAGCCATAGAGCGCTTTGGTAAAGTTCATATGCTCGTCAACAACGCCGGTGTTGGCGGTACTCCGGGTGCCATCGAGCAAACCGATGACAAGGACTGGCGCTGGGTGCTGGATGTAAATCTCATGGGTGTTATTTATGGCGCCGAGGCGATCGTGCCTCTGATGAAACAACACGGTGAGGGCGGTTGGGTAATTAACGTCGCCTCCATGGCGGGTATGATGGGCGTGCCCTTTGCCGGCTCTTACACCGCGACTAAAGTGGCCGTTGTCGGTATGTCTGAAAGCTGGCACGCAGAACTCAAACCGCACAAAATTCAGGTGTCAGTACTCTGCCCAGCGTTTGTGAAAACTCGAATTAATCATTCTTATCGCAACAAACACTCAGAATATCAAAGTGAAAAGGCCGCACAGGCGAGCGAATCTAACGATACGTCGGCGATGGCTGAGCACATGCAAAAAGTGATCGACGCTGGCTTGGCGCCAGAGATTGTTGGCGAGCGCGTGGTAGAAGCTATCAGCGCAGGTGAGTTGTATATCTTTACTCACCCCAATTATCGCAAAGCTGTGCAGGCGCGTTTTAAAGCAATCGATGACGCCTTTGAACGCTCGGAATCCAGTCCATTGTTACAGCACGTGTTGGACGAAGAGATTGCTAGTTTTTCTTAAGTGATTTTTGCGAAAACACTAGAGCGAATTTCTAGCGCTAGAAAACAGATATAACATCAATTAAAAACTAAATAGATAGAGAGATATGTTATGGCTAACCCAAGAGAGTTTGGCATTGTGGTCTACGGAGCGACGGGATACACCGGTCGTCTCGTATGCGAGTATTTGAACAACCAATACGGCGTAAATGGCGATGTGGTTTGGGCCATGGCCGGTCGTAGTCAAGAGAAATTGGAAGCGGTTCGCGATGAGATGGGTATTCCTAAGGATGTTCCATTTGTGGTTGCCGACGCTAATGACTACAGCAGTATTGAGTCAATGGTAAAGCGCACTAAGGTTATTTTGACCACAGTTGGTCCTTATCAACTTTACGGCAGTGATGTGGTTAAAGCCTGTGCTGAAGCCGGTACCGATTATGTTGATCTTTGCGGTGAGCCAGCCTGGATGCACGAAATGATTCCAGCACAACAAGCCGCAGCCAAAGCCAGCGGCGCGCGTATTGTTTTCTCCTGTGGTTTTGATTCCGTTCCGTTCGATTTGGGTGCTTACTTTTTGCAACAAACGGCGAAAGAAAAATTGGGCGGACCAGTCTCTCGCATTAAAGGACGTGTACGCGCGATGAAGGGAACTTTCTCGGGCGGTACTTTGGCCAGCTTTAAAGAGACCATGAAAGCCGCCGCGAAGAATCCAGAGTTGGTGAACGTGTTGATGAACCCGTTCTCACTCACCGAAGACTTTACCGGCCCTGAGCAGCCTTCTGGTATGGCCCCAATCTTTGATGAAGATTTGAACAGTTGGTCAGCCCCGTTTGTGATGGCGACTATCAATACCAAAAACATTCACCGCTCTAACTATTTGTTGGGCCACGAATACGGCGATGATTTTGTCTACGACGAAATGATGCTCACTGGCCCAGGTGATCAAGGTGAAGCTATGGCCAAGGCCGTGGCGGAAGACAAGTCTATGGCCAATGATCCGATGCAACCGGGCGAAGGGCCTAGCAAAGAAGAGCGCGAAACGGGCTTTTACGATGTTCTGTTTTCTGGCACCAATGCGGCAGGTGAGCGCGTCATGGCAAGCGTCAAAGGCGATAAAGATCCTGGCTATGGTTCGACCTGTAAGATGATCGCCGAGAGCGCGGTGTGCCTGTTGAAAAACCCCGAGGCCGCCAGTGGTGGTGTATGGACTCCAGCGTCGGCGATGGGATCACTGTTGATCGATCGCTTGCAAGAAAATGCCGGTTTAACCTTCGCGGTTGAATAAGCGTTTCTTTGCAAAGATCCCGATGTTGTCATTCACAGCGTCGGGATTTTTTTGTCTGGAATTTCTAGCCACTAGTTTCCTTCTCCCGCCGATATTGATTGGGCGTCATCGAAAACCACCGCTTAAAGGCACGCCTGAAACTGGCACTGTCGTGGTACCCCAGTAATCCCGCTATGGCTTCAACGGACAAATGGGTATCTCGTAAATAGCTACTGGCCAAGTTTGAAAATAAATCGTCTCGAAGTCTTCGAAAACTGGTGTGTTCTCTTTCCAGTCTACGGGCTAGAGTTCGTTTCGTAATGAATAGAGCGTCGGCCACCATCTGCTCGTTAAATTGCCCTGGAGGGTGAGATAACATATACGCCTGCACACGATGGCGTGCGGTGTTTTTTTCTTGGGGTAGTTGAGCCAGCATAGCTTGACATTGCTTAAGGGCGAGGTCGTAATTATCGTGATCAGCGGATGCATTGGGCGTGTAACAAAGCTCCAGCGGAATTAATAGCTTACTTTCACTTTCATTGAAACTCACAGGGCAGGGAATGTAGTTCTGAAAGCTTTGGGCATAATCTGGCTTTGGAAACCTAAACTTAAATTTCCCCTCTAGTAATGGCCGGCCAAGAATGAATTCTACCGTCGACAGCAGGGATAAACTCACCGCTTCGATTAAGCTGCGGTAAACAGCGACTTCGGCTTCAAAGTCGACCTTTAGATGGCATTCGAGCCAGCGTTCATTGTGGCTCACATCCAATCGGATAAAGCTCATTCTGGTGGGTAAATAGTCTTTAAACGCATCCACTGCAGTCAACAAGTCCGGGCTGCTGTTGGCGAGAAAACCTAAAGCACCGTGGGCGGGAGGGGTTAACCGCTTTCCCAGACGAAGCCCAAAGCCATTGTCGCCAGACAGGCGCAACGAGTTTCGGATAATCTGAATTTGTTGGCGCGGGCTGAGTAGCGTGGCGTCGGAGGTAAGGTGAGGTCCGTCGAGCGATGTTCCACTGAGCAGCTCACCCAGAGATTTTTCCTGTAAGTTCAGCTCACTGGCAATCACTCGAGAATAACTGGTAGGTATACACGGGGTATCCACAGAGGGAATCAAGGTTTTCATGGCACTCCTTTTTACACTGAGGATTGCTTTTCACGCCAAAAAAAGTCGATAGCGGCAGGCTCTGAAAAGCGTTGTCCACTTTTGACTTTTAGTTCGAAACTGTATGTTTGAGTGTCTTAAAATGTCCCTCTATTGTCAATATATGTCCTCCCCTGAGGGAGAGCCTCTGCCTACTATGATGGCACGCTTGAACGGATGATTACGGCCACCCTTTACGGTAGGGCTGATATCCTAATAAGAGTTGCGACTTAGTAAACCCGAATAATAAGAGAGATAACGATGGCAAAGATTACTTTTATTGAACACTCTGGAGAGCAGCATTGTGTACCGGCCGAGGATGGACAAACTTTAATGCAAGTGGCCATCGACAATGCCGTGCCCGGTATCGACGCCGACTGTGGCGGTGGTTGCGCCTGCGGTACTTGCCATGTCATCGTGGCTGAGCAGTGGAGAGAAAAACTAAACCCCGCAAACGACAACGAGGAGGCTATGCTGAGTATGTCTCCTGATCCGCAACAGGGGTCGAGATTATCCTGTCAGGTAGAGGTCAATGAAGAGCTTGACGGTTTAGTGGTAGAACTTCCTGAATTTCAAATGTAATCGTTGTAGCGATCAAGGAGAGAAGTGATGAACGTAATGTTAAAGCCCTCGTCGGCTGAAGAAGTTCTAATGCCCGCCGCCGATATCCCGCTCGATAGCCTCGATGTCAGCGATCCAAGACTACTGGAAACCAATACCTGGCCAGATTATTTTAAGCGCCTGCGCGATGAAGATCCGGTTCACTATCTACCCAACAGCCCCTTCGGGCCGTTTTGGTCGATTACTCGCTTCGAAGACATTCAATTTGTCGACAGCAATTTTAAACTGTTTTCCTCCGAGCCTGTCATTGTGATTGGCGATCCAGATGAAGAAATGAGTTTGGAAATGTTCATCGCAATGGACCCTCCAAAACACGACGTTCAGCGCCGCGCGGTACAGAGTGTGGTGGCGCCAAAGAATCTGGCCGAAATGGAGGGCTTGATTCGCCAGCGTGTGGTTACGATTTTAGACTCTCTTCCCGTAGGTGAGAGTTTTAATTGGGTCGACAAGGTCTCTATCGAGTTGACCACACAGATGCTCGCGACCCTATTTGATTTCCCCTTCGAGCAGCGTCATAAACTCACGTTCTGGTCTGATATGGCAACCTCGTCGCCGGAGATGACGGGAGGCACCACCTCTAAAGAGGAGCGGTTCGCCGCCATGAACGAATGTGCCGAGGCCTTCGTGAAGCTCTGGCACGACAAGGCCGCGCGCCGCGAAGCTGGCGAAGAGCAGGGGTTTGATCTGATTACCTTGTTGCAAAATAACGAAGACACAAAAGACTTGATCGAGCGCCCATTAGAGTTTTTGGGCAATATCATTTTGCTGATTGTTGGTGGCAACGATACCACTCGAAACTCCATTACTGGGGGCGTTCACGCTCTTAATCAATTTCCCGAAGAATACGACAAACTGCGCGAAGACAACGGCATCATTCCCAATATGATCTCTGAGATCATTCGCTGGCAAACGCCCTTGGCGCATATGCGCCGTATTGCGACGGAAGATGTCGAGGTCAACGGAAAAACCATCAAAAAAGGCGACAAGGTGGTGATGTGGTATCTATCCGGGAACCGCGATGAGCGGGTGATCGACAACCCCGATCAATTTATTGTTGATCGAGAAAATGCTCGGCATCATCTGTCGTTTGGTTTTGGTGTTCATCGCTGTATGGGCAATCGCCTGGCCGAAATGCAGTTGCGAATTTTGTGGGAAGAGATTATGCAGCGCTTTGATCGGATCGAAGTGGTGGGCGAGGCGAAGTATATTCGTTCGAACTTTGTCAAAGGCTATTCCGAATTGCCGGTGATTGTTCATCCTAAAAAATAGTTTACCGGTAAGGCTCTTTGGTAACCTCTTGCCAAAGTTCTAAATAGAAGCTCAGTATTCTCTGGGCTTCTATCTTTTCATCTCCTTGAGTACAACGCTGATAGTGCCTAATCAATTTGCGTAAATAGCGTTGATGTATTTCATCATCGGCTTGCCAAAAGGCGCCAGTACGCGACACGCCTATATGCTCAGGCCGTGGGTCTGGGCTAAAGCGAGCGTGGATGATCTCGTAGTCGCGATTGCGCTCAGTTACGAGAGATTCGTACAGCAATTCAAAGTTATTCTCAGCGAGATACTCGCGCAAATCAAATTGGGTGGTAGCGGGGCAGAATAGAAAATCCACACTCATCTCTGGGTGATTTTCTAAGAGCGGGTTCAAGATGTCGATCATGTGTTCGCCACCGATTCCGGCCAATATCATCAGGTTATGGTGAGCATCATTTAGCTGAAGCTGTCCTGCATCCATTACGGCAGCACTGTAACTGGGCTTGAAGTACTCACTGGGGTAGTGATTGAGGCGGTCGATGAGATCGTCAATCAAATGCGGTACTTGATCATTGAAGTGCAAGTGTTGGCACAAGCCCTTGTGCAGTAGCTTAATGCCCAGATAGCCATGATCGCAGCAGCAGTCCCACAGGGTATGGTAGGGGGTGTTTCCCAGCTGATAGGTCTCGATGCGCTCCAATAGCGCTCTCAGTCTGGCCCCAAGGTAGGGAGATTTAGGTGTTGGTGTTGTCATAGGCTGATAACATGAGGCCACAAGAGCCGTTTAAATGAAGGGCGGCAATGTAGCGAAGAGTTTGGTCATGCACAAGTATCGCAGATCGGTGTGAATGGCACGGAATCGTCCACAGAAGGAGTAATCATGGCCCCGTTGGTTGATCGGCAGGCGTTGTTGTCGCAATTATTGGAAATTGTTGATGGATCCCAATGGCTATCGGCTGATGAGTTGACTCAGCGCCCAGTAAGCTATTGGAACCCCGAGGCTACCCGCGCATTGGGGTTAGTGCGCCCTGTGAGTACGGCACAGCTCAGTCAAATTATGTCGCTATGTCATCGCCATCGGCAGCCGGTGGTGGTGCAAGGCGGGCGTACCGGCTGCGCTCAGGGGGCTGAGGCGAGAACCGAAGAACTCATCATCTCACTTGAGAGGATGCAGGCCATCGAAGCCATCGATGAGCTGGGCGGTACCGCCATCGTGCAAGCCGGCGCAATCTTGGAAAGCGTGCAAGACGCGGTTGCCCAAAAGGGCTGGTGTTTTCCGCTAGATCTGGGGGCCAGAGGTTCGTGCACTATTGGCGGTAACCTCGCCACCAACGCCGGAGGCATCAATGTGTTGCGCTATGGTATGGCGCGACAGCTGGTGCTTGGGCTCGAAGCGGTGATGGCTGATGGCACGGTAGTGTCATCGATGAATCAGATGCTTAAGAACAATTCGGGCTACGACCTGAAGCAATTATTCATCGGCACCGAAGGGACTTTAGGCATAGTGACGCGCGCGGTTTTGCGCCTGTTTCCGAAACCCTTAAGTTGTCAGTCGGCGATGGTCGCCATGGAGAGTTTTGATCAGGTAGCCTCACTGCTGAATCAATGCCAAACACAATTGGCTGGTACCTTGAGCGCCTACGAAGTCATGTGGGGAGATTATTTTCATCGGGTCACAGAGCCTGGCCATCATTCAGCGCCACTGGCGAGAGATTATCCTTACTACGTTATGCTCGAGGCCGAAGGGGCCGATCCAGAGGCTGACGGCCTGCGCTTTCAGGCTCTTTTGGAAGAGGCACTTGAAGGGGGCGCGATTGTCGATGCGGTGTTGCCTAAATCTGAACATGAGCGACGACAACTCTGGGATATTCGCGAGAATTTCGAGGCGCTTTACGAGGCCGGTCCAACCTACCTCTATGACATTAGCCTGCCGATAACGTCGATGACAGCCTATGTAACTGATGTGAAGCAGGCTTTATCGCAGCGCTGGCCTGGAGCCTCGTGTTTCGTGATTGGCCATATCGCCGATGGTAACTTACATCTTTTTGTTACGCCGCCCAATGATGGTGACGATCACCATTTGGCCGCCGATCAAGATGTGTACGATAGTTTGCGAGTCTATCGGGGCGCGGTGTCTGCAGAGCATGGCATAGGATTCGAAAAAAAGCCCTGGCTAGGGCACAGCCGCTCTAACGAAGAGCTGGCGTTAATGAAGTTGTTGAAACGCGCTTTAGATCCGCATAACTTGCTAAACCCCGGTCGAGTTTTTGATCTATAAAAAGTCAATAAAAGCGCTGTTTGGCCAAACAGGACGTGGCTGTAAAGCGCGTATGTTTGTAGAGTTCTTTGTCTGCGCTTAAACAGTTTAAGCTCGAAAAGATCAAATTATTAATGCAGCGGTATTAGGAGAAGAAAGATGATTGGATATTCAACCATTGGCGTTCGTGACATCGAGAAGGCTAAAGCTTTTTATACAGAATTATTGTCCGAGCTTGGCGCTAAAGTTCAAGTGGATGTGGGTCGTTTGGCTATGATTGGCGCATCGATGGCCGAGCCAATGTTGGCTGTTTGCATTCCATTTAATGAAGAAGATCCGAATCCTGGCAACGGCAATATGGTTGCTATGAATCCTGGGTCAAAAGAGCTGGTTGATAAGCTCTACAAAAAAGCCATCGAGCTAGGGGCAACCTGCGATGGCGAGCCAGGTCAACGTATTGAAGACATGTTCTACGGCGCCTATTTTCGCGATGCCGATGGCAACAAAATTTGCTTTTTCCACTTCGGTTAAATCAAAGCTGTCGATACTCGAGCAATAAAAAAGGGGCCAAGTCTTATGACCGGCCCCTTTTTTTGATTTTTCATTTTGTCGAGTTCTGAGCGTAGCGCTTATTTCTCAAGTTCTTGACTGGCCAAGTACTCATCATAGGTGCCTTGGAAATCGTGTAGGCGTTTATCTTTGATTTCGATGATTCGGGTCGCCAGCGAAGAAACAAACTCGCGATCGTGGCTGACGAAAATCAAGGTGCCTTCGTAATGTTCCAGTGCCAAGTTGAGCGCTTCGATAGATTCCATATCCAAATGGTTGGTTGGCTCATCCATCAACAAAATGTTGGTGTCTTGCATCATTAACTTGCCAAACAACAAACGGTTCTTTTCCCCACCAGAACAAACCTTGGCTTTTTTCTCGAAGTCATTCGATGAAAACAGCAGCCGCCCTAAGGTACCGCGCACAATCTGATCATCGTGGTGAGGCTTTTGCCACTGGCTCATCCAGTCGAACAAGTTTAAGTCGTTGTCGAACTCGTTTCCGGGATCTTGAGGGCAATAACCAAGGCTGGCATTTTCCGCCCATTGAATGGTCCCGCTGTTGATCGGTAGCTCGTTCATCAGGTTACGCAGCAGAGTGGTTTTACCCACGCCATTTTCACCGATGATGGCCAATCTCGAACCGGCTTCAAGGATCAGGTTGCCATTTTCAAACAGCGGGCCTTCATCAAAACCGTGGCCGATGTTTTCTAGTGTGACAGCTTGGCGATGTAGCTTCTTCTCTTGATTGAAGCGAATGTAGGGGCTGACGCGGCTCGAAGGCTTGATGTCGTCGAGTTTGATCTTGTCCATACGCTTGGCGCGTGAGGTGGCCTGCTTAGCTTTTGAGGCGTTGGCAGAGAAGCGACTGACAAACTGCTGTAGCTCAGCAATTTGTGCCTTCTTCTTGGCATTTTCACTTTGCAGGCGCTCGCGAGCCTGGGTCGACGCCGTCATGAAATCGTCATAGTTGCCCGGGTAGACCCGCAGCTCACCGTAATCAATATCCGCCATGTGGGTACAAACCGCGTTGAGGAAGTGACGATCGTGCGAAATAATGATCATGGTGCTTTTACGATCATTCAAAATGTCTTCCAACCAGCGAATGGTGTCGATGTCGAGGTTGTTGGTCGGCTCATCGAGCAACAAAATATCGGGATCGGAAAACAGCGCTTGAGCCAGCAATACTCGCAGTTTCCAGCCTGGGGCGATGGCGCTCATGGGGCCAAAGTGCAGATCTTCGGTAATACCGGCGCCAGATAGAATCTCACCTGCGCGGCTCTCGGCGCTGTAACCGTCCATCTCGGCAAACTGAGTTTCCAGCTCGGCCACTTTCATGCCTTCTTCTTCCGACATCTCAGGCAGCGAGTAGATGCGATCACGCTCTTGTTTGATCTCCCACAGCTGTGTGTGGCCCATAATCACAGTATCCACCACGCTGTATTCTTCAAAGGCGAACTGGTCCTGGCTGAGCTTACCGATACGCTCATTGGGGGTAATCGAAACGCTGCCGGCACTGGGCGACAAACTGCCGTCGAGAATCTTCATGAATGTGGATTTGCCACAGCCGTTGGCACCGATCAAACCGTAGCGATTACCGTCGCCAAATTTCACGGAGATGTTTTCGAAGAGCGGCTTAGCGCCAAATTGCATGGTGATGTTTGCAGTGGATATCACAAGAAGGTCCTACGGCTAAAAATTGCACAAAAAAAGAGCGCGTACTATAGGGATTTGCTGGCTCGACGTCGAGTTTTCTCGGCTATTTTGAGGGGGATTGACGCTATTTTGGCCGGATTTGATGGTTTTGAGGGAGCTTTGGCCGTGGCTTAAAGGACAGGCCTGGAGCTGCGGGCGGCTGCAGCGGGGAGATTGCGCTGTCGGGTAGGCGCTTGGGGCCAGGGCGCCACTATGTAATGGAGGCGATACCCAGTGGGCTAGGGATAGGGATAGCGGCGGATTCGAATACTCCGCCGTTGTATGGCGTTGAGGTTGTTGCTCAGCGTTCTCTATCGTGAGGTGATTCTCAATCCCAGCATTTGAGCCGACTTGATGCGCTCTTTGGCATTTTGGTATTGCTCGGTTTGCTGGTTGAGACGGGAGAAACAATCGCGGCGCTCGTTGCCCTGCATCTGCGCGCAGGAGCTTCGCAGAATACGGTAATCGTCAATGACATCTCTCGGGTTTAGCGCTGTAGGATCGGCGCTGGCAAAGCTCGTGCCGGAGGTGCTCAGTAACAGGGCAGTGATCAGAGAGGTGGATAACTTTAGAAGACGTTGGCTAGGCATGAGAGTCTCTCCTTGTGCTCGATCATTATTGACGAAGCAGTTTCAATTACCGAATAAGGTAAGTGAGGTTAGTCGTTCTGGATTAGGGGCTTTTACAATGCTCTCATTAGGCTCAACCGTTCGGCTTGAGATTCAGCCGTAAGTGCTTTGTTGAGAGCTCACAAAGTATTTACCCATAACGAAAAACTTGCAGCGTTTTTTTCAACAACTTAAAAAACTGTGATCAACTTTGCCTTTCTACTGTGATCAAGCGTGGATAGAAGTGGTACTGATGTTTCAGGTTGGCGTTTAAGGGCAAGTTTTTGTTGTTGCGATAACAATGATTCCCTCTATTTCGGTTAAAGAGAGCGCTAAAGTCTATATTTTTTCGTATTTTTTTAGACGTTTCTTTCGTCTTTAAACCGCGAGATCGATGTGTTGAATGGTACCGTGTTGCCCGTTCTCTCTTAGGTAGAAACTACTCTGTCGCAGTTGTGCCAATGGTGTTCCTTCGGAATCTGTAAACGTAAAGGGTGTTTCGATAGCTGTGAGACCTATGGCGATGATTTGTTTTTCACTTAAACGCGTAAGCTCTTGAGTGTCAGTTCGAAATAGCCGTAATGCCTCAAAGATACTATCGCCTTTATCGATTAATCCGTTGCCGTCTTCATCGTAAAGACGGAGGTCGGAAAAACCGTTTCCGCTTTGGGTGCCGAACAGCTCTTTGCCATTATTGACGATGCCGTCACCGTTGAGATCTAAGGCCAAAAAGAAGCTACCTTGCCCGAGTTGTCGAAACTGTTCTTCACTACCGTCACTGTCTAAATCGAATGCCGTCGTACCACGGCCAAACTGCAGTGAGCCTTCAAGGTTAAGCACCAACGGATCGATAAACTTAGCGGCCTCACTGGCACTGACACTCAGTGTTTGTTTGTGTTGGCGTTGATGGGTTTCCATTAACTGTACAGAGTGAGTCAGACCATCACTGGTAGTGACGTCTGACACCAAGCTAAACGCCAACCTTTCAGCATTTGTTATCTCCACTTGATAGAGGTTGTCCAGGTTTTCTGAAGTGTTGGAATTGTTTTTTTGCGGTGATGAAGCCTCGCTTGTGGCGGTGCTTAGATTCACCTTCGCTTTGGCGGGCTGGAATTGATAAGTGCCTTGATTGGTGATGGCGGAAAAATCCTGTCGATATCCGCTTAAGGATTTTCCCGACAAGTATTCGACCATAGCGATCATGATTCGAAAGCGTGCGCTGGTTTCAAGCGGTGATGCTGGTATCGCCGTTGGTATTGGGCTGGGTTCTTTGGCTGGTGGCAATAGGTCTTTAGGCGCAATCATTGCGCTTAAATTGGGGCGGTTGGTCGTTTGAGTGGTAAAGGGGGTTAGTAAACGTCGAGAGTTGAAGCGGGCATGATCGACTTGAAATTTGAACCTCGACACTCCAGAAGACAGTTCCATAGAAACCTCCATGGTTAGGCGTCGCGGTGCGTGATCGCGAAGGCAGAGTTTTACGGCGGTGGATAAGTAGTCGGCTGAAGCTGTGCAAAAATTAAGACTCTTTGTGTCTCAAAAAGAGAGTGGTTTGATTAGAAAGTAATAGCGATGGCGTTCTTTTATCAAAAGTTATTGCGGCAACTTTTGATAGATCTTAATTGTCTACACCATCGTGCGCATCCGTTTGAAAGCGGAGAGTCACGATCGAGAAAGTGGTACAGAGCCTAGGCTCTGTCGCGCAGCAAGTGTCCGTCCAGATCGACAAGACTCAAGGCCGTATTCGAGAGCGTGTCCGCATGATCTGTGAAGATCATTGCGGACACGCTGGATTGGGTGGCTGACGCGCCGTTATTTAGCACGCATGCGGATGGAACCGTCTAAGCGAACCACTTCACCGTTGAAGTAATCGTTTTCTGCCATTTGCACAACCAATTGAGCAAATTCAGAAGGTTTACCCAAGCGCTTAGGGAATTCGACCGTGTTGCCCAGCGCTTCGATGACTTTGTCATCTAAGGTCATCGCCAGCTCAGTGTGGAACAGACCGGGTGCAATACAGTTAATGCGAATGCCGTAGTTGGCGAACTCGCGGGCAATCGGCAAGGTCATACCGGCGATGGCAGCTTTTGAGCCACCGTACGCGGGCTGACCAATTTGCCCATCGAAAGCTGCAACCGATGCAACGTTAATAATAACACCACGATTGCCGTCGTCATTCACGGCGTCTTGTTTTGCCATGCGCGCAGCGGCTTTACTCAGTACGTTAAAGGTACCGTTCAGGTTGACGTCGACAATTTTTTTGAACTTTGCCAGTGCCAATGGATTGCCTTCGCGATCGAGTACTTTGCACGGGGGGCCAATACCCGCTGAGTTGAGTACGATGTGCAACTTGCCAAAGGTTTCCATGGCTTGATCGAGGCCAGCGTTTACCGACTCTTCGTCAGTGACGTCAGCGATGGTATAGGCACAGCTTTCAGCACCTAAGGCCGCAACAGTTGCCTTACAGGCTTCTTCATTTAGATCAAACAAAAACACTTTTGCGCCTTTAGCGACTAGGGCTTCTGCGGAGGCGCGGCCAAGGCCTGATGCACCGCCGGTGATGAGTGCAACTTTATCGGTTAGATTCATGGGGTTTCCTTGTGTCTATAGTTTCATGAGTACGTATTTGACGTCGGCAACGGAGACGACTTCACCGTTTTCGTCTTCGAGGTTTTCCGCGAATTCAATCACGGCTTTGCCTTCTTCGAGAGCTTGCTGTTCGAGTTGCGCAAATTTTTCGTCAGAGATGGTGATTGACACGGTGACATCGCTGGTGGCAGGGCGGCGAAAGCGAATGTTCACACCTGCGCAAATTGGCGCAATCGCTTTGGGCTCGTAGCGGTTCATAAACAATACGCCAGCGGCGCACTCGGCTAATGAAAAGAGCGAACCTGCGTACATGATACCGTTGTGATTGGCGTTGCCGCTCAAGGGCATTCTCGCGGTGATGGTGTTGGCATCGACCGAATCGAAGCGCAAGCCTGTTCTTACAATTGGCTCGATACTATTGATCGTTTCGATACCCAGGTTGTTGGTATTTAATGCCATGATCAATAGCCTTTGAATTCTGGTTTACGTTTTTCGCTGAAGGCGGTTAATCCTTCGACCAAATCGTAGGATTTGGTTTGCACCGCCAACATGCTCATCTCTGCACGCAGCGCGGATGATAGCGGCATGTCGAGGCCGTCTTTGACCATTTGTTTCATGCGGGACAAGGCCAGCGGGCTCTTGGCGGAGATCTTTTTCGCCATGGTCAACGCGGTCTCTAGCAGTTTGTCGTCGGCGACGATATCCAATACCAGCCCCCATTCTCTCATTTGCTGGGCCGAGGTAAATTCGCCGCTAAACAAGAGATAGTTGGCTGCGTTCCAAGGGATTTTACGAGACAGTGCAACAGCGCCACCGGCTCCAGGAAAAACACCGTAGTTGGCGTGGGCATCGGCTATTTGCGCACTCTCGGCGGCCAGTACAATGTCGCCCGCCATCGCCAGCTCTAGTCCGCCCGCACAGGTGATGCCATTTAATGCCACAATCATGGGTTTGGTGCAGTTCAGTGGGCCACCAAACCCCTCCCGTGCGCGGGTCCAAAAGTTCGGGGCCGGCTTGGCACCACCTTCAATGTCATCGAGCAACATTTTCAAATCGGCTCCCGCGCAAAAGGCTTTGCCTTCACCGGTCAGTACGACCACTCGAATATCTTGATCTTGCTCAATCTTGCCAAACAGATCCGCCAACTCTTCGAGCATGAGCTCAGAGATTGCATTCATGGCTTTCGGGCGATTGAGTTTTATCAGCGCGACGTGATCGATTTGCTCGTAGCTGAGGTCTTGGTAGGTCATGGTCTGATCCCGTGATTTCAAAGTCGGTGAATGTACGCAAGCAATCATAAATGTGAGGCGGATTTAGGCCATTGCTGAAACGGACAGTCGACGTGATCTTTTCTGCCAGAGACACTTGCTCATCTTATCGTTTGGCGGGCAATTGGTGCCCGTAAGGCGGCTAAAACAACGCGAAGGGGAGAGGAATACGAGATTTGGCTGGGAGGGCTAAAGGAGCGATTTTTTGTATTTGGTTCGATAGTCGTATGGCGAATAGCCTGTCCAGCGCTTGAATGAACGAGACAAGGTGGCAGGCTCGGAGAAACCACTACTCTGGGCAATGTCGGCTAAGGATTTACTGCTCTTTGTGAGCAGTTCAATGCAGTGGTCGCGGCGCAGGATATCTTTGATATTTTGATAGCTGGTGCCTTCGGCTTTAAGTCTGCGTCTAAGTGTCTGCGAGCTTGTGCACAGTTTATTGGCGAGTACTTCAAACGGGGGAAAGATCAGCTCCGAGTGCGCCAGCTCTAACAAAATGGCCTTCACTTGGGATTCATAACTGAGGTCTTTGACTTCTGTCGTCAAGATATCGGCGGGCGAGCGTCGTATGAAATCACGCAGTTCTGCTCGTGTTCGAACGCTACTGTAGCTTAGATATTTTGCATCGAATTCTATTCGAGCAATCGCCTGTTCATAATGAATAGATGACGGAAATATGTGTGCGTAGCGATTGCTGTTGGGGGCGGGGAAAGGCAAGTAAGTGTCGAGCAAGGGGATTTGGCAACCGATGAGCCAACAGGAAAACCGATGCCATGAGCTGAGCGTGAAGTCGATTAAGAAATGGTCTGGGTCTCTGTTTGAGGTACTTTTACCTGAAGTCTCTTTGCCCGAAGTATCTACGTCGATGCTGATTATCGCGCGTTCGTTAATCACCTCAAGGGTCGAGTGAATCGAGCTGGCGGCAATGTCGTAGAAATGGAATGCCTCTTTTAGGCCTGATTGTAAACAGCTGCTGTGCAGTGCGAGTTTGGTGGCAATATAAAACGCTCCCCGTTTCATTGGGGTGGCGCACAGGCCAAGTTGTTCGTCGTTGGTCTCTTCCCAAAGGCGTCGAATCAACTCGGTACAAAAGCTAGTGTCGACGGTGCGTTTGAGTTCCAGTGTTTGACGGTCAAGTCCGGTGCGACGCAACAGCTTATCGGGCGATAACCCAGTTCGCGCAGCGTGTTTTAGTAAAACGTGGATGTAGTGTACATCGGTTTGAGACATGACGGGTCGCTATTGGTACTCGGTATAGTCGCCACTGTACCTATTTTTTTACAAAAAGGCTCCTTTCCTTGAGGGCATTCGATAGGTGTCAAAGAGGGGGGCATTGTTGAATCCGAAAAGCGGCAGCGTTAGTTGGCGTCAGTTTATCCCGACAATTTCCTTAGAGTGTCATTTCGAAGACTTTTTGACGCGCTGCCTAGAGTACTTTTCGGATTCTTTCATGGGGGCGCTGCTGAGTCGTTGAACGACTGCGGCTAAGCCAGCATCTTTCGAGCGCCTTTGACGAAATCTTCTTTACTGACTTTGTTATCTTGATCGATATTAATCGGCGCCGGTACCACGATGCCTTTTTGTGCGGCAGGGCGTGCGGCAATGGTGTCGATCCAGCGTTTTAGATTGTCCAACCCATCGATACTAATGCCCGACCATTCGTGGGTTCTCACCCAGCACCAGTTGGCCATATCGGCGATGGTGTAATCACCGGTCAGAAACTCTCGGTCGGCCAATTGTGTATTGAGGACTTCAAACAATCGACGACCTTCGTTTTGATAGCGATCGATGGCCGGCTGAATCGTCTCGGGGAAGTAGCGGTAGAACACGTTTGCTTGCCCCATCATCGGACCAATTCCGCCCATTTGGAACATTACCCATTGCATCACTTCAGAGCGGCCTTTTGCATCAGTGGGTAGGAACTTTCCGCACTTTTCAGCCAAATAAATCATGATGGCGGCTGATTCAAAAACCGCAAAATTGTCGTTGTCGCGATCGACAATGGCGGGAATACGTCCATTGGGGCACAGCTTGAGAAAGTCCGGTTGTTTTTGTTCGCCGTCGGCCAGCTTGATGGTATGGACTTCGTAGGGAATTTCCATTTCCTCTAGCGCGACTGAGGCTTTCCACCCGTTTGGGGTAGACGCAGTGTATAGATCAATCATGTCAAAACTCCTGTGGAGTGATGGAATGCAGGGCCATCGCGGTTGATGGGATCGATAGCCCGCTAGGAGGTTTCCTGTGGATTAGGCTTTGGCGCTATCTCGTGAAGAGACGTCTTGGTACCAGCGCAACAGATGGGTGTGCTCTTCAGACGGCTTGATTTTTACTACACGGGCAAAATCGAGTGCACAGATTAAGTTGATGTCGGCGACACTGAAGTAATCACCCACCAGGTATTTCGACTCGGCCAGTTGCGCGTTTAGGTCGTCTAGGTATTTGGCGGCGGCTTTACCGGCAACGGCGCCGTATTCGGGGACTGGCGTCATGCGATCTTTGAAGTAACCGGTGGAGTGCTGAAAGCACATGCCTACCTGCATCATGAAATAGAACTCAACTCGACGCTGCCACATTTCAACCTGAGCTTTTTCAAGCGGATTGCGACCCATTAGCGGGTTGTCGCTCACGGTTTCTTCGAAGTAGCGACAAATCGCTAGGGTTTCACCAATACAGGTGCCGTCGTCGAGTTCTAAAAATGGAATTTTGGTGGTGGGGTTCTTGGCTCGGTTTTCAGCGTTTAGGTTCTCACCGGCACCGATATCCAGTTGAACATAGTCCATTTCGACGTTCTTTTCGGCCAAGAACATGCGAACACGACGGGCATTGGGGGCGGTACTGGCTTCGTATATTTTCATAATAGATCTCTGCGGTTTGGCATGACAAAGCCGCCTAACAGGAGTTCAAGCGGCTTATTTCTAAATGATCGATTAGAAATATACGCGGTTTCTAAACAATCAGTCAATAATGAGATAAACTTCTGGCACTGATAGACGAATTATTGGCGATATTCCCATGGCGAGACCCCTAGCTTTTGATCCTCAAGAAAAACTGCATCAAGCCATGATGCTGTTTTGGCGACGCGGTTACGAAGCAACTTCGATGCAAGAGCTAGTCACTGAATTAGATATTAATCGTTTCAGCCTCTACAACACCTTTGGCGACAAACAAGCTTTGTTTGGCAAGGCCGTTGAACTCTACGAGCAGCGCGTATTTGGTCGCTTGCTGCATTGTTTGGAGGGGGATTTAACCGGTTTGGAAGCGTTGAATTACTACTTCGAGTCACTGGCCGCAGGTTTGAGAGATCAGGTGGGAGTCAATGGCTGTTTTTTACAAAATAGCCTGCTCGAAGGCGCCATCGAAAATCAAGATGTTCTTAAGCGTATACGCAAGGTGTTTTTGCGGTTGAGAAAAGCGCTCGAACGCAGTGTTGTACAAGCCAAAGATGAAGGCGATTTTGTCAGTGTCGAGTGCGAAAAGAAGATGGCAGATTATCTTCTGCTTCAAGTGCAGGGCTTGATTGCGTTAAACGGTTTGGGGATTGGTCAGCAGGCCGACAATGCGGTTGCGGTTCTCAGGCAACATTTAGAGAACCTTTGATCGAATTGCTATTTAGATCTTTCCTGCGGCGCATGGCAGTAGGTTTGCGTCTTGATCTATCAAGGTCATGTTGTGGGTCAGTACCCGCTGAATGGCTTGGACCTTTTCGTTGTTCTTACTCAGTGTCACAAACAGTGCATTCGATTTTAGTGGCTCAAAGTGCAGTCTATTCGTATCGATATCCCAGTCTGGTTGTGGATGTCGTAAAATGGCATCGTACATTATGGCGGCTTTCATCCGTCCGCCCATGAGGCGTTTCATTAAATGCACCTCCGACTCTGCGGGCCAGAGTTCCAGTTGCAGTTCCGGTTTCATGAGGTCGTGAATTAAGCCACCGTAACTGTAGCCTCGATTGACTCCTAAGATTTCTCCCCGAATCGCGTCAATGGAGTTTATGGGGTTGGCTTTGAGTGAAACCAGACCGGACGTGAGCGTTACCAGCGGTTGGGGGAGGTGTGTAATCTTTTCTTCGCCAGCGGTCAGCAGTATGTTGTCGGCGACGATTGTGAGGTCGACCTCGCCGGAAAAAAGTTTCGAAGCCAAGCGTTTTGCCGGATAGATGGCATCGCTATAGCGCAGTCCTGAACGACCCAGTAGTACTTTTATATACTGTGGCCAGCTTCCCAATGCGGCTCCATCGTCGCCGTGCTCGGAATAAGGGGGAAGTAAGAAGTAGCCGACATGCAGATCGGGAATGGGTGAGTCAGCAAGAGATTGAAACCGACAGCCGTCCGCTACCTGTTGATGATTGGTATTGGTAGCGGCATTTACGCAAAGCGAAGCCAGACCCAGCAAAACAATGCAGGCACGCATGCAGATACGCATGGAGAGAAGCATGCCGAGATCAATCAGCGGCGCTCGCAGGTATTTTAACGGCATATTGTTATTTTTTCCTATACGCAGTCGGCTAAAGCTATAGGAAATTTAGGGCATAATCCAGAGCATTGTCGTGTTTGTCTTTTGCTCGATGGAGATTTGATCGACGCCGAATACCCATGTCGTTGGTTGTTTGACTACTCTGACCAATACCAACTGGTGACGTTATAGCGAAAGCCATTTGAACTTTTCCGATTTAACCTGTCGACCCAATGTTCCGCCCCTTCGGAAGCGGGATCAAACAGGATGCAGCGATTGTACTTGGGGGCGATTTGAATCGGGGAGCTACCTGTACCCGCAAACACCAGTTCGCCGCCGTCGCCCGACTGCCATTGCTGATTCAAATACAGCAGCAGACAAACTTCTCGGCCTGGAGAGTCATCGGCGTGTTGTTTGACAAAGTCGGTATGGCCTAGTCGGAAGTAGTTGGTGTTTATGCCGGGGTCGGCGACATTCTGATCAGTGATTGTCACATTGAAAATACGCGACAGCAGTGACATAAATTCCTCGTCTCGTAGGAACGACAAAAACCTCAGTGCGATCTCATCGGGCGTTTGGTCTGCGGCACTTGATTGCCAGCTGGCTCTCTGTACGAAGCGTTGATCGTCCGAACTGTTTTGCCACTGCGAAGTGTCCACATAGAGTTCTGAATAGGTGTGCTGCTGAGTGATCCAGTGTTCTGGCTGATGCAGTGTCGCCATGAGTTCATCGAGCTTGGCCTGATTGAACAAACCGTCGACCACGAGATGATGGGGGCGAGCTCTAAGCAAGGCTTTGCGATAGCTCGCAATTGCCGAGGTGGTTATTTTTTCGTCATTTAGCCACATCGAGGTTATCGTCCTGCCAAGATCGTTGTTAGAAGGCTGGATGATACCGTGTTGTGGGCTGATTCTCATGATTTGCTCTGTTCAGTCGGTCCTAGGACGCCCTGAACCACACTCGCTCTGCGGCCCTATAAGCGGTTAGTGCACAGCGGCCTCTAAAGCTGGCATAATCCTTCACCCCAGATCATAAGCGTTGCTTATGGAGTTGGTTCTGGTGTTTATAGTGACTTCGCTGAGCATGGGCTGAGCCTCGATCAATTGGGTCAATTCGATCGCTCACCAGCCTCAATGCCGCGTTGTATCGACAGCTAGCGCACTTCGACGGCGTTAAAAAAAGAGATCAAGAGTAGATATTTATGCAACCTCAGGTGAAACCCAGTAATCCTAATTTTTCTTCAGGTCCTTGCAGTAAACGCCCGGGCTACGATATCTCCGCGCTGGACATCAGCACCTTGGGACGCTCGCATCGCTCATCCCTAGGTAAGGCGGCTTTGCAAAAAACCTGTGAACAGACCGCTGAGCTGTTGGGCCTACCAGAGGGATACCGCGTTGGTGTGGTACCCGCGTCAGATACTGGCGCCGTTGAAATGGCCTTGTGGTCGCTATTAGGTCAACGCCCCGTAGATGTCGTACATTGGGAATCGTTTGGTGCCGGTTGGCACAGCGATATCACCAAGCAGCTTAAGCTTGACGACGTGCGTGAGATTACCGCCGATTACGGCTTGCTACCCGATTTAAACAAGGTCAACACGGATCACGATGTGGTGTTCACTTGGAATGGCACCACCTCGGGGGTGAAGGTTGCCGATGCCGATTGGATTGCCGACGACCGTGAGGGGCTGACCATTTGTGATGCAACCTCAGCGGTTTTTGCCATGGAGCTCCCTTGGGAAAAACTCGATGTTGTGACTTTTTCTTGGCAGAAGGTACTGGGCGGTGAAGGTGCTCACGGCATGTTGATTTTGAGTCCCCGGGCGGTAGAGCGTTTGGAAAGTTATACTCCGGCTTGGCCTCTGCCCAAGATTTTCCGCATGACCAAGGGCGGAAAATTGATTGAAGGTATTTTCAAAGGCGCCACCATTAATACTCCCTCGATGTTGTGTGTGGCGGATTATTTGGATGCACTCAATTGGGTTGAATCATTGGGTGGTGTGTCTGCGGCGATAGCCAAATCCGAAGAAAATTTGGCGGTGGTTGAGACGTTCGTCGCCGAAAACGATTGGATTCACTTTTTGGCTCAAGATAAAGCCAATCTATCCAACACCAGTATTTGTTTGACTCTCGACGCCACTGCCGAGCAGGTTAAAAAAATGACCAAACTGTTGGAGCAAGAGGGTGTCGCTTACGATATCGGCGCCTACCGCGACGCACCGGATGGTTTGCGTCTATGGGGCGGGGCAACGGTTGAAAAATCTGATTTAGAAGCGCTCATGCCTTGGCTCGCTTGGGCTTATCAACAAGTACAGTAAGCGTCTGCACAATAGCGCCTAAAGAGCCCTGTTTATCGATCGCGGTAATCAGGGTTCGCCTTTCTAGTTTGGCCAACCTGTTTGTACAACAACAATAATGACAATAGGGAAGCTTATTTTCGACGGTGTCGTCGCCCTGTCGTTGGCTTCTCCTTTTTAGGAGTAACACGATGTTCAAGATTAAAACCTACAACGCCATTTCCTCAAAAGGTCTCAATCGTTTTGACCGAGATCACTACGAGGTCTCCAGCGAAAGCTCGGCCCCTGATGCTTACGTGCTGCGCAGTCACAAATTACATGGTGAGCAAATCCCTAGCAGTCTAAAGGCTGTGGCTCGCGCTGGTGCGGGTGTGAACAACGTACCGGTTGAAGATTACACCAAGGCGGGTGTAGTGGTGTTTAACACCCCTGGAGCCAATGCCAATGCGGTAAAAGAATTGGTGCTTGCGGGCTTGTTGCTGAGCTCGCGAGATATCTTTGGCGGCATGCAATACTCGCAATCACTGATCGATATGACCAGTGCTTCAGAGATGGCTGCACTGCTTGAAAAAGAGAAAAAGCGTTTTGCCGGCAATGAGTTGTACGGCCGTACTTTAGGTGTCGTTGGTCTCGGTGCGATTGGCTCAATGGTGGCTGAAATGGCTCTGGCCCTAGGCATGAACGTGGTTGGTTTTGATCCGGCTTTGTCGGTTGAAGCCGCATGGCGCCTGCCGAGTCAGGTGGAGCGCATGGAAAATCTTCAATCGCTGTTGAGTCGCGCGGATTACATCACCATTCATGTTCCTGCGATTGAGCCCACTCGCCACATGATCAACAGTGAATCGATCCAGTCGGTAAAAAAAGGTGCGGTACTGTTGAATTTCGCTCGCGAAGCGATTGTGGACGCTGAAGCCGTGGTTGCTTCTTTGGACGCCGAGCAGTTGGGTATGTATGTGTGTGACTTCCCTGAGCCTTGCTTGCTAGGCAGAGGCGATGTGATGGCTATGCCACACATAGGCGCCAGCACCGCAGAGGCAGAAGAGAATTGTGCCATGATGGCGGCGGACCAAGTGAAAGATTATTTGGAAAACGGCAATATCAAAAATTCGGTGAACTTTCCCGCGATTAATCTCTCTCGTGCCGAGGGTTTTCGGATCACCTTTGTCAATGAAAATGTGTCTGGGGTGTTAGGGAATGTTTTGTCGGTGTTTACCGATAACAACATTAACGTACTGGATATGATGAACAAGAGTCGCGGCGATATTGCCTACAGTATTCTTGATGTCGAGCAGATGCCCAGTGATGAGGTTCTGGCTGCTATCGCCGAGGTCGAGCATGTCATTGGATTGCGGGTCTTAGGCTAATTCTTATTGGGGCCTGTCGATGTTTAAGTTGTCTTTTTTTGTGCCCGAAACTCATCTCGAAGCGGTGAAGCAAGCCGTATTTGTGGCTGGTGCAGGAAAGATTGGCGACTACGATCAATGCTGTTGGCAGGTGTTGGGGGAGGGGCAGTTTCGCCCTTTACCTGGCAGTGATCCGTTTCTGGGTGAGTTGTCCAAGCTTGAGTTGGTAAACGAATATAAGGTCGAAATGGTGTGCGACGAAACACTCATTGCGGCTGCTGTTGACGCACTCAAGCGGGCGCATCCTTATGAAGAGCCCGCTTACGATGTGGTTCGGCTAGAAAATTTTTAGCGCAAGGTTAATCTTAACTGCTAGGGAGCGTTGTTGCTGAGCAGATTATGATTTTGAATCTTTATAAACGGGTACTGAAAATTGTGCCTTGCGATCGCTACCGGGTTTATACAGAGCCTCACTTCTCAGCGGGAATTGCCCTTCGGTCAAGTCACTAAAATAATGACGTAGGGTTTTTTTGATCACCGGAAATGCGATCTCATCCCAGGGTATTTGTGTTTCGGTAAACAGCTCTACTTCGAGCGATTCCGGTCCAGGGCCAAAATCCAAGTTCTTTAGCTCGCCTTTAAACAGTAAGTAAATCTGATTGATTTGCGGCAGGCTGTACATGGTGTAAAGGCCGTGTAGATTGAGTTCCGCGCGCGCCTCTTCCCAGCATTCACGCATCGCGCCTTCCTCGGTGCTTTCGCCGTTTTCCATAAAGCCAGCGGGCAGAGTCCAAAAGCCGTGTCGCGGTTCAATGGCGCGTCGACAAAGCAGAACCTTATCTTCGAATACCGGTAGGCAGCCGGCTACGATTTTTGGGTTGTGGTAATGGATGGTGTCACAGTCGGAGCAGACGTGCCTTTCGCGATCATCACCAGATGGGACTTTTAGGCTGACGCCAGCACCACAATTGCTGCAGAACTTCATGTTTCTTCTCATGGCTGTTTTAAGCGATAAAACAGTATAAGGCTTTGCATCAATAGCGGGGAAACTATTTTGCCTGTGGCTTAGTTGTTGGCCGTAAAGGGCAGTACCTTGGCGCTTTTTTGCGGCGTTTCAGCGTGCGGCAACTTGCCGTCGGTTAAGTCGCCGAGTAAATCTTGCAGCTGGTGAAACGAGTCTTGCATCATCTGCGAGAGTTTTAGGCAGGCCCCCATGGGGCTGGAGTGCAGAGAGCGCTGGCTGTCGATCTTAAACTGCAGGCCTTCGAGTCGCGAGCGCAGGTGCTGAGGAGCATCATTGAGCAGATCTTTAACTTGTTGCTGGCGATAGGCTTCGAGCGCTTGTGGATCGGTTTGCGCCAGCGTCATGAGTTCGTCAAATTTCTGTGGGGTGAATTTCATGAGTGCTGATGATGCCTTTTTGCTGTCCTTCGAGTGACTGACGGGTCACCTGCCAACATTCAAAATATGGTGGATTAGGTGACACCTTGTGTGAAAAACAGTCTATCACGAGGGTAATGGCTATGTGTAGACTGGTATCTAGATGTTTCTGTTATATGAGACTTTCATCTCACCCAGCCTCTCGTTGTCGCTGGATTCTTTGTGGGAAATTGGTTAGGTTGGGAGTCATCTTTTCTATAGGTTTCGAAAATGTTGCAGCAACTTCGCTCTTATCTAGCGGCGTCTTCGGTTCAGGCGCCCGAGGCGACCGATTTGAGCAAACCTGCGGCGGTATTGATTGCACTGACAGACAGCCCAGATAACCCTTCGATTGTACTCACCCGTCGTTCACAGCATCTCAGTAGCCACAGTGGGGAGGTCTCTCTGCCTGGGGGCAAGTGGGATTTCGAGGATGGCTCGCTAGAGACCACGGCGCTGCGAGAGGCTCATGAAGAAATAGGCTTAGATCCCGGTTTGGTCGAGGTGTTGGGCGCTCTGCCGGTGTTTCAGACTTGGCAGGGCGTCGAGGTGACACCGATTGTAGGGGTTGTTCCAGAGACCTTAAATCTAACCCCTAATTTGGATGAATTGGACGCGATCTTTCAGGTACCTGTGCAGTTTTTCCTCGACGACCAACGTTTGAGAACCGACATTTTCGAGCGCAAGATTGGCCATATATGGTCTCCAGCCTATGAGTTTGAAGGTTTCGAAATCTGGGGCTTCACCGCTCGGTTGTTGGTGAATTTCATCGGCGAGGCCTTTGACGCCCAGATTCAGCGAGACAATCCCGCCCCGGTGAAGGATTGGACGCGGCGCTAAAGTGCTCGGGTAAGACGCTAAATAGTTGCCACGACTTACGCTATAATCTGCGCCTCAATTATTTAGAGTTCTGTGAAAGCTACCGATATGACCAATCCTGTGAATCTGCAAGACCCCAAGGCTGCGGCCTCCGAAAAGCCTCTCAAGTCACCCTGTGTATCCATCTGTGTGCTTAATGACGAGGATGTTTGTGTCGGGTGTTTTCGCACCGGTAGCGAAATCAGTCACTGGGGCGGCTACACCAATGATCAGCGCCGAGAGGTCTTGGCTCTGTCGGTGAAGCGTTCAAAGAAGGCCAATCCCTTTGCCTAATCGGGTAAAACTCACGAATCTTTCTTATCCAATCATGCTGTCTGTTGCCAACCATGGTTTTCGATTGGTAGTCGATGGGTAGTCGATAGATAGTAGATCAACTTCAGAGTGTGAATCATGTCAGTAATTGGAACTCCGTTTTCTTCAACCGCGACCAAAGTTCTCTTGTGTGGCTCGGGTGAGCTGGGCAAAGAGGTCGCCATTGAGCTGCAGCGATTGGGTGTCGAAGTGATTGCCTGTGATCGCTACGACAAGGCGCCAGCGATGCAAGTCGCTGATCGAAGTTACACTCTGTCGATGCTCGATGGAGAGGCTTTACGAGACGTTATTCAGGCCGAGAAGCCCGATTACATAGTGCCAGAGATTGAAGCCATCGCTACAGACACCTTAGTGGAGCTCGAAGCCGAAGGCTTCACTGTTGTGCCCACCGCGAAGGCGGCGCAATTGACGATGAATCGAGAGGGCATTCGCCGCTTGGCCGCTGAAGAGTTAGGTTTACCAACGTCAGCATTTGAATTTGCCGATCAGTTTGACGATTTTACCGCGGCCGTTGAGCGAGTGGGTTATCCCTGTGTGATTAAGCCGATCATGAGCTCGTCGGGCAAGGGTCAGAGCGTGGTTCGCCACGCGTCTGACATTCAAGGCGCCTGGGAATATGCTCAGCAAGGCGGTCGCGCAGGTGCCGGTAAGGTTATCATTGAGGGTTTTGTTGATTTTGATTATGAGATCACTCTACTCACCATTCGCCACCGAGACGGTACCAGCTTTTGTGAGCCCATCGGCCATCGACAAGAAGATGGAGATTACCAAGAATCTTGGCAGCCGCAGGCGATGTCAGAGCTGGCCTTAGCGGCTTCAAAAGAGGTAGCTCATAAAGTGACCGAGGCCTTAGGCGGCTGGGGGCTGTTTGGTGTTGAGTTATTTATTAAAGGCGATCAGGTGTATTTCAGTGAAGTGTCACCAAGACCGCACGATACTGGGTTGGTGACTTTGATGTCGCAGGATTTATCAGAGTTTGCGCTGCACGCTCGAGCGATTCTGGGGCTGCCCATTCCCAATATACACTTTCATGGCCCTTCGGCATCTTCCGTGATTTTGGTGGAAGGTGAATCCACCAAGACCCAGTTCGGTAACTTGACTGAAGCTTTGTCTCAGCCCGATACCGGATTGCGATTGTTCGGTAAGCCAGAGGTGGCGGGCAAGCGAAGAATGGGCGTTGCCTTGGCAAGGGATGTGTCGGTGGAAACGGCAAAAGAAAAGGCGATGAGCGTTTCTCGTGCGGTTGTGGTGGAGTTGTAACCGCGGTTGTTGCGCCACTTGTTCTGGTAGATTTTTACAGAAGTCGAGTGGCCTCTGGTCGGGCCACTGCTATCGCCATCGATGATCGCGAATCAATCACCGTTAGTCGCTATGACTGATGCACGATTTTTACTTTGGCGCTTTCGATCATTTTGTCGGAAAGGGACGAGGTTTCAATTCGATAATTTCCCAGCTTAAATCCAATATGGCCTTCGGGAATATTTTCTAACTCTTCAACAATAAGACCGTTCAGCGTTTTGGGGCCATCGGTTGGTAGTGCCCAGCTTAAATGGCGATTGATGTCGCGAATGGATGTGCCGCCTTCGATCAGAAACCAATCATTTTCCAGTGCCGAGATTTCAGGGTTTTGCTCTTCGGCCAGATTGGTGGTGAAGTCACCAACAATCTCTTCCAGCAAATCTTCCATGGTGACTATGCCCTGAACTTCACCGTACTCATCAACCACAATCGCCATGCGACGCTTCTGTTGCTGAAAGTGCATTAATTGCGTGTGCAACGGCGTGGCTTCGGGAATGAAATAGGGCTCGCGGGTGAAGCGACGAATGGCTTCGTGAGTGACGGTTTCGTTGTTGCCGTGAATAAAGCGCGCGGCATTGCGAAGGTGCAAAATACCAACGATGTTGTTGATGTCACCCTCGTAAACCGGAAGGCGAGTGTATTCTGCACTGCGAATTTGTTTCAGTAACGTCGGAATGTCGTCTTCAAGATCGAGCCCAAAAACCTCGTTGCGGGGAATCATGATGTCTTCAACGGTGGCTTTTTCGAGATCCAATACGTTCAACAAAATACCCTGGTGTTGATCGGGAATTAGATCGCCATGTTCGTCCACGGCGGTACGCAACTCCTCCGGTCGAAGCTGCTCACTGCTGCTGGACTTCGAGGGGTCGACACCAAACACTCGAGCCAGCGCATTAGAAATCGTATTCACCAACCACACTGCCGGATACAAAATCCACAGCAGTGGTTTGAGGATCAGGCTGGCGGGAAACGCGATTTTCTCTGGGTAGAGCGCAGCGATAGTTTTGGGGGTGACTTCGGAAAAAATCAGCACCGCCAAGGTGAGAATGATACTGGCCAGTGCAATGGCACCTTCGCCGTATAGGCGGATAGCGATCACTGTCGTGAGTGCGGCGGCAAAGTTGTTGACGAGGTTGTTACCAATCAATATCACGCCGATGAGTCGGTCTGGACGGTCGAGTAATTCAGCCGCGCGCATAGCACCTTTGTGCTTCTTCTTGGCTAAGTGCTTGAGTCGGTATCGATTGAGAGACATCATGCCGGTTTCAGAGCTCGAGAAAAAGCCCGAAAGCAAGATGAGAATGGCCAGTATCCCAAATAAGAGGCCAAGGGGAGCGTCGTTCAAAGAGGTGGAAACCTGTATCGCCTAATAATGCGGCGTATAGTCGCTTAGAACTGCGGGGTTCGCAACCGTTTTTAGCGGCGAAAATCCGCTATCTTCGATGAATAATAGGGTGACAGCGGCTAAAGCTATGAGTTTAGCAAGACTTCAATAACAAATTTGCTGCCAAAATATGCCAGCATTAACGCCGCAAAGCCACCAAGGGCCCAGCGAATGGCGGTATTCCCGCGCCAGCCTAGGCGCGCATGTCCCCACAATAAGATGGCGTAAATGCACCAAGCCAGCATCGATAGCACGGTTTTGTGGGCCAGTTGCTGGGCAAATAGGTTTTCGATAAAGATGAACCCTGTGACGATCGAGAGAGTCAGCAGCAGTTGACCGGTCCAGAGCAGTTCAAAAAACAGCGCCTCCATGGTCTGAAGTGGCGGCAGAATTCGCACGATTCCGGTGGGGTGTTTGTGCTTCAGTTGATAGTTCTGAAAAGCCAGCAGTAAGGCCTGTAGGGTTGCGATGATTAATAAACTGTAGGCTAATACCGACAGTAAAATGTGGGCCAAGATGGCCTTGTCGACTTTGGTGATCACGCCGTCAGCGCTGAAAGTCGCCATCAAGATTGCAAAGGCCGATAACGGGAACAGAAAAATAAACAGGGTGTGCAGTGGTTTGCGCAGCCCGCTAATGAGTACCAGTAGATTGATAACCCAAAAGATCAAAGCGCCGACTTTGTAGATGCCCAGATTTAAGCCGTCTGGCGTGAACATGGTCTGATAGCTGCCAACACCGTGAAAGCACAGCGCGGTAAGGGCAAAGCTCATTAGCCATTGACTGTGGCTAGCCTGTTTGTGCAAAGCGGAAGAAATAAGGTAGGCAGAGCCGCAGAGGTACAGAACGACGGCGGCGATGTTCATGGCCAGAGATGTGGTCAGGGTCATAGGGATACTTAACGGGTTTGTACGTGGGTGGCTATCGAGTAGTCTTTCGAGCAGGCACCGTCTTTTTGGTCTTTGCGCCAGTGTGTCACAGGCGCCTATTAAATAGAAGTGTCTCTCTTTAGATGAGTCTCTCTTTAGAAGAGTCTCTCTATAGGAATGTCTCTCCGCAGAAGTGTCGCTGTAGGCTGGGGTGGTGCGTCTATTATTGCGACCTAGCCTGAGCTGTATTCGAGTGGGCTAATGATGCCGGGTCAAATTCAAACATCGCAGCGCAAGCCACTGTTTAAAAAATTCGGTATACTGCCGACCTTTTGTCGACACACCCAGCTAATGGCCAAGAATTACCATGTTTGAGAATTTACAGGATCGTTTGTCGCGCAGCCTTAAAAAGGTTACCGGCAAAGCCAAACTAACTGATGCGAACATCAAAGATACCTTGCGTGAAGTGCGAAAAGCGCTGCTAGAGGCCGATGTTGCATTGCCAGTGGTTAAAGCCTTTATCGAGAGCGTTCGTAAACGCGCGGTAGGCCAAGAAGTTTCACGGGCGCTGAATCCCGGTCAGCAATTTATCAAAATTGTTGAAAGTGAAATGGTCGCCATGATGGGCGAAGCCAACGCAACACTGGATCTGGCGGTTAAGCCTCCTGCTGTTGTGTTGATGGCTGGCTTGCAGGGGGCGGGTAAAACCACCTCGGTGGCGAAACTGGCGAAATACCTTAAAGAGCGTGAAAAGAAGAAGGTGGTTGTGGTCTCGGCCGATATTTATCGCCCGGCCGCGATCAAGCAGCTTGAAACCCTTGCGGGTGAGGTTGGCGCCGACTTTTTCCCGTCGACGCCCGATCAGAATCCAGTTGATATTGCCAACGATGCGATTTTATACGCGCGTAAGCACTACGCCGATGTGGTGATTGTCGATACCGCTGGTCGCTTGCACGTTGATGATGAGCTGATGGACGAAATCAAACAGGTTCACGCGGCCATTGAACCGGCTGAAACCCTGTTTGTGATTGATGCCATGATTGGTCAGGATGCGGTTAATACTGCCAAGGCCTTTAATGAAGCCTTGGAATTAACCGGCGTTATCTTGACCAAAGCCGATGGTGATGCGCGTGGAGGCGCGGCCTTGTCGGTGCGTCACGTTACCGGTAAGCCTATTAAGTTCTTGGGCATGGGCGAAAAGGTCGACGCGCTAGAGCCTTTCCATCCCGACCGTGTGGCCTCTCGCATCTTGGGTATGGGCGACATTCTGTCTCTGATCGAAGAAGCCGAACGCAAGATCGATAAAGACAAAGCTGAGAAACTGGTCAAAAAGGTATCTAAGGGCAAGAAGTTTGATCTCGAAGATTTGCGCGATCAGTTGCAACAGATGCAAAACATGGGCGGCATGGGCTCAATGCTCGAAAAATTGCCGGGCATGGGTAATATTGCGCAAATGGCGCAGCAATCGGACATGACCAAGCAGTTCAAGGTTATGGAAGTGATTATCGACTCCATGACTCCTGCCGAGCGCTCCAACCCCGATATTCTCAATGGTTCACGCAAGCGCCGCATTACCGCGGGTTCTGGCACTCAGATTCAAGATCTGAACCGTTTGCTCAAGCAGCATAAGCAAATGGCGAAGATGATGAAGAAGATGAAGGGCGACGGTATGGCTAAGATGATGCGTGGCCTTGGTGGCATGATGGGCGGCGGCGGCGGAATGCCTCCCGGCGGTATGCCCCCCGGTGGCGGATTGCCTCCGGGCTTCAAATAATCACCTCTGAGTGGATGATTGTGAGTCCTTCATGATCATTCACTAAAAAATCTATACATCGCTTTATCTTTCCCTTAGAATATCGCGCCTTTCGCGGGCTATGTCCGCGTGAAATTGCATAAATTTGAATGTGTCCTGCCGAAAGGCGTTGCACGAAATTTGATTAACAGGAAGTAGACTTACATGGTAACCATTCGTCTATCTCGCGGCGGTTCTAAAAAGCGCCCGTTTTACCACTTGACCGTAACCGACAGCCGTAGCTCACGCGATGGTCGTTATATTGAGCGTGTTGGTTTCTTCAACCCTGTGGCTAAAGGCCAAGAAGAGCGTCTGCGTATCGACAACGATCGTATCGCTTACTGGGTAGAAAAAGGTGCTAAGTGCTCCGATCGTGTTGCTAAGCTGCTGAAAGATCAACAAGCTGCTGCTTAATTGACACGGACAATGCGGATTTTATGACTGATCAAAGTAAAGATAACGCCAAAAAGCGCTCTAATTTGATCGACGTCGGCCGCATTACCACGGTTTTTGGTGTTAAGGGGTGGTTGAAAATCCATTCTGAAACCCAGCCGATGGAGAATATTTTCTCCTACAACCCTTGGTGGTTAAAGACCCGGCACGGCGTTAAAGCCGTTGAAGTGGAAGAGTTTCGTCCACACGGGAAAGGCCTCGTAGCTCTCTTAAAGGGCGTCGACGATAGAGACATGGCGCAGGAGCTTTGCCAGGTCACCATCGCCGTAGAGCGAGCGCAAATGCCAGAGTTGGATGCCGGTGAGTACTACTGGCACCAGTTGGAAGGGTTGGTTGTAATTTCTGAGTTTGAAGGACAAATCACCCGTTTAGGGCTGGTTGAACGCATATTGGAAACCGGCGCAAACGACGTGTTGGTGGTAAAGGGCGATGCAGATAGCATCGATCTCAATGAACGTTTAGTGCCTTATATTCCCGATCAATTTGTGAAAACGGTTGATCTGGAGGCTGGCGAAATGCGAGTTGATTGGGATCCGGCGTTTTAGTCGATCCAGTTAATTCTTTCGCGGATGAAAGCGTAAAAGGCTAAAGCGGAGGTGCGCGGCCCGTGTCGAGTCAATCGAAACGAATTGCTGTTGTGACTCTGTTTCCCGAAATGTTTTCGGCCATCAGTGATTACGGCATTACCAGTCGAGCGATTAAGCAAGGCTTGGTAGAGCTAGAGGTATGGAATCCTCGGCAATTTACACAAGATCGCCATCAGACGGTGGATGATCGACCTTACGGCGGTGGCCCGGGTATGTTGATGATGATTCAACCTCTCCGAGATGCGATTGCCGAAGCCAGGGTTTGGGCCGATTGCCGCGACAGCGGTGGATCAGGTTGCAAGGTGGTCTATATGTCCCCGCAGGGACGGCCACTGACACAACAGGGCGCTACTGAGCTGGCAACAGAAGAGAACTTGGTGCTGATTGCTGGGCGCTATGAAGGCATTGATGAACGCCTGATTGCGTTAGAAGTGGATGAAGAGTGGTCCATCGGTGATTACGTATTAAGCGGCGGCGAATTGGCTGCCATGGTATTGATCGACAGTGTAACGCGATTGATACCCGGTGCACTGGGTCATGCCCAGTCGGCAGAGCAAGACTCCTTCACTGAAGGGCTTTTGGATTGTCCGCACTACACCCGCCCCGAAATATACGAGGGGCAACAGGTGCCAGAGGTATTGTTGTCTGGTAACCACGAAAGAATTCGGCGCTGGCGATTACAGCAAGCGCTTGGCAGAACCTGGCAGCGACGCCCGGATTTGCTTAAAAATTTGGATTTGACCGCCGAGCAGCAGCGTTTGCTGTCCGAGTTCCAGCAGGAACTTAGCTCTGGTCAGGCCGATTAATCGGTGAACTTACGGTTGGATAAGCTAACTATCGTTCATCACATAGCTGTGAAGCTACAATACTGACTCAGGAGTCAACCCATGAGCAATATCATTAAAGAATTAGAAAACGAACAACTGAAAAAAGACCTGCCAGAATTTTCTCCAGGTGACACGGTTGTTGTTCAGGTTAAAGTAAAGGAAGGCACCCGCGAGCGTCTGCAGGCGTTTGAAGGCGTTGTCATTGCTATCCGTAACCGCGGTTTGAACTCTGCGTTTACCGTTCGTAAGATTTCCCACGGTATTGGTGTTGAGCGTACTTTCCAGACTCACAGCCCGCTGGTCGACAGTGTTTCTGTGAAACGTCGTGGTGACGTTCGTCAAGCTAAGCTGTACTACTTGCGTACCCTGACCGGTAAAGCTGCTCGTATTAAAGAGAAGCTCGCCAAATAATTTTGGGGCTTTTCGAAAAAAACCGGTGATCGAAAGACACCGGTTTTTTTGTGCCTGAAATTTGACGGTGCTCGAGGTGTGTAGATAGTTGCTAACAAGCGTCAATAGTGGTCTACACTGATAAGAAAGTACCTAGATAGTCTATGACAGATCCCTCTAACGCCACTTCAGATTCACACCTTCTTTCCCTTCTGCCGGGCCTAGTTTATCGGTGTTTGAATGACGCCGAATGGACAATGCTTGAGTTGTCAGGCGCCGTCGAAACCATCACCGGCTATCAATCTCAGGAGCTGCTAGCCGGTTCCGCTGTATGTTACGCGGATATTATCCATGAGGATGATCGAGATTATGTAACCAGCGCCGTAGAGCAAGGAGTCGCCGCTAAGACGGGTTACTACATCGATTATCGAATTCGTACTAAGAGCAATGAAATTCTCCACGTCTGGGAGCATGGTCATGGGATTTATGATGACAAAGGCGAGCTGATTGAGTTGGTGGGGTATATCTACAACGCCACCTCCAATGTTCAAAAATTGGAGCGTCAAAAGCGTATGCGCGACGCGGCCGTCGCTCTTACTCGCGATCCGCATTTAGCGCGTGGCGATTTTGAGATATTTGCTCGACATGCGGTGAAAATGTGTTGCGAAGTGCTTGAGGTTTCTAGTGCTGATATCTGGTTGTTTGATGATGGTAAGACCCAGCTGACGATGACGACATACTACAACTTGGCAGAGAATCAATACCGCACAGGGTTATCTCATCGAGCCGATCAAAGCCCAGTCTATTTTAATGAAGTCATTAAGAATAAGGTTATTGATGCTTTCGATGCGCAAAGCGATCCAAGAACTCAAGAGTTTAATCATTTCACCTTAATCCCAATGAATATCAAGTCGATACTGCACTGTGCTATTCGTCAGGCGGGTGATGTGGTCGGTGTTTTGTGTTTTGAACAGGTTGCTACTCAGCGGCGTTGGAGTGACGACGAAATAACCTTCGCTGGGGATGTTGCCGATCAGGTGGCTCACGCATTAAGTAATCGTGAAATTCGAAATGCTGAAAACCGTTTGTTGGAAGAGCAAGCCAGTAGTGAGGCTAAATCGCACTTTCTTTCGATCATGAGTCACGAAATACGAACGCCATTGAACGGCGTGTTGGGTGTGGCGGATCTCTTGGGTATGACCAAGCTCGATCAAAAGCAAATGGAATACGTCAGCCTGATTGAGGAATCGGGTAAGTTGTTGCTGAAAATTATCGGCGATATCTTGGATGTGACCAAGATCGATTCGGGGCAGTTGGATATTCGAGTTCAGCCAACCGATGTTAGAAGCCTATGCTCTGACTGCATCGAGGTGGTTAGACCTCAATTGAATGCAAAAGAGCTGTCGCTGGAATTTACGGTTAGCGACGCAGTGCCTGAACTGTGTGAATTAGATGCCATCAGAGTTCAGCAGGTGTTGCTCAACTTGTTGAGTAACGCCATTAAATTCACTGCGCGAGGTCAGGTGTTGCTCAAGGCAGAAATAACTTCGCGCAGCCGTGGTGACTATCTTGGGCTGACGGTATTGGATACCGGGGTAGGGATTAGCGATGATCTGGCGAAAGAAATCTTCAAGCCTTTTACTCAAGACCGGATGCAAAACATGAACGACTCGCTCAAGGGGGCGGGGCTTGGGCTGCCGATTTGCCGAGGGTTGGTGGCGCTCATGAATGGCGAAATTGAGCTGCAAAGCGAAGAGGGAAAAGGGTCTGTCTTTCGTGTGCTGTTACCGCTAAAGGCTGTGGCTAATCACGAGGCCTCCGAAGTGAAATCTTTGCCATCGGGGGAGTTTTCTCAGTTGCGGGTTTTGGTCGCTGAAGATAATACCGTCAATCAAAAAGTAGTTGAGGGTATGTTGAAAATGTTCTCCGTGGTTCCCGATATTTGCTCGGATGGAAAGCAGGCTGTGGATCAAGTAATTGCCGCCAATGATCCTTACGACCTCATTTTGATGGACTGCGAAATGCCCGTCATGGATGGCTTTGAGGCTGTTGAGAAAATACGTGAACTCGAACCCCCGCGGGGCACTGCCTTTATCGCGGCTTTGACGGCCCACGCCCTCGAGGAGTACCGCGAGCGGGCTGAGCGCGTCGGCATGAATGAATACCTTACTAAGCCGCTGCAGCGCGATCGATTGTTGCAGTTGTTAGAGACATTGCCGGGCTCTGCAGGTGATTAAACCTGTTCAATCCTTTTGATTGCTGGGATGCGCTTCAAGTAAGTCTATTGGCTTGTGTTTGTGGTGCTAATTCCGTTACCTTGCACTCATGACTGAGCTTTCCCAACCTATCAATTCCCAAAATGAACGGTCCATTGATCAATACCTCGACGCCATTTGGATGGAGCGAGGTCTCAGTGAGGCGACCTTGGCGTCCTACCGGCAAGATTTAAAACTCTTTGCCCGGTGGTGCCAATCTCAGCGTTTGATTTTGTTAGAGGTTAGCGATATCGATCTGCGACGCTATCTCGCGTTCCGACTGGAGCGCCAGCAATTATCCGCTCGTTCAACGGCTCGGTTTATGTCTTGCGCGCGGGGCTTCTACGGATACTGCTTGAGGGAGCGATTGGTCGAGCAAGATCCTACCGCATTGATTGAAAGTCCTAAGCAGGGAAGACCGCTGCCTAAATCCTTAACGGAATCTGATGTCGAAGCTTTGTTGGCTGCACCGGAGGTGTCTGATCCGATTGGCCTGCGTGATCGAACCATGCTGGAAGTGCTCTACGCCTGCGGCTTGAGAGTCAGTGAGTTGGTGGGATTAACCTTGGCTGACGTCAACTTACGTCAGGGGGTGGTACGAGTTATGGGTAAAGGGGGAAAAGAGCGGTTGATTCCAATGGGCGATGAAGCGGCAGCTTGGCTGCTTCGTTACGCCAAGGAAGCGAGACCTTTATTGCTGAAAAGCAGTATTGATGTCATGTTTCCCAGTAATCGCGGTCAGCAGATGACACGACAAACCTTCTGGCATCGAATCAAACACTGGTCGACGGTTGCCGGTATCGAAAAATCCTTATCGCCTCACACCTTGCGGCACGCATTTGCGACTCACTTGATTAATCACGGTGCGGATTTGCGTGTGGTTCAGCTGCTGCTGGGGCATAGCGATTTGTCGACCACTCAAATTTATACTCATGTTGCGATCGAGCGGATGAAGAGCCTGCATGGCGAGCACCACCCGAGAGCGTGACGGGATCGAGCTTGTAGGTCTCCATGGAACTTCCCCTACAAGACATGTTCCAAGCCAAGTATGGTAGAGTTCACTTTTGTCTCTATGTAAATAATCTAATCAATCCGTATCGAAGTTCGAGGTTTGTGCATGCAGTATTTTTTAACAGTGATGGTGGCGTTGGCGATGCTGACCTCCGTGGTAACCGTGTCAGCAGCAGAGCCCGCCGATCAGGCCGTGGCCGATCGAATCATTGCTCAACTGCGATTGGCGCGTCCAGGTATGCCGGTCGCTAAGGTTCAGCGCACGCCGCTGGACGGTATTTATAAAGTGACGGTGTCCGGTGCCAGTGTGGTCTACGCCAGCGCTGATGGGAATTTCCTATTCACCGGTAAGATGCTGGGTGTCGGCCCTGGGGAGTTTGTCGACGTTCACGAAGTCGATATGATTCCTTTGCGTCGTGAGCGCATGGCTCAAGTGGCCCTATCCGATATGGTCGTTTTTCCTGCGAAAGGGGAGTCCAAGGCCTACATCAATGTCTTTACCGATGTGGATTGCGGTTATTGCCGAAAGCTCCATCAAGAAGTCCCTGCATTGAACGCCAATGGTATTGAAGTGCGTTACCTCGCCTTTCCTCGCGCGGGTATTGGCTCGCATTCATACAAGAAGATTGCTTCCGCATGGTGTTCGGATGATCCTCTCGATGCGATGAATCGCCTCAAAAACGGAGAATCTATCCCCACCGTCAGCTGCCAGAGCCCAGTGGCTAAACAGTACAATTTGGGCAGTGAAATAGGCGTTAGTGGAACCCCTGCGATTGTTCTGGCCGATGGCACTATGTTGCCAGGTTATTTGCCTGCTGATGAGCTGATCAAACGTCTCAACCTCTGATCGATGGCTCGGCTTAGGCCTTCCATCGAAAGCAAAAAAAGGCCCGCTGATGCGGGTCTTTTTTATGGGAAACACGCCAAAATCAGCTGCTAGGCCGAATTCTCCCTATTTGCCCTAAAAATACCCCCCAAGCCTTGCTCAAGTTCCCGTATAATGGCTCGGCTGTCGTTGACAGTATTGAGGGGCGTGAGTAATGTTCCCTCTTTTTTGATATTGGCCGCCCGAGCTCGATGCACGGGGGTTGATGATTGTTGAAGTGTGACAAACAGGGGAAGATAAGCTTGAAACCGGTGAGAGTAGGTCTGTGTGGGTTGGGTACCGTTGGAAGCGGTACAATCAATGTTTTACGACGCAATATGCGTGAAATTAGTGCCCGCGCCGGTACCGACATTATTATCGAGCAAATTGGTGCTCGACGCGATAATGCCGCCTGTGACACTTCATCCGAAAACGTAACCCGCGATATTTTCGATGTGGCTCGCAACCCCGACGTTGACGTCGTCATCGAGTTGATCGGCGGCACTACCGTAGCCAAAGAGTTGGTAGAGCTGGCGATTGATAACGGCAAACACGTGGTTACCGCCAACAAAGCCATGATCGCTGAGTTTGGCAACGAGTTGTTTGCCAAAGCCGAGGCCAAAGGTGTGACTATCGCCTATGAGGCCGCTGTTGCGGGTGGCATACCCATCATTAAGGCTTTGCGCGAAGGTTTGGCTGCAAACAAAATCGAATGGTTAGCGGGTATCATCAACGGCACCGGCAACTTCATCTTGACCGAGATGAAAGATAAAGGCCGCGACTTCGCCGATGTGCTCAAAGAAGCTCAAGATCTGGGTTACGCAGAAGCAGATCCTACTTTCGACGTCGAAGGTATTGATGCCGCCCATAAGTTGGTCATTCTCGCATCAATTGCTTTCGGTATGCCGCTGCAATTCGATAAAATCTTCACTGAAGGTATTAGCACCATCGAGCCACAAGATGTGACTTACGCCGAAGAGCTTGGTTATCGCATTAAGCACTTGGGTATTGCTCGTCAAAGTGAGCAGGGCGTTGAGTTGCGAGTACACCCCACCCTTATTCCTGAAAAACGCCTAATTGCCAATGTTGATGGCGTCATGAACGCGGTATTAGTCAATGGTGATGCCGTCGGCCCAACTTTGTACTACGGCCCTGGCGCCGGCAGTGAGCCAACGGCTTCTGCGGTGGTTGCCGATTTGGTTGATGTAGTTCGCAGCTTCTCTGCCAACCAAGAGACCAAGGTCGCTCATCTAGGGTTTTCCGCGGAATCCCTACAGGATTTCCCCATCGTTCCTATGAGTGATGTTGAAACCGCTTATTATTTGCGCATGACCGCCGAGGATCGTCCGGGCACTTTAAATCAAGTAACTCAGGTGTTAAGCGATTCTGGCATCAGCATCGAGGCGGTGATACAGAAAGAACCCGCTACCGGAGAAACCGCAGTATCGTTAATCTTGCTGACCAGTAAGGCACAAGAGAAGCAATTGATGGCCGCCGTCGAAACCATCGAAGCGCTGAGCGCAATCGAAGGTAAAGTGGCTCAGATTCGGGTTGAATCTTTAGGGTAATAGATATTTCAAACGCGCGGCGTTTTTGAAAAGTTATAGATTGAGGTTATTGTGAAATATATCAGCACTCGTGGCGATGCAACGCCACTGTCATTTGAAGAAGTTGTATTAACAGGATTGGCGCCCGACGGCGGTCTTTACGTACCGGAAACTCTGCCTACGTTTAGCCAAGAAGAGATCGCCTCTTGGGCCGGACTGAGCTATCAAGATCTTGCTTTTAAAGTCATTACCCCATTTGTCGACGGCGCAATCCCCGACGCTGATTTGAAAAAAATCATTGATGACTCCTACGCAACTTTTCGACACGACGCCATCGCACCGATGGTGCAAACCGGTCACAACGAATGGATCTTGGAACTGTTTCAAGGGCCCACTTTAGCGTTTAAAGATTTTGCTCTGCAGTTTTTGGGCAATTTGCTCGATTACATTTTGAAGAAGCGTGATCAGAAAGTTGTCGTCATGGGGGCTACCTCTGGCGATACCGGCTCTGCGGCGATTGAAGGCTGTCGTCACTGCGACAATATCGATATTTTCATTCTGCACCCACACAATCGTGTGTCCGATGTACAGCGTCGTCAAATGACCACTGTGCTGGAAGACAACGTTCACAATATTGCTATGGAAGGAAACTTTGACGATTGTCAGAACATGGTGAAAGCCAGTTTTGGGGATCAATCCTTCTTGCCAGAAGATCGTCAGCTTGTTGCCGTAAATTCGATTAATTGGGCCCGAATCATGGCTCAAATCGTCTACTACTTTTATGCTGGTTTGGCTCTGGGTGCACCTGCTCGTCCAATTTCTTTCTCTGTACCTACGGGGAATTTCGGCGATATTTTTGCCGGCTATCTAGCGAAGAAAATGGGTTTGCCCATCGATCAACTGGTGATTGGCACCAACGCCAATGACATTCTGCACCGCTGCATCAGCGATAATGATCACTCCAAGAAAGAGTTGATTCACTCCTTGTCACCGAGCATGGATATCATGGTCTCCAGTAACTTCGAGCGTTTGTTGTTTGATCTCTACGGCCGTGAAGGTGGTGAAATCAAGCAGTTGATGGAAGACTTTAAATCAGGCTCTATGTCTCTGCGCGACGATGCATTGTCCACCGCTCGCGAGCTGTTTACCTCTTATCGTTTGGGGGATGACGAGACCATTGAAGTGATTCGCGATGTGTTTGAGAACACCGAATACCTATTAGATCCACATACCGCTATTGGCGTTCAGGCCGCTCGCAAGACCCGCCGTCGCCAAGATATTCCCATGGTGTGTTTGTCGACCGCGCACCCAGCAAAATTCCCTGAGGCAGTTCGCAAAGCGGGTCAAAGCGAAGACCCTACGTTACCGCACCACATGACCGATTTGTTTGATCGTGAAGAGCGCTTGCAAGTGTTGGACAATAACTTAGACGTTGTTCAGCAGTATGTCGCGAAGAACATTCGCGCCTAAGTGACGATTGCCTGAGTGGTAGCTTGTCTATTGCTGTGATAAAAATCTGAAACCCGCTCTATGCGGGTTTTTTTTGGCCGGTAGTTCGTCGTAAACTGATCCGGTCTTTCTCTGCTTCCTTTGGAGCTTTTATGGTCACAAAGATTGCTCGTCGTGAACAAATTTCACTCAATGAGCCCTGGCCCGAAACCTTGCATCCACGCTTGCGAGCGATTTACGCGGCGAGAGGAATAACATCGGCACAAGAGCTAGAGCGTTCTTTGCAGGCGATGTTGCGGCCACAACAGCTAAAGGGGTTAGAGCAAGCGGTGGTGCTATTGGTTGAGGCTATCGAAACTCAGCAGTCTCTACTCATTGTTGGGGATTTTGATGCTGACGGAGCGACTAGCTCCGCCTTAGGAATGTTAGCTCTGCGCGATATGGGGGCTGCCAGTGTGCAATACTTGGTGCCCAATCGCTTTGATTTTGGCTACGGTTTAACGCCGGAAATTGTCGAGGTTGCCAAAGCTCGCAAACCCGACATGATTATTACCGTAGACAATGGAATTTCATCAATCGAAGGCGTAGAGGCGGCAAAAACCGCGGGAATAAAAGTACTGGTGACCGATCATCACCTGCCTGGAAAAACTCTACCGGCGGCGGACGCTATTGTAAATCCGAGCCAGCCTGGGTGTGAATTTCCCAGTAAAAACCTGGCTGGCGTTGGTGTGATCTTCTACCTAATGAGCGCACTGAGATCGGCCTTACGCGATCGCCAATGGTTTCAGTCTAAAGGTATTGCCGAGCCCAACATGGGAAGCTATTTGGATTTGGTGGCATTGGGGACAGTCGCCGATGTGGTGCCACTCGATAACAACAACCGTATTTTTGTGCACCAAGGGTTACAGCGAATTCGCAGTGGTCACGCCCGCCCAGGTATCTTGGCGTTATTGGAGGTTGCGGGAAAGCAGCGGCATCGATTGGTCGCCTCCGATTTGGGTTTTACCGTAGGGCCTCGCTTGAACGCTGCTGGGCGCTTAGATGACATGTCGCTGGGGATTGAATGTTTGCTGTGCAGCAGTCCGGATTTGGCTCGAGAGATGGCGATCGAGTTAGATGACTTGAATAAAGATCGCAGAGCGATCGAAGCCGGTATGCAACAAGAGGCATTGAAATCTCTCGAAGGTGTCTCGCTCGACGGTGATCAGCTGCCTTGGGGAGTTTGCCTGTACGACCCCCAGTGGCATCAAGGTGTGATTGGTATTTTGGCGTCTCGAATTAAAGAGCGTTTTCACCGTCCGGTGATCGCTTTTGCCGATGCCAATGAGGAAGAAATCAAAGGCTCGGCAAGATCGATTCCGGGGTTACATATTCGCGATGCGTTAGATGCGGTGGCGAGCGCCCATCCGGGCTTATTAACTAAGTTTGGCGGTCACGCTATGGCGGCGGGCATGAGCTTAAAAAAGAGCGATTACCCGCGCTTTCAGCAAGCGTTTGATGAGGTGGTGCGCAGCACCTTGCGCGAAGAAGCGCTGCAGGCCGAGATTCTCTCCGATGGCGAGTTAAGTGCTGAGGAGTTGTCCATGCCCTTAGCCTATACGCTCCGAGAGGCTGGTCCCTGGGGACAACACTTTCCAGAGCCTATGTTTGACGGTGAATTCCATTTGGTGCAGCAGAGAATCGTTGGCGAGAAACATCTTAAGCTGGTGTTGTCATCTGACTCTGCGCATCAACAATTGATTGATGCCATCGCCTTTAACGTTGACCTAGATGTTTGGCCAAACGACGCCATCAAGCGAGTTCGCTTAGCGTATCGGCTCGACGTCAACGAATACCGCGGACGCGAGTCGGTACAGCTGATGGTTGAATACATAGAGCCAGTGACCTAGTGCTCTCCTGGCTAGCAGTTCGATTTTGTTAGAGAGAATCGGTTCCTAGTGCTTGAAGAATAGGCTGTAAATCTGGCCACACATTTTCGAGCAGTTGTGGTTGTCCCTCTGCCGTAGGGTGAATGCCATCGCTTTGCATCAGTTCTGGGTGTACCGCCACATCCTCCAAAAAGAAGGGTGTCAAAGGGACTTGCTTGGTGTCGGCAATGAGTGCGTAGCTTTGCGAGAACATTCGGCTGTATCTGGGCCCGTAGTTGGGCGGAATTTGCATACCAAGCATGAGTACTTTGGCATTGTGGGCTTGGCTCAGTTCGACGGCCTTGCTCAATTGTTGTCGCATTTGTGTAATTGGGTAGCCTCGTAAACCATCATTGCCACCCAGTTCAATGACCACCACACTGGGGCGGTATTTCTCAAGCAGTGGTGTTAAACGGCTAACGCCGCCGGCGCTGGTTTCACCGCTGATACTGGCGTTGACCACCTCGATGTCAATGTCTTCCGTTTCCAGTCGCTGTTTTAGCAGCGCGACCCAACCCTCTGATGGGTCTATCCCGTAGCCGGCACTGAGGCTATCTCCGAGAATTAACAGTGGTCGTAAGAGTTTGTCGTTTGCGTGACTTAACAGCGGCAGCAGTGACACGGCTAAGATCAGCAGGGTGCGAATCCCCGCGTAGTTAGTACTCATGAAAAAGGCCCTTGAAATTGGCGCGAAATGGACAGTTTTAACCCCATAACCGCTATCCTACCTGAGCTAAGTGCGCAGTGCTCACCCCTAAGAGTAAAGTTCTGTGAAAGCTTTGGACACTGCTGCTCTCGGCAACAACAATGGGTAAATTACGCCAAATTGTGAATTATCGAGCCGTTCTATGTTAAATGCCCAGTCCCTCTCCAAAAAAGTCACCACAGCCGCGGGTGAACTAGTGATTCTCGACGAAGTTTCCCTCCAGCTTGAGGCGGGAGACAGTCTAGCCATCACCGGTGCTTCTGGCTCTGGAAAGTCGACACTATTGGGAATCTTGGCTGGGTTGGATGAGCCAACTTCAGGTTCTATCTCGCTCAATCAGCATGAGCTGACTCAGTTGGGCGAAGAGGGACGAGCTAAGATTCGAGCCGACCACGTTGGTTTCGTCTTTCAATCCTTTCAGCTCTTGCCCGGTTTGACGGCATTAGAAAACGTCATGATGCCGCTGGAGCTGCACGGCATTGATAATGCTCGGGGTAAGGCGGAGTTCTTTCTCACTCGTGTGGGCTTGCGTGATCGCTTAGACCATTATCCGCAACAACTCTCTGGTGGCGAACAGCAGCGTGTCGCCATCGCCAGAGCATTTGCCAGCGAACCAGACATTCTTTTTGCCGACGAGCCCACCGGAAACTTAGACTCAGCCACCGGAGCGCATGTTATCGAATTGTTGTTCGAGCTCAATCGCGAACAGGGCACCACACTCATTTTGGTGACTCACGAGCAGCGATTGGCCGAGCATTGTAGAAAGCGAATTAGCTTGGAGGCGGGCAAGGTTGTCGAGCGTCAATGCGACAATGATGCCACCACCTGTGAGGTGGCTTAATCGTGTTAGCGTTAAGGTTGTTGTGGCGAAACTGGCGCTCGGGTGAGGTAAAAATTCTCGCCAGTGCTCTGATTTTAGCGGTCGCCGTTGTCTCATGTATTTCAATTTTCACCGATCGACTCGAACAAGCCTTAGTGGCGCAGAGCCACACGTTTCTCGGTGCGGATCGAGTCGTCCGCAGCAGTAAACCCATTGATTCGGCGTGGCGCGAACTGGTCGAAAGCCACCCAATCGAAACCGCCAATACGGTTCAGTTTGCGTCCATGGTCTTTAGTGGTGAGCGCATGCACTTGGCCTCCGTTAAAGCCGTTAGTGAGGGTTATCCGCTACTGGGCAAGTTGACCATAAGCCAGCAAGCATTTGCCACCGATCCACAGTCTATTCGCGATGCGCAAGGCGTTCCCGCTGTCGGTGAGGTTTGGGCCGATTCTAGGTTATTGCCGCTACTCAATATCGAGCTGGGGGACAATCTCAGTGTTGGGGAGAAAACGTTAAAACTGACACATGTCATTATTGACGAGCCGGATCGAGGCAGTAACTTTTCCGCCTACGGCGCGCGAGTCATGATGAATGAGCTGGATCTCGCGGCCACTCAAGTGGTCCAACCGGGCAGTCGTATTCGCTATCAATGGCTATTGGCTGGAGACGAATCGGCGCTATTGGGATTGTTGGCAGAGTTGGAACCTTTACTAACCCCCCATGATACCGTTGTCGATGTAGAGTCGGCGCAGCAGGGTTTGGCAAAAACGCTTTCCACGGCGAGAAAATTCTTATTGCTCTCTGCCATGATTGGAGTGCTGTTAGCTGGTGTCGCTATCGCTATCGCGGCGCGGCGTTTTGCCCAGCGACACGTTGATCAAGTTGCGCTGTTAAAGAGTTTGGGGGCGAGTAGTACCAGGGTGCGTCAACTCTACGCTTTACAGTTGTTGGTATTGGGGAGCGCGGCTGCGGTTGTTGGTCTGTTAATTGGTCAGGGACTGCAATGGATCATTGCTTCGGCGATAGCGTCGGTCTTTCCCGTCGCGCTGGAACCGGCTAGCTGGAGTGCTTATCTTCCAGGACTGACTACCGGTGTTGTCTGTCTTATTTGTTTTGTGGCTCCGCCGCTGTGGCATTTACCCCTGATTCCACCCATTAAAATTTTGCGTCGCGAGTTGCAAGTCGGCAGTGTGGCCTTCTATTGGCAAGCCTCGCTGGGATTACTGGCGATGATTGTCTTAGTTGCCATATTCAGTAACGATGTCTGGCTGAGTGTTAGTATTATCAGTGCGATGTTGGTGTTGATGGTGATGACCGCCTTGTTTGCGGTGCTGCTGTTGCGCCTCGGAAGTCGTGTGGGGCGACGAGTCGGTAGTGTTTGGCGATTGGCGTTGGCGAGCCTGAATCGCAACGCCCAGCAAAGCGTGATTCAAATGATGGTGTTTGGTTTAGCCATTATGTTATTACTGACGTTAACCAGTCTGCGCACCACCTTGATTGAAGATTGGCAGCTGCAGCTGCCGCCAGAGACCCCCAACCACTTCTTGCTGAATATCTCTCCCGCCGAAAAAGACACCGTGTTAGAGCTGATGGAAGATCAGGGACTGGAGCCTCAGTTTTTGTTCCCTATGGTTCGCGCGCGCTTAACTCACATCAATGGGCTTGAACCTAGCGAAGAGGTCAAGCAACGCGCTGAAATGTTGCGCAGAGAAGCGAATCTAAGTTGGACTGAAACACTCAATAACGACAACCAAATTGTTGACGGGCAGTGGTGGGATGAATGGAGTGAGCCGGGCGTTTATGGTATCTCGGTTGAAGCTGAAGCCGCCGAAGAGCTAGGGGTGAGCTTAGGTGATGACATTCGCTTTAGTGTCGGCGGTTTGAATCTTGAGGCCAGAGTGGCAAGCATTCGAACCTTAAAGTGGGATTCGATGAATCCAAATTTTTATTTTCTAATGTCGCCGGGTGCTCTGGAGAACTTTTCTCCGATGTACCTAACCAGCGTATATTTGAACCCCGAAAATAAACTCTTTATCAATCAACTGCTGGAGCGATTTCCGACAATCGTTGTGATTGAAATGGATCGAGTCATCGCACAAATCCAGTCCATTGTCGCGCAAGTTAGTGTCGGCATTGAGTTGATGTTGTGGTTGGTATTGCTGGGTGGTTTCATGGTGATGTGGGCCGCGGTAAGCGCAACCATGGATGAGCGAAAACAAGAAACGGCGCTGTTGAGGGCGCTAGGTAGCTCTCGGAAGCGATTGCTCGGTAGCCTCTGGATTGAGTTTAGCTTACTGGGTGGATTGGCTGGAGTGATGGCCGTATTTGGCGCCGAAGTCTTGTTGTTGTCGATACAGCATTGGGTGCTCGATATGCCGTTGCAAGCGCATTTCGGTTTGTGGGTTTTGGGAACCCTAGGGGCTATGTTGATGATTGGTACCTTGGGGGTGTTTGCTTGTCGACGAGTGATTACCACACCGCCGGGATTGATTTTGCGAGAAATTGGCTGATCGTATCGGCACTATGGTTTAGGGAAATATCGTGGTCGAACAAAAGCGTGTCAGCAAAACTGAATTGATGGCATTCATGGAAAATGAATTTCCTCAGTGTCCTCTGGATATTGATAGCATTGGCGATCGTGCCTGTCGCGTCCGTCGAACTATTGGTTTTCAGCAATTGCGTCCCGGCGGAACCGTCTCGGGGCCGGTGCTAATGGAGGTTGCCGATGCCGCTATGTATGTTGCAATTTTGTCAGAGATTGGTTTGGTGGCCTTAGCGGTGACGACGAGTTTGAATATTAACTTTCTTCGAAAACCTGATGGCAAGGCCGATGTCATTGCCGAGTGTAAATTGCTGAAGTTAGGCAAGCGCTTAGTCGTGGGCGAGGTGTTTTTGTTTTCGGAGGGTGATGATGACGCAGTGGCACACGTAACCGCCACTTATTCCATTCCTCCTCAGTCGTGAACTTTCTTCGAGATCGATCTTAATCTCTTAGTCTCTAAACCTTTTGACGCTGACGCGCAGCGACAGTCAATCCTTGGCTGGTGATTGACTGTCGCAGTCGCCTATTTCCGATTACAAATTGTTTTCGGCGAACTCCGCTAATAACGAGCGGGGAACTCCCTGCAGTTTGATATTCCCTCCGTGTTCAAAGCCTTTAAATCGCTCTGTAAGATAGGTCAGGCCTGAACTGGTTGCGTTTAAGTAGGGTGTGTCGATTTGCGCAAGATTGCCGAGACAGATCACTTTTGAGCCGTTGCCCGCACGGGTCACAATGGTTTTAATTTGATGTGGGGTGAGGTTCTGAGATTCGTCGATTAAAATTAGGCTGTGCTGAAAGCTTCGGCCGCGAATGTAGTTAAGTGATTTGAAATGCAATGGCACCTTATTGAGAACATAGTCGATACTGCCAGAGCAATCCTCATCGTCACAGTGCAGGGCTTCCAAGTTATCGGTGATCGCTCCCAGCCATGGCTCCATTTTCTCCGCTTCGGTACCCGGTAAAAAACCGATGTCCTCATCCAGCCCTTGAGTACTTCGAGTGGCGATGATTCGTCGGTACTGGTTGGTGGCCACTGTCATTTCTATGGCGGCTGCGAGGGCTAGAATGGTTTTCCCTGAGCCAGCAGAGCCGGTTAAATTTACTAGGTGTACCTCGGGGTCCATGAGTAAGTTCAGGGCCATCGCTTGATAGACATCTCGCGGTTTTAGGCCCCAAGCTTCTTCCTCCATGAAGCGATGAGCATCGATATGTAATAAACTAATTTCATCTTCACCAACTTCAATCACACGCCCAATAAAACCAAGCTCGTCAATGATGAATTGATTGGTAAACACTTCGCTTGAAAAACTCTCTAGCGGAATGCGATGCACGGTTCTTCCCATTTGCTGTTGGGTTTCCACCTTTTCTACTTGATCCCAGAAGTTTCCTTCGAATTCAACGTAACCCTTGTTGAGTAGTTCGATATCGTTGACCAATTGATCGCTGTGGTAATCATCAGATTCCAGTCCACACCCGCGTGCTTTGAGGCGCATGTTGATGTCTTTAGTGATGAGTATGACGCGGTGGTTGGGGTTGTCGTGTTTGAGTAAGCACAGATCGTTAATGATTTTGTTGTCGTTGAGGTGGGTGGGGAGAACAGAAATATTATCGGAGGGGGTGGTCATTAAGATGGAGAGTTTACCGCTGAGACTGTTGGTCGATTCTCGGGGTATGGGCACGCCGTTTTCAATGTCGTTGGGAGAGGCGCGTCCCAGTATTTTGTCAATCTCTCGAATCGCTTGCCGGCAGTCCGCGGCCTGAGCTTTTTTTCCGCTTTTGAGTTTGTCGAGCTCTTCCAAAACCGTCATCGGAATCATGACGTGGTGTTCTTCAAAGTTGAGTAATGCTGTGGGGTCGTGAATGAGTACGTTGGTGTCAAGAACGTAGAGAATGGGATTTTTTTTGCTGAGTGGTTCAGCCAGTTGAATATCTACCATAAGCGAGCATCCTTCCTTCTGGTTGATAACTTCGCACTGGATAGTTCGGCATTGCACCGCTTATTCAGTGCCTAAGGTTAGTTGTACCAAAAAAAAGACTAGTGATGCAAGATGACAATTGAATGAAATTTGATTTTTTTCAATATGAATGGAGTCACTTTAGATTGAACGTCTTACTGAGGCGCACAAGGTGACTACCGATAAGTGGCGATTTCGAGGGTGAGTATTGAGGACAAAAAGAATCAAAAGAGCGGGCGGACCGCTCTAAAGTAACAGCGTTTGGGGTATTGGTCGTGTGGCCTAAGCCCAGCCAACCGCAGCGCGACAGCGCTCAATATAAATGTGTTCGATACGGCGAGTTTTGGGGTGCTTAGAATGGCGAAAGTTGTGGTGGTCAGCGGTGGAGCCCATGTACTCCCAGCAGAGTCCTTGATGAATGCACAGTGGATCGCCGTTATTAATCGTCTGCGACGACAACTCTTCCCACATGTCTTCCCATTCTGCGTGAGCCGAATCTAGGTATTCCATTTTGAGATCTCCCCCAAGAGATTGCCAAAAAGTACTTATTTTTTATCGTTCTATCACTTCAACAATACACATAGTTTGGACTGTTAAAAACGTTTGTCAACTAGTCGCCGTAACCTGTTGAATTTTATAGGTATTGTGCTTTTGGTGGGTGCTTATATTTAGCACTTTCTCACCTCTGAGACGATTTTCGCGACAAATCATACCATTAGATGCCATAAAAAGCGCCATGGTGCGCGCGTTCTTCAGTTATCTGCCTTTATGAACGGGCGGAATCTGCCAAGGGACTAGAGCACCAGCCGATGACCCTGTTCCGATAGCCAGCGCTTGGCGGTTTGGTAATCAGGGCTGAGTGATTCTACCAGTTGCCAGTATTGCCGGCTGTGGTTGTGGTGGATCAGGTGACAACACTCGTGGACGACCAGATAATCGATGACCGCTTCAGGCGCTTGCATGATGAGCCAGTTGAATTGTAAGTCTCCCTGAATCGTGCAATGTCCCCATTTACTTTTGGTGCGCCTGAGTTTTATCGAACGAATGGGTGCCTTTAGGCGTTCACTGACCGCCAGTGCTTTCTGCGACAAAATGGTTTGAGCTTGCCGTTGGTACCAGTTTTTTAGTGCTGTCGCGACTTGCGTTGATTGCGGTTTCTGACTGCGATTCGACAAGGTAATGATTAACCGATCATCGACCAGTTGTGTCTGGCTTTTGCTTCCACACTCTATGTTAAGAGTGATACTACGCCCCATAAATGGCCAATCTTCATTGTGTGCGAACGATCGCTGGGGAATCTGTTGGACACGACGTTGCTGTTCGGCAAGCTTGGACCGAATCCAGGGGGCTTTTTCGGCGACCCAGTGTTTGAGCTCTCGCTGAGTCGCTCGATGAGGAGCGGAGACTCTAACCTCGGTGGCTCGAATCTCGATACTGGCAGACTTTCGACTTGAAAGCCGAATGACATAGTCGAAGCCCAAATCATCCATGGCTGCTATCGGAATTAGGCGGGGGCTTACCTGACGTTTTCGTCTTTTGGGAAATAATGACATTTTGGCATTATAACCGTCGAGCCGTTGAGGCCTAGGTTTTTTGGTAGTAACTGTGGTTAAGACCATGACTCAGGCCAAAATCTTAAATTTGTTAAATGCTTGGGGTTAACTGCCTCGGGCCAAATGCCTTAGATTGAACTTACGCTATTGGGTTGACCTTACAGTAAGTGTAAGGTTTACAGTGAATGTCATTGTGATCATTTCCAGTTTGTAAGAGGGCAGTGCGATGAACATCAGTCAAGCGGCAAAGGCCAGTGGGCTTTCTCCTAAAACCATTCGTTACTACGAGCGCATCGACCTAATAGGCCCTGCAAGTCGAGGCGAAAACGGTTATCGACACTACAACCAACAAGATATCGATGTTTTGAGTTTCGTTCAGCGAGCCCGGGCGACAGGCTTTGGCGTGGAAGAGTGTCGTCAGCTGCTGTCGCTCTACCGAGACCCAGGTCGCCATAGCTCCGAAGTCAAAACCCTAGTGCAGGAAAAGCTTCTGCGGGTTGAGCACCAGATAGCGGAGCTTTTGCAAATGCGCGATACCTTGCAAGACTTGGTTACTCGCTGTCCCGGCAATGAAGAGGCGCAATGCTCGATTATTGATTCCTTGGCTGAAAAGGAGTCACACTGATGAGCCAGTGCTGCTCAAAAGAGGTCGAAGATAAATCGGAAGACAAATCGGTTGAAAGCGTCTGTTGTGGCTCGGCCGAAGTGGCACCCGATAGCGACAAAAGCACCAGTTGCTGCCCCTCTGAATCTTCATCAAAAATCGATGTGCTTTTATGGGGCAGTGCCATACCCGTAGTAATTGCTTACAACCTGCATCTGTTTGGTTTTCACGAAAGCCTTCCTCGATGGCTTCAAATCATGAGCCATGGTGTTTTTGATCTGCTCAATACCATGTGGTGGGGGGTTGTCTTGGCGGCGCTGTTCGTGGGCATGTTAAGTCGAATTCCTCAGGCGATGGTTACCGCAGTCTTGGGGCAAGGGGGCAATCTGGGTGGTGTCTTTCGAGCCACCCTGGCAGGCGTCTTGATGGATTTGTGCAGCCACGGAATTTTGATGGTGGGTATGCAGTTATACCAACGCGGTGCCAGCTTGGGCCAAGTAATGGCTTTTTTGATTGCCAGTCCGTGGAATTCGTTATCCTTAACCATCATTCTAACGGCACTGATTGGGTTGCCATGGACGCTTGCATTTATTGTCTTGTCGATGGTGATTGCGGTGATCAGTGGCCTAGTGTTTGATGTGTTGGTAAAACGCGGAAATCTTCCCGACAACCCCCATCGACAGGATTTACCCAGCGATTACCATCTTGGGGCCGAAGTTAAGGCGCTGTTTAAATCGGTTAATTGGCGTTTTGGTACCCTCGGTACTGTTTTGTGGGATGGTTTCAGTGCCTCTCGAATGGTATTGCGTTGGCTGCTGTTTGGAATCCTGTTGGCGACACTGTTGAGAAGCTTTTTGTCTCTAGAGGATTTTCAAACTTGGTTCGGCCCCACGGTTCTCGGTTTAATGGTCACCCTAGTCGCCGCGACCATCATCGAAGTGTGTTCCGAAGGCTCGACGCCGATTGCAGCCGACCTTCTGACTCGCGCGAATGCACCAGGCAACAGTTTTGCCTTCATGATGACCGGTGTCTCCACCGATTACACCGAGGTGATGGTGATCAAAGATACAACTCGGTCATGGAAGATTGCGCTATTTTTACCGCTGGTCACCGTACCTCAAGTCGTGGCGATTGCATTGCTGCTGAACAACTTTTAGTCGAATTTTGGCGACTAAGTGCAGCAATATAGGGCGTAATTTTTTTTAAAAAAAACAGGATTAGAACGAGACATTGTTTTGAGTGTATGTATTCAAAAAGCGACTGGTTGCAGAGTGATCAACTTGCTGAATCCATTGCACTAATTGGGCTGCAGCGTTTTTTCCGAAGTCTGTCCAAAGACTTATCCACAGATAGTGTTAGTAATCTCAGATGAAAAAATCACCTTTCACTGGGTAAATAAACAGTGCGGAAAATCAATAAAAACTATTGACAGAACTTTTGTAAAAAACACTTTGATACTTTTCGATGCTGGTTAATTATTCGTCTTTGCGGACGAGAATAGGAGCTGAATCATGGATAGGATTCAAATGGATCGCGATGGACTCACCCTGACGGCCTTGATCGGTGGCGATGGTCCGCTGGTGGTTTTGATGCACGGTTTTCCCGACACTCATGAGAGCTGGTCTAACCAATGGGAGAGACTGGTCAAGGCCGGTTATCGATGCTTAGTACCGGTAATGAGAGGCTACGAGACGGGCTCTGCCCGAGCGGAGGTAGCGCATTACGCCACAGAGCAGATTGTCGATGATGTCATGGCGTGGCTGGATCAACTCAATGTTGGTGCGGCGCACATCGTTGGTCACGATTGGGGTGCAGTAAACGCGTACTTAGTGGCGACCACATATCCTCGCCGAGTACTGAGCCTGACGACACTAGCCATCCCTCATGTGAGCGGTATTCGAGCCGGCATAAAGCGTCACCCTATTCAAATCATTAACTCATCTTATATGTTGTTGTTTCAGTGGCGAGGGCTGGCTGAATGGATAGTATCGCGACGAGATTTTGCCTTTATTGATTATCTCTGGCGGCGTTGGTCGCCAAATTTATCGTCATCTCGAGATGATACCCTTCGAGTCAAACAAGCCTTGAGGCAGCCCGGAGTATTAACCGCAACGCTCAATTACTATCGCGCACTTTTTTCTTCTCGTCACAGACCCAGTCAAAAGGTGATGAGTCGAACCTTAGAGGTACCCACATTAATGATTGCTGGTGAAACCGATGCCTGTATGAATGTGGGTCTTTACGATTATATTGATCCCACTTTCTTCGCCGATGAATGGCAGATTGAACGCCTGCCTATCGCAGGGCACTTTATGCAGCTCGAAGCTCCCGATCAGGTGAGCGACCTGATTGTTCGATGGCTCCAGCGCCATCCTTCGGCGGATCGGACAGGCGCTCAAGAGCGGCTGAGTGTTAGTGCCGAATAATACCGCGCCGGTATTTGTCGCAATAGTCGTGGCGTTAGCGGCAGCGGTCGTTTCCATTGACAATGCCGCTCGTGAATAAGCCATCATTCAGAGAATAAATCGTTCTTCTGTTTATTGTTTGTGGACAATTAAATTGCATGCAGGTTAAATGCATTGAAAGTATCAATTTCATCGATATTCACGCCGCATCAACCCCTTTAGGAGCTCTAGCCATGATCACGTTGCACCACCTCAATCGTTCGCGTTCTAAACGCATCATCTGGTTGCTGGAAGAAATCGGTCAACCCTACAAGATCGAAGCTTATCAACGCGATGCCGAATCGAGTCTCGCTCCTGATTCGCTCAAAGCGATTCACCCGTTGGGAAAATCGCCGGTGATTGAAGAAGATGGTGTGGTGATTGCTGAATCCGGTGCGATCGTTGAATACTTGGTCGACAAATTTGCCGCCGATCGTTTGGCTCCCGAGCGAGCGACCTCCGAGTACGCTGAATATCTCCAGTGGATTCACTTTGCCGAAAGCTCTGCCATGCTGCCATTGTTGTTGCGTATGTTTTTACAGCGTGATGGCGCTAAAACCAATTTTGTTGGAGATTACGCCGATGCTGAAACCGCCAAGGTGCTGGGGCATCTCAACACTAGTCTCGAAGGCAAGCGTTACCTTGTGGGCGACAAGTTATCTGGCGCTGATATTATGATGTCTTTCGTGGTGGGAGCCTTGGAACAATCTGAAACCATCGGGTTTTTCCCAGCACTAGAAGCCTATCTAAAGCAGCTTCGAACCCATGAGGGCTGCCTAAAGGCCGATGCCGTAGAGCGTGAGCTAGACTCTTCCATCGATCAATAGAAATACTCGATTCGATGCACTTGGTAAGTTCGAAAAATATCATAAAGGTAGATGTCCTTGGCCTTCATAATGTGGAATTCGAATCGATCCAGAGCGATAGTTTTTCTTCTAGAGCGTCAGGGCGAAAGGGTTTGGATAAAAAATCGTTCATGCCAGCTTCAAGGCAAACATCTCGGTCTTGCGCCGTGGCGTTGGCCGTCAAAGCAATAATGGGCACCTCTTTTAGGTGCGCATGCTTTGACGCTCTCAACTCTTGAGTGGCTTCAACGCCATTCATGTCTGGCATTTGCATATCCATCAAAATGATGTCGATGGGAAATCGTTGGGCAATATCTAAGGCTTCGAAGCCATTGCTGGCAATATGGGTTTGGCATCCCATTTTTTCGAGTAGGGCTTTGGCGACCTTTTGATTGACGACATTGTCTTCTGCAAGCAGTACGTTCAGATCTTTGGGTAGGGCGATGTCCTGTTTTCCACACTGTTGATGACGATGAGCGATGAGGGTTTGTCGAGTGATTAACTCCGGTACCGCTTCACCGTCCAGAGCAGCGGATAAGACTCGCAGCAGATCCTTCATGATGTCTTGCGGCGCCGGTTTTAGTAGCGCTCCACAAAACCCCATATCGATCAACTCTTGGTTTTTAAAGGTCTTTCCCAGAGAACTGAGTAGAATCAAATGCGTATCACGACATTCACTGTCCTTGATACGTTTCGCTAAGCTGGCGCCATCTTCTTCTGGCATGGCGTAGTCCAAAATGGCGATGTCGTAGGGATTGCCTTGGGCGTAGGCTTGTTTTAGCAACGCCAAACCTTGTGCGGCGTCTTTGGCTGTTTCCGAGTGCACATTCCAATGCAGAAGCTGCTCATGCAGTACAAAGCGATTAACCTGATTATCATCGACGACCAATACATGAAGATTGCTTTTACTGACCGAGCGCGTAGGCAAATGTTGAATTACTGCTTTTGTGGTGACACTCAAAGGAACCTGAAATGCGAAGATACTGCCGCCGCCCTGACGTGAACGCACGCAGATATCGCCGCCCATGGTCTCAATAATTCGTTTGGAAATGGCAAGGCCTAACCCTGTGCCTCCGAAGCGTCGGGTGGTTGACGTGTCGGCTTGGGTAAATTCTTCAAATAGTGTGTCGCGTCGATCTTCGGGGATACCGATGCCGGTATCTTCAACTTCGAACTGAAATTTCCCGTCATCAAAGTTAACACTGATCATGACGTGTCCGGTTTCTGTAAACTTCAGAGCGTTACCGACGAGATTGATCAACACTTGTCGTAAGCGAGATTCGTCGGCTTTCACTTGGCTTGGTGTTTGAGGAATAAACCGAACCACCAACTCGAGTTGTTTTTGCGCTGCCCGCGCTGCCTGGGATTCGACCACTTCTTGAATCATGGCTTGTAGATTGAAGGCTACGGATTCTAGCTCGAGCTTGCCGGCTTCAATTTTGGAAAAATCCAGAATGTCGTTGATAATGGCGAGAAGGTTGTCACTGGAGATTCGAACCCCGTTCACAAGGTCTGATTGTTCGTCATCAATACTGGTGTGCTGCAATAGCGACGTTAAGCCAATAATACCGTTCAATGGCGTTCGTATTTCATGGCTCATGTTTGCCAAAAAATCCGCTTTGGCGCTGCTGGCCGCTTCTGCTAATTCGACTTGCTGTTGAAGTTGATTGGATTTTGTATTGAGGTCGTGTACCGAGCGATCCATGCTGTCGAGCATAAAGTTGATCAACATGAGTAATTTTTCGACGGTCGGATCAGTGCTTTCATGCCTAACGCGAAAGTTAAAATCACCGTCGACTGTTTTACACAATTGATCGGCGATCGATTCTATACTGCTGCGAAGCTTGTCACTCATGATGCTCGTTCTTCTTGTGGCCAAGTGAGTTTAATACAACATTCATCGTCGCCATGTTTGAGACAGCTCAATTCTTCAATGCGGGCCTGCTCTCGGTAGTGGTTTAAAACTTCACCGGCCAGAGCGATGTAGAGCCCACACAGTTGATGGGGGGATTTGTAGTGAACCGTTAGTGCGTGGTCGCTCGAGTCGAGGTGAAACTTGTCATTGATCTTGTCTCGATCGGCTTGCTGAGTCATTGAGCTGGCGAAACCGTTGTGAATTCGGGGTTGTTTCTCGAGCAAGCTTTTGGCGGAATCCGACATCTCGAAAAACGCCGGCCAGCGCTTGAGTGCATCTTTCAAAAAATGTACGGCAAATTGAGATTCGAGTTGCTCTTGGCTCAGTGGTGTTTGTTCAAGAACGATTTTGAGTAGGTTTTGGAACTCGGAGTCTGAGTAGTTGGTGTCGAGGCGAAACACCTGGTCGTCCGCTAGTCCTGCCTGGGTCATTAATGTTGAGACGGCCTCGGTGCCGTAGTTTTGCCTGAGCATGTCGAGCATGAGGCGGTGGATGAGCCCTACCATGAAGTCCTTTCCTTTTCGCTGGCATAATACAGCTATAAGTATAGACCCTAATCTTGACGTGAGATTACAAAAGCAGGGCATTTAGCCAATTCAGCGCTAGCCCTTGTAAAGTGTGAATCTACTGCATTCCAAAGATGTGGAAGGTATGTGAGAGTCAGGGAGGGACGAGTGGGATCAACCGTGGAGCAGGCGGCTCTAGACCGCATAACCCCAATAGGTATATCCCGCCACTTTGGGTGTTGAGGGGACGTACATACTGTCGAGCTGCTTGATGTTGAATCCACCTTCACTCAGCAATTTTGGAATGTCTCGGTTGAGATGGCAGCCTCCGGCCATTTTCATCCACAGCGGATTGACGCGATTCTGCCAGGCCAGTACCGCCGCGTCGGGGGCTTTTCCATGTTCACTAAAGAGCAATTTACCGCCGGGCTTGAGCACTCGACGCATTTGTTCCACCGCTGCTCGCCAGTCGGGAATGGTGCATAGGGTGTAGGTGAGTACGATGGTGTCAGCGCTGTCGTTGTCCAGCGGGATTTCTTCACCGGGTAAGCCTAACCATTCAAGTTCGAATGGCGCCGCGGCGACTCGTGGCTGTGCCTTTCGGCGCATACCTTCCGAGGGCTCCAGCCCCCAGACTTTTTCGACCTTATCGGGGTTGTAAAAGGGAATGTTAATGCCAGAGCCCATGCCGATTTCCAAGATTCGACCCTCGGCTTGCGGCACAATCTTTTCGCGCTGCTTGAGTACCGGTTTGGTTCCGCAAGCCAAATTGATGACGTGCGGCAAAATGTGCTCATCGTAAAAACTCATAACATTCCCTTTTGGATCAGCTTTTTTTCTGTTTTTCGGCAAAGGCTTCAACCGCTTCCATGACTCGCAAAACATTACCGCCTAATATCTTGGCGATATCACGCTCCGAGTAACCGCGTTTGAGCAGGGCATCGATCAGCACTGGATAGGTCGATACATCTTTCAGGCCTTGCGGCAGTGTATCACCAACACCGTCGTAGTCTGAACCCAAGCCGATATGATTAATACCGACCAATTTTTTGGCGCGATCGATATGTTTGATTACGTCGGCGGTGGTTGCAAACGGATAGGGAAAACGTTGTTTGTAGGCTTTGCTAAAGTCGGCGCTGGCCTGTTCGGTGAGATTGTCGCCTTGAAGCTTTTCAAAAGCCGCTTTAGCCGCCGAGTGCTTATTGGACCAATTCATCGCCGCTTCGGTTAAAAAGAAACTGCCGAAATTGATCATGATAACGCCATCGTTGTCGGCCAGTGCTTTGAGCATCTTGTCGTCAACGTTGCGCTCGAGCTCTGGCGTAAAGTGGCGCAGCGACGAGTGTGAGGCGATCACTGGCACCTGGCTGACTTCAAGAGCTTGGTAAAAGGCGGCGTCGGAGACGTGAGAGATATCAATCATGATGCCCAGGCGATTCATTTCTTTAACCATTTCTACGCCGAAGGGGCTAAGGCCATCCCAGATTTTGGATTCGTCGTAGGAGGAGTCTGAAATGTGATTGGCCTTTGAGTGCGCCAGAGTGATGTAGCGAATGCCGCGATCATAAAAGTGCTGGATATTGTCGATATTACCTTCGATGGCAGCGCCGTTTTCCATGCCCAAAGGCAGTGAAATTTTCTTATCTGCGAAATTGTCGCGAATGTCTTTTGACGTTCTGGCAATGGCAAATTTGGTCGGTGCTCGGTAGACAATGGCTTCGACTTGATCGATTAAGACATCCGCCAGCTCTTTTGCCCCTTTACCTTCTTTGGTTGCGGGAATGTAGATCGACATGAAGGGAGCATCGAGCCCCCCTTTGGCAGCTCTTGGGTAGTCAAAGTCGCCACCCTCGGTTGCGCCTGTCACATCTTCCCAGCGGTTTTGCATACGATAGGGCACATCGATATGTCCGTCGACGATGGGATATTTGTGGGCGATATCCACGGCCTTTTGACTGGGAGCTGCAACTGCGGCTGACGCCAATCCTAGGCTGAAGGCCGCGACTAAAGTGGTGCGGCTAAAAAGGGCGGTAATCTCGGAGCGATTCATGGGAGCAATTCCTTGCGCTGTCTTTATTTAGGATGAAGTGAATAGGCTTCGGTAAAAATCGTCGGGCTCTATTAAAGCACCTCGATCGGACTCTTACCATAACGAGCGGGATGCTCGGCTCCTCAATTTGACGGTGGATACATTGGCCTTGAGAACTTTGTGATAGGCTTGCAGTCATATTTGAGGGCGTGTGATTATCAATTCTGGTTGGCAAGGGCGCGATTAAGGCAATGGACGTATTGAGTTCGATACCAAGAGCGGTATGGCTGTGGATAGCGCTTATTTTTATCTTGGGTGGGTGTCAATCAAACACTCAAACCTTGAAGAGCCCTGCGCGAGAGGTCATTCGTGCGGACTTCTCGGGCAGTTGGGAGATGGATTACAGTCTCAATGACAGCATTGAAGCCAAAGTGGATGCTTACTTCTATCGTTTGCGTCGTCAATTGGAGCGACAGAGTAATGGTCGTCAGTATGAAAGCCGCTCAGAGATACCAATTAATCACGGCGTCGCCAACACGGTGATTGCAATGGCCCGATTCGTGGAACGAATTTCTCGAACTCAAGTAATGGATATCACCCAAACCTATTCTGATGTTGTCATTGAGCGAGAAAACACCTTTACCCTCAATTGTGAATTTGCCGATAGCGGCTTACAAATTCGCAACAATCCCTTTGGCGCCGAAGTGTGTGGCTGGGACGGGCATCAATTAATTTTTCACTTGAAGTTACCTGAAGGGCTAGCCGTACAGCATCGCATGACCCTTTCTTCCGACCGGAGCCAACTCAACGTGGCGACGACTATGATCTCTGATCGCGCGCCGGAGCCTTTTACGTTGAATCGCTCCTATACTAAATTTGACCGCAGCGATCGCGGTTACCAGTGCGAGCAAACGGTGGAGAAAGGTAAGGTGTGCAGAGTCTTGACCGGACAGCCCAATAATCGCCCTGCGGATCCCAACGCGCCTTCGAGTATTTTGAGCAATGTTAAATAATGACGGTCGGCTCCATCGCCGCTTTTTATTGCTCGGTGGTTTATGCATGCAGTGGGTGGTTAAAACCAAAAATGTCATGGGTTTGAATGCCCCCACTTCTGTTGTGATTCGCGGAGTCAAAGCGGTCGCAGCGGCGACGAGTATTACGGTCACTAGAACACGAATTCTATGGGCCTTGGGTGCCTTGGTTTTTGGACTGTCTGGCTGCGCCAGTGATCCTCACCCGTTAGATACTTCCGCATCTTCGCCAAATTATCCTCCGATCTCCGGCGAAGATTCTGCGGGCTCGAGCCCGAGTTTGTTTGCCGCGCTATTGGGTGAGTCCGCCGAGAGCGCTAACGCCGTAGGGGTCGAGAAAACGCCGCTGTTATCTCGCGTCGCGGTCGAGGTCAGTCACAATTCCAACGTCGTCGTCGAGAACCTTGATAAGCCGTTACTGGATGTGGGGATTATCGCTTTTCAGCCGTTAATGTCGAGCTTAGCGCGAGCACAATCTCCGTTGGTTAGAAAAGCGGAAGCTCGCTATTTGCCCTATGTTTTAAAGCAAACATTGGAGCGCTCCAAGAGCTGGGGTGTGGTGAGGGTTATGCCCGGTCAGCATGGCTCGGCAGAGCTCAATGTGGAGGGTGTATTGTTGGCCTCCGATGGCGAGCGTTTGGTGTTGCGAATTCGAGCGTCGGACAGCGCCGGACGCCTGTGGGTCGATCGAGAATACCGCATGACCGTCTCGGAGCAGGCCTATGAAACAGTCGGACGAGAGCCTTTTCAAGCGTTGTTTCGTCGAATCGAAGCCGATCTGTATCAGGCCTACGGCTTGTTGACCGATTCGCAAGGACGTCAGTTGTCGTCACTGGCGCTACTGACTTATGGCGATCGTTTACTGCCCGATGGGTTTTCTCGCTATTACCAAAGTGACGCTCTAGGTGTATTGAATTTACAGGGATTACCGGCTGCCACTGACCCTATGGTTCGTCGTGTTCAGCAGCTTCGACGCTATGAATACTTCTTTGTGGACACCGCTGATGAACAGTATCAATCACTGTTTGCGTCAATGCAGCGCACCTACCACCATTGGCGTCAATACAGTCGAGAACTTGTGGTCTATATGCGCGATTATCAAGCGCGCCAAGCGGGGCAATCCAGCGGCTATCGACGCGGCAGTCTTGCAGCCATGAACGAAGTCTACAGTGACTATGAATGGTTTCGAATGCAGGAGCGTTATTTGAAGGAGTTGTCGTCGGGTTTTAACAATCAAGTGTTGCCCACGGTATTGAATTTGGATGATCAAGTGGTACACCTCGAAGGCGGCTACGATGATCAGTATCAGCAGTGGCAGAGTATCTTGTCCGAGATATATCAGCTTGAGCGCGGTGACTATTAGTTAGTTAGTTAGGTTCGTCGTCACTTTCTAAGAGCTGCTTTAACCATTGCGCTTGCTCGGGAAAGCGCCAGCGAAATTGATCAAACTGCTCGGCAGTAATCCAAAAGGCTTTTTCAATCTCAAGCACAAATGGTGGTGATGTTTCGCTTTGGGGGCCTTGCCAGCGACAGCGATAAAGGTGAAAGCCGTTGTCAAAGACACGAACCAGCTTTGTAGGTTTTACCGATAATCCGGTTTCTTCCCAAGTCTCTCGATGAGCTGTACAGTGGCTAGCTTCTTTATCACTGCCACTACCACCGGGAATGCTAACGACTCCCGCATAGGTTTGCGCCACCAACAATTGATGATTTTCGATCACTAAGCAACCTGCGCTGGCGGCTGGGGAAGAGTCAATCGTTTGAGGGCATTCGGGTGGCGACGAGCAGCCGCTGAGTAACAGCAGAAGGCTTAGCCGGAAGGGGGTGTTTGAGATCATAGGGAGTGTTGATCAATCGCTCGTTATCGGGGAGGCCGGAAGAGTGCCCTCGTATTGCAAGCGTCATAGTAGCGGACCATAGATTGATTCGCATCTTTGGTTTTATTTCCAGCCCTGAATCCAGCGCTCGCTGTTGCTAAGCTCCCGCCAATCAATATCAGTTTCCCGTTTTGAAATAATGGCTTCGAGGATGCAGCTCACCACCTCGTTTTCTTCGTTGAACTCAATATCACTGACCAAAAAGTGTTTCTCTTTGTTTACCACCTTACTGGCTGTCCATTTACTATTGAGGAGTTTTCTAGGATTAATCTGATTCATCGTCTATGGCTACCGAGTCTCGGTTGGTCTACGGGGCAGAGAACTTAATGCCCGAGCCGTGATCTCTATTGAATTGGTGTCAGTTGTTGACGAATTTAAAGCCGTCAACTGGCGTAATGGCTGCGTCTAATTAATGGGTTAAACAGGCGAGCGAAAAAGCCCGTGAATTGAATTGGGCTTTCGACCGCAGTCAAACAGATACACTCACTGTCTTGGCTGGCAATGGGCTTATGATGCCTATCGTCTTTGTTGCGAAAAATAATGTCTCCAGCTTGATAGTTGCCATTGTTGTCTGAAAAACTGCCCGTCAATACCAGAGTAATTTCTTCTCCGGTGTGATTGTGGCTAGCCACCTGCCCACCGGGCTGAATTTTGATCATCTCAACTTTGCTGCCGTTGACATCAGAGCAGAGCTTTGCCGCGTGAATTGATGGGCTTAGTCGCTTCCAGCCAAGTTTGGAGAAACCGTCTGGCACTAAGCGCTGAAGGCATTTGGGAACTTGTCTGTGAGTAGAGCTGTTTAGGGCATTAGCTTGCGGAGCTTGGCGGCTAGCTTGAACACGGTCGGAGCTCACCTCTCGGTCAATAGCGTCCATCACACTTTGCTTCAGTGATTCGGATACCTGAGCCGGTTGTAGGTGCTCCAAAAGCTCGGAACCCACTTGGTTTAGCCGTTTTACATCGGTGCGGCATTGACTGCAATGCTCTATGTGAGCGCTCACGCATATGGCTTGGCTGAACGATAGGGTTCCGGCCGAGAAGGCTGCTAAATAATCCGCGGAGGGGTGATGTGTAATCATTGTCCATTACCTCGAAGGATGACTTCTAGCTTTTGCAGTGCCAGGCGTACGCGCGATTTTACGGTGCCAAGGGGTAAATTTAACTCCAGTGCGGTCTCTTGCTGTGTGCGCCCTTCCATATACACTTTTGATAGAACTTGAGTTTGTTCAATCGGCAGTTGGTTCATGCCTTCACGAATCATCTTGGCCGATTTTTTTTGCATGGTGTCTTCAAACGGACCGGCACTCTCGTCTTCGATATTATTGAATATTTCATCGGCCTCAATTTCCGAGGCATAGCGACCGTTGCGCCTTAGATAGTCAATTCGACAATTTCGAGCCAGCGTGAAAATCCACGTATTGGCGTTGGCTTTGGTGCTGTTATAAAGGTGCGCTTTGTTCCAAAGCTTGATCAATACCTCTTGAACCAGCTCGTCCGCGACTAAATAGGCGCCAGGTTCACGAGCGAGACTGTAGGCTCGTATCAGCGGCGCATAATGCTCGAATAGGCCATTGAAGGCATCTCGGTCTCGGTGTTCAGCTACCTGCTCAATGAGCGCTTGTAACTGTTTAACCTCAAGCTTTTGATTGGTCACGTGAGTCATAGCATCCAGTATCTTTTCACGGCCTATAGTAACCTGAATTACTAGGCTGGGGCAGAGGGGTTAGTTTTTAACCTGATGGCTGTTATACGGTACAACAGAGGTGCTGGATCACTTTATTTGAAAGAGGCGATTTAGCTCTAGTGCCGGCGGCACAATCGGTGCTCTCGATGTCTATAAAGAGCAGGGCAGCAGGTGATCGCTGGTGATCCAATCGTCAATGTGCACCGTAAAAAGGTAATGAATTATCCGCGCTGTATCTTTCAGGTGCAGCGATGGAAATAGAGTATTGATTGCAGTGTTGGGAGTCATTAGTGGATCAATTGGTCGTACAATTTAAGAGTTTCTATCGCGATCTGGTGAATTTACCCGGCAATCAGTTTGGGCAGATTTACGCTGATGATGTGATCTTTCGAGACCCAATCATACGCATTCGAGGTGGTGCCGATTTGCTCAGCTATGTAGAGCCTTTGGGCAAAGCAATCAGCTATGGCCGCATAGAATATCTTGATGAGTTGGTTAACGCTAACTCCGCTTATATCAAGTGGAACCTGAATTTTAGGCACCCGAAGTTTGGTGACCGCATGATGACCATGAGAGGGATGACTCACATCCAATTTGACCAGAAAATCCATTATCACGAAGATATCTATGATGCATCGAGCATACTCTACGAACCGCTACCGCTTCTTGGTCCCGTGACTCGTTGGTTAAAATCACGACTGCGCAAAGGCGTTCGCTAGGAGTTTATTATGATGCAATCCAACCTCTGTCCAACGGGCGAAACCATTTGGATTACCGGTGCCAGCAGCGGTATTGGCCGCCAGTTAGCCATTAACTTGGCCGCTGCAGGCAACCAAGTGATCGTCACCGCACGTAACCTTGAGGCATTGAAAGAGCTCGAGATGCAACATGCCGGTATCCGCGCACTAGACATGGACATTAGCCACAGCCGCTGCGTTGCGCCTATGACCGCAAGGCTTCGGGATTTAACGCCGGTTATCGATCGTCTTTTTATTAATGCCGGCGCTTGTGAGTATTTTGAGGTCAATGATCCCGACTGGACCATGATGGAGCGGATAATGGCCGTCAACTATCTTGGTGCTGTGCATTGTTTGGCGGCAGCGCTGCCGCTCCTGAAGCGGGCCAACCAAGGCCATATTATTGCCATGGCCTCGCAAGCCAGTAGAGTGCCATTTCCTAGGGCTCAGGCCTATGGCGCATCTAAGGCAGCGCTTACGTATTTGATCGAATCGCTGGGAGTCGATCTCGCCGATACCCCCATAACCACCAGTATTGTTCAATTGGGGTTTGTGAAGACGCCGATGACTGCGGAGAACGATTTTCCCATGCCTTTTGCCATGACTACAGAGCAAACTGCCGAACGACTTATTGCCGAGCTAATGGCCAGACCAAGGGTGATTCGCTTCCCGAGACGATTAAGTGGGTTTATTTCAGTGGCGAGATTGTTTCCCGCTTTTTGGTATCAGGTGGTTGCGCCTCGTTTGAGCCGTGCATCATAGTAAAAGATAAAAAATTACTCACATTGTACCTCTTAAATCTAGGGACTCGGTGTTGATGAAAATACACAATAAGGTTTAATTGAAAAGGGTGGTCTTTTGAAAGTTGCGATTATCGGTAGTGGAATTTCGGGGTTAACCTGCGCCTATCTACTGAATCAGGTTGCGGATGTCCACGTGTATGAGTCTCAGCCGATGATCGGCGGCCACACGGCGACCAAAGATGTGCTGATAGATGGTACTGCCTACGCCGTGGATACTGGCTTTATCGTCTTTAACGATTGGACCTACCCTAACTTCATCCGGCTGCTTGACGAGCTCGGTGTCAGTTCCAAGCCGACGGAAATGAGTTTTAGCGTAACCTCAGAAATCTCGGGGCTAGAGTACAGCGGCAGTGGGCTGCGCGGATTATTTGCTCAGCGACGCAATCTGCTGCGCCCCAAATTCTATGGCATGCTTAAAGATATCATTCGCTTTAATAGAGAGTCTGTTGAAGATCTTGATGACGGCTTGGTCAGTGACGGTATTTCCTTAGGAGATTACTTGTTACAGAGAAATTATTCGGTGGAGTTTATCGAAGATTATCTCATCCCAATGGGCAGTGCCATCTGGTCAGCCTCCCACGCAACGATGATGTCATTTCCGCTAATTTTCTTTATTCGCTTCTTCAAAAACCATGGGCTCTTGAGTGTTACTAATCGACCGCAGTGGCGAGTCATCGAGGGGGGCTCTCGTGCTTACCTATCGCCGCTAACGGAAGGCTTTAAAGATCGTATTCATCTCAATAGTCGCATTCGCTGTGTTGAACGTACGGACACCGAGGTGGTGATCGAGTTTAACGATGGCCGTGTTGAGACCTTTGATCAAGTGGTCTTTGCCTGTCACAGCGACCAAGCTCTAGAGCTGATCAAAAACCCAAGTGAAGACGAGCGCGCCATTCTCGGAGCGATGGCGTATCAAAGCAATGACGTTGTGCTGCATACAGACCACTCATTGCTGCCCAAGCGTCGACAGGCTTGGGCAAGTTGGAATTACCGAATTCGGCAGCAGCGGCAATCTCAAGCCGTGCTCACTTACAATATGAATACGCTGCAAGGTATTGAGTCCGACAAAGTTTTTTGCGTGACGCTCAACGACACAGATAACATTCAGCTCGATAGTATTCTCGGGCGCTATCAATACAGTCATCCGGTGTTTACACCAGAGTCGGTGGCCGCGGCGGCTCGTTGGTCGGAGATTAACGGACACTACCGAACTTGGTTTTGCGGGGCCTACTGGGCCAATGGCTTCCACGAAGACGGTTGCAGCAGTGGCATTCGCGTTGCAACTTCGCTGGGAGCTAAGTGGTAGTGATGTCGAGCGGCAGGCAAATTACTCATAGCGGTATCTATCAGGGAACCATTGCGCATTCGCGGCTGAGTCCTAAGTCGCACAGTTTTTGCTATCCCGTATTTATGATGTATCTGGATCTCGACGAGCTGGATGATGTCTTGTCGTTGACTCCGAGTTGGTCTGACAAAAGAAGTGCCTTAGCGCGTTATTCTCGCAACGACTTCCTGACGCCCCACGAGCTACCTTTGCGCGACGCGGTAAAAGATAGGGTCTATAACGAGCTGGGTTTTCGCCCTGACGGAGCCGTTCGAGTACTCACCAATCTGCGCTATTTCGGTTTCATTATCAATCCGATTACCTGCTACTACTGCTTTTCGAAAAACGAACAGTTGGTCGCCCTGGTGTTAGAAGTGACCAATACGCCCTGGAACGAAAAACACGCCTATGTACTTCGCTGTGATCCTAGAGAGGCTTCACAACGTATCAACTTTGACAAGGCTATGCATGTTTCACCGTTTAATCCCATGGCAATGCAATATCGTTTGTCTACCGATGCCCCCAACGATAGCGCTTCCCTTAGGTTGCAAAACTGGTCGATGAGTGAAACCGAGCCACAGCAATTGATCTTTGTTGCTCAATTGAACTTGAAGAAACATCCGGTTAGCGCAAAAGCACTGAGAGCTACCATTATTCGCTATCCGTTTATGACGATGAAGGTGGCTGCTCTGATCTACTGGAATGCATTGAAGTTGTGGTTCAAACGCGTTCCATTTTATAAACACCCGAAAAAAGTTGGAACTTGATCCTATGGAAGATATCACTGCTGACACCTCAATTGATAGCTCATTGGCCGAGACAGGATTCTTTCAGCGCTGGTGCCGACAAACGTTGTTTGCTCAGTTGAAAAAGCTCAATAGAGGTTATTTGGTGATCGAAGACGCTCAGGGGAGTCATTGCTTTGGACATCCTAGAGACAAAAACAGTCTGCATGCACACATCTCAATTCACGATATGAGCGCCTATCGAAAAATCCTATTTGGAGGCTCAATCGGTGCCGGTGAAGCCTTTATGCACGGAGAGTGGAGTAGTCCTTGCCTTGTCAGTGTGGTGCAAATTATGGCGAGTAACTTAAAGGTTACTAAATCCATGGGGAGAGGTTGGTCATGGCTGAACGCCGGGATCAATAAGTGTGCACATCTGCTCAATGCCAATAGCCTGTCGGGATCAAAGAAAAATATCTCCGCCCACTATGATTTAGGGAACGACTTTTTTCGCCTATTTTTAGATCCTACATTGATGTACTCGGCGGCAATTTTTCCAACCGAGGATTGCGGGTTGGATGTTGCGGCCTTACATAAACTGGAAACTGTGTGCCAAAAGTTAAAATTAACTGAAGAGGATCATCTTCTAGAAATCGGCACCGGTTGGGGGGGGATGGCCATTTATGCGGCAAAGAACTACGGTTGCCGTGTGACCACAACCACCTTATCAAAAGAGCAATTTGAACACGCTAAAGCGGCCGTTAGAGATGCAGGTTTAGAGGACCAAGTGACCCTGTTGCTAAAAGACTACCGGGAGCTTCACGGGTGTTTTGATAAGTTGGTATCCATCGAAATGATCGAGGCCGTTGGCCACGAGTACTACGATACTTACTTTAGAAAGTGCTCGAGCCTTCTAGCGCCAGATGGTTTGATGGTTATTCAAGCTATTACCATTTCTGATCAGCGCTACCACACGGCAAAAAGCTCGGTTGATTTTATTCAGAAATACATCTTCCCTGGTGGCGGTTTGCCATCCAATGAAGTTATGACCAGCGGTGTGCGCCGTTGCACTGACATGATGGTGGTTGACTTACATGATATTGGTTGGGACTACGCACAGACGATATATCACTGGCGTGAAAGATTTCACCATCAGCTTGAGCAGGTGAAGTCTCAAGGGTTTGACGAGGTATTTTGTCGAATGTGGGATTTCTATCTGGCCTATTGCGAAGGTGGTTTTAAAGAGCGCGCGATCAGCACTGTGCAATTGGTGATGGCCAAGCCTTACGCAAAAAGTCTGCCGCGAAGAGGTTAGAGCCTAATGCCGCATGGTTCTTGCTGGCGTTACCAAAGTCGCGTCTTTATCGCACTAACAGCAACGCTACTATTGCTTATCGGAAATGGTGCCAGCGCGGCTGACAGGCTTGGAAAAAGTCAGGATCATCGACCTAAGCGCAGTCAGAGCGATATTGTAATTGTCGGTGATGCCTACAGCCTCAGTGACGGGAAGTTGCGTTATCGCGAACTGCACTATGCCGACCTTAATGACCCCCTAGGTAATGTCATTAAAAAAATAGGTTACCAAGATAACCATGGCGACATTTTTGCCGAAAAGACACTCTTCTTCTCGGGCAGTGATTCTCTTCTCCCTGAGCTTGAACAAAGCAATCACAATACTGGACGACGGCTGAGTTTAAAGAAATCAGCTGGTCTGGCGCTCAATCCACCGGCCAACAGTTGGACGCTTGATTACCAATCAAGTACCAAAATCCCGTCTAAGCGCTCGACCTTAAGCTCTGAGGTAGACACCAAATACCTTGCGGTCATTGATGCGGGATTTGATGCGTGGATTGCACAGCATTGGCCTCAACTAGAAGCCGGACAGCAGCACAAATTCCTTTTTCTTGCCGCCACTAAAGCCCGCTGGATTCAGTTGCAAGCGTCTCGACGTGTTTGCTCAGAGCCTTCTCTTCCCGGCGTTTCTTGGTTTACCGATAGTGTCTGCATCGTGGTTGAGCCCAGTAATTCGGTGTTGAGGTGGTTGGTCGATCCCATCGAACTTGGCTATCAAGTACTTGCCGATGGCACACCCAGATTGCATCAATTTGTAGGGCTGGCGAATCTTGCCGATAGGGATGGCCGCGGAATGCGAGTTGCAATTCACTATCACTACTTGCCCAGCCCATCCGCAGAGATTCTCTAATATGAGGAGTGCTCGATTGAGCATCGATGGTCTCCATATTCATAGGGGTTTGACCTAGCTGTGCGCGGCTTGTAGAGTCCATTGCTTCGAGTCTTGGCGGCGCCCATTTTATGAAAGAGTTTGACTACATTGTTGTGGGGGCTGGTACCGCAGGTTGCGTGCTCGCCAACCGTTTGAGTGCCGATGGAAAGTCCGAGGTTTTACTACTCGAGGCGGGTGGTAAAGACAATTATTTTTGGATTGATATTCCGGTTGGCTATCTTTTTACCATCAACAATCCTCGCACTGACTGGTGTTACCAAACTGAACCTGATCAGGGTTTAAATGGCCGACAAATCGGCTATGCGAGAGGTAAAGTGCTGGGCGGTTGTTCGTCCATTAATGCCATGATTTACATGCGTGGCCAACGCAGCGATTACGATCATTGGGCCTCTTTAGGCAATCGCGGTTGGGGGTGGGATGACGTGCTGCCAGTTTTTAAGCGCTCCGAAAGCTATCAGCATGGCGCCAACGAATTTCACGGCGCTGATGGCGAATTGAGGGTTGAAGAGCGCCGCGTTAATTGGGAGGTGCTCGATGCCTGGCGAGAGGCGGCGCAGCAGTGCGGCATTCCCAAGATTGAAGAGTTTAACCGAGGTGATAATTTCGGTAACGCCTATTTCCAAATGAATCAAAAGCGCGGCAAGCGCTGGAGTGCGGCAAAAGCATTTTTGGATCCGGCCAAGTCTCGCAAAAATCTCACCGTTATTACCCATGCGCAAGTAAAGAAACTGTTGGCTCGTCGAGCGGCCGAGGCTCAAGCCTCCGGAAGCTCCGCTGAGATAGCCGTGGATGGGGTATTGGCGGTGGTCGGCGGTAGCGAGTCATCTTATAAAGCGCGAAAAGAAGTGGTATTGGCCGCCGGTGCGATAGGATCTCCACAAATTTTGGAGCTTTCGGGTATCGGCGATAGCGAGCACTTGAAACAAATGGGCATTGAGCCGCTGCACCATCTACCCGGTGTTGGCGGTAACCTTCAAGATCACCTTCAGATTCGCAGCGTCTATAAGGTTCACAATACCGTCACTCTCAATCAGCGTGTGAATTCCCTGTGGGGCAAAGCCAAAATGGGGCTCGAATACGCGCTGTTCAAACGCGGCCCCCTCACAATGCCTCCATCGCAGTTGGGAGCGTTTGCCAAAAGCGATCCGACCCAGCCCTCTGCCAATATCGAGTGGCATGTTCAGCCCTTATCGTTGGATAAATTTGGCGAGCCGCTCCACAGCTTTAATGCCATTACGCCGTCGGTGTGTAATCTGCGTCCCTCGAGTCGGGGTCATGTTCATGTTCGCAATGGCGATTACCGTCAAGCTCCGGCGATCACCTTGAATTACTTGTCGACCCAGCACGATCGCGATGTGGCTATTAGTGGTTTGAAAATGACGCGCACTATTATGAGGTCGACGGCCATGGCCGAGTTTCAGCCGCAGGAGTGGCTTCCCGGTGCGGCCTTAGAAAGCGATGAGCAGTTATTGCAGGCTGCGGGAGACTTGGGCACAACCATTTTTCATCCAGTTGGAACCTGCAAGATGGGCGACGATGACTTAGCGGTGGTCGATGACCGACTTAGAGTTCACGCGGTGAGTGGCTTGCGTGTTATCGACGCCTCCATTATGCCCACCATAACCTCGGGTAATACCAATGCGCCGACGGTGATGATTGCCGAGAAGGGTGCCGAGTTTATTCTGGCAGATAGGTGAAAATTCTGTCCAGCTCGATAGTGTGCACACCGCTTTCGTTAAAGGTTTCTGCGCAGTGGCCAATAGCTCGCCCGAGTTCGCTGCCTTGAATTGGGCGGTAAGGCGCCAGGGCCGAAAACCAGCGGCACAAGGGTGACAGAATTGCCTTGCCAATTTTTTCTCCGATTCGGTTGTCCGCTCTATCGCCTGCAATGAGCGAAGGCTTGAACAATACCTGAGTGGTAAATGGCTGCGCTAAGGCAAAGGCATCCAGCTCGCCTTTGAGTTTTGGATAAAACAGTCGAGAATTGATATTGGCCCCGGGGGAAGAGACTAAAAACAATCGTCTAACGCCGTTTGTCGCAGCCGCTTCCAGAGTGTTGGCCTGGTAGGTGTAATCGACTTTGTATTGCGCGGCTTTGCTTCCCGCTTGTTTGAGCGTGGTTCCCATGGTGCAAAAGAGATCATCGCCTTGAATTTTTTCAGACCACTGTTCAGGTTGGTCAAAGTCGACGATATGATTGGTCAGCTTTGGGTTGTCGCTGTTGATCGCTCTGCGTGAAAAGACCACGACACGTGAATAGTTGGCGCTGTTTAATAAGTAGTTAGTCAGCGGCCGGCCAGTAACACCTGTGGCTCCAATGATGATGGCGGTTTTCATTAAAATGGGTTCTCTAGGCTATATTCGATGATAATAGTTCGAATTATCCTAGCACAGCTCACGTGCGCGAGTCGGAAAATGCGTGACGGTGCAGAGACGTTATTTTAGATGGCAGATTAATTATGAAGATTGTATTAAGTCGAAAGGGGTTTGATTCTTCCTCGGGTGGTGTGCCTAACCCTATTTTGCCTGACGGGACCTTAGTGCCTCTGCCCATTCCTGATACGCTGTCTAGCGTGGCTTACAATGACTTAACCAATGGGGCGCTGGCAGCCTATGATTCTACTTTTTCAGCGATGGTTTCGGATCTAACCAAGGGGCGTGTTAAAGGTGTTCACGGAGCACATCTCGATCCTGATCTGTGTTCTGCTCATTATCCTCGTGCAAAGCACTGGTGTCCGGTTTTTGGTCAGCGAGGCGCGGCGTTAGGTCATCTGAAAAAGCAAGGCATTGGAGTCGGCGATGTTTTTTTGTTCTTCGGCGTCTTCCGACCGGTTGAGCCTGTTGAAGGCCAGTGGCGCTTTTGCAAAAATACTTCACCGCAGCATCTTCTTTGGGGTTGGATGCGCGTAGGGGAAGTGATTGATGCGGAAAATGCGGTTGAGACATACCCATGGATTTCCTATCACCCCCATTGCCAAGTGGGAGCCAGTAATAAGGATTATCTGTACTTAGCGGAGTCGATCAAGGGCTCGGGCAGTCAGGTTTTTTCTGCTGGAGTTTTTTCTAGCTTGTCCGATAACCATAGATTAAGTGATCCTAATGCTCGATTACCTAGCGCTTGGCGGCTTCCGCGTTGGTTCTTTCCGAATGGGCGCACGGCGCTGAGCTTTCACGCCAAGCCAGAGCGTTGGAGTGATGACGGTCAGTATTGTTATCTTAGCTGTGTGGCTCGTGGGCAAGAGTTTGTATTAGATACAGAGCAATACCCTCAGGCCCAAGAGTGGTTAACATCGTTGATCTCTGAGCAATAGATCTAGTGATAGGGAGCGGGAGGCTCAAATGTGGGGAATGGAATTTTACGCCGTCATCTACTGCATTATGATTGTGGTGTTTGCGTTGGGGGCAACGGCATTTCGTATCGCCGCCCAGCAGTTAGATGGTGAGAGAGCCATTGGTGAATGGGCGTTGGGTTCTTGGCTATTGTTGGTGGGTTGCCTGCTTGCGGTGATTTCACGCAGTCAGCTTTCACAGCCTCAAGACATGTGGTCCTACGAGTGGCCAGCGTTACTCCGAAGCTTGGCTACTGTGATCAATGGTTACGCTTGGTTGCGAATATGGTACGGATTTCGTTGCTACTACCACCAGTCAATACCAAATCCAAAAGTCTCCTGTGGCGTGGTGCTTGCGTTTGCCTTGGTCGTCTTTTCGGCGCACCCATTTCATTTTCAGCCCGCATGGGCGGTGATCGTTATTTCGTTGTGGGTGTTTGGTTGTGTGGTCGTCATTGTTTGGGGCCTGTGTAAGCAGTCTCGCTGGTTAGCCGCTGAGATATTTACCATAACTGGTTTTGCATTGGCCGGTGTCGCTTGGGTTTATCGAGCGCTCTCATTGATACCCGATTTTCTTCAAGGCGTTGAGAAAGATGTAAATAGCTCCTTGGATAGTCTAATCATGGCGATCACTTTGATCGCCATGATTTCCATTTATTTGGGTATGACGCTTCTTATTTATCAGCGTTTAGTTGACAAGTTACGGGCTCAGGCCAGTACTGATGTACTCACCGGAGCACTTAATCGACGCGCCTTTCTCGAACGTTCCGAGTTGTTACTAGCGGCTGCGAAACGTGAACGTAAGCCAGTGGCGGTTGTTTTGTTTGATTTGGACTTCTTTAAGAAAATTAATGACGATTTTGGTCATCAGGCAGGCGATGAAATTCTTAAGGCAACGGTCGATGTGTGTCACAACAGCCTAAGAGAGCAAGATGTCTTTGGTCGTTATGGTGGTGAAGAGTTTATTGCATTTTTGCCAGATACTACGGAGTCACAGGCTCAGTCTGCGTTAGCGAGATTGCGGCAAGAGTTGGCGAGCCAATCAGTGGAGGTTGATGGGCAACGCGTAGGTGTAACGGTGAGTATTGGGCTAGCCTGTGTTGTACCAGAAGAGCAAGCGCTCGAGGCCTTAGTTAAGGATGCAGACTTAGCGCTTTATCGAGCAAAGCAGACTGGAAGAAACAAGGTTGTGGTTTGGGAAGATGAAGGTCAGGCCGCAGTCTCTGCGATTTCCTAAGCGGCTTTTTAGATGAGTTATTAAGCTGTTTTTTGGGAGCGCTACGCGATAGCCATTCTGATTTTTGGTTTCACATTTTCACACGCTGGGTTGTGATCTCTGTGGTTGATCGGAATGGCTATCTGATTGAGTGTGAGGAGTTAATCCGCTTTATGGCTGAATTGTTCTCCAGTGACTGCGGCGCTATCGTCACTGAGTAGGTAGAGGTAGAGCGGCATCAATGTGTCTGCTGACTTAACATTTTGTGGATTTTCAGCCGGGTAGGCCGTTGCTCTCATTTGGGTGCGTGTCGCTCCAGGGTTGACACTATTGACTCGAATGCTTGTGGTGCCATCAAGTTCTTGAGCTAAGGTCTGCATCATATTTTCATTGGCGGCTTTCGAGGCTGCGTAGGCTCCCCAAAATGCTCGCCCCTCATAGCCGACGCTTGAACCTGTAAAAATAATTGCTCCACGATCTGCTTTTTCCATCACTGGCAATAGCGATTTTGTCAGCATAAACGGAGCATTAACATTGACTTGCATCACCCGAGACCAGGTGTCGGCGGCGTAGTTGGTGATTGGTGTGCGCTCGCCCAGGTCGGCGGCGTTGTGCAGCAGCGCATCGATTTTTCCGAATTCGTCGAACAGCGCTTGCGCCATGTCGGCGTAATCTTTTTCGCAAGCACCTTCAAAATTGATGGGATAGATGGCCGGTTGCGGTCCTCCAGCGGCTTCAATTTCGTCATAAACCATTTCAAGCTTTTGAGTGGTTCGGCCCAGCAGAACAACGGTTGCGCCATGTTTGGCGCAAGTGATTGCCACGGTGCGACCAATGCCGGCACCTGCACCGGTAACAACAATGATCTTGCCGTCCAAATTCTTGGGCGCTGCTTGGTAGTTTTCAGGGAGTGTTTTCATGAGCTTACTCGTCGTGTGATGCTTGCGCTGGGTAAAAGTGTTGAGTGGTTCCGGTTCAGAACCTTAGAGCTTCTGGTTTGGATTGAGATAGGTTTTTACGATGTCGATGATATCGCCAGCGTGGTCGACGGTGTGTGTCGCGTTCCACTGTTTGGCATGATCTGGGTGATCGATATAGCCATAGGCAGCAGCAATGGTTGGGCAGCCTGCGTCGCGACCGCAATCAATATCTCTGGCGTGATCGCCCACGTAAATGATTTCCTCAGGTCGACAGTCGAGCAATTCGGCGGCTAAGTGCATGGATTCTGGGTGCGGCTTACTCTGTGAGACGTGGTCAGGACAGATTACACAATCGGCGTCAATCCCAAGTGTCTTTAGCAGCGGCGCTGTGTAGCGCTCGGGTTTGTTGGTGGCAATACCCCAAGATAAATCGTGTTGACGAATAAACCTGAGTAATTCGTTAATGCCGTCGAAGGGCGCGCTGTCGGTTCCCAAATGTTGTAGGTACAGATCAAGAAGTCGTTGACGTAAAGCTTCAAAGCCATCATCGCCTTCGTCGAGCTCAAAGGCCAGTGTGATTAGCGCGCGGGCGCCGTTAGACACCGTATTTCGGATCAGAACTTCATCCAAGGGGGCGAGATTCTCTTGCTCGCGTAATTGGTTCACCACCACCACAAAGTCGGGCGCCGTATCCAGTAGGGTGCCATCGAGGTCAAATACTACCGCTTTTATTGCTTGAGTCATGGTTCTGTGGTTTTCCTCGAAACTGAACGCCGAACATTTGTCTGAGACACTGATTTTTTCTGTCACACCTGGCGCCTATTACGCGTCTTTTTTGGTGTGAACCATGTAGTTAACGTCCACGTCGCCCTGCTTGAGTTTGTAACTTTTGGTGAGTGGATTGTAGGTGAGCCCGGTCATGTCTTGCAGGTCTAGCTCTGCGCCGCGAATCCAACTGGAAAGCTCTGAAGGGCGAATAAATTTACTGTATTCATGCGTGCCCTTGGGTAACATTTTTAATAAGTACTCGGCACCTAACACGGCAAAGGCGTAGGCTTTGGGGTTGCGATTAATGGTTGAGAAATACACGTCGCCCCCGGGTTTACAGAGTTTTGCACAGGCTTGAATAACGGACGATGGGTCGGGCACGTGTTCGAGCATTTCGAGGCAAGTCACCACGTCGTACTGTTCAGGTTCTTGCTCGGCGAGCTCTTCAGCGGTGATTTGACGGTAGTTGATGTCGACTCCGCTTTCGAGGCTGTGCAGCTTTGCCACTTGCAGTGGCGCGTCGCCCATATCGATGCCACTGACATTGGCGCCGCGCTGAGCGAGTGCTTCACTGAGAATTCCGCCACCACAGCCGACGTCTAGGACTTTTTTTCCGGCCACTGGCGAGCGTTCGTCGATGTAGTTACTGCGCAGAGGGTTGATATCATGCAGCGGTTTGAACTCGCTGTTTTTGTCCCACCAGCGGCTGGCGAGTGCTTCGAATTTTGCGATTTCTGCCTGATCAACGTTGCTCATGATTGTGTCCGTCATTTATCTCTGTAGCGTCAAAAAAGTGTTTTTTTGCGGCTGTAAGTCGTGTTGTGTTTAGGGGGCAATGCGTGTTTGCCATTGCGAGGCGGCATCTTGTATGGCTTTGGCGTCCAGAGTTTTCAGCTCGCGGTCGGCTAATAACAGCTGCCCATCACACCAAACATGGCTCACTTGGCGGCTGACATTGGAGTAGCTTAATGCCGAAATCGGATTGTACAGCGGGCTTTGCTCCAGTTGATCGAGGGCGATGGCGGTAATATCGGCCTGCTTGCCCACTTCTAGGCTGCCAATGGAGGCTTCTAATCCCAAGGCTTTTGCGCCATTGAGTGTTGCCATTCGCAGTGCTTCGTGAGCACTGACGGCGCTGGCATCCCCGCTCACGCCTTTGGCTAAAAGGGCGGCTGTGTTCATCTCGCCCAGTAGATCTTGATCGTTGTTACTCGCCGCGCCGTCAGTTCCTAAGGCGACGTTGATACCGGCCGCCTGCAAGTCTTTCACTGGGCAAAAACCGCTGGCAAGCTTCAGGTTAGATTCCGGGCAATGAACCACGTGCGCGCCGGTTTGACTCAGAAGCTCAATGTCGTTTGGGCTAAGTGCGGTCATGTGCACGCATTGGGTCAGGGGCGAAAGTAATCCCAGTCGGTTCAGGCGTTCAATCGGGCGTTCACCCGATTGCTCGACCGCTTCGTCGACTTCCTGCTGAGTCTCGTGCAGATGAATTTGCACCGGACATTGCATTTCTTCGGCGAGAGTTGCGATACGCTGAAGCGGTTCGTCCGAGACGGTGTAAGGCGCATGAGGGCCAAACACCACGTTGATGTTGGGGTGCGAGCGATAGTCGTCGTGCAGTGCTAAGCCTTTGTGGATGTAGTCGTCGGGTCCTTGCCCCCAAGCGGTGGGAAAGTCGAGTATGGGAAATGCCAACTGACATCTCATGCCGGCTTCCAGAGCGACTTTTGCGGTTTCTTCAGGAAAGAAGTACATGTCCGAGAAGGTTGTGGTGCCGCTGCGAATCATTTCTGCCGCCGAGAGCTTTGCGCCATCGGCAACAAAGTTTTCGTCTACCCACTGTCCTTCCGCCGGCCAGATATGCTCTTCGAGCCATTGTTTTAATGGCTTGTCATCGGCGTAGCCGCGCAATAAGGTCATGGCGGCGTGATTGTGAACATTAATAAGCCCTGGGATTACCAAGTGTTGCTTGAGCTCTTGCGTGTTGCGCGCGCTGTAGCGGCGTTTGGCCTCTGCAGTGGGCAAAATCGCGATGATCTGACCGTCCTGGATCGCAATCGAGCAGTCGTTGAGCAAGGTGTCGACGGGCACCACTGGAATGATCCAGCGGGCATGGATAAGAGTGTCAACGAGTTGTTGTTCAGCGGTGGCGCCCATAACCTAGTCTCATGAATGGGTGGGGTGGCGAATTGATTTGTTGTTTTTTTGTGCGCTTTGACTGAGCCTTGCTCGAATTTTGGCGCCTGATTTCAACGCTCGTCAGTATAACCTGAAGCCTTAAAGGAAAGCAGGCCTTGAAGGCCGAAAAACGATCCCGTCTGAGCGCTGATCTTAGTCTCTAGGCTAGTGCCTATGCTACTGATTTTATGGTACTATCGGCCGCTTTAGTTGGTTTACGGGCTTTAAACAAGAACGGCCGTTGTAGATCGCTTTGTCGGGTTCGAGATTTGCCAGCTTCCTTGGGGGAAAAGGCACTTCACGTTCGCGACAGTAGGGGATGTGTTGGGGGTGTAATACCAGCCATTCTGCAATGATAGCCGACCGATATAATAAGGAATGCCGACCCTATGGGTGAATTAGCGAAAGAACTCCTACCGGTTAATATCGAAGACGAGTTAAAACAGTCTTATCTCGATTACGCCATGAGCGTTATTGTTGGGCGAGCGCTGCCCGATGTGCGCGACGGTTTGAAACCCGTACACAGACGCGTGTTGTTTGCCATGAGCGAGCTCAACAACGACTGGAACAAGGCGTACAAAAAATCGGCCCGTGTGGTCGGTGACGTTATCGGTAAATATCACCCGCACGGCGATTCCGCGGTGTATGACACCATTGTTCGTTTGGCTCAGCCATTTTCTATGCGCTACATGCTGGTTGATGGTCAGGGTAACTTCGGTTCTGTCGATGGCGATGGTGCGGCGGCAATGCGTTATACCGAAATCCGCATGCAGAAAATGTCCCACGACTTGCTCGCCGATCTCGATAAAGAAACTGTCGACTTTGTCCCTAACTACGATGGCACTGAGCACATGCCCAGCGTCATGCCGACGCGTATTCCGAACCTGTTGGTTAACGGCTCTTCGGGTATTGCAGTGGGCATGGCCACCAATATTCCACCCCATAACCTCAGTGAGGTGGTGAAGGGTTGTCTGGCATACATCGACAATGAAGACATCACCATTGATGAGTTGATGGAGTTCATTCCCGGCCCCGATTTTCCTACTGGCGGTATTATTAACGGCCGCGCAGGTATCGTTCAGGCTTATCGTACCGGCCGAGGTCGTATCTATATTCGCGCTAAAGCCACCATCGAGCGCAATGATAAGGCCAACAAAGAAACCATTATCATTCATGAGATTCCTTACCAGTTGAACAAAGCGCGTTTGATCGAAAAGATCGCCGAGCTGGTAAAAGACAAGAAAATCGAAGGTATTGCCGAGCTGCGCGACGAATCGGATAAAGACGGTTTGCGTGTGGTGATCGAGCTCAAGCGTGGCGAAGTTGGCGACGTTGTGCTGAATAACCTCTACTCGCAAACTCAGCTGCAAAGTGTGTTTGGTATCAATGTGGTTGCCTTGGTTGATGGTCAGCCAAAATTGCTTAACCTCAAAGAACTGCTGGTTTATTTTGTTCGCCACCGCCGTGAAGTGGTGACTCGTCGTACGGTTTACTTGCTGCGCAAGGCTCGCGAGCGCGGTCATATTTTGGAAGGTTTGGCGGTTGCCATCGCCAATATTGATCCTGTGATCGAGTTGATTAAAAACTCTTCAACGCCGGCAGAGGCAAAAGAGGGGTTAATCGCTAAGGGCTGGCCGGTTGGTTTGATTGGTGAGTTTCTTGAGCGTGCGGGTGACGATGCTTGCCGCCCAGAAGAGCTGGAAGAAAAGTTTGGTCTGCACAACGACGAGTACTTTTTGTCTCCTGCGCAGGCTCAAGCAATTTTGGAGTTGCGACTGCATCGCCTTACGGGCATGGAGCACGATAAGCTGTTGGCTGAGTACAAAGAAAAGCTCGAGCTTATCCGTGAATTCTTGGAAATTCTGGGCAACCCAGCGCGCTTGATGGAAGTCATCCGTGAAGAGCTTGAGGAAGTTTACAGCAACTACGGCGATGAGCGTCGCACTGAAATTCAAGCGTCTCAGCTGGATTTGACGGTAGAGGATTTGATAACCGAAGAAGATCGTGTGGTGACGATTTCACACGGTGGTTACGCCAAGACTCAACCGCTTGATGCCTATCAGGCGCAGCGCCGTGGTGGTATGGGTAAAGCGGCCACTTCGGTGAAAGATGAAGATTTTGTTGAGCATCTATTGATTGCCAGTACCCACGATACCGTCTTGTGCTTCACCAATGCCGGTAAGGTGTATTGGTTGAAGGTCTACCAGATCCCGGTTGCTGGTCGTCAGTCGCGCGGTCGTCCAATGGTGAATTTGTTACCGCTGGAAGAGGGTGAGCGCATTACCTCGATCCTACCTGTGAAAGAATACGACGACGAGCACTACATCTTTATGGCAACTGCCAACGGCACGGTTAAGAAAACCGTTTTGAGTCAGTTTGCTCGTCAGCGCAGCGTCGGTTTGCGCGCGATCGATCTCGATGAGGGTGATCGCTTGGTCAGTACCGCCATTACTGATGGTGATTGTGACGTGGTGCTATTCTCAAGCAGTGGTAAAGCTGCTCGCTTTAAAGAGACTGATGTTCGCGCCATGGGACGTACCTCGCGCGGTGTGCGCGGTATTCGTTTGCAAGAAGAGCACAAAGTCATTTCCATGGTTATTCCGCAGGCCGATGGTTGTGTATTGACGGTCAGCGAAAACGGCTTTGGTAAGCGTACCAGTGTCGAAGAATTTCCAACCAAAGGCCGTGGTAGCCAAGGCGTTATCGGTATGCAAACCACCGATCGCAATGGTGCGGTTGTGGGAGCGGTTCAGGTCTTCGATGGCGATGAAATTATGTTGATTTCGGATCAGGGGACTCTGGTTCGTACTCGTGTCGAAGAGGTGTCGATACTCAGTCGTAATACTCAAGGTGTTCGCTTGATTAAGGTGAAGACTGATGAGCATTTGGTGGGCGTTGAGCGCATCGATGAGAGCAGTATTGAAGACGTTGTCGAAGATGGCGATGAAGAAGTCGGCTCCGAAGCCGAAGAGTAATCGCTAAATAATCTGGGCCGTTAAGGCCCAGATTGCTATTTACGTGTTAACGAAGTGTTGTGGAAATGTCACAAGAATCTGAAAAACAACAGCTAGAAGTCTTGCGTGATCGTATCGATGATATTGATCTTAAAATTGGTCAGCTTATCAGTGAGCGTGCACAGGCAGCGCAAGACGTTGCCGAGGTGAAAAAGGCTCACAGCGACGGTGGCGAAATTGTTTACTATCGCCCTGAGCGAGAGGCACAAGTTCTGCGCAAGGCAATGGAGCGAAATCAAGGGCCTCTTGGCGATGAAGAGATGGCGCGTTTGTTTCGTGAAATTATGTCGGCCTGTCTGGCGCTAGAGCAGCCTATTAAAGTGGCGTTCTTGGGGCCTGAGGGTACTTTTACCGAGCAGGCGACCCTCAAGCATTTTGGTCACTCTGCTGTCGCTTTGCCGCTGTCTGCAATCGATGAAGTCTTTCGCGAAGTTGAGGCCGGTGCAGCTCAATATGGTGTTGTCCCTGTGGAAAACTCCACTGAAGGGGTTGTGAATCACACGCTCGATAGCTTTATGGGATCGAATTTAAAGATTTGTGGTGAGGTTGTATTGCGGATTCATCAGCACATGCTGGTATCCGACGTCACTAAGACCGACAGTATTACTCGAATTTACTCTCACTCGCAGTCGCTGGCTCAGTGTCGCAAATGGTTGGATGCACACTATCCCAATGCGGATCGGGTTGCGGTCAACAGTAATGCAGAAGCCGCCAAGCGAATTAAGGGCGAGTGGAATGCGGCAGCGATTGCCGGTGAGATGGCGGCGGACAAGTACGGTCTTACGAAGCTGGCCGAAAATATTGAGGATCTGCCGGATAATTCAACGCGTTTTTTGATTATCGGGACTCAGGAGATTGGCCCCAGCGATAACGACAAATCGACTGTCGTGATTGCTATGAGAAACGAGCCCGGAGCACTTCACGATTTGCTCGAGCCTTTCCATCGTCACAAGATTGATCTCACCCGCGTCGAGACTCGTCCCTCGAGAAGTGGAAATTGGAATTATGTGTTCTTCATCGACTTTAATGGTCATGTCGATAGCGCAAACGTCCAAGAGGCGCTGAAAGAGGTTGGGTCAAAGGCGGCCGATGTTAAGGTGTTGGGCTCTTATCCGCACGGCGTGCTTTAATTTGATGAGCTCTGCGCTAGGCGCAAGAGTTCATGGCAATCGTTCTTAGTGGCACCCTTTATTCTATTTTCATCGCGGAAGTACCATTTTGGAATCATGCGTTAATAAATTAGTTGTCATTGGTATTGGTCTTATCGGTGGCAGTTTGGCAGCTGCGCTCAAACAGCAGAATGCCTGTCGAGAGGTTGTTGGTGTTGCTCGTCGTCAGCAAACCTGTGACGACGCGGTGCGCTTGGGTGTCGTTGATCGTGCAGTGCTTTCTATCGAAGAAGTGGCGTCAGAATTGTCTGCCGGCGATGTGATTTTTGTGGCAGTGCCTACCTTAACCGTGACTGCTATTCTCCAGCGGATTCAGGCGTGTGTATCACCTGAGGTGACTATCACCGATGGCGCCAGTGTGAAAGGATCGGTGATCGATGCGGTGCGAGAGGCCTATGGCTGTTTGCCGCCGCAGTTTGTGGCGGGTCATCCCATTGCAGGGTCGGAGCGCAGCGGGGTCGAAGCCAGTGATCCGGATCTGTATAAAAAGCACCGAGTCATTATTACCCCTACCCAAGAGTCGGGCGATGCTCATGTGCGACAAGTAGTTGCCATGTGGCAGGCGGTAGGCGCAGAAGTTTTGTCCATGCCGGTCGAAGAGCATGATGAGGTGTTGGCATCTACCAGTCATCTTCCTCACGTAATTGCTTTTTCATTGGTCGATACACTGGCGCACGACTCAGAAAATGAAAATATCTTCCGCTACGCAGCGGGCGGTTTTCGAGATTTTACCCGCATCGCCTCCAGCGATCCGGTGATGTGGCACGACATTATGCGGGCCAACCGAGCCAGCGTATTACAGGCGCTAGATTTGTTTTCCGATAACTTATCGCGTCTTCGCTCGGCCATTGAATCAGAAGATAGCGAGCACCTATTGGGGGTGTTTACCCGTGCTAAGGCGGCTCGTGATCACTTTACTAAAATGTTAACTAAGCAGGCATACAGTACCTCCATGCAAGATCAAGAGATTACCTACACCGTTAAACCTGGCGGCAGCGTGACCGGAGAGCTTCGTGTTCCCGGTGATAAGTCTATTTCTCATCGCTCTATCATGCTCGGCTCTTTGGCCGAGGGCGTGACAGAGGTTGAGGGTTTTTTGGAGGGGGAAGATGCCCTGGCGACTCTGCAAGCGTTTCGCGATATGGGTGTGGTTATCGAAGGGCCTGATCATGGTCGTGTGCGTATTCACGGTGTCGGCTTGAATGGTTTGCAGGCCCCTCCAGGCCCTTTATATGTGGGTAATTCTGGTACCTCGATGCGCTTACTGTCGGGCTTATTGGCGGGCCAGAGCTTTGACTCAGAGCTGACGGGTGATGAGTCGCTGTCTAAGCGTCCGATGAATCGCGTGGCCAACCCACTGCGTGAAATGGGAGCAGAAATTGACACTGCAGAGGGTGGTCTTCCTCCGGTGAAAATCAAAGGCGGCGCCGATCTGAAGGCGATTGAGTATGATATGCCCATGGCTAGCGCGCAGGTTAAGTCCTGTGTGTTATTAGCGGGCCTCTACGCCGATGGTGAGACCAAGGTTACCGAGCCGGCGCCAACTCGTGATCATACCGAGCGGATGCTGTCTGGCTTTGGTTATCCGGTCAAACGTGTTGGGCCGATGGCGACACTGAGCTCTGGTGGCGCACTGACAGCCACCAAAATTGAAGTGCCTGCGGATGTCTCGTCTGCCACTTTCTTTATGGTTGCGGCGGCGATTACTCCAGGATCCGATGTGACTCTGACCCATGTGGGTATCAACCCTACGCGCGACGGTGTGATCAATATTTTGGGCTTAATGGGTGCCAACATTACTCTGAGTAATCAGCGCGAAGTGGGCGGTGAGCCGGTGGCGGATATTCGCGTGAAATACGCTCCGCTGAAAGGCATTAATATTCCACAGGATCAGGTGCCTTTAGCGATTGATGAGTTTCCGGCGCTGTTTGTTGCCGCAGCCTGTGCCGAAGGTACCACCGTGTTGACCGGCGCGGAAGAGTTGCGAGTCAAAGAGAGCGATCGTATTCAGGTGATGGCAGACGGTCTTGTCACCTTGGGAGTGAAGGCTGAAGCCACCGCCGATGGTATTGTCATTGAGGGTGGTCCGATTGGTTCCGGTGAGGTCGAGAGTCACGGCGATCATCGTATTGCGATGTCTTTCACCATTGCGGGCTTGCGAGCGAGCGGTGATATTGTGATTCACAACTGCGCCAATGTGGCGACGTCATTTCCGACCTTTGTCGAGCTGGCTCAGCAATCTGGTATTCAGTTGTCGATCGCCGACGCTTAACGCAGGTATTGGCAGGGCTAGAGTTTTGGCATGTTTCTGGTTGAGGGTGTGCTGGTAAGGCGTGGTGACTCGCGGTATTTAAGACTTGTCAGGCGATAGTTTTGGGCGTCGAGTATCTAGCGCTCGCCGGCAGGGTGCATTCGCATGTTAAGTTGTTGGTACCTTGCCCAGATCAAGTGCTCGGTGTTTAGAGAGCAAAGAGAACAAAGGCAGCGCCGTGAGGGTGCTGCCTTTGTCGTTTCTACTGCTGCCGTTTTGACGGTTGTTCGTTGTGTCTGTGGTTGTTGTTTGTATGAGTGTTAGTGTTTCATCCGGGATAAGGGCTACTTGAGTCGGATGAGCTCTTCGTTCTTGGCTAGCGTGGATTCCCCAATGCCTTTGATGGCGGTGATCTGTTCTTTGTGGGTAAAGGCGCCGTGATTTTCACGCCAAGCAACGATGGCTTGCGCGCGTTTTAGGCCGATCCCCGTTAAGGTTTCGGCGATGACTTCGGCGCTGGCAGTGTTGATATTGATGCTGTTATCTGGTGGGTTGCCTAAACTTAATGAGCTGCTGAGGCAGAGTGCTAGCAGCGCGACTAATGGTACTTTTCGCAGTAGATTGACAAGTGTAGAGCTGGCTTTTTGTGCGTAATCTTTCATGATTGACGTCCTTGTGGTCAGTATTGTGATCTTGCCAGTGAAGGCTAACCTAACGACGAGGCTTTGCCATCGGAAGAAAGTGTGATTTTTTATCCGGCTCTGATGCTCGCTCCCGAATAGCGGGCAAGGTACAATTCGCGCACTTGTAATATGAAAGAGGTCGAAACGGCATGGCAGATACTCCGCAAATCTTGGTGGCAATGGATTTTGATAACACCAAGTCCTGTTTGGATATGGCGGATCGATTGAGTCCAGAGTTGTGTCGGCTCAAGGTGGGTAAAGAGCTGTTCACGGCTGCTGGCCCCCAGGTGGTTGAAGGCTTGATGAATAAGGGCTTTGAGGTCTTTTTGGATCTCAAGTTTCACGATATACCCAATACCACGGCAAAAGCAGTAAAGGCCGCTGCCGAGTTGGGGGTGTGGATGGTGAATGTTCATGCGTCCGGCGGCGAGCGCATGATGGCCGCAGCTCGCAATGAGCTGGATAAGCGCACGGGCAATCGCCCTTTGTTGATTGCGGTAACCGTGCTGACCAGTATGGAGCAGTCCGATTTGACGCAAATCGGCATTGCCCGTGAGCCGCAAGAGCAGGTTCTGCAGTTGGCGTCGCTGGCGAAGTCGAGCGGTATGGATGGCGTTGTCTGTTCAGCCATGGAGGCCTCTATGCTCAATCAAGAATTGGGTGGTGAGTTTCGTCTGGTGACACCGGGTATTCGCCCTGCCAATGCCGCGGCTGATGATCAGCGTCGTATTGTTACGCCGGCTGATGCCATAGCGGCAGGCAGTCATTATTTGGTGATTGGTCGCCCCATTACTCAGTCTGCTGATCCGGTGGCGACATGTCGTGAAATTGCGGCGTCTATCATTACTGGTTAAGGTGCTGAGGGCATTACTGGTTGAGGTGCTGGGGGCTAAGGATTGCTAGTCTTTAGTCTGGTGGCGTCCGACGGATGAAGTCGGAAATAATAGAATAGACAGGTAAGGTCGACAGGCTTTAAGTCTGCACGACGGGTTAAGGAATTTCATGGCTGTAGTTATTACGATTGATGGTCCCAGCGGTGCCGGAAAAGGCACCATTTGTCAGCTGGTTGCACGCAATCTTGGTTTTCATTTACTCGACAGTGGTGCGCTCTATCGTCTGACGGCGCTGGCTGCCGAAAATCAATCGGTGGATTTCTCTGATGAGAGCGCTTTGGCGGCGGTGGCAGCAGGACTGGATGTGATTTTTCAGCCCTCAGATCAGGGCGTGAAGGTGATTTTGGCGGGTGAGGATGTTTCCCGTGAGATACGCCGCGAGGCGGTTGGTATGAATGCCTCGAAAGTCGCGGCCTGCCAATCAGTGCGTGACGCTCTGCTTCAGCGTCAACGAGATTTTCGGCAGTTGCCGGGTCTGGTGGCTGACGGACGCGATATGGGGACCACCGTGTTTCCCGATGCACCGGTAAAGGTCTTTTTGACCGCCAGTGCGCAAGAGCGAGCCAAGCGTCGTGTGTTGCAGTTAGAGCAGGCGGGGCAGGTGGCCGATTACGCTAAGATTTTGTTGGATATCGAAGCGCGAGACAAGCAAGATACGCAAAGGGCTTCTTCGCCGTTAAAGCCTGCCACTGATGCGCTGGTATTAGACTCCACCGAGCTGTCAATTGAGCAGGTGCTGGAGCGGGTTCTTGGTCTAGTCGCTAAAGCATCCTGACGTTAACAGGTCGCGGGTTGATTGGCGTTGATTCGAGTGAGCTGGGTTATTCGAATGATAGATAGAAACATGGATAGATGGGTAGATAGGCCGTCGAGGAGATATTTGTGACGCTAATAAAGCGATTACTGTTGCTGTTGGTTTTATTGTGCGGATTGATTCTGGGTGTTTGGTTTAGTGTCGAGAATGCGCAGCCTGTTCAGGTTACTTTGCTTGGTTTCTCTTTGCCTCAGCTCTCGGTTGGTGTTTGGCTTACCGCAGTTCTTTTGTTGGGGGCGGTGCTGGGGTATGTGATCAGTGTTTTTCCTGTGCTTAAACTCAAAAATGAAAACATGTCATTGCACCGAAAGCTTAAGCGCCGCGATCGGGAGCTCGAAAAACTGCGTAAGCTGCCGGTGAAGAGTGCCAGTAGCTCTAAAGGTTCATCACTGACATCGTTGTCGGAATAGGTTTGTATCAGGGATGATTGATTGGGGGATGTTGGTCGTACTGCTGTTAGCCATTGCTATAGGTTTTGCGATGGGACGACGCTCAAAAAAAATAGTTGATGAGCCCGGGGCTCCATCCCTTGAACCTCACTATATCCAAGGCTTAAATTACCTGCTCAATGAGCGGCCAGACGCCGCCATTGATACCTTTATCGATGCGCTCGATGTAAACAGCGAGACCCTAGAGACCCACTTGGCGTTAGGCAATCTTTTACGCAAGCGCGGTGAGGTTGGGCGCGCCATTAAAATTCATCAAAACTTGCTGGCTCGTCCGGGATTGGGAAAAGATCAGGGGCGTCAGGTTCAATTAGAGCTGGCCAGAGATTTTGTTAAAGCGGGTCTGCTTGATCGCGCTGAAATGCTGCTGCTAGAGTTGGTCGAGACCAGTGTCCATCCCGTTCGCACCCAGTGCCTAGAATATCTCATTGAAATTTACCGCGACGAAAAAGAGTGGCGCAAGGCTATCGAGTCCATTGCTCGTCTGTCCAGTCGTCGTTTTTCTCGTCTGCCAGATCGCTGGCGTCTTGTTCAGTCCCATTTTTATTGTGAACTGGCGCAAGAGGCGTTAGATAAATCGGATTATCTGACCGCTCGCCGTCAAATCAAAGCGGCATTTGTCGCCGATAAGCTCTCGGCAAGGGCCAGCTTATTACTGGGAGAGCTTGAGTACCGCTTAGGGCAATACAAAGAGGCCATAAAGGCTCTCAAGCAAGTGTTTCACCAGGATCCCTCGTTGCTCCCGGAAGCGATTGATCTGCTGGTGACCTGTTATCGCGCAACCGGTCGATTGGCGCATTTGCGTGACTACTTGGAGGGGTTGATTCCTCAGGGGGCTCCGGTCTCCGTGGTAATTGCCTTGGTGGATTTGATTGAGCGCGACGAAGGGGCTGCAACTGCCGCCGCTTTTTTGGCAAAACATCTTTTAAGTAGCTCGAGCTTGGTGGCGGCCGACAAGATGCTCAAGCTGCAGTTAGCCATGGCCCGTGACGACGAAGGGCTGGAAATGGCGAGTAAGGCGGTCACTAGTATTCAGGCGTTAGCGCCCGATTATCGCTGCCAGAGTTGTGGTTTTTCCGGTCAAAAAATGCATTGGTTATGCCCAGGCTGCAAGGCCTGGGGGCGGGTCAGGCCGGTCGAATAGGGCCTTGTAGAGAGTACCTTAGGGAAATCCCACCGTTTTCTTTGAATTTGTCGTCCTTAATTGCGCCTTTTGGGGAATTCTGCTATTCTCCGCCGCCACTATTGCTGGGTATTTCCAGTAGCGGTGAAGGTGGGGTTGTCGAGCAAGCCAGCTAGAACGGCACTTCCATCAAAATTAATCGGCCCACACGACTGGCAGTGTGGAAGGCAAGTTTATCAATTCGGCAATTAAGCCACCTCCGATAAACTTCCGCTGTTACCTTATAGGTTGTCCTAATGAGCGAATCTTTCGCAGAACTCTTTGAAGAAAGTTTAAAGTCCGTCGATATGGTCCCCGGTTCTATCGTAACTGGTGTTGTTATCGATTTGGATAAAGATTGGGTTACTGTTCACGCAGGTCTGAAATCTGAGGGCGTTATCCCTACAGCTCAGTTCCTGAACGATGACGGCGAATTGACCCTGTCTATCGGCGACGAAGTACAAGTTGCACTGGAATCCGTAGAAGACGGTTTCGGTGAAACTAAACTATCTCGCGAAAAAGCCAAGCGCGCTGAAGCTTGGAAAGTATTGGAAGCGGCTCACGAAGCTGACGAAATCGTTAAAGGTGTTATTAATGGAAAGGTCAAGGGTGGTTTCACCGTAGACGTATCCAGCATCCGCGCGTTCTTGCCAGGCTCTTTGGTTGACGTACGTCCAGTACGCGAAACAGCTCACCTTGAAGGTAAAGAGCTGGAATTTAAAGTTATCAAGCTAGATCAGAAGCGTAACAACGTTGTTGTTTCTCGCCGTGCTGTTCTAGAAAAAGCCAACTCTGCCGAGCGCGAAGAGTTGTTGGCCAACCTGCAAGAAGGCATGTCTGTTAAGGGTATCGTTAAGAACCTGACCGACTACGGTGCTTTTGTTGACTTGGGCGGCGTTGATGGCCTGTTGCACATCACTGACATGGCTTGGAAGCGTATTAAGCATCCTTCTGAGATTGTTAACGTTGGCGACGAGATCGACGTTAAAGTCCTTAAGTTTGACCGCGAGCGTAACCGTGTATCACTAGGTCTGAAGCAACTGGGTGAAGATCCATGGGTTGAGATCACTAACCGTTACCCTGAAGGTGCTCGCACCAAGGCTAAGGTTACCAACCTGACCGACTACGGTTGCTTCGCTGAAATCGAAGAAGGCGTTGAAGGTTTGGTTCACGTTTCCGAAATGGATTGGACCAACAAGAACATCCACCCATCTAAAGTTGTCAATGTTGGCGACGAAGTTGAAGTGATGGTTCTGGATATCGACGAAGAGCGTCGTCGTATTTCTCTGGGTATCAAGCAGTGTCAAGAAAACCCATGGGATGCATTCGGTAAGCAATTCGCTAAGAACGACAAGATTTCCGGTAAGATCAAGTCTATCACCGACTTCGGTATCTTCATCGGCTTGGATGGCGGCATCGACGGTCTTGTTCACTTGTCAGACATCTCTTGGCACGAAGCCGGTGAAGAAGCCGTTCGTGGATACAAGAAAGGTGACGAGCTTGAAACCGTTATCTTGGCAATCGACCCAGAGCGTGAGCGTATCTCTCTAGGCATCAAGCAGTTGGATAGCGATCCGTTCTCTGACTACGTTGCGACCAACGACAAAGGCACTATCGTTACCGGTACTGTTAAAGAAGTTGACGCAAAAGCTGCAATCATCACTCTTTCTGACGACGTAGAAGCGGTATTGAAAGCTTCTGAGTTGAGCCGTGAGAAGGTTGAAGATGCTCGCAACGTTCTGAAAGAAGGCGAAGAAGTTGAAGCCGTTATTCTTAACGTTGATCGTAAGAATCGCGCCATCAACTTGTCTATCAAGTCGAAAGACGCTGCTGAAGAGCGTGCTGCTATCAAAGAGCACTCTACCAAGACCACCGAAGCGGCTCCAGCTGCAACCATTGGTGATCTGATCAAAGCTCAGATGCAAAGCCAAGATAAGTAATTATCATTAGATAGTTAGTTGTTCTGCTGAAAAGGCGACCTTAGGGTCGCCTTTTTTGTGTCTGGTGGTTTTGGGGGGCACGAGATACGGGATACGAGATACGAGATACGAGATACGAGATACGAGGCGCGGGTGTGGGGATTCGCTCGAATCTCGTAATCTCAGTATCTCGTATCTGCTTATTTTTCAGCCTAAGTGGTACAAATGTTTGTGAGCATTCTCCTACAAGTATTTCCGAGATTACCCAGTGGAATAAGGGCCATGATTATAAGACTATAGATCGCGCAAGGAAGCACACAAGGAAGTAGTTGTTGACCAAGAAAGGTCAAGGGAAGCGTCTTATTCGGTAGGGTAAGGATGCCCATCAAGGCTTGATCCTATGGGATTTAGTCTAATCGAAAGGGACCGGCGGGCCAATTTCTCGAAAGGGGGTTGGCCCGTTTTTTTTGGGGGCGCGCGCTCGATCTTGGTTTTTCGTGATTTGTTAAGCTGAGACTAAGTCGTTATTCAATGAATTTGTTCCTTGCTGTGTTAGTCTCAGCGTCCTATACTCCTTAGAAAACAAAGGGTTAGAGTTAAGTGCTTGGTGGGAAGTTCACGCTTCCAGAGGGGTTCAAGTCGCTTGATTCCAATACAGATCGAAGGAATGGCCATGACCAAGTCAGAGTTGATTGAGCGAATTGCTGAGCAACAAGACCAGTTGTCCCTAAAAGATGTCGAATTGGCAGTCAAGCTAATGCTTGAACACATGTCACAAGTCCTCGCCGTCGGCGAGCGAATCGAAATCAGAGGCTTTGGAAGCTTCTCCCTCCACTACCGAGCGCCACGTGTTGGCCGCAACCCAAAGACTGGTGATTCAGTTGAATTGTCCGGTAAATACGTTCCGCATTTTAAACCTGGAAAGGAAATGCGTGATCGGGTTAATGAGAGTATTCAATAGTTTCTAAGTTCGGAATAATTTGAGTTATTGATTAGCGCCAGTGCTTCTAAAATATGCTGGCGTTTTGGTGTGGATATCAAAATACAGAGGTATTTATGAAGAAGGCGTTGCTAGAAAAAATCGCCCAGAAAGAGGCCGTGATTGGGATATTTGGATTGGGATACGTGGGCTTGCCCTTGTTGTTACGATATTCCCAGTTAGGTTTTCGGGTTGTCGGTTTTGATGTCGATGGATCCAAGGTGGGTGCACTCAATGCAGGGAAGTCTTATATTGAGCATATCCCCTCAAGCTCTGTAGCCAATGCTGTCGGTAGCGGCTTCGGTGCTACCGCTGACTTTTCTAGAGTGGCGGAAGCAGATGTATTGATCATGTGTGTTCCGACACCGCTGAATAAGCATCGTGAGCCAGATTTATCATTTGTTATTTCTACAATGGATATGATTGCTCCCAATCTGCGAAAAGGTCAGGTTATATCATTGGAAAGCACTACTTATCCTGGGACTACTGAAGAAGAGTTGCTGCCTCGTATCGAGTCTCGGGGGTTGTCCGTAGGTGTCGATGTCTTTCTCGTATATTCTCCTGAGCGGGAGGATCCAGGTAATCCAAATTTTGAAACTCAGCAAATACCTAAGGTTTGTGGTGGGCACACTAGTTCTTGTTTAGATGTTGGTTTGGCGTTGTATGGGGTGGCGATTGATCGAGTTGTCCCTGTTTCCTCTACTAAAGCCGCAGAGATGACGAAGTTGTTGGAGAATATCCACCGAGCGGTAAATATCGGTTTAGTTAATGAGATGAAAGTTGTGGCAGATAAAATGGGTATTGATATTCATGAGGTTATCGATGCTGCGGCGACTAAACCGTTTGGTTTTACGCCGTATTATCCGGGGCCGGGTTTGGGGGGGCACTGTATCCCTATTGACCCATTCTATTTGACTTGGAAGGCTCGCGAGTATGGTTTGCACACACGCTTTATTGAGTTGGCTGGTGAAGTTAATACTGCTATGCCCGAGTGGGTTGTGGGTAAGTTAGTCGATGGGCTTAACGACCACGGGAAGCCGGTAAGGGGGAGCAAAGTTTTGGTTCTCGGTATCGCCTATAAGAAGAATGTCGATGATATGAGAGAGTCTCCATCGGTAGAGCTAATGGAAATGCTTCGTAGTAAAGGTGCGATAGTTGAGTATTCGGACCCGCATGTACCGATATTTCCTAAACTGCGTGAACATAACTTCGATTTGTCGAGTGTGCCATTGAGTGATGAAACGCTTGCTTCATATGATGCTGTACTGCTGGCGACAAATCACGAAAAATTTGACTATGAGCTAATCGCTAGAAAATCTCAGTTGCTGATTGATACTCGTGGCCATTTTCGCTCACAAGCTGAGAACATAATTAGAGCTTAAAGAACAACTTAGAGGAAAATATGAAAAATTTTGCATTAATCGGCGCTGCGGGATATATCGCACCAAGGCATATGAAGGCAATAAAAGATACAGGTAATACCCTGATCGCGGCCTTAGATCCGAATGACTCCGTAGGAATTATCGATAGTCATTTTCCAGAAGCTGATTTCTTTACCGAGTTTGAGCGGTTTGATCGGCATATTGATCGAAGTCGTAGAAATGGTGTTGCTACCGATTTTATGTCGATAGCGTCTCCCAATTATTTGCATGACTCTCATATTCGTATGGCTCTGCGCTCAGGTGCTGATGCGATCTGCGAAAAACCTTTGGTGCTGAATCCCCATAATATTGATCTCTTGCTAGAGGACGAAAAAGAGTATGGACAAAAGGTCCATACAATTCTTCAGCTTAGGTTGCATCCTTCAATCATTGCGTTGAAGAAAGAGGTTGAGGCTGCGACAAAAGGCAAAAAATATGAAGTCGATCTAACCTACATCACTTCAAGGGGGCACTGGTACGACGTGTCTTGGAAGGGGGATGTACGGAAGTCAGGTGGTGTGGCTACGAATGTGGGTGTTCACTTCTACGATATGCTCCACTATATCTTTGGCGAATTGCAGCAGAATGTAGTGCACCATTCAGAGCCTAGAAAGTGCGCAGGGTATTTGGAGTATGAAAACGCTCGAGTTCGTTGGTTTTTGTCGGTGGATGCAACGGATTTACCTTCTGAGGTTGCAAAAACGGGACAAAGAACTTTTAGAAGTATCACGGCGAATGGAAAAGAAATAGAGTTCTCGGGTGGTTTTACTGATCTTCATACGAGAAGCTATGAAGAAATTTTGAAGGGTAATGGGTTTGGTTTGGAAGATAATCGAGTCGCTATTAATACGGTAGCAGATATACGAACACAAGCATGTGATCTCTCAGCTGGTGAACAACACCCTTTTGTAGCAAAGCTCTTACGTTAATCTCTGCGGATATATCTATGAATATCGACTATCAAGTACATGAAACTGCCATTATTGATTCTGGTGCTGAAATTGGCGAGGGGTCAAGAGTTTGGCATTGGGTTCACGTTTGCAGTGGCGCAAGTATCGGAAAAAGAGTTTCTCTTGGTCAGAACGTATTCGTGGGTAACAAAGTCACTATTGGCGATAACGTTAAAATTCAAAATAACGTGTCGGTTTACGATAACGTGTTGATCGAAAGTGACGTCTTTTGTGGGCCGAGCATGGTCTTCACGAACGTCTATAATCCTCGCTCTGCCGTGGAGCGCAAGGATGAGTATCGAGATACCGTTATTCGGCAGGGAGCAACTTTGGGAGCCAATTGTACGATAGTGTGTGGTGTCGAAGTGGGGAAGTTTGCATTCGTTGGCGCGGGCGCTGTAATTAACAAAAGTGTTCCCGCATACGCGCTCATGGTTGGAGTGCCTGCCAGGCAAATCGGTTGGATGAGTGAGTATGGCGAACAGCTTGAATTACCTGTTCAGGGGCGTGGCCGAGTGAAATGTTCAAACACTGGCGTCACCTATGTATTACGAGATGGAAAGCTATCAAAATCACCTGAAGAAGTAGTTGGCTAATGGAATTTATCGATCTAAAAGCGCAATACCAATATCTTGAAGAAAGAATTGACTCTAGAATCAAGCAGGTTCTCAGTCATGGTAAGTACATTATGGGTCCCGAGGTCTCAGAACTGGAGGAGCGCCTCGCAAACTTTGTTGGTGTCAAAAATTGTATTAGTTGCGCAAATGGTACGGATGCATTGCAGCTTGCATTAATGGCAAAAGGCATTGGTCCTGGGGATGCGGTATTCACGACCCCTTTTACGTTCTTTGCGACTGCAGAGGTAATTGCGTTGGTTGGCGCGACGCCGGTCTTTGTAGATATTTGCGAGGATACCTACAATATCGATCCGCAGTTATTGCGTAAAGCTGTCGAGGAGGTTGAGTCTCAGGGAGAGCTCAATCCCGCAGCTGTGATTGCAGTTGATTTGTTTGGTTTGCCAGCGAACTACCAAGAAATTCAAAGTGTCGCAGATCGGTATGGTCTGTACTTGATTGAGGATGCTGCTCAGGGCTTTGGTGGCGAAATAGATGGTCAGCGCGCCGGTAGTTTCGGTGACGTAGCGACTACAAGTTTCTTTCCTGCAAAACCATTAGGTTGCTATGGGGATGGTGGGGCGCTCTTTACCAATGATGATGACCTTGCACAGGTTTTACGATCTCTTAGGGTGCACGGCAAGGGTGTGGATAAATACGATAACGTTCGGATAGGTATGAACAGCCGTCTTGATACTCTTCAGGCTGCCATCTTATTGGAAAAGTTTGAAGTGTTCCCTAGGGAGGTTGAACTGCGTAATGCGGCGGCAGCTCGCTATAGTACTGCTCTGAAGCGGGATTTTTTTGTGCCAATAGTGCCAGAAGGATTTGTTAGTTCTTGGGCCCAGTTTACCATTCGCTCAAAGGCTGTTCGTAGTCGTCAAAGTTATATGGACGCGCTCAAAGAAAAAGGGATTCCTACTGCTGTATACTACGGTAAATCGTTACATAGGCAGCAGGCTTTTTCTGGCTCTAGCGCAACATCGATGCCTGTGTCTGAGCGTGTAGAGTCGGAGGTCTTCAGTTTACCTATGCATCCTTACCTGAAAGAAGAAGAGCAGAGGCTTATTATTGAGGCACTGCTACAAGCTTAGGCTGCTGAGTAATATCCTGCGTTACGGCAGTTGATCGTAAATGTAACCCATCTATGTCGGAGATCATGGGGTATTGCCTGTGCTCTACAGTTATATTCTTGCCTGAAAGTTAACTTCGCGGAAACTGGGCTGCGTATGACAGGCTTGAGTCATAAACAAATTACTGAGAGTTATAATTGTAATGTCACCCATAAAGCTATTTTCCAAGCACGGGGAGTTAGTCCTCGAATTAGCAAGGCGAGAGGTTTTAGACCGGTATTCTGGTCAAGCGGTTGGTGCTATCTGGGCTCTATTTCACCCCATATTTTTGATGGGAGTATATATCATTATTTTTGGGTTTGTATTTGGCCTGCGTTTCGAGCGAGATATGCCGTTGGATTATGGTTCTTATCTCCTTGCTGGACTAATACCATGGCTGGCAGTAGTCGAAGTGATTAGTAAAAGTTCCGTTGTTATAGCTGGGAACAGACCTCTGATTAAGCAAGTTGTATTTCCTATGGAGGTGTTACCAGTTAAGGGGGTAGTTTCGACGGTATTTACTCAGGGGGTTTTTTGGGGGGGGTATATTGTCTATGCCGTCTTTCAGCGTCGGGAGTTTGATAGTTTTTGGCTTCTTTTACCCCTATTAATGATTATTCAGACGGTATTTTTAATGGGGTTGGCATTCTTTATATCTTCTATTGCAGCAATAATTAAAGATGTTAAAGATCTAGTCCAGTTAGTGGCGGTCGTCGGGCTGTACTTTCTCCCAATTATCTATCTTCCTGGGATGATGCCTTCCTGGATGGCGCCACTCTTAGAGTTCAATCCTCTTAGTCACATGGTGTGGGTATATCAAGATGTTAGCTTCTATGGTCGCATAGAGCATCCAATCTCGTGGATCGTATGGTTGGTGACTGCTAGTGTGGTGTACGTTGTGGGGGCGGCTACCTTTAGCCGGCTGAAGAATGTTGTAGCGAACTACGTGTGAATAAAGTGAAAGATATTGCCGTTCAAGTTAAGAATCTCTCTAAGTGTTATAAGCTTTACGTTCAACCGAAAGATATGCTGCTTGAGTTAATTACTAGAAAGCCTCGCCATGAAAACCAATGGGCTCTGAAGGACGTAAGCTTTGATATTCCAAAAGGAGAGGTTGTCGGTATTTTGGGACAAAATGGCGCCGGGAAAAGTACTTTACTGAAAATACTGGCAGGTACGCTAGATGCTTCATCTGGGTCGGTGGATCTTTCGGGTAAGTTGTCAGCAATCTTGGAGTTAGGTACGGGGTTTCATCCTGATTATACTGGTCGAGAGAATATTGTTATGGGGGGGATGTGTCTTGGAATGTCACGCCTTGAGGTAATGTCAAAGATGGATGAAATTATCGCCTTTTCTGAACTGGAAGAAGTTATTGATCACCCATTCAAGACTTATTCTAGCGGGATGCAGGGGCGTTTGACTTTCAGTACTGCGATGTGCATACAACCTGACATATTCATAGTCGATGAAGCCTTGGCTACGGGTGATGCGTTGTTTCAAGAGAAGTGCATGACTCGCTTAAAAGAAATCTGTTCAAGCGGTTCGACGGTATTACTTGTTACTCATTCGCTGTCTCATATTTACGAGGTCTGTACTAGCTGTATGCTCTTTGATAAGGGGCGTTTATTGAGCTTTGGCGATACTTATACAGTTGGCAAGCAGTATGAAAAATTACTATTCGACAAAAAAACTGCTCAGTTAGCTTTGAAAAACGAAAATACTAAGCTCGTCGAAGAGCTATCGAATCGAGATGATCAGCTTTCTCAGAACCAACAAATTATGGTTGGAGGGAGTTTTGTCGATGATAATACTCAAGTAATTGATGATGGGAACGGCTTTCAGCTTTTGGGGGTTGAAGTTGTGGATAAGCACGGTCATCTTGCGACAACCTTGTTACAAACAGAAGAATATACTGTTTGTACGACTGTGCGAATTAAATCGGCTAAAGCTAGTATAAATTTGGGGTTCAAAATTCAGTCTACAACTGGTTTGGTAGTTATTGGCGACAGCACGTTCGAGAATGACGTCAAGATGTCTGTTCAAAAGAACCAGGTAGTAAAAGCCCTTTTTAAATTCCGGTGTGCGCTTACTCCAGGGACTTACCTTTTGGGGGGGGGGGCTACAGAAATCGTAGATGACGACTTTATTCCCAGTGTACACGTGAAAGGAAATAAAACTCTAATTGTAGAGGGGCGGCATCTAAATGGATTGCTAGATCCTAATTCAAAAATAACCATTGAAAGAATGGACGGATAGATTGTGTCATCAGTATTTATTGTGGGGGCCGCACGCTCTGGTACTACTTCTCTGGTCAGCTTGCTTGAATTAAGTCGGCATGTTGTTTGTGCAAGTGAGCCCATGCCAAATTTGAATGTTGAGTCTCGTCGGAAATATGATAACGCTTTGCCAAACTCATCTATGGTGTTGCATGAAGTTATCGGAGAACGAATTGCAAGAGCAACAACAAAAGCAAAGATCTATGTTGAAAAGCAAGTTTCGCTGGTACCTTTTGTCGGCGAGATACACCGAATGTATGGTTCCAAGTTCATAATCCCCTACCGTGATGGTAGGGATGTCGTAAGCTCTATGATGAATTGGCATCAAATGCTCTGGCCAATTATTTACAGTGAATCTCAGGAAATAACGGAATATTCTGAGGTGGCACGGAAAGTTCTAAATCGTTTGGATCAACAAGATGAGTTCGATATAAGCTTGCCTCGGCCGCAATCTAACGATCCTTATTATGAAGATTGGCCTAGCTTTTCTAGGTTTGAAATGGTTTGTTGGTATTGGGGAACGGTTTATAGGAAATTATTTGAACAGCTAAGTAATATCCCTTTAGAGGATTATCTGTTTGTAGATTTTACAAAACCTGATGTGAAGACAATAAAGCGAATCTATGACTTTTTGGACCTGGAGGATTTTGATTCTTTGGCGGTTGACACGATCCTGGAGGGCAAGGTTAATTCATTGAAAGACAGGGGGGCCGAATGTGGGGCATTTCCCTATAGAGATCAATGGTCGCAAGAGCAGCAAGAACGGTTTTTAGATTTTAATTTGGACGTTGTCCGAAAGCTTGGTGGTAATAAGAACGAAGTCAGAAACGAGCCATACTCATATGGAGGTTGGTGGAAAGAGGATGCTCAGGTGGATCCCGCTTGGTATCAGGAAATCTACGAATATCGAGAATATTCCCACAATCAGTTTTTTAGGTTTTGTGATCAATCGGGATTAGTTGACTCTATTGAGCGGGTAATTGATGTGGGTAGTGGTTTGGGCTACGGCTACAACACATACTTTTCTCATAAGGAATATGTTGGGGTTGATCTTTCAGAGGACGTGGTCGGCTATGCCAATCGTAATAACGAGTTCTCCTTGCATCAATATGTTTGTGCTGATGTACTAAAGGAAGAGTTGTCTCAGACGGCTGATTTAGTTACTTGTCATGCAACCATTGATAATGTCTATGATATTTCTGCTTTCATAAGTCGTTTGGCTTCGCTTAGTACGCAGTATCTATACGTAACTAGCTATCGAGGCTATTTCCATGACCAGAGGAATCATAAAGTAACGCGTGATGTAAAGATGGGAGTGAATTTCAATAATATCTCTCCGACAGCTATAAGGGACAGTCTAGAGTTAGCTGGATATAAGCATATTGAAATCTTCCCAATCAAAAGTAATCGTGAAGACATTCCTGTAGAAACGGTTATTGCTGCTTCACGGCTCCCTAGGGAGGAGGGCTTTTTTCGGCAGGGACATGAGTTATATGATAAGTTCGAAGACTACTGTGTCGAGCCTTCAACTTTATATTCGTCCCGTGAGTTACTTGAAATTACAGCCCTGAATAAAAAGGCGTTTATTGAGCAGTCAGTGCATTCGGTCACACCTCTGGAAGATTTTGATCGATTGTCGGATTCAATCAACAACAGTAAATCTGTATTCTCCGATAGTCGTTCAATACTGGCGGGATTAGCAAATTCTCAGATCCGTATTGATGTCGATATTGATGTTGAGGCCGCCGTTTCACTTGCTGCCTATCTTCAATCCAAGTCGATTAAGGCCATTTTCTATATTTGTCATAGCGCACCATATTACGGTGTAATGTCGGACGGAACGTTTAAGCGTAACGAATGCTTGGCTGCTATCCTGCAGAAAATCACTCAATACGATCATGAAATTGGATTTCATGCAGACCCTTACTTCTTTTATACAGAGCACTTTGTTGATGGAAGTCAGGCCGTTGTAGCTGAGATTGATTGGTTGCGTGCTCAAGGGTTGATAATTGAAAGTGTAACTGGACACAACGCAGCGCCATTTAATGGTGCCGAGAGTATTGAAATATTCGAAGAGTATGCGGTGGATGATAGTCTTTGGGTTGAGCACAACTTTGTCTATGTACCAAAGGCGATATTGTCCGCGAGTAAATTGGGCTTGAAATTTGATGGTTCCAAGATTGAGAAGGCTGAGAGTAGTTTACATTATCAGGAGTACATGAGGGGACCGTCTGGAAGTTATGTAATACAGAATAAAACCTGGATGAAGCTATATTTACAATCGGGAGGGTATTGTAATTGGGGGTGGGACTTCAATATATGGCTTTTGGGTGCTGATTCGTGGGTGATCGCAGGCTGTAAGCCTGGAAGTATTTTCCATTACAACATATCGACTCAGCGAGTGTGTGAGTTTATGGGAACTGTAGATAGCAATGATGATATTTGCATAACCCTACATCCACTGTATGTCGATACTTCAAGCGCGGGGGTGAATGCAGAATATACGAAATCAGATTTTGAAGAGGCTGGTGTAGATCAAATAAACGTCGGCATAAATGAAAATCGATTTTGGGATGGGGTTAAAGAAAGGTTGTTCAGATGAGCAAGGATAGATTGGTTATAACAGGAGAGACCGGCTTTGTAGGCTCTCATTTAGTTCATTCTTTTTCTGAGAAAAGCAATATTGTCAGTATTAATCGTCGAGAGCTTTTAAATAGACAGAACGTTTCGCAGTTGGTTGTGCCCTCTCTAGCTCAGGATCTCCATAGCATAGCCGAAAGAGTCCCCTTAGAATCTACGTTTATTCATTGCGCGGCATCAATTAATCCTAAAGAAGTTGGAGATTATTGGAGTGCAAATGTTGTAGCAACTCGAGAACTACTTGAGCTAGCAGTTGCTAGAAAAGCTAAGCAATTTATTCTGTTTTCGACAGGGGGAGTTTATGGGTATCGAGATGGCGAGTTAGCACAAGAAACTGATAGTTTGGATCCCATTGGTATCTATGGTCATTCTAAAGTGCTCGCTGAGCAGCTTGCGAATATGTATTCCCAAGAATACGGTCTGAATGTTGTTGTGTTTCGTCTGTATTTTCCGTTTGCAGAAGGCCAGAGAAAGGGAATTTTTCCGTTGATAAAGAGCAGTATCAAGAACCGGTCGATGTTAACACTTAATGTTGATGGTGCACCCAAGCTGCAACCGGTTCATTGCGATGACATCGTGAGTGCGGTGGAGCAAGCGATGGATAAGTGCCCTGAGGGTTATCGTGTATATAATTTATGCGGTGATGAAGTCTTTTCCTTCGCAGACCTTGTTGATGAGTATGCGCTTGCTCGAGGGGTGACCGCCAGTGTGAAACAGTCTACGAATACTGTTGGAGATCTACTAGCTTGTAATCGTTTGTTAAAGAAGGAGCTGGAATGGCGGCCAGAAGTGAGTTGCAAGGAATTTATTCGATTTGATGCTAATGCTTAAATCTAAAATTGATTATCTATTTGGTTTTCTACTATGAGTGTAGTGATATTGACGAGGAACAAGTTTCCTCCGCTTTTGTTTAATGCGTTGAAAGAATCCGAAAGGTTTGTAAGTTCGAGTTCTAATCTGTTCTTTCTCGGTGATGAATTGCGGAAGACTCAGTATGGAGACTATTCGATTGAAAAAGAACTTCAACTCGTTGATGTAGAGCTAAGTCCTGAAACTGTGACAGATAGTGATCGAGTCAGTGATGAGTGGGTCTCGTTAATCGCTAAAGACTCGCAGCGTTATGCATCATCGGTAGGAGTACAAACTAATGATCTTGAAGGTTGGCGGCGAGAGTCAGAACTGTTGGCGGCAAATATATTCCGAGGAGAAGAGTTTTTACTAACAATCGACAGTTGTAGTATTTATGCAGTTCTCTATGCGCAAACTCGCTACGTCGCGTACTGTACCGATTTGACTTTTGAGCTGATAAATTCTGATGGTGCAGTCGCCGCATTGTTGATCTATGCATTGCGTCATGCAACGGTCGCCATCGCTGAAAACAGTGCTGTGTTAGGTAGCCTTAAGGGGATGAATGTTGATGCTTGCTTGCTTTCAGACGTAGATTGGAAGAGTGTTTCCTCCAAATTGAAAAGCTATAAAAAGGAAGATCTAACACCTTTTGATTCCCTGAAACAGAAACGATGTGAAATTACTTATGAGGCGCAGTACGGCGATATATACGACTCTAAGTATCATGACGCGGTTTGTTATCATTTGATGGATGAGTATCTCGCATCTATTGTGGATGATGCTGTTGCATCGCGATCATCATTAGATAGGAAAGTTCGTATTCTGGATTTGGGTTGCGGTCCTGGGTCTATGGTGTCTCACTTAATGCGCTACGATAACTGGGATTATTATGGCGTTGATATTTCGCAAACAATGGTTGATGTTGCTAAGAGGCGTTATTCAGATTATCGCTTCCAGGTAGGGGATGCGGAAAATTTAGATTTTCCTGACGAGCATTTTGATTTGGTGCTCTGTAGTGGAATGTTGCACCATTTTCCGAATCTGGAAAATGTGATTGTCGAGGTAAGGCGAATTCTTAAGCCTGATGGCTGTATGATTTCACGAGAGCCAAACGAAAACAATTTTACAGAATTACACCCGTCACTTGGCTTTTTACATATCTGTCTTAAGAGTATAGTTCATATTGTAAATGGCACATCGCCAATAGTTGAGCCAGAGGAGCATGATTACCATACCGATTTTGATTTTATGAGTATGCCAGAGACATTTGGTAAATATCTTTGGGTTGATGGTTTTTATACCAATCAAAAAATTTCATATTTTTACGATATGATTATGGATCCATCATATCGGACTGTTATCGAGAAAATGGAAGGTTCGCTTGATGGGCAGCCAGGACTCAATATAGTTGCTGTTGCGAGGAAGACAGGTAGAAGTGGGGTTTCTCTTGCTGTAAGGGAGAGAATTCAGCAGCTTGACTCTACGCCTCTCGGGAAAATTAGAGAGCATTTGCTATCTGTATTTGAACTATATGATCGCTATGTTTCTAATGCAGAAGTACCTCGTTTTGAAATTAGTTCGTTGGCGTTCGATGACTTTAGTAGTGCTTTTAATGTTTCCAGCTCTGCAGTTTTGATTCAGGGTAGCTCCTCAGAGCATGTTCCTTGTAGGAGCGAGCAAAAGGCACCCGTTCTACTTAACATGTCTGATTTACCTGAGTTTGAAGAGTTGGCATTATATGATCATATAAAGATAGTCTGTACTGAAGATATAAGTGCTAGAACTCTGATATCTCAAATCGAGCGTTGTGTAGATTATGGTGTCATCGAGCTCGTAGTTTACCCTGGTGTCTCAATTGTTGATTTAGGTGATCGTGAAATGTCTTCCCTATCTGGACTAAGCCCTTTGGATATACAGTACCCGGTGAGCAGCGCAGACTCGAATGATACGAAACCTATTTGGTACTATTTAAGTCGTAATCTATTTACCCGTAAGAATTTTGTAGAGGCTCTTAGCAATGTTATAGAGCAGTTTTCATTGTCCGGTGACCTTGAGGTGAAAGCGTGGGTTGAACGGGTGCAGTTATCAGTAGAATCGGAATATAAGATCAGCTTGCAATCTGGAAGCTTCTATGAATTTTTGAATAAAAGTAAGAGTAATCTCTAAGGTAGCAGTAGTGAAGACGGTCCATACTAGCAATATTGCCAATGTCGCATATGAAAATTGTAAAATTCTAGATCAGTTTAAAGTAGAGGTTCAGCTATATTGTCACGATATGACTCATATAATGAGTCAACCAGAGTGGGATGACTTAGATCTAGATTCTGAGGATTTTCCTAATGAAAATGACTTTTATTCCAATAGCGCTAATCTGGGGAGCTACAAGAGACCTGAGTGGTTTCATTCGGGAACTCTCTTTAGTTTGTTACTTGAGTCGTCGAATGACAATCAGTCCTTGGAGGCTGAATGTGGGGCTAGTGAACTAATTGCTCCCTTGGGCGGCCATATGGCGGATGCTAATGATGAAAGTGCGCATAGGGATGATCTATTGCAGCAAGACGTACTAGCAACTATTCCGATATCTTTGAAACTTACACAAATTCTTAAAGGGACTTATTATACGGTAGTTGCCTACCTCAGCTTATTCTGTCTAAATACTCTGACCATATTGTTACGCCCAGCTGTTAGGGTTTTACCGCAAAACTTAAAAGAAACTACTAATAGTTGCTATAAGTATATATTCGAGAAATTACATCCACGAACTGGAATACTGCAAACTATTCAGGAAAAAAAGGCCTCTACTGAGAGTCGAAGTGGATTTTTTACCAAAACTATTGATCGAGGGTTGTTCAGACTTATTCCTTTGTTGAGGGGTTTTCCTCTACCTGTTACTAGTGCCCTTAAATCGGCTTATTATCGTTCCCACAAAGTTCTTTTTCCTGGGGCTTACGTGTCATTAACACGGGGGGTTTCGATGGTTGTCAAAAAATCACGTAAGTATGGGGACGAATGGGCGATTGAAGAAAAGGATTGTGAAAATTATATCTTGCATTCTCAATGGATGAACATTGCAGCTAAGCAGGCCGACGTTATCTTTACCTATGTGCTCTCGCCAATATATACACTTTTAGATCACAATAAGCCTTATGTAGCAGTTGAGATAGGAACCATGCGAGACATTCCATTTGAAGGCAGCGCTAGAGGTAGGCTTCTGGCAGCGGCTTACCGCGAGGCTGATTATGTACTAATTACAAACCCTGACGTGAAAGGGAGAGCAGAAGAGCTGGGATTGAAACACTATGATTTTTGTCCCCACCCAATAGACGAGGCTAGATATACTCCTTTTTCTGGGAGTCAAAGAACTCAGATGCGCAGAGAGTTATTCGATGTGCCTGATGATACCTTAGTTATGTTTGCTCCCGCTCGACAAAACTGGGCCGTAAAGGGTAACGACAAGTACTTTCGAGCAATACAGCAATGTGTTCGAAAAGGAATGAATGTAAAGTTAGTGATTCCTGGGTGGGGGCAGGAGGTTGACAAGAGTAAGAGCTATTGTAATGAATTGGGGATCAGCGAATACGTTCAATGGGTCCGACCGGTTTCAGAGGGAGGCCTAATTAAGTATTTTGGATCGGTTGATATTGTACTCGATCAATATGAGTTGGGTGTTTTTGGACTAATTACACCAAAAGCACTATCTTGTGGGGCTGTTGTGATCACTTCCTATGACAAGCTTCTTAACGACTGGTGTTTCGATGAGCATCCTCCTTTAAAGGCGGCTTCGTCAGATCAAGATATTTTTGAAAATATAGCTGAGCTCTATTTTGATCGAAGTTTGTTAAGGAGAACAGCAGAAGAATCACGTCAGTGGGTAATTAAGGAGCATTCAAAAGTTCGGGTGAAAGACACGTTACTACGTGCTGCAAGGATTGCAGAAAAAAACTTCGCCAAAAGAATTTAGTTGTATGTCAGGTACTAGAGTTTTAATTGGTCTATCTGAGGTGGCAGGGCACTATAAGGGATTGAAGCTCGGTTTTGAACGGCTGGGAATAAATTGTACATTTCTGAATTTTAGCGAACACCCGTTTGGTTTTTCTGCGGATGATAAAGTTTGGCCGGTTGGTCTCGTTCAAAAGATGGACACCCGTAGACGTAACAGTAGTAGGGTAGGGAGTAAGTTTATTTTCACTGTCTTACAGTTTCTCTTACAGGGAGTATTGTTCTTTAGGGTATTACCTAAGCATGATATCTTTATTATATGCGCTAATCGGAGTTTCCTCGGGTTTTTAGATGTCGTGATTCTGAAAATTCTGGGAAAGAGAGTTATCTATCAGATGCATGGTTGTGATTCTAGGGCGCCCTATTTTGATGGTGCTTACAATCAAGCAGATCTATTGCCCGATTCAGAATTATATAGATTGACTCGCTTCAAAAAAATCATCATTAAGATGACGGAGCGTTTTTCGGACTTATTGGTTAATATTCCGCCTCAGGCGCATTTGTGTGAAAAGAAATATATCAACTGGTTGTATATAGGGCTCTGTTGTTATCCACTTGATTATGATGTGGAAGATAAAACTGATCAAAACTTGCCTGATCAATTACGTGTGGTGCACAGCCCGAGTCGTCCGGAGGCCAAAGGAACACCAATTATTCGAGACGTGATAAAACGGTTGAAGTCCCGTGGCATAGATGTAGATTATATCGAATTGATTGGTGTTGATAATAAAACGGTAATCGAAGAAATACGTAGAGCAGACTTGGTTATCGATCAGGTTTATGCTGATTATGCTATGCCGGGGTTTGCCACGGAAGCAGCATGGCAAGGAAAGCCAGTACTAATTGCTGGTTACGCTGTTGACTATTGGCCTGCCTGGATGGCCAAGGCTGATCTTCCGCCCACATGCTATTGTCATCCGGATTCTTTGGAGGAAGAGCTCTATAATCTAGCGACAGACAAAGACCTACGTGAAAAAGTAGGCCGGCGTATGTATGAATTTGTTTCCGAGCGCTGGAGACCAGAACAAATTGCGCAAAACTACTTAAGAGCCCTAGATGATCCACCTGAATACTGGTGGCTTGACCCAAAAGAAAATGAATACTTCTTGGGGTGTTGCATTAATGAGGATCGACTTAGAATTCGTTTAAAGCGTTATTTGGATAAGTACGGGGAGGCAGGGCTGAGAATTCATGATAAGCCGTTGTTGGAAAAGAGAATTTTTAGTTTTTTTCGAAATGAAAGCAAGCTGTAATCAACACTAAATTGATCAGGAGCACAGGTACAACAATGATAGAAGGTAAAAAGGTTTTTATTACTGGGGGGGCCGGTTTTATCGGTTCTACATTAGCCGGCAAGATGTTGGACGCGAATGAAGTTACTATTTTTGATAATTTCTCTCGTGATACTATTTCAACTACAGAGTTTGCTGATCACCCGAACCTGAAAAAAGTGAAAGGTGATATCCTTGATCCTGGAGCATTGATTGAAGCTTCAAAGGGAGCTCAGGTTTATGTACATGCTGCTGCCATTGCAGGTATTGATAATACCGTAAAGAATCCTGTAAAAACTATGCGAATCAATATGTTGGGCACTGCTTACGCTCTTGATGCTGCGCTGCAAGCAGGTAGTGTTGAACGCTTTTTGGAGTTTTCGACTTCGGAGGTGTTTGGTTCTCGCGCATTCAAAGCGGAAGAAGTGGATCAGACAATTACTGGCGCCGTAGGAGAGGCTCGCTGGACATATGCTGTAAGTAAGTTGGCGGGAGAGCACTTAACTCATGCTTATCATCGCGAAACCGGTTTGCCGACTGTAACTGTTCGTCCCTTTAATGTATATGGCCCTGGCCAGATGGGAGAAGGGGCTATTTCAATTATGATTCGTAAGGCTCTTATAAACGAAGATATCTACATTTTTGGTGATGGCAGTCAAATCAGAGCTTGGTGCTACGTTGATGATATGGTTGGTGCAATGATGAAGTGCTTAGAGCATCCCGCCGCCGTTGGAGAGTCTTTTAATGTTGGTAATGCTAGGGCTGTGACCACCATATACGGTTTAGCACAAACGATTTGTAGAGTTTTGAATTCTAAGTCAAAGATTGTTTTTCGAGACGCATTATCTGCAGATATCGAGCTTAGAATTCCTAGTACTGACAAGGCAACTGAATTAGTGGACTTCACAGCTAAGGTTGACTTGGAGGAGGGACTTGTTAAAACCGCTGAGTGGGTACAGGAAAATATGAAAGAGTTACCTAAGATGCCGGATATATTTCTTGAAAAGTAAAATAACATATACGGAATAGATTGTGCTAAAAGAGACTCAGTGAGTCTCTTTTTTTATGCGTCGTCGGAAATAAATGGTGCTTTGCGAGTTTAACAGCGCAAATGTTGCTAAGGGTATGTTGTTTTGGGGCTGGAAGTGAAGAAATTACTCTATGTGGTAAATGTTGATTGGTATTTTGCATTGCATTGGAAGAATCGAATGATTGCAGCGCAAGATTCTGGTTATGAGGTGCACGTCGCTTTGACGCCAAGTGATGGTGCTGTTTTGGTCGATTTAAGATCGTATGGGGTGCACATACATGAGTTAGAGCTAGATCGAAGTAGCGTGAATCCTTTTCGAGAATTAAAAGCGCTTGTGTCGATAATGAGATTGATTAGGAGGGTTGGTCCTGACTTGGTTCATTCAATCACCATCAAGCCAAATATTTATGTAGGGGTTGTAGCTTTTTTCCTTAGGTTACCCTTGGTGGTGAGCTTTCCCGGGTTGGGGAAAGTGTTTCTTAGAGATACAAGATATTTTCGTATTCTTCAAGGTTGGTTGTTGTGGTTTTTTCGCCGTATTTTTGATCGACGCAGCTGTGTAGTGCTGACCGAGAATGGTGAAGATTCGGAGATTCTTAAAAGCAGGGGATGCTATCATAAGGGTTTGATAAAGTCAGTGCCAGGTGCAGGAATCGATCTTGAGGTGTTTAGAATGAAGGGTCGGAAGGGGAGAGGCAGTGGTCCTTTACAAATTTTGTTCGCTGGACGCTTGTATAGAAATAAAGGTCTGGATTTTTTGGTTGACGCGGTAAATACGCTTCAATCATTTGGTGAAAGCGTAAGTCTTGTGGTGGCGGGGGTAATTGACGAGCACTCTGCAGGAGCGTACAAATTATCAGAAATTATTGAGCTAGAAAGGCAAGGCTTGATTGACTGGCGAGGTGCGGTCGAGAATATGCCTGAATTGATATCTAGCGTCGATGTGGTGTGCGTACCTAGTTTAACTCGTGAGGGGCTTCCGCGCGTGTTGCTAGAAGGCATGGCTTGCGGTAAGCCCGTGATCACCACAAATGTTGCCGGTTGTAGAGAGCCATTTATTCGTACTAGTGAGGAGTTTGGTTTTATAGTCGAGCCAGGTGATGTTGAAGGGCTTATGGGTAAGCTAAAGTTCTTAATTGACTCTCCTTATGAAAGAGGAAGGCTCGGGACTTCTGGGCGTAGGTTGATCGAGGAGATATATGCTGATAATTATGTTATCAGTGAGATGGAGCAGGCATACGAACGAGTGATGTCGGGGAATTGATCTTCCTCTCCAAAATTCGAGCCACGAACATACTACGCTGAAACTTTCAGTTACTCTAGAGATTAATGCCTTAGAATGGAAAGGAGGCGGGCGTTAGTCAATCAGGTTGCCCACGAAAAGTAGGCTCCGTGTGTAGTTATATTAACTCTATATGGGGGTACTCTCATGGCGCACAAAAAAGCACCAACATTACACCGAAGAATAATTTCGAAAAAAAGCAGTTAAAAGATCTGAGCAGGCCAAGCAGAACGAGGTGGATGTTCCTATTTTGATTCGATTGAAGGGACTATTTGCAATCGCGGAAGTGGCGTTTTTGTTACGTTCCACATGTGATCATTTGGGGTTTTTTTGCCGGTAAATGTATCGGGTATTGATGATAGCAGGGCAATGATTTTTTCGTATTCTGATTTTTTGCAATAGGATAGTAGTGATTCCATATATTCGTTAAACTTGCTGTGTTCAATGGCGCCTTCAATCGCTTGAGTGATTCTGGGGTGTTCAGTGCCGATGGCATTATCAATTACAAATAATTCTTCAAATAGCTTTTCTCCAGACCTTAACCCGGTATATGTTATCAACATATCTCCATCTTCTTCGTCGGTTTTAGGGGTGAAGCCGCTAAGTCTGATCATCTCCTTTGCTAGGTCTGCAATTTTTACCGGCTCTCCCATTTCCAAGACGAATGTTTCCCCTCCAGTTCCAAGTGCACCTGCTTGTATGACTAGTTGTGCTGCTTCTGGAATTGTCATGAAGTAACGTGTTATGTCGGGATGCGTTACAGTAACGGGTCCACCCTCTTTGATTTGTTTTCTAAATTTTGGCACTACGGATCCTGAGGAGCCCAGTACATTTCCAAAGCGTACTATACTGAATTTGGTTTCACTAAATGAGGCAAAGTGCTTAGTTGCAAGCTCTGCTAGTCGTTTGCTCGCTCCCATAATGTTGGTTGAGCGCACTGCTTTATCTGTTGAAATGAGAACAAAAGTACTAACTCCCGACTCATGCGCTGCGAGAGCACAGTTATGCGTACCAAACACATTATTTTGTATTCCTTGTATCATATTTTGTTCAACTAAGGGTACATGCTTATATGCGGCGGCGTGATAAACTGTCTCAACTTGAAATTGTTGCATAATGGATTTGAGTCGATACTTGTCTTGAGCTGAGCCGAGTAGTGGAGCAATATGCGTCTTAAGTTGATGCATCTCTTTAACGCTAGTCAGCTCTTGTTCAATTTGATATAGGTTGAACTCATTCAAATCGAATAATAAGAGTGACTTGGGTTTGTTGTTGAGTATTTGTCGGCATAGTTCGGAACCGATCGAGCCCCCTGCACCGGTGACCATAACTACTTTCTTTGTGATATTGGCATTCATCAATGAAGAGTCGGGTTGGACAGGGTCGCGTCCGAGAAGATCTTCAATAGAAATGTCTCGTATTTCCGAAATGTTCGCATTGCCTTTGGTGAGTTCTTCGAGCGGTGGAATTGTTTGTATTTGAATCGGGTGTTGTTCTAATTGGCGGATAACGCGAAGCTTCGTTGATCTTTCTGTTGAGCCAAGAGCCAAGAAAATCTTCTTGCATTTATGTTGTTCAATTAACGCACCGGCCTTTTTTCCGGGAAAGACTGGTAAGCTTCTTACTCTGCTTTTCTTGAAGCTTCTGTCATCATCTAAAAAGGCAACCACTTGGAATTCCGGATTTTGCTGGAGTGAGTCTGCGAGCATGCGTCCAGCGCTTCCTGCTCCGTAAATTAGTACTTTGGTATCTCCTTGGGGGAAGAACATTTGTACGACATTGCGAACCATTAATCGGGGAAGCCCGATTAGAATCGCTGCGGTTAGCAGATAAATAATAGGGATAGATCTGGGAATAGAGCCATGAAGAAAGAAGCTGCAAGCGGCAAGTGTTATTGCAGAGATAAGTAGCCCTGCCATTACGCTTACAGTTGCTTCTTGAGTCATGAATCTTAGGATTGCACGGTAAAGCCCTAATCTGACGAAAGAGAGTATGGAAACGATGATGGTGATGCCTAGGCAGGCCAGATCTGTGATTGTTACCTGGAAAGTTAGGGTGTCAAGTCGGAGTGCCCAAGCAATGTAGAGTGAAGCGCTTAATGCGAAGATGTCGTATGAAACTGAGATAAATCTTTTGGTGGGGCGAGATGCTTCTAACAAGGCTTGTAACATAGGGTCCGTACTCTCTTTCTCGGCATTCCGTGAGTATTTTACTCAAACTTATAGTAGCTGAAGTTCAGCTACAGTAAAGCCGCCTGACTTTCTTTTGTGACTTGGGCCTTCTTCTAAAAGACCCGCCCTGCGGTAACGCAGAGCTCGCCCGATTTAAATCATTATTTTTAAGCAAAAAAAAGGCCGCTCGATGAGCGGCCTTTTTAGATATGGCTCCGACACCTGGGATCGAACCAGGGACCAATTGATTAACAGTCAACTGCTCTACCGCTGAGCTATGTCGGAACGGCTATCTTGTCTGGCGTTTCGCCTTGATCAAGATGGCGCGTATATTATAGCCGGATATCAGGGTCGTCAAGTATTGATTGCAAATAATCGGTCATTTTTAACCGGTTGATTTATAAGTAAAAACAACACTAGCTCAGGGAGGCTTCTTGTGCTCCTGCTTTGAGCTTTTTGGCTGTCCACAATAGGGGTAAATACGCGGTAATGGCTATTGGTAACCCCAGTTTTGGCCATTGCTGGGCTGCGCAGGCCAAAGGCGTCAACCACAGTGCGATGACAAGGATGTTGGCAAAGTTGACGGCGGTATGTGATTCGAGCCTGCGGCTTAAGATTTGATAGCTGTGGCTGCGGTGGGGTTGATGCCATTTCTGGCCGTCGATAGCGCGGTAAATCAATGTCCAGCTGGTGTCGGCGATAAAGGTGCCAAGCAGGGTTATCCACACCCACAAATTGGTGGATTCTTCACTGGCGAGAACAATCGCAAGCATGCCGATAAAAGCGCCGATAAATCCGCTTCCGGCATCGCCCATAAAAATTTTTGCGGGCGCCCAGTTAAGAATCAAAAAGCCAATGATAGGTGCGATAAAAAGCAGTGGCAGGTATTCAGGTGACGATAAGAGAGAGATAGCCGTGACGCCGAGGAGCACGAATATTGCCTCGGTACTGGCGATGCCGTCGATGCCGTCCATAAAGTTGTACAGGTTGGTCAGCCAGGTCAGGATGATTGCGAGCAGAACGATCCAAAAGCCGTCAAGGGCGACTTCTAGGTTGCCCAGTGGCAGTGTTACGGGGTTGTCGAGAACCCATAATGCGGTCACCGCGCTGCCAAAGTGAATCCCAAAGCGCACTGAGCTCGGAATTGGCTTGTGATCGTCGATAAGCCCAATCAGGGCGATGGGTAGGCTGGCAATCAGCAGGGTGAGTGTTTGATTGTTGGTGAGTATTTCTAGCCCGTTGAGCGCGATGATAATGAGGCAGTAGCTGATAATAATGGATACGCCGCCGCCTCTTGGGGTAGGAGTCTGATGGGAGCTGCGCTGGTTGGGGATGTCTAGAACATTTTTGTTGAGCGCATAGCGTCGATAGCCCAGCGTTATAAAGTAACTGAGCGGAATAATCAGAATTATGGTGGCGAGCAGTTCAAGGGTAATAGTTGTAATCATGGGGGGTTAGTCGGCGGTGATGTTAGGCGTGACTTCTAGGCTTCCACACAGTTTGTCGTAGGCTTCTGCCTTTCCGAGGCAGCTCAGTCCTATTTTTAACAGGGCGCAGGGAAAGGGGATGAGGCGGCTTTTGAGTGCATTATCTTGAGCGATACGATCGATTAGTTCTGGTGTCGAAAGCGCTGGCGGTGAACTGGGCAGTAAGATCTGCGGCTCCGGTTTACTCTCGAGGCTCTGCTGAATGATTTGGCAGAGATCGTCCAGTGTTAGAATGCTTCTTTTATTTTGGATCGATTTAAGCGGCAGTGGGATTCCTCGGGTTAAGGCGTTTTTGAGTTGTTGAATGTTGCCTTTGGCGTTTGGCGAGTATATGAGCGGTGGGCGAAGGATAATTAGCGTCATACCTGCTTCGTCGCAAATGTCTTTCAGCTCGATTTCTGCTTCAAGCTTACTGACACCGTAGGCCGTGGTTGGCAGGGCGGGGTCATCTGCGCAATATGGGGTTGAGCGATTTCCCCCCATGGCTTTAATACTGCTTAAATAGATGAGCGTTTTTACGCCCGCAGCCGCAGCGGTAATGGTAATGGTTTTGGATAGCTCGACATTGGTGTTTCGGTAGTCGCCTAAAGCCTCCATAGAGTCTTGGCTATGGGCTTTTCCGATGAGGTGTACGATGGCCTCATGCCCTTTCAAGACCGATTGAAGCTCTAATGAGTCGCAGTAATCGATCTTGGTCATTGAAGGGGATGAGCATCTGCTTAGGGCCGTGACGTCGAATTCTTCCGATTGAAGGTGCTGTGTTAGCGCTTTCCCGACATAGCCGTTCGCTCCCGTGATGGCGACCTTCATTTAGTGGTAACCCTGTGCTTGTCTGAAGTGCGTCTATTCTAGCGGTAATTGCGTTGACTAAATAGCATCAATAATTTGTCAGGCTGAGCTGGCAAAAGCTTGTCAAGCCACAAATCCGCTGGTAAAGTACGCGCCTCTTTCGCAGACCAGCTCTTTGCTAAGCGTCTGAAAAAGAAAAGATTTTAGGACTATAGCTCAGTTGGTTNNGGTTAGAGCGCTACCTTGACATGGTAGAGGTCGGCAGTTCGAATCTGCCTAGTCCTACCAAACAACTGCTTTATGCAGAAAGTGAGTCGCCATGGCGATTTGCGAGTAAAATACCCGCTTACATAGCGGGTTTTTTCGTTCTGGGGTCGATACCAGAACAAGATCTAGATTCTTCGCTCGGCGACTGAATCTACCTATATATAGAAGCAGGAGCTTCTGGAGACTGAAGATGCAACCAAAAATCGCCATTATTATGGGGTCCAAGAGTGATTGGCCGACGATGAAAGAAGCGGCAGACATTCTGGATACGCTGGCCGTTGATTATCATGTCGAAGTGGTTTCTGCGCACCGAACTCCCGATAAGTTGATGTCTTTTTCCGCCTCTGCTGCTGATAATGGCTATCAGGTAATTGTTGCTGGAGCGGGCGGAGCAGCACATTTGCCTGGTATGGTTGCATCAAAAACACGTTTGCCGGTATTGGGTGTGCCCGTACAAAGTAAGGCGCTGAGCGGTCAAGACAGTTTGTTGTCGATTGTGCAAATGCCTCGCGGGGTCTCTGTGGGAACCTTGGCCATCGGTGGTGCTGGTGCGTTTAACGCAGGTTTGATGGCGGCGCAGATTTTGGCCACCAATGATGCCGACCTAGCGGCTCGTATCGATGCCTTCCGCGAGAAGCAAACCGAGACCATTTTGGCCAATCCTGATCCCCGCGTTTAAGTTTTGATGCAGTATTGATTGGCATTTGGGTTGTTGATTGCCTTGATGCAAGAATTGATATCCTCGATTTCGTGAGGATGAGCGAGAGCAAGTTATGAGTAAAGTTTGGGTGCTTGGTCATGGTCAGCTTGGGGCAATGCTCCAGCATGCGGCCATGCCGTTAAATGTTGATGTGGTGCCGGTGGATATCGAATCCGATCAGTTGCCCGGGCTTCAGCCTGAAGATGTCGTTACCGCGGAGCGTGAATTATGGCCGCAAACTCCTGTTACCGATGCGCTCGCTAACCACCCTAACTTCATAAACCTTCATATCTTTGCTCGTTTGGCGGATCGCTATACACAAAAGCAATTGCTTGATGAGCTTGGCCTGGCGACGGCTCCCTGGAAGCTGGTCGATAGCGAGTTAACCGAAGCGCGGGTCTATTCCGAGATTGGCGAGCGTGCATTAATGAAGCGCCGCACCGGCGGCTACGATGGTCGCGGTCAGTTTTGGTTGAAGCAATCCGAAGACTCAAAAATTCCCGCCGATTGGCGCGGTGAAGCCATCGTTGAGCAGGGTATCAACTTTGATGAAGAAATGGCCATTGTTGGTGTGCGCGATCGCGATGGTAATAAATTCTTTTATCCGCTGACGCTAACGTTGCAATTGAATGGTGTCTTGACCGCGTCAGTGGCACCGCTGCCTCGATTGGAAAAATTGCAGGCCAAAGCCGAGTCCATGTTAGGTAAGTTGCTCGATGAATTGGACTACGTCGGTGTGATGGCGATGGAGTGTTTTCGAGTTGCCGATGAGTTGATCGTAAACGAATTGGCGCCTCGTGTTCACAATACTGCGCACTGGACTCAAGCTGGTGCCAGCGTCAGCCAGTTCGAAAGCCATGTTCGCGCTGTTGCAGGTATGCCTTTAGCGCAGCCTCAAGTGAAGGGCTTGAACGTCATGATCAACCTGCTTGGCACTGACTATGATGAGCGCTGGTGGGCCATTTCAGGTGCAGAGCCTTATTGGTATGGCAAAGAGGTTCGTGAGGGGCGTAAGGTTGGCCACATTAACTTTACCCACAGTGGCGATCAAAAGCTGATTCAAGGTTTGGATGAGCTTAAGTCGCAATTGCCTGATCGCTATCAAGAGGTGATTGATTGGGTTGAGGTGGCGGTTCGCGAGGGCTAATCTCTCTCGACCTATTTCTCTCGACCTATTTTTTCGGTTTGGGGGCGGGTTCTCAGCGCAATTGCTTCCCGGCAGCCGTTTTCTAAAATCGAGCTGAAAAGCTAAATAGTGATTTTAAAGGCCTCACGAATTGTTAGTGGGGCTTTTTTGGCTCTAAAGCCGGCTTTATCTGGCTAGATAGGGCGCTCTTCTCTATACTTTCGGCCTTTCATTGTTCGCAAGCGGTGGCCTCGTCACCGATTCATTATTGTCATGTGGCCTTTCGTAAGGGTCACCACTGAATGTAGGATTTAAAATGCCTGTAATTACTCTTCCTGATGGCTCGCAGCGCGAGTTTGATAAACCTGTTTCCGTCTTCGAAATCGCTTCTGATATTGGTCCTGGTTTGGCAAAGGCCACCATTGCCGGTCGCGTTAATGGCGAGCGTGTCGATGCTCACGACATTATCGAGTCAGACGCCGAGGTTTCAATCCTCACTTCCAAGGATGATGACGGTCTCGAGATTATTCGTCACTCCTGTGCTCACTTGTTGGGTCACGCCATCAAGCAGTTGTGGCCAGATGTGAAAATGGCTATAGGTCCAACCATTGATAACGGCTTTTATTACGACGTCGATTTGGATCACAAACTCACCGAAGAGGATATGGCTGCGCTTGAAAAGCGCATGCTAGAGCTGGCAAAAACCAATTACGACGTGGTTAAGAAAAAAGTGAGCTGGCAAGAGGCTCGAGATACCTTTGAGGCCCGCGGCGAGACCTACAAGTTAGAGATCCTCGATCGCGATATCCCTCAGTCGGATCAGCCCGGCTTGTACCATCACGAAGAATATGTCGACATGTGTCGCGGCCCGCACGTACCCAACATGAAGTTCTGTCAATACTTCAAGTTGATGAGTATTAATGGCGCCTACTGGCGCGGTGATTCCGACAATCAAATGTTGCAGCGGGTTTATGGGGTTGCCTTCGCTGACAAGAAAAAACTCAAAGCCCATTTGCGCTTTTTAGAAGAGGCGGTAAAGCGCGATCACCGCAAGCTGGGTAAAAAGTTTGATCTCTTCCATTTGCAGGAAGAGGCTCCGGGCATGGTGTTTTGGCATCCAAAAGGTTGGTCAATCTACACCGCCATCGAAGAGTACATGCGCAAAGTTCAGCGCGATAACGGCTATCAAGAGATCAAAACCCCGCAGGTTGTCGATCGTACCTTGTGGGAGCGCTCTGGCCACTGGGACAAGTTCCGCGAAAATATGTTCACCGTCGAGTCTGAATCTCGCGATTACGCTGTTAAGCCCATGAATTGCCCGTGTCATATTCAGGTGTTTAATCAGGGGCTAAAAAGCTACCGTGATTTACCTCTGCGATTGGCCGAGTTTGGCTCCTGCCACCGCAATGAGGCCTCGGGTACTTTGCAGGGTATTATGCGTGTGCGCGGTTTTACTCAAGACGATGCCCATATCTTCTGTGCTGAAGATGCAATTCAGTCCGAGGTGTCCACCTTTACTGATCTTCTCAACAGTGTTTACGCCGATTTTGGGTTTGACGATGTCATCATCCGTATCTCTACTCGTCCCGAGCAGCGTGTGGGCAGTGACGAAGATTGGGATCGCGCCGAGAAGGCACTGATGGACGCGATGGATGCCAAGGGTAATGATTGGGAGTTGTTGCCGGGCGAGGGAGCATTCTATGGGCCCAAGATCGAGTTCTCTCTGAAGGATTGTCTCGGCCGAATCTGGCAGTGCGGTACCATTCAGGTGGATTTCTCCATGCCAGGTCGCTTGGACGCTCAATATGTTGCCGAGGATGGCAGTCGCCAGACGCCGGTTATGTTGCATCGGGCAATTTTGGGGTCATTTGAGCGCTTTATTGGCATTTTGATCGAGAACTACGAAGGTGCATTTCCCGCGTGGTTGGCTCCTGAGCAGGCGGTAATTATGAACATTACCGACAATCAGGCCGAATTTGTGCAAAAAGTTGAAGAAACCTTAAGAAACAAGGGCTTCAGAGCCATTTCTGACTTGAGAAATGAGAAGATCGGCTTTAAAATCCGCGAGCACACAATTCAGAAGATCCCTTATCTGCTCACCGTAGGAGATAAAGAGGTCGAAACAGGCTCCGTCAGCGTACGAACTCGTAGCGGCGAAGACTTGGGTTCGATGAGTATTGAGGCATTTGCCGATCATTTGGCCGCAGACGTAGTACGTCGCGGCCGCTCGTCGTTGTAGGCCGTAGAAATAGACTGCAAAACGCAGGATTTTCTCGCCAGAGCAAGGCGTATTCACGCGCAGAACCGCAGTGTATAGACATACATGAGGATTCGAGCATGAATACAACGCGGCTATTGCGGGAAAAGACAAGCTTTGAGGTTTATTTAGGTCATATTTTAGGAGATTAATATTATCAAACGAGACAATTCCAAAGGACGTTCTAAAAAAGCGCCAATTAACGATCAAATTGAAGCATCAGAGGTTCGCTTGATTGGAGCTGAGGGAGACCAACTTGGTATCGTTCCTTTAGCTGAGGCGTTGGAAAAAGCTCAAAGTGCCAACCTGGATCTGGTTCTCATGAACGGAGATGCAGAGCCCGTAGTTTGTAAGGTGATGGATTACGGCAAGCACTTGTTTGATATTAAGAAGACCAAAGCCGCTGCTAAGAAGAAGCAAAAGCAGCAGCAAATTAAAGAAATGAAATTTCGCCCAGGGACGGATATTGGAGACTATAAGATTAAGTTACGTAATCTTACTCGTTTCCTTGAAGATGGGGACAAGGTCAAGATATCACTGCGATATCGTGGTCGCGAAATGGCTCACCAAGAGCTCGGCATGGAGATGATGAAACGCATCGAAACCGATCTTGAAGAGCTTGGCACTGTAGAGCAGTATCCGAAGATGGAAGGTCGTCAACTGCTCATGGTTATTGCCCCCAAAAAGAGAAAGTGATCGGGCTTTTAGCTGCCTAGATGACTTTATATGGCGCTTTACCAGATCTTGTCGTCATCGCGTATCAGCTGTAACGAACGCGATGACGTTTTAGTTTCTGAGTAAGTGATTTGTTTAACCGGAACATTTTGTTCCAATAAAGAGAAGATTCTCATGCCAAAAGCTAAAGTACACAGTGGTGCTGCTAAGCGCTTCAAAAAATCTGCGGGCGGCTACAAGCGTAAGTCTGCCAACAAGAGCCACATCCTTACTAAGATGACTACCAAGCGTAAGCGTCAGCTGCGTGGTACTAGTCTGGTTGAGCCGGTTGATGTACCAGCAATCGATCGTATGTTTCGCGCCAAGTAATTGGTCTGACTTAATCTTATTGAGGAATTAAACCATGGCTCGAGTAAAACGTGGTGTAGAGGCGCGTCGTCGTCACAAGAAAATTTTAAAGCAAGCTAAAGGCTACTACGGTGCACGTTCACGTGTATTCCGCGTTGCCAAACAAGCTGTTATCAAAGCAGGTCAGTACGCTTACCGTGACCGTCGTGTCAAAAAGCGTAACTTCCGTGCTTTGTGGATCACTCGTATCAATGCTCAATCTCGCGCCGAAGGCCTGAGCTACAGCCGCTTGATCGCTGGTCTGAAAAAAGCAAATATCGAACTGGATCGTCGCGTATTGGCTGACCTAGCTGTACACGACAAGGTTGCATTTGCAGCTGTTGTTGCTCAGGCAAAAGCAGCTCTGGCTTAATCGCCAAACCTTATTCAGTACGAATACGAAAAGGGGGGAGCTGTTTGTTCAGCTTCTCCCTTTTTGTTTTTTAGAGCAACGAAATCAAAAATGATGAATGTTGTTTTAGAAACGCCCTAGGTGCTTTTTGTAATTTGCGCGATGTAAAGCGCTGATGCCGAATTACAAAAAACACTTTCACACATAATAAGCTTCTCGCGATTGGGAGACCTTGATGGAAAATTTGGCGGCGCTAACAGACGAAGCGCTCAACTTAGTGGCTGATGCCGAAGACCTCGCTGCACTGGATCATGTGCGCGTTGAGTACCTGGGTAAAAAAGGTCAAATTACCGCGTTGCTAAAAGGTTTGGGCAAGTTGTCCAACGAAGAGCGTCCTGCGGCCGGTGCAAAAATTAACGAAGCCAAACAGGCGGTTCAGCAAAAAATTACTGAGCGCAAGCAAGCGATGGAGCAGGCCGCCATCGATGCAAAATTGGCCGAAGAAACCATCGATGTCACCTTGCCCGGTCGCGGTCAGACCACCGGTGGTTTGCATCCAGTGACCCGTACTTTGCAGCGCATACAGAATATCTTTGCCGCCGTGGGTTACGAGGTCGAAGAGGGCCCAGAAATCGAAGATGACTACCACAACTTCGAGGCGCTCAATATTCCTGCCCATCACCCTGCTCGCGCCATGCACGACACCTTTTACGTGCGTGCAGCCGAAGAGGATGGTGATACCAAGCATGTATTGCGAACACATACCTCACCGGTACAGGTTCGCACCATGGAGAATCAAGAGCCGCCGATTCGTATTATCTGCCCCGGCCGTGTTTACCGTTGCGATTCAGATTTAACTCATACGCCTATGTTTCATCAGGTCGAGGGTTTGGTGGTCGACAAGAACATTAGTTTCGCCGATTTGAAAGGCACGGTGGATCAATTCTTAAAAGCCTTTTTCGAGGCCGACGTTCCTGTGCGTTTCCGTCCGTCTTATTTCCCGTTCACTGAGCCATCGGCAGAAGTGGATATCCAGTGCACTAACTGTGGTGGCGATGGCTGTCGTGTCTGTAGTCACACGGGTTGGTTGGAAGTGATGGGTTGTGGCATGGTGCACCCCAATGTCTTTAAGGCCAGTGGTGTCGATACCGAAACTTACACCGGTTTTGCCTTTGGTATGGGAGTCGAGCGTTTAGCCATGCTGCGCTATGGTGTCAACGACTTGCGATTGTTCTTCGAGAACGATTTGAAGTTCTTAAAACAGTTTTAGTAGAGCTTTATGAGGTCGTACCACTAATGGATCGCCGCGCTCCGCTCGCGATGACGGCAGCTCTTTAATGTTGTCATTGCGAGAAGAAAAGCGACGAAGCAATCCAGTGGCGAACTCGGTCAAATATCACAAGGATGTGGTAAATGGAAAAACAGCCAGCAGTTTATATTGTTGCAAATAAATACCACGGAACACTCTACACCGGAGTGACCAGTGATTTGGTCAAGCGCATCTGGCAGCATAAAGCCAAGTTAGTAGATGGGTTTACTAAAAAGTACACAGTCGATCGCTTGGTTTACTTTGAACTCACGCAGTCGATTGTCTCCGCCATTGAGCGAGAGAAAAAAATTAAGGCAGGCTCAAGAGCTAAGAAAATACAGCTCATAGAGGACATGAATCCGCATTGGCAGGATTTATATCCGGAGCTTTGTCAGTAGTGGGTCGCTTCGTGCAGCTCGCGATGACGAACAACAAATTGAAAGTGCTGCTAATAAAAAAGCAGCCCAATAGTGGAACGGTTAGATCAATGAAGATAAGCGAAAGTTGGTTACGCGAATGGGTCAATCCCCAACTCTCAACCGCCGATCTGGTTGAGCAAATTACCATGGCTGGACTCGAGGTCGATGCCGTCGAGCCTGTTGCCGGTGAATTTAGCGGTGTAGTGGTCGGTGAAATATTGGAAGCCGAGCAGCACCCAGATGCCGATAAACTTCGAGTCTGCAAAGTTGCCGGCAATGGCGATGAGATTTGCCAAGTTGTTTGCGGTGCCCCCAATGCTCGCCCTGGCATTAAGATTCCCTTCGCTACGGTAGGATCGTTTTTGCCTCCCGGCGAAGATGGCAAACCCTTCAAAATCAAAAAAGCCAAGCTGCGTGGTGTTGAGTCGTTTGGCATGTTGTGCGCTCAAACGGAACTGCAGTTGGGCGATGACAGCGATGGAATTTGGGAGCTTGCAACCGACGCTCCCGTGGGCGCCGATTTACGCGATTATCTCTCCCTCGATGATCAGTGTATCGAAGTCGATCTTACCCCTAACCGCAGCGATTGTTTGTCGGTAAAAGGTATTGCACGCGATGTGGGTGTATTGAATCGCTTGGCAGTGACCGAGCCCAAAATCGAAGCCGTTACCGCCACCATCGACGACGCTCTGGCGGTCGAGTTAAACGCGGGCGAAGCTTGCTCTCGTTACGTGGGCCGAGTGATTCGCGGTGTCGATGTCAGCAAACCTAGCCCCTTGTGGATGCAAGAAAAGCTGCGTCGCGCCGGTGTGCGTTCGATCGATGCTGTGGTCGATGTAACTAACTTTGTTCTGCTTGAGCAAGGTCAGCCGATGCACGCCTTTGATCTCAATACACTAGCCGGCGGCGTACAAGCGCGTATGGCCAAAGATGGTGAAAAGCTGACATTGCTCGATGGGCAAGAAGTCGAATTAAAAGCCGATACCTTGCTTATTGCCGACCAAGAAAAAGCCGTTGCCATGGCCGGTATCATGGGTGGTGAAGCGACTGCGGTAACCTCGACTACAAAAGATATTTTCCTCGAAAGCGCATTTTTCGATCCGGTCTCAATTGCGGGGCGCGCACGTAATTACGGGCTGCACACCGATTCCTCCCATCGCTTTGAGCGCGGAGTCGACTACCAGTTACAAGAAGCCGCGATTGAGCGCGCTAGCCAGTTGTTGCTCGAGATCGTCGGTGGCGAAGCAGGCCCATTCACCATTGTTGAGAACGAGCACAAGCCTCAAGAGCGTCAGGTGACTCTGCGTCGCGATCGCATTCTTTCGGGGCTGGGATTCAGCATGGGCGACGATGAAGTGATCGATATTCTAGAGCGCTTGGGTTTGAATATGTCGGTGAAGGCCGACAGCGGCTGGCGCTTTTCGGTGCCGAGTTACCGCTTTGATATCTCAATCGAAGAAGATCTTTTGGAAGAGTTGGCCCGTGTTTACGGTTACAACCGTTTGCCAACCACCAGCTTGAACGCCGACCTGAGCATTGCTATTCAGCGTGAAGCCTCTATCGGTCTTGGCGCTGTTCGCAGTCAATTGGTTGGGCGCGGTTTTGAGGAGGCGATTGCCTATAGCTTTGTTGAGCCTAAGCTGCTGGCGCTGTTCGATCCTCAGGCCGAGCCGGTTGAGTTGCAAAACCCAATCAGTGCCGACATGGCGGTCATGCGAACCACTCTGTGGCCTGGCTTGGTTGGCGCCTTACAGCACAATTTGAATCGTCAGCAAAACCGTGTGCGTCTGTTCGAAACGGGCCAACGTTTTATCCCGCAAGGGAAGGGTGTTGCCAATCTCCAACAAGAGTCTATGTTGGCCGGTTTGGTGTACGGTCCTCGGGAAGACGAGAGTTGGACCGGAAAGTCTGAAAATGTCGATTTCTTCGACTTAAAGGGCGATTTGGAGTCGGTTCTTGATCTGTTGTCCGACGATGCTAGCTTTAGCTTCGAATCCGCTAAACACCCTGCACTGCATCCGGGCCAAACCGCTGCGGTGGCCCGCAATGGTGAGCAGGTAGGCTTTATTGGTGCCATGCATCCTCAATTGCAGAAAGAGCTGGGCTTAAGCCAGCCTGTCTATTTGTTTGAGCTTACTCAAGCGTCTATCGCCGAAGCCAAGCTTCCGAGCTTTCAGCCGCTGTCTAAGTTTCCTGAAGTTCGCCGTGATATTGCCGTCATCGTCGATCAAGCCGTTGCCGTCAACAGCCTGCAAAACGCCGTTAAAGCGGTGGCTGGGGACCAGCTCTCTGAGTTAAAGGTGTTTGACGTATATGTTGGCAAAGGCATTGATCCACATAGAAAAAGTGTGGCTCTGGGGTTGACGTTTCAGCATCCATCGCGCACTCTTACTGAGGACGAAATCAACGCCTCTATGGATGCAGTCATCAAATCCCTAGAGGAGACGTATAACGCTTCCCTGAGGTAGAGGGGCAGATATAAGGCCATTCGCTATGTCAGCGCTTACCAAAGCGGATTTAGCTGAAATGCTCTACGAAGAACTTGGCTTCAACAAGCGTGAGGCCAAGGATCTCGTCGAACTGTTCTTTGAAGAGATACGCACGGCGCTGGAAAGCAACGAGCACGTGAAGTTGTCGGGTTTTGGCAATTTCGATCTCCGTGATAAGACATCTCGACCTGGTCGAAACCCCAAGACGGGCGAAGAAATTCCGATTTCTGCGCGCCGTGTGGTCACTTTCCGCCCAGGACAGAAACTCAAGGCTCGAGTCGAAAGCTATGCTGGAACCAACCAATAACGACGAACTGCCGGTCATTCCGGGCAAACGCTACTTCACCATCGGTGAGGTCAGTGAGTTGTGTGCGGTAAAGCCGCATGTGTTGCGCTATTGGGAGCAAGAGTTTCCTCAGTTAACGCCGGTTAAACGTCGCGGTAATCGTCGTTACTACCAGCGCCAAGATGTTCTCACTATTCGTCAAATTCGCGCCCTCTTGTACGATCAAGGCTTCACCATTGGTGGTGCTCGACAGCAAATGAGCGGCGACAACGCCCAGCAAGATTCCTCGCAATTTGGTCAGCTTGTTAACCAAATGATCTCCGAGCTAGAGCAGGTTCTCGAAGTCCTCGATCGCCCTTAAGATAAGAAGATCGGCCAGCTTATCAGCCCCGAGATAGAAAGCTCTCCACCTCTTGCAATTCCAATTCGATCCGGTATGATTCAGCCCACTCATCCCCTTGGGCTAATGTAAGTTAAATCAATAGCTTAGCCCTAAAACACCAGATTTCGGAGTGTAGCGCAGCCTGGTAGCGCACCACACTGGGGGTGTGGTGGTCGTCAGTTCAAATCTGGCCACTCCGACCATAAAAAACCTTATGAATTAGCCGCTTAGAGATTTCGAGTCTTGAGCGGCTTTTTTGTTTTTGGGGTTTGAGTTCATGTTAAGTCCAAGCGCTTTCCCTAGGATTATCTCTTTCGGTCTATGATTGTGACCTTCTAGAAGAGACCGCAGTCTATGTAATCTGCTTTTAGTTGAATTATGTTGATTTCACTCGACCGAGATATCGTAAGCTAAAAAGTCTTGTGCATTTTACGGGAAGATCCATCTGACGCCTCGATCTTGTTCGTTGGGTATGGAGGCAGAACCGACAGGAGTATCGGCGAGTCAGGTCAGCCCTTAGTGTTAAGTTTTGGCGGTTCGGTTAACCAATCTCAGGGGGCGGTTAAAACATCGTTGGATTGGTTGGAAGTTCGCTTAGATCTTCGTTGAATAGACTGAAAGTCTGCTTGGAGTTAGCCCAAACTTTGGTTGGCGGGTTTGTATGAAATGGCTGAGCTATTTTGCGGCTTTGAGTTTTTCCAAAAAGGATAGGTACTCTTGTCCTTCATGCTTATGTCATTGCTCTAACGCGGCTAGATTGATCGGGTGTTCTTTGGCAACAAGCAGTGCTTGTTCGAGGCACTGTTTATCGCCGAAGTAGTAATAGTTGGCGAGTCGGTCTTTAACGCAGTCGGTCGGGGTTAGTAATCGAAGCGTACCCAGATCGGTATCGATTGAATCGACGGCACTGGACTTAATGTGCTCGTCGCCAATCATGAGAGGTGCAGACGGAAACTCTAGCGTAAGGCTGGTTTCTGGATGGGCAAAGTGACGACTGTTTTTAGGTTGATTTTCAAACCCTATAGACTGAAGGGCCTTGGCAATTTGACGGTTACTTTTTAGGCTCGTATCGATAAAGTCTAAGTCTTTGGATACGTACTTTTCCGATGAATAAATCGAAACACATGAACCACCGGACAGCACAACATCAATACCTTCTTCTTTGAGCGTTTCGGCAACCAGTGCAGCCAAATTCTAAGCGTGTGAGTTCTTTTATTGGTTTCACAGTGGCTTATCCTTTTTACGGGGGCGACGACGGTCGTACAAAAGCTGCGCTTGTCTCTCCTCGGGGTAGAGGCTTAATGTCTTCTCCATTAATGCGCGAACTTCTGTCACGAAGGGGTAGCGGGGGTTGTAGCGATAGACTCGGGTTCGGCCCACTTTTTGGTTAATCAGCAAGCCGTCGCGCTCCATGCGCTCAAGTTGTTTTTGGACGGGGCTTAAATCAGTCTCAAACGCCTTGGCAATTTCTGCGGCATAGCCTTGTTCTCTCGCCGTAATAAAGGCCAGTACTCTCTCGGCGCTGGTTGATCCAATAATAGCTTCAATCATAGCGTCACCATAAACCTATAATGTAGGTTATAAAACCTATTTTCTAGGTTTATACACCTACATTGTAGGTTTGTCTACTTTTCTTCAGCTTAGGCAGCAGCCCTTGGAAAGAACCCCATGTAAGGCTCTGCTCGTTACCATTGCGGCTGCGCCACTCAATGCAGTCAGCATCGACTCGTTGAAGGATGCTTTCAGAGTCAGAAATGGGTTCATCACTATCGACATCTTATGCTAGTAATGCCCATGGGCGCTTGGCGGCTATCGCTGGTTAGGTATGGCATAAGCGCCCTGTTTTAAATCATCAGTTGTAGGCTGTGCCATGCAGATACTAGGTTGATGACAAATCAACTTAACTATTGTGTCGGCTCTGTGGTGTTTAGGTCTGGGGGTGATCATTGTTCCTGTGAGACTAAAGCTCTTCACTCGCTATGTTATGAAGGCGCAGAGCTCTCAATACCTAGCAACATCAAAATCGAGGCCTTTACGAGAGGTGACTGTATGGAACTTGCAGGAACTGCTAGTATCCACCTCAATTCGCCGGCCATGACTTCTCTATGGTCCTAGGCTGCCCAACTCTCACTTTCCCTTGAAGGACCAATGTTATGAGTAAAAGAACCGTAAGAAGCAGACGACTGCGTAAGAAGTTGTATTTGGATGAGTTTGCGGTATTGGGCTTTGAGTTTACCTGTGCCATGAGCGTCGAATCAGATAGTGATTATCAACAGTTCTTTGACAGCTTTGCGGCTTTGGTTGATGCCAGAAATCTATTTGTCAGTATCGACGGGAACGAGAGCCGATTGGAAGGGTTTGTATCCTCCCGCGCCCGTTATGAATCCGCTACTGAAGAGGATCGAGCGGCTATTCAAGAGGCGCTCAGCGCTCAAAAGATCATGAGTGATGTTCAGGTGGGCGATTTGGTCGATGCCTACTACGGCAATGAAAGTTGATTTGGTCGCGGCTTGTCAAGTTGTAAGCGTCAGCTCACAACGCAAGCTGGCGTCTGCTAAATAGGTTCTTATGGCCGTTCATAAATACCTTGCACATTACTCTCCGCAGTTGCAGCAACAGGTGGCTGAACTTGTTGACGACAATCGTCTTGCGGAGTTTCTGCTGAATCGTTATCCCGCTGTCCATGGGGTCAGTAACGATCAGCAGCTGCGCGATTATGTCTTTGCTCTAAAAAACCAATTCATGAAGAAGTCGCTGCCGCTAAGTAAGGTGGTTTACGACAAAAAAATCCATGTGGTTAACAATGCACTTGGATTACACAGCTATGTGCCTCGAGTGCAGGGCAATAAGCTCAAGAGTAAAAATGAAATTCGCATCAGTACCGTGTTTAAAAAGGCGCCGGAAGCCTTTCTAAAGATGATTGCAGTGCACGAACTGGCACATTTAAAAGAGAAGACTCACGATAAGGCATTTTATCGTTTGTGTATCCACATGCTGCCCGACTATCATCAGCTGGAGTTTGATATGAGAGTGTATTTGGTTCAGCTAGAGCTCGGTGGTGATATCTATTAGCCGCAGGCCTTAGTGGCCATGGTGAATCTGTCGTCGTTTGATCGAAATTACCGAGCAACAATTACCGCACTATGATCATCGAGCTACAATCATCGAACAACAAGAACCGCATCGATAAAGTCGCATAGCAAGTGCCGAATGGCCCTGCGGTACCAATAGCCCCCAATCATCGGATAGTGAATCGCTCAAAATGATAGACGAAAACGCCCCCATTTATAAATTGGCAGATCTTGCCAGGCTAGCACAAACGCAGTTTCAGAAAGACTTCACCGAAGTAGATCCTGTGGTTGGTATTATGCGCAGTTTACGCGATTCGGGGTTTGCCGCCGATGCAATGACGATTGATTGCATTCGCAGTGGCAAGCGTATTATTTGTATCTTGCATGACTCCAATCTCGATAACCTGGATTATCAGTTCGGCTATCGAGACAAAGATCCCGATATGAATTTTCGAAAAATCGCGACGAACAAAGTCTCTCAACATCAGTTTTACCAGTGGATGAAAGAGTACTTTATCGACGCTAAGGTATCATGAGCCGTCAGCAAGCCAGCGCAAAGGCTAACTCAATTGTGGTATTGGATTTTGAGACAACAGGTTTGTCTCCCGATCAAGGTGATCGCGCCATTGAAATTGGAGCCGTGCGTATCGAAGAGGGCGAGGTTGTGGATAGCTTTCAGCGATTGATGAATCCCGGTCGCCCGATTAGCGCCTTCATCGCAGACTACACAGGCATTACCAACGACATGTTGAGTGATGCCGACAGCTGCGAAACAGTGATGGAGGAATTTTCTGGCTTCATTGGTGAGAGCAATTTGTTGGCCCACAATGCATCGTTTGATAAGCGATTTCTCGATGCCGAATTTGAGAATATTTCACGACAATATCGCGGCTCATTTTTATGTTCACTGTTGCTCTCGCGCCGATTGTATCAAGATGCGCCCAATCACAAACTCGGCACCTTAGTGGCTTATGCCAATATCGAATCGGCAGGCAGTTATCACCGGGCACTTTATGATTCAGAGATGACCGCAAAACTTTGGTTGTCGCTGTTGGACGACATCACTCGCCGTTTTGGGATCGCGGAGATACCTTTCGAACTGGTCAAGAAGTTGCAAGCTGTGCCCAAAAAGTCGGTCGACAATTTCCTCCAGCGGTGGAGGGAGTAGGGAGCTCTTCTGATGAGGTTATTCGGGCTTCGAAGCAACAGAACTCTTTTTCCCTCATCTAAGTGTTAGCTCGCGCACAAACACTGTCTAATAGCCTTCTCACGGTGGGAGTCTTTACCCAATTCGTACCACTTTGGGTGAGTATCGGTCAGCGGGCGATCCATGCTCGCCTGCCAATTGGTAGAGAGCCCGTAAACCGGAAGGCCTTTTTGGCCTGCGATTTTTCCGAGCCATGTGTCGTCAACGCAATAGCAATGATGCATTAACAGATCTAAATCTTGTTCGGTAATGCGCAGGTTTCGCTTTACGAAGATATAACCGCTGTAGCCGGTGGGGGAGTTTTGTGCGTCGAGGGTTGTCGAGATGAGGGCATGGGGGTGCAGCTTGAGACCTTCTAGAAGCATTTCCAGCATGGTTGGCTGATAGATGATATCGTCATCAACAATACAGACCGTATCGTCGCTTCGCAGCTGGTCGTAGACTCCTAGCAGCTTTGTCGCAGGCCCCAGGTCATAACAACGATTAATGATAACTTTGCTTTCTTGCTCAAGCCAGCGAGGAACTTGGTAAGGCGTGTTGGTTCGTCGATAGACGTCGGGAATATTCACGACGATTTTGTCGAAGTCGGCAGTTTGATTTTTGAGGTGAGCGATAACGGATTGAAAAAATTCGGAAATTAACCGCTCGGGCATCACCGTCATGCTGATGTATATTCGTCCTGTCGACATTTTTTTCCCTGAATACGCGCGGTATGGTGTGGAAGCTCAATCAATCACATCGATAGTCGAGGTTTTTATCCACAGCGAGAGACGCAAAGAATCATAGCGAAATCGTCTCGAAGTGTATATTTTTGAATGTTATTGCCTCTGTGTCATGTGGCGGCGACCGGGTGTAATTTTTTGCTAGTATCAAATTTGAGCCAATTAGGGAACAGAACATGAAGTCATACCATTCGAGCGCTGATGCCTTATCAAAAGCTCGGTTTTCTACCTGGCTGATGGTTTGCCTGTTGATACTAGCCGTGTCAAGCTGTGCAACGCTTTCGCCAAATTTTGAATCACCAAATATTCAAGTGCTTTCGATCAAGCGAATGCCGTCACAGGGGATGGATCAGCAGCTGGTGGTCGAGCTGAACGTACAAAATCCCAATTCAATGAATTTACCCTTAACGGGCGTGGCTTACGCCTTGTTGATTGAAGGCAACGAAGTCGCCAGCGGCGTGACAGCCGATGTGTCGACGATACCGGCTTATGGGGAGGCTCAGCTATCGCTACCGGTAACAACCAATCTGATGGGGATGGTAAGACTGGTAACTGGATTAATGATGAAGGGCCAAGAGAACATAAGCTACGAACTTGTTGCAAAGCTAGATGTGGGAATACCGTTGATCCCCAAGTTGAGCGTCAGTGAGAGCGGCGAGATTCCGTTATCGAGTTTGAGGTAAGGCTCAAGCGAAGAGAGCCCAAGGCATTTGCAGTGACGCGCTGCAGTCATCATTGATTGGGCACTTCAGTGTTTATAATTGTACGTTTTCTGTTCGTTTTTCTCGACATTCAATGGCGAAATCTCTATAGTGCGCCCCCTATTATGTGCCGCTCATATCGCTCTTGGATGTTCCATTTAGCCGCTTTCTGGCTCACCTGAAACCCCGTTAGCCTTAGTTCACACCCGCTTAGGTCTAGCCCTATCGATGATATTCGTTGGGGCTTACCGCTATTGTTAGGAAGTTTCTTTTGATCACTACCGCAAACATCACCATGCAATTTGGCGCTGAGCCATTGTTTGAAGACATCTCCGCTCAATTTGGCAATGGTAATCGCTACGGATTGATCGGCGCTAACGGTTGCGGAAAGTCGACTTTCATGAAAATTCTCAGCGGTGAGCTGGCAGCGACCTCAGGTAACCTCTCGATCACCCCAGGTCACAAAGTGGGCACTCTCAGCCAGGATCAGTTTGCCTTCGAGCAATACAGTGTGGTTGATACGGTGATTATGGGCGATGTGGAGCTGTGGAAAATTAAAGCCGAGCGCGATCGAATCTACAGCTTGCCAGAGATGTCCGAAGAAGACGGTATGAAAGTGGCTGAGCTGGAAGTCCTGTTTGCTGAGATGGACGGTTACAGTGCTGAAAGCCGCGCTGGAGATATCCTAATCGAAGCGGGTATCGATGAAGAGTTTCATTTTGGATTGATGGAGCAAGTACCGCCGGGCCACAAGGTTCGTGTGCTTCTGGCGCAAGCGTTGTTTGCCAATCCCGAGATCTTACTGCTCGACGAGCCCACCAACAACTTGGATATTCACACCATTGATTGGCTAGCGGGAGTATTGAACCAGCGCAAAAGCACGATGATCATCATCTCGCACGATCGTCACTTTTTGAACAGCGTGTGCACGCACATGGCCGATATTGATTATGGCGAGTTGCGTATTTATCCCGGTAATTACGAAGCCTTTGTCGAAGCATCGACCTTGATTCGCGAGCAGTTGTTACTCGAGAACGCCAAAAAAAGCGCTGAAATTGACGAGCTGCAAGCGTTTGTAAATCGCTTTGGTGCCAATGCATCCAAAGCCAAACAAGCCAGTTCGCGCGCCAAGAAAATGGATAAAATCACTCTGGATGAAGTGAAATCTTCCAGCCGTATGACGCCCTCAATCAGCTTAAAACAAGATAAAAAATTACATCGACAGGCACTGATTCTAGAAGATCTCAGTCATGGCTTCGAAGGTGAAACCCTGTTTGAGAATGGCAATATAATACTCGAGGCCGGCGCTAAGCTTGCGGTCATCGGCGAGAACGGCGCCGGAAAGAGTACACTTTTGCGTTGTTTGATGAATGAGCTGGACGCAAATGTTGGCGAGATTAAGTGGGCCGAGAATGCGCAGCTGGGTTACTGTCCGCAAGACAGTACCAATGATTTTGATAACGACTTGACCATCTTCGATTGGATGAGTCAGTGGCGTACACCGAAACACGATGATCTTGCAGTGCGTGGGATGCTAGGTCGCTTATTGTTTACCGCTGATGATGCCAACAAAAAGGCGCAAGTGTGTTCTGGTGGTGAAAAAAATAGATTACTTTTTGGTAAGCTGATGATGATGGATACCAATATTTTGGTGATGGATGAACCCACCAACCACTTGGATCTAGAAGCCATCGCAGCGCTCAATACGGCGTTAAAAGACTACGACGGTACTCTCATTTTTGTCAGTCACGATAGAGAGTTCGTCTCCTCGCTAGCCACCCGTGTGGTCGAAATCAAAGGGCAGCAAGTTATCGATTTTCAGGGGACTTATGATGAGTATCTCGAAAGTCAAAAGTCCATGTCCGACGTGGCGTAAACTCTGTCTTGCCCTCTGAGTCGTGATCTTGCGATGACACTCAGGGGAGCAAAAGCGACTCCATTTCGTGAATTGGCGGATTTACTCGGCCCGTGCAACTTTTAGGGTTTGCTCGAACAATTCTATGACATCTCCAGCAACAATTTTCTTGCGCTTGCGAGTTTCCACCTCGCCATTGACTGTTACCAGCCCCTCATCAATAAACAGCTTTGCTTGACCACCGCTGTTGGCCAATGATTCAAACTTGAGTATTTTGTAAAGCTCCACTGGCTCTCGGGTGATCTCAACGATTCTCATGGCGAAGTGTTCGACTCAGTTACCGCGTTTTCGGTAGTGGATGTTTGCTTGGGAGGCTTGTGCATCAACTCTTCTTGGTGGTGCGAAAAGTTATCGCCTTTTGCCAAGCGATCGTAAAGAATGACGTTTACCGCCGCCGCAAGATTCATACACCCCTCTGTGGGTACGTAAATCGTTTCGCTGCAAAAATCGGTAATATCCTTCTTTAAGGTGCCATCTTCTGGGCCAAAAATATAGAAGGCCCGCGCCGGGTGCTTGTAGCTGGGTAGCGGTTTAGCACCCTCGATCAAATCCACGGCAACCGGTACGCAACCCACTGGAATGATTTTTTTTAGGTCTTCCACACCGATCAAGGGCAGTTCTTCATACACTTTTTGAGTGTCGGTGTAGAAGGGTTTCGCGGTGTCATAGCGAGTTCCCGTATAAAAGACCGAATTCACACCGTAGCAGCCAGCCGCACGCATGACGGAGCCGACGTTTTCCGGTGATTTTGGATTCTGTAAGCCAATGCAGGCGTAGCTCTTTTTGCTCATGTGTTACTCGTGATATCGCTCTTTGTAGACGGTATGGCCGGTTTTTCTTTGCCGAGCTTTATAAGGTCGACTCTGTTGTAAATAAGCTGATTATACGCGGTGTTCAGTCGTTTGTCGGGGTAGAGGGGCATGCTATTTAGAATATTACCCACTTACGTTTTTGAAAGTCATCAGGCTATACTGCTGCACAATTCCTATTAACTGTTTAGGCGCCTTTCATGCTCACTGACATAGTTGCAACCGTTAACTCCTACCTGTGGGGCAGTGTCTTGATTTACATGCTCACGGCCTGCGGTGTGTGGTTTACCTGGCGGCTTAAGTTTATTCAGATTCGTCATTTTACTCATATGTTCACCTTGCTTAAGGGGAGTCGGCACGGCTCCGATCATGGTATCTCATCGTTCCAAGCGCTGTGCACTACGTTGGCGGCTCGCGTTGGTACGGGTAACCTTATGGGGGTGGCTGTGGCGATAAGTCTCGGTGGGCCTGGAGCTATCTTTTGGATGTGGGTGATCGCATTTGTTGGCATGGCGACGGCCTATGCGGAAAGTACCTTAGGTCAGCTTTATAAGGAGAAGGACGAAAAAGGTAACTATCGCGGCGGGCCTGCTTACTACATGAGAAAAGGACTCAACAGTCCTGCGTTGGCAGTGACGTTTTCGTTATGTTTGTTTTTTGGCTATGGGTTCGTCTTTAGTGCGGTACAAGCCAATTCGATCACCAGTGCCTTCCAAGGCTCTTTTGGCATTGAGCCCATGGTGTCGGGTGCAGTGATTACTGTGCTTTCGGCGATGATTATCTTTGGTGGCCTGAAAAGGGTGGCGCGATTTTCGGAATTGGCGGTGCCGTTTATGGGGATTGCCTATGTGATCGTAGTGTTGTCGGTATTGGCCTTCAATATTGAAAAAATCCCCGCGATTATTGTAATGATTTTTCAGTCGGCTTTTGGCTTGACCGAGGCTGGAGGGGGCCTCGTAGGGGCCGCCATTGTACATGGCGTAAAACGCGGGCTTTATTCTAACGAGGCGGGTATGGGCAGCTCACCCAATGCGGCGGCTGCGGCTGATCCGAATCCTCCGCATCCCGCTTCTCAAGGTTACATTCAAATGCTGGCGGTGTTCTTTGACACCATTGTGATCTGTTCTTGTACCGCTTTTTTAATTCTATTGATGGATGGGACTCAGGCGAGTGCCGAAGGCATCCAGTTAACGCAGCAGGCTTTGAGCCAACAGGTGGGCAGTTGGGGTGGTGATTTTATTACACTGGCAATCATGTTGTTTGGCTTTACGTCTATCGTCGCTAACTTTGCTTACGCCGATAATAATTTGAAATATCTACAAATGGATCACGCCATAGGTCATTGGTTTTTGCGCATGGGTTTTTTGGCAACATTGCTTTATGGTGCTGGGGCGTCTCTTGGGGAGATGATTAATTTGGCCGATTTGGCGACAGGGCTAATGACTGTCGTGAATGTGACGTCACTATTTTTGTTGTGGAAAACCGTGGCTATTATTACTCAAGATTATCATCGACAACTTCAAGCGAAATCGCTCCCAACTTATGTCGCAAGCGCAAAACAAGAGTCGGAACTCAAACTCACGCCAGCGATTTGGAGAAGGGCTGAACCTAAGAGTTAGGGCCGAGTCCTCTCTAGTTCAGGGCAAAGGATAATTCAGAACGCTTGTAATCTGTTTTAGGTTGTCTTGAATCCACTGTGGCGATATCGGCCCCCAGTCATTGATTTGATAGCGGCCATTCTTGGTGCCGCCCTCAAAACTGCAGTCGATATTAAGCTCTTTCAGGTTGGCAATTGTATCCTGCGCGGTTCTTCTGGGCATCCCGCTAGCTTCGGTAATATCAGGCACCGAATTCACGCCTGCATTAATCAGGTGGGCGATGTAAAGCCTGCGGTAAAAGCTGGTTTTGGTCTTGCTATGTGCTTGATTCATGAGTTTGGCCAAATCTGAGAGCGTAGGGCTTATTATGGGGGAACTGCTGTATTCGTCCACCCATACAAACCACGTTTTCCGTCGTTTCTGGGCTAGGCGCTTTTGGCTCCGATCGAGGTGAGAATCAGTGCTTGACGACGACCTAGCTGATCCTTATTATACGCGCCTCAAAACAACGCACTCGTAGCTCAGCTGGATAGAGTACTCGGCTACGAACCGAGCGGTCGAAGGTTCGAATCCTTCCGAGTGCGCCATTTAAATAAAAAAGCCCAGCATTGCTGGGCTTTTTTATTTAACGGTCCACCGGATCAGTTTAACAGCACCTTCCGGTTCGACAAATTGCGCAGCAATTTACGCCACGCAACGCGTGCCCATAGGGGCATAACAGCCCCAAGGCTGTTATGAGTCAATCCTTCCGAATATCGACGTCACCGCTCTATAACAGTTGGCAGCATTGCTGGGCTTTTTCGTTTTATGGTCCAGCGGATCAATTATTCGTGCCTACGGTGTAAAGAGGTCCTCGCAAAAGTCGAAGTGTAGTGGTCAAGTAAATTTGGCCACAGTTTAGTAGTCAGTCCAGTACAGCTGTTCTGCTGTGTTCGGACCTAAACCACAGTTACGCTTGTGCGGTCTCGTTTGACTGTAATAACCAACCACATAATCTGCAACTGAACACCTTGCTTCAACAAAGCTACGATAGCCAAGTTCAGGCACCCATTCAGTTCTTAGGCTTCTGAAGAATCTCTCCATCGGCGCATTATCCCAACAATTCCCTCGTCGGCTCATGCTTTGCTTTATTTGGTAGCGCCATAGCTGCTGCCTGAACTTTCGACTGGTGTAGTGGGTCCCCTGATCCGAGTGGAACATCACTCCCTTCGGTTTTCCACGAGATTCAAATGCCATATCCAATGCCTGACAAGTTAACGTGCTATCCGGTGATAGCGACATAGCCCAACCGATAGATTTTCTTGCAAACAGATCCAAAATTACCGCTAAATAAGCCCACCTTCGACCCGTCCATATATAGGTCACGTCGCCACACCAAGTCTGATTTGGCTTCGTTACATTGAACTGGCGATCCAGTTTGTTGGGTAATGCTACATGCTCTTGACCCGCCTTTTTGTATTTGTGGCCAGGTAACTGGCAACTTACTAATTCAAGTTTTTTCGTCAGTCGCCCAGCTCGGTAGCGGCTTAATTCAGTACCTCTATTCGTCACGATACTAGCGATAGATCTGGCGACTGCTGAGCAATTACTTTCTTCAAAGGCAGCCCTAATTTGGTTGTGTAGCTCAACCTGCTCTGGTGACAGTTGTTGTGAACGATTTTTCTAATATTTATAACTGCTCCGATGTATATCAAAGACTTCACAAACCCGTGTTACTGCATAACTCTCTTTGAGTTCGTCGACTAACGAGAACTTCTCATCGAGTCTGACATCAAGAGAGCGATAGCCTTTTTTAATATTTCTTTCTCTTCTTCGACCCTCCTGAGCTGCTTTTCGAACTCACGGATACGCTGCTGATCTGAGGTCATTGGCGTGCCTTGAGGCGCTGTTCCCTCAAGCTCAGCACGAAGCTGTCTAACCCATTTGTCCATTGTAGACTTCCCGACTCCCATAGCCGCAGCTGCTTCCCTTACTGACCGGCCCTGACCAACCACCAACTGAGCAGCTTCAAGTCAAAATTTTGGACTAAATGTAGGTCTTGTATGTTTACTCATCGATCACCTCCAATCAGGTGGCCAAATTAACTATGCCACTACAGCAGCAGACATCTTGGTAGTTGAGAGGTTTGTATTTTAGAGGCAGAGGAGCCTAGAGGTAAGATGTGGTTTACCAGGTACGTAGGATCTTACTGACGAGACAATACCGTTGAGTTATATGGTTCTTTCTTATTGTTCGTTTTCTTTATCAGGAATAAGTTTTCCTCCACATATCGGATTACCTCTTATCAGTCTACACTCAAAAGCAGGACTAGCTGATATACCTAATATTACTATTTAGCGCGTCGAATTAAACATACAGCATCTTTACTATTCGTGGAGAAACTATGAAATGGTTTTACGATCTACCTTTCAGGTGGAAATTGGCAATACCCGTATTTCTTTTGGCCGTTGTGATTTTGACAATGGCTCTAACGGGAGTCCGAAATTTGGAAAAGGTTGTCAGTGGAGTAGATGTACTATCCAAGAAGCGTTTACCTGAAATAAACTTCCTTTTGCAGGCAGATAGAGACCTTTACCAGGCACAGGTCGCAGAGCGCAGTTTATTGGTGCTCGACCCAGGATCAAGCTTGTTCACCACTATGCTTGAGCAGCATAGCGAGAATATTCAGCAGGCTCACGATAGAATCCGAAAATATCAGCTGAGTTCAGATTCGCCTAAAACCCAGATAGCCACCGACAATTTCTTTCGTTTATATGGGGTCTGGAGAGACACCACGAGAAAGGTCGTTCAACTCCTTGATAATGATGAGCAGGGAAGCAGCGATACCGCCAAATCTTTGAGTTATGGTGCCAGCAATCAGGAATTTGATGCTATGCGCAGCGGTATTGATGAGCTAACGGAGCTTGTCGAATTAGAAGCTGCTGAGGAAATTAGCGAAATTGACAAAACTGCCGCGTCCAGTAGGGCGCTTCAAATTATGATTTTGGTCGTGGGCTTCGCTATTTGCTTGGGTGTCGGATTCATTTTTCCAACAGTTGTTGCGACTCCTCTGGCTAGGTTGCTAGATCGAATGGAGGATATCTCACACGGTGAGGGTGATTTGACACTGCGTTTGGACAATACTGGCAAGGATGAATTGGGGCGCCTCTCCGCGGCTTTTAACGCCTTTCTTGAAAAATTACATTCCACTATCTCTCAGGTAACTGGCTCAACTCTGTAAGGCAACTGTAGCGGCAGATCAGTTGGCCGAGGTAACGAATGTGACAACGAAAAATGTGTCTGAGCAGCACAAAGCTACGGATCAAGTCGCAGCGGCCATTAATGAGATGACCGCGACGGTACAGGAAGTAGCCAAAAACGCTAGTGAAGCCGCTGAGGCGGCCGGTAATGCTGATAGTAGTGCGGAAGAAGGACAAAGAATTGTTAATGAATCGATTGAATCAATTCAAGATTTGGCCGGTAGTATTGATGAGGCGTCAGAGGTGATTAAAACGTTAGAGAAGCAATGTGCTAACATCGGTGGTGTCTTGGATGTTATAGGGAGTATCGCGGAACAAACCAATCTACTGGCCCTAAATGCGGCTATTGAAGCGGCGCGCGCAGGTGAGCAGGGAAGAGGTTTTGCCGTTGTAGCGGATGAGGTTCGAACATTGGCTGGGAGAACTCAGGAGTCGACCCTCGAAATCCAAGGAATGATAGAGCGCCTGCAACGAGGCTCAAGTGACGCTGTTCGGGTGATGGACATTGGTCGAGGAAAGGTAGAAATTAGTGTGTCCAGAGCGACCGGAGCCGGTGAATCGTTGGAGAGAATAACTCGAGCCGTAGCGTCTATTGCGGGAATGAATCTTCAAATCGCCACTGCGGCTGAAGAGCAAAGTTCGGTTACGGAAGATATTAATCGAAACATTATGAGAATCAGTGAAATATCTGACAGCAGTAGTGAAGGCTCGGACGTTATCAACGCCGCTAGTGTTGAACTCGCTGGATTGGCTTCTACTTTAGAGGGGCAGGTAAGGCAGTTCAAGATAACCTAAACCCTACCTTTGAATTGCGAAACAAGGGAGGCTCGGCTATGGAGCTTCATCTCCCTCGGAGAGTTTTTTATAACGCCGAATGATGGGTGAGAAAAAGCTGGTGTAAGTGATTGTGGGGTGGGAACATTACATTAGATCGACGACTTAAACCTTTTTAGGCGGCAGCAATGACAAGTTATTTGAAGGCCTTCATCTGTGCAACAGCGCTAGTAACCTCTATGTCTTGGGCCGAGTCCGTTTTAACCATCGGTACCTTTAACCACTACCCTTATCACTATAATAAGGACGGCCTAATTAGAGGGGACGCAGTCAATACAGTTGAGTGCGTATTGAACTCGATGAACAGGACGTTGAAATTAGAAATCTACCCTCAAAAACGAGGTATTCAATTATTCAAGAGCGGTAAGTTAGATGGATTGTTATCATATCAGCCTTTTCAGGAGAAAGGCTTTCGTTCTGTGGCGAGCCATCCAATTGTATTTGAGCGTTGGAATCTCTACTACGCCTCGGAAGGAGTCGCCAACTCATTAGACAGCTGGAAAACACTATTAAATGGGAGCCGAGTGGGGAGTGTTAGGGGCAGCAGTATTGACGCTTGGCTGCGGAGCCATGAGATTTCAGCTGAGTATCGGGTAGAGAGTTTCGATCAGCTAATCAAGATGCTATACCAAAATCGTATTGACGTATTTATTGCAGATGAGAGAAGCACGGGAGAAACGATTAACGAAGGTTTTAATGGGCATAATTTCTCATTTAAACAAAAATTTGTTGCCTTCTCGCCATTGTCTATTCACTTCAGTCAGGGAAGGTTGGGTGAGGAGGAGTTCCTAACTCGCTTTAACAGCTATATTTCTTCCTGTCGTCCGAAGTCTTTGGAGCTTAAGTATAATGAGGGAAAGTTTGTCCTAGAAAAAGCAAAACTAATATTCGATGAGTATATTAATACCAGTATTATTAGAAACAAAGTATTGGCATCGAATTTAGCCCATTCTCAAAAACTTGAAGAGTCTCAAGTTGCGCGAATGGAGAAGAAGTGGGATATCGAAAAAAACAGTCACGAGGGTGACCTTGTCAGCAGTGTTGTTCAATCCGAGGTGGCCGATATACTACGAGATATCATGAAGAGTACGGAAGGAAATATTCTTGAAATAATAGTGATGAACAAACACGGGGTTAATATTGCGTCCACAGGGATTACTTCTGACTACTATCAGGGCGACGAAGAAAAATACAGAAAAACCTATCTAAAAAACAGTTCTGCCATTCATTTAAGCGATGTGAGATTTGACGGTTCTTCGAATAATTTCGGTGCACAAGTGAGCTTTACCTTGAGCAATAACGGGGTGAGTATCGGTGCCGTTACGTTGACAATGAATGTCTATAGAGTATTTCAATAGAACGGCGTTTTTAAAAGTAATTATCGACAGTAAATTCTGTAGAAAGATGGATCAAAACCGCGGAACTGTATCCGCAATGGGAAATTTCTCTAGCTTATTTACTAAGTTTTCCCTTCTGTCATTATACCGCAGATGCGGAGAGTTCAGTGGCGAACCCGACTGGTAAGGCCCTGGTTATAGACATCTAATAGCGTTGCATTTGGCGTAAATAGGGGGCCTCTAATGCGTAGTGGCTCAGACTTGATCTGACAGTTACCCGTTTTAATCGATGCCTGTCAGTTTAGATCTGAGCTAAATTCTATTCAGTCTAGGTCGTTTTACCGTCGAGCAAGGTATCCACTGGCGTTCTGCCGCAGCACATCATGCCCTGCTGAGACACAGCAGCTTGGCTTGCCCTCATCGGTAAATGGAGAGTTTCGAGTCTATTACGCTTAATTCGTTGGTTTAACTCTAGCATTGATAAATCCGACATACCTACTTGTGAATCCAGACAGAGCCTTTGATATTACGCTGAGATGGTTTTACAGCTTTCGCTCGAAGGCTTCCTGACGAGGCTTCGCCTTTATTCGCTTATCTGAATTTATTTTCTCTCGGTGGCGATTCTTCTCTTTCAGTTCTTTGAGTCGCTTCATTATAGATGCATCGATATCATCAAGCCTGGATTGATATTTGCGGAATTGGGCTGAAGAAGACCTCCTCGAAGTGAGTGTCTTCTTCATGTCCTTACCTGTGCGGGGGAAAATTGTTCGAGAAATAGTAGCTATCGTCCCAATACCACCAATACCTTGCGCTTGCGCTCACCAGAGTAGGGCAGACGACCATGCATCGCCAAATGGTTGTCGACGATCGCTACGTCGCCATCTTGCCACGCAAGGTTGTAAGCCAGTCGCTGTGCGATCTCGGCGATTGACTCCAAAAACTCTCGGCTAAATTCTGAATCATCACCTAGGCGCAAAACCGAACCCGGATTTTCGCGCGCGCCTTTCCATCCCATATAGGCTGCCACTACTTGATTGAAGAATATCTTGCGGCCATCTTCGAGTGACTTGATCGCGGGCAATGCACCGGTTTGTGCTGACAGGGAGTTGTCCGGGTTCCATGTCCAGGAGTACCCCAGTTTCTTTAGCTTGGCTTCGGCTTGTTGGCGAGTTTCTACGTTGAGTGTGCCGCGCCAACTTCTGCCCTGGCCGGATTCTGGCGAATCTTCGGCGGGCATTTGAGTGGTGTATTTAATGCCGAGCTTTTCCAGTTGATCGGTTTGCTCTGGGTGGGCTTGATGAAGTTCTTGATAGATCAGATCCGAGCGACTGATTGCCGTTTCGCCGCCTTTTTCTGCTGCTGCTTCACAAAATAGAGAAATGATATTAGGAAAAATGGGCGTTTGAGCCATCTCATTGTGCAAATAGATTTCGACGTCTTTTGGCGCTTCGTTGGCGGTGAATACGTATTCGGTGTGGTTGATGCGAACTGCGTTAGAAAGAGATTCTTTGTAGGTGAAATTGGCGTATCCGAAACTGGAAAAGAACGCATCGTAGCTTTGTGCATCGGTAATGGGAAACCCTCTGAACAATATCGCACCGGTTTGAGCGAGCTCTTTTTTGAGTTCGGTCAGATTGTCCTGCACCCATTGCTGTGCATCGGCTAAAGTCGCAATTGAATCGCTATTGGCGATGACGGTGGGAAATTGTTGAGCATCGAACTTCAGCTCGGACGCCATGTTGCTAATATAAGTCACGAACTGAACTCCTAATCGTAGATGGGATAAAAGGTGTTAAAGGCGGCTTCACAAAAATCGCCGGGATCGTTAAAGCGTCGATTGATGTTTAAGGCTGAAATCGAATCCATTTCATCCTGCGATAACTCAAAGTCAAAAACGTTTAAGTTCTCGCGCAGGCGCTCAGGTCGTGAGCTCTTAGTGATGACATAACAATCGCGTTGCACTCCCCATCGCAATACGATTTGCGCTGGGCTCTTCTGGTGCTTTTCGGCCAGAGCGACCACGCAGGCTTGCTCTAGAACCGTCTCGTTGCTGTCGGCCATATCCAGCTCAAAATACGAGAGTGCTCCCAAGGGAGAGAAAACCGTCACTTCCATACCGTAGCTCTTGGCGAGACGAATGAGCCGCTCTTGAGTTAAGTAGGGGTGTGATTCTATCTGTAGCTCGCTAGGTTTGATGGTCGAGTAGGCCATGAGATCGTGCAATAGCCCGGAGTTGTAATTACACACACCGATGTGCCTGACCAGTTTGTCGCCAACCAATGATTCCATCGCCTGCCAGGTCTCTTGCAGGGTTACCGGTTCGATAAGCATGGTTGGCTCTGGCAAGCTGGTGTCGAAAACCCATTCTGGTGGATAGCGATCTTCAAAGTCCACGTAAGGCTGGGCGATGGGAAAGTGAATTAGGTAAGAGTCGAGATAATCGAGCTGTAAATCCCGCAGAGTTTTTTCCAGTGCCGGTTTAACGTGCTCGCGGCGATGAAAGGTGTTCCAAAGCTTTGAGGTGATCCAGAGATCTTCTCGCTGGCATAGGCCATCGTCTAATGCGCGCTTAATGCCTTGCCCAACTTCGACTTCATTGCCGTAATCGCAGGCGCTGTCGAAGTGACGGTAGCCGATACGGATTGCCTCGTAGACGACGTCGGCGCATTGCTCATTAGGAATTTTCCAGAGTCCAAGACCAATTTTGGGCTTTTGCTGAATTTGCATTTTTGCGGTTCACCTATTGTTATTTACCGGATTTGTCATGTATCTTATATAAGACATAAGAATTGTCAACGAGTTGGAACAGCTTTACCGTTGAAATCGGTTGCTGCAAGTCGGTATGGGTGGGTCTCAGACGCACCGCAGTAGACTAATAATGAATAATAATAGTGATGGGCTTCAAAATGACGATTTCCCTCGAAGGGCGCCATGTTAACTAAGTGGCTGCCAGGATTGATTTGGCTGGATGGGTATCAGCGCGACACCTTTAGGCAGGATCTATTTTCTGGGATCACCATAGCGTTTATGCTGATCCCTCAGGGAATGGGGTATGCCTTGGTGGCAGGGCTTCCACCTGAGTACGGTTTGTACGCTTGTATTATTCCTCCTATCATCTACGCGCTGCTGGGCACTTCAAACAAAATTTCCATCGGCCCAGTGGCTTTGGATTCGATTCTAATTATCACCGGCTTGAGTGTGTTGGCGGAGCCGGGCTCTGAGCGCTACGTCGAGTTGGCGATTGTGCTCACGCTAATGGTGGGATTGCTACAGGCCTTTATGGGCATGATTAAGTTTGGCTTTATTGCTAACTTTTTGTCTTATCCCGTTATTGTTGGATACACCTCGGCCGCCGCTCTGATTATCATTGGTAGCCAGCTCGAAAGCCTTGTGGGGTTGAAGGTCGAAGGTGGCAATGTATTTCAATTACTCTATCAGTTATTTGCAGGTATCAAATTGTGGGATCTGTTGACCTTACAGATTGCAGCAGTTGCCCTGTGTTTCATGATTTACCCCAAACGTTGGTTTCCGAAATTTCCTTTTGCCTTGATATTGTTGGCTGGGGGGATGATCGCTAGCGGGCTACTGAACCTTGCCGATTCGGGTGTTGAGGTAGTGTCATCGGTGCCCCAAGGTTTACCGGCGCCGGCTCTGCCGTCATTGAGCCTCGAAGATATTACTGCACTCATTCCCGTTGCTCTGACAGTGGCGCTAATGGGCTATGTCGGCACCATGTCTATTTGTAAGTCATTGGAAAAGCCTACCGACAAAATTACTTCCAAGCCCAATCAAGAGCTATTGGCCGTTGGGTTTGCGAATCTAGTCGGGTCCTTGTTTCGTGCTTTTCCCGTTTCGGCGAGTTTTTCTCGCAGTGCGGCTTTTCGAGAGTCAGGCGCCTTAACACAGGTGTCGGCACTGATCTCATCGCTTTGCATATTAATGACAGTGCTATTCCTTACGCCGTTGTTTACCGAGTTTCCTCTGCCCAAAGTGTTGTTGTCTGTAATTATTATTGTCTCGGTGTTCGGCTTGTTTAAGTATCGCGATATGTTGCAGTTGATGCGAGAGAACCGGCGCGACTTCTTGATATTGTTGGTGACCTTCTCGATGACGTTGCTGTTGGGGGTGCAAGAGGGGCTGCTGCTTGGCGTGGTGTTATCTATTGCGATGGTGGTGTTTAATACCGCTAATCCCCACATGACGGAATTGGGGGCGATTGAAGGTGGCAATCTGTTTCGAAACGTCAATCGTTTCTCCAGTGCAACGGTGCGTCCCGATGTACTCATTTTCCGATTCGATGCGCCTTTGTACTTCGCCAATAAGGACTACTTTGTTGAACAGCTTTACCGGTGGATTAAGGCCCGAGATAGTAAAAAACTTGAATACGTGATCTTCGATGCGGAAGCGGTGAATAGTTTGGATTCCACAGCCGTGGTGATGCTACAGCAGGTGATTGAGGGGTTGAAACAGTTGGGGATAGAGTTTTACATATCGAATGCGATTGGCCCCGTTAGGGATGTTCTGAAAACATCGCGGTTGCAACATTTTGTGTGTGAAAAAACCATGTTTTCGACCATTAACGATGCCCTAAGTTATATCGACAACGGCGTCAATCTACACGCGAACGAAGCAGTGCAGACGAATCACACATAAGAGTGCGGCTTGTAATTTCAGAGCTACGAGCTTTGATCTAGAAGCTACGAAATACGAATAATGAAAAAAGGTGGAGCAGTAAGGCTATGACGGATTTCGAAATACTAACACCGGCATGGAACGATATCCCTGCGCAGGTGGTCGAGGGCATTGTTACTCAAGAGTGCGAACACGAAGCGCTCCTCAATACCAGCTCGGGCCAACTGACCGTCTCTTTGCACGAGTTCGGCGCCAGGTTGAGATTTGTCGATTCGGTGGGCTCCGAAGTGGTCGCCAACGTCGATCAGGTTGAACGTTACGGCATGTTGCTTAACGAGGTCAAAGGCGCGCCTTTATCGGTACTCAGTGAAGGGGAGGAAACCACCATCAGTGGCGCTGGCCATACGCTAAAAATTCAGCATCAACCGCTTTCATTGGCGTTGTACAAGGGCGAGCGTGCGGTTCAGTCGTCGTCCAGTGATGGCCACTTTGTTCGCCGGTTTCGATTGCCGCCAGTGGCGCGGTTGGAGCAGGGCTGGTTTGTGGCATTGGAGCTCGACAGCAGCGAGCCAGTCTACGGTCTTGGCGAAAAGTGGGGCCGATTGGATAAACGCGGGCAGCTTTTGCGTTCGTTCAATCACGATGCGTTGGGTGTGAATGCCGAGATCTCTTACAAAAATGCGCCTTTTGCCTGGAGTCCGTCCGGTTGGGGGGTGTTTGTTCACACCCCCGCGCCGGTCACTCATGCCGTCGGCCATTCGGCTTGGTCGCAACGCTCATACGGCGTGTTGGTTGAAGATGATGCGCTCGATCTATTTCTGATGTCGGCCGATAATGGTGAAGACATGCTGAGTGATTACACTCAGCTAACGGGGCGTGCACCAGTACCGCCGGAGTGGAGTCTCGGCGTTATTTTGTCGAAAGCCTATTACAAAGATGTCGACGAATTACTCTCGACCGCACAAGCGGTTCGCGATCACAAAATGCCCTGTGATGTGATCACCATCGACGGCCGCGCTTGGCAGGATACCGACACGCGTTTCGCCTTTGAGTGGGACACGAAGCGCTACGATGATCCGGCCGCAGTGATCCAAACCCTCAAAGATCAAAACTTCAAGGTGTGTGTGTGGGAATACCCCTTGGTTTCGGTGAAGCATCCACTGTTTGAAAAGATGTCGAAAAATGGATGGCTATTGAAAGATCGCCGCAGCGGTGAAACCTATCGCTACCAGTGGGACACCAGTTGTTTCGGTGAAGTGCTCACGCCTTTGCCCGATTCTGGCATTGTGGATTTTACTCACCCAGAAGCCTTCGAATTTTGGAAAGAAAGCCACAAGCCTTTGTTCGACATTGGTGTCGATATGATTAAGGCTGATTTTGGTGAACAGATTGAGCCCGATATGGTCGCCTATAACGGTGATGAGGGCGATAAGCTACACAATGTCTATTCGCTGTTGTACAACCGCTGTGTGTATGAGGCTGCCGAAAAATATTGTAAAACAGGGCCGTTTTTGTTCAGTCGCTCTTCATGGACTGGCTGCCAGCGCTACCCCGCGCAGTGGGGCGGAGATCCTCAAGCCGATTGGGGAGGGTTGTCTGGGAGCCTGCGTGGAGGCATGTCGTGGGGCATGACCGGCGCGCCTTTTTACGCGACCGATGTCGGAGGTTTTTACGCCGATCAACGCGATGCAGAGCTCTACGTTCGCTGGACGCAAGCAGCGGTGTTTTCGGCGCACATTCGTTTGCATGGTATCGGTCCGCGCGAACCATGGTCTTACGGTGATGTGGCAGAAGCGGCAGTAGATAAAGCGCTGAAGCTGCGTTACCAATTGTTACCGTATATCAAAAACGTTATGGAAGAGGCGAGCGAAACAGGATTGCCGGTTCAGCGCGCCATGGTTCTGGCTTGTCCCGATGAAAAGCCCGCCTGGGGTTTTGAGGATCAATTCTTCTTTGGCCGAGATATGCTCGTGGCGCCCTGCTTGAAACCGGGCGGTGAGATAGAATGTTATCTGCCTAAATCCATTGCTTCGCAGTGGCGACGTTTCCCTGGCGGCGAGCTTTACGAGGGTGGGCAGATGGTGTCGCTGACCATGTCTCTGGATGAGATTGCCGTGTTTGTTCCTCAGGGGCGAGTGATCGAACTCGGAGCCGATGTGGAATCCACCGAAGACTTGAAAGACGGAATCGCTATCGAGCGTCGATGGAAGTCCGAGTGATAGGAAAGAAGTCATCTGCATTCAATTTGAATGCAGATGACGATTTAAAGAAATAACAATAACAAAAAAGTACAGAGGATTTTCAGCGTGGAACTGCACAATATTGTGACGACTCTGGCGTCGTGCGTCTTTTTTATGGGGATTGTTGCGTGGATCTCTTATCAAAAGACAAAAGGCGTCGCCAATACTGGTGATGGGTATTTCCTAGCGGGTCGTGGTCTAACCGGTGTCTTTATTGCTGGGTCCATGGTGTTGACCAACCTGTCGGCAGAACAGCTAATAGGACTCAATGGTTCGGCTTATGGCTACAACATGAGCAGCATGGCTTGGGAAGTTACAGCAGCCTTGGCCACCATTATCATGGCGCTGGTGTTTTTACCGCGCTACTTGTCGGGCGCTTTTTCTACCTTGCCGGAGTTCTTGAGCAGTCGTTTCGACGATGGTGTTCGACGCATGACCGTCGTGCTTTTTATGGTGGGATACGGCTTAATCACCATTCCCTCAATCTTGTATTCTGGCTCCATTGCGGTTTTGCAGCTGTTCGATGTGCCGGCACTCTTGAACGTCGGTTACAGCGAAGCTTTGGTGATTACCATCGTCACCGTTGGCGTGATCGGCTCTTTGTACGCCATCTTTGGTGGGCTTAAAGCGGTTGCGGTTTCCGACACCATTAACGGCGTTGGTTTGCTCATCATCGGAATTGCCGTTCCCTTGTTTGGTTTTGCTGCGCTGGGTGATGGCAGTGTGTCGGCTGGCGTAAACGAGGTGCTTACCAATCACACTGAAAAACTCAATGCGATTGGTGCTGTTAGTGATCCAACACCTTTTGGCACAGTGTTTACCGGGATGATCTTTGCAAACCTGTTTTATTGGGGAACCAATCAGTACGTGATCCAGCGTACGCTAGGGGCAAAAAATCTGGCAGAAGGGCAGAAGGGCGTTTTGTTTTCCGGCTATTTTAAGTTGTTGATCCCGTTTTTGATGATGTTGCCAGGGGTGATTGCTTTTCATCTTTACGGCGGCGGGTTGCAGACCATTGATATGGCCTTTCCTCATTTGGTGAAAAACGTTTTACCGGTTTATATGTCTGGCTTTTTCTTGGCGGTTTTATTGGGGGCCGTTTTCAGCTCTTTCAATTCGCTCTTAAACAGTGCCGCAACTCTGTTCGTCTTGGATATTTATAAGCCTTACAAAAAGGGCAAGGTCAGTGATGAAAAACTGATTAAGGTGGCAAAAATTGCCAGTCTGGTTATTGCGGTATTCTCGTTTGTGGTGTCGCCGTTATTGCAATACGCACCGGAAGGTTTGTTTCAAGTTATTCGAGTGTTCACTGGCTTTTACAATATCCCGGTGATTGCCGTGGTGTTGGTGGGGTTATTTACCAAACGCGTGCCGGGTTTTGCAGCCAAGGTGGCGATTGTCTTTCACGTCATCGTTTATGGCTTACTGAAGTTTGTACTCGACGTAGAAATGAACTTTATCCACATTTACGCGATTCTTTTCTTTGTTGAAGTGGGCATCATGTTGGGGCTTGGCTATCTCATGCCATTGGACAAACCTTGGCATTACAAACCGCAAAACAAAGTGGATATGACGCCTTGGGCCTACTCGCTTCCGGTTGCCATTGTTTTGTTTGCCGGCATTATTTTTGTGTATCTACTGTTTTCGCCCATTGGTTTTGTCGGAGGTATTAGTGACTATTTCTGGCCAGCGTGTGCCCTACTAGTGGTGACGACAGTGATTTTGTGTCGATGGAGTCTTAGTCATTGGCACGAAAAATATCGAAAAAATTTACACTGGAACGAGAGCTAATCTTTTTCTCGTATTGGGGTCTGTGTTGCGAGCGATCAACGTTATGCGCGATCGCCGCTGCCGGTCACCGCTTCCTAGACGATAGCTGTTTTGTTTTGACGATTCATGTCTGCAGGATACGTTCATAGCGGTTATTGGCGCCAACTGGTGTGTTGTTCATGCCTAAGGCAGGGGTTTAAGTAGTTTAGTCTTGTATAAGACATAAGTTGTATTATATTGTTGCTGTTCTCATGACTACTGGTTTATCGGCATTCGTTTTGGTGTTTGAGCCTAATGATGTGTATATCGGGACAACAGTGGTGATGGTCAGTAGAGAGCAAGTAGTCGAAAGGAACTAAGAAACATCGAGAGTGGTCTTGGCCGAGAGGAGGGTAGTGCTCGCGTCAGTAGTAGTCCTCACGGAATTATCATAATAAAGCTGGAGATAATAATAATGCTTATAAAGCACCCCATCAGCCGTGCTGTCGCAAGCGCCGTTGCCATAACCGCCGGTGTAGCGATTAATGCACCAGTTCACGCGCAGGATGATGCCAACTGGCAGTTGGAAGAAGTCACTGTCACCGCGCAGAAACGTCAAGAAAAACTCAGCGATGTACCGGTTGCAGTAACGGTCATGAATTCCGAGCAAATTGATGCGTCCTTTGCCAATAACATCGAAGGCCTGCAGGCGATGGTTCCGTCTGTCAGTTTCCGAAAAGGTAACACTACCCGAAATTCCGCCCTTACCATTCGCGGCGTGGGTACCATTTCTTTCAGTATCGCCGCAGAGCCCAGTGTGTCAACGGTAGTTGATGGCGTTGTTCTGGGGCGTTCAGGCCAAGCTTTTGGTGATTTATACGATCTCGAGCGCATAGAAGTTTTGCGAGGCCCTCAGGGAACCTTGTTTGGTAAAAACGCGTCAGCGGGTGTGGTTAACATGACCACAAAGCGCCCCGGAGAAGAGTTTGAAGGCAGCGTCGAAGCGCAAGTTTATCAAGACAACGAATACAGCCTAAAGGCCACCGTATCCGGCGCTTTGAGCGACAACGCTCGAGGCAGCTTGACAGTTCTCGATAAACAATTCGACGGCTATGTTAAAAACGTTTTTAACAATGAAATGGCAAACGGCTATGACCGTTTTGGCGCTCGCGCAATGCTCGAAGTCGATGTGGCAGAAGATATGTCGATGCTGTTTATTGCCGAGAAATACGAAGCCAGCGACGAATGCTGTACCGACTTAGAGTTGTTGCCTAGTGGTCGCAACCCCGCCTCAGAAGCCGCTCCAGATAGTAACGGTATCGTCAACGGCGACGCTGATCTCGATTTGGGGTTGCGTAAAATCGATCACGACCTGACCACTGAAACCAAAGATGAAACCACGGCTTTCTCGGTACAGATTGATAAGTCCTTTGGCGAATACGAATTTACGTCTATCACCGCATATCGCGCTTGGGACAACACCGAAATCCGCGAAGGTGATTTCACCTCCATCGCTGGTGATAGCGATCAGCCGGTCTTTGGTGTGCCATTTCAATTGCATGATTTGGGCCCACAAGAGTGGCGCCAGTTCTCCCAAGAATTTCGGATAGCATCGCCCGTTGGCGAGTTCATCGAATATCAAGTGGGCGCTTTCTACTGGAACATCGATTCCGAGCGTAGCTTTACCCGAGACGCTAGCTGTCAGAACAACAATGGTCAGCTCGACGCTGCCATGACCGACTACGCTAACCGCACCTTAACTGGCGCTGATTTAACCACGGCTCTTGGTGACATAGCCGCGTTTACCGCCAGCGAAGGCGTCACCTGTAACGCCAATGATATTGTCTCGGCCACCGCTTACATGGAAACCGAGTTCAACAACTGGGCCGTATTCGGTGATGGTAAAATCAATGTCAGCGATGATGTTCGAGTGCTGTTTGGTTTGCGTTACACAGACGATGAAGTCACCTACAGCCATAAACGTGTGAACAATGACCAGTACGGTCGACGCGGTGTTGGGGTAAGACCGACTACCGAAGACACTAACTTCAAGGGCGGCACCGACGAAACCAACGTTTCCGGTAAATTGGGTTTACAGTGGGATGTGAATGAAGATTCCATGCTGTACGCCACGGCGTCACAAGGCTACAAAGGTCCTGGCTTTAACGTCTACTACAACTTTAAAGCCAATGGTGATGACTCGGCGCCGATATCGGAAGAAACCTCCGATTCATTGGAGTTGGGTTATAAATACACCTCGGGTAGCCTGATGTTGAATGCGGCAATTTTCCGCACCGACATTTCGGACTTTCAAGCCAACAACTTTGATTGCTCCGACGGCACCTGTATTACTCGCCTGACCAACGCCGGTGACGTAACCACTCAAGGTATCGAGTTGGACTTTACTTGGCGTCCGATGGAGAACCTAACCTTGTTTGGCGGTATCGCCTCCATTGATGCTGAGATTGACGAGTTTAACTGTCCGACAGGGGCGACCGGTTGCTCTTCTCGCTCGGGCTTGGACGTGCCATTTGCCCCAGACTTGAAGTACTCGCTGATGGCTGAGTATGTGATTCCAATGGAAAATATGGACATCATTCTCAACGGCTCATTCGTGCATACCGACGAGCAAGTGGCTACCTTACCGGGCAACGACGGTACCGAAAATCCAGCGGCGGTATTGCCTGAATACGATATCATCAATGCCAGTATTGGCTTCTCGTTCGACGATGATCGCTATCGCATTTCTCTCATCGGTAAGAACCTTGGCGATGAGCAGTATGTGACCACTTACAGCGGTGATAACTTCCGCTATCAAGTGCCGCGTGACGCCGAGCGTTACTTTGGAGCTTCCTTTAGAGCGTCGTTCTAATCGAGTCTTATCATTGAACCTAGTAAGTTAGGGCTCTATTCACCCCTTTAGGTTGATGTCACCATCATCCTAAGGGGGTTTGTTGTTTTTGATCTCAAGGGTTTTGAGGCGTTTGGCACAACCGGCTGAGTCTATTTACAGGCTCTGTGTCTGGCGTTGGCCAAAGTTCTACAACAGTGGAAATTTACCCGTTTGGCGTTTATTCTTCCATCCTTTGATCATAATCATTCATTCCAGCTTTTTAAGCGGTAGACTCTACTCGGATATGCTCGGTTACTGGCCGAATCTCCGATTCTTTGGTTACTGCAAGGTACTTACATGTCGCTAGTCACAAGCTTTCAGCCACTCTACAAACAGGTTTACGATCTATTGACTCGTCGACTGGTGGATGGCCATTGGAAGCCCTCAGAGCCTTTACCCAGTGAGATGGCCTTAGCCGAAGAGTTGGGCGTGAGTCAGGGCACGGTGCGCAAAGCGTTGAATCAGATGGTTTCCGAGAGTTTGTTGGAGCGACGTCAGGGAAAAGGCACTTTTGTTGCCGAGCACACCCAAGAAAGTTCGTTGTTTCGTTTCTTTCGGTTGCGCCAACCCAATGGCGAGAGTCTAATTCCAGAAACGAAAGTGCTGTCTTCAAGTCGTCGCGCGGCGACTAAGATTGAGCGCGAGCGATTGGATCTACCCAGTAAAAGCCAAGTGGTTGAGTTGCTGCGACTGAGGTTTTTGCAAGATAAGCCGGCCATTGTCGAAAAAATTATCCAGCCATTATCGGTGTTTCCCGATATTGATAAAGAAGCGCAATTGCCCAATGCACTTTATATTCTTTATCAAGAAAAGTTCGGCATCAGTATTGTTTCGGTGCGCGATGAGCTTAAGGCGACGGCCTTACCGGCTGAATTGGCGGACCATTTAGAATTGGAGGCCGGAGCGCCGGTACTCATGGTTGAACGCGCCAGCATCAATATCGACGGTCGAGCGGTGGAGTGGAGTCAGGCCTACTGCGCCACGGAAGAGTTTGTTTATTCCGTGCATCTCAAATAGTCAGTAACCGGTGCTTTAATGCCAATGGCTTAGGGAGTTAATGCTTCAAGACAGTCGTTTAGGCTCCTTGAAGAGGCTTCACCGCGTATAAAGAGGCTTCACCGCGTATAAAGAGGCTTCACCGCTGTATAAAGAGGCTTCGTCGTTCTATAAAAAGGCCTCACCGCTCCATGAGGAGCCCTCTCCTTCGGCTGGAAAGACATCCTCGTCAGATGACGAGGTTTTACTTATCACTCCTGAGTTGTTAACTCGCCAAGCTCTCTGGATTCTCTCGACGACTTACCGTCGTTACCGGCAGGTCAAACTCAAATCGTGTACCCGTCTCTGCGGTGCTGTGAACCTCAATACGGCATCCGTGCAAATCCAGAATTCGTTTTACAATGGCCAATCCTAGCCCACTGGATTGAGCGTGTTCTTGCGGTTTATCAGCTGACTGGTAAAAGCGTTCGAAGATAAAGGGAATGTCAGCACTGGTAATTCCAGAGCCATTGTCTTCTACCGTGACTTGTACTGATTCCGGTGTTTCGGTGAAGTTCAGACGGATTTCGCCGTGCTCCGGTGTGTGTGCGATGGCGTTGCGAATTAGGTTTTCCAGCACACGTTGAATCAGTCCGATATCGGCAAAGACGATGGTATTTTCCGTGGGGGTGCCAATCGCGAGGGTCAGGTCCTTTTTCTCAAGTTCTAGGGAAAACTCTTGAGCCGTGTCGTGAATCAATTCGGCGATAGAGAACTGCTCGAAGTCCGGCAGCTTGTTGCCAGACTCAAGCTTAGATAACTCGAATAAATCAGCAATCAACCGGCTCAAACGACTACATCCTTTGGCCGCGGTCTCTAGGTGTTCGGCTCTTTCTACTGCTGTTAATTGATCGTTTTTAATGAATAAGGTTTCAATGTAACCCTGTATGGTTGCTAGCGGTGTACGTAAATCATGAGAGACGTTGGAGATAAGTTCGCGTCGCAATCGATCGGATTCTTGCAGCTGATAGAGCTGCTGCTCAATTTTTTTACGCATGGCTTCATAGACCGCATCGAGTCGGGTTATATCACTGTGAGAGTCGGGGGTTGCATTGTCGTCGTGGTTGAAACCTGAAAAATTATTCATTTTGGTCGACAGCGCGGCCAGCGGCATGGTGAGGCGACGAAAGAGAATAACGCCAATCAGTAGCGAGGCAATGACGATAACCGCGATAGCGGCTGCACTTTGCTGACGGATATAGCTGCCTTCGATACTCTTTTGCGCATTGTCGTAGAGTTGTCCACCGAGGATGACGTAGAGATAGCCTTGCAGTTCCTCGTTACTTCTTATCTCAGACACAGAAAATATTTTATCGGTATCGAGATGTCTCGGGTCGTTACCTCGAAGCGGAAAGGTGCTATTGCCGGCCAAAAACTCGTGAATTGGCGAAAGCTCTACCTGGGTACGACGAATGCTGTCGGGTTCAAGTGCGTGTGAATTAATACTGCCGTCGGGATTAAGTAGATATACCTCGGCGATGGGGTTGATGATCATTGCCTGATGCGACAGTTGTTCGATGGTGGCTTTGGTTCCCAATTTAGTCTCAAGTAATTTGTGTTCTTGAGTCACGTACATGGCAATATTCTGGTTCAGTTCTTGAGTGAGCTCTTCGTAGTAAAGCCGCATGCCGACTTGCCCTACCCAGAGGGATGCGGCTCCGACACTCATGGTGATGAGAACTAAAATCAGCGTGAGTCGATTCTTTAACGTTCGTAACATGTTTAATTTTGTCCGCTAATTGATAACAACAAGAGTGAAACTGAGTTGGGTGTGTGGCTCTTGGTAGTCGGTTCGCTGCTATAAGTTCGGGTCATAAGTTCAAGGTTATAAGTTAACCGAATCGAGCTTGTAACCTACGCCCCATACGGTGACGATAAATTTTGGGTTCTTGGGGTCTCTTTCCATCTTCGCTCGCAGGCGATTGATGTGAGAGTTTACCGTGTGTTCATAGCCATCGTGCCCATAGCCCCAAACGCTGTCGAGCAATTCTGAACGCTGAAAAACGCGTCCCGGTTTTTGACAAAAATGCAGCAGTAAATTGAATTCTTTTGCCGTTAATTCTAGCGAGCTTCCGCCCAGAGACGCCGATCGAGCTTGCTCATCAATTGAAAGGTTGCCCAAAGTGATGTTTTTCTTACTGTCGCTGGAATCCTGTGTTGGTGCGGCGAGGGCATCCACTCGCCGAAATACTGCTCTCACCCGGGCAATCAACTCCATTACGCTAAAGGGCTTAGTAATGTAATCATCGGCACCGATATCAAGCCCCAAGACCCGATCCAGTTCCGTAGAGCGCGAAGTCAGCAGGAGGATGGGGACGTAGTTCTGGTTCTGCCGTACTTTTCGACAAATTTCTAACCCGCTGGGGCCTGGCAATTGAATGTCGAGCAGAATCAAATCCCATTCACGGGCACAGGCTAGTCTCAGGCCTTCATGCCCGTCTGCCGCCCAGGTGATATCAGCCCCTAGATCTTTGAGGTGGAGACTCAGCAAATCAGCAAGGTCTTTTTGATCTTCAACGATAAGAATTTTTTTGTTTTCCATAAGCGTGGCTGGGCTTTTTGTGAGATGACTAATGGTAGACAACAAAAGTCACAGAATTCTCACAGAAATAAACACATTGGCGAAAAAAAGACGTTTTCTGTGATTGATGCAGGATAGTCCCGTGATTTGAACTTTGTAGAGTAGCTACCAACGTGGCCGCAGGCAGTTTCGAGGTATCGCCATGAGCAAACGCGCGGTTAAGCGCATATCGACACTCACAAATGCAATGATTGAGGAAGAATAATGAAACTAAGTATGGGTAAAACGCTAGTAACACTGGCTGGCGCCGCCAGCCTTTCCATGGGAGCTGCCGCGAATGACGGCTTCTACGTGTCGGGCTATTTGTTGAATACCACGCAAGATCACACGATTGAGCGCGATACCGGTACCAATACCACGCCAAGTATTACTACCAGCAGTGAAGAAACTGATGTGGGTGTCGGTATAGCATTGGGCTATAAGATGCATGTTGACGATAAGGTTTTTCTAGCGGTCGAAGGCTTCTACAACAAGGAAAGCGCTGAAACCCGAAACCTCAACAATTTGTTGGTAACCGACGTAGAGCTGGATTCCACTTACGGCATCAATCTAAAAGCGGGTTTCGATGTGACTCAGGAATTTGCCATCTATGGTTTTGTGGGTTCCACTTGGGTTGACATCGATTTAGATAACTCTTACCCCTTCGCGCCGCCCATGCGCAGTGGTTCTGAGAACGAATCTGAATTCAGTTTTGGTTTTGGCGTGAGTTATATGTTGTCCGAGCATTTGTCGGTAGTGGGTGAGTACACTCAGTTGAATGATTTGGATTTTGATCCGTTACCGGAAGTGGCTGTACCCGGAAAAGTAAATCCTAATGAACTGGATCTGAGTAGCTGGAAAGTGGGTTTGAGTTACGCTTTCTAATTTTGCAATCGATTAGATAGACATAAAAAGGGCGATTATTCGCCCTTTTTATTTTACTGACAGCCGAAGACTTGAGGTTAAGTCCGCATACTTCACAGATATGGATTCAGAATCCTCTAGCCTGGGGTTCGATAACGAAATCTAGAACCCGGATAATCAATCACGTCTATTCAGTATTTTTGAAATCTCTGTTGCTGTCCCGTTGATATATGGGGGCTCGAAGACCTGGCGGTGGGTGCCGATCACAGGATGGACTCGAATTGCCGTTTTTGTAATATTCTGCGTGCCTTGAATATCTTTTAGTCGCCACTCGCTAGTTATAAAAAGGTTAATTTCGCCGTGGTATGGTTCTGGGGTGCGCGTCAGCGCTTCTTTGAGATAAGAGCTATAAAATATATCATCGCTCGAGGTTTTTGAGTTGATTCGCGAGGACGACCTATATTTGAGAGCTTTTTTTATACTCTTAAATTTGCGACTGATAGTGTGAATGAGATATTGCGGCCCCAGCTCGCGTAGCGCCCTGTATCGCATGGCTAGATCAATGGGGATGTCGCCTCCGAAGATTACGTCCACTAGACATAAGCTGTCGATTTCATGGCCGGCCTTTTGAAGCGCTTGGGCGGTTTCTACTGCAAGTAACCCATCTTGACAGAACCCTAGAAGTCTATAGGGCCCGTTTGGCGCGAACATCATAATGTCTTCTGCGAATAACTGTGCAATTTCAGATATTTTATGGTCGTTTAAACGATCCTTGAACTCAGCTGAGACACGGAACATATTGAGGTTATGAACGCCTTGAGATTGATCTAGATGATTTGCGAGTCGCATTGATGGGCCAGTGGAATTTATGACAAATAGCGGCGGTCTGTCATTCCCGCTTCGTATCGGAAGTAATGCACGATGATTTGTATCGCTTTTCTCATCACCTTTTATAAGCGTTGCCAATCCGGAGATAGTAGGGTTGTCGAATATCTCAGCGACCGAGATTTCGACGTCAATGTTCTCTAGTAGGCTCAAATGCATTTCTACCAATGCGAGGGAGTCTCCTCCAATATCAAAGAAGTTGTCATCTTTATCAATACTCTTCTTAGAGAGTATGGTTTTCCATAATTCACTTATTCGAAGTTCTAACTCCGCTAACGACTTTTTAGACGCCGTAATTTTCGGCTGCGTCTGTTTCGGGTGGCTCTTAGCCGCTGAATCATCGATGTAGCTGAAAAGTTCGCGACTGCCTTTACTGCGTTTACGAGTGTGAGCAACTTTCCCCCAGTCTGCTTTCAGTAATGCGACATAGCCTTGCTGTTGTGGTACTAGCTCGGTTATATGGTTTAACGCTTCATCGGGTGTCAGGGTTCCTATTCCTTCACTTTCAAGCCATTTTTGAATGGCCGCTGAATTTGCCATGCCGCCGGAAATGGTTCCAAGATTAAGGCTCAGTGCTGGTAAACCTATCGACTGCCGATAGTACGCTAGTCCGTTCAAGTAGGAGTTCGCTGCGCAGTAGTCTGCGTGACCAGTAAAGCCTAAAGTGGAAGTGATTGAAGATGTCATCACGAAATAATCGAGTGAATACTTCAGGCTATTCTGATGCAGAAACCAAGCACCTGCGACCTTTGGCTCCATAACTTTTTTAAAGTTTGGCCAGTCAGTTTTCGCTATAACGCTGAAGTCGTAGGTGCCAGCCGCATGAAAAATGCCTTTCAGTGGGGGCATTTCATTTTCGATTTTTAGTAGAAGGTTCTGAACGCTTTTGTTATTCGTTATATCGGAACTCACTACATGCACATTTGCTCCTTGTGATTTTAGTCGGTCGATACGCTTAAGTGCATCGAGGCTTGCACCACTACGACCGCTAAGAATGATATGCCGAGCGCCTCTTTGAGCGAGTTTTTCCCCGTAGCAGAGACCTAGTTCACCTAGGCCTCCGGTAATAAGGTAGCTGGCGTTAGAGTCAATCTTTGGGTTTGCTTCTGTCTGTTGTATATCCATTCCTCTAAAGCGAGCGACATACCGTTCCCCGCTACGGTAGAGAACTTGATCATCGCTTTCGTCTTCAGCTACCGTTTCTTGAAATAGTTCTTGAGCGCCATAGTTGTGAGAGCTTGATTCCAAGTCGATAAGTCGACAGTCAATTTCAGGATGCTCCCGAGGTATTGATCGACCAAGTCCCCACAGCGTTGCGTGTTGAGGACTGACTTTACTCGTTTGGCCCAAATAGTAATGGGTGTCGTAGGTCGCAAGTATTAAACGAGTCTTTTCTCGGGGGCTATGTTTAACTTTGGTCTGAACTAATCGAAGAAGCAGTTGACAGTTTAGCTGGTTGGAATGAACGTTCATCGAGATATCTTGTTGGGAGTCATCATCGATACAATATGGAATGTGAACGATATATCGAGGAGAGCCAAAGGAATTTACTATTTGTTCAAAGGTTCTCTGTATTGTTTGTGGTTGATCAATTTCCATACTGAAATCGGAGTTGCGGTGTTTCGCTAGAGCCTCTCCATAGGATACAAAAGTGAAGGCTCTATTGTTCTGTTCCAGCACTTCAATAAATGCGTCTGTTTTCGTCGAGTGAGGTCCCACTAATAAAATGTAATCCCTAGATGAAAGCTGCTTTTGGCTCTTAGGCGCGTCCAGCTTTAACCATTGAAGCTGATAGCGGTAATTCTCAGAAGTGGAATTAGGGCGAGGTAGCGCTCTTCGGTCTAATTTGCCGCTATTGGTTTGTGGTAATCGATCTAATGTCGCGAACTCTACCGGGATCATATATTCGGGTAACAGGGTGAGTAGTTGTTTGCGAATGTCTACCGCGCTAATTTCCTTTCCTTTCACAAATACTAAATAGGCAATTAGCTGATTTTGGGCACTAGCACTTTTAAAAATATCAACGGCACACTCTTTGATTTGGGGCAGCGAAAGTAACGCGGCCTCTACTTCTGCCAGTTCGACTCGAAACCCATTGATCTTTATTTGTGTGTCCAGTCTCCCGAGGCTTACTAGTAAACCCTGATGATCGAGATAACCTTGATCGCCTGTACGATACCAAAGATTCGGTTGTTGGTTTCTACAGACAAAGCTCGCTTGAGTTTGTTCCGGTTTTTCCCAGTAACCTAGGGCGAGATAAGGGCTACTAATAAAGATCTCGCCGGGCAGGCCTGGTTCGACAGGCAAGCCTTCTTCGTCAAGTAACGCCAGTGTTTCGCTGTCAGAGCAGGGTTGTCCGATAGGCATTGTTGTGCCGCTTGGTATGTCGTCGCCCACGAGAAAGTGTTGAAAAGTGTCAATTGCTTCTGTGCTGCCATAGGAGTTTCTTAGAATTGTGCCTGGCTTAAAGTGACTCGAAAAAGTCTCTATGTCACTGGAGCTAACGGCCTCACCTCCAATGGCCAAGATCCTAAGATTGTTAAGCGTAATCTCTTGTTGATCCATGGATCTAGCGATACGTCGAAATACAGTGGGGACCGTATGGAAGTAACTAATTTCATATTCAGAAAGCCATTGCGCTAACTCGTGAAATCCTCTCTTTGCGACGTTAAAAGGCAAGAGCTTTGCCCCGTTTAGTAGAGAAATTAGCATCGCAACAGCGCCCACTACATGGCCGAGGGGAGAGATCATACCAATATGATCTTCTGGTGTGATCAGAAGGGTATTTGTTGATTTCCGAACGACGTGTAATAGATTTTCATGACTATGAACTACGCCCTTAGGGCCGCCGGTAGAGCCAGATGTATACAAAAGACAAGCCAAGGAATCACTTCTTTCTTCTGGCTTCGGCGCATTGGTATCCTGGCCTGTCTCTACGAGTTCAGTTGTGATTTTGAGAGGCTTTAACTCTAGGGGACTGGCTTGGTTGTGGGCATTAGAAGAAATTTCTTCCAGTTGTGTAAAAAGTGGCTCTTCATAGAGAATAGTCGCAGAGCCAGAATCTTCGATTATTTGAGTCAGGCGAGAGCTCGGTAGGTTGGGGTCCAGTGCAATCCAGCCTTTCCCTGCCTTAAGGATGGCCAAAATACCTATGGCTATACTGGAGCTGTTCCCGACCAATAGTGGGACCCAAGGACAATCGTCTTCTAGTAAGGGGAGTAGCTTTATGGCTAGCCGATTGGCGGCAAGATCGAGTTCTCGATAGCTGAATTGATCTGTTCCGTCGTCGATCGCTATACGATCTGGATAGCAGGCGACGATTTGATTAAAGCGACTACATATATTTTGCTCTACATCAGCTTGTGTGAATAGTTTATGGTCTATTGTTGGCTCAAGCATTCTATTTCCTGCTTTTTATCCATTATTGGAGCTAAGAATGAACTTAATGAAGTTGGATTACTTGCGAGCTGGAATTCTAGTTTTTTCTAGAGCGGAAATCTACCTGGGAAATCTTTGCAGACGCCGCCTGAGAGTCGTCTCATGTGTGCGTGCTGATCATGCACTGTATCGGTAAGAGCCCACATTCTACATATCTATATTTCTTGAGATTCATAGTGCAAGTAGGGATATATAGCTTCGTAATCGATGGCTGATTATTATGGGGATATCTTGAGACGTTGACATATCTCTGCGAAATTATCACCTCTATGGATTGCCAGAAAGTCGTGTCCTTGAGGGTGGTCGGTTTGATTGAGATTGATAGAATTTAGCTTCATATGAAAGATATTTTTAGGAATCACGACAAAAGAATAGTCATATTTAGAAAGCAGTTTAATGATCGCCTCATCGTTAAGGTTTCTACTGGTTCGGTTGTTGAGCTCAAATAGTATTACTTGTGGAGGTTTTTTGGATAGGAGCTTGTGTGCTCCTGAAAGAACAGTTTCTTCGAAGCCTTCTACATCAACCTTAAGCAGAGAAATAGTGCTATTTTCCGTAAGCTCAAGTGTTGTATCTAGCGGGCATACGTTTACCGTAATTTTTTCGCAATGGTTTCGATTCTTATGCCTAACTAGCGACGCCGATCCCATATTCTCCTTTGGGATGACAAGCTCCATTGTCGTATTATCGTTACCTAGAGCGACGGGGTACAGTTGTACATTCTGCATTTGATTACGCTCCTGTGCCTGTTGTAGACATCCAAAGAGTAATGGATTGGGTTCAAAGCTATGAACTTCTCCTTTGTTTCCTACTAGGCTAGAAAAGAGGACTGTTAACTCACCAATATTTGCGCCTATATCAATGACTGTATCTCCGGGTTGAACAATTCTCTGGCATACCCAAGAAACCTTTTTGTCTGCTGCTCCACAGAAATAGACTGAGCGTCCGATGTAGTCGTTTAAGTTAGCGAGCACTTCTCCCCCAAGGACTTCAGTCCAAACACTCTCAGTTGCCGTCTTAGTGATTTTTCGGAACCACCAAGAGTTTGAGAAATTTCCGCAACCGCTATACAAGGGATATAGGCGAGATAGGTGTGCTGTGGCTTTTTGTAGAATAGTTGCCATGTGGTTTTATTCCAGATGATGCTCTGTGAATTAAGTGGTTTAGCAGCTTGGGAGATATAATCACGACTCAGAGATAAACAATCTACTGATCGAAATGTAACATGAGTTAGGCCTTTTTAGTTTTAGATCGATCATAAGACAATAAAAAAGGGCGATTTTTCGCCCTTTTTTATTGTGATGACAACCGAAGGCTTGAGGTAAGGTTCAAGCGCATGTCCCGAGTGCAGAACACTCATTGTCCGAGTGTTCTGCCGTTATCGCTTAAAACGGCACGTCGTCGTCATAGCTCGACATGGGTGGCGTTTGGTCAAAGCCGGGAATCGTCGATTCAAAATTGGCCGCTTGTGATAGGGCCTCAATTCGCCAAGCTTGAAGGCTATTAAAGCACTTTTCAGGCTTGCCAGCAGGCGACCATAATCGACCTGATAGATTGAAGTGTACTTTGATTTCATCGCCTAACTTGTAAGCATCCATGATGCCGCAATTGTCTTTCAGCAATTCCATCGCTAGGTAGTTGGGGTAGGACTCGTTTTCGCCTTCGCCGGTGACTTTGATGACGAATTCACGCTTGGTGAAACCGTTGTTACCGTAGGCTGTGGTTTCACCGATCGAGTGAATTAGACCTTGTGTTTCGAAGCTTTTTGACATGATAAGACCCTGATTGCTAAGCCCGCAATACTATCACTTGTTGGCCCTTTGGCGCACGCCTAAATCGCTCCTCAGGCAGCCCTATCATTGCTGAGCGTCGAGGTAGGGTTGGTGTGATTTATGGTCTTATCGCATGGTTATCTGTATTGGTGTCTTGGCGCTGATAAACGTAATACCAGTCGTCGCACCTTGCTCGTGAGGGGGGCATTTGAGCTTCCCCCAAGACTGGGCGCTCCGCTTGGTTGGCTTGGCGAAGCCTCTCGCTTGGCAATAGCACCTCTTTGGTTGGGGGATTGCCGATGCCGCCTCTAAGCGAGCACTGATGTAGAAAGTGTCGACTCAATCTTGTCTATAAACTGGTATTCCGTCAGAGCTTTTACTATCACTTATAGAGCTGAGCTACTTTTTGGCCACTCTCGGCCGATAGCTATTGCCGAGCTTGTGTTCATAGCCTTGAGCGTAAGCTCGTCAGTTCAATGATGTCGTTTCAATTGCGATATGTTGGTAAAATGGTTTGGGGAATAAGACGTTGAAAATCGAAGAATATCTACACATTCTCGCTAAGAATGATGGCTCGGATTTGTATCTCAGCACGGGGGCTCCACCGTGTGCGAAATTTCAGGGGACTTTGAAGCCGCTGGGTAAAGAGGCTCTCAAAGCCGGTCAGATCGCCGAAGTTGCTCGCGCAATTATGGATGCAGAGCAACGCGAGCAGTTTGAGCATGAGCTGGAGATGAATCTGGCTATGTCACTGTCGGGTATTGGTCGTTTCCGTATCAACATCTTCAAGCAGCGCAACGAAGTCTCGATTGTGGCTCGTAACATCAATACTGAAATTCCCAAATTTGAAGATTTGAAGCTCCCGCCCATCTTAAAAGAAGTGGTTGAGGCCAAACGTGGTTTGATTTTATTCGTGGGGGGCACAGGTTCGGGTAAATCAACCTCGCTGGCGTCCCTAATTGATCATCGCAATAGCACCAGCGGTGGTCATATTATTACCATTGAAGATCCGGTGGAATATGTACACAAACACAAAAAATGCATTGTTAATCAGCGCGAAGTGGGGGTGGACACTCGCAGTTTTCACAACGCTCTAATCAATACTTTGCGTCAGGCGCCGGATGTGATTTTGATCGGTGAAATTCGAGATCGAGAGACCATGGAGCACGCCTTGGCGTTTGCAGAAACCGGGCATCTGGCCATCTCCACACTGCATGCCAATAACGCCAACCAAGCCTTGGAGCGTATCGTCAATCTGTTTCCCGAAGAGAGGCGAGCACAATTGCTGCTGGGGCTCGGCCAGAATCTAAGGGCTTTCGTTTCTCAGCGCTTAGTACCCACCGTTGATGGTAAGCGCTGCGCGGCGGTGGAGGTGTTACTGGGTACCAAGACCATCGAAGAAATCATTATTCGCGGTGAGTTCGAGAACATCAAAGAGATTATGGAAAAGTCAGAGAACTTAGGTATGCAGACCTTTGATTCTGCGCTCTTCCATCTATTCAAAGGCGGCCGTATTAGCATGGACGACGCGCTCATCAACGCCGATTCGGCCAATAATTTGAGACTGCGAATCAAGCTCGATCAGCAAGGTGGTAGCTATTCGCCAGAAGACGCCGAAGAGGCGGCTGAAGAGGGTGAAGATAAGGACGAAAAGTCGGTGACCACCAGTACCGGCCTGAAACTGAGTTTAGAGGATATCGAAGAGGACGAGCCCGATCCAAATAATCCTTTTCCGGATCTTTGAGGGCGTGATTCATCGGCATTGAGTCACCTTATTTTAAGGCAATCCCCAAATTGCTGCTGTCGAAGTCTGCGAGATCACGACGCAACTGTTTGACGATATCGGCGTTGGGTTGTCGAGCGTGGGTATTCTTCACGAGATGGGCTTGCCAGGCGAGCTCTTGATCGTAGAGCTCGTGCTGATGGCTCTGTGGATCGAATTCATCGAGACCTTCACTGAGCGCAATGAACTGTGCCACCGTGGCCTTTGAGAGTTCGGCGGCGGTTTCGGTATCGTCGATACTGTCATCGAGGATCATTTGCAGCGCGCTGGTCAGCAGCAGGCAGGCATCGAGGGCAGGGTAGATGCCGTAGTTGTCCTCATCGGTTGGTTCCGGGGTCAGCGGCTCCAACTGCAATAGGGCTTTTTCGAGATTTTTCATTGAACTCAGTTGTCCGGCGAGATATTCCCAAACCTTGTTGAGTAGTTTTCGCCATTGTTGAGCTTGTCTGTCAGCATCGATGGTTTCACAGTAGAGTGCGTAGTTGCCCCAGTGGCGGTCGGCCAATCCCGCAATAAATGCAATTTTTGCCCAGTGTTCATAATCGCCAGAATGTACAGCCATGCTCAACGCTCTTGAGTTTTTGAAAAGTGAGGCAAGTGTAACAAATAATCGACCTCGGGTTGAGTCTTGAACCCAGGCTCGGGCCTGTTCGGCGAAGGCGCAAAGTTTGTTTCTTTTAGTTTTGATGAGATCGGGTATAGTGAAACCATGAAAAACACACGCCCTGTTTACCCCTCTTTTGGTTTCTCTGAGCTTACCCCTGCGGGATTGCGTCGCTACCTCAGCGCTCGTTTTAAGGCTTTTATGCAGCCGCGTTTACGCTTGGGTAAAGTGCATCTATTAAACAATAAGCGCTTGTTTATTGTGCCGTCGTCATCTGGATTTGGGTTTTTGATTGTGGTTGCACTGCTGTGGTTAACCGGCACGAACTTTGAAAACAATTTGATCTTAGGTTTGGCGTTTTTTTTGACCGCGCTATTTATCGTCGCGATCCATCATACGTTTTTTAATATGTCGGGATTACGAGTTGAGGGGTTGCGTTCATCGCCTTGTTTTCTGGAGGAAAATGGCGAGCTTGAATTACAGTTGAGCTGTCGACCAGAAAGTCAAAAAGAGAGTATTCAGTTTGGCTTTGAGGGTGAGCCGCTAAGTTCCATTGATTTGCTGGATGAGCATTCGGTGGAGGTCAAGGTGTTTACACGAGGTGCGAAGCGCGGTTGGTATCTCCCCCCGAGGTTAAAACTCGAAAGTCGATTTCCTTTAGGTATTATTCGCTGCTGGAGTTGGGCCGTTATTGATGTGCCTATCTTGGTCTATCCGCATCCGCTGGCAGGCGGAGAATTACCCTTGTCTCACGCCGCGCAACAGGAGGGCGATCGACTCGATCGCGATGGTGCCGAAGATTTCGACGGCTTCAAATCCTATGTCCCTGGTGATTCACCCAAGCATATCGCTTGGAAACACTATGCCCGTGGCCAGGGTTTACACACCAAAGAATACGCCAGTTATCGAGAGCAGACTGTGTGGCTCGACTGGGATGCTCTACAGGGTCTGGGGGTCGAGCAGCGCTTGTCGCGATTGTGCTTTTGGGTTTTAAAGCTGAGCTCTACGGCGCAACCCTACGGACTTAGATTGCCTGGCGTAGAGATTAAACCGGATACCGGACTTGAGCATAAATTGGCGAGCCTAAAAGTCTTAGCGCTTTATCAGGCGTCGCCCGTAGCGGCAGCCTCGAACTCGGATGAAACTGGGGACGTAAGATGAGCGCCCCAGAACGCTACTTAATTTCTCGCAATACCCTATTGTGGTTGATCGCCGCGCAGGGCGTTGCAATCGCGCCTTTGCTGTTGCACTTGCCGCTGTGGTTAATGGCCGTCTGGGGGATTGTCCTGTTGTGGCGATTCCAAGAGTTTCGGGGCCATTGGCAAATGCCTCGCGCCCTGACTAAAATTGTACTCGTTACCGTTTGTGTTGCCGGTTTATTCAGCTCTTTTGGTCGCCTTCTCGGGCTGGAACCGATGGTGTCCATGCTGGTTTGTGCTCTGTTGTTAAAGCTGCTGGAAATGCAGCGAAAACGAGATGCGCTTCTGGTCATGTACCTCACATTTTTTCTTGTGGGGGTTCAGTTTTTATTTACCCAAACCCTTTTGGCCTCACTTTACGGGTTGCTGAGTTTGTGGTGCGGACTGTGCTCATTGATGAGTATGAACCAAGTTCGTGGTAATCAACGGCCTTGGAGAACCGTGAGATTGTCGGGGCGCTTGTTGGCCCATAGTGTACCGCTGATGGTGTTGTTGTTTGTGATTATGCCTCGCATCGGCAGTCTGTGGGCTGTGCCCAATGTGTCTAAAGTCGCGAAGACAGGGGTGAGTGATAGTATGTCACCTGGTGATTTTAGTAATCTTTCTCGCTCAGGAGGCGTGGCCTTTCGAGTGACCTTTGACGCCGAGGTGCCCGATCAATCTCAACTTTATTGGCGCGGTCTGGTTTTTTCTGATTTTGATGGTCGACGTTGGACTCAGGCCGATCCCCACGATTACTTTCGTGGTGGCCCTATGGTTAATTGGCAAAATACCGAGCGAGCCGCTTGGCGTTCACTCGCCAAAGGTGAGGGCGACAGTGTTGGCTACAGTGTGATAATGGAGCCGACTCAACAGAATTGGCTTTACAGTCTGCAGTTGCCGTCTCAGTTTAGGGGGGACGCCGGCGTGGGGCTCACACGAGATTTTCGGCTCATCTCAAAAACAACATTAAGCCAACGCTCGCAGTACCGAGTGGTGAGCTCACTATCAAACCGAGTCGAGTTTGAAGCTCTACCGGATTGGCGACTTAAGCGCGAGTTGCAATTGCCCGACGGATTTAACCCGCAATCGCGAGCCGTTGCTGAGCAGTGGCGCGACCAGAGCTCGTCAAATGCGGATTACATTGAAAGAGTGTTATCACACTACCGCGAGAGCTTTTATTACACGTTGAAACCGCCGGCACTGGGACGAAATACCGTGGATGAGTTTCTCTGGCAAACTCAGCAGGGGTTTTGTGAGCACTACGCCAGCAGCTTTGTTTTTATGATGCGGGCGGCCGGAATCCCAGCGCGGGTGGTCGCCGGTTATCAAGGTGGTGAATTTAATAAGTTGGATAATTATCTTATCGTGCATCAATACGACGCTCATGCCTGGGCCGAGGTCTGGTTAGAAGATCGCGGTTGGGTCCGAGTGGATCCAACGGCAGCGGTAGCACCGGAACGAGTCAGACAAAGCCTGGGGAGCTTGTTGACCAGTGATGTTGAAGGTTTGATGTCCATGGGGCGTTATCGTCATATTCCACTGTTGGAAAACTTGCGGATGCGATGGGATTCGGTCAACTACAACTGGCATCGAGCGGTGATGGAATTTGATAACGACTCTCAAGCGCGATTGTTGAGCCATTGGATGGGAGAGGTGAATCCACTCAAAATGGTGCTGTTTGTACTCTTCTCTGGCGGATCCATCGTGGCTTTAATGGCGCTGCATTTATGGTGGACCACTCGTCCCAAGGCCAAGAGCGCTTCTCAGCAATACTATCTTCGGTTTGAGCGACTACTTCGTCGCAAGGGCTGGGTGCGCCAGCCCGGTGAAACACCGCGGCATTTTGCCGAGCGAATTCACCGTCGACATGTCAATGTTGGAACGGCGGTACTCGATTTTACTCAGCTGTTTGAGCGCAATGAGTACGGTAACGAAGAGATTTCTCCTGTTCAGTGGAGAGAGCAGCTGGTGAAAGTGCGGCAGTCATTGAAGTCGGCAAAACTGTCGTGATGGCGTGAGTTAACCCGAGGCGGTGATCGTCATTGGCGGCTTAGGAGTTGTCTCATTTTGGTTGAAAGTTGTGCGCTAAAATGGTGCTGTCGGTCCATTTCTGAACCATGCTTGTGCAAAAAACAACTAATTCTTGCTTGGCGTGTCTTTTCCCCTCTAAAAGCCTCTTGCGATCTTGAGAAATAAAATTCGAGTGTGCACAATATTGGGCGTGTTTAGAGCTCAATATCGGTGCGCTTTGCGTAACCCATTGAAAAATAACAATTTATATTGGTGCTTCTGAAAAGTTATTGGTGCGCTGGCTTTGTCCTTACTCTTTATAAGGAATAAGGGTGGATAAAGTTTTTGTACCGTTACGGTCAAAGTTTGAGGAAGAAAATGAAGAAACTATTAACCTTTTTAGCCTTGGCGAGTCTGTCGTCAGGCGCGCTTGCAGAGGACACCTTAAGTGGTGCAAATACTGCGTGGATTCTCACCGCTACGGCGTTGGTATTGTTTATGACGCTGCCGGGCCTGTCGCTGTTTTACGGCGGTTTGGTGCGCACTAAAAACGTCTTGTCGATTTTGATGCAGTGTTTCGCGATTGCCTGTGTTGCGTCATTGATCTGGTTGATCTTTGGTTACAGCTTGGCGTTTGGCGAGGGCGGTGCTTGGGTCGGCGACTTCAGTCGTGTGTTTATGGACGGCATGAGTCGCGAGAGTCTGTCAGGCGATATTCCCGAGTCTCTGTTTTTCATGTTTCAAATGACCTTTGCCATCATTACTCCGGCTCTGATCGTCGGTGCTTTTGCTGAGCGTATGAAGTTCTCTTCGGTTCTGATTTTCAGCGCTATTTGGTTGGTCGCGGTTTACTTCCCTGTCTGCCACTGGGTATGGGGCGGCGGCTGGTTGTCTTCTCTCGAGATTGGTAACGCTGCGGGCACGATGGATTTTGCCGGTGGTATCGTGGTTCACATTACTGCTGGTGTTGGCGCCTTAGTGGCGGCTTTGGTGATCGGTAATCGCACCGGCTTCCCGACAACAGCAATGCCTCCTCACAATATGACCATGACCGTTATGGGGGCTGGTATGTTATGGGTCGGTTGGTTTGGTTTTAATGCCGGTAGTGCCTTGGCTGCTAATGGCGACGCCGCGATGGCTATGACGGTGACTCATATCTCAGCTGCAGCGGGATCGCTCGCTTGGGTTGTGATGGAGTGGATCAAATTTGGTAAGCCAAGTGTTTTGGGTATCGTGACCGGTATGGTTGCAGGCTTGGGTACCATTACTCCGGCATCGGGTTATGTTGGCCCTGCAGGTGCACTGGTTATCGGTATTTCTGCCGGTTTGATCTGCTTTGCGGCGACTCAGCTGATTAAGCGCAAGTGGAAAATTGATGACTCACTTGACGTATTCCCAGTTCACGGCGTTGGCGGCATTTTGGGCAGCTTGCTGGTTGCGGTATTTGCTTCACCAGATCTGGGTATTTTCAGTGGCTTCGGTGCTGAAGCTAACTCCGGTTATTCGATTGCTTCGCAATTTCAAATTCAAGCGATCGCTGTTGTATCAACCTTTGTGTATACCGCGATTGTGACCTTCGGAATCTTGAAGTTGACTGGATTGCTTACCGGTGGCATTCGTGTGAGCAAAGAAGAAGAGACTGCTGGTTTGGATCTGGTCTCTCACGAAGAGTCTGGCTACAAGCTCTAACTTCACAGCTCGATGATCGATTAAGAGCCCGCCTTGTGCGGGCTTTTTTGTGGCTGCGCATTTTGGCCCCAGAGTGCTTGGTGTAGAATGGCATCTTCGAAATACGAGTGACTGTCTGTTGAATCGTTTTATCTTGTATCTGACTGCGGTGGCGCTTGCCGCTTTTGCCACCGGTGCACAGTTGGTGGTTTTGCCCTGGTTGGCAGTCAACGAACTGCAGCTTCCAGCCAATCAAGTGGGCTGGGTGCAGTCGGCCGTGCTTTTTCCCAGCCTCTTGTTGATGTTAGTGGGTGGCGCGGTGGCGGATCAGCGGCAAATGCGTGGATTGCTGCCGTTGATGTATCTACTGATGGTGGCGTGCCACGGGGCTATGTTGTGGGTATTGAATCGTGGCAGTCTCGAACTGTCGAGTGTATTGCTCTACGCCGCTAGTTTGGGGGCAGTGGCGGCCTTTATACAGCCGTTGCGTGATCGTGTGCTGCCGAGACTTATAGAGGCCCCCTCACAGTTGCAGGCATCTGTGGTCAAAGTGAGTTTGTGTGTCTATATTGCGCAGGCGTTGGGGGTAACCTTGGCTGGGCAGGTCGATGGTCTGAGCTTTCAGGTGATTATCGTGATTCAGGCGATGACGCTGATAGTTTGCGCGCTGCTGATGTTAGCTGTGCTGCGTTATCTTCCAGGCATGAACCCCGATAAGCCAATAGCTGTATCGGAGCAGGCATCTGCCTCAGTTTCTATCGGTGAGGGTGTTATCTTTGTTCGCCACCACCCGGTATTGAAACATTTGATTGCGCTGGTGGGCTTTAACGGCTTTATGCATATCGGCGTATTTGTTGTTGCCTTGCCGTTATTATCACGAGATGTTTATCAGCAAAATGCACTGCACTTTGCCGGCCTTCAACTCGCCTTTGTGCTTGGCAGCGTGGTGGCGACCTTGATGATTCTGCGTCGCGGCGCGGTTGATCAACCTGGCAGAGCCATTCTCTTTAGCTTGTTGTACGCCGGTGTTCTTATGCTTGCGATTTCGGCCAAGCCAACACTTGTTGGTCTTTTTTTATTGGTTTTTGCTTGGGGGGTCGTTGCCGGTGTGTCGGCAAGCTTGGGCAAGGCGTTATTGCAGCAACAGGTTGATGATCGCTTTCGCGGTCGCGCACTGTCGATTTATCATCTTGCGCTCTTCGGTGGCGCGCCCTTGGGGGCATTGGTTTGTGGCTATGCGGTGCAGCATCAAGGGGCATTGGCGCTGTTTAAAATCGGCGGCAGTCTCACTTTGGGTGTATTTGTGATTTACTTGGGGGTGAGGGCGCTATGGAATATTGCGCCACCTAACGAGGCCTCATGATCGCCGTTGGCACCCAAGCGCTTTGATTTGATGAGCGCAGATTTGATGCATGTAAATGTATGGCTCTTCGATTCAATTAAGTATACAAAGAGCTGCTGCAGTTTATAGCTGATGGCGAAATGCCAATAAGCTAGCTGTTACCGCAACGTTCAACGATTCGACACCGTTGTTCATGGGAATTGAGATCAAGCGATTGCACTGCGCGGCCACTTCTTTTGATACTCCGTCGGTTTCATTGCCGAGCACAAATACTTTTCCACCTTCGCTCGATACGCCTTTGAGTTGGTCTTTTGCATGAGACGATAAACCATAGATTTCACTGCCGTGGTTGCGAAACTCTTGCAGTGCGTTTGCGAGATTTTTGCAGCGCAATATCGGCGCGCGAAAGAGTGTTCCCGCGCTTGCTTTAATCACCAGAGCATCCAGTTTAGCGCAGCCTTTTTCAGGCAGTAACAAGGCTTTGGCTCCCCCGGCGCAAACCGATCGAATAATCATACCCAGATTCTGTGGGTTGGTGATGCGGTCGAGCGCAATAATCTCAGCCTGTGGGGCTTGGCCGCTGTTGAGAAAATCTTGATAGTCTTGGTAGCCGGAACAAAGCAGATCAACGGCGACGCCCTGATCCTGTTTGCTATTGCGTGAAATACGAGAGAGTGATTGGCGATCGTGGTAAACAATTTCGGCGTTCTTTTTTTCTGCCAAAGATATGATGTCAGCCACGATCCCACCGGGGCGATTGGAGTCTGCTAGGTGTAAGCGATGCACTTGGGTGCTGCTTTCTTGCAGCGCTTCCAAAACGGGTTTACGGCCATAGACGGTCAATAGTTGGTTGAAGAAGCGTTTCTTCTCGAGATATTCGTCGCTGTCGCTCACGCAATATTCCTGAATCTAGGGTGTTTATTTACTGTGGGTCATGTTCACAAGAGACAAGCTTGAGCAGTAAATTTGAAGAGGTAAATGGATGCAAGTGATCAATTATACGGGATTGATTTTATGTTGCAGCAATTGCGCGAGTTGTTGCTGGTTTTCCTGTAAGCCTTGGCGCACCGCAATATCGAGGGTTTGCAGTCCCAGTTGTTGATAGGTGCCCAGTAGCTGAGGGTAGGGAGAGAGCTTTTCCAGCTGCGATCTCACCGTATCAATGTCTCCACGGGCTATGGGGCCTGTTAATGCACTGACGGGATTGCCTTTAAGGGTGTTATCCAAAGTGGCATGAGTAATGGGCAGCAACAGTTGTTGGGCTTGTTCACGAGGGATTCCGGCTAACTCAAAGCAGCTCAGGCTGGCATCCATCAAGGCCACCAAGTAGTTACAGGCCATCACTGAAGCGGCGTGGTAGGTGCTCTTTTGATCGCCATCGACCGGCAGTAGTTGAGCGCCGATTGATTCGAAAGCGGGCAGCAGAACGGTTAACGCTAAGCTGTTGCCTTCATAGGCGCAGTGACTTCCCGAGAAGGTGGCGACGGATTGGCGCGGGTCCGAAAAGCTGTGGATGGGGTGAATGCTGGCGACGTGTAAAGGCCCGGCGTCACTTTTGAGTATTTGGCTGCCCAGCGAACCGCTGCAGTGAAAGACAATTTCATGGCCCTTAAAGTGAGGCAGTTGGCCTAAACTTTCGGCGCATCGTGAAATGTCTTGATCGGCGGTAGCGATGAGCCAGACATCGGCGGCGTTCGTTTGCTTTATGTCTGCAACGGCTCGCCCGGCTCCAATAAATGCTTGTGCCTGTTGGGCGCTGCTCTGTGAGCGATTCACAATGTCGCCAATTTCAAATTGATCGTTATCGTGCAGCAGGCGTGCGAGGGTTTGGCCGAGCTTTCCGGCGCCGATAATGTTTAGGCGTTTCATAGCAGTGTGACACAGCAAACAAAGAAGGTGAGAGTATAACAGGGGTGGCGGTACTCGGTGGAGTCGCGAGTCCGCCGGAGTAAATCAATGTCTCAAATAACAGTCTTGATCGTTTTCTAGCAGGGCTTTGAGTATGTGTGAGCGGCTAATTATCCCCACCAGTTTGCCGTCGCTAACAACGGGATAATTCTTCGGCCGACGCTCTAGCATGCTCTGCGCAATTTCGACGATCGAGGTATCGGGGGTTACCGAGATCACATCTGTTTTCATTACCTGAGTAACTTCGGCGGGCTCCTCGCAGTAGAAGGCGTCGTTCAGCATTTCCTTGATGCAATCTTGCTCGGAGACGTAACCGACCACATGCTCTTCGGTGTCAATGACCGGTACACCAATCACACCATCGTTGAGCATCGACTCCACCGCATCTTTAACGTTGGTGTCGGACATAATCGCGTGGGCGTTATGGTCCATGTAGTCTTTGACCAAAATTGAGTGCATTAGGGGTAATCCTCCGTTGAGGTTGAAACCACTCTAAGCTTAGCTCAAAAAATCGTCAGCTCAAGCTGCCATTTCGGGTGCCCGGTGGAGGCATCCTAAAGGTTGTCGCAGGCTAGGACGCCGAGGCTCTGTAGGGCCTGAAAATAGGAGGTATGGTGAGCCATTTAGTGGTGGGTGGCAGAGCGCTGCGAGCCCGGCTCGCGGGCGCTCATTGGCTGTGCAATGGCAATCAGTTTTGGCAGATATGGTGGTAGCGTTTAACCGCTTCGTTCATGCCCATGGCGAGAGAATCGACCGTGAGTGCATGGCCAATAGACACTTCAAGCAATTGCGGTACTTTTCGAAATCGAGCCAAATTGTCGAGATCAAGGTCGTGGCCAGCATTTAGGCCCAGGCCCAGTTCCGCCGCGACTTCACCGGCTCGGTAGTATTGCTCAAAGAGGCTGTCCAGTTGATCGCTTTGCTGGCGATACGCCGCTGCATAGGGCCCGGTATAGAGCTCTATACGATCAGTGCCTATCGCTTTGGCCAACTTGATCTGCTCGACGTCGGGGTCCATGAACAAACTCACCCGACAGCCCCACTGATGGAGTTGATCAATGATGGGTTTGAGCTTTTCGCCCGATTGAGTGAGGTCGAAACCGTGATCCGATGTCAGTTGGTCGTCGCTGTCGGGTACCAGAGTCACTTGATCCGGGCGACTTTGCTCAACCAGCGCCATGAAGCCGGGGTAGCCTTCTTGCGCACCGGCAAAAGGATTGCCTTCGACATTAAACTCAATGCCAGCCAAAGGGGCGACAAGTTTGGCGAGATCGTAGACATCGCCGGGGCGAATATGCCTTTGGTCCGGACGCGGGTGTACTGTAATTCCCTCGGCGCCAGCGTCTAAACAGATTTGCGCATGTTTGGTGATCGAGGGGTAATTGCCTTCACGCGAATTGCGGATGAGGGCGATTTTATTGAGATTGACGCTCAACGCGGTAGTTGTACTCATGGAAACTCTCTTGTGGCGCTAAGGCTCAAATGATCAATTGGCTGGTGATTTGCCAGGTACTTCGTCAGTCTCTTCATCGCTTGAGACGATATTGCGGGCCGACTCAGGCTCGACGCTCACTGCGAGAATACGAATGGGTAGATTGGGAGCCTGGTCTTTGCTCTTTCCGCGCGGCTCTTCGGTGATCTTGACGACCACATCCATGCCGTCGACAACCTTGCCAAATACGGCGTATCCAGCCTCATCTTTTTTCGGATTGAGGTGTCGGTTGTTATTGAGATTGATGAAAAACTGCGAGGTGGCGCTATCGGGATCGGGCAAGCGTGCCATGGACAGAGTGCCCTTGGTGTTTTTTAGACCATTGTCCGATTCATTTTTAATCGGTGCACGGGTTTCCTTGCGCATAAAGTCGAAGGTCAAGCCTCCGCCTTGAACCACAAAATTGGGAATGACGCGATGGAAGATAGTACCTGTGTAGAATCCGTCGTTGGCGTAGCGCAAGAAATTTTCGACGGTGATAGGAGCTTCTTCGGGGAAGAGTTCAATCACTACGGTCCCGAGATCGGTCTCAAAGGTGACTCGCGGCTTTTCTTCGGCGTTTACCAGTCCGGCGGTAAATATTAGAGCGGCAATTGATAAACAGGTAAGCAATCTACGCATAGTCTTGGTGCTCAATGATGAGAGGTGATCTTCAACTCAGCGTCGATAGGATTGCGCTGAGTTGAGTGGAAGTTCTAAGGTTGAGTATAACCTGTTCCGTCTAAGCCGTTACGCCCATTCAGAGAAGCGTTTACGGCGACGCATGTTGGGGGCTATCCAGGCAATCAGAGCGCCTAATCCGACGGCGCAGGCGCCGTAAAAGAAGAAGGTGTTTCGGTCGTCGTTCGCCAGTCTCTCGTTTTCGGCTTTTAGCACGTCGAGTTCGGTTTGAATCAACTGATGGTCGTGGGTCAGTGTTTGGTGGCGTTGGTGCAACTGCACGGCATCGGCCGAGATGCGTTTAATGTCAGCCAATTCTTGCTGCAGTTGTTGATTCTGTTGCTGCAATTGCGATAGGTCTGAGCTGAGTGCCTTTTTGTTCGAGGTGGCATTGCTGAGTTCGGCGGTCAGTTTTTTATATTTGTTTTCGATTGACGCCAATTGCTTGCGAGTTTCGGTGAGTTGCAAAGAGGCCGTTGGAGTATCGATCAAATACTGGCTGCGGATATAGCCCACTTCGCCTTTTTCTGAACGCACCTCAGTCCAGCCGCCTTCGTCGTCCTGGCCGACAAACTCTACGCGAGTGCCGGTTTTTAGGCCTTTGTCCAAAATTCTAAATTGATTGCCTTTGCCGCTGCGCAGCGGAACATAGAGCACATCGGATACCCAGCGGTACTCGGCGGCCGAAACCGGAGTTGCAGTGGATAAGGCTAGGGGGGCGCTGATAAGTGCGCAGAGCGTAAGAAACTTTTTCACGTAATTTTCCGAAAGGGTGGCTATAAACTAGCAAACTACTTTAAATGACAAAAAAAACCTGTCAACTCACTCACAAATACGGGAACTGCAACCGAATAACCTCGAGAACCTGCGTCTTGAGGTTATGCGATCCAGTGGTTGCGGTTTAGGGCAATACTTTTTTGTAAGGTTTAACCACAACCTTGGCATAAACCCCGGCTTCGATGTAAGGGTCGGCATCAGCCCAGGTTTGAGCCTCTGCGAGAGAATCAAATTCCGCCACGACTAAGCTACCGGTAAAGCCTGCTTCGCCAGGATCTTCATTGTCGATGGCAGGGTGAGGGCCGGCAATCAGCAGTCGACCTTCAGTCTTTAGGGTTTCCAGTCTCGCCAAATGGGCAGAGCGGGCTTGTTTTCTCAGCGTCAGGCTGTCGTTAACGTCTTCGCTGATGATGGCGTAAAACATGAGGTGTCCTTAATTATTGTTCGGAAATGTCGCGAGCCGTTGAGGCATGTACTTAGGGCGCCATAGATCGACTCGATCTGTGGCGACAATGTTACCTGTAACCTGCGCGTTTGTGTCGATGCTAGGGGTCTTTATTGTTGAATCAAAATGTCTTCTAGGTCGAGCTCGGTGAGTTTCTTGATTTGATGAAATAAATAGAATAGCGCGCCCATCATCATGATGGTGGCGGGTACTGCAATTACTGGAAAGCTAAGTGCCGTCATCTTGCCCAACTCGGCATTGAATTCTTCGGTTCCCGGTGGGCTGACTAACAGGTATTTTGCCAGCGCGTAGTTGAGTACCGAAGAGACAAAAAACGATAGTGTAATTAGATACGAGGCCTTGACTAAAGCACCGTCAAACTGGCTTTGATTGTTGGTGCGTTTGAGCGCGTCGGCGACTTTGTCGACTTGCAGTATTTTGTCGTTATAGAGCAGAGTTTTTACCAGCGGGTAGCGAGTTCTCAGAGAGATGAGCGTGGCCAGTCCAAACAGAGCCGGAACGCCGGCCTCTTTGATAACAATATATTTGGGGTCTAGTTCGAGTAAGCTGATGCCGCCGGTAAGTACAATACTCAGGACACCCAGTGCCGAGAATAGGTTAACTTTTTGGCTGCGCCGAAAGTCATTTACGCCGTAGATGATGGGAAAGGCGAGGGCGACCACAATAGCCCACTGAGTGCCTAAGTGTTCCTCACCGCTTAATTTGGTGAGAATGAGCGTGGGAATAATAATGTTTAATGCGAGGTTAAGCAGCATGCTTTCGCGTTTTGGTTCATTTACAGCTTGTGTCATTACAGGACTCAGAGATAATAGCGGGCATTAGTTTATCAAATTTCACCAAACGTCGTTCAGTCACTGCCGGTTGATCGCTCGCTGCGAAGAGTATTCGAGAGCAAATGGGCGCTTCAGTGCCGATACAGAGGTCCGGTTGGCGATTTATACCATGTTTATGACTGTATAGAGAGGTATTGGTTGCACGATTTACACACTCACAGCCTATGTTCTGATGGTATTTTACGTCCTCAGGCGTTGGTGTCGAGAGCAAAAGAGATGGGCGTGACGGTTTTGGCGCTCACCGATCACGATACCACCGCCGGCTTGGACGAAGCCCGCCAGGCCGCCGCCGATCTCGACATCACCTTAATTAACGGCATTGAGTTCTCTTGCCTGTGGAACGGCATTGGTATTCATATCGTAGGTCTTAATTTCGATGCCCTGCACCCGCAAATTATCAGCGCCGAAGAGCAGCAAACACGCAGTCGCGATGAACGCGCCGAACTCATCGATCAGCGGTTGAGCAAGGTGGGTATCCATGGTGCTTTAGAGGGGGCCCGTCGCTTGTCGGCAGGTGGTGTCATTGGCCGTCCGCACTTTGCGCAATACCTTATCGAAAAAGGCCACGTTAGTAGTATGAATGCGGCTTTCAAGCGCTATTTGGGGGCTGGCAAGCCCGGTGACGTTAAACAAATGTGGCCCAGTGTCGAGCAGGCCGTTGAATGGATTAATGCCGCTGGCGGCACGGCGGTTGTCGCCCATCCTGATAAGTACAAGATGACGCGTACAAAATTGCGCCGTTTATTGGATGATTTCATTGAAGCTGGTGGCCAAGCAATGGAAGTGGTGAGTGGCAATCAGCAGCCCAATACCACCCGTGATCTGCGATTGATTGCCCAGCAAAAGCAGCTCTTTGCCTCTTGTGGCAGTGATTTTCATGTGCCCGATCAGCCTTGGCAGGAGTTGGGGCGCTATTCACCCATGCCCGAAGATCTGCCAGCGGTATGGGAGTTGTGGTCTTAGTTGGCTGAGGCTAAATTATCTGGCAGATGGTTTTTTCCTTGCTTATCAATGGCTTGAAAGGCAGCGATAGACTTCATCGCTGGCCAGCTTAAGTTGTACCTTGGTCACGTCAAGGGTATGGTCGTTTTCAATTTATTTCGGAACCTTGCCTCGGTTTCACCCATTTAAGTCGAATCTTCGCACTGGTCGAAGCAGTAGCACTCGAATGGTTAGGGCTTGAGTAGCTCTTGGGGCAGGGTTAAACCACATGCCAAAAGGGGAGTTCTGTGGCTCAGTTTTTTCAAATCCACCCTGAAAATCCACAATTACGTCTGATCAAGCAGGCGGTCGAGATTATCCGCGCTGGCGGCTTGGTGGCCTATCCCACGGATTCGGCTTACGCCTTGGGTTGTCATATCGGCGATAAGACCGCGTTGGATCGAATTCGCGCTATTCGTCAGTTAGACAAGCACCATAATTTCACTCTCATGTGTCGCGACCTTTCGGAGCTAGCGACTTACGCACGGGTAGACAATCAAACCTTTCGCTTACTGAAAGGGCACACGCCGGGTGCTTTTACCTTTATTCTCGAGGCCACCTCCGAGGTGCCTAAGCGTTTAATGCACCCCAAGCGCAAGACGATCGGTATGCGAGTACCCAACAATCCAGTGGCCCTAGCGCTGATGGAAGAGTTGGGGGAGCCCTTGATGACCAGCTCGTTGCTGTTGCCTGGGGAAGAATACCCACCGATCGACCCCTACGATATTCGTCAAACCTTAGAGCACCAGCTCGATTTGGTGATTGATGGCGGCTTTTGCGGGATGGAAGCCACCACGGTGATCGATATGACCGGGGATTCACCGGAGCTGATTCGACAGGGGTGCGGTGATGCGAGTGATTTCCTTGAATGAACCACCTTGGCGTCTGTCTACTGAGGCTAAATAACGCTATAATCGCGGGCTCGCTGACCGGTTCCTAGACACCGGTGGCGGTTTGAGATCAAATACTTCGAAAATCGTGGTATTGAAGGGCTAAGCGAAAGGGAATGAAGCGCTGGCTGGGCTGTTGTGATAACAGAAAGAGAACGCGGATGCGCAATCAAATAACGAAAGGTGAAGCGTGAGCAGTGATATCGAAGCGGTAACGATTGAGGATGAAACGGCCGAAAGCGCCGCGCCAGAATCAATGGTTGAACAAGCACCTACTGCGAGTTCCGATACGAGTGCCGATACAGATGCTGAGCGCGATGGCGCGGTTGCGCAAGGCCCTCAACCGTCTTCCGACACAACCGACCAATCATCTTCGAATCAACCTTCAGTCAATGAAGCGCCCTCATCGGACGCCAATCAAGGCCCAGCTCAGGCTGAAATGCCTTTCGCCATTGTTCAAGGTGAGGCTTTTACCAATTTACCCAAAGATCTCTACATACCGCCCGACGCGCTGGAAGTCATCCTAGAGGCTTTCGAAGGGCCGTTGGATTTACTGCTCTACCTCATTCGTAAGCAAAACCTTGATATCCTCGATATCAACGTCTCAGAGATTACTCATCAATACGTCTCTTACGTCGAGATGATGGAGTCCATGCAGTTCGAGTTGGCCGCGGAATACTTGGTGATGGCGGCCATGTTGGCTGAAATTAAGTCTCGAATGCTGCTACCGAGATCGTCTGAAGAGGAAGACGACGAAGAAGATCCAAGAGCGCAGTTGATTCGTCGCCTACAAGAATATGAGCGCTTCAAACAAGCCGCTGAAGATATTGAAGAAATCCCCCGTATGGGACGAGATATTCATCAAGCCAAGGCGCAGGCCCCCGATCGCACAGTGACGCGAGCCGATCCCGATGTGGATATGCGCGATATCTTACTGGCCTTGTCCGAAGTGCTGCGCCGCGCTGATATGTTTGAGAGCCATCACGTTGAAAAAGAAAAGCTCTCGACCCGAGAGCGGATGACGCAAGTGCTCGACAATTTGAGCGGTAATCAATTTGTACCGTTTGTGAGCCTGTTTAAGGTTGAAGAAGGGCGCTTAGGCGTTGTGGTGACCTTTCTTGCGGTGATGGAGCTAATCAAAGAGCAATTGGTTGAGATGATTCAGACCGAACACTTTGGCGCGATCCACGTCAAAGCGCGTTCCGAATAGAGTCATTGACGATTGCAGCGGTTTGAGAAAAAACAGCGGTATTGAGAAAGAAAACTACATAACAATTAGAACGAACATCAGGTATTGAGTTTCATGAGTTTCGATAAGCAATTACTCACACAGATTATTGAAGGCGCACTCTTAGCCGTCGGACAGCCTATGACTGTCGAAAAAATGCTAACGCTGTTTGATGAAGACGATGAGATGCATCCGAAACCGGCGAAAGAAGACGTCAAAGATACGCTCGAAACCATTCAGCAAAACTGTGAAGGCCGGGGTTTTGAGTTGGTCGAAGTTGGTAGCGGCTGGCGTTTCCAGGTGCGTAAAGAGACCGCACCTTGGGTTAATCGTTTGTGGGATGAAAAACCGCAAAAATATTCCCGAGCGCTGTTAGAAACCATCGCCCTCATTGCTTATCGACAACCGATTACTCGTGGTGATATCGAAGAAATTCGTGGCGTCGCGGTCAGTTCGCACATTATTAAGACCCTCACCGAACGAGAGTGGATCAAAGTTGTCGGCCACCGCGATGTGCCGGGTCGCCCCTCACTCTATGCGACAACGCGGGGATTTTTGGACTACTTTAATCTAAAGAGTCTGGAAGAGCTGCCATCACTGGGTGAAATCAAAGACCTTGAAGAGCTCAATAAAGAACTCGATCTCGGCGGTGATATTCCCGCTGACGTGAAGCAGACCCTCGAGTTGCCCTCCGAAGAAGCGGAGGAGGGAACTGACCAGGGAGCTGAAGAGGAAGCCGCGAAAGACAATCAAGATCTCGACGCTGATGGCGAAAGCGCCGAAGTTGAGCCTGTGGTACTCGAAGGTACTGGCGAAGGCGAAGACTTCGAACCCAATGCGGACGCATTTGAAACCGGTTGGATAGACGATGGTGAAGATGCTGAAGGCGATGATTCGTCGACCCAAGAATCTCCAGAGGTGCCAGACGAAGATGCTCAAAGATTGTCAGACGATAGCTCAGCCCCCATGGGCGAATCTGCGTTTGAAGAAAGTGGTTTAGATGAAGACGCCTTGTCGGAGGCCGCAGTATCCATTGCCGTCGATGACGGCAGTGAAGAAGAGCCCAGCGCACTGGATAAATTGATGTCCGGCCAAGCGCCAGAAGGCTACGAAGATAATCAGCAAAGCGATAGTGATGAAAACCATAATCACAACGAAGATGATGAAATAACTTCTGCTAGCAAGGATGGCGATGCGGACAATGATAGTGAAGACGATGCGGAAGACACCCCATCAGAATCGGAGAGCGACAGCTTGTTTGCTCCCAGTACAGCCCCCTCAGTGTTTGATTAAACACCCGGAGGCGATGTAAGAGATATATGCCAAAAGACGACATGTTACCCAAAGATGAAAAACTGCAAAAAGTACTCGCTCGCGAAGGCGTCGGTTCACGACGTGAAATGGAGCGAGTCATTGCTGCAGGCCGAATTCAAGTCAACGGCAAGGTTGCCAAGCTCGGGGATCGGGTTACTCACAAAGATACTGTTATGGTGGATGGTCGCAGAATTAAGCTGCAATCTCCGCAAAGTAACCCTATCCGCGTGATTTTGTACAACAAACCCGAAGGCGAAATTTGTTCTCGCTCAGATCCCGAAGGCCGCAAAACCGTGTATGAGCGTTTGCCCGAACTTAAAGGCGAGCGCTGGATTTCGGTCGGGCGTTTGGATTTTAATACCAGTGGTTTGTTGTTGTTCACCAACAACGGTGAGCTGGCCAATAAATTAATGCATCCCTCGTCGATGATTGATCGTGAATACTTGGTTCGCATTCAGGGGCAAGTTGACGACGACATGAAACAGCGCTTGCGCGATGGTGTTCAGCTCGAAGACGGCATGGCCAAATTTTCGGATGTGCAAGATGGCTCCGGAGAAGGCAGTAATCGCTGGTTTTATTGCGTTGTTATGGAAGGGCGAAATCGAGAAGTTCGTCGTCTGTGGGAATCCCAAGGCGTTAAAGTGAGTCGGCTAAAGCGGGTTCGTTACGGAAATATCTTCATTCCTTCTCACGTTCGTGTGGGCCAGTGGATTGAGCTTAACCACAAAGAAATGTCAGAGTTGTGTGTGACTGCTGGGGTTCAGCCGCCGCGTCCATCGCCTACCTCTCGTCAAAAAGACATGGATCGTGATCGTCACCTCAAGCGTTTGCGCTCTAAGGGGCCTCGTCGTAAAACCTGATTGAATCGAGTGCTTGTAAAAAAGAAAAGGCAGAGTCCGTAATGGGCTCTGCCTTTTTTGTTATTCTTAAAAACTCAGTCACTCAGTCACTCAGTCACTCAGTCACTCAGTCTTTTTTCAAGAAGATTTTCTAGATTGATTTGATCGGCGACGAAGTTGCGAATGCCATCGGCGACTTTTTCGGTGGCCATGGGGTCAGCATTCATCGCGAAGCGGAAACTGGCCTCAGTGAAACTGACCTTTTCCATAGCTTCACTGCTGGCATTCGAATCGAGTCGAAGTTTCAGCTCTCCCTCATCGTGATCCAGAGCTTCGAGCAATTGAGGGCTAATGGTGAGGCGATCACAGCCGGCTAGGCCTTCGATTTCGCCAATGTTCCTAAAGCTTGCCCCCATGACGATGGTGTCGTAACGGTGTTGTTTGTAATAGTTATAGATACGACTGACAGATAATACGCCGGGGTCGGTTTCGGAGTTGTACTCTTTGGTGTCGGTATTGGCTTTGTACCAATCCAGAATTCGGCCCACAAATGGCGAGATCAGTGTGACGCCGGCATCGGCACAAGCCGCCGCTTGTGCGAAATTAAACAGCAGGGTTAAATTGCAATTGATACCTTCTTTTTCCAGTTGCTCAGCGGCTCGGATACCTTCCCAGGTTGATGCGATCTTAATCAAAATGCGTGATTTGTCGACGCCTTTTGCTTGGTACAGCTCAATCAGTTGCCGTGCTTTTGCCACTGTGGCCTGAGTATTGAATGATAGTCGTGCATCGACCTCTGTGGACACGCGTCCAGGCACCAACTTTACGATTTCGGCTCCAATGGCCACGGCGAGATAATCGCAGGCGAGAGATAGGTCATTGTTGGCATTACTCAGAGCCTCGTCCAATAATTCACTGTATTGTGGCAGTTGCGCGGCTTTATAGAGCAGGGAGGGATTGGTGGTGGCGTCGAGAGGTTTGAATCGCGCGATTGCTTCGATGTCGCCGGTATCGGCAACCACATCCGTCATCGTTTTTAGTTGTTCTAATTTACTGCTCATTCGTCTACATCCCAGTTACTGACAAAGGTGACTTATTTAAGCACGCTTTGTTGGGCGGCAACAGCCCATTTCGTTACAATTAGAGCCTGAAATTCTTCGAATACCAGACGCAGCCCTATAATCGATAACGCCAATGATCAGACCAAATAAAAGAGACTGTAAGTGTGACTGAGCCGATTCAAACGCATCAAGGCTTTTTGCTGACTCGTCAGTGGGACGACGGCCTCACGGCGTCTCGTTTGGGTAGTCTTCGTCAGTTACAGCTGAGTTTTTGGTTAACCACGGATCAAGGGCCTATTAAGGTCCTGCTCGAAAAACAGACATCGGTTTTCTTTTTACCCGAGGATCAGTTGGCCGATGCCCAAGCGGTCCTGGATCGCCAATTGGGTAAGTCAGCGGGTCACCCCTCGGTGACGCCTGTGTGGGAATCCAAGTCATTGGCACTGAAAGACTTCGACCATCAACCGGTGGTTGGTTTGTATTTTCGTGAGCAAAGAACCTTATATCGAGCTCGAGATGCGCTTGCCAAAAACGGCCTAACGCCTCTTGAGGCCGACATTCAGCCCACCGATCGCTTTTTAATGGAGCGATTTATTACCGGTCCTATTGAGGTCAGCGGCGAAGCAGAATCACACAATGGAGTAGTGACGCTAAAAAACGCCCAGCTAAAACCGGGGGATTATTCGCCGCGCTATTCGGTGGTGTCGGTGGATATTGAAACCTCGATGACAGGGGATCATCTCTATTCTATCGGTGTTGTATTGCGTCACACCCACTCGGACTTGGTTGAAGACTGGGTGTTCATGATCGACGAGACTGAAACCTTATCGACGCCCGATGATCAACCCTATCTTGAATACGTCGCCAACGAAAAGCAGTTAATGCGTCGATTCTTAGATTGGTTTCAACAGACTGACCCGGACATAATTATTGGCTGGAACGTGATCAACTTCGATCTGCGATTTCTTCAGAGAAAAGCCGATAGCTTGAGCTTGCGACTGAACTTAGGACGTGGTGGCGAGCGCATCGATTGGCGTCAATCGCGCAATGATGATGAACATTATACTCTGGTGATCCCTGGTCGATTGGTCATGGATGGCATTGATACGTTGAAGTCGGCGACTTACAGCTTCGAGAGTTTCGCGCTAGATTCGGTGGCAAAAGAATTTCTCGGGCGGGGAAAGTTGACCGATGATGTCGATCATCGTGGTGAAACCATTAGCGAACAGTTTCAACAGGATAAACCCTCGCTTGCGGCCTACAATCTCGAAGATTGCCAGTTGGTATGGGAGGTTTTTTGCAAGGCGCAGTTAATCGACTTTGGCATTGAACGCGCGCGTTTGACCGGTTTGGCAATGGATCGATTTGGTGGCTCGGTGGCGGCCTTTGATAATCGTTATTTGCCGCGACTACACCGTCAAGGTTTTGTAGCCCCGATGTTGGTGGATGATCCCATCGGCGTTGGCAGCCCTGGTGGTTACGTCATGGATTCGATTCCCGGCATCTATGATCATGTGTTGGTGCTGGACTTTAAATCTCTGTACCCCAGTATTATTCGCACCTTTAAAATTGATCCGCTGGCCAGAATCCTTGGTTTTGAACAAGAGCGCAAGGCCACCGGGGTTGAGCGGGCTCCGCACTGGGATCGCGAGGAAACGCTTGATGTGGATACTAGCGACTTAGCGCCTGGATTTAATGGTGCTGTCTTTTCAAAAGATCGAGCACTATTGCCCGATATTATAAACGAACTTTGGGCCGCTAGAGATGAGGCGAAAAGGCAAAACAATTCTGCCATGTCGCAAGCCATTAAAATTATTATGAATTCGTTCTACGGCGTATTGGGAACGCCGGGTTGTCGATTCTTTGACTACCGTTTACCCAGCTCGATCACACTGCGCGGTCATCAAATTTTGACTCGCTCCAAAGAACTCATCGAAGAGCAAGGGCATCGTGTTATTTATGGTGACACCGACTCTGTATTTGTTTGTCTCAATCGAGACGAAGCACACAATGCAAAAGCGCTGGATCGAGTCGGACAAGCATTGGCTCAATCCTTGAATCAATGGTGGTGTGATTACTTGATGGAACACTTTCAGCTCGATAGCTATTTGGAAATCGAATACGAAACTCATTACAACCGATTTGTAATGCCCACCATCAGAGGCTCTGATACCGGCAGTAAAAAGCGCTACGCAGGACTGGTGCTTGAAGAGGGCAAAACTCCTAAGGTGATCTTCAAAGGTCTCGAAGCTGTCAGAACCGATTGGACACTGGCAGCAAGGAATTTTCAGCGCGAGCTCTATCGTCGAGTATTTCTAAACGAACCTTTCGAAGATTTTTTGGTCGAAACGGTTGAGTCGATTCGCAACGGTGAGCAAGATCAGAACTTGGTGTATCGCAAGCGCCTGCGTCGCCCGCTGGACGAATACCTTCGCAATATTCCACCTCATGCGCAGGCCGCTCGCAAGGCGGACGAATGGCTTGAGAGTCAGGCGCTACCGGCTCGTTACACTCGTGGCGGATGGGTGCAATACCTGTTAACCGTGAATGGGCCGGAGCCATTAGAGCGGCTCACTTCAGTGCTTGATTATGACCTTTATGTGGGACGTCAAATTGAGCCCATTGCCGATGGGATTTTGCAATTTCTGGACACTAGCTTTGCGGAAATTACCGATCAACAAATTGGATTGTTTTAAAGTGGATGACTGCTTCTACTGGGCGTCGACGAATTCTGTGGCTCTACAAATCTTATAATCAGCCTCGGTTTACATGACAAAACAGTCTTGCAGAGCAATCTCATATCACATCACTTTCTTTTAGTTTTCGATATAGTCAGACCTCAAAAATAGTCTTCAGCGGCCGCTAGGCGGTCTTTCTATCACAGGACGTGTTCTATGAAATTGCGCCAAAATGGTTTTGCGACACTCATGATTTTGTTCATGACCTGTTGCTTTAGCACTGCTTATGCTCACGATGGGCATCCAACAGAAGATATGATCGCGCAGCAGCTCGGGAATCTGGGAAAAGTGGATTTCTCTATCTCCTGCGATGAAGTGGCCCAGGCGGCAATGAATAAAGGAGTCGCAATACTGCACCACATGATGTACGCACAGGCGGAGCTGCATTTTACCCAGGCCATTGGTAAATCGCCCAACTGCGCAATGCTGTATTGGGGTTACGCTATGACGCTGTTTCACCCCTTGTGGCCCGATACCATCAGTACCGAGGCTCTTGATCGGGGCCGCAAAGCTCTCGAAACAGCTCAAACGTTATCAGCGACAGTACGCGAAGAAGATTATTTACAGGCGGCGCATAGTTATTTCCAACCACAAAAAGATGGGCGTTCCCGAACTCAGCAGTGGGCGACAGCGCAACAGCGGGTCTATCGCAGCTATCCCGACGACTTAGACGCCGCTGCATTTTATGCCTTGTCGATGTTAACTGTGGCATCAAGGCGCGATCCAGAATTTACTGAAAATAGAACCGCGGGTGAACTCCTATCGACAATTTTGGCGCGCTCGCCCGAGCATCCCGGCGCTATTCACTACAGCATACACGCGTACGACAACGCCGCTTTAGCAAACCTGGGCGTTGATAGCGCTCGGGCTTATGACAAGATAGCGCCGGATGTCCCTCATGCGCTGCATATGCCCAGTCACATTTTTGTTCGTTTAGGGCTTTGGCAAGATGTGGTGCAATGGAATCTTCGCTCGGCGCAGGCGGCACTAAAATATCCCGCCAAGGGCGCAACCTCACTTCACTATGTTCACGCCATGGACTACTTAATCTACGGATACTTACAAGACGGTAAAGCCGACGAGGCGCTTAAGGCGTCAGCACATATAGCGTCCAAGTACCCGCTGCAAAATACCTTTCCAGCGGCTTACGCACTGGCAGCGATACCCGCAAGAATAGCCTTGGAGCAAGCTCACTGGCAGCGCGCAAGCGAATTGGAACTCGGTGCGCCCGATCACATAAGTTGGGAAAAATTTCCGCAGGTCGAAGCCATAACGCACTTTGCACGAGGTGTTGGCGCGGCAAGGAGTGGTCAGGTGATCCAGGCGCAGCAAAGCCTTGAACAGCTGGATAGGCTCTACCTAAAAACACAAACCAAAGGGGCGGGATGGTTGCCTTTTGTAGACGCTCAGCGTTTGACGGTAAAGGCGTGGATTGCCTTCGAGGAGCAAGCCTTAGACACCGCGCTATCGCTGATGCGTCAGGCCGCGGATTTAGAAGATAGCACTGATAAAAACCCAGTCACACCAGGCGCAGTATTACCCGCAAGAGAGCTCTTGGCTGACATGCTCGTCTTGAGCCAAGATCCTCAGCAAGCCGTTATCGAGTATCAAGCGAGCTTGGCATTAAATCCCAACCGATTGTATAGCCGCTTGGGTGTCGAGAGGGCGAAGACCCTGATAGCTCAAAACCTCACTCAAAATCGCTAAATTTGGAAGGTGATTGAGTGAAGACGAACTGACACGATCACCGCAAAAAACGCGTCTGAAAGGCACGGTTCTCGGGCTATATAGCTCGAGGATCTGAGCCCATTCCTTGGTTACTGCTTAATAGCCTCAGTAAAACTGGTCGAAATTGGCTTCTCTAGCTATAACTTAAAAAGAGGAGTTAAACGACAAGCAAAAAAGCGCTCCTCCTTGATCTTTTTGTTCTTATTGCAAGGGGATATCCGATGACAACCGACCAGCTCAAAGTATCGATTACCACGACCCGCCTATTGATGAAAATTGCGTTAGAAAGCAAGCAGAGAGATTTGATCGGAGGGGTGCTGTCCGCCATGGGTGGCAACAGTACCTACCTACAGCAGCGGCGAGGGAAGCGAACCATGTTAGTCCCGGTGAATGAGCAGGCGGTGGAGTTTGAGGCAGACCACCCAAAGCTAACCGGCGGCGTAAGAGAAGTGATGGATTCACTCAATAAAATGGGTATCTAGCGTCGGCGCACAATTGTTTTTTGTCGACCAAGGAAAAACTCTCACAGGTTTTTAGCCGCCCACCGCGGCTTTTTCTGTGTTGTAAAAAAAGATCAAAAGGAATCATCGGCAAAGACACTGTCGACCTGTGAAGGGTCCCACATCCACTCTATTGCTGTTGCGCCACGTGATTCAAAATCAGCCCTGCCAGTTGCTCACTTTGACCAAAATAATCTAACAGACGAATGGTCTTTGACGGGTATCGTTCTATCAATTCGCTCACCTGTTGCGGTATGTCTTTTTCAACATGTCTACCGCAGTTAAAAAACAGTGGATAGACATCAATAGCCGTAATGGACGCCGGCAGTTCTTCCGCCGCTTGCAATAAGGTTGGCGGAGCCTGTTCCAATAGAGCCGGGCGAATACAACCATAGCTCCGTGACTGCTGATCTATATTTTTTACCAGCTCAAAAAATTCGGTGTTGGCACTGTCGCGACGACTGCCGTGAGCCATGATAATCAACGCGCGGTTATCTGGGAGGGTGTCGCTGGGATTATGATTCGAAGTCATAGTATTTTAAGGGCTCGTTGAGTGTATTGTAGTTGAATTCAGGCGGCTAGCGTGTCGAGCGTATGTTAGAGAACGTCATCGGGATGGAAGTCGTAATTGCCGCGATTGAGTGTACGTTGCTGGCGTAGGTTTTGGATCGCTTTCTGCGCTTGTAATGTCCAAATACTGTGTTCTGCGTCTTTGGGATTGAAGTCTTTTGCTATCAATGCAATGGCAATCGCACGACGGGCAGCGCAAGCTTGTTGTCGATTTTCGTAAGGACCCTGCAGTTTGCTAAGTTGCGCGGGTTGATCGTGGATGCCGGACATAGCCACCAGTGTATAGCTCTGATCTTCGTTGCGTCGTAGATGCATTTCAATTCGCCAGCGGAGAGGGTTCTCCAGAATGAGAACGTTTGCCGCTGAATCTGCGGCTAGGCTCGAAGTGTCGTAGCTAAGTTTCATGGCGCCAGTATATCGAATCCTTATCTCGAAGTAAGCTCGACCGGTGACGGGCTAGTGCGTGTCGATCTCGGTTAAATACTGGTGTGCCGGTAGGGGGCGCGGTTGTGTGTTTGCACGGGTGGCAACGTAATGCTCATTAAACACCGAGAAGTAATTGAGTAAGTGTTCGCTGGCGCGAATTTCTCGATTGGCGGCTAGGGCAAGTGCTGCCGCTTCTGCGGTGGCCAATTGCCCTTCTTCACAGGCTTGGCGGACCCGATAATTGCCCCAATCTTGTTCGCTGTTTTTCAGCGTAGAGCTCAGATCCAGCAGCGGTAGATGCTTCATCCATTTTGCTTGAGAGTACATCTTTCGCGCCTGTTTCCAGGTGCCGTCGAGTAACACAATAGTGTTGATGGGGGCGTTAACCGTCTGTGGTTTTAGCGGGCGGTGATGAACTTCTCTCAACTCCTGCTCACCGGCGGGGAAAACCAATTGGCAATGTCGATTGCGATCATTCAGTAATGCCAGTAGTGCCTCGTCGGGCTGTGTTCGGTTCCACAAAAAAGCTTGGCATTGATGGGGAAATACATCAGCAATGAGCCGACCGGTATTGGTGGGTTTGTAGACTTCGTCTCGATGCATGATCAAAACAAACTGCAATTCACTGCAACGGGCTTTGCGCCATTCACAAATACAGGTTTTGAGTCCCAACTGACAAAACTCGCAGCGCTTTAAGGTAATACCGCGAGCGTTGAATGATCGCGTCGATTCGGCTTCGCAGCGGCGGCGTAAAAGATCCACCGCGTGTGGGGAAAAGCGCATTGAGCGGTTCAGCCTTGTTCGACGTGTTTGGGGTAGAGTTGGCGCCATTGTTCAAACCCGCCGTCAACACTGTGGACTTGGGAAAAACCTTGTTCTTGAAAAAAAGCCGCCGCTTGCTGACTGCTATTACCGTGGTAGCAAAAGATCAGTGTGGGAGTGGCTAAATCGGCTTGGCCCATAAACGCCGGTAAAGTGTCGTTATTGAGCAGGGCGGCACCGCTAGGGTGACCCATAGCATAGGATTGCTCGTCGCGAATATCGACAAGCTGACAGGGGTCACCTTGCATAAGTTCGAAGGCTTGCTGGCAGCTAATTCGGCTAATCGTCATGGTTGTTACCTTAGGGATTGGTTTTGTTGTCGGAGCTTCGACACATAACCATTATGGTGGCCTGCATCGAGGAGACTTTTTCTCCTCGGGGATTTGTAACTTCAACATCGTAAATCACAATACCGCGATCGCTGGCGGTGGGTGGTCGAAACGCTCTTTTGACCAGCATCGATGCCGACAGGGTTTCATCGGGCAGTACCGGCGTATAAAAGCGCAGTTTATCAACCCCCAAGCCCGCAACCAAATGGGTTTTGGAAAAAAGCTCATCGACGGTCAATCGCTGAGTGATCGCGGTGGTTTGTAAGCCGCTGGCGCACAATTGCCCGATGGGGGATTGTTTGGCTTTTTCGGGGTCAACATGAAAGGTCTGAGGGTCGTACTGACGAGCGAAACTGATCAATTCGTCTTGGCTTAGGTGGTAACTGCCTAAATCCAATGAAAAACCTGGTTGTAGCTCTTCCCAGTGAAATAATTCGGTCACTTTAATCTCTGCTTATTCGCATTTTTTGAGGAGGGCCATTCTACGGTGAGCGCCGCGATTTCGCCACGCAGTCTCGCCTATTCGCGTTCGCATGACCTAATTACCCGTATTATGGCGCCTTAAGATAAGAAATGGGCCGCTTTGAACCTAAACTATGCAATGAAACTGGGTAGAATCCCGAACCTCTAGTCATCAAAACAATCAGCCACTCGATCTATGTAATTGAGTTGGACAATTATTAAGCGATATTAAACCGGAGAGTATTTATGTTGTTTTCTTTGCAGACCTTGTTCTTTCGATTTGTCATGTGTGTGACAAAAGTGATTATGTTCTTTGTGCCCGATGCGAAGCCAACCGTATTGTCCGGTGAAGGGTCGTCTGTTCAATTGACCGATACCATCTCTCACTTTGGATTGAAGAAAGTGCTCATCGTCACCGACGCCATGTTGGTTAAACTGGGCGTTGTCGCTCCCATCGCAGAGGCTTTGAAAGAAAAAGGCGTTGAGCCGGTTATCTTCGACGGTGTTGAGCCAGATCCCTCGTTTGATGTGGTGGACGCTGGCCTCGCAGCGCTAAAGCAAAACAATTGTGACAGCGTACTTGCCATCGGTGGTGGCTCTTCGATTGATGCCGCTAAAGTGATGGCACTGGCAGGCAGCAACGACAAGTCGCCGCGTGAACTAGAAGGAAAGTTCGTCGCTAAAAATCCGGCGCTGCCACTGTTCGCCATACCGACAACAGCAGGTACGGGATCAGAAGTTACTGTGGCCGCGGTCATCACTGACAAAACCGATAGCAGCAAAAAGCTGGTACTCGATCCGAAAATTGTACCTCTAGCAGCAGCGTTAGATCCTAAGATCATGGAAGGGCTACCCGCGCACATTACTGCTGCAACCGGTATGGATGCGCTTACTCACGCAGTTGAAGCCTATATCGCTACCTTTGCGTCGAAAGAAACCGATGCCTACGCCGTAGCGGCAACACGCATGATCGTTAACAATTTGGAAACCGCCTATAACGACGGCAGCAATATGCCCGCTCGTGAAGCTATGGCGCTGGGTTCTTTCTATGCTGGATTGGCGTTTACCAAGGCCTTTGTCGGTTATGTTCACGCGATCGCCCATCAGTTTGGCGGCAAATATCACACCCCACACGGCTTCGCTAATGCATTGGTGCTGCCACACATTCTTGAATTCTCAAAAGACAAAGTGGCTGATCGTTTGGCGAACCTAGCAGTTGAGTGTGGCTTAGGTGAAGCGGGTGAAGGCGAATCGGCTTTGGCTCAGAAGTTTGTCGATAAGGTTTGGGCCATGAATGAAGCCATGGGAATTCCCAAAACACTAGATGCACTGGAGTCGAAGGATATCCCTGAAATTGCCAAAGCGGCGTTACACGAAGCGCACTTCACTTACCCTGTGCCCAAGTACATGGATAAGGCTCAGTGTCAGGCTATTCTCAATAAGTTGCTACCCGCCTAAACCTGGTGGAGTCTCGGAAAGGCCGCTAGTCGTTAGCGGCCTTTTTTTTGGCTAAAAGAGACGTCAATAAGTGCCCAAACCTGACAAATTTAAAAGACCTGCTGATTAACTTTGGCGGTTAAAATTGTACAGATGTACAATTTTGTATAGAAGCGTTAAGTCTATACTGTTTTATGCCCACAGAGGCTAAGCTCGCTGCTAGAAACTTAATAACTATTCTATTGAGGTGACTTTTCGAGAACCGCCAAAGAGCGGACAATGAACAGTTATCGCCTCCCTATTGTGATGCTCTGGAGAGAAACATGATTAGCTTCCGTCTGAACGGTGAAACCGTATCCACCGATGTGCCTGCCGATACTCCCCTGTTGTGGGTGGTGCGAGAACACTTCGAGTTGAAAGGGTCTAAATTCGGCTGTGGTAAAGGTCTCTGCGGAGCCTGCACTATGCATCTTAATGGCAATGCCATTCGAACCTGTGTCATGCCGGTTGCCGCCGTCGCCAATGGTGAGGTCACCACTGTTGAAGGCATTGGTCAGCCCGATAACCTGCACATCGTTCAGCAGGCTTGGATCAAACACAACGTGCCTCAGTGTGGATATTGTCAGTCAGGTCAAATTATGTCGGCGGTGGCGTTACTGGAGCAGAACCCCACACCGAGTGACAGTGATGTCGACAGTTTTATGAGTGGCAATATTTGCCGCTGCGGGACTTACTCGCGTATTAAGCAAGCCATCCATTCGGCCGCCGAGGCGAAGGGTAATGGTGTCGTCCTCTTCGACCCAAGTGCTCCACAGGAGGTCACAGCATGAGTAAGCTTGAATCAAAATCACTAAATAGCAGTCGTCGCGACTTTCTGAAGTTTGCTGGGATTACCGGCGGCGGACTTGTGCTTGGCGTGTCGCTGAGTGGTTGCAGCTCATCGTCGACCCCTTTGCCTTATGGCCGCAAGGACGTGTGGCAGCCTCATGCATTTTTACAAGTATCCCCCGCGGGGGAGGTGAAGTTCTTTTTGCCCCAGGCCGAAATGGGTCAAGGGGTGACTCACGGCTTAGTCACTCTGGTTGCCGAGGAGCTAAACATGCCGCCGGCGGCCATTGCGGTCAAAGTTGCGGGTGTGCATAAAGATTACGATGTGCCGGGCGCAGGTATGCAAGTGACTGGCGGCAGTGCCAGTATTCGAACGCGCTACGATAGCGTTCGACAATCGGCTGCCATGGCTCGCGAATTACTGATGCAAGCGGCGGCTCAGCAATGGGGCGTTGATCAAAATCAGTTAACCCTGCTGGATGGAAAAATCAGTATGGGCGATCGAGTGGCATCTGTGGGCGACTTCGTGGCGACGGCGGCAACCTTACCGGTCCCTGAAAATATCTTGGTGAAACCGGCTGCAGAATTTCGTTGGATTGGCAAAGATGCAGGCCCCCGAGTCGATGCCCTTGCCAAGGTTACCGGCACCGCTGAATTTGGTATTGATGTTGAAATTCCCAACCTCAAGCGGGCTGCATTGATGCGTTGTCCGGTCATTGGCGGAAGTGTCAAAAGTTTCAAGGCAGGCGATGCCAACAAGGTGAGCGGTGTTCATCGCGTAGAGGCTATCTATAACGGCGTTTTTGTTCTCGCCGATCACTATTGGCAAGCCAAAAAAGCTCTGGAAAGCATCGAAGTAGAATGGCAGTATCCCGAAACATTAACGGCTTACTCAAGCGCCGATATTGAAAAGGCAATGACAGAAGCTCTGTCGGAAGAGGGTGAAAGTGCTTTTTCCCAAGGCGATGTAACACAGGGCCTTGCTCAATCTGCTACGACGCTGACTGCTCGCTACAGCGCGCCGTTTTTGGCTCACGCCACCATGGAACCGATGAATTGCGTGGTTCATCTTCAAGGCGATCGCGCTGAGGTCTGGGCGCCCACTCAGGCCCCTGGGCTCGCTCAACAAATTGCCGCTGAACAAAGTGGAATTGATCGCGATAACATTCAAGTTCACACCACCTTTTTGGGGGGAGGCTTTGGGCGTCGTGCGTTCCATGATTTTGTCGCTGAAACAACGGCCATCGCTAAGGTGACGGGTGTTCCCGTGCAGTTGGTGTGGAGTCGCGAAGACGACATGCAAAACGATTACTACCGACCCGCCGCAATGGCTGAATTCGAAGCTGGCTTAGATGATCAAGGAAAGTTGATCAGCTGGAGCGCCAAGCGTTCAGGCCCCAATATTATGCCCTACATGATCGATGAGGCTTTGGGTATGTTATTACCCGAGGCGGTTCCTCAGAGTATTGTCGAGTGGTTGAGTAAACGCGGGTATGGTGTTTTTGACAGCTGGCAAATTGATCCGGCCAGTGTTGAAGGTCTGCACGAAGATTACGCCATCGCCAATAAATCGGTTAATCATGTCACGGTAGACCCAGGTTTGCGTTGCGGCTTTTGGCGCTCGGTGGGGCATTCGTTTTCAGGGTTTTTCGTCGAGAGTTTTATGGACGAATTGGCGCTGAAGTCGGGTCAAGATCCCCTGGCATTTCGACTCAATCACATGGATGACAATCCCCGTCTAAAACATGTTTTAAAGCTGGCAGCCGACAAAGCCGGTTGGGGACAAGCAAAGCCGGGTCGATTCCTAGGCTTGGCCGCGGTGAAAAGTTTTGAATCCTATGTGGCCGAAGTGGCTGAAATTTCTGTCGAAAATGGAGCGCTTAAAATTCACAAGGTTACCTGTGCGGTAGATTGCGGTCGAGTGGTCAACCCGGATATGGTGCGAACTCAAATGGAGAGTGGTATCAACTACGGTTTAACCGCAGCTCTGTACGGCGATATCACCATTAAAGATGGCGCAGTACAAGAAACCAATTTTCACGACTACCCAATGTTGCGAATGAATGAAGCGCCTGAAATTGACGTGGTTTTGGTCGACAGCAAAGAACCGCCTACAGGCGTGGGTGAGCCGGGACTTCCGCCAATTGCTCCGGCCATTGCTAATGCCATTTTTGCGGCGACAGGGCAGAGACTGCGCAGCATGCCTTTGAAACTTAGCTCCTAGGGCGGTTGACGCTTGGCTCATAAGGCAGTCAACATTATTATCGCGAACAGCGAGTCAATAAAAAGCCGCGAGAATTTATTCTTCGCGGCTTTTTTCTTTAAGTAAAAATTGATGAGGATCTTGTGCAAACAACGCAATTGGAAGTCTTGCAAGCGGCCCTAGATGGATTGCAACGCAAAGCAGAGGTTACCTTGGTTTCGGTTGTTAAAACCTTTGGCACTTCGCCGCGTCCGATGGGCTCTTTACTGGCGGTGACCAGCGATGGCCATTTCGTAGGTTCCGTCTCCGGAGGTTGTGTCGAGGATGATTTGATGGAACGTCTCGTCAAGCAGCCGCCGACGCAATGTGAATTGGTGCGCTACGGAGAAACCGAAAAGGAACGGCACCACTTTGGTTTACCCTGCGGCGGTACTCTAGATTTGTTGTTGGAGCCTTTAAAGGGCAAGCAGGCCGAGCTGCACGATCTTGTCGAGCGCCTGGAAAAGCGTTTAACCTGCAACCGTCGATTATTGCTTGAGAATAATCAAAGCGAAATTTTGCCATACGAAAGCCACCATTATCCTGTGCTAAGCACTACTGCAGGTGAACCTCATCAGTGGTCTAATGTGTTTGGGCCTGTCTGGCGTTTATTGATTATTGGCGCCGGTCAAACGTCTCGATATTTGGCTGAAATGGCAAACGCGTTAGGGTACCGAGTATTGATTAGCGATCCTAGAATTGAATATCGGCGCGACTGGAATTTATCTTTTACAGAATTGCTTGACGGTTACCCAGACGATGCGGTCAACGCGATTCAACCCGATGAAAGAACCGCGATTGTCGCCTTGACCCACGACCCCAAACTCGACGATTTGGCGTTACTTGAAGGCTTAAGGTCGGATGCGTTTTATGTGGGAGCTTTGGGATCGTTCAATACCAACCGCAATCGCCGGCAGCGCTTGCGTGAGCACTTCGATTTCACCTCGCAACAGGTCGATCGATTACGTGGCCCTGTTGGGTTGCCGATTGGCAGTAAAACGCCACCAGAGATAGCGCTAGCGGTGTTGGCCGAATTAACCGCTTTACGTAATGGCATAGATATTAAGGCTCAGTTGAATCACTAACATTATGAATAATCGAGACGATAATCAACATCAGAAAAAACCGGTTGCGATCATTTTGGCTGCGGGTAAAGGCGCGCGCTTTGGCGGCGGAAAGTTGATGGCCAAATTACCAAGCGGGAAGAGAGTTATTGACCGGGTTGTTGCAAAAACAATACAGGAGTTCGACGAGTATTGTTGTATCGTCCGCAAGGAGGATGTTGAATTGCAGCAACATCTTGATAGGCAGCAGTGGCGATGGGTCATTGCAGATCATGCTGATGAGGGGATGAGTCAGAGTCTTATCTGCGGTATTGGTGTCTTTCCAAAGGCGACAGGATGGGTTTTTGTGCTCGCCGATATGCCCTATGTGTTGTCTTCTACCTTAGCTCGCTTGGGGGAAACCCTCCGCCACAACAATGACCAGCCGAGAATAGTTATTCCTCGTCATCAAGAAAAAACCGGAAACCCAGTCGGACTGAGTGCGCACTTTAAGTGTGAGTTAGAAAAGCTCAAAGGCGATGTAGGCGCTCGCTCAATAGTTGCGCAAAACCAAAATTCGGCAGTATGGATCGACGTCGAAGATACAGGAATTTTTCACGATATTGATCGCCCAAGTGACATAAAACTTTCGCAGTGATTGTCTCTGTCTTGGTCCTTTCTTGAGGAAGGAGAACGTGGCGTATTTATCATTATCCTTAATTTTAATTTAAATTTCATTGTATATTCAGATTTGTACTTTCTCTCTTGTCGCCGAAATCCCTAAGGTAAGGTTGCAATTTAGTTTCTTGCAGCACCGCGTCGGAACTGCTTTTAAATACCACTATCGGAAGTCGTTGTTTCGGGTATTTCTCCTAAAAGCTATCCGCGTGATAACAGAAAGAACTCAGGGAGAGTTGCTATGTCGATCAAAAGTCTTAGCTCTAAAGTTAGCCCTTTACCTTCGTTGAACGCTAGCCGGTCTGCGGTATTTCGCCGAGTGTTAGCTTCGATGTTGCCCTTGCCTCTGGCCATTGGCGCAGCGGTCGCTCAAGCCCAGACGAGCTCAGAAGAAGAGGTTATCGAAGAGGTTGTTACCATTGGTACTCGTACCAAAGGGCGCACCGCCGAAGATTTACCGGTTCCCGTCGATGTGCTGAATTCAGAAGCTCTAGCGAAAACGGGGCATACGGAAGTTGGTCGAATGCTACAGTCGTTAGCCCCTTCTTTTAACTTCTCATCGTCGAGCATCAGTGATGGGACTGATGCGCTGCGTCCCGCCACCTTGCGGGGGCTGGGGCCGGACCAAACCCTAGTTCTAATTAACGGCAAACGTCGGCATCAAGCCTCGCTAATTCATATTAATACGTCGGTGGGCCGAGGTACCGCGGGTGTTGATATGAATGCCATCCCCGCGGCTTCGATCGAGAGGATTGAAGTTCTGCGTGATGGCGCCGCTGCGCAATATGGTTCTGATGCTATTGCTGGGGTGATCAATATTGTTTTGAAAGATGCCAGCGACGGTGGTCACATCAGTACCTCCTACGGAGAGTACAGTGAGGGAGATGGGGAAACCTACAACGTCGATCTGAGCAAAGGCTTCGAGCTTGGTGAGAACGGCTATTTACACGCCACCTTAAATTATCGTGATCGCGGTAACAGTAATCGAGCGGGATTGCAGGGGGCGTGCGCTTATGGCGGTTGTGCTGACACGGATTTGAACGGCATCGATGAAATTGGCGATCCGCGAGAACTAACGTTTGATCGCGGTAGCTTTCGTATCGGCGATGCTGATTCAGAACAACTTGCGCTAACCTTGAACGGTGCCGTCGAGGTGGGTAGCGATGGTGAAATATATGGCTTTGTTACTTACTCTGCGCGAGAGAATGAGTCGGGCGCTTTTTATCGAAACCCTAGCTCTGGCTCTGATGCTTATTTGGACGACGGTGATAATGTAGTCCCGAATGGCTTCTTGCCCTTAATCCAATCTCAAATTGATGATCTCTCTTTTAACATCGGTTATCGGACTGAGTTTAATTCAGGCATGACATTAGACCTCTCCTATACCAACGGTGTGAATGAAATCGATTACACCACGGCAAACTCTATCAATTACTCCTACGTGAATTTCTTGAACTTTGGCGAAGGCATGAGCGATGCCGACATTCGCAGTAGTATTCCGAGAAAAGCAGATGCTTACAGCTTGGAGCTTGGGTTAGAGACTTTTAATCTAGACATTACTCACAGCGTGGGTGAGTTGGGGATTGCCGCGGGTCTTGAGTATCGAACGGATGATTACAAAATCTCCGCCGGCGATGCCTATGCCTATGACGACTTTGATACGTCGGGCCCAACGTCGCTCTACGCTCAAGACGCAAGCGGCGGTATTCAGGGCTTTCCAGGCATTTCACCGGCTTCGGCCGTTGATGAAGATAGAGATGTAGTTTCGGCCTATGTCGATCTCGAGTATCAAGTCACCGACAGTTTTTTACTGAGTGGCGCTGTACGCTACGATGACTATTCGGATTTTGGTGATACCACAAACTTCAAGCTGGCCGGTAATTGGGCGATCAACGACTATGTGCGTCTGCGGGCAGCGGCAAGTACGGGTTTCCGAGCGCCGTCAATGCAGCAGCAGTATTTTAATAATATAGGCACGCAGTTTATTAACAACCCGGCCGATCCAATGGGGCCGCAAATACCCGTGCAGGTGGGAACCTTCCGCAATGACAGTGATCTGGCAAGAGCGTTGGGTATTCCACAATTAAAAGAGGAGGAGTCGACGAACTTGAGTTTCGGAGTCATTCTTACCCCTACCGATCAGTTGAGTATTACGCTGGATTACTACTCGATTGATATTGATGATCGAATTGTGATCAGTAATAAATTGGAGGGCGCCGATGACCCAAGTGGTACTTTAGGGCCTGCACTAACCGCAGCCGGTGCCGGTGCTGCGCAGTTCTTTTTGAATGGTGCAAATACAGAAACTCGAGGGTTTGATCTTGTCGTAACCTATCAGGGTATTGAGTTAGCGGGTGGCCTGCTCGATTTGACGTTGGCCGGAAACAAAACAGAAACCGAGGTTTCCGACTTGTTTAGCTCATCGGGTGGCGATTTGTCTGCCTTAGACCCTTCGGTTGTGTTTAGTTCTCAAGATGTATCAATCATTGAAGATTGGCAACCAAAAGATCGTATCAGCCTTAGTGGCTATTGGTTGCGCGACAACTGGACTGTGAATCTGGCGTTTAATCGCTTTGGTGAATACACCATTGAAGATGGCGGCAGTCAAACTTACGGTGCCGAGATCTTGACAGACTTTAACGTAGATTATGCCTTTGAAAACGGTATTAGTCTGTCCTTAGGTGGCAACAATATCTTTGACGTGACACCTGATGAAAATGAAATTGGTAATAGTCGAGGTGGGACCTTAGAGGATGCTCCAGGTGGCAACGTGATTGTCAATTCACCCGGGGTATTTACCTATTCTCGCCGTTCTGCACCCTTTGGTTTTAATGGCGCTTATTGGTACGGGAAAATTGCTTACGATTTTTAAGTTGTTGGGAAAAAAGGGGCAGAATTATCTGCCCCTTTTTATTGTGCTCTATTCTTGTGTTGCGAAAGCTCTAAACGGAAGCGTAAGACTTTCAAAATTTCTCGGTGCCACATACTGAAGTAATTCCTTTCCCTCTGAATTTAGTGCGATATCTAAGCCTTTGTCAGGGTACAGAAAATGTTCAATTCCTTCTTCCTGGGATATTCGCTCTTCGGGTGAACCAAATCGTTCTAAGATAATATCTTCATCTAAGCTGGCAGATGGTAGGTAACTCAAACTCCCAATGGTCCAGTTCTGGATAGTCTCTAAATCGGATTCGCTGAGCAGGAATTTACGCGATCCAGAGCTCGTATAGCTGGCAACACTGGCACTGGATTGCATCGCCTCCAGTTGTTGTTGATTGGCATCGACTCGGGCGATGAGTTTGCCTTGCAATGGTCCGATCGAAAAGTGACTAAAATAAATTTCCAAACCGCTTTGATCGTTACTGTCGCTGATGATAGCCAGCTCATGATCCTCGCCCTTGCTTTCTAACAGTTCTTTTACCGTTGTGCGCTCTAAGGTGATACCAAATACGGTGGAGGTGCCGTCGTCATGCAGTTGAATTTGCCACGGTAGGGCGTAGGTTGTGGGGCTCTCTACGCCGCTGGGTTTTAGAGCGAAGTAGCTGACCAGGGCCGCGATGATGACGGTGAGCGTAATAATTTTGGAGGGAGACATGATAAACCTTAAAATGAGATTTAGAGGCGGCTCGCTGGTAAGAGCGATCGCTACACTAGCGACGCTTTTTTCGTCGCACCTTGGTGGGGGAGGGAGCATCATCGTTACTATTGTCGCGCTTACCGGCTTTAAAGCGCTTTTTACGCGCTTCGGCTTCAGCTTCTTTTTTGGCCGCAGCTTCGATGATGTCGACTTTCTCTTTTTCGATCATCTCCGGCGATTCCAGAGTGATCGGACCTAATACGCCAGAGCGTAGCTCATTGATTAACACTTCACAGATTTTGTGCAGATTGACTCGGCCGCCACCGGTGAGTGCACCTCGGCGCGCTGCAGCCAACTCCAAAAACTCCAGCTCGGTGTGCGGAACGGCATCCAAGTCAAAACGTTTTTTGAGTAACTCTGGGTACGCCTTAATTAAGTAATTTGCGGCAAAAAAACCAACGTCGTCGTATTCCATTGCCGTATCTTTGATCGCCCCAGTGACTGCGAGGCGATAGCTGCTGTTGGGGTTTTCCACTTTGGGCCAAAGAATCCCGGGGGTGTCGAGCAGCATAATGCCGCTGCCGAGGTTAATTTTCTGTTGGCTCTTGGTCACCGCGGGTTCATTACCGGTTTTGGCAATGGTGCGACCGGCAAGAGTATTGATAAGGGTGGACTTTCCCACATTGGGAATACCCACAATCATGGTGTTGAGGGTTTTTACACTGGCGTCTTTTTCGGGACGCATCTTGCGACACAGCTCGATCAGCGACTTCATCTTGCCCGGTTGCTCGGTGGTAATGGCGAAGGTTTTTACACCTTGTTCGCACTCAAGATGCTCTTGCCAAGCCGCGGTCATCATTGGGTCCGCAAGATCGGTTTTACTCAGCACTTTAATGCAGGGTTTGTCGCCTCGCAATTGGGCAATCGCAGGGTTTTCACTTGAAAAAGGGATGCGGGCATCCAGAACTTCGATCAGCAAATCGACTTGTGGGAGCATCTCTTTGATTTGCTTTTGGGCTTTGTGCATGTGCCCGGGATACCACTGGATGGCCATGATGTCTGCCTTACATTGGGTTGAAACCATTGCCTTGGATCGATCGCCGATGAGCGAATTGAGCCGTATTGGCAATAAAGAGCGCTATTGTACTGGGCTTACAGGCATTCGTTAATAGAAAGCTGTGTCGGTGCTTAGAAAAATGTGGCGATCGCCGATGAGAGTGCTGTGGCGATATTCACATCGCGACCTGCAATCGGCTTTGATGCGATAGATTTGATATTATGGGATTGATTAGTAATGTCCTGTGAGGATCTATCGAGTGGTATCTATAAACGACAAAGACGCGTCTTTGAATGAGCCCAAAACAGATGGGACGGCATCTGTTGTCGGGCTCGGCGTGGCTGATGCCGAGCTTGTGATTTGTATCGCCAATCGACCTATGATCGACGATTATCCGCAGCTCGATCATTTACGACCCTTGGCCGCGGGCGAGTTAGATCATATTGTCGCTCATACCAGCAATCACTGGCGCAAAGTGTTCAATGTGTTTGCGAAGTTTCTCTACAGTCTAGCGAATGAACGCATGAGGGCATTTTCGGACTGGCAAAGCTATCGTGATCAGCAGCTGTTGCAGTTGGGAGCCAAGGAAGCGCTGTGTTTCTCGGCTCCTGAGTCATTTTCTTCCGGGCGAGGTAGGGCTGGGCAGACGGTATTCGTCATTGCCGGCAAAACCTACGCCACTCAATTGAAAGTATCTGGATTAGTTTGGCTCGACGCCTATTTTGCTGTGCATCCAACAGAGCCTATTGTTGTCAGCCCCTATCTCGACTACCGACAGTTGAGTAATGCTCGTATCGATCAGCTGGTGGGGCTAGTGAAGCAGATTCGGGCGCGATCTCTTCCGGAATCAGAGTCCAGTCCTGAGCCTGACTTGGAGCTGCGCTGGTGAAGCCAATCAATCGTGTGCCGCGCCGAGCCTACGAGCGACCCGGGCAAAGCTTAGAGGTCGAGTATGAGATCAAGAAGAGTCGTTTTATTGCGCGAGCGGCCAAGGCTCAATCGCGCGAAGAGGCTATGGTGTTGTTGGCACAGGCCAAACTAGATTACCCCGATGCGCGTCATCATTGCTGGGCCTACCTAATTGGCGATCCTCATTCGCCCTCGACTGCAGCTATGTCTGATGATGGCGAGCCCAGCGGTACTGCGGGTAAGCCCATACTGAATGTGTTACAGCACAAGAACGTCGGCGACATTATGCTGATCGTCATTCGCTACTTTGGCGGCGTTAAGTTGGGAGCTGGGGGCTTGGTCCGAGCTTACAGTCAATCTGCACAGCAAGTGATGACCGAGCTGTACACTGAAACCCAAACACCTATGCGTTCAGCGGTTGTCTCGGGCTCTTACGCGCTCGAGCAGAGTTTGCGACACTGGCTTTCGAGTTGCGATGGTCGTGTTACACAGGTCGACTATGGTGAGTGCGTCGCCTGCCATGTGCAGTTGCCCGATGCTCACTGGCAAGCGCTGAGCCAATACGCTCTAAGTCAAGGTGCTAGGCTATCGGACGACGATAGTTAAGGTACGAAGGAGGCTCAGCCGAGCTTACGTAAAGTATCGAAGAGGCTAGCTGGAAAGTACTGAGGAGCTGAGTAGAAGAGGGGGAGATCGCCGCTTTACGTTGCCAATTGATAGGCGAATCGCCATACTTCGCCGATTATTCGTTTGATCTATTGCAGTAGGGTTTACAGAGATGGTCATTAGCCAAGATAAAGTTGTTTCCTTTCATTACCGCTTGAAAGAAGAGGGGGGTGAAATTTTTGAAGATTCACACAAAGATACCCCTATTTTGTACATGCACGGCCATAAAGGGATGCTGACCGGCGTCGAAGAGGCGATGGAAGGCAAGTCTGCTGGTGACAGCTTTGATGTTACCGTAACCCCTGAGAAAGGCTACGGTCGTCGTCGTGAAGGCGAGATTCAGCGTGTGCCGAAAAAGCACCTACTCACGAAAGGCAAGATTAACGTCGGTCAGGTAGTACAGGTCAATACTGCCAACGGTGCTCAGGAAGCTATCGTGGTGAAAGTTGGCTTAAAAAATGTCGATATCGATTCAAATCATCCGCTGGCGGGTAAGACCTTGGTCTTCTCTGTGGAAATTATCGATGTCCGTGATGCCACCGCAGAAGAGCTTGCTCACGGTCACGCCCATGGCGTGGGCGGACATCAGCACTAATCGCTGACCATCGGGCCGATTAACACCATGCTGAAACGCTATCTATTGATCGCCATCGGCTGGCTGAGTATTGTGCTCGGCGTTGTGGGCATATTCTTGCCGATACTGCCCACAACACCGTTTATTTTACTGGCTGCTTGGTGTTTTGCGAGATCCAGTGAGCGCTTTCATCAAAAACTGCGCAATCACCCCAAGCTTGGGCTTATTGTTCGCTCGTGGGAAGACGGCAAGGGCGTGCCGCGTAAGGTGCGCAATCGAGTCGTGTTGCTGTTGTGGTTTAGCTTAATATCGTCATCACTACTCATAGGAAGGCTATGGGCCGCGGCGACCTTTTTAGTGATTGGCAGTTGCGTAACCTTCTATCTTTTTAGCTTGCCGATCCTAGATGGCGATGGTGATCACACCAGCGCGGAGGCTGATTCCAAGTAGCCGTTGTCCCAGCGAGTTATCGATAGACCAAGATAAAGATAGATACAAAAAACGCGCTTAACCATTGCCTACAATCTCAAGGAGAGAACGTTTGTCTTCATCGCCAGTTTCTTCCCCGTCAGGCTCTAACGCCACTACACCTCTGCGTTTCATACCGTTTCGTCGTCAAGACATTGTTGATCGTTTGCAGGATGAGTTGAACCTTTCTTCTCAAGGCGCGGGTGATTTTCAGCAGTTGGCGAAACTGCTCAACAGCTTGCTGCATTTTGAATTTCATCAAGTGTTAGAAGATTTGAAACAAGCTTACGCGCCTTTAGATCCTAACGCCGATACGCTGGCGATTAAAAAGCTAAATATCGATTCGGGCTCTACTACCCATGGATCGCTAAAAAGCTTGTTGGAAAAGGTGCTCGATAAAGCCAATTACGAAAGAGTGACGCAGTCGGACTTGGAGCAAGCGCTGGAAGAATCCTCACTGTTCAAAATTCGCTTACAAGTGGATTTTGACGAGTTTGATGAGGTGCTTTTATTCTGTCGTGGTGAAAGTCAACGTGAAGAAACTCTGAGTCAATGGTTTGGTTTAAAGAAGACAACACTGAGCTTCACCAACTACGATCGAGTTGTGGTCTATCTTAAGTTTCGCGATCAGCTTACCACTGACAATCCTTATTGCAGCGCCGGTTCGACTTTATTAAAACTGTTCCAAGATGTCCCTAAAGCCGATTTAGAGATGCTCTTTCCCAATACCCGTGTACGTATGCGATTTATGGACAAATTGCTAATCGGCGTGCCAGCGGCTGTGGGCGGTGGTGTTGTGGTGTCGACCAAATTGGGCGGCTCGCTGATACTGTTGGCATCCTTGGCGGGCTATTGGCTGGGAACACATGATACGCCGGTTGAGCTTGATAAAACGGCATTGTTAGCTCTAGCGGCGGGCCTTGGCGCCTTGGGCGCTCATTTTTGGAAACAGTTTAATAACTTTAAAAATCGAAAATTGCGCTTTATTCAAACCTTAACTCAGAACTTGTACTTCAAAAATCTCGATAATAACGCCGGCGTTTTTCACCGCTTATTGGATGAGGCCGAAGAGGAAGAGGGCAAGGAGGCGTTGTTAGCTTACGCGTTTTTACTACAAGCCGATCGCAGCTTGTCTTTGCTGGAGCTCGATACCCATATTGAGCGCTGGTTCGAACGTCAATTGGGTTGCCGGGTTGACTTTGAAATCGACGACGCCATTCAAAAGCTGATCCGCTTTGGGTTAGTGAGTGAGCAAGCGCCTCAATCCTATCGCGCTGTTTCGGTCGAGGAAGCTCTGCGTTTGTTGGATCAGCGCTGGGACAATTTATTCCCTTACGCCAACGATCAAGCAACCAAGCACAGTGCTAGTCATGAATCCTTGTGACGAGTCGGCCGCGGTGAGTCGCGACTACGGTCGTCGCTTACGCCCTTTTCAAGATGAGAGTCTTCTGTCAGGGGCTAAGAGCAGTGTCAAAAATATTCGCGATTGCATTCGCATCGCACAAGAGTTTTATTACGGCTTTCGTAAGCTGCGCCGTATCGGTCCCTGCGTGACCGTATTTGGCTCTGCACGTTTTAACGAAGATCACCCTTATTACCAGTTGGCGCAAACAACCTCGAGAGAGTTGGGGCAGTTGGGGTATTCCATCATGAGCGGCGGCGGGCCGGGTATTATGGAGGCGGCCAATCGCGGCGCGAAAGAGGCCGGTGTTTTGTCGGTTGGTTGTAACATCGAGCTGCCTCATGAGCAGCAGCCAAACCCCTACCTTGATATTTGGACAGAGTTTAATCACTTTTTTGTGCGCAAGGTGATGTTAGTGAAGTACTCATCGGCGTTTGTGGTTTTACCGGGTGGTTTTGGCACCATGGATGAAGTGTTTGAAACCTTGACGCTTATTCAAACCGCTAAAATTAAGCGTTTTCCGCTAGTGGTAATGGGAACTGAATACTGGCAGCACCTACGCAGCTTTATTGATAAAGCGATGATAGCGGAGGATACCATCCTACCGGAAGACTTAGACACGATCTTAATCACCGATGATGTTTCCGAAGCGATAAGGTTCATCGGTAAACCCAGTCGTTAGCCTCTGGATTTACTAGGGCGGGTTAATAATGGGGGATTAATTCCGGCCTCTTATTGAGCTTTTCGGGGCTTTAGTCGTTTGATCGCATCCGTTAAAAAACTTCGGTCAAAAGACCATGGTCACTCATAGTGAAGCCTAGCAGGCGATGCATTATTGCTGCTGTTAGTTTAGTTGCTGGTTTTCCAAAGACTTTGCGGGATTTCAACATTGGCCGCGCCGTCGCTGATGGCCAATTGGCCATCTTGAATGAAAGCGCTAAGCTCCATTGAACGATCGGCTAACTCCGCGAGGGCTTCAACCGCATCGGCGTCAAGGTTGACCACTCGCAAATGTTCAAAGCGTTGCAGTTGATCGCTGATCTGCTGCCACCAAAGCTCTGCGCCATGCCCGCTATAGCAATAGATGGTGACTCGCTCGGCTTTGGCGCAAGCCTGTCGTATACGCTTTTCATCGGGTTGGCCCAATTCGATCCAGTGTTTGATCTGATCGCTGTAGTCTTTTATCCACAGGTCGGGTTCGTCGTCAGTGCTAATACCTTTGGTAAAAGCGAGCTGTTCATCTGCATTCAGACTGTATACAGCCAAACGTGCCATCATGCGTCGGTCTGTTTCAGAAGGATGACGGGCAATGGTTAAATTATGATCTTGATAGTAATGACGATCCATATCGGCGATATTGAGGCTGGCTTTGAAAACGGTTGCTTTAAGGGCCATAGAGAAGCGCTACTGAATAATTGAAATGAAAAGTGACGACAATACCTAGTGGTTACAAGCAGATATTGAACATCGATAGCTTGTAAACTATCGGTAAAATCACCGTAATCGAACGAAACATTGTAACCTGTTTGTGGTCTGAACGGGCAGCTAATTCGAACCGCCAAGTTGATGTGTGCAAAGCTCGAACGTATCTTTATTGGCTGTAGAGTAATCATGAAAAGAACAACCAAGAAAAAGGAAGACTAATCAATGAATACATCCGTAAAGTTTGGGTTTGGTGCGCTGTGCCTAATGACGGCTTTTGCTCTGTTTCCATTGGGCGCAAGTCATGCCGCTGAGCAGCCTCAGGTTTCTAGTAGCGCTCAGGGAGTGATTGAGGCCCAGCCCGATATTGCCATTGTCAGTGGTCGCGTGACGGTACAACAAGACACACCCGATGACGCGGTGGATAGCGCGCGTCGTAAACTCGATCGTATTATTAAGGCATTGAAAAACAGTGGTGTTGATTCGAACGATTTGCAAGCCGCAGAAATTTTGGTTAATCCACAATACCACTACCCCCGAGACAAACCTCGTCAACTCAGTGGTTATCAGGCCAGTGCCAGCTTTACTGCCAAGCTGAGAGATATCTCCAAGTTGTCTTCGCTTTATGGTGTTTTATTTAAGGCGGGGGCCACGGAGCTTCAACCGACTCAGTTCGATTTTAACGACCGCGAAACACTCGAACTTCAGGCAATCTCAAAAGCCGTGGAGTTTGCAAAGCGCAAGGCGCAAGCCGGCTTGGAACCTTTGGGGCAAAAAGTGGGCGACCTATTGTTGCTGAATGTGGACACTCGCTGGCATCAGCCGCCCATGTACAAAGGTGCGCGTATGGCGATGATGGCTGAATCGGATTCCTCCGCGCCTCAGGTGAACGTGGGTAATCGTCGGATAGAAGCGACGGTGTCAACCACCTTTGCCATTCGTTAGCCGCTAGATTTGAAGATCCATTCAAACAGCGTGTTTGAATAAAACCAATCGCTAAGATTGATCAATAGGAAGATCACCACCTTGAACCTAAGAGATAGATTATGACACTTACCTCGATGTTGGCGTTGTTTGGTGCCATGCTCGTTCTTGCGCTAATCCCAGGCCCGGGGGTATTTACCGTGATGGCTGCATCTTTGTCTTCAGGATTGCGGCAAGGCGTCGCTACCGTGATCGGTATTGTCTGTGCTGATTTTGTGTTTATCATCTTGTCGGTTATGGGCTTAACAGCACTAGCTCAGTCAATGGGCGGTTTTTTTGTGATCGTCAAATACCTCGGCGCACTCTATTTGATGTGGTTGGCTGTCAGTCTTTGGCGATCGAGTAATCTCGCGGTCGATATCGAAGATCTGAAATCTACTGATTCAAGAGTAAGCGTTAAGTCCAGCTATTTAACTGGTTTTTTAACCACTCTCGGAAACCCGAAAGCGATCTTCTTTTACGTGGGTTTTTTCCCCGCATTTCTCGATTTAGCGACCGTGGGTTATGTTGATATTGCGATTATCTTAGCGATTACAGTTGTCTCTGTTGGCGGTGTGATGTTTGGATACGCCTATACCGCCAGTAAGACTCGCGATCTTTTATCGACGCCAAAGGCGCGCAAACATCTTAATCGTTCTGCCAGCGGCGTTATGGCATGCAGCAGTGTTTTGTTGGCTAGTAAAGCCTAGCAAGAAGGTTCGCAAGAATTGGCTGTGGTGATCCGTCGATCTGAGCCGCCCTGCGTTCGTACCTAAAAACACAGGTTGAAAAGCCACCATGTGGGCTCGCAGTCGTAGATGATACGGCCCTTATCCCCAAGTTGGTAATCGAGCGGCGTGCGGGCAATTCTGGGAACATCTCCCGGCGCCGCTGCAGGGTTTAGTTTTCTTCTGGGGATCGTATGTCGATGCCAATATTGCGGAGCACGCCATCCAGCAGGCGCTTGATCACTGTGTCTAATACCGTTAATCGGGTGCAGCGATCGCTGAGTTCGTATCGTTTTCTTTGCATCCTTCGCTAAAGTCCTATTGTCGATTTGGATGCAGCTTGGTCCCTCTAGACGACAGAGCCGTGACTCAATGGAGAGACTGGTGTAACGGTAATGGCTGGTTTGACTGAACGCGGTAAGCTCCCCATTTGTCCGGCTGGCGTTATTGTGCAGTTGTAAGGCTTTGACGGTTCCGTACTGGGACTCATGAACCAAGATAATAGTCCTATCAATGACAGATGGCTTGGCCGTTTTGTCGCCTCTCAATTGTGGCCAAAGATCCATTCCATCCAGTTTTTTTCGAGGTTTGTACTTCAGTTCAGTGGCGGAAACTAGCGTGGGAAGTATGTCCATGGGACTGGTGAGTGTTTCGATCACAGTGCCTTGTAAAATACGATTCGGCCAAATTAACACCGCATTGCCCATTGCATTTTGAGCAGCGAGAAACCTGTTATTGTCCTCGGTGTTTGCAGCAGGACGATTGCTGATGACGACTAATGTATTTTTAGCGCTGGGGCTTGTTGATAGGAATTTTCCAACTAGTTTGATCGCTTCTGTGGCGGTGGTTGCGCCCAGTGATGTGCTGTTACTCAGGGAGAGAAAAACGAAAAAGGGGGCTTTTCCTAAAGGTTTGCTCAGCAAGCTGGTTAGTCTGTCGAGAACCAACTGGTTTATGTGGCCATCGAATGCAAGGGCTACTCCATTGCGCTGAAGATCTATGGCTCCGTTTGCTCGGTAGGGGGGTAGAGTATCGGCGTCGATCATGAGCTGACCAATGAAGTCGTCAAAACCCTTGGCCCTAGGATGATAGATTTCTTGAGCGTGGCCGAGTCCCCAGTTTCCCCAGAAAGCGGTTTGGTAACCGGCAGTTTGTAACAGTTCCGCGACGGTCGTTTCATCACTGTGAATGCCGGCGTTATCCCAAGCTTGAATGTTGTTGTAAGCAATCCCTAGACGAATAGGGTTTCGGCCTGTGATCAACGCGGCGCGATCGGCAGACAGTACCGGAGGCGATGCGTAACGGGAGAGAGTCGCCCCTTGAGAGCCGAGCTGGGTCATTAGTGCTTGCGGAAGTGATTGAGAGGTGTGCACCACAATAATGTTGGGAGCATTACTAGCCTGTGTGGCGGTGGCTTTTACGCAGATCGCAAAACAAGCGATGACAAGCGTCTTTATGATCAATCCATGGCTCATGGTGTTTCGCTTCTGTATTGCTCGCACTCGGTATTGAGATGATTTGGAAGACGACTAGATGCCTTTCCATTAGCTTTGCCCGTATTCCCGTTGTCGGTATCGTTAGGTTCGTGAGCGTGGGATTGATCGTTTGCCTCGTGAGCTTGCGATTGGTCGTTTGCAAAGGGAAGGTAATCTGCCTGTATGTAGTCGGTCCAATCCAAGGGCGATCGCCAACCAGGAGGTGGGACCAATGAATTTCGCACGGGATTTTTTGGCGACGAATCTCGCCATTGGTTGAGTTTTTTGGATAGCTCCGTCACCACCAGTGGGTATTGCTCGGCGAGATTGTGGTGTTCGTAAGGGTCGTCCGAAATACGAAAGAGTTGGTTTTCAACCTGCATTTCGGTTTGCTTTTGATCAACAATTTGCACCAACTTCCATTGCTCATTGAATATGGTGAGATTGTAGTAATCCTTGCTCGGAATCTCAGAAACAAAATGTACATAGTGATCCAAGCTCACGGGGTTGTTGTTGCTCACCGCTTCCCACATGTCACGGCCATGAAGTTCTTTTTGGGCGTTGGTCTCAATACTTGCCGCAGATGCTAAGGTGGGAAACACGTCCATCATGGTGATGATGGAGTCATAGCGCTCACCTGCAGAGAGTATATTGGGCCAGCGCATAGTTGCTACCACCCGAATTCCACCTTCGTAGGTATCACCTTTTCCGCCGCGTAGTGGGTAGTTATCTGCGCCGCCAACGCTGTAAGCGGCACCTCCGTTGTCGCTCATAAAAAGCACCAGCGTATTATCCGCGATCTCTTCTCTATCTAAGGCGTCGAGCACTCGCCCAATGGCTTGATCCATGGCGTCGACCACCGCGGCGTACGCGGGTCGGGCTGATGGTTGAAGTAACCACTTTGATAGGGTTCGAGTATTGTCGGTATCAGCGCTTCTGGCGGGTTCTAGATGGGTATTAATATTCTCATATTTTTTGAGCAGTGCGGCGGGCGCCTGAAGGGGAGTGTGGGGGGCAATAAAGGGCAAATACAAAAAAAACGGCTTAGCTCTATCTCGAGACTCAATGAACTCGATAGCTTCTTTGGCGAGAAGAAAAGTCTCGTAGTTTTCTTCATTTTTATTTTCTTCCGGGGCACTGGTTTGAGCGTGACCATCGCCTTCGCTGCCCGCGAGTTCTTCTGACGGTTGAGGAAACGCGATTGACTGACCGTTGCGCTGAAAATCGATACCGCCTTGTCGTAAAAACGGGGGAAAGTAGTTAACTTCCGAGTGCAGGTGGCCGTAGAAATGATCAAAACCCCGCTGATTTGGATGGTGTTCTGGTTGGCTGTGTCCCAAGTGCCACTTGCCGATCATCGCGGTTTGATAACCTGCGTCTTTAAAACGCTGTGGCATAAAAGTCTCATTCCCAGCAACGGCGTGATTGTTCCATGGCATTATCACGCCGTAGGCTGTACCGAGAACCATGGGATCACGCCCCGTCATGAGCGCCGAGCGCGAAGGCGAACAGATAGGCGCGGTATAGAAACGATCGAGTTGAACTCCCTCTCGCGCGAGACGATCTAACGACGGTGTCTCTATCTCGGTGTTACCATGAAACCCTACGTCGGCCCAGCCCAAATCGTCGGCTAGCATGATAATTATATTGGGTCTTTGATTCGGATTGTGGGTGTCTGCCATCGCATTGGGCTGCGCCACCAACGACAATGTCAGTAGCAGACTAAAGACAGGACAAAAAAATTGAGAGTGCATGAATTATATGAGCTCGGAAAAGTATCGGTAGGTTTAACTCATGGAGATCAATCGGTAGGGGTTAGTCACTTGGTCCCAGTTGCGGCTCTCTTGTTCGAAGTATTCGAAACCCTCTAGTAGAGTATTGTCCACTTCCAACAGTTCAATGACGATATGGCCTGCGGCGGGATGTGCATAATAGAGTGCACGTTGGCCTGTAGGGGTCAGTATCGATCCTGCGGGAGTCAATCCCAAGGATTGAGCGCGCAATCGCGCCCGTTCAATGTCGCGACAAAAGAAAGCGATTTGCTGCTGAATCATGCTGCCTTCTAGGTCGTAGAAGAAGCGATAGGGCGATGGGGAATCACAAAGCTGATGGATTAATTCAATCTGCACGCCATCGCTATAGGCCAATCCCACGTCCAGGTGAATGTCGTTGCCAACCGTTTCAGTTTCGTTCACCAGTGTGACTCCACGATACCCAAACCAAGGGCCCAGTCCCAAAGTGGTTAGCCAAAAATCCATGGCTTTATCGAGATCTTTTACAAGGTAGCCGTGTTGGCGAATCGGGCCGAATGCTTCAATCAATGACATAGTGGCTTTCCGTTTGGTCAAACGCTAGAGGTACAGCTTCAGTCCAATTTAAACCTCCAGCGCTAAAGGGAGCGCTAACAATTACGCCGGCTCGGGGTTCGCTTGCTTATTGCCTTTTTGTTCGACTTGGTAGACTTTACGCTCGTTAAGGCTCGCGGGCACTTCGGCTCGATTGACATAAAACTGGGAATACCAACGGCGCAAACGATGAACGGGTCCATCGCCATCACAAAGTACCGGATTGTCTACGCGAATCTTACTGTGCCAAATGTCGACATCCTGAAAAAATGCGGTGTGATTTTGTTTGACGTATTCTTCCACCATCGCGGCATTTTCGGCGTCGTTAAGATTCGGATTTTTCTTGACCATAACACCAAAGCGCAGATCAAAGCTCTCGGTTGTGATGGGTACATGGGTGACTAAAAGACGCGACTCGACATCCATTCCGCCAATTTTTCCCGACATGTAGGTGTTCATGTAAGCGGGGCCATAGTAAGTCGCTCGACTATAGAGCTCGCCGTCTTGCGCCAACAATTCTGAGCTGCTCCACAGTTCTTGAGTGTAAGTATGACTTTCGACAATATTTTGAAATTTGGTGATGGGCGCTCCGTGAACAGGACCAAAGTGTGCGGAGTCGGCCATGTTATCAACCAGCTCGCGGCAGTTGGTCTCGATGGGAATTAGCTCCAAGCGCCAGTCTGTCCATTCATCGCTGTAACAATCATCGATTCTGGGAGGTTCTTCTTCGGCCAGTGGCGCACCACCTTCTGGATCGTACCAAACGAACAGCAGCTGGTTTTTTTCTAGAACCTGATAGGAAGTGATGCAGGCTTTGGAGGGTATTTTGTCCGCATAAGGGATGTCATCGCAGACGCCGTCGGCTCCCCAGCTCCAGTGGTGAAAAGGGCATCGAATGGAGTTGCCTTCCACGCTCCCGAGGCTTAAATCCGCCCCCATATGTGGGCAATAGGCGTCGAGAATATGAACCGCGCCATCTTCTCCGCGGTACGCCACCATCTTGGTTCCAAAATACTCGAGCTTCGTGGGCTTTTCGGTAAAGTCTTTGGCGAGACCGAGACAGTGCCAGCCACGGGCGTAACGCTCTTCAATGACGTCGGATTGAATAATGTGTGGGACTGGCTTGCTCATGGGTGCATCCTCAATAAAGGGAGTGATTCTGTGATAACCGTGGGCGCTCGCACTGGCGCACTTAGGATGTTGAGTTGCCATGATAGATTTTCTGAGTAGACCAACAATGTCCATATGGACTAAGTGGTCTTAACGTCTCGCAGTTCTCACTTCCGGACTTCAATTAGTAGAAATGTTGCTTTAAAAACCCGTTCAAATTCTAACAATCTGTTGACTTATGTATTTTGATTGCATAAGTTTTGTAGTGTTGTTGCATAAGTTTTCAATTTCCTTGATGTACGTTTTGTCATGATTCTGTAGCCCAGCTGAAAGGCGTTTTAAAGATCTATGGGTGGCGTATTGATAGTGGGTTGCAACGCAGCTTTGGACTTATAACGTAGGGCATCCGATGAACAAAAATTTGAACAAGGCCCTGACGGCGTCCCACTTGGGGGCTTTACCTTTACGTAATCGAATCATTAAGGCGGCCACTTATGAGGGGAAAACGCCGGCAGGTATACCAGGTGATGCGTTGCTTAATTTCCATCGTGAGATCTGTGAAGGCGGCGTGGCTATGACCACTTTGGGTTATTGCGCTACGGAACCCGATGGTCGAATTAACGAGGATATGCTGTATTTGGGCGATTATGCTCGCGACTGGTTGCAGGCGACGGTAACAACTTTGAAGAAGACCGGAGCAAAAGTCTCGGGGCAGATGACTCACTGTGGTCATTTCTCGAAAAACAAAAAGCTCCAGCGCTTAGAGCGTCCCATGGGGCCCAGTCGCCATTTTAATTCGCTAGGTGCAACGGTAGGAATTTTTCGCACCGATAGCATGATGGAAAAAGACATCGATTACTTGGTCGATACCTACTACAACGCCGCCCTTTATATGAAGGCGGTTGGTTTTGATGCCGCGGAGATACACTTTAGCCATGGCTATGGTTTGAGTCAGTTCATCAGTCCAAAAACCAATCGGCGCAATGATCGTTACGGCGGCTCGCTCGACAATCGCATGCGTTTACCGTTACGAGCCCTCGACGCTGTTAGAAAAGCGGTGGGGGAAGATTTTCCGATCCTTGGAAAAATCGGTCTGACTGACGGCGTTAAAGGCGGTCTCGATGAAAACGAAGCCGTTGCTGTTGCCCAGCTTCTTGATGATGCGGGCATTGATGCTTTGATTACCAGCGGCGGAACCAGTAGCTACAACGTTATGCATATGTTTCGAGGTGAATCCATCGCCGATGGTATTGCCGATATGCAATCGAGTCTCTTGTCTAAGTGGATGATTAAAGCCCTTGGTCCGCTGATGTTTAAACACTATCCCTACCGAGAGCTGTACTTTCTCGAAGGTTGCAAAAGGGTTCGTGATGCGATTAAGCGAGCGCAGATGGTCTATATCGGTGGTTGTCATAGCGCCGCGAGTATAGAAAAAGTGATGGCGGATGGGATTGATTTTGTTCAGTTGGGAAGACCGCTGATTCGCGATCCCAATTTCGTCAATAGCCTTATCGCTCAAGCTGAAAATTATCGAAATGGTTGTACCGCGTGTAATCGTTGTGTGACGACCATCGAAGCGCCGGGAGGTATCCTCTGTCATTTACGCGAAGCTGAGACTGCGGCGAACCTAGTCGATAGGAAAGTGTTGAGCTCGGTTGAAGCCCAAAACGCGGTTAATGCGAGACCGAAACTATGAGTGAGTTCGCGGTCGAAGTACCCACTATCGCAGCGCCGCTTGGCCGCATACGGCAGGCTGCGTATGTGGTGAAGAATCTCGAGCAAGCCATGCACTTTTGGCGAACCGAGCGTGGGGTCGAGAGTTTCATTGTAGCGCGCGATGCAAAGCCGTTAACTAACGCCAGTTATCGAGGAGCTAAGAATCACTCGGTTATCATTGACCTGGCCTTCGGGTACTTAGGGGATTTGCAAATTGAACTCATCGAATTGAAACACGCTACTGCCTCGATCTATCAAGAGGCTCTCGATCGAAATCAAGTGGAGCTTCAACACTATGGGGTGGTGGTTGAAGACTTTGACCGCGCCTATCAGTTTGCACTTGATCACGGCTTTTTGGCAGTTGTCGACAGCGGAATTGACGGCATTGCTCGAATGTCTTACGTCGAAGCAGGCGATTGCGAACGCAATGTTTTTTCTGCGTCGCAAGGCGCGTTTATGAAAACCCCCGAGGGTCATCCCATTATGTTGGAGCTGATCGAATGGAATTCCATGACTCGGCCGTATTTTGACAAGATTCAGGCAATGGTGAAGGCGGTGCCTGAGGATAGGCTTTTTGTTGAGTTTTCATTGCACAGTTTGACGCCAGTGGCAGAGCTGATTAAACGGCTAGTCATGTTGTTGTGGAACAAGTCAATCGGCAGTAACCATCAATCAGTAACAATCAATTAGTAACAGAGACGAAACTATGAAAATTCAAGCAGGCCAAGTGGCTGTGATCACAGGTGCGGGTGGTGGCATCGGTCGGCAGCTGGCCATACAGTTAGCGCAGAGGGGTGTGAATTTGGCGCTGGTGGATATCAATCAAAGTGCACTTGAGGCGACAAAAGAATCGCTATCGAGCTATTCGATCAGTATCACGTTGCATGCGCTGAATATTGGTGATTGCGAAGCAATGGAAACCTTGGCTGGCGATGTAATCGCCGAACATGGTGGCGTAAATATACTGATTAATAACGCTGGTATCACCATTCAGAAGAGTTTCGAAACCCATAGTATCGCCGATTGGCAGAGAGTCATGGATGTGAATTGGTGGGGCGTGATTTATGCCTGTAAGTTTTTCCTGCCTGCGCTTAAAGTGGCGGGCCGATCCAATACGGCTCACATTGTCAACCTGTCGAGTATGGCGGGATTTCTGGGGCTGCCCAATCAAGCGTCTTATTGTTCTACCAAGTCAGCGGTCAGAATGCTCAGTGAAAGTTTGTGGTCGGAGCTCTACGACGACAATATCGGCGTAACATCCGTGCACCCTGGTTGCGTTAAAACCGACCTCATTCGTGCCACTTTAGCAGAATCCGATAATGTTGAAATCGCCGAAAGGCATTACCAAATGGCGCAGCGGATAGGTGTAAGTGCCGATTACGCCGCCGAGCGAATGATTCGCGCTATTGAAAAAAACAGTCTGAGAATTCGAATTGGTAAAGATGCGGTTGTTCTCGATTTGCTTAAACGTCTGTTACCCAAAGGTATATTGAAACCGATGATTAAAGTGTTTAGAGATTCTGCTGCTTAATCGCCACAGTTTAATCTTGTCGCTCTAAAGGGGTCGAAAGCCGTGAAGCTTAATCTTGAAAAACTCTCCGTTACAACTGCGCATTGGTGGCAGCTTATGGTGCGAACTTGTCTCATGTTTGCTTTGACTTTCACGGCTGGGGTGCAGGCCAATGAACGCCCCAATATTGTCATTATGCTCGCTGATGATATTGGTTATGCCGATCCTGGTTTTCGCGGCTCGCCTATCGATACCCCGAATCTCGATCGTCTGGCGAGTGAGGGAATGGTGCTTAATCGCTTTTATACCTCGCCCATATGCTCGCCCACGCGAGCGGCGTTGATGACCGGGCGCGACCCCATGCGCTTGGGGGTTGCTTACGGTGTTGTTTTACCGTGGGACAGTGGCGGCGTGCATACCCGGGAACACTTCATGCCAGAGAGTTTCAAAGCCGCGGGCTATCAAACAGCGATGGTAGGAAAGTGGCACTTGGGTCATTCTCAGCAATCTTTACATCCCAATGCCAGGGGGTTTGATCACTTTTACGGACACTTGCACACCGAGGTTGGCTACTATCCGCCATTCGGGATTTTGGGGGGTAAGGATTTTCAGGAAAACGGCAAAACTATCGATTACGGATCATTAACCGAAGAAAACTACGAGACCTATTTACTCGCGAATCATGCCAGCCAATGGATTAAAGAGCGAGATAAGCGCAAGCCATTTTTTTTGTATTTGCCCTTTTTGGCGCCCCATGAACCGCTGCAGGCGCCTGCAAAGTTGGTCGAGAAATATCAACACCTCGAAGATGATCGAGCGCCGGCTCGTAGCCCGTCGGATGAGTTTTCAACCATCGGCAAGCTCACCGGTGTCGAGAGTCGTCGTGGGCTCTATGCTGCCGTCGTTGAGGCAATGGATCTAGCCGTAGGAAGAGTTTTGAAAAGCCTAGAAGATGAGGGTATCGCCGACAATACCATTGTTATGTTTTTCTCTGATAACGGTGCAACTCGAGTTTATGGCCGAGGCGGTGGCGATAACGCTCCGTTTCGCGGCGGTAAAGCTGAAGTGTATGAGGGCGGTATTCGAGTCGTGTCCTTGATGCGTTGGCCGAACCAGATTGCACCGGGGAGTAAACTGGATCAAACCATGACTGTTATGGATGTGTTTCCAACCTTAGCGGCGGCCGCGAGAATTACTCCGAATAATACCTTTGGGTTTGATGGTATTGATATGGGGCAAGCGTTGTTTCACGGTAAAACGCTAAAGCACGAACCGATTTACTTTTCCTCGGAGATTCCCACTTACAATCGATTCAACTTTACCGTGATCGACGGCGACTGGAAATTGGTGCAATGGGTGGATATGAAACCTTTAGCGACCACTGTTACCCATGAGTTGTTTAATCTAGAGGATGACCCAGGCGAGTACAATAATCTGGCATCGCTCCATCCGAAAAGGGTCACGGAGATGGCAGGCGCGATCCTTAAGCGCAGAGCGCTTTATCCTATCAATGGCACCAGAGCGAGAATTTCGTCGCCGCCGGGATGGCTGCCCCCTAATGATTGGGCCGACTACCCAAGAAAGGTTGAATCTTTGCAGCAAGTTCCGGTTGATAGCATGGCGCCGGATAAGAGCAAAGAGCGGGTGCTCGACTATTTCTATGGTGATCGTGGGCGGTTGATATACAACTGTGAACCTCGCGCTATACCCTTGATCGGAGACATTTGTTGGTAAGTATAAGATCGAAGATCACTCGTAGTCCAAATGTGTGATGTTGGTGATTTCCCTCTCTCGTTAGGATAGTGACATGAATCACAATCTTAATTGAGTTGAGCCCAACAGGGGCAGGGGATAAAGATGAGTGCACGAGTAGCGGGAAAAATTGCGGTAGTGACCGGCGGCAGTCGTGGCGTAGGAAGAACCATCGCCGAACGTCTGATTCAGGAAGGTGCCAGCGTCATTATTACCGACATCAATGTTGAAATGGGTGAATCAACAGCGGTTCAGATAGGCGCAAATTTTGTCAAACAAGATGTCAGTTGTGAAGAGGATTGGAAGTTACTGCACGCTCAGGTTCAGGCCGAGCATGGTAAATTAGACATTCTTATCAACAACGCCGCAATGCTGCGAAGCGGCGATGTACTCGGCGAAACTCTAGCCGGTTGGCGGTTAGTGATGAAGGTTAACGCCGACAGCGTGTTCATGGGCATCAACACTATGTTGCCACTGATGGCATCCAGTGGTGGTGGTTCGATTATTAACATGTCGTCTTCCTCTGCGTTAATCGGTATGCCGCACTTTGCGGCTTACGGAGCCGCCAAAGCCGCCGTGCGAGGTATTACTTTGAGCACGGCGGTCTACTGCAAGCAAGCGCTGAATGGGGTGCGTTGTAACACCGTTCACCCGGATGGCATCAATACCCCGATGGTTCAGGAGATCGCCAGCGATCTCCCTCCCATGGACGAGGCCACGGCGGCGCGTTCAATGCCCTTTATGTGTGAGCCCGAAGACATTTCTAACACTCTGCTTTTTTTGGCGTCCGACGAGTCACGGCATATTAACGGCGCTGCGATTTGTGTGGATAACACCGCCACCATTCATCCCCCTCATATGTAGTGTTCAGAGCTCACTCGATCGGGGGTACGAAACTCGTGATCGAACTCAACGGTTAAGACTTCTAACGCAAAAGCGGATCTAATTAAGATGGTTGATCAACAAAAACTCGAAGCCGATGTGATCGTCGTCGGTTCTGGTGCTGGGGCTATGGCTTCAGCAATCACAGCCAACGATCAAGGTTTGTCGGTGATCATGATCGAAAAAGGGGATGTCTACGGCGGCACCTCGGCGATGTCCGGTGGCGGTATTTGGGTGCCGAATCATGGCAAGCCCTCGGCCATAAAAGATTCGCCAGAGGACGCTTGGCAATACACTCGGGCCTTAGTCGAAGACTGTGTGAGCGATGAACGGCTAAAGGCCTACCTCGAAAAATCTTCAGAGATGTTGCGATACCTCGAAGAAAATTCCCGAGTAGAGTTTGAGCCTCAAGATATCTACCCCGATTATTACCCAGAAGAAAAAGGCGCTAAGAGTGGTGGTCGAACCCTCGATCCCAAGCCATACACTGCCGATGCTTTAGGTGATGAGTTTTCTAATATGCGCGGTCAACACCCTCAAACTCTGGTGATGGGGCGCTACGCCATGACTATGGCAGAAGGGCGTCAGATCTTCAGTAAAGAACCCGGTTGTATGCGTGCAATGTTTAAATTGATGCTCAACTATTGGACCAATATTTCAGCGCGCCTCAAAGGCCGTCGCGATACCCGCTTGGTTTTGGGTAATGCGCTGATTGGTCGACTTCGACACTCAATGATGGATCGAAACATCCCGCTGTTTTTGAATACCGCGCTGGATGACTTGATTACCCTCGATTGTGGTCGAGTGGTGGGGGTGAAGGCGACGCAGGTCGAAGATTCTGGTGAAGGCCGTGCCGTAGAACTGTTGGCAAAACACGGCGTGATTCTCGCCGCCGGGGGATTCGAGCGCAATCAATCCATGCGCGAAAAATATTTACCTCAGCCGACGAACGAATATTGGAGTGCCGGAAACCCGAACAATACCGGAGATGCGATCGAAGCGGGACTAAAACACGGCGCCGACACGCTGTTGATGGATCAGGCGTGGTGGGCACCAGCGGTTCGCGTGGAGGGGGAACCTTTTGCCAGAATTCTATTTGTTGAGAAGTCTTTGCCAGGAATGATTTTTGTTAACAGTCAGGGCGAGCGCTACGCAAACGAGGCGGCACCCTATCAAGATTATGGCCCTAATTGTTACAGCGCCCACTCCGAGAATGCCAGTTCGGTTCCGGCCTATGCCATTTTTGACGCAAACTATCGAAAAAAATATATGTTGGGGCCCATGTTGCAGGCAGAGTTTATGCCCGATTCCCTATTGCCCAAAAATATCAAAAAAGGCTTTTATGAAAAGGCAGAAAGCGTAGAAGCTCTGGCGGCAAAAATTAAGTTACCCGTTGATAAGTTGAAAGCGTCTATCGAGCGATTTAACGAATTCGCTAGCAAAGGAGAGGATCAAGACTTCTCTCGCGGGGGTAATCTACACGATAAATACTACGGTGATAAAACCGTATCGCCAAATCCCTGTTTAGCGGCGCTTGAGAAAGGACCTTTTTATGCGGTGCGAGTTTATCCTGGCGATTTGGGAACCAAAGGTGGATTACTGACCAATGAAGATGCTCAGGTGGTTAATACAAATGGCGCTGTGATTGAGGGGCTCTACGCGGTGGGTAATTGTTCATCATCGGTGGTCGGTACGAAGTACCCTGGTGCGGGAACCACTTTGGGCCCAGCGATGACGTTTGGCTATCTTGCGGCGCTGCATATTGCCGCAAGTACGGATTTGCGTTCGTCGACCCCTGTGAACGAATCACTTACTGAAGAGGTCGCTCGCTAATGACAACAAGCTTCGATATGACACCGATTAAAGTTGATTCTGAGGACCAGATTCAATGGCACCATCAAACCGAGGTCTTAGTGGTTGGGTTTGGGGCTGCTGGCGCCTGCGCCGCTATCGAGGCGGTTGAGCATGGCGCTCAGGTCACTGTGCTGGATCGGCTATCTGGGGGCGGTGCCAGCGCACTCAGTGGCGGTGTGGTTTACGCCGGTGGCGGAACTCGTCAACAACAAGCGGCCGGAGATGACGACAGTGTCGAAAATATGTACGCCTATTTGCATGAAGAGATTCAAGGAGCCGTGAGCGACACAACCCTGCGACGTTTTTGTGAAAACAGTGTCGCGAACCTTGAGTGGCTGGAATCATTTGGGGCCCAATATGACGCGACCGTTTACGACGAAAAAGGCTCTTATCCTCCCGAAGGGCATTTTTTGTACTACAGCGGCAATGAGCTCAGTCGTCCCTTTTGTGACAAAGCTAAGCCATCTCGACGAGGCCACCGCACCGTTGGCAAAGGTTTGACCGGCAAAGACCTGATGGAGGTTCTACAGAACGCTGTGATCAGGCACAAGAATATTGATGTGAGAAATCACTGCGAAGTACAGCGTTTAATTGTGGATAAGAACAATCAGGTTCTGGGAGTCGAATATCTACAAGCGCCCACCGACGCCGCTGTTCGACGCATCATGAATCGTCGCAATCGTTGGGCGAATAATCTGATCCTATTGGAGCCCAAAACCGGCCGCAAAATTCGCGACGGCGTGCACATCAGACGCAAGCAGGGCAGCCTCAAGCGAATAAGAGTAAATCGAGGCGTGATCATGAGTACCGGCGGATTTATTGCCAATACCGCCATGCTCAAAGAGCACGCGCCAATCTACGCATCGGTACGCGCTTTGGGCGAAGACTGTTGTGGTATTGGTACACAAATCGGTATGTCTGTTGGTGCTGATGTTGGCTGTATGGATAAGGTGTCCGCCTGGCGTTTCTTTAGCCCTCCCTCGTCACTGATTTCGGGAGTGGTCATCACTAGCGACGGGCGCCGAATCTGTAACGAGGATCTCTATGGCGCCACTATTGCCGACAAGCTGGTTGAGCACAGTGACGGCAAAGGCTGGCTGATCGTCGACGATAAAGTGATGAGAGCGGCGAAACAGTCGGCACGACCTTTTCGTATGCCCTGGACTCAATGGATGCCGATTCGCATGATGATGCACTTTGCCGCTCAAAAGTCGGAAACCTTAGCCGGTTTGGCCGACAAAATAGGTGTCGAATCTCATCAATTAAAGTCGGTGGTTGAGACTTATAATCTCGGTTGTGAAAAAGGCGATGATGCCTTCGCTAAGCTTGAAAAATATCAGCAGCAGCTGGGAGAAGGTCCCTATCATGCGCTGGATATTTCTATAGACTGCCCAGAGGTACCCTGTATGTCGATGACACTGGGGGGCCTTAGAGTGAATGAAACTGATGGCAATGTGTTGGACGTCTCGGGGCAAGCTATCAAAGGGCTTTACGCGGCAGGAAGAGCGGCGGTAGGGCTGTGCTCTAAGTCTTACATCAGCGGATTATCGCTAGCCGATTGTGTCTTCTCTGGCCGTCGAGCGGGACGCGCCTTGGCCGATCTTTACGAATAAGGCGCCGGTATGTTGATCGAGATAGAAGCTAACTAAATAGAAGCTTACTAGATAGACGCTAATCGAATTAGAAACTGACTAAATAAAAGCCGACAAAAAAAGCCCGTAACTACGGGCTTTCTCTATTGCGACAGCAAAGATATGTCTGCCAGCGAGCTGAGCTTATTGAGCCGTATCTCGCGAGAATATGTTGACTCCACCCACAAAGGTTTGATCGACCTGAAGATTTCTTAGATTGATGGGATCAACTAGCGGGTCGCCGTCGATGACAATGATGTCGGCCAGTTTACCCTCCTCAATCGATCCCAATTCTTTATCTCGAAACACCTGCCAGGCGGCGTCGATGGTCACGGCTCTTAAGGCGTCCATAACCGGAACTGTTTGCGCTTCGCCTATAACATGTCCATTGCTCGAAAGGCGGTTCGCGGTACTCCAAACCATTAACAGGGGAGTCATGGGGACCACAGGGGTATCCAGATGTACGCTGTAGCGCAGATCAATGTCTTTTGCTGAGCGAGTCGGGCTCATGCGCATGGCGCGCTCTGGCCCCATGAATATATCGCGATGCCGATCGCCCCAGTAGTAAGTGTGGGCAGAGAAAAAGCTGGGGGTAATTCCCAGGCGTTTCATGTCCGCAAGTTGATCGTCTCGGGCCATTTGAGAGTGAATTAAGATCAGCCGAGGGTCTTCGATGGGGTGCTTTTGTTGAGCCTGATCGAAGGCGTAGATGATGTCATCGATGGCCGCGTCGCCGTTGCCGTGAATGGCCATCTGGAAACCTTTTGATTGGTAGTCCACCACCTTTTCCACCAATTTCTCTCTCGCCATGATGGGATAACCGCGGTATTGATCGTCGCCGCGAAATGGGGTGTGGTAGGGGTGTGCCAAATAACCGGTGAAACCTTGAATACTGCCATCGGCGACAATTTTGACGGTTTTGGTGCGCACCTTGTCGGAATTGTAATCTGAGAGATCCACCTCGCCGGCTCGAATGGCATCGCCCATTTTGTCGTCAAAGGGCCACAGCTCCAACCGAAACGGAATCAGCCCAAAGCGCTGTGCACTGGACAAAGCCTTAAGAGTTGTCATATCAACACCACCACTTTGCGCAGTGGTGACTCCCATGGAGGCGTATTCATCGACCGCGGAGGTGAGCAACCTGTAGAAATTCGGCAGTGACATATCGAGACTGGCGACTACGAATGGTTCGTGAGCGGTTTCTTCAAGCAAGCCTGTGAGCTCTCCGGCAGCATCTTTTACAATTACTCCACCCTCGGGGTTCTGGGTATTTTTATCATATCCTATGGTCTCAAGCGCAACGCTGTTGGCTACCCCCATATGGCCTGACACATGCAGAATGTAGACGGGGTGTTCTGTCGACACTGCGTCTAGCTGCTGCTTGGTGGGATGTTGCTTGTTCTGCAGTAGAGTGTCGTCATACCCGAAACCCAAGACCCACTCACCAGCGGGTGTGTTTTGCGCCTGTTCGCGCAAACGCTGTTGCAGTTGTTCGACGGTATCCACATTGCCCACCGGAGGGCTGCTCACATCGGCGGCAATGGCGCCTAGGCCTGAGCCGGGAAAGTGACCGTGAGCGTCGACAAACCCAGGCATTAGGGTTCGGCCGCCGAGATCGTGAAGCTGTGTATCGTCATCTATGAGAGCTTGAATGTCATCGTTGCTGCCAACGGCGACAATACGATCGCGTTCGATAAATACCGCCTGTTCAATGGCATTATCGGTGTTCATCGTGAGTACTTTGGCGTTTATGAAAGCTTGTTTGGCGGGGGGCTTTTCCGGCGATAGAAGCCAAGTCACGGTAATACTGAGAATGACCAACAATACCAGAAGCGCTTTTATGGCAGCTTTCATTGTAATTATCCTATTTAAGAGTCTTATATTATGAGTGTTATATCTGTGCAGCTTATTATAAAAATTTGACCCGAGGAACATAGGGCCAGAATAGCAGGGAGTATGAGGCCAGAAAGGTCGTATAGATTTTTTTATTATCGCTTTGGCCAACGACCAAATTTGTCAGTTTGTGGCAGCTGCTAGGGCTCTTTGGTTTAAATTAGCGGACTAATCAATAATCGCTAAGTGGTCCCTTAAATTCGGTTTTCACTCTCACGGTAAATACCAATATTTTGGCTATACTCAAGCAGTACAATGTTGAATGGAATTCAAGGTGTTTTCACAATTTTTCCGTCGCGCAGCGCTCTTGTTGCTGATTCCTATTGCTTGCTGGGGTGAGGCTGCGTCTCTGGAACCAACCTTAGCGGTTGGCCATTGGCCACCGTACATCGATCAATCCGCGCCCAGCGAAGGCATTCTGGCTCGGCGTGTTCTCGATATCTATCAAGAGGCGGGTATTGCACCTCGCCTAGTTTTTGGCTCGTGGACAGAGGTGGTTGAGCAGCATTTGAAGAAGCCAAATCACTTGTCCTTTGGCTGGGTCAAAAACAGCGAACGACTGAAGAAATGGCATTACTCAGACGCTATTATGGAGACTGTAGTCGGCCTTTGGGTACGTACCACTTTCAATCAGCCCGTCACCGATTACACCCATCTCAAACCCTATTTGGTGGGGGTAAGTCGTTACACCAGTTATGGGCAAGAGTTTGAAGAGAACAAGCATATTTTCCGAAAGGCAGAGTTTGTAAAAGAGGGGCAGGGTTTCAGTATGCTCATTGATGGTCGGATAGATGCGTTCATCGGTGATCCAAGTATCGGTGAATATTATTTGTCGCGGCATCAAGATTGGCAATCAAAGGTGTATTTCTTGAGAACTCCGATTTTTTCCACAACGTCATTACACATGATTTGTGAGAAGAGTCATCCAGATTGTTTGAAGCATATCGAGCAATTTAACCGGGCGCTGAAACGCCATAAGCGCATCTACTCTGCCGTGGCTAATTGATCCTCGGCAGCTCATTGGTTTTTCAGGTGCGCGGCTATTTATAGGCTCTTTTCCCCGTTGACGGTGACACTCTATTCTCTGAATTATCAATACCAACGTACACCCGAGTATCTAAACCTACTTCAAGTTAAATGCTTATACCGCATTTCTGAGTTACTGAATGTCATTTAATGTTCATTGCCGAGGGTTACTTTTTCAGAAATACGATCTATCTGAGTGATTGGCTATTATGAACTTTACCCACTGGCGACTTCTAATGATCAGTATGGATGACTCTTTTGAAACTACCTAGTTCTAGTATTAAGCGTTCGGTGGCAATCGATAGATGTGTTTATACCGTATTCTTGTTGTTTTTTGTCGTCGTCACGATAATCTCTTCTCGCAGTTTCGCGAATTCATCGGCTAATTTACTGACGAATTCAACCTTTGAGAAAACCCATCTTACCAAGGGCGCAGAGCACAGCTTGGATAAACCTGTACTGCGAATCTTTGCCGATGATTGGCAAGGTTACAGTGGTATTGATGGCACTGGACTGTACTTCGACATTATTCGGGCCGTGTTTGAAAATGAAGCGGTGGTTTTGGAGTTTGTTTATCAGCCGGTTCGCCGCGGCATAGAGTTGATGCGGCGCAAGCAGGGTAACGCAGTGGTTGGCCTGTGGCATCACCGCTATAGCACTGATTCCTATATCACTGGAGGTTTGCCATTGGACGTTGAAATCGTTTCGGCGGTGTTTCCGGTAACCTCAGCGTGGACTTGGCAACGCTTGCGTGAAGAGCAAGATGCTCGCTACGCGTGGGTTAAGGGGTACGGTTATGGCCCCGAACTGGATCTACCGCGTCAGGCTAGAGTGCCGTCGAGCGTCAATGGTCTGCGTATGCTCGAAAAGAACCACATAGATGGGTTTATCGACGACCTATTTTATGTCTCCAAAGTGATTGATCAGACCCCTGAGTTTGATCGTAAAGACTATCGCATCGAACCTATTCTAACTCGCAATATGTATCTGGCATTTCGCCCCGACGCGCAAGGTCAGTATTGGCTCGAAATCTATCGTAAAAACATGGAAATGTTGTTGCGAGAGGGCCGATTACATCGTTTGTTTGAAGAGTGGGGGTTGGATTATGAGAAGGTTCGGTACCGAGAATTAGATCGTTACTAGCAGGTTTGAATGGTGTTCTCGCACGTAGCTGTCTTTCATTTTACCAGCCGCCAAGATTTGACCTATTTCCTCGGGCTATGTCGCTTAAACTTGCACCGAATCGGTGGTGGTTTTACTATGCCTCCCCCGAGAGAAAGGTGTTTGCGGTATGAGCTCTGGTGATTATAACGATGATTTGGTGGGCAGGTCGGGCGAGGGTTCGACCGCAGCGGGTGATGGCGCAGAAAAAGCGCACGCTAATCAGGCTAGCTTACAGCGGATTTTCACCATTCCCGAAACCAGTGAGTCGACCCTTTCCAAAATTGATGTCGCAATCTCTAACAACTTAGACGGGTTTTTGGCCGAGCATATCGTTGCGGTCGAGAAAGATCTCTCCGAAATAGAAACGCAGTTCGCCTCGGCAGATATCCCCGAGCAACCCTTTTACGTCTCCTCTTACACCGATTTTGTGCTTGAGCACCTAGTCTCACAATCGGTACATACCTCGGCCCCAGGTTTTGTAGGACACATGACCTCGGCTCTACCTTATTTTATGTTGCCGCTGTCAAAGATCGTTACGGCACTGAATCAAAACCTCGTTAAGGTGGAAACCTCTAAGGCCTTTACGCCCATGGAGCGTCAGGTACTGGGGATGTTACATCGCTTGATATTTGAAGCTCCCGATACATTTTATCAACAGTGGCTTCATGACTCTCAACATGCGTTGGGGGCTTTTTGCTCAGGGGGAACCGTGGCCAATATCACGGCACTTTGGGCGGCTCGCAATCAATTGTTAGGTGAGCAGAGCATTTCGCAGTTGGGGCTCTATGGAGCCTTACAAGAAGCGGGGCTAAAAGGTCTGGTGATTTTGGTCTCTCGCCGAGGCCATTACTCTCTGGCCAAAGCCGCTGACCTGCTGGGCATCGGTCGCGATCAGTTGATAGCGGTTGATACCGACAGTGAATACCGGGTTCAGGTTGACGCCATGCGTCATCAAGCGCAACTGCTTAAACGTGAAGGTTATGGCATTCTGAGCCTCGTCGGAGTTGCTGGTGCCACCGAGACAGGTACTGTGGACAATCTAGAGGCCATGGCAGATTTGGCGCAAGAACTGGGGTGTCATTTTCATGTCGATGCTGCGTGGGGTGGGGCGACCTTGCTATCGGATCAATACCGAGGCTTATTGCGCGGTATTGAACGCGCTGACTCAGTCACCATAGACGCTCATAAACAGTTCTACGTGCCCATGGGGGCGGGTATGGTGCTGTTTAAAGACCCGAAACAATTGTCGAGTATCGAGCATCATGCGGAGTACATTATTCGCAAGGGCTCCAAAGATTTGGGCAGTCATACACTCGAAGGGTCTCGGCCCGGTATGGCGCTACTCGTGCACGCAGGGTTAAATATCATTGGTCGCAAAGGCTACGAGTTGTTGATCGATCAAGGGATAGAAAAATCCCATTACTTTGCCGAGCTAATTACCCAGCATCCCGAGTTTGAGCTACTGGTTTCCCCAACACTGAATATTCTCGGCTATCGCTATCTGCCTTCATGGCTAGAAGCGCGCTTGGATAACCTGCCATTTGAGGTCTTAGAGCAAGTCAATGAATTACTCGACGAGGTCACTCAGCTGATACAAAAAGCCCAGCGGGCGGCGGGTCAGACCTTTGTGTCTCGTACGCGAGTGAATGTCCCGCGCTACCACGATCAAGTTATCACCATGTTCCGGGTGGTGTTAGCGAACCCGCTGACGACCCACGATGTTCTCAATCAGGTGTTGTCGGAGCAGTTGGAATTGTTGGCCGACGATGAAATTCAGACGCGCTTGTCAGACATTAGATCGATAATTGAGCCTTTCTAGGGAGGGTCTAAGTACCCTTAGTTCTCTCTGTGGGGGCTTATTAGTAATCCATTCAATGAAATCTAAGATCATCATTTAATTTAGTTAAATAATGCCTTGTCAGCACGGGGCTTTGAAGGTTATGATTTAACTCAATTAAATAAATAAAGAAAAAAGATCAACTTTGTTTTGCTGAGTTAACAGTTGGGGGTGCGAACGCAAGGCCTTCACTGCCTCATGGCTTTTCATGATTAGGTTGCTCTTAGATCGGCTAGGAAGAGATTCGCGTTATGCACGACCCAATTCAAGCTGCCGATACCCGCGCATTAGATCATGCTTGGGAGTCGCTCGCAGAAGTTGCGCAGTCGCAGTTGCAGCCTAATCACTGCGGCGGCTTGAAGCTCGATATACAGGCGGAATTTGCGTCCGACTGCGAGCGCGTAGTTCGCTATAGTCGCGAAGCTGTTGGTCTTAGGTTGGACTTTTCCCGGCATGCGGTAAACCCAGTTCTGTGGCAATCGCTGTTGGATTTGGCCAAAGCTGCACAAGTGCCAAAAGCGGTTGAGGCGATGTTTCGCGGAGAAAAGATCAATCACACCGAGCAGCGCCAGGTTCTACACACGGCTTTAAGAGGCGGGCTCGAGACGTCATCAAGTGGTAGTTTAGGGCCGCAGTATCAACAAGTGCAGAGGGTGGGTGAAGAACTCGCTGCACTTATTGAGCGAGTGCATTCTGGTCAGCGATGTGGATACGCTGGAGACGGCTTCACCGATGTGGTCAATATTGGCATTGGCGGTTCAGATCTTGGCCCTGCGATGGTGACCGATGCACTCACCCCTTATCACAATGCGTTAAATGTTCACTTTGTGTCGAATGTAGACCCGTCTCATTTAGTGAACACGTTAAAAGATCTCAACCCCGAGACCACCTTATTTGTCATCGCCTCAAAAACCTTCACGACCTTAGAAACTTTGGCAAACGCGAAATCGGCTAGGGCTTGGTTGCGAGAGAAAGCGGGCGATGAGGCGAAATTATCCAGCCATTTTGTGGCGGTTACCTCGAATGTCTCTAAGGCCGAAGAGTTCGGTATTGATGGCGATTCGGTGTATCCCATGTGGGATTGGGTTGGTGGGCGCTATTCGCTGTGGTCGGCGATTGGGTTGCCTATTGCATTGGCCGTGGGTTGGCGCAATTTTCAGGCCTTGTGCCAAGGCGCTCAATCGATGGATCGCCACTTTGCCACGGCACCACTCGAGCAAAATCTTCCCGTGATTCTGTCTCTTCTCGAAATACTGTCGGTGAATATTTTGGGGGCGCAATCTCACGCAGTTCTACCTTACGATCAGAACCTCTCTCAGTTCCCCGCGTTTCTTCAGCAATTGACCATGGAGAGTAATGGCAAGCGAGTCGATCGCAGCGGGAAGCTGCTAAGCCGTCCTTCATGTCCGGTTGTGTGGGGCGCCGCTGGGACTAATGGCCAGCACTCGTTCCATCAATTGTTGCATCAGGGTACTTCGGCCATTGCAACGGATTTTCTGGTGCCCTTGCAAAGTCACAACCCCTTGGATGATCAGCATACCCATTTGGTGACCAATTGCATGGCTCAGGCGCGTGCGCTTTTGTTTGGCAAAACCGAGGCTGATGCCTACAAAGAGCTGATTGAGTCGGGTTATGACGAGCAGCGGGCTAAAGCTCTAGCGCCGCACAAGGTACTGCCGGGCAATCGCCCCAGCTTAACTCTCTCGTTTGACGAGACAACGCCGGAAACCTTGGGCGCTCTGATTGCGCTCTATGAGCATAAGGTGTTTGTTTCTAGCGTGATTTGGCAGATTAATGCTTTTGATCAATGGGGTGTCGAGCTCGGCAAGCAAATTGGTCAATCGATTTATCAAGAAATTCAGGCTCGGCGCTGCGATGCGGAGTCTGTAAGTGAATTTGATCCCTCAACCGAGGCGTTGTTGCAACAGTTTATTCAGCTCGATACTCAAAATACCTCGGAAGAAATAGCCGAGTTATCGAGTTAACAATACAGCTTTAACTGCACGAGGTCGGTTTTCTAGATGGCACTCGTTCAGGCTTAACCTTGTTCTTGTCTCTGCACTTTTACCTATGTGTAAATTTGTGGCTTAAGGCGCTCCTTGTGAGCGCCATTTTTTTATCTGACTATTAGATTAGATGCTTAGAATGATTATTGCCGTTGCAGCATAGTATTACGCGCTAGCGCTTGTCGGCTTTAGTATCGTCTAGGCTTTCTTTAATTCTCTTTAAATGCTCGTCGATTTCTGGGCTGCGTCTCAATGCGAGGCCTGTGGCCAAAATATCAATGATGGTCAAAATCATAATGCGCGTTGTCATCGGCACGTAGATAGTCGTGTCTTCCAATTCGCTGCCTGAGGTGATGACCAGGTCGCAAGCTTCCGCTAAGGGGGAGTTCGGATCGGTTATGGCGATGACTGTGGCGCCGCTGGCTTTTGCGGTTGCGGCGGTCTCGATAGTGGCGTGAGTGCGTCCGGTAAAAGAAATAAACAGGATGACGCTGTCGGAGTCTGCTGCCGCCGCGGCCATGCGCTGTTTGAGGTTGTCTTCGTAGGCAATGGTGGGGGTGCCGAGGCGAAACAGTTTGTGCTGGGCGTCTTGGGCAATGGAAGAGCAGCCGCCCATGCCGAATATTTCAATGCGCTTCGCGGCGTCGAGTACTGAGACGGCCTCTTCGATAGCGTCACTGCTAAGTTCTTTGCGCAGATACTCGAGCGCACCTTGGTTGGCGCTGATGAGTTTGTTGACGTATGTGTCTGCATCGTCATCGATTGATACTGAGCGAGTGACGTAGGAAGTATTTTTCGCCAGATTTTGAGCCAGTTGAACCTTAAATTCTGGAAAGCCTTTGCAGCCCAGCCCTCGGCATAGCCGAGAAATCATGGGATCGCTGACTTGTGCTTGGCGAGCAATCTCTGCGGTGGTGGCGTGAACGGCGGCTTCGGGATCGGCGAGAATGACTTCTGCAATTCTGCGCTCGGATTTACTCAGGTTGTCGAGTTCGTGTCTGAGGCGGGTCAAAATCATAAATAGGCTCTATATTCTCTGCGGTTGTCGCCAGGGTCGGGTGTGTTCACGACAGCTGATCTGTGATGCCGCTGGTATTTACGCTGCACTTTACCAGCAACCTTGAGTTATTGAAGAAAAACCACCATTAATTTAACTTAGTTAAAAATATTCGTTGTTATTAAGTGTTTTACTGGCATATAATTTAACTCAGTTAAATGGTGGTGGGCAAGAGTTGATTCACTATTCGTAAAGAGCAGTTTGAGTGGGTGAATCGACGTATCCCGAGAAATTGGGGCTTAAACAGTATCTCTAGATTGATTTGATGAGGAAGTACAGTGACTCAGCAGTTTGATATGGTCATTTTTGGTGGCTTGGGCGACTTGGCACTACGCAAGCTATTGCCTGCTCTATACCGTTCGGAGTTGGGCGGCCACTTGTCGGACGAAGCGCGAATCATGTTGATCGCTCGAAAAGTGGCTGATCACGATACTGAATTGGCAAGGGTTCACGATTGGCTAAAAAATCAGCTAAAAGAAGGTGAGTCCGCATCGTCCCATTGGCAGCAGTTCTCCAGCAGAATTCAGTTTTTTTCACTGGATGTGGGTGAGGCCGATGAAAAATGGGATGGGTTGCAGCAAGCGCTGAATGAACATCAAAGCCGTGATCGCGTCTTCTATTTGGCCATGCCACCGAGTCTATACGGCGCTACCTGCGAGCAGCTCAGTGAACGCAATCTCATCAGTGATTGCTCTCGCGTCGTTTTGGAAAAGCCGCTCGGCTACGACCGTGAATCGGCAGATGCTATCAATGCGCAAGTCGGTCAGTATTTTCCCGAAAATCACATCTTTCGAATTGATCATTACCTGGGTAAAGAAACCGTTCAAAATTTATTGGCGCTGCGTTTTGCCAATATCATGTTTGAACCTCTTTGGAATGGTAAATACATCGACCACGTTCAAATTAGCTTGTCTGAAGAGGTCGGGTTAGAAGGGCGCACCGCGTTTTATGATCAAGCCGGCGCTATGCGTGACATGATTCAGAATCACTTGCTGCAATTGTTGTGTCTGGTGGCAATGGAACCGCCCAATAAGTTGCAAGCAGATAATATTCGCACGGAAAAGCTCAAAGTACTGCAGGCGTTACGCCCAATCAATGGCTACGAAGTTCAAAGCCATACCGTTCGAGGTCAATACGTTGATGGAATGCTCAATGGCAAACAAGTTCCCGGCTACTTAGATGAGCTGGGGCAAGACAGTCAGACAGAAACTTTTGTAGCCATCAAAGCGCATATCGATAACTGGCGTTGGAGCGGAGTGCCTTTCTATTTTCGCACCGGTAAGCGTCTTAAAGAGCGCTGCGCAGAAATCGTGATCCAGTTTAAGTCGCTATCGCACAATGTTTTTGAAAACCCGGTCGGACCTTTGGAGGCCAATCGTCTGGTGATTCGTCTTCAGCCAGATGAGCGCATTCAAATGACGGTGATGGCAAAAGAGCTGAATCAATTTGATATGCGTCTTCAGCAGGTACCTCTCAATCTTAATTTCGCAGAAACCTTTGACAATATCCGCAGTGATTCCTATCAGCGCTTGCTATTGAATGTGATTCAAAATGACTTGAGCTTGTTTGCGCATCGAGACGAAGCCGATTTGGCGTGGGCTTGGGTTGATCCGATCATAACCGCCTGGAATCAATGCGGTACACCGGTACAAGCTTATGAGGCCGGCAGTTGGGGCCCCGATGCCGCGGCGGCATTGCTACACAGCGATAAGCGTGCGTGGCATAACAATGGCGGAAGCAAGCGGAGTCGAAAATGATTAACGAATATCGGTTTGATTCTCGACAAAAATTGTTAGACGCACTTTACAAAGAAGTCGAAGCGACATTGATCGAAGATCTTTCACAGTCTGATCAAGTGAGTTTGTTGTTGTCCGGCGGCTCGACACCGGGTCCATTATATGAGCGGTTGTCGGCGGTAGATCTAGACTGGTCCCGCGTGTCGGTTGGCTTGGTTGATGAACGTTGGGTTGACGCCGATCACGACGCCAGCAATGAACGCCTGCTAAATAACACCTTGTTAAAGAACTTTGCCAAAGCCGCTTCTTTTACCGGTATGAAAAATGCCGCGGCAACACCTTTTGCGGGTGAGGTTGAGTGTCAAGCTCAGTGCGCCACCTTGCCCGCACCCTATAGCCTTTGCCTTCTTGGAATGGGACCCGACGCTCATACAGCGTCATTGTTTCCCAGCGCCGAAGGGCTGGCTCAAGCGCTGGATTCAGACCAGCTATGTGCCGCGATCCAAGCGCAGCCATCGGCCGTGACTGGAGATTATGTCGAACGCATGAGCCTAACACCGAAAGCGATTCTGAAAGCAAAAAAGATTGTTTTGTTAATTACCGGCGAAGACAAGTGGCGGGTCTACTGCGATGCTCGCGGCGCAACGGATGTGATGGCGGCACCGGTGAGTTTATTTTTGCAGCAAGAGATTGTTGACATCGATGTCTATTGGGCGCCTTAGCGTCCTTGGCAGAATAGGGTGATATCGAAAAGTACCCGTAGAAGCTCAGGCCCTAAGTGCATTGCGTGTATAGCGTAATGAAAAGAATGATAGTTGTTGTGATAGATAAGAGATCGTTGATATGAGCAAACTCCACACCATTTTAGCGCAAGTGACTGATACCATCATTGAGCGCAGTCGAGATACTCGATCAGCGTATTTGAAAAAAGTGGATGGCGCCGTGCAAAAGGGCCCGCATCGCGGCCAGCTTGCCTGCGGAAATTTGGCCCACGGCTTTGCCGCCTGTAGTACCGAAGAAAAAGCCGATCTAACTGCAGAAGTAAAATCCAATATTGCTATCGTGTCATCTTACAACGATATGTTGTCGGCTCATCAGCCTTTTAAATATGCACCCGATTTAATTAAACAGGCGATCACTGAAGCGGGCGGCGTTGCGCAGTTCGCCGGCGGTGTGCCGGCCATGTGCGACGGTGTTACTCAGGGGCAGCCGGGCATGGAGCTATCTCTGTTCAGTCGAGACGTGATTGCAATGTCGGCAGCGGTGGGCTTGAGTCACAATATGTTTGATGGCGCCTTATATCTTGGTGTGTGCGACAAAATCGTTCCAGGATTGTTGATCGGTGCTTTGACCTTCGGTCATCTTCCCGCGGTGTTTGTTCCCGCAGGTCCCATGACGACAGGCATGTCCAACAAAGAAAAAGTTAGAATCCGTCAGCTTTATGCCGAAGGAAAAATTGGCCGTAAAGAGTTATTGGAGGCTGAATCACAGTCCTACCATGGCCCTGGAACTTGTACTTTTTATGGTACCGCTAACAGCAATCAAATGATGGTCGAGATCATGGGGCTGCACTTGCCCGGTAGCTCATTCATCAATCCTTACACCCCCTTGCGAGATGAGTTGACCAAGGCGGCTGCAAAGCAGGTACTTAAGTTTACCGCCCAAGGGGATGACTTTCGACCTATCGGCCACGCCATCAATGAAAAGGCGATTGTGAATGCCATTGTCGGGTTGTTAGCAACCGGCGGCTCGACCAATCACACCATTCACTTGATTGCGATTGCTCGCGCAGCGGGAGTATTGATTAACTGGGATGACTTCGATGCGCTGTCGAAAGTGGTACCGCTACTCACCCGTATTTATCCAAACGGTCAGGCCGATATCAATCACTTCCAAGCCGCAGGCGGTATGGGTGTTTTGATAGAAAAACTACTGGACGGTGGTTTTTTGCATAGCGATATCTTGACTGTTGGTGATGATCGAGGATTACAACATTACGGTCGTGAACCCATCTTGCGAGATGGTCAGCTCGATTGGCAAGCGTCACCGAAAGCATCGCTCGATACCGACGTATTACGAGGCTGTGATGAGCCCTTCGACAGCACTGGTGGCCTGAGTTTACTACAAGGTAACTTGGGGCGCGGTGTCATTAAGGTGTCGGCGGTCTCGCCTGAGCATCGTGTGGTCGAAGCACCGGCGATTGTTTTTGATGATCAAAATGACATAGTAACGGCGTTTAAGGCGGGGGAGCTTGAAAAAGACTTTGTCGCGGTGTTGCGCTATCAAGGGCCTCAAGCCAACGGTATGCCCGAGCTTCACAAGTTAACGCCGCCATTAGGGGTGTTGCAAGATCGCGGTTTCAAAGTGGCGCTCGTCACAGATGGTCGTATGTCCGGGGCTTCTGGTAAGGTGCCCGCGGCGATTCATTTGTCACCAGAGTGCGCCGCAGGTGGGCCATTGGCTAAAGTGCGTACCGGCGATATGATTCGAGTCAATGCCAACACTGGAGACTTGTCTGTTTTAGTTGAGGCGCAAGAGTTTGATGCACGCATCCCATTAGCCAGTACCGCGTTAGATCATGGTGTGGGTATGGGACGCGAATTATTTGGCGGCTTTCGTCAGTTGGCGTCGAGTTCGGAAGAGGGCGCTTGTACTCTATTTGTTGACTAGATGTCGACTCGCGGCTGACGACTCGAAAGTAGATAGATCGGTGATCGCAGTTGCTGGCACCACAGAAACAAATTCATTATTGAAACTCGGATTCAAAGTATTATGACCAGTAAAATCAAAGACATTATGAAAGCTTCACCGGTTGTTCCTGTGATGGTGATTGAGAATCTCGGTGACGCTGTTCCTCTAGCCAAGGCCTTGGTCGACGGCGGTTTGCGAGTACTTGAAATTACCTTGAGAACAGCACCTGCGCTGGAAGCCATTAAGGCGATCAAAGATTCGGTGCCCGGTGCAATTGTCGGCGCAGGGACCATCATTAATGTTGAGACCTTACAGGCCTCAATCGAGGCGGGGGCAGAGTTTATTGTTACGCCAGGCTCGACTCCCGCAATTATCGATGCTGCGCAAGCCGCAGGCATTCCCATCTTGCCGGGCGTGAATACCCCGAGCGAAGCCATGGCGTTGTTGGAAAAAGGCATTACCGAAATGAAGTTCTTTCCCGCCGAAGCCGCTGGTGGTATCCCCATGTTGAAGTCAATCGCCGGTCCGCTACCACAAATACAGTTTTGTCCTACCGGTGGTGTTAATCCTAACAATGCGCCTGACTACTTGGCCCTCAAAAACGTGGCCTGTGTGGGTGGCTCTTGGATGGCGCCTGCCGATCTCGTCAACGCCGGAGATTGGGATGAGATTACACGTCGCGCCTTGGAGGCGTCGGCGCTAGCCTAAACCGTGGGAGTGTAGGCAGTAAAGTTGCATTATTAAAAGCGCGACTTATAGTTTTTTATTGAGCAGTACCGAAGTAAAAGCAGTCGTCGAACTGTAATAAAGCGCCGAGAGAAGTTTTCTCTCGAGCACTAATAATAAGAGCCGAAAAACGGTTCACCCTATTACGGACACTTGCGCACCAAAGCGCGAGGTTCGTATCCAAGGTGCATGAGACAAGTGCGATTAACTGGAATAGGGTAGATGATTATGAAAACAATTAGAGTAGCAATTAATGGGTATGGTCGTATTGGCCGTAATGTTTTACGTGCGCTGTATGAATCCGGCAAGCGTGAATTTATCGAAATTGTCGCGATTAACGATTTGGGTGATACCGAATTCAACGCGCATTTGACCAAGTACGATTCCGTTCACGGTCGCTTTGACGGCGAAGTTATCGTCGATAATGATTCATTGGTTGTCAATGGCGATGTCATTAAAACCACCTCTGAGCGCGATCCGAAAAACCTCCCTTGGGCGGCTTTGGATATCGATGTGGTGTATGAGTGCACTGGCTTATTTACCTCTCGCGATAAGGCTTGCGCACATTTGGAGGCCGGCGCCAAGAAGGTGATTATTTCGGCCCCAGCCAGCGACGTGGACGCAACCGTTGTTTTTGGTGTTAACCAAGATGTACTTAGCGCTGAAAGTCAGATTATTTCCAATGCTTCTTGCACCACTAATTGCTTGGCCCCAGTGGCAAAAGTACTCAACGACAATCTTGGTATTGAGCAGGGTTCGATGACTACGGTTCACGCTTACACCAACGATCAAAATCTTCACGATGTTTATCACTCGGATATCTATCGTGCCCGTGCAGCAACTCAATCGGTTATCCCGACCAAAACTGGCGCCGCTCAAGCGGTTGGCTTGGTATTGCCGGAGCTCAACGGCAAGCTCGACGGCATGGCTGTGAGAATACCTACGGCAAATGTTTCCCTAGTAGATTTTCACTTTATCGCATCGCGCGAAACCAGCGTTGATGAAGTCAATGGGATGATTGAAAAAGCTGCAGCCACTGCGCTTTTGGCCGATGTGCTTAATTACAGCGAAGAGCCGCTTGTCTCGGTTGATTTTAATCATCATCCTGCCTCGTCGAGTTTTGACGCAACTCAGACTCGGGTCAATGGTAAAATGGTTAAAGTAATGGCGTGGTATGATAACGAGTGGGGTTTTTCCAATCGAATGTTGGACAACACTCTGGCGTTGATGCAGGCTTAATCCTGGTCGTAGGACTGTCGTCAAATGTGCCACGCACACCTTAAATGAGAAGGATGTATTTTGATAAGACGTACAAAGATTGTTGCTACTTTGGGGCCGGCTACCGATGCGCCGGGAGTATTGGAAGCATTGATTCACGCCGGCGTAAACGTCGTAAGGATGAATTTTTCTCACGGCAGTCCCGAGGATCATATCGAACGTGCCGAAAGAGTTCGTGAACTGGCGGCTAAAAACCAACGAACTGTCGCGATTTTAGGTGATCTTCAAGGGCCAAAGATTCGTGTAGCTCGTTTTTCAGATGGCCCTATTGAGCTCGCTATAGGCGACAAATTTGCCTTGGACGCTTCGCTCGATCGCGATGCCGGCAATCAAGATGAAGTCGGTATTGATTATCCTCAGTTGCCCGATGATGTCAGCGCAGGTGATAAGTTGTTGCTGGATGACGGACGGGTTGTGCTAGAGGTTCTTGGGGTAAGCGGCTCTCGAATCGATACCCAAGTTATCGTGGCCGGTAAGTTGTCTAACAACAAAGGTATTAATCGCGAAGGCGGTGGTCTGTCGGCGGACGCTCTCACAGAAAAAGATTTTCGCGATATTGAGCTAGCGGCAAAAATAGGCGTCGATTTTCTCGCCGTTTCTTTTGTACGTTCAGGTGCGGATCTTGAGCAAGCTCGCGCCCTGCTTAAGAAGGCGGGCGGCGAAGCGGGCATGGTGGCCAAGGTTGAGCGCGCAGAAGCGGTTCAGCCTGAGATTCTTGACGATATCATTCGCGCTTCCGATGTGGTCATGGTGGCTCGAGGCGATCTAGGTGTTGAGATTGGCGATGCGGCTTTGATTGCGGTGCAAAAACTGATGATTGCCCGCTGTCATGAGCTGAACAAGGCGGTGATCACAGCCACGCAAATGATGGAATCCATGATCGAGAGTCCCTTGCCGACTCGGGCTGAGGTGTTTGATGTTGCCAACGCCGTTCTGGATGGTACCGATGCGGTCATGCTCAGTGCGGAAACTGCCGCCGGTGGGTTTCCCATTGAGGCGGTCGAGGCCATGAATCGAATTATTGCCGGTGCAGAACAGCAACCACAAGCGATGATCTCGAAGCACCGTTTGCACGAGCACTTTGAGAGCATTGATGAGTCTATTGCGCTGGCGACCATGTACACCGCGAACCATTTGGACGGGGTTAAGGCGATCATCAGTTTTACCGAAACCGGTCGCACACCGCTTTATATGACTCGTATCGATTCCGCGCTGCCTGTGTTTGCCTTTACCGATCATCCGCGCACCGAAAATCGTGTCGCCATGTATCGGGGTGTGGTGCCTGTAACGTTTGATACCTCAGGTATCAAGCCAGAAAACCTCAATCAAGCGGTTGTTGGCGAATTGTTGCGTCGTGAGGTGGTCCACGATGGTGATTTGGTGATCATCTCAAAAGGTGACTTTATGAAGGTGCACGGCGGTACCAATACCATGAAAATCGTGAGAGTAGGCGATGCGATTCGCTGACTGAGTGCCTGAGGTGCCTGTGCTGATTGTATAGCGATAGAGCAGCTTGACTGAATTTTGATTTACGCGCCAGTTGCTGTATTATGCACCCAGCTTAGACAACTATGTGAAGCTAACTCATTGATTATGCTGGTTTAATTCAATATTAAGCCATCGGAGACAGTCTTTTCTTTCTCCTTCGCTAGAGTTTTCATTCACGCCATAATAAAAAGCTCATCCTTATCGATGGGCTTTTTTTGTGCCTAAAATTCATGATTCATCATGAAGACACGGGGCTTGGGGTTGGCAAAGAGACTGTAGGGATGGATCAGTAGTATCCACCTCTAAACCTGATTTCAGCATTACAGGGGCTAACATGCGTCGTTTAGTGAAGTTGGTGGTATTGAATCACCGGGTAGTCGCAAAGGGTAAAATGATTGGATTTATGGAAGTTGAGGGCGAGCGCGCCGGCAGCTACTGGTTCTGATTACGATCCATTGAATCCTCATCGCAAACGTATCTCTCACAGGATGCGAAAGGCGGAGTAGACTTAGTCTGCTTCGCCTTTTTTATGTTTACTGCCAAGCGCAGGTGATGGATTCGGGAAAATTAGAAGATTGCCTAATAAGACCTTGCTAAGGTTTTCCCAGCGTAGCACTCTAATTGACGAATAATAATAGTCAGGGAGGCGTTATGTATCATCCGAATCATTTTGCTCAAGTCGATCCCGATAAGCCCGCCATTATCATGGCCTCAAGTGGCCAAGTGGTGACTTACCAACAGCTCGATCAGCGCAGTAATCAGATTGCTCATCTATTGAGAAAGCTCGGTCTAAAAGCCGGCGACCATATTGCTTTGCAGGTCGAAAATCGCGCGGAGTTCTTTGAAATCATTTGGGCGGCTCAGCGCTCGGGACTGGTCTTTACTGCAGTTAGTACTTACTTAACCGCAGAAGAAACGGCCTATATCGCCGACAATAGTGATTCAAAAGTCTTTATTACCACAAAAAAGTTGATTCATATTGCCGACAAGGTTCGTCGTGAACACGCGACTCAGGTTCAGCACTTTTTGTCGCTTGATAGTTGTGACGAGGGCGGCGACGAGGGTTTTACCGATCTGTCTGCGCTGCTTAAAGACTATCCCGTCACGCCCATAGATAATGAAGAGCCGGGTATGATGATGCTTTACTCTTCTGGCACCACCGGTCGACCAAAAGGTGTATTGCCCAAGCAAACGGCGACAACGATTGAAGAGTTACACCCGAGCTGGCTGGCCCTGTCTCAGGTTTACGGATTTAATCAAGAGACAGTCTATTTGTCTCCAGCGCCGCTCTACCATGCCGCGCCTTTGGCTTGGAACATGCTCGTCATGCGCACTGGTGGCACCACCGTGATTATGGAACGCTTTGACGCAGAGGATAGTTTGGCTGTTATCGAGCGCTACCAAGTGACTCATAGTCAATGGGTGCCCATCATGTTTGTGCGTATGCTCAAACTCGAGGCCGAAGTGCGCAGCCGCTACGACCTGTCGACGATGAGAATGGCCATTCATGCCTCGGCCCCTTGCCCAGTGGAAACCAAGCAAAAAATGATTGATTGGTGGGGCCCGGTTATCAACGAATACTACGCCGCAACCGAGGGCGCAGGCATTACTCTTATCGACAGTGCTCAATGGTTAGAGCATCGCGGTTCCGTGGGTTTACCGATCAACAGTAAGGTACACATTACCAATGATGAGGGCACAGAATTGGCCCAGGGAGAAACCGGGACCATCTACTTCGAATCCCTCGTCGAAGGGGATTTTCACTACTATAAAGATAAAGAAAAGACTGCCGAAGCTCATCATCGACAGGGTTGGAAAACCACAGGTGATCTCGGTTATGTCGATGAGGAAGGTTACTTGTATCTGACCGACCGCAAGGCGTTCATGATTATTTCTGGAGGAGTAAACATCTACCCGCAGGAAGTCGAAAGCGCCTTAATACAGCATGATGATGTTGTCGATGTGGCGGTTTTTGGCATCCCCAACGAAGAGTTTGGAGAAGAAGTAAAAGCGGTCATTCAGCATCGCCAGGGGTTGCCCACTGATACTGGGGAGGAGGCATCAAAGCTTTTGAATTATTGTCGCGAGAAAATTTCTCACATTAAGTGCCCTAGGTCGATCGATTTTATCGAAGAGCTTCCTCGTTTGGATAACGGTAAGCTGTATAAGAAGAAAATTCAGCAAGCCTATCTCTAGCGATGGTATTTTTTAACTTCGAATCCCGCGGCTAAGTGCTAGCGCGGGTGGACGATGAGCGGATGCCGCGGCGTATTATCTAAATCCAGTGACTCCCAAAAGCCTTGTGTGTCTGCATTTTGTGGAATGAACGTATGAAGTTCGAGTTGTGAGTAGGTTTCATTGCGATTGGGTTCTACACCGGTGACTAGGGTTCGGCTTGAAAACTGTAATGGATCTGCATCATAGTGAATATCGTAGATCGATGTATTGCGAATCCCCTTGATTCTTTTGGCCCAATCCAGTGGCAAGCCAGGATAGGCTTGCAGCCATTGACTCAATTCTTCTAGGCGCGAATTCCCCGTTAGTATTTGCTTTTCACGAATGTTCAGTAACAAAAAACAGGCGAGTTCTTCCCAGTTGTCGATACCTTGTTTTAAGCCTTCTTCCGAAAAGTATAAGTGATAAAGATTAATTTCGTGCCGTGACAGCTGATCGTGCAGCCCGACGAATTCCATCATCGCCTGCCAAGCTCGATTACCCAATACAATGTCGCCAATGTGGTTGATCACCAATGCAGGGTAGGGCTCATGTTTTTGCAGAAGCATACCAAGTGTTTGTTTGAGCTTTTGGTGCTCTGGTGCATTGATATCGATAGGCGCCGATTCAATGCTAAATCCGGCGGCGTTGTAGAGGGTGCTGCTTTCACGGCTCCCTAATTCTAGCGCTTGGGCGATACGGGTCACCATCTCTCGGGTGGGGTTTGAACGCCCGGTCTCCAAAAAGCTAATGTGTCGAGGTGCAGCTTCGACTTTTTCTGCCAGTTGCGCCTGAGATAGATCGAGGGTGTTTCGCCAAAAACGAATCAACTTTCCAAAGGCGTTGCGGTTGTTGGGGCTTTCAGGCATAAATCGATGGAACTTAGTCGGTCTATATCAATTTTCTTTGATATAGAGCCGCTAGTTGCTTCCCTGTTAGGTAATTGCTGCCGATTATAGGCTGTGGCAGACTGGCCCACAATTGTCGATTGATCAATTGTGGTAAATGGTCGTAAACCTATGACGGCACAAGAAAGTATCCCCTCAGGCCTGTTGCATAAAACCGACAGGCCTCTTCGTATTTGTCTGCTGGGCTATCGCAGCCACCCCTTTGTGGGCGGGCAAGGCGTCTATCTTAACTATCTCAGTAAGGCTTTGGTTGATGTTGGCCACACGGTTGACGTGATCTCCGGACCGCCATACCCCGAGTTAGACTCTCGAGTTAAGCTGATTAAAAAGCCCAGTTTGGATTTGTTTGCGGCCCCGAGTCACGTTATGGCCTTGCGTCCCAAACATCTCACCTCCTGGTCTGATTTCTTTGAGTGGTGGGCGATGCTCACTGGCGGCTTTGCCGAGCCTTATACTTTTAGTCGCCGTGTGGCAAAGCACATGAAACGCCACGCTGATGACTATGACATCGTGCATGACAATCAGTGCCTTGGTTATGGTTTGTTGACGCTTCAAAAGCGCGGTATCCCGACGGTTGCAACAGTACACCACCCGATTACTCGCGACCGTCAGTTGGCATTAGACGCGGCACCCAATTGGAAGCATCGTCTGTTGGTTCGTCGCTGGCATTCTTTTTTAGGTATGCAAAAAAAGGTGGTCAAAAAACTTGACCATATTGTGACCGTATCCGAGTGCTCAAGAAGCGACATTTCAGAAGCCTTTAACCGCGCTGAAAAGGACATCAGTCTAATTTACAACGGTATCGACACCGACACTTTCCAGCCTCGAGCTGAGATTAGTACCAAGCCGTTCCGTGTGATGACTACCGCGTCTGCCGATCAACCGCTCAAAGGTCTGAAATTCCTGTTGGAGGCGATCGCAGCGCTAAAGCCGCAGCTTCCACAGTTGGAATTATTGGTGGTGGGTAAGTTGAAAGCCGGAGGCCAAACCGAGCGGCAGCTCGAAGCGCTCAACTTGTCCGACAGCGTTAAGTTTGTCTCTGGTATCTCTACCGAGAAGTTGGTCGACTATTATTCTGAAGCCAGCGTGGTGGTATCTCCGTCGCTCTATGAAGGCTTTGGCTTACCCGCTGGCGAAGCCATGGCGTGCGGTTGTGCGGTGATTTCCTCCGACGGTGGCGCACTGCCCGAAGTGGTGGGTGACGCCGGTGTAGTGGTTCCGAAAGGCAATAGCGATGCCTTAAGAGAAGCCCTCGAAAAGGTACTGACTGATGACGATTATCGTCAACAATTAGGTCGTCAAGGTCGGGAACGTATTCTTAAAACGTTTTGTTGGAAAGTGGCGGCTAAAGAGTTTACCGATTATTACCATCAAATATTGGATCGCGTGGCAGCGAAGTAAGGTTTAGCAACTATGCAAACGATTGATTTTAAAAAAATGCAGTTGCGTCACGGTGACCGTATTTTAGATGTGGGTTGTGGCGAAGGTCGTCATACCATCGGCGCCTACTTAGCCGCTAACGTTACCGCGATCGGCGTAGATCTTTGTGAAAAAGATCTGGCAACCGCCCGCGAACGAGCCAAAGATTTTGAAGATACCGACAACGCGAACAAGAGTATTCATTTTCAAGCTTGTAATGCGTTAGAGCTTCCTTTCGAAGATGACAGTTTTGATAAGGTGATCTGTTCCGAGGTGTTAGAGCACATTCCCGATTATCAGGGTGTGCTGCGTGAAATAAATCGAGTGCTGAAACCCAATGGGTTGTTGGCGGTAAGTGTGCCAAGAGCTTGGCCCGAAGAAATTTGCTGGAAACTCAGTAAACCCTATCGTCAAGTAGAAGGTGGCCATATTCGCATCTTTAATTCTACGCAACTGCAACATGACGTAGAGGATTTTGGCTGGAAGCGCTACGCACGGCATTGGGCGCACGCATTGCATTCGCCTTTTTGGTGGCTGAAATGCTGGAAGTGGGGCAATGACGATGCTCTGTTAGTGCGTTGGTATCACAAGTTATTGGTGTGGGATTTGATGAAACGCCCTTGGCTAACTCGAGCCTTGGAGTGGCTGCTAAACCCCGTTATGGGAAAGAGCGTCGTTATGTACTTTGAGAGGGCATCCGATAATGGATAGTTTGTTGCTCAGTAAAGGTATCTTTCCCGAACAGTATTTGCGTAAAACCGTTGATTATATTCTTTCGGTACAGCAAGACGACGGTTGTATTCCTTGGTTTGTGGGTGGTAAAGCCGACCCTTGGGATCATACCGAAGCGGCCATGGGATTGAGTATCGCTGGAGAATATGAGGCGGCCGAACGCGCCTATCGTTGGCTGAATGAGAAACAGCTCGACGATGGCAGTTGGTACGCTAATTACCAAGACAGCGAGCCATTGTATTGTGATAAGCGCGAAACCAATTTTGTGGCCTATGTGGCTACAGGTGTCTGGCATCACTATCTGATATCTGGCGACCGTCATTTTTTACAAACGGTGTTTCCTATGGTCGAAAAGGCCATCGAGTTTGTACTTCGTCAGCAAGCTGATAGTGGTGAAATCTACTGGGCGGTGAGCGAGAACGGCGAGCCCCTCCGAGACGCTTTGGTTACTGGCTGCTCTTCGGTTTATAAGAGTCTTGAGTGCGCCATTAATATTGCCACAGCACTAAAAATTCAAAAGTCTCACTGGAGAGACGGCTACCAAAAGTTGGGCGATGCCCTCAAATATCACCCCGAGTGCTTCGATCGTACTTGGGAGAGTAAAGAGCGTTACTCCATGGATTGGTTTTACCCAATTCTGGCTGGCGTATACTCTGGCGCCGACGCCCGCGCTCGTATTCAAGAGCGCTGGGATACATTTGTTCGCCCCGATATGGGATGTCTTTGTGTAAGCGATGAGCCCTGGGTAACCGTGGCGGAATCCTGCGAATTAACCATGGCGCTATTGGCCGCGGGAGAACATGCCAAAGCCATTCGCTTGTACGGTTGGTTACATCAATGGCGCGACGGCACTGATGGAGGTTATTGGACCGGTTATCAGTATGTCGAAAAGGTTATCTGGCCGGAAGAAAAAACCGCCTGGACTGCCGGTGCAATTTTATTGGCGGCTGATGCCATTACCGAACACACGCCGGCGGCAAAACTGTTTTTAGAAAATCGTGTACTACCGGAATTTGACGGTAAAACTGTGGTTCAACAAGCGTCGTTAGAGGCGAATGTCTCTTAAGAGCTTTCTAAGAGTTTTTAAGAGCCTTTTTTGAGCCGAAGGGGTGGGCTAGTGTTAAGGACGCGCTTAGCACTAGCCCGTTTGCTCAGGTGTTATTTTCGACGAAAGAGTCCTAGGGTATTGACTGTGGGCAGCTCTTCGAAAATCCCCGAAGCTTTGGCTAATTTCCAAATGTTGTAGGGGGCTTGCCCGCCATCGGCTGGGTTTGGAAAAATATCGTGAATCGCAAGAATGCCGCCGGGCTTGATGAAGCTCGACCAGCTTCGATAATCCGTTTGTGCAGCTTCCTCACTGTGGCCACCATCGATGAAGAGCATGCCCAACTGTGTCGCCCAGTCTCGAGAGGCTACTGCAGATGAAGAGACAACGGGCACAACGGTGTCGTCGAGGTTCGCCGCTCGCATCGTAGTTCGAAAGGTTCTGAAACTGTCCATCAGTTCAACGCCGCTGTCGTAAAGGTCGGGGTCGTGATATTCCTCACCTAGCTGATGCTCTTCTGATCCGCGGTGATGGTCTAGTGCAAACAGCGTGCGATTGTTTTGTTGACAGGCGTGACCGAGGTAAACCGTTGATTTTCCGCAGTAGCTACCGATTTCAAGACAGGGGCCAAGCTTAGAGGCTGTTAAGGCATAATCGTAAAGTGCCGCGCCCTCATCGTCGGCGAGAAAGCCCTTAATACTGTCGATATCGATGGGCAGTTTGGGAGTTGGAAAAACCTGAGTCATAACACTATCTCGTTGCAGTAATCGTAATAGGGTGCAACATTATCGACAGCGTTGTTGAAAGGCAAGATCTAAAATCACGATAGCCCGACTTGATAATCGCATTGTGTCGGTGACTCGTGATTCACAATAAAAAGTAGAAGGAAATTTAGTTTTGCGACGTAATCACAGCCCTTATTTTGTGAAAAAGCTCCAAGGCATGTGGAACGACTTTTTGATCAAACATTTCTTTGAAAAGAACTTCGACGCTCTGGGCGTTAATCCCATGGTTGTGAGCCCTATGTCAGCTGAAATTTTTGGTGAGAATATCAGCGCTGGTGACTATCTGCACTTGATCAGTGCAAAAGACAATCCGGTTCGCTTGACGGTCTGGAGCGGAAAAAATATGGATGGTCGAATCAGCATTGGTAGCTATTGTCTTATGTCGCCGGGCACTACCATTACGGCGGCTGACTCGATCACTATTGGCGACAATTGTATGTTCGCCGCGAGTTGTTATATTGCCGATAGCGACTGGCACGGGCTCTACAATAGAACGAGGCCATTCCGCTGTACAAAGCCGGTGGTACTAAAAGACAATGTGTGGATTGGTCACGGCGCAAAAGTTGGCAAGGGTGTCACTATCGGTGAGAACAGTGTTGTGGCCGCTGGCGCTGTCGTGGTTAAAGATGTTCCCGATAATGTTGTGGTCGGCGGTAATCCAGCCAAAGTCATCAAGACGATCAATCCCAAACGAAAAATGCTAAAGCGAGAAAAGTTATTTGAACAAGGGGAGTTCTATCTACAAAATCAAAAGGATTTGGATCGTTACGTTCTCAGTGGAAACGGCTGGATAAATTGGTTGCGTAGTATGGTTTTCCCCACGCGTAAAGACTGATGCTTCATGCGTTAGTCGACGAGCACTCTGTGGTTGTCTTGAAGCCAAGATTGAATAATGTTGGCTGGTTGAGGTTTGCTGAAATAGAAACCTTGGACATGTTCGCAGCCCATCTCTATCAGCAATGCAAGTTGTTCCTCGCTCTCAACACCTTCTGCGACGACTCCCAAGTCTAAGCTCTTCGCCAAGGTGACAATTCCTCTGGTAATCGCCAAGTCCTTACGGTTTTTGGCAATTCGATCGATAAAGCTCTTGTCGAGTTTAACGATGTCGATAGGTAATGAACGAAGATAGCTAAGCGAGGAGTAGCCTGTGCCAAAATCGTCGAGGCTGACCTTGATGTTCATGGCGCGTATTTTCTTCAGAATGTTCAATGCTCTGTCTGGATCGTCAATCAAAATGGCTTCCGTTAATTCGATTTCAAGCATGTCACTACTGATGTTCGAGTCGCTTAAAGAACTATCTAAGATTTCGAGAATTTCTTCATTTTGAAAGTGCAAGCCAGATAAGTTCACTGCAACTGGAACAGAGACTAGGCCTTGCTCTTTCCATTTGGCAATTTTCTGGCAGACATTGCGGATTACATAGTGGTCGAGGGGCTTGATTAGGCCATTTTCTTCGGCAAAGGGTATGAACTCGTCAGGGCTTAAGAACCCTTCTTGCGGGTGGTGCCAGCGAACCAATGCTTCGCAACCCGATGCGAGGCCAGTAGTACTGTCAACTTTAGGTTGGTAAAAAACTTCCAGCTCTCCGTTTTCGATGGCGCTTTGTAAGTCGTTTTGAACCACCAGTCTTTGATTTGACATGTCGGTCATGTCTTTGCCAAATAGTCGGTATTGATTTTTCCCGCTCTCCTTGGCGCTGTACATGGCAAGGTCTGAGTTTCTTTTCAGGGTTAATAAGTCGGTTCCATCGGCGGGGTATAGCGCTCCGCCGATACTCACTGATGACTTGATTCTCTGGTCAAAAAGAACAATGTCTTTTCTCAGTTCGGCGAGTATATTCTGCGCGATGACTTCTAGATCTTCGGCGGTTTCGATGTCTTGAACCATAACTACAAATTCGTCGCCGCCAATGCGGCTAATAATGTCCTCGCCGCGGATCACAGTTTGAATGCGGTGGGCGATCAACTTTAGCAGTTCGTCGCCAAAATCATGGCCCAAGGTGTCGTTGATGGTTTTAAAATTATCGAGATCGAGCAGCAGTGTGCCAATCAGTGTTTTTGTTCGTTTGGCGTGGGAAATGATTGACTCAAAACGTTCGTTTAGCAGAGCGCGATTGGGTAGTCCCGTTAGTGAGTCATGAAAAGCTCTGTGCCTGAATTCGTCTGCCAGCTTTTCGAGTTCGGCGGTACGTTGCCGGACCTGTTTTTCTAAGTGATTGTCGCGATGTTCTATTTGATCGAGCATATGGTCAAAGGCTTCGGCGAGATCGCCAATTTCATCGTCACTTACGAGTTTTATTCTCGATTTGTAGTCGCTTTTGGTGGCAACGGAGTCGGCGAAGTCGCGCAGCTCTAGAATGGGCTCAGAGATGGTGCGTTGAAGTCGATAGGATACGACTGAAGCGATAGCAATCGCTATAAAGAACGTAATAACCGAGAAAGCAACGATTTGATAGGCTCGCGCGTTGAGGCTGGAATGGCTTATAAGAACCGTTATGTCGCCAATTTTCTCGTTATCAATGATTATTGGTGTGGTTAGAAATTGAATATCTTTGTCGTTAAAGTCGGTTTGTCGATTTAGGCCTTCAGAGTAGTATTCAACAAAAAGCGCATTATCATTTCTAACCATAGCGGCCAGTACCGTTTCATCCACGGCAAAGGCGGAGAGAACTTCTTTCCCAGATTCTATATCGCCAAAGACAACAGATGCCGCAATGTTCTGAGCTAAGGCCTTTGATTGTATGTTGACTCTTGTTTCTAGATCTTGGTGAATGGTTTGCGTGTACTGAATGGTGAAAGTAATGGTAGCTAAGGCCATTGCGATACAGGTGCTGACGATGACAATGGCCATGATCTTGTGTCGAATGGGTTTGAATCGTTTAAGCATTAGTAGATCTCGTGTGCAAGGCGCAATAGCTTTGACGAAATCGATAGACCCGCTTTCTCAGCTCTATCTTTACCGATACTAAATCTTAGTTTGTTGTTGATTAACACGAAGTAGATCTGCGCATCCTCACTTTTCATTTCAGAGACCAGTAGCGTGTTGTCAAAGCTCCTGGTGCTGTTCTCTGGCAGTTCTAGCGGTGTTTCTAGGTAGATGATTTGACAGTCATTCCATTGCGTTGGAGCGTCTTTATCGTCATTGAGAACGATAACGCGAGGTCCTTTTTTTTCAATTTTTTCAAACTCTCTAATTAATGCTTGATTCTCAGTGTTAAGACAAATACGAAAACCACCCGCTGGTCTCTCTTGCCATTCAATGAATTTGGTGAAGTTGTAAACATAGGCCACCTTCAGTGCATTGAGACGAATTTCATCCATTGCCCAAGCGGTTGTCGGCATTACCGTCACAAAAGCGAAAAGGAATAATCGCCTGGTTATCATTGCGATTCTTTTGGCTTGAGCGCGCATGAGTTAGTCGAAGCTCCAGCGCATTTCCACACTAATCGTTTTTTCTGTTTCGTAATCGCCGGTGTAAAAGATCTCTCGATAGAATTCGCTGCGACTGCTATCGAGTAGGTTTTTTCCCAGTAACGCTAGGGATAGGTTTTGGTTGGGGCGCCATTCGATTTTTGCGTTGGCCGAGGTGAAGTCGTCAATATCGGAGTCTTTCATCTCCCCGTAATAGTAGAACCACAAGTTCAGGCTGATGCTGTCGCTTAGTGTGTGATAGGAGCGCAGAGAATGTTGACTTGTGGGTGTGTCTTCGCTGATCGCCAGTCGTTCTAGGGCTTCAACGCCATTGTCGACGGCTAATGACGGGTCGAAGTTTATGTAGCTGCCGCTGTACTTTAACAGCCAATGGTGGGTGACTTTCCAAGACGCGTTGAGTTCTACCCCTCTGGCATCGGCAATACCCTCGTCGAGGTAGTGCACTGGGAAGTTGACATAGGGCGCGGGGTTGAATTCAACTTCGGGAAGTAAAATGGCGGTACTGATCAGGTTTTCATACTGATTGTCGTACAGCGCTAGTTCAACCGTGAATTTATCTTTCCACTGAAATCGGTACCCCATTTCAACGGCGACGATTTCAGTGTTGTCGATTTCGATGCCCCGATTCTCGATAGAAATATTGACCGGCAAGCCGCCGAGTCCAACATTGTCGAGAAGAGCGGTAATATCTGGCGGTAGCTCACTTGGCGCTAATGTAAGCAAGTCGATACGAGTTGTCTCGGTGATGGTTCTTGAAGGTGTGGCGACGGCTTTGGAGGCCGCAATCCAAAACCGCTGAGATTCGTCGATTGACCATATCGCTCGAACTGTGGGTTGAAAGTTGTCGCCAGTCTCCGAGTGTGATTCGTACTTAGCTCCCAGGGTGATCTCGAGGTCGTCCAATAGGCGGTACTGCAATTGCCCGAATAGACTGTAGAGCTCGATGGTGTCTTTATTGGGAGATATTTGACCGCTGAGCGATTCGGTGTCTGCGAAATCACTGGAGGTCCAACGATAATTGAAACCAAGGTGTGTTTGGCCCTGGTCGAATTGCCTTCCCCACAATACTTCCGCGTCGGTATTGCGCGTTTCCCAATCCCAAAAGTTTGAATGGCGTTTGGTTCTGTCGTTGGAGAGCTTCACCTCTAGAGTGTCGCGGCTGGATAGCTGAGTCTTCCAATCTGCCTGCAGGCTATATTGGTTCTTGTCTTCCTTTTGCTCAATCAAATCAGGGAAGGGAATGCCCGGTTCTATCTCTGGCCAAATTCCATAGTTGGTGGACTGCGCCAGATCGGCGGTTAGACGCAGTACCTGATCGCCACTTTCCATAACCCCTTGCCAGCTGACACGGCTGTGGTTCCAATCTTTTTCTGTGATATCGAGATCATTATTGTGGAGCCCTTCAATCTCGGAATACTGACCAGACAGGCGATATTCCATATCGCCCCATTGACCGGAATGGGTACCGCTCAGGTGAGCTTTTTCACCGACACCGCCGCGCAGCGTTAAAGTGCTTTTATCCTCGGAATTGGGATGGCGAGTAATAATGTTGATGACACCATTTACCGCATTGGCACCCCATACGGTAGCGCCAGGACCGCGAATCACTTCGATTCGATCGATGTCTGCCATGATTAGATTGTGCTCATCCCAATTCACACCACTGAACATCGATGAATAGACGCTGCGACCATCGATCAGCACCAGTAGATAGCGAGAAAATCGGCCATTTAAGCCCCGAGCGCTCACTGCCCACTCATTGGAAGTAATTTGCGCAACGTGGAGCCCTGGAGCCATTCTGAGGGCTTCTGGAATACTGGTAATACCTGCACGCCGAATGTCTTCCTGAGAAATCACATAGATGGCCGAGGGGACATCCATGATCTTTTCGTCACTTTTCGATGCACTGTTGACCGTGACATCCATATCCATCAACTGCTCTAGGGATAAGGCCAGCATGTCGTTATCGGCCAAGCTTGCGGATGCTAGGAGTAGCGGGGCGGTAGCCCCTGCGAGCGCTCCTGAGAAAGAGCGAGGCAAACGATGATGATGCGAGGCGGGCATGATCGGGTCCGATAGAAAGCGTCTTAAACTATAGGTATAGACTATTATCGCTGATTCTGCCGCCGCTGAAATTATGAACTATTTGGGGAAAATGTTTTAAATACAGCAACTTAGGTAAATGTTTATGTTGAATTATGCGCCGTACCTTTCTCATCATTCGAGCCCTTCATAGCTCGGAGTTGTTAAGTCCAGCCCCAACTTCGTGGAATATCTGCTCAAAGCGTTCAGCCTGTCGCTCGCGCTTGATAGCGTCAAACAATGATTCGGCTTCTGAATAGTGAAGTCGCAAGTACATCAGCCACTGTTTGATACGGTTACCCAAGTGCTTTTTGGGGTAAACCGCCGCGGTTATGTGATAGTAGCGATAGAGGTGGTCGAGCATTTGATGCCAGGGCATAGCCGTGTAATTTGCCCCTTGAGCTTTTATTGCCAGTGCTAGGTCAGGTCGCGCCAAGAGTCCGCGCCCGATCATGAGATCTTCACAGCCCGAGATCTGTTTGCAGCGTTGCCAGTCTTCCGGGGACCAAATCTCGCCGTTGGCGATGACCGGAATAGTAATGGCGTCTCGAATGAACCCTAGGTATTCCCAATAAGCAGGGGGGTTATAGCCATCCGCTTTTGATCGAGCGTGTACCGCCAGCTCTGTGGCACCGGCCTCACAGACTGCCAGTGCATTCTCTCGGTAGCGACTTCGATCCTCAAAGCCAAGGCGGATTTTAGCGCTTACGGGAATGTGGCTGGGCACCGCATCGCGTACAGCTTTGACGATGTCATAGACGCGATGAGGTTGCTGCAGCAGCTTTGCGCCGCCGTCGTTTTTATTAACGGTTTTGGCGGGGCAGCCAAAATTGAGATCGATCGCCGATGCGCCTATGTGCGCAACCGTGCGTGCATTGACGGCCAGTGATTCTGGCTCACCTCCCAGCAGTTGAACCCTAACCGGTGTGCCAGCCTGAGTTTTACTGTGGTGATCGAGCTCTGGACAGAGTCTTTTGAAGACTCGCTCGGGCAGCCGCTGGCCTTGCGTGACACGCACAAATTCGGTCACGCAAACGTCGATCCCGCCAATGGTAGTAAGCAGATCCCGCACATGGTGATCAACCACCCCTTCCATCGGGGCTAAAAATAGGCGCATAGGGTTAGGTACTGTTATTGAGGCTGGAGCCATAAGGTGAAATCCCGCGCATTGTACCGAATTCATTCAGGGAATCGAGTGTTGGCCAGGCTGCCAAAGTTACTGCAAAGGTGGTAAATCGACACCGACCTGAATATTATCAGGTGACGCGCTCTCGCGAGCGAGCCTTGGCGATCACAACGGAGTTACGCACACGGGCTTAAAAATGGAATTGAGGAGATTGTGCAATGCCCTCGGACGTACACGTGTTACTGGTTGATGACGAGGCCTCGGTAAGAGATAACCTGCAGGTTTACCTCGAAGATGAGGGCTTTCTGGTCACAACTGCGGCTTCCGGAGAGGAGGCTCTCGAGGTGCTTGAGCAACAGGTGTTTGGCGTTGCCATCGTCGATATGCGATTGTCTGGGATGTCGGGCAATGATTTTATTCGTCGCGCAGTTGCTCGGGCAGAGCAGTTACACTTCATTATTCACACCGGCTCATTGGAATATCAATTGCCCGAGGACCTTCAGTCTTTGGGGTTGTCTTCTGCGGATGTATTGCTTAAACCTGTGGGCGACTTAGGGGAGCTGACGCGCCGCTTATCGGCTCTGCGCCCGGCACTCAGTGGTTAATGGTTTGCAGCGCTTTTGGATCTGGCCGTTTTAGAGTCTGGCAGTTGTTGATTATGACGGTTCTAGGTTTTGGCAGTTCTAGCTTTAGACGGTTTTAGGCTCGGACAGTTTAGGCCATGATGGTACAAACTAGCCATTTGGTGTGGATTTTACGTGATTTGGGAGTGACGGGACGAGTCCCGACGCCTGACTCGAGCTTGTTTTTCAAGCAGGGGAGGCGCTTAGCCACTAGATGCGAAGCCTTTAATTATCGAGCTTTCGAGCGGTTTTGTAGTAATTAAGAAAATTTGCCTACAAAATGTCTTCGCGATACATTCCCCATCCCCAGAAAAATGGGGAGTACGTGAAATACCCAGCAGTGGCTTGGTGGCATCCTAAGGTTGCCTTGGAATCACTGTTATAAAGAGGTGTAGAGCTTACCAGCTCATTGGGATTACGCTGTAATTCCTGACGTATCATTGACGAGAACAGGCGGGTATCCAAGAGATACTCTGCTTTCCTGGAATCGCGGTTTTGACCCCGTGATCTGGACCCTTGAAAAAGGGATATTTTGGAGGCTAGTTTTACCTATGCAACAAAACATCATGCAACAGGGCGTCGATCTGATGCTCTTCGGAATGGGATCTGTTTTTGTATTCCTGACCGTATTGGTGATCGCTACCACGATCATGTCTTCTATCGTTCAACGCTTTTTCCCAGAGACTCCAGAACCGCAACCTGCGGCTCCTAGAGCAACCGCGAGCGTTACCGATCCGAAGCTCTTGGCAGTTATTAAAGCGGCGGTTGATCAACACCGCGCGAAGAATAAGTAATTACTCTGGAATCTGTCTTTTTCTGTTGTGTTAACAACGCAGAAACCGTGGCAGAGCAACCGCTGAGACATTGAGCTAAAGAATCATTGAATTTTCGACATTTAAGACACTAAGGGCTTTCTCATGACTGAGAACAAAAAACCATTAGGAATTACCGACGTTGTGTTGCGCGATGCGCATCAATCACTTTTTGCGACTCGCATGCGATTGGACGACATGTTGCCAATCGCCGCCAAACTGGACGATATTGGCTTCTGGTCTCTAGAGACTTGGGGTGGAGCGACCTTTGATGCTTGTATTCGCTACCTGGGCGAAGATCCCTGGGAGCGTATCCGCGAATTGAAAAAAGCCATGCCTAAAACCCCGATGCAAATGCTGTTTCGTGGTCAGAACATTTTGGGCTACCGTCACTATGCCGATGACGTTGTTGAAAAATTTGTAGAGCGCTGTGCCACCAATGGTGTTGACGTGTTCCGTGTATTCGATGCCATGAACGATATGCGTAACATCGAAACCGCACTGAAAGCCGTTAAAAAGCAAGACAAACACGCACAGGGCACCATTGCCTATACCCTGAGTGAAGTTCACACCATCGATATGTGGGTTGAGCAGGGTAAGAAAATTGAAGACATGGGCGCCGACTCCATTGCCATTAAAGACATGGCGGGTTTGCTCACTCCCTACGCTGGCTTTGAGCTGGTGACTAAATTGAAAGCCGCTTGTGACATTCCTATTCACATGCAATGCCACGCGACTACTGGTCTGTCGACCGCCACTGCTTTGAAGTGCGTTGAAGCGGGTATCGACAATATTGATACCGCCATCTCCTCCATGTCCATGACTTACGGCCACAGCCCCACCGAATCTGTCGTGGCTATCTTGCAGGGTCAAGATCGCGACACGGGTCTAGATTTGGCCAAGCTCGAAGAGATTGCTAACTACTTCCGTGAAGTGCGTAAAAAGTACGCCAAGTTTGAAGGTTCTTTGCGCGGAATTGACGGTCGTATTCTGACCGCACAGGTCCCTGGCGGCATGTTGACCAACATGGAAAGCCAACTGAAAGATCAAGGCGCCGAAGACAAGTTTGGCGAAGTTCTGGCCGAGATTCCTCGCGTTCGTGAAGACTTAGGTTTCATTCCTCTGGTAACGCCAACCTCTCAAATCGTGGGCACCCAAGCGGTATTGAACGTATTGACGGGCGAGCGCTACAAGTCGATCTCGAAAGAGACCCAAGGTATTTTGAAAGGTGAGTATGGTGCTGCACCAGCTCCTTACAACAAAGAGTTGCAAGATCGAATTTTGGACGGTGCCGAGGCGATTACCTGTCGTCCTGCTGATCTGATCGATCCCGAAATGGACAAATTGGCTGCAGAGTTGAAAACTCTCGCTGGCGAGAAGGGCATTACGCTGGCCTCTGGCGAGCAAGAAATAGACGACGTTCTGACTTACGCCTTGTTCCCGCAAATCGGTTTGAAATTCTTAGAAAATCGCAACAACCCAGAGGCGTTTGAGCCTGTGCCAACCGGCAAAGAAGGTTCAACTGTCACTAACGACAAGGGTGAAGAGGTTTACACCGTTGAAGTGGAAGGCTCTTCTTACACCGTAACCGTGTCTAACGGTGGCGACTTGACTGGTATTGCCCCCATTGGTGGCGCGACTGGTGCGGTAGCGGGTGGTGCAAGCGCAGCAGCGGCTGTTGGCGGTGGTGATCCCTTGCCAGCTCCTTTGGCCGGTAACATCTTTAAAGTGCACGCCACACCAGGTCAAGCGGTTCAAGAGGGTGATTTGATCATCGTACTTGAAGCCATGAAGATGGAAACAGAAGTGCGCGCGCCTAAAGCGGGTACTATCGGTAGCGTTAGTGTCAAAGAGGGCGACTCTGTTGCCGTTGGCGATACTCTGCTGACCATCGCTTAAGTCCGGAGGCTTATTTAAATGGAAAGTTTTATCGGACTTTGGAACGACTCAGGTTTGGCCCAATTTCAAGGGCCTGGCCAAGTCGTGATGATCCTAATCGGTCTGCTGCTATTGTGGTTGGCCATCAATAAAAACTTTGAGCCACTGTTGCTGGTACCCATCGGTTTTGGCGGTATTTTGGCGAATATTCCGGGCGCAGGTCTGGCCTATTCATCGGTTCAAAATGCCTTGATGTCTGGCGGCCCGGAAGTTGTCGCGGCGATAGCCGAAGCACTGCAAGTGGCGACCTATGAAGGCTATGCGGATATCAAAGCGGCCATGGCCGACGCCACTGCCGAGCAAGTATTTGCCGCTCAGCAGATTGCTTCAAACCACGGCTTTGAGAGTGGCATGCTCTATAAGTTTTACTCGGTTGCCATTGGTTCCACCATTGCACCCTTGTTGATCTTCATGGGCGTGGGTGCCATGACAGACTTTGGTCCTTTGTTGGCAAACCCTAAAACCATGTTCCTTGGTGCGGCTGCTCAGTTCGGCATCTTTGCCACTGTCATGGGAGCTGTGGGTTTGAGCTATCTTGGATGGATGGACTTTTCTATCGCTGATGCCGCCGCCATTGGTATTATCGGCGGCGCGGATGGCCCAACAGCGATTTACGTGGCTTCTTTGTTGTCTCCAGAATTACTGGGTGCGATTGCGGTTGCAGCTTATTCTTACATGGCACTGGTTCCTATGATTCAGCCGCCTATTATGAAAGCTCTGACCACCGAAGAAGAGCGCAAAATTGTGATGACGCAGCTGCGTCCAGTGTCTAAGCGCGAGAAGATTGTTTTCCCGATCATTGTATTGATCGCGGTTGCCATCTTCCTGCCATCAGCGGCTCCACTGCTGGGTATGTTCTGCTTCGGGAACCTGATGAAAGAGTGTGGCGTGGTTGATCGTCTGTCCGATACGGCTCAGAACGCATTGATTAATATCACCACAATCTTCCTTGGTTTGTCAGTAGGCTCCAAGTTGGCGGCCGACGTCTTCTTGGATCCCAAAACTCTGGGCATCATGGCGTTGGGTATTGTTGCCTTTGGTATCGGTACTGCCATGGGTGTGATCATGGCGAAGATCATGAACAAGTTCAGCACCCATAAGGTCAACCCGTTGATTGGTTCTGCCGGTGTTTCTGCTGTACCTATGGCCGCGCGAGTTTCCAACAAGGTTGGTCTTGAGGCAAACCCTCAAAACTTCTTGTTAATGCATGCAATGGGACCAAACGTTGCGGGTGTTATCGGCTCTGCCGTTGCCGCTGGCGTGATGATCTCCATGGTTCAATCAATGGGTGGCTAGTCACTTTCCCCATGATTGACGAAAAAGCCCCGCTGGAAACAGCGGGGCTTTTTTTTGTCCCAAAAATTTTGACCTCATTTTCTGGAATGCAGGGAAGGGGCTCGCGAAAGACCTTATTCAAAATTACCGGCGAAATTTCGTGCGCCGTCCTTGATTTTTGAGGTTACCAGCTTGTCGTTGCCCTATAGTGAATGGGATGATTGATGAATTTGGTTGCCCAATTGTGGTCAACCCCCTGTGGATGAGTAAGAGAGCCCAGCAATGCCCTATCGAAGTTTCCTTGTGTGTCTGTTGATGTTATCCCTGAGTGGTTGCCTCACATACTCACCCTCCAACTCTAAGTCCACTTCCGAGAAAGCCCAGCCGCCAGCTGACGCAGAAGTGGGAATTGAACAGCAGTGCCCGGCGGTCAACAAATGTCCCGCGCTAGTGCAGTGTCCACCCATTACCGAAGCGGTTTGCGCAGCCGCCTTGCCCGATCACAAGATGACGTTGATTGGGCAGGTTGAATATGTGGACATTTTTCCGACCGGCTTGAGACAGAAGGCGAGAATCGATACCGGGGCTGAGACCAGCTCCATTGATGCCCGTGACATTACCGAGTTTGAGCGCGATGGAAAACCTTGGCTGCAGTTTTCCGTTATCGATCGAGTCTCTGAAGAGGCGATAGTCTTCAAACTACCGATTGAGCGCACGGTATTGATTAAACGTCACGGCGCGGATCGGACTCGCCGCTACGTGGTTTCCATGACTATCGCCATCGGTGATTTACGCGATAGCGTCGAGATGACCTTAGCCGATCGAGAACAATTTGATTATCCGGTCCTAATTGGCCGGAATTTTTTGCAGGGACAGGCTATTGTCGATGTCAGCCGCAAATTCATTGCATTGGAAAAATAGGGCGGTAAACGGTGTCAGTATCATCTAAGCATCAAATTGAAATACTTGTCGCAATTTTGATTTGCCTTGGTTTGGGGGCGGCTTCGTATAAGTACACTGTGTTGGGGTTTCCGCTGTTAGCATCGGAAAAAGAGACAGTGTGGCAACTGGAGGGCAAGGTGAGTTTTGTTGCCGATGGTGGTCCGGTTACCTTGAATGTCAATTTGCCCGATGATAATCCACGCCGAAAAATCGTTTTCTCTGATTTAGTGGCATCGGGATTCGAATATCAGGAGATCTACGAGCAGGGTGTTCGACTTGCTCAATGGCGCGCTGACCATGCCGTGGGCCCACAAGTCATCTACACCCGCTCTGAGAGCTATTTCAAGGAGGTGGAAGATCAAGCCATTCGACCCATGGCATCGGTTTCTCTACCGGAGTTGACGGATACCCAAAGCATTTTATTGCAAGAGCTCATTGCCGAGCTCGATCTTGAGCGTACCTCGACGTCGATACTCACGGTTTTACAGTTGCTAAACCGCGTGGGGGACGAGCGCCTAGAGCTTCTCCTTCGTGATTTTCACAGTGCTGAGCAAAGAAACCGCTTGGCGGCACATATCCTTTTTGAAGCGGGTTATGCCAATCGGGTGGTGAGCGGGATTTACTTAGAGGATAAAGCGCGCAGCCAGTCCATCCATCATTTTGTAGAAGTGCAAATGGATCGCGAAAGCCTCTTGTTTGATACCCGAGAGGTGATTCAAATACCTTGGGATCGGGTTATTTTATTGCGTGAATTCGGTGAGCCGGTAATCGAACTGTTTGGTGGTCGCGACTCAGAAATCTCCTATGCGACCACTAAAGTTCAGCGCGCTGCATTTACTTCGGCGGTGAACTCTGCGGCGCACTCCAGCAATCCTCTGATTGATTTTTCGATTTATAGTTTGCCGCTGTCGGAACAAAATACCTTTAAACTTTTGTTAGTGATTCCCTTGGGGGCACTCGTCGTCGTTATACTTCGCAACTTAGTGGGCATTCGTACCTCGGGCACTTTTATGCCTGTGCTCATCGCTTTAACGTTTTTGCAGACTTCACTGCTGACGGGATTGTTGCTGTTTATTGCGGTGGTTGGGGTAGGTTTGGTACTGCGATCCTACTTGAGTCGTTTGAACTTGTTACTGGTTCCTCGGATCGCCTCAGTATTGGTGTTTGTGATTATCATCTACGCCGCTATCGGTATCATGAGCTCCAAAATGGGATGGCAAGCCGGCTTAAAGGTGACATTTTTCCCGATGGTTATCCTCTCTTGGACGATTGAGAGGATGTCCATCCTATGGGATGAAGAGGGTGGCCGAGAGGTCATGATTCAAGGTGGCGGAAGCTTACTGACCGCGTCATTGGCTTTTTTATTGATGTCGAATCCTTATGTGGCGGATACGATTTTTCTTTACCCGGAACTGCTATTGGTGCTTCTGGCGATTATCATCAGTATTGGCAGTTACAGTGGCTATCGTCTGTCGGATTTGTTGCGCTTTTCACCCATGGAGCGCCACTGATGTTTGGACTAGCGTCGCCAAGAAAACTCAAGGCCATGGGCGTTGTGGGTATGAATTTACGCAATGTGCATTATATTGCGCGCAACAACCCCAGGCGTCTTTATCCCAATGTCGATGACAAATATCGAACCAAAATTTTGTGTGCCGATCATGGGATTGCGGTGCCCAAGTTGTTGGGGGCTTGTCGCAGTCAAGGGCATATTGGTGAATTGAGTGATTTCCTCTCGAGCCATGAACAGTTTGTCATTAAACCCGCCAAGGGCAGTGGTGGCAAAGGTATCTTGGTGATTGTCGGTCGAGACGGAGACGATTACTTAAAGCCCAGTGGCCAGAAGATTTCTCATGAGGCTCTGTGTCGACACACGTCGAATATTCTCAGCGGCTTGTTTAGTTTGGGCGGCAAGCCGGATGTGGCATTGATAGAAGCCTTGGTGGAATTTACCGACGATTTTGAGGGCTTTTCTTACGAAGGTGTTCCCGATGTTCGTGTTATTGTCTATCGTGGATTTCCTGTGTTAGCAATGATGCGCCTATCGACTCACGAGTCCGATGGTAAAGCGAATCTTCATCAAGGCGCGGTTGGCGTCGGTATCGATATAGTGACCGGAAAAGCGTTGCGAGCGGTTCAGCACGATAGGCCCATTGTGCGACATCCAGATACCGATATTGAACTGTCTACATTGGCGGTGCCTCACTGGCGACGATTGATGCTACTGGCGGCCAAGGGGTTCGAAGTGAGCCAGATGGGTTATCTCGGTGTTGATATTGTATTGGATAAACAGCGAGGCCCTTTGTTGTTGGAGTTAAATGCGCGGCCGGGTTTAGCGATTCAAATTGCCAATGGTATTGGTTTGCGACCGCGACTGGATTTTGTCGAGAGGTGTGCAGCAGGCATGGGCGCCGAAGAGCGAGTAGAAACTGTAATTCAAGCGTTTCAATAACCCTTTTTTATTTCTAAACAGAGTTGGCTTTTTTACCGACTATCGAGGATCTGTGTCAAATTCAATAACCCCAGTGACGATTCGCATTGCTGATTTTTCGTTGACCAAAGATGCGCAGGCATTTGTTCAATTGATGCAAGAGTACGCGCAAGACCCGATGGGCGGGGGCGAGCCGATTGCCGATACTTTGTTGGCATCTTTGCCGCAAACGCTTAAGACTTACCCTGGCGCTTTTTCCGTAATTGCTTGGCAGGGCGATAGACCGATAGGCTTGACCAATTGTTTCGAAACTCTGTCGACGTTTAAGGCGTTGCCGTTGATCAATGTTCACGATCTTGTGGTCAGCAGCCAAAGCCGCGGCTTGGGTATTGCGCCTAAGATGCTAGCTAAGGTCGAACAGGTCGCCAGAGAGCGAGGCTGCTGCAAGCTCACCCTCGAGGTGCTTGAGGGAAATGAACGGGCTCGACAAGTGTACCTAGAGTTCGGTTTTAAAGGTTACGAGCTGGACGAGGCGTTTGGCAGCGCACAGTTTTGGGAAAAGCCACTGAATCGTGCTTAGGCGTTGATAGGCGAAATTCATGCTCTCTCGAAGTTGTCGTCTTTTGAGCATTCTTTTGTTCCGCCCTGTGCTCTAATTTCAGTTATCTATATACGTGAAGAGGCTAAATGATGGCTGTTGTGGTTAAGTTGGAAGTAAATTCGAACGCTCAGGCAGGCGTGGGGGCGAAGACGCTAGCTCGGGCAAAGGCTGCACTTAAGCTCCTATCAATTGCAGCGACCTTGACCGTGATCAGTGCTTGTGACTCCTCTGTACCGACACAAGAAGGCGCCGATGAGCACGGATTTAGCGCTCCAACTCAAAGCACACGAGAAGCCCAAGAGCAGTTCGCCAATAGCCTTTCGCTCGACAATCACCGCGATTTTGAACAGGCGGAACGCGGCTTGGTGGCTCGCGCTACTTCTCTTAAAATCGTCGGAAAAAATGGCGATATCGCCTGGAATCAAGACGCCTACGACTTTGTTGAGGGCGATGCCCCGGCCAGCGTTAATCCCAGCCTCTGGCGTCAAGCAAAGCTCAATGGTCAGCACGGTTTGTACAAGGTGGCCGAAGGAATTCATCAGCTTCGCGGTTTTGATTTAGCCAACCTAACCCTTATCGACAGTGACAATGGTTGGATCTTGGTTGATCCCTTAACTACCGAAGATACAGCGCGAGCGGCGATGAAGTTTGCTCGTGAACATCTGGGCGACAAAACCGTAAAAGCGATTATTTTTACTCACAGCCACGTGGATCACTTTGGTGGTGTGGATGGGGCCGTGACTGCTGCGGAAAGAGCCGACCTACAAGTGATCGCTCCCGCAGGTTTTATGGAGGAGGCGGTCAGTGAAAATATTATGGCCGGCGTTGCCATGCAGCGCCGCGCGACCTTTATGTACGGCCGAAACCTTCCCGTTTCTTCTCGAGGTCATGTGGATACCGGTTTGGGCAAGGAACCTGCTAAGAGCGGTAATGTCGGTATTTTGGAGCCAACTCACTTGGTCGGACACACTGGCCAGAAGTTAGTGGTCGATGGCGTCGACATAGAGTTCCAGTTTACCCCGGGCTCTGAAGCACCTGCGGAGTTCACCTTCTACCTGCCAAAGCAAAAAGCGTTTTGTGGCGCCGAGCTAGTCTCGCGCAATATGCACAATGTATATACCCTGCGCGGTGCAAAAGTTCGCAACGCGTTGGGTTGGAGTCACTTTATTGACGAGGCCATTGATCTTTACGGTGATCGCGCCGATGTGTATTTTGCCAGCCATCATTGGCCCATTTGGGGGCAGGACGAGCTGGTAGAGTTTCTTAAAGGTCAACGTGATACCTACAAATTTGTTCACGATCAAACCTTGAGAATGGCCAATAACGGTCACACACCAACGGAAATTGCCGAGCAACTCAAGCTTCCCAAAAGCCTGCAAGACAGTTTTGCCAATCGCGGTTATTACGGCACGGTAAGTCACAACGCCAAAGCGGTGTATCAGTGGTATTTTGGCTGGTACGACGCCAATCCTGCCAATCTCAATCCGCACACACCAGAGGCCTCGGGCGAGCGCTATGTGGAGTTTATGGGGGGCGCCGAGGCGGTGCTCACAAAGGCTCAACAGTCGTTCGATGAAGGGGATTATCGCTGGGTGGCGCAGGTATTGAATCATCTGGTGTTTGCTCAGCCGGACAATACTCGGGCCAAAGCGCTACTGGCGAACAGTTACGATCAGTTGGGGTATCAGGCAGAATCCGGCCCATGGCGCGACGTGTATTTGACCGCGGCTTACGAGTTGCGTCACGGAGCGCCGGAGTTCGGCGTCGATCTATCCGATGCCGCGGGTTTGATTAACGAGGTTCCGACCTATCTGTTTTTTGAATCCATGGCGGCGAGTTTGAACGCCGATAAAGCCGAAGACAAAAACTATGTGATCAACATTCGCATGACAGATACCGACGAGCAGTTTGTATTGTGGATCGAAAACTCTGTCTTGCACCACAAGCTAAAACAAGCGCCAGTGGCGGACGCCAATGCCAGTATCGAAATGACGCGAGCCTTATTCGTGGGGTTGATCACAGGACAAACCAAAGTCACCGAGCTGCTGTCATCTGATGACTTGACCCTATCGGGCAGTAAGTTGGATCTTTTGGGCTTTTTCAGCTTGTTCGAAGCAAAAGTTGCGAACTTCAATATTGTCACGCCTTAAGTAAGCGCAGGTGAGGAGCGAGCGCTAAGATTCAAGATCCTAGCGCTTGTCTTTATTGGCTCTCTTGAGTCGCTATTTTTAACCTCAATCCTGAAAGCCATTTCGAGCTATTTCGAGCATTGGCGCCTTAGCTTGATGCGCTCTCGGCCGAAGCGGCTTTGGCATCGTAAAGCCCTCGTTGATAACGCCCGGGGGACATTCCGGTCCAGCCCTTAAAGGCGCGAATAAATGACGCGGTTTCCGTGTAACCGACCTTTTCTCCCGCCTCGTTAATTGAAATGCCTTCCTGACTCAACCAGTAAATGGCTTGGTCTCGTCGCAGGTCATCTTTCATTTGTTGAAAGCGACTGCCCTCGGCGGTGAGCTTGCGCCTGAGAGTGCGTGAAGTCATGTGCAATTGTTCCGCAATATCTTCAAGCGTGGTCTGGTGAGGGTTCGATGATTGCTCCAACAGTTGCATTACCCGCTCGGTTTGGTGGTCACTGAAGCGCTGTTTGCGAAACCACTGCAAGGGAACTTGGGTCATGTAGCGTTTAAGTTGTTCCGCGGTTCTGTGGATGGGCAGTTGCAGTACCGCTTTTGGCCAAATCAAACTGTTAGAGCTGCAATTAAATTCTCGCGGTCCCGGATAGAGCAATCGGTACTCTTCCGCGTGGGCCGGTTCAGCAAAATCAAACTGCACTTTTTTCAGCGGAATCACTTGGCCGATCAGCCACGAGGGGAATCGATGCCAAACCAGCAAAAGGTATTCGATCAAAATATGGTCGACGTCTTTTTCTGCCTGTTGCCGAACGATGGTTACTTGAACTTCGTCGCCTCTATCGATCAGCTCAAAACCGATTCCGCGGTCGATTAGATCATAGAAACGCTGGGTTTCTTGCATGGCTTCTAGCAGGGTCGAACAGCTGATGAGTCGCTCGCAGAGAAGTCTAAAAACCCCCAAACGACAGGGCTGCGCCGATAAGCCCAAAAACTCATCGTCGCAATCGCGCATGATTTTTAGCATTAATCGGGCGAGTTGTTTGGGGGCAATGCGTGATCCCTGTTGTTGCAGTAGAGCGGGGGAGAGGCTGGCGTAGCCCAATAGTTCGTCGGGGTTCAGTCCGTTGCTAACGCCATTATCTAAATGACAGCGCGCAAAGTGACTGGCGACGGTGTGTCTGACGTCATGGTACTCGTTCATGTGTCCGCTTGTGATAATTTTTGTAGGTTAGTTTGAGGATTCTAGCACAATTCTTGGGTTATTTAGAAAAGTTGTGTCCGAAACCGCTAATTATATGGCTGCTTCTATCATTGTCCCGCCGACCGACTAGACTGACAATGGCTGCCTTTTTTGAACCCACGTAACGAGGTTTTCCCTATGACCGATCAGGCTGTTAATAACGAAGAGTTGGAACTTTTCCGCGATATGGTCCTTCGCTTTTTTGAGCAAGAAGTCCATCCCCATTATGAGCAATGGGAAAAAGATCATATGGTGCCTCGTGAACTGTGGAATACCATGGGGCAGGCGGGTCTGCTGTGTGTGGACATGCCAGAGAAGTTTGGCGCGGCGGAAGCTTCTTTCGAAGTCAATCAGATGATCGAGTGGGAAATGTCTCGCTTAGGTTACGGCGGTTTGGGTAGTGGCTACAATATCCACGCCAATATCGTTGCCCCCTACATTTACAATTTAGGTACTGAAGAGCAGAAAGATTACTGGTTGCCGAAGATGGTTTCCGGTGAAGCGGTGGGTGCCATTGCGATGACCGAGCCTGGCGCCGGTAGTGATTTGGCCGGTATGCGCACCACGGCGGTTCGCGATGGCGACGACTACGTCATCAACGGCTCTAAAGTGTTTATTACCAACGGTATTCACGCCGATGTGGTTGTGGTTTGTGCCAAGACCGATCCAAAAGCGGGCTCGAAAGGTATTTCTCTGTTCTGTGTAGACGCCTCTTTGCCCGGCTTTTCGAAAGGCCAAAAGATCGAGAAAATCGGTCAGCACGCTAGTGATACCGCCGAGTTATTCTTTGAGGATCTTCGTGTTCCTGCTTCAGCGCTTTTGGGCGAAGAGGGCAAAGGCTTTATACATCTGATGGAAGAGCTGCCACGTGAGCGTCTGGGTTGTGCTACTCAGGCGGTTGCTCAGGCGCAAGGGGCGCTAGATCTGGCTGTTGAGTACGTGAAAGAGCGTAAGGCTTTTGGTCAGGCGATTGCTCAATTCCAAAACACCCGCTTCAAATTGGCCGAAGTTAAGTCTGATATTGCCTTGAGCAAGGCGCTTCTCGATCAGAACATGGCCAAGTTTGCTCGCGGTGAAATGACCGTCGACGACGCTGCTATTTTGAAGTTAACCACTACTGAAATGCAGTTGCGTGCCGTGAACGAATGCCTGCAATTATTTGGTGGCTACGGTTACACCACTGAATACCCAATTTCTCGTTTCTACGTGGATGCTCGTATTCAGACCATTTATGCTGGCACCTCTGAAATCATGAAAGAAGTGATTTCTCGCGGTATTTTGGGCCGTTAATTTCCCTGCCGTTATCGTGCTGCTAGCGCTCGCCAAATGGGCAAGCGCTGACATTAGCCCGCCTCCGTGTGGGCTTTTTTGTGCCTGCGTTAAAGGTAGAGTATGGTCTGTGCAGTTATCGCCATCGGATAAAATTCAAACACTTGTTCCAATTTGTCACTAACTTGACCACTTTGGGCAATGTGCTTTGGGGGCAAGATAACCAATAATGATTGCCTCGGGTGAAACTTATAATGACACCTAAACGAATACACATCTCAACGAGCTCTGGAGAGAGAAATGACCGAACTGGTTAGTTACGAAATTGACGGCAAGATCGCTACGATTACCATGCAAAACGGCAAAGTAAACGCTATGTCACCAGAACATATCGCTGCGATTCACGGTGCTTTGGATAAAGCTGAAGCCGCCGAAGCGGTAGTCATGTTAGTGGGGCAGCCAGGTATCTTCTCTGGTGGCTTCGATTTGAAGGTGTTCCAGCGCAGCGCTAAAGACGGTGTTGAAATGGTCAAGGCCGGCTCTGAACTGTGCCGCCGTATGTTGGCTTTCCCAACCCCAATCATCGGTGTGTGTACGGGCCACGCGATCGCACAGGGTTGTTTTACTTTGATGGCTTGCGATTACCGCATTGGTGTTGATGGGCCTTTCCAGCTCGGCTTAAACGAAGTACAGATTGGAATGACCATGCACCATGTGGGTATCGAATTGGCTCGCTACAGCCTGACACCAGCGTTTTACCAGCGCTCAGTCATTAACGCAGAAATGTACGATCCCGCAACGGCGGTTACTGCAGGCTATCTGGATAAAATCGTACCGGCTGAGCAACTGATGGAAGCTGCCAAAGCCGAGGCGACTCGCATGGCGGGTCTGGTGATGTCAGCACACACCGCCACTAAGCTGAAAGCTCGCGCCGAGTGGTTGGATGTGTTGGATAAAGCCATCGCTGACGACTATGAAGGGCAAATGGCGCTGCTCGGCGGCTAATTCCACCACCGTACCTCTTTTGTGATTGATGGGCTTGCGCTTTGCGTTGGGCCCATCGATTAACCACTCACAACATCATCCCCACTTATATCCTCGCATCACCCAAAAAAAGTCACTCTCCGCCATGGTTTGTGCTTAGATAGCCGCTATAACTATTCATAACAAAAAGTTTCGGGCAACGAACTGAAACACACGAATTATCACCGTTTGATAACACCGATATCCATAGCCCACACATTGGAGAGAGAAGCCCATGGTCGACGAGATCAAAACCCATTACCGAGCCTGTCATTTGTGCGAAGCCATCTGTGGCGTCGAAATCAAAACCCAAGGCGATCAAGTTTTGTCCATCAAGGGCGACAAGGCTGACCCCTTCAGCCGCGGCCATATCTGTCCCAAGGCCACCGCCCTGCAAGATCTGCACACCGATCCCGATCGACTCAAACAACCGGTTAAGAAGGTTGATGGCGGCTGGGAAACCATCAGTTGGGACGAGGCTTATCAAACCGTCGCCGAGAAGTTAATCGACGTGCAAGAGCGTCACGGGAAAGATGCTGTGGCTTTCTACGCCGGTAATCCCAACGTGCACAACTACGGCAGCATGACTCATGGCGGCCAGTTGCGAAAAGTACTGAAAACTAAGAACCACTATTCGGCCACCTCTCTCGATCAGCTCCCTCATCATCTAACCTCTTTGAAGATGTACGGTCATCAGTTTTTGCAGCCGATCCCCGATATCGATCGCACTAACTTCATGATGATTATTGGCGGTAATCCGCTGGCGTCCAACGGCAGTATCATGACCGTACCGGATGTCACCAAGCGTCTTAAAGCGATTCAGAAGCGCGGCGGACGTTTTGTAGTTATCGATCCGCGTCGCACAGAGACTGCCGAAATTGCTGACGAACACCACTTTGTTCGCCCTGGTAGCGATGCCTTTTTCTTGATGGCGATGATTCATACGTTATTCGACGAAGGTTTGATCAACCTCGGTCACTTCAGCGAAAAAGTTCGCGGGCTTGACGACGTGCAAAAAGCCGCGCAGGGATTTACCCCTGAAATTGCCGAACAACAAACGGGTATAGCCGCCGAGACCATTCGCGAGTTAGCTCGTGAAATGGCTAACACCGAGGGCGCCGTTTGTTACGGACGCATGGGGGTGTCGGTACAGGTATTTGGTACCCTATGTCAGTGGGCAATCCAAATTATCAATCTATTGACTAATTCGCTCGATGTTGAAGGCGGTGCAATGGTGTGCTCTCCCGCATTCGGTTATGTGAAACCGGGTGTCGGTGGTGCTGGGCATTTTGACTTGTTCCGCAGTCGCGTCAGCAATTTACCAGAGTTTGCCGGTGAGTTGCCGGTGGTGGCGCTGGCCGAAGAAATACTCACCCCAGGTGAGGGGCAATTACGCGGTCTCATTACCATTGCCGGCAACCCAGTATTGTCGACCACCAATGGCAATGAAATCGACAAGGCCCTAACCGATCTTGAATTTATGGTGTCGATTGATTTATACATCAACGAAACCACCTCCCATGCGGACATTATTTTGCCTCCGACGGCCGGGCTGGAGCACGATCATTACGACTTGGCTTTCCATCGTTTAGCCGTGCGCAACACCACTCGCTACAATCCAGCAGTGTTTGAGCCCGAGCAAAACACCCGTCACGATTGGCAGATCTTCAACGAACTATCGGCAAAAATTGCCGAGTTGAAGGGCGTCGAGTTTAAGCCATTACCATCACCTGATAAGGTGATCGATATGGGCATTCAGCACGATCATTACAGTGCTAATCAAGGCCATGAGTTAGCGCTGACGATGGATAAAGTGAAAGAGTATCCGCACGGATTGGATCTCGGTCCGTTGGAAGCCAATATGGCAGAGCGTCTGTGTACCGATTCGGGTCAAGTTCACTTGGACATCGATTTCATTCTGGCCGATGTTGATCGCTTAAAGGCGGCTCAATCTGCACCGGCGAAAGATGAGCTGTTGTTGATTGGTCGTCGCCACGTACGCAGTAACAATTCTTGGATGCACAACTCCAAACGACTGGTAAAAGGCAAGCCGCGTTGGCAGTTACTGATGCACCCTGAAGATCTGGCGGAGCGAGGTTTGGCTGACAATACCGAAGTGACGATTGCTTCACGAGTGGGTGAGGTATCGACCACGGTTGTCGCTAGCGATGAAGTGATGAAAGGGGTGGTAAGTTTACCTCACGGCTGGGGACACAAACGTAACGGCGCCAAGTTGAGCATTGCCTCCGAGCAGGCCGGTGTGAATTGCAACGATCTAACCGATGATAAGCTCATTGACGCTATCAGTGGTAACGCCGCGCTGAACGGTGTGCCGGTCAAAGTGTCCGCCGCCTAGCGATTGGATTGCTCGAGGGCGGGATTCTTTCCGCCTTCGAGTTTCCTAAGCGCGCTAATTTAACCGATCAACTCAGCGGGAATTTCATCAATAGTCGCTGAGTCGCGGCTTGGTAGTCGTCGCTTTTGGTTATCGCACTAATCACGGCGCAAGAACCAACCTCGCAAGCCATCACGTCATCTATATTGTTTTCAGTTATGCCGCCGATGGCCACCGTCGCAAAGGCTTGATTGAGTGTGCTGGTCCAGCGTTTTAGATACTCTAAACCAATCGTCTTGACGTCTTTCGAACTGCTCGCAAACACTGCGCCCATGGCAATGTAGCTCGGCTTAACGCTGGCCGCGCGCAACCATTCGTACTCGCTGTGTGAACTGAGCCCGAGACGCAGTCCCGCCTCAGCAATCGCATCCAAACTGGCAAAATCTAAATCTTCCTGACCAAGGTGAACACCGTAGGCACCGTGTTTTATCGCCAGTTGCCAGTGATCATTGATGAACAAGCGCGCGTTAAATTTTCTTCCCAATACAACCGCTTCAGAAACAATTTTCTCCAGCGAAGCTTCCGCAATATCCTTCACTCGCAATTGAATGGTGTTGACTCCTAGTTCGAGTAATTTTCGCAACCACTCAATCGAGTCGACTATAGGATAGAGCCCTAAATGCTGTTGTTCACAGCGGGGAAATTCATAGCGATCAAACCGAGCTCGAGATGTTGCCAGCTGCGGGTAGTCGAGAATATCCTCCGGCCATCCTCGGTTTGCCAGCAGACCATTGCCTTTACCGATAGAAAAACCATGGCCGATTCCCTGGCTTATATAAGCGCTTGCCAGCACCACGGCGTCTAAGGTTTCTTTACCTTGAGCAATAAAGCAGGCCGCTGCCGAGGCGAGCGCGCAACCTGTTCCGCGAGTGTGACTCGACTCTTGACGGGACTGCCGCAACCAAAAGCGATGGCGGCCATCGTCGAAATAATCGTAGAGGTAGTTGAGGGTGTCGCGATGACCGCCTTTGATTAATACCGCCGCGGCGCCCATTCGACGAAAGGCTTTGGCCGCCTTTTCAATATCCCCATCATTGTTTAACGATTGATGCAGCAGCCTTTCAGCTTCTGGAATGTTGGGTGTAAAAAGCTGAGTTATCGGCAGTAGCCGTTGATAGTTGCCGAGTAGATGACTTGATGAAATATACCCTTCGGTCGAGGTTGAAAGAACAGGGTCAACCACTAGGGGAATCACGGAGGAGGAGAGCTTGTGGATTAGGGAGTCGATTTGTTCGCCCGACAGCAGCAACCCGGTTTTTATCGAAGAAATTGAAAGATCTGACAATAAGCTGTCGAGCTGTGATTCGAATAGGGCGCTACTGGTAACTTCGACGGCGGACAGTGTCTCTGAGTTCTGCGCCGTGATGCCGCTAATGACACTGGTGCCATGGCAGCCCAAGTCTTGAATGACACGCAGGTCGCATTGATGACCGGCGTGGCCGCTGCTATCTGAGGCCGAGATCGCACAGACGACGGGCAGTGATTGATGGCTCATTACGAGTGATGCCAAAAGGGCTGTCCCAGTGTTGGGGTAGAGGGAGACGCGGTTTGGCTTTTGTGAATTAGGCCTGCACGGTAGGCATCGCGGCCGGCTGAGATGGCACCAGCAAAGGCTCGCGCCATCATCACCGGGTCATTCGATTTAGCCACAGCGGTGTTGAGCAAGATGCCGTCGAAGCCCATTTCCATGGCTTCAGCGGCTTGAGAGGGGGCGCCAAGGCCTGCGTCAATGATAAGCGGCGTGTTGGGTAAGCGCTCTCGCAAGGTACGTAAATTGTAGCGATTTAGCAGGCCTTGACCGGTGCCAATAGGAGCGCCCCAAGGCATTAACACTTCACAGCCAACGTCGAGTAAACGTTGGGCCAAGACCAAATCATCGGTGGTGTAGGGCAGGACTTTAAAGCCGCGTTTTATCAGTTCAGTGGCCGCTTCAACCAAACCAAAAGGGCAGGGCTGTAAATTGTAATCATCGCCAATGACTTCGAGTTTCAACCATTCGGTATCAAATATCTCTCGGCTCATTTCGGCAAGATTGATCGCCTCTTTGGCGGTCTTACAGCCGGCGGTGTTGGGCAGTAATCGGCATCCCGAGGCTCGAATCGTTTCCCAAAAATGATCGCCATCATTTTGTTCTGGATTTTGACGGCGTAAGGACAAGGTCACCATCGAGGTTTGCGCCGCGCTAATGCTGTCGCGCATGGATTGCGGTGACGGGTAAAGTGCGGTGCCGAGAATAAACCGACTGGGCAATACCTCGTCGTAGAGTGTGAAGGGGGAGTCTGGCATTGATGTATCTTGAGTCATGGATTAACCCCCTACTACGGGTTTGACGATATCGATGGTGTCACCATCATTGAGAACACAATTACGATACTGGCTACGAGGTACAAATTCACCATTAACGGCGGCCGCCGAGCGTTCATCGCAAAGATTCAAATGCTCGAGTGCTTCGTGCAAACTCATACTGCGAGGAATCTCGGTGGGTGTATTGTTGAGACTGAGCGTTAACATGCGATGGCCTTAGACAGTTGGCGTTTGGTTTGGTGGCGTCAGTTCACTGGCAAACGCTGCCGGTGAGCGGTCGAGTACCTTAGCGACGATGTTTTCGACCACCACTGGCGCCAACAGATAGCCGTGGCGATACAAGCCATTGGCGCGAATCAGTCCGGGCTCTGCGCAAAGTCGCGGGCGATGATCCATCAGTGCCGGTCGAAGGTTAACGTCGGTGGCGGTAATTCGAGCTTCAGAAAAAGCGGGGTGCAGCGAATAGAGCGCACTGGAAAGCTCCAGATTTGAACGCAAGCTCATGGGCGAAAGATCTTCCGATTCGATTTCGGTGGCACCGATAATGTATTGATGATCCGGCTTTGGCACCACGTAGAGCTTGTACTTTGGGTGCATGAATCGAATGGGTCTTTGCAATTGAACCTCTTTGGTTTTCACCCACAGTACTTCGCCACGAACACCTCGTAGATCTTTGATGGCGTCTTTGGCGCCTAGGCCGCGGCAATCAATCACCCAATCAAATGAGTGCTCTTCCCCATTGATGGATAGGCGACCGGACTCTAGGTTCTCGACTTTTGTGTATTCCTGCGCAGCGCCACCTAAGCTCTTGATCTCTACCAGGAGTTGATCGAGTAGCGCGTGGTTGTCCAGATAGGCCTCACGTTTTAGATGCAGTGCTCGGTGAAAATGCGAAAGTTCCGGTTCAATATCTTTGAGCTGCTGACTGTCGAGCCACTGCCACTCTTGAGTCGATGACTCTCTCTTGTGGTCCTGGGCGCGAGTTTGATCTTTTTCATCAGGGCTTAAATGATGCCGCAGCTTTTCTGCGAATTGATGCAGTTGCGAGGCGTCTTGACTGTGTGCGACGACCAAGGAGCCCGACGCGCAATAGTGAATCGGTTTCGACAGCTGTTGATTCCATAGGGGCCAGAGAGATAATCCTCTGATACCCATATCGTAGATCAAGCGCTCACTGTCGACCACCTCTGATAGAGGAGAAATCATAGCCGCAGCTGTGCGAGCGGCGCCCGGACAGCGCGACAGTGATCCAGCCTCAAACAAGGTGACGTCAGCACCTTCACGTAAAAGTCGCCAAGCACTAAGGCGACCTAATAGGCCACCTCCGGCAATAGCGACCCGCAAGGTCGGCTTTTTTCCTATTGAGTTCACTGATCCCTGACCATTAGACTTCTTGGTAAAGTTCGCTGCCTTGAGCTTTGAATTTCTCCGACATTTCTTCCATACCGGTTTGCGCGTCTTGTTTGGTGTTGTTTGCCTCAAGGTTGGCCGAGTAATCACGCACTTCTTGAGTGATTTTCATCGAGCAAAATTTAGGGCCACACATGGAACAAAAGTGAGCCACCTTGGCCGAGTCTTTTGGCAGGGTTTCATCGTGATAGGCTCGAGCGGTATCTGGATCAAGGCTCAAGTTAAACTGATCTTCCCAGCGGAATTCGAATCGAGCTTTTGATAAGGCGTTATCTCGAACTTGAGCGCCGCTCATACCTTTAGCGAGATCACCGGCATGTGCCGCGATCTTGTAGGCAATAATACCTTGCTTAACGTCTTCTCGATTGGGGAGGCCGAGATGCTCTTTGGGGGTTACATAGCAAAGCATGGCGCAGCCAAACCAGCCAATCATGGCGGCACCGATACCCGATGAAAAGTGATCGTAACCCGGGCTGATATCGGTAATCAGTGGCCCCAAGGTGTAAAATGGTGCCTCGTGGCAGTGCTTTAACTGCTCGTCCATGTTTTCTTTGACCATGTGCATGGGAACATGGCCAGGGCCTTCGATCATAACCTGTACATCGTGCTTCCAGGCGATTTTGGTGAGTTCACCCAAGGTATGTAATTCAGAGAATTGCGCTTCATCGTTGGCGTCTTGCAGACAACCTGGACGCAGGCCGTCTCCTAGGGAGAAAGACACGTCGTAGGCTTTCATGACCTCGCAGATGTCTTCAAAATGCGTGTAGAGAAAATTCTCTTGGTGATGTGCCAAACACCACTTGGCCATAATCGATCCGCCGCGAGAGACGATACCGGTGAGACGTTTGGCCGTCATGGGTACGTAGCGCAGCAATACACCGGCGTGAATGGTGAAGTAGTCGACGCCTTGTTCTGCCTGTTCGATCAGTGTGTCGCGGAAAATCTCCCAAGTGAGGTCTTCGGCCACGCCGTCGACTTTTTCCAAGGCTTGATAAATCGGTACTGTACCAATGGGCACGGAGGCATTGCGTAAAATCCACTCGCGGGTTTCATGAATGTGTTTACCGGTGGACAAATCCATCACCGTATCGGCTCCCCAGCGAGTGCCCCACACCAATTTTTCGACTTCTTCTTCGATAGAGGAGGTGACGGCAGAGTTACCTATGTTGCCGTTGATTTTTATGTGAAAGTTGCGACCGATAATCATCGGCTCTAGCTCGGGGTGATTGATATTGGCAGGGATAATCGCGCGGCCTTCGGCCACTTCTTGGCGAACAAACTCGGGTGTGATTTCGTTGACGATGTTGGCCCCCCAGCTCTGGCCGCTGTGTTGCTGGGTGAGTAGATCGTCGTTTTGAACCTCAGTCAGTTGCGCGCGAGCGATGTTTTCGCGAATGGCGATGTATTCCATCTCCGGCGTGATAATTCCCTGGCGGGCGTAGTGCAACTGAGTGACGTTTTTGTCGGATTGGGCAACACGAGGTTCGTGAGTGCCATTAAAGCGCAAGTTCTCAAGCGTGATGTTTTGCTCGCGAACCTGGGTGTATTGAGAACTGGGGTTGGTTAAAACCTCGGTATCGCTGCGCTCCAAAATCCAGTTTTGGCGAAGTTTTGGCAGGCCTTTGCGCACATCGATGTCGATGTCTGGATCGGTGTAAGGGCCTGAGGTGTCGTAAATTCGAACCGGCAAATTCTCTTCTTTTTCACCATTTTGCAGCAGTGTCGGGTCCAGTGATATTTCACGCATGGGAACTCGAATGTCCGCGCGTGAGCCTTCGATATAAATTTTTTGCGAGCCAGTGAAAGGAGCCGTAGAAATTTCGTCCACCTTGGCGGTGTCACTGAGTTTTTGCGAATGTTGAGGTGAGTTGCTCATGATTGAATTCCCGTCAGAAGGTTATTCGTCGGGACTGCAACTGGTCTTTGAGCTTGGGTTTGGGCAGGGAAGCTATCTTGTATTCTGGTTAACCAGCCATTGTGGAAAAGCAGACAATCTAGCGGACTTGATTCCTACGCAGGTTCTAGCCTGATCAGGTACAGCGGGTTCCAAATGGTCTCAGCTAAAACGCAACCGCGCTTCGGCACCCCGACAAGTTGCAGGCAGGTTAACCGAAAGTGAGGATGAAGATCAACTGCGAATCACACAAACCTTGAACTCACCAGTTGGCTATTCAATTAGTTATCCCGTCTGTTGCTCGAGGCGCTTTTTTACGGCGGTGGCTCTATCGGGGTTTTTCAGCGACTCCCACAGCCACTCGATGAAGCGCACAATTTGTCGAAAGTCGGTGAGTGCCAAGAGGTGCTGTTTGTCGTCGGAGCCCCAGTACCGATAGCAGAGATCGCGCTGCTGATCAGCGCTTAGCGGGCCGAATTCAGCGAGGCTTGCCAGATCGAAATAGGGCGAATTGTAGGCAGCGTATTCCCAGTCGATGAAGGCGAAGGTATCACCGTTGGTAATAATGTTCTCTGGGATTAGGTCATTGTGACAAAGACTCTGCGTGGGGTACTTTTTCAGAGTTTTTTGCAGATGATTTCGCTGTTTTTCAAAGAAGTTCAAATGTTCTTTTTGGTGTGAAATTGGAGATTTAGCCCAATAGCCGTCGGCATGATCCAGTAGATCGAAGTCTCCTATCGGTAGTGTTTGTTGATGCAATTGACGCAGATGATCAACCAGTTGGGGCAAATGGCTGGGGGCTATCCAATGGCGTCCCGATAGGTACCGAGTGATTAGTGCCTCATCACTCGCCCAGACAAACTCGGGGCAAAGGGGAGGCAGTCGCTGAAGCAAAGTATGTTCCTGTTCTCGCAACATGGCGAGTTCACGACTCGTTTTTGACTCGATACGGACAACAAAAAACTCGGCCTTAGATACCACCAAAAAACTGCAGTGGCTGCGACCAGCACTCAGCGTGGCTTGCAGTTTTGGTTTTTCCGTGAGATCAATGGGCCATTGCTGCCAGCTGGCTAAGGTTTCCTCCAACGAGATCAGTGGTGAAATCAGTGACGAGAGCGACATGGCCTAAGTTACCGATGAGCTTAGGGCGCTGGTAGCGCGATCAACGCTTTGCAATTGACGACGCCAATGAATGTAGCCAAACGTACAAATCACTAGGTAGGCTACAAACAGCAAGGCTGTGAGGTGCAAGCCACGATCCCAATACAAAAATATAGAAATCGTGTCGATTACCAACCAGTAAAGCCAGTTTTCGAGCACCTTACGGGTGACCATGTAAGTTGTGACGACACTGCCCCAAGTGGTGAATGAATCCACAAAAGGCCACGCGGCCTCGGTGTAATTCGATAGGAAGTAGCCACTGATCAACGACAGTGTGATGACTAGGGCGATCACCGTTGTGTGTCGCTTGGCGGACCAAGTGTGTATTTTCACATTGGGCTGGGAGCGCTGGTTCGATTGCTGTTTCCATTGGTACCAACCAAATACCGCCATGCCCAGATAATAAATCTGCAATCCAGATTCCATCAGAAGACTGGCATCCCAAAATAGCAGCGTAAAGATAGCGGTACTGATAAAGGCGGCATACCAGCACCACAAACTTTCCTTTGCTGCCAGCAGTAGATAGGCGATGGCTAAGATCACTGCTGCCAACTCCCAAAGCGACATCAATTGCCAGGCGTTCCCCAGCGATTGGCCGAGGGAGGCGATCCATGCATCCATCAGCTACGGGCCTCGTAACCGGGCAGTATTTTGGTCACAAACACACCCATGCCATGTTTTTCACGATAGGTCTTAATCTCGATTTTCAAGATATCCATGACCCGATCAAAATCCCCAATGACAATGGTCGCTGTGGGGAAGGTTTGAACGTCGATGTCAGAGTATTGATTGAGTTGCTCAATAAAGTCCTTGATCGGCGGTATGAAATTTTCCTGATTAGGGTAGAGGCTGATATCAATACTGACTTGCATGTCACTCTCCTAGCAGCTGAGCGTCAATGAAATGTTAACGCGAAGCTGGTATTAACCAGCTTCGCCTATTGATCATGTTGCGTTGATCATAGTCTGCATGGAAGAGTCAATGATCAGAGCAGCAACGGGTACTAGAAAGAGTAGCTACCGCTGACTCCGAAGACACTTGGTTCACCGAGCTGATGATAACCTTCGGGGCCGCGGCCGGCATTGTCAAAGTAAAAACCACGGGTCTGATAGTCTTCGTCGGTTAGATTTCGACCCCAGAGGTTTACCGAAATATTATTCAGTTGGTAGGCGAGATTGACATGCAGTAGTCCATGGCTGTCGGAGTGATCATTGTGGCTGTTAGAGAAATAGAATTCATCCTTGCCATCGACCTCTAGGGTCAGCACCAAGCTGTCGCTCAGTCTTATATTGGAGCCAAGATTGAACTGATAGCTAGGCGCGTGGGCTTGATCGCGTCCCGATTGATCGAGAACTCCGCCGGTATCTGGATCTTCAACCACAAGATTTCCCAGTTCGCTGTCGAGCAAACCGAGCGAGCCGAAGAGGGTGATTGTGTCGTTAACTCGCCAATTGGCCTCGAATTCAATGCCGGCGTTGTGACCGTCGTCGACATTGTCCAAATAAGATTTCCACTCCGCAGGAGGGAAGAGTACCGCGACGCTGGCTTGCATGTCTTGACGGTCCATGTAGAAGGCCGTTATCGAAATATCCAAGCTGTCTTCGAGGTAACGCCCTTTAAGCCCAAGTTCGTAGTTGATTAAGGTCTCTGAATCAAAGTTCGAACGGGACAGTAAAAATGCAGCTGTATCGGCTGGTGTACTGGGGTCAGAAACTACTTTGCCGACTGCTTGTCCATTGACGCCGCCAATCTTGTAGCCGCGACTAATAGTTCCATACAGCAGTGTGTTTTCAAGCCCGCTGTAATCCAAAGAGAGTTTACCACCCCACAATGTGTCTTTTTGGCTGGATTGAACCCCAACCGAATCCTCGTAGTCATTTTGGTAGCGTTCAACGCGCACGCCGGTGGTCAAAGTGAATTGATCCGACAGCGCGCTACTCAAATGACCGTAGACCGCTTTTCGATCGGTCTCAAAGCGATTTTCAAATGTTGAAATCCAAGGGCCTCCGCTAGAGTCTTCCCAGCTGTCTTGGTAGTTGAGTTCTACATCGCGCTCCGATGCGTAGACGCCAGCAACCCAGCTGGTATTGCCAAAGAGCTCTTGGCCAGGCTTCGATAGCACACGTAGATCGAAGCTTTGGCTTTCGCGATCGCGCTGATTGTTTTCACCGCCTCGGACACCTGCGGTGGCGATGTTGGACCAATCCCAGTCAAATCCATAGTCGATGTCGCTTTTTTCATAGGAAGTGCTGGCGACGAGGTCGAAATAATCGTTACCGCTCCACTCAAGGTTAATTGACGCCGCTTTGGTTTCCTGTCGATCGTGACCGGGGTCATCGGCGGGAATGTCTCTGTCGTTGTTGATCGAGAAAGCGTTATAGCCGTTGTCGACGTCGGTATAATGTGCGACTAGATCTAGTGTTAAGTCACTGCTGATTAGCCATTTTAGTTGCGCTTTAGCAGAGCTCTCATCGATGTTGTTGGTGTCGTCTTTGCCTAGGAAATCATTGTCGACAAATCCGTCTGAGCGGTTTTCGTGCAGTGAGATGCGACCCAGTAGTGAGTCGTTGAGAGGACCGCTCAAGACCAAACCTGCGTCTTTTTGGCCATAGTTACCCGCGCCCAACTTGATGCTTCCCTCTCGGGTCTCGGTAGGTTTAGCCGATTGGATATTGATCATTCCTGCCATGGCGGCAGACCCAAACTGTGTGCCCTGAGGACCGCGTAAGACCTCAATTTGATCGGTATCGAAAAGGGCGGCTGCCAAGCCAATTCCGCTGTAGTCGATACCATCGATAACCATGCCCACGGAGCTGTCGAGGGGATCCTTAAACTGGCTGCGCTCACCAATCCCTCGCACTTGCACAAACCGACCGCGAGACGCACCGGCGGAATAGTTAATGTTGGGCGCTGTATTCAAAAGTTGATCGAGGTGTTTGGCCTGTCGACGGGAAATCGCCTCAGCGTCGATGACGCTAATGCTATTGGCGCTTTTCAAGGCGTCGACCTCGCGAAAGTCGGCGGTGACGGTAACCGTTGGCAGGGATAGATCGTCGGCGTGAAGTGTTTGGCTAGCCAACACGCAGGCCGTGGCTAAGAGTCTTTTAGTCGGGAAAGGTTTCATCGTTGGTCTCCAAAAAATAGAGACCCGGAGGTGGTGCGAGTGAAGGTGCAACACCATCCATTGGCTTGCTACTACCTATCCCTACGCCGGTACGATCCGGATCAGGTTCAAAGGGTCTGTCGCAGTTGCGTCATCTCAGGCTGTTTGCCTCCCCTTAGGATGGCGCCATTGTAAGTGTTCGCTCACAGCTCCACAAGCGGGTTGGAATAAACTCTAAAGGCTGGCACTCTTAAGCTTTTAATCTGTAGCAGGGAAGTCGAATCATGGCATTTAAAGAATACAAAGTTATACAGGTCGCTGAAGGCGCATTTGGCACCATCTTTTTGGGGGCTTCGGGTATGCCACTGAAGAAACTCGAAGCCACCTTAAACGAAGAGGCCGCCGACGGCTGGCAGATGGTCTTTCAGGTTATCGAACATCGCCGCTTTTGGTTGTTTTGGAGTCGCGAGTCAGTTCTCTTGACCTTAGGTCGTGAATAACCCGAGATCAGTCGAAGTCTGAAGTTTTGTCGCTAAGGGAATTCCAATGGATTTAGAAACCGTTAAACAGCACGAAGAAGCTCTGCGTTTGCAAGTGCGCCAATTGGATGATTCTCAACGCAAGCAATTTTATCATCAATTTAATCAGCAAATGAAAGACCCCGATACCTATGCGGTTCTAAACTATTTGTTTCTGGCTGGTTTGCATCATTTTTATCTCGGGAATATGTCGCGTGGCTGGCTAAATCTCTTAGTATTCGGCGCCGGCGTGTTATTGATGGTGGTCGGGCTGGCTTGGATGGGGATAGCACTTATTGTATTGATCAGTGTTATCGAATTGAAAGCTCTGTTTCAATCAGAATCCGTGGTGACAGATCACAATAATCGGTTGATGGAGTCTTTACTGACTCAATTTAGGAGCGGTTAATCTAGATTGTCTGGAGTGAGATTGGCCTCTAGGCGTTTGGCTGAAGGCAATATCACTCTACTGAAAAGACCTAATCTAGAGGCAGAGGGCTCTGGCGTATCGTTTATTTTATTCGATCTTCAGAGCCTTCCTTCTTTGCTTATTCAAGTGCTGATCATGTCTGTGTTTTTGTCGATAGACAAGCCAAAACATCGCTACTATGAAACTTGCCAGTAGCAGGGTTATTAATCCAGGTTTTAACAGATTGCGAGCACCGTTAAGTGCAGTTTGTTTTACCGCATCGTAACCATCGGGCACTGGCAGTACCTTGTTATCGCGTTTGTATTGTTCAAAGTTACCGAGCATGGTTTGCAACTGTTGTGGCTGCTCGGCACTAAGATCCCGAGTTTCACCGGGATCAGTCACAATATTGTATAGGTGCCATTGGTTGTCTCCGGCAGGGCCTCGATTAAACACAATTTTGTAATCCCCTTGAAACAGTGCCGCGTGTCCCCCCAATTCATAACCGACGTAATCCGTTGCTTGATAGATTCGATCAGCTTCTTGATTCAGTAGCGGGGTTAAACTACGACCGCTAATGGATTCTATCGGCCTGCCGCCAAAGCGCTGTGACGCTGCCTCGGTGTTGGTCAGTGCCAAAATAGTGGGTGTGATATCGGTGACATAGGAAAAGGCATTACTGAGACCGGTATTCTCTGCTATCGATTTCCCGGAAATGATAAGAGGGACTCGCATGCCACCTTCACCGGCATAAAACTTGTAGTAGGCGAGTGGCCCTGCCGACGCACTGGCGAAGCTGGGGCCTATGGTGTTAAAGCTGCCTTTCTCACCTAAGGTGTCATAGTCAATACTGTAACCCTGGCGAGACATCGCAAAGCGTTGCAGTATGCCTTGTGCTCGATCCTGGCCGTTGTATTCACTGCCGTTGTCCGAGGTGAAAATAAAAATGGTATTGTCGAACTGCCCGGTGTTTTTCAGGTGATCTACCAAGCGACCTATATGAAAGTCCATGGCTTCAATCATGCCAGCGTAAACTGCCATACGTTTGGCGTTGTAACGCTTGTCGTCTTCACTTAAGGCATCCCAGTCACTGCTGGTATGCATGGTCACCATATCACTCTCAGCCGGTACTATGCCCAAGGCCTTGGCGTTGGCCTGACGGGATTTGCGTAAAGCTTCCCAGCCTTCTTTGTAGGTTTCCAGATAACGATCAGTAAACTCTTTCGGTGCCTGTACTGGAATATGTACAGCCTGAAAGGGGATATAGGCAAAGAAGGGTTGCTCATCTTCTGCATTGCTGTCGATAAACTCGATGGTTTTATCAACTAAGAAACGCGAGGAATAAAAGTCATCCGGTAATTGAAACTCTTCACCGTCAGCGGTCCAGTTGGCTTTTTTATAAATAGGGAGGTAAGGTTTTTGTTCCCAGTTATCGGCGCCAGTATCGGCCATGCTGACTGTGCGTTCAAAGCCACGGTGAAACGGCAGTTGGTGTTTTTCCTTACCCAGATGCCACTTACCACTCATATAGGTGTGGTAACCAGAAGCCTGTAACAGGCTGGCGACCGTTACTACATTGTGGCTTAACGAACCTTGATAGTGATCGTGCTTGGCTTGCTCGGGCGGTATAGCTTCCGGAATATTGGGCACGCCGGCTAAATGACTATCAACACCGGTGAGTAGCATGGCGCGTGTTGGCGCACAGCTGGCGGCGGTGTGGTAGTTACTAAATTTAATTCCCTGTTGTGCTAATTGACTGATGGTTGGAGTATTGATTTCACCGCCGTAGGGAGCGGTATCAGTAAAGCCTAAATCATCGGCGACGATCAGAACAACGTTTGGTCGTTCTGCCGCCATGGCAGCGCAGGTGATGCTAGCACTGCCCAAAAGCGTTAATGCGTGGAGTATTTTTTTCATGCTGTTAACGCTCCTGTTGTTGGCTCTCTTGGGGAAGCCGGCTCGCAGCCAATAGGAGTATCAGGCAAAAAATAATCTCAGGTGCTATCAGGTTCATAGGCAGTGCGGCATCGTGTAGCAGCCAGGCCAAAATACGGCAGATAGCGGTTAAGCCGACGACCATGGCTGGGGCCAACAGCCAAATGCGTTTTTCGGTGATTAGCCCAATAAAGATCATAAAACTGCCGCTTAAAAAGAACGCGGCCATATCACCAATCTGGCTACTACGCGCCACGCCATCGAGCAGGGGCAGGCTTAGTGAGGCTGCAGCCGATTCCGGTTGGGTCAACCAGCTTAACCCGGTGAACAAGAATGCCACTGCGGGCAATAGCGCTAGAGCGCGAATAACTTTGGACATAATTTTTCCTTTACTATTAAGCGGTTATTAACGCTTAGCCAGAATCTCTACAATTTTATGAGCCGCTTCCAAACCGGAGTTTTGATTTTGTCCGGTAACAAAGCGCTGCTCCTCATCGACACTCACGTGAGTGGCAAAAAAGTCCAGAAAAGCGGTTTGGCTTTCAAACTTGACGCCTGCTTTACGCAGTTCGGTTTCTGGGTGCATCGGGGTTACTTCAATACCCAGTTCTTTGACTTGTTTATCGGTCACGCCGGTAATCGCACGGTCACGAATGATCGGGTTGCCAAGCTCATCGGTAGCATTGATTAAGCCGAGTGCACCGTGGCAAACAGAACCTATAATAGTCTCGCCGTTACCGAAATACGCCTCACTGATTTTTTGGCCGAGCACTTCGGAATAACCCATGTCGTAGGCTGCCCCCCAACCTCCGGCCATAAATACGGTGTCGTATAGGGTGAAGTCAATGTCATCAATACGCAGGGAGTTTTTCACCTTGGCCTGAAGATCCGGGTCTTTCAGGAAACGGTCATCTTCCGGGCTTTTGATCATGAACTTGAGCGTATCTGGATCAACAGGAATTTCACCGCCTTTGATACTGGCAACATCCACCTGCATCCCGGCATCCAGAAAGGTGTAGTAGGGGTGAGTCATTTCCGAGGCCATAACACCGGTTTTTTTACCGGTTGTCTCGCCGGCAGCATTTAGCGTGGCGTGACTGGTGGTAATAACCAAGGCGCGCTTGCCTATGGCTGAATAAGTCTCGCCATTATATTCAGGGTGCAAACCCAGATTGTGTAGGAGTGTAGGCAGAGCCATAACGACTACAATGAGAAAGGTGAAAATTCCAGCGGCAATCTTTGTTAAGGGTTTCATTTGGTTGCTCTTTCAACGTTGTATATGTATGCCCTGCATGGCAAGGCAGTTATTGAGTATCTACTTTTGCAGTAACTCTTGGGCGTTATTGGCGAAGTTTTTTTGTTCGTTCTCTAACAGATTGACGGTATGGGCGTTGTATTTCATACCCAGTGCTTCCAGAGTGCAGGAAGCTTTATGGCCGTTGGGTGTTGGGGCTGTGTATAGATCAATCATTGCTTCTCTCATAAATTCACTCTCCAATTCTTTTCTATTAGTTAGGCGTGTAGACGTATTCGTCGCCTTGCTCAAATTTGTTATTCAGGGTTTTATCAATCATCACCGGCATGTCGGTCACGGCTGGATACAGTGGCGGGCGGGCGTTTGCCTGATGCTCGGCAAGTAGCTTGGAAAGCTCGCTGACTTTTTCTGGGTGAGTGCTGGCCAGGTTATTTTGTTCGGTTGGGTCGTCTTTTAAATTGAATAACCAGGTTTGCAGGCCGTCGGTCGGACGGTCATTCACTTGTAGTTTCCAATCTCCATGACGTACGACCTGGTAGTGACCGTTTTGCCAGAACAGGTTTTTTCGCGGCCAGCTTGTTTCGTCGTCAAGTAATGGCAGTATGTTTTTGCCATCGATCTCGACGCCTTCAGGTGTAGTGGCACCTGCGGCGGCAGCCAGGGTAGGCATTACATCAATATGCGCTACTGGCGTGTTTACGGTTTTACCGGCGGGAATGTTCTTTGGCCATTTGACAAACATAGGTACACGCAGGCCGCCTTCAAACATAGTGATCTTCCAGCCTCGGAAAGGACTATTGCTTTCAGGTAATCCCACATAGCCAGCGCCACCGTTATCACTGGTAAACGCCACAATGGTATTGTCCGCCAGACCTTCGGCTTCCAGGGTTTCCATAATTTGTGCAACGCTGCGATCCACGGCTCTCACCATGGCCGCATAAACACGCTTGCGGTGTGGTTTGATATCGCCCACGGCTTCATAATCTTCTCGTGTTGCCTGCAGTGGCGTGTGTGGTCCCCAGTGGGCCAGATACAAAAAGAAGGGACGATTTTTATTGGCCTTGATGACTTTTACTGATTCGTCAGTCCAATAGTCCGTCATATAACGGGCGGGTTTAAATTGATCGGCACTGCCTGAATTAAATGAGTTACTAAACCCTAATTTTGCCCACAAGAACTGATCAATAGGGTCGAAGTCCAGTTTGGCGTTGACGACGTTAGGATCATTTTCCGGCAAATAGAGACCATTGGTCATCAGCAAACTGTCATCGAAGCCCTGTTTGTGTGGGCCCATGTCGCCATCATTACCTAAATGCCATTTACCGATATGTGCTGTGTAATATCCCTGTTCTTTTAGTACTTCAGCCAAGGTGATTTCTGAGGACGGTAAACCCTGTAATTCATAGTCTGGTTTCGTTTCATCCAATGCCGCGTCATAAATTGCGGGTGGTAAGTTATTATCCATGCGGTTATAGATACTGCTAACCATCGAGCCCATACCACCAGGCGTTGGTGTAAATTCAAATCCGGTACGGGTAGGATAACGACCGGTCATGAGCATGGCTCTGGAGGGCGCGCAGGTACTGGCGCCGGAATAGGATTGACTGAATACCACACCTTCGGCGGCTAATTGATCAATCCCCGGTGTCTGCACGATACTGCCATCGTTACGGCTTACACCGCCGCCAAGGGTCGAAATGTCGTTGTAACCGAGATCATCGGCGACAATCAAAATGACGTTGGGTGGACGTTTATCTGAAGTAACTTCCGATTCTGTGGGGCCCTGCTGCCACGGCAGCTCACGGGTTTCGGCAAAGACTTCGCTGGTCGATTGGTATTTGATTAGCGCTAACATGATGTCGATACGCTGGGCGTAGGCCGTGGCACCGATAACGGCCAATGCCAGCATTGCGAACATAATTTTTTTCATGGGGGCAGCTCTTTGATTATTTCACTTTATTGTAGAAGTGATAGGTATCTCGATTTGTAAAATTGCGCAAGAAAACAGTGAATATGCGCAGCTTAACGCTTCTTTTCACCTTGTAGCCATGTTGCTACAGGGTGAAAAGATGGACGATAAAGCTGGTTATCAGGAGGCTAGAAACAGTTTGAAATTGTCTTTTTGCATCTTCCATTTAGGTTGATGCTGACATACAGAGAGAAAACCGATATCGGTTAGCAGGTCATCAGAGGCTGATTTTTGAGCGGCAGGAATCGTCTGGTATTGCTCAATAACCTTCTGTAAGCGCCAGGCTGTGTAGGCGGTTGCCGGGCGGGATAGTTCGGCATCTTGTAGCGAGGTTTCAATTCGACCGAGACCTGCGGGGGCTTCGGTTCCGGCTTCAATTGTGGATAATGTCTTATCGGCAGCGCTGAGAATATCCGTCATCATATTGGCAAATGCACCACTCAGGTAGCGCAACAGGGGAGTCAGCGTGTCGGCGATATAGAGTTCGCCTTGATCAGAAATACCCGCGCCAGAATGCATATTGGTAATCCAGTTATTCAGGTGCAGGTAATCATTACGGATAAACATACTGGCATCACAAGGATCCAGATACAGATGACCCCACATGGCATTCATCATGCCCAGATCAGCGAGTGTAGGGTGGTCACCTAACATGTAAGGGGTCTTGGCTAAATGTTTATCCAGTAGGCTGCAGACTTCTTTGGTAATTTCCTGAGCTTTATCCTGAATGTCTTTACGGTCGAGTCCTACCTTGGGCAGGCGTGAACGAATTTCAGTACTGATGTTTTCTCCCATCTGTTCAGCCAAGGCGGCCATATCCGGATTTTCGACACCCTTGCCCAGCAATGTCTGGAACATACCTATACCCCATCGCTTGGTCTCTTCAGGTATCCAGCGATAGTAAATCATGGGGATCGCAAAGAACTCATCGGCCAGGACTTCAATAAGTTTGGCAACACATTGTAGTTGCGGGTTTTCTGGCATGATCGGGCGTTCAGGGTGGCGAGCTTCCAGCGCCTCAACAATATCGCAACCGTCTTTAAGTACCGTACCATCGGGACAAAACACAACAGGAAACTGTTGGTTGCCTGTGGCAGGAATAACACGATTGAGAACGGTTTCTATATTTGCGCCAACCTCCTGATAGGGCAGGCGTTTGTACTGCAGGCACGCGCGTACTTTGGCGGAATAATAGGAGTGTTGAGCCGCAACCAGTTCATAATCTTTGGTTGTCATAGGGTACCTCATTGAGTCAAAAAAAAGGGCATCGCTAGGAGAAGCCGATGCCCAATAGAGAGATATTTAAAAGTATAAGGTAGATATTAGAAGTTATATTTCGCTTGAATCGCTACCGTACGAGGGTTTACCTGATAACCGCTATAGGTAGGAGCCTGAAGCAAAGCACTGCCTGATATCGGTGTTGCCGCGGAATAACCAATGTCGTCATTATCGGTCAGGTTTTTACCCACTAATGCCAACATCCAGTTATCAGCTTCCAGCGCGATACGGGCATTAACGTTGACTTCGCTATCCTGTTCCATCAAAGGCTCCAGTGTTGCTTCAACGTACTGCTCTGAACGGTAAGAGGTATCCATGGTTACGTGCAGATTAAATGCATCGGATAATGGCGTGATGTAATCCAGCGTAATTGACGCTGATAATTCAGGGGCAAAGGTATTGGCTTCGCCGCTCAAGTCACAGGTAACGGCACCGGTATCGAGTGTAACTTTTGGTGGGCAGGCTGCACCTTCATACTCTTTAAATTCATAATCAAGATAAGCCATGGAACCGATCAGTAACAACTCTTCGGTCAACATAATACGACCGTCCAGCTCGATACCCTGTGAACGAGCAGCTGCTGCATTACCCACCACAAATCCCACAGTGCCATCAAACTGGCTGACCTGAAGATCTGTATAATCGGTGTAGAAGATGGCTGCATTTAATTGTGCGCGACCACCCAGCAGTTCCGCTTTAGTACCGATTTCGTAGTTAATAACGGTTTCGTCTTCGTACTCGAAATCATCGGCTCGCCCTGCACGGGCATCAAAACCGCCGGCTTTAAACCCGTTACTGACAGAGGCGTAAAGCATTAAGTCTTCGGTGGCATCCCACTCGGCAATCAAGGTACCGGTCACAGATTCTTCGCGGCGGTCATCCTTAACGGCATGATTTTCAATCCCAAAAACACCACCCATAACCAGTTGCGTTTCAATACCGGCCGGGGTCAGGCCGCCACCGCTGGTGTCATAAATGGTCACTGAGCGTTCAGCGTCTTTTTCTTCCTGGGTATAACGTGCGCCCAGAGTTAGTCGTACTTCTTCGTTCACATTCCAGGTGGCTTGGCCGAAGGCGGAATAGGTATCACTTGTGCCACTGTAATCCCTGACGTTACTGGTGTTATTGAGTTCCTTCAGGGAAAAGAGTTGACGGCCGGCGGCGGTCGCAGCCAGGAATGGAGCACCTACACCGTAGTTGGTTAGTAGAGATGCTGCTGGGTTGAATCCAGTAGCACCTGCCGTTGGCATTAACAGACCTAGCCCTAAATCACTGAGGGCAGAAGTAAGATTTTCATCATCAACTTGGTTCTGTTGGCTGTATTCCAGATCCCAGGTTTGATAATAGGCACCGGCAATCCAGTCAACGGTTTCGCCACCCGGTGAGGTAAAGCGAATCTCCTGACTAATTTGATCAAACTTTTCCTGTTGGGCGGCGCGAATAGATTCCAGGCCAGACAGATCGAGATCGGTATCTTCATCCAGCTCGTAATCCACATAACCGGTAACACTGGTGATGGTGAAAGCATCATAATCCCAGTTCATGGTCAGTACGACTTGATTGGTTTCGTTATCACTGTATTCGTCGTTATTGGTTTGGCGTTTACGGTTTTGCGTGCCGTCTTCATAGCCGATGTCCTGACCGGTAGCGGCTGACAGGTATTCGCCAATTTCACCGTAGCTCATGCCTGTGAACAGTGGGCTAACAGAATCATAACCAGCGATAACCTCTTCGCCGCGGCCTTCAAAGTCGAAACTGCTGTGTTCCAATTTTAGGCTGGCATTGAAGTTATCTGTGGGCGCCCAATCGACTGTTAAACGGGCAGTCAGTTCGTCTTTTTGCTGCTCATTGTCGCCGTTGCTGGTGTTGTCAAAGTAGCCGTCTTCTTCAACCGCTCGTATGGCCAAGCGGGCGCCAAGAGTCTCAGACAATGGGCCTGAGACCATGGCTTGCATTTCATCGCGGCCATACCGGTTTTCGTGTTCGACTTGCACACTGCCTTCAAAGTGTTCGGTGGGTTTCGCTGTTGTGATTGAAATCGCACCGCCTACGCTGTTTTTGCCAAACAGTACATTCTGAGGGCCTCGTAAAACTTCGACTCGCTCAAGATCCATGAAGGGCATACGAGCCATAGGGCCGCGACCTACAGCGATATCGTCAACGTATTGGACGACAGACTGTTCAAAGCCTTGGTTGATACCAGAGCTGATCCCCCTGATTGATATGACTTGTCCTAGTGGTGAGTTGGCTTGTTGGAAGTTGGGCACGTAAGACGATAAATCGGCGAGGTTACTGATTCCCGCTTCGGCCATTTTCTCTCCGTCTACAGCGCTGACAGAAATGGGTACATCTTGAAGGCTTTGCTCTCGCTTTTGCGCGGTCACGACAATTTCTTCGAGCATTAAATCATTGGCGTTGGCTTGCATCGGGGCTGTCATAGCGGCCGATGCTGCAATACTGAGGGATAACAGGTTCTTACTTGCGGTGCGTACTTTCATGGTTCGCTCTCTTGTATTTTTATTGTCTGGTGTGCCGAACTGCCACCTAGTGACTTTCTTCAAACTTGCCAGCAGTCAGTTCAGGAGCCTATGCTATAGCCGTTAACCCATAGGAATATGTAATATTGCGCAGGTTACTTGTGGGATTACGCAGCAATCTAAGAGAAAGTGATCTTTTAGAGAGAATCAAAGCGCAGAGGGCGGAGTGATGGCAGACAATGTACCCAGTTATGTACTCGAGGGTGTTGCCAATTTGATTGAACAGGCAGGGCAAGATCCGGTGGCTATCGCTGAGACGGTGGGTATCAATTCAGCCGCGTTATATCAGTCGGATATTCTCGTCAGCGAAATCAAAGTGAATGATCTGTTTGAAGAGGCTGCCCGAGTTTGTGACGATCGCTTTCTAGGTTTGAAGATAGGTCAGATCAAGGGCTTAGATGCGCTTGGTCCTTTGTGGCTTTTGGCTCGCAACGCCGAAACCGTCGGTGAAGCGCTGCGACTATTGGCTGAGAATATGTCCGTGCATTCACAAGCGTTGAGTAACATTCTTAAAGATGAAAGCGATTCGGGTGCATTGTGGATTCTTGAAATTACTAGACTCAAGTTGGGACCTTCTCAACGATTTCCTCTCAACGATTCGATCACACAGCTTGTTGAGTTAAGCCTAGCGACCGTGTGTAACGAGCTACGTGGTTCGCTCGGACGTGATTGGTATCCAGACTATATTCAGTTTCGGCATGCGGCGCCGACGGACACCAAGCCTCTACGAAAAGTGTTTGGGGAGCATTTATTTTTCAATCAAGACGTCAATGCGATTCACCTAAGTCAGGCGGATATGCAAACGCCTAACTACCGTAATTCAAAGAATAAAGTATCCCTTCAAGCTCAAAAGATGACGGCTCGAGAGTTAGAAGCGAGTGTTGGCCAAGGTATGACGTTTCTACAACGCGTTGGTCGTATTATTCGCACGCTGATAAATCAGCAAGGCGTCACTGCGGGTGAGGTGGCGGACACTCTAAATATTCCAGTTCGCACTCTGCAATATCGTTTGAAAAAGTACAATACCAGTTATCAAGCACTCTACGATCAAACTCGTGAGGAACTGGTCTGCCATTATCTACTGAAATCGGAGCTACCCATTAGTGCGATTGCAGAACGATTGCACTTTACGGATACATCGGCTTTGTCAAATTTTTTCAAAAAAAGAATAGGTGTTTCGCCAAGAGATTACGTCAAGAAGATGAATGAATCAGATCGGTTGGGTGGGGGCGTCAGCGATAGCTGCGAAGAACGATAGACTTCACGAGACGGATTTCAGTTTTCAATCGTGGAATAATCGCCTAAGTGCTGTCTGATTTAATCCGAAAGTCACTCGCTAGCAGGTCAACCACCTAGGTTGGTTGACCTGTTTTTGGGCGCAATTTTTTCGGATTAACGACCGGTCCATTTGGGCGGGCGTTTTGCGGCAAAAGCGGCGGAGCCCTCGAAGAAGTCTTCACTGTTGAGTAGGTTGTCAAATACCGTGTGAGGGTAGGTGACAGCCTCATCGGTACTGGCAAATTGCGAGGTTTCGTTGAGTAGCTGCATGCTGCTGCGCACCGACATTGGAGACACCTGAGTGATCTGCTGGGCCAGTGCTTCGGCCTTGCTCATCACTTGATCGGCGGGAACAACGTGATTGATCAAGCCTAAATTAAGCGCTTTATCACAATCAATGGGCTCGCCGGTCAGCATCATCTCCATGGCATTTTTGACACCGATTTGACGCGACAAGCGCTGCACACCACCAGCACCGGCAAACAAGCCGACTTTCACTTCTGGCAAGCCGAATTTGGCGTGATCAGCGGCGACGATCAAATCGCAGGCCATGGCGATTTCTAATCCGCCACCTAGGGCCAAGCCGTTAACCGCAGCGATAACCGGCTTGGTGCGATTGGTGCGGCTGGTCAAACCGGCAAAACCGGTGCGCGGTACCCACATTTCTTGGCCACTGGCCATGTATTTTAAATCATTACCCGCCGAGAAAGATTGTGCTTCGGCGCCGGTGATAATCGCCACCCACAAACTCTTGTCTTTTTCGTAGGCGTTAAAAATGTTCTCGAGTTCTTGGTTTGCCGGTGGGTGTAAAGCGTTGCGGGCCTCTGGGCGATTGATGGTGACTTTGAGAATAGGGCCATCGCGCTCTACTTGGCAAAACTCATAGCTGTCTTGAAAGGTATCGATTACTTCTGGCTTGAAAGCTTCCACTTGTGCTTGGGAGTAAGCGTAACGATTGCCTTTGGGATCGGCTTGAACGTAGATGGTTTTCCCGAGTACATCACCGGTAAGCGTCTGTTGTAACGTCTCTTGATCAAAAAACGGATTGGCCGCGTAAAAGCGTTTTTGATTGTGCTTTAAGCGACCGATGACCACGCTGTTGAGTGGATTGCCTTGGAAGTAATTTACGGTATAGGCCTCGAGAATGGCTTCGCCTTCGGGTTGATAGTCCACCTCGGGCATGGGATCGGCATTCACAACGTCTTGTAGCTCATTGCTGCTGCAGGCTTGCCAAGGCGTCGAAGGCGCAGCCGTGGAATAGACTCCGGCGGAATGCTTAGACATCCAGCCGCCATTTCCGTAGGCCAAACCAAAACTGCCCGCGTCTTTACGCAAGGTTTCGACCAAGGCGGCAATGCCGTGCATGGTGTAGTTATTTCCGGGGCCGCCAAAGAACGCCAAACCACCAGTTTGCGTGAGTGGGCGAGGGTCGTTGTCGGCGATATCGAGAATGTCTTTGGCTTCGTTAACAACGATAGGAAAACAGCTGTAGATATCCATGTGTGCCAAATCGGCGCTGGTTTTTCCGGCGGCACTTAGACAGCCGAGAAGCGCTTGCTCCATGGCTTTTGAGTGACCAATTTTATCGCGCTTGAGCAGTACCCGCTCTTTAGTGTCGGCGTAGCCGTGTAGGTAAACCCATTGCGTTTCATCGATGCCCAGCTCTTTGGCTTTTCCAACGGTGGTTAGCAGCAGTGCCGCGGCCTGGTTAACACCGTCTTTTGCCACCAAATGTTTGGTGTAAGGCGAGGTTAGCATTTTGTTATCGTCGGCGGGTGTGATCAGTTCTTCCGCACTGTAGCTGTTTTGATTGACCGACAAAGGATTTTCAGAAGCCACTTGGGACAGTTTAGAAAAGCACTCGCCCATTTTTTGTGAATAGATGGCTAAGTTTTCTTGTTTGTCGCCGCGTCGAGCTTGCTCCATGAGTCCGTAAAACTGAATCGGATTCATCAGCTTGTGCTCGAACTCTAAACGCGTAATCAGGTGTTCCCCATCGGTCATACCGCGATCTTCGAGTTGACCTTCGATGCTTTCATTCCAGTCGAGCTTGACCTTCTTCTTACCGGCAACCTTGATGTTGGCCATGACTTCGCCGCCGGCCAGCAATACCATCTCACTGCGACCTTGGTGAAGTTCTTCGAAGAATTCCCCAACCAATTTTTGTGGCGATTGACCGCCAACGATTTCGTAAACTGCCCGAGCTGGATCGGCGCCAATGCGGTTGCCGACGGAGCGAGGGAAATTATTCGATCCACCAAAAGGGCAGGCATAGGTGGGTGTGGAGTCGGCGAAGGTACGCACGCCAACGATGGTGTCGATGTGTTGTGCCAGCGAATCATCTAAGGCATCACTCAGTGCAAGCTTGGCGGCTTGTGCGGCCAAGTCAGCGTGTGAGGAAGCTAGCGTTAACTCTTCTGGTACTTGTTCGGTCACTTGACCAACGCCAACCAAAATCGGCGTGTTGTTTTCGATGGACATAGGGGTATCCAATGGTTGAATGATTGTGATCGTGTTTATCGTTACGTGAATAACTCAGCGTACTCTTGGCGCAGGGCGACTTTCCGTATTTTTCCTGTACCGGTGTATTCGAAATTATCCACAAAGACAATTTTTTTCGGCGTTTCAAAACCACCGAGGTGTTGCTTGCAATGATCAATAATGTCGTCTTCGGTGACTTGAGCATCGGGTAGTCGTTGAACCGCTGCGCACACGGCTTCGAACCAGCGCTCGTGGGGAACGCCAAAGACCGCGGCGAGAGCAACGCCCTCGATACCCAAAATCACCTGCTCGACTTTAACCGATGAGACATTTTCACCACCGGATTTGATGGTGTCTTTTTTGCGATCGACAAACATCAGTTGGCCGTGTTTATCGATAAGACCCAAGTCGCCGGAATGATGCCAACCAAATTGAGAGGCTTCCGAGCTGGCTTCTGTGTTTTTGAAGTAGCCTGTCATCGCTTGCGGGCCGCGCCAGCAAATTTCACCTAACTCACCTTGAGGGACTTCATTACCTTGATCGTCAATGATGGCTTGATCAACGCCGTTACTGGGAACACCCCAATAGTTGCCGTCGGGATGTTCTTGTTCGCTGCCGTCGTAAAACAGACAGGCAGAGGGCGCGAATTCGGTTTGCCCACTGCCTAAGTGCATTTCGCAGTCGAAGGTTTGACGTATCTGATCCAGTGATTTTTGATCCATCGGAGCCATGGCGTAGATGCCGTACTCAAAGTCAGGGAACGACATCTTTTCAACATCGTCGACATCCAGTAGGGCTTTCCACATCATTGGCAGAAGACCGACCGAGTTGATTTTCTCTTCAATAAGCGTGCGTATAATCACTTGCGGATCGAAGGCCGGTTGAATCGTTACCGAGCCACCCAGATTCAGAGTTGAAATCAATAGCGAGATAGCGGCGCAATGAAACATGGGTAAAACCAGTAACTGTTTTTGCTGCAGTTTGGCCGACAGACTAATGGCGTTGCCCATGGCGCTAAAGTAGAGCGCCAAATGAGAAGTTTCCACACCTTTGGGGCGAGAGGTGGTGCCGCTGGTATAGATCATGTGAGCGGTGGCGCGATCGGCAATGACACAGTCTTCAACATTGTCAGCAGATTGCGAAGCGGTGAGCTCATCAATGGTGGTATCGCCTTTGCCTTTCTCCGAGGCCATATTAACGCTGCAAAGAATATTATTGTTGTCTTCGATACAGGGTAGGGCAATCTCTTCGAGCAACGGATCGTAAACCACAATTACCGATTCAGAGTGTTCGATGTTATAGCGGATGTCTTCCGGTTGCTGTAGAAAGTTAATCGGCACCGCGACAGCGCCCAACTTGTAGCAGGCGAACATCACCGTCATGAAGTCGAGGTTGTTCGAGCTGATCAATGCCAGTTTACTGTCTTGGGTGAGACCTTTTGCGCGCAAGCCTCGAGCAAGCTGATTAACGCGAGCGTTGAGTTGTGAAAAGGTGAGGGCGATACGCTGCCCGTTATCGTTGATGACCAAGGCTTCGCTGTTGGCATTGTCGCGGGCGCGACGGCGTAACATATCGCCGATGTTGACTCGCTCAATAAGGTTCTGATGTAACGCTTGGGTATCTTGATTACTACTCATTATTATTCTCCCGAAAAAGAAGAAACGGCAGCTCTCTCTTTCTGCGATTTCTTCTGCGTATTCATTTTTTAGTGTTAAGGTCGTGTCTATAGGCCCAGTTGTCGGCTGGTCAAATCTCTCATGATCTCTTCAGAGCCGCCGCCAATGGCCATGACTCGAACCTCGCGATAGATTCGCTCAGTTTTGCAGCCGCGCATGTACGAGATACCACCCATAATTTGCATGGCTTCGCGGGCACAAAACTCCATGGTTTCGGTGGCTTGCACTTTTGCCATAGAGATATCTTCAATTTTTAGGCAGTTGTTCTGGATCTGCCAAGCGCACATGTCCATGTAGGCTTGAGTAGCGTTAATGCGTTTGAGCATCTCGGCAAATTTGTGACGAATGACTTGATGTTTCGACAGCGGCTTGCCAAAAGTTTTACGTTCGACAGCCCACTCTGCGGCTTCTTCCATACACACTTTTGCCGATGCCAGAGACAGAGAAATAATGCCCATGCGTTCGTGATTGAAGTTGTGAACGATAGGCAAGAAACCTTGGTTCTCTTCGCCGATGATGTTCTCGACAGGCACTTTAACATTATCGAAATAAATCGTTGCCGTGTCGGAACACCACCAGCCTTGCTTTTTGTCGAGCTTGGTGCGAGACACGCCTTCGGCATCCATGGGGATTAACAGTAGCGAAATTCCGCCCAAACCGGCATCGCCGGTTCTTACCGCGGTGGTTAGCCAGTCGGCGCGGGTGCCGCCAGAGATGAAGGTCTTCGACCCATTGACAATATAATAGTCACCTTCGCGCTTGGCGGTGGTGCTGATGTTGGCCACATCGGAGCCGGCTCCTGGTTCGGTAATTCCTAGAGAAATACGTTTCTCTCCGGCTAATACCGCGGTGACCACTTCTTTTTTCATGGCTTCACTGCCGTAATTGGCAACCGGAGGCAGACCGATTCCATGAATCGTCAGTGACGAGGAAATGCCGGTGGCTCCACAGCGAGCGAGTTCTTCGGAGGTCACAATAGTGTGAAATATGTCGATACCTTCGGAGACGCCGCCGTACTCTTCGGGATAGCCCAATTGCAAGAGACCGAGCTGCGCCGCTTTGGGCCAAAGCTCCAACGGAACTTCTCCGGCTTCTTCCCAGTCATCAATAAAAGGGGTGATTTCTTTATCGACGAATTTTCGCAGTTGCTCTCGCCACTGATGATGAGCCTCGTTATAGAACGGGCTTTTGAGTTGCAGTGCGTCAAAGTTGATGTTCATGGTGTTGGTCTCATTAATGGGCGAGAAAATGTTGTGTAAGAACTAAGCGGGACGACGTCCAACCGCCGCTTTGGCCTGATAGCTGCACACGGTTTCGTTACGTTGGTTTTTGATGGTCACCTCTGTGGTGACAACCCCTAAATTATCGTCTTTGGCGTCGAGTTGAACCGTTTTCAATTCGGCGTGGATGGTGTCACCAATATAAGTGGGCGCTGAAAAACGCACTCGATCAATCCCGTAGGCAGCAATAAAGTGTTTGGGTAATGCATCGGGGATTTGCACGCTTAAGCCGATCCCTAGAGAGAAGACCAAAGGCCCATGAGCAATGCGTTGACCGAACATACCTTGCTTGGCAAATTCTGCGTCGGTGTGAAGAGGATTCCAATCACCGGTTAAACCGGCAAATTGATGAATGTCGGCCTCGGTAACGGTGCGTCCGTTAGAACGCATGGTTTCGTCCAGTTCACAATCTTCAAAATAATCTTTTTCTTTGCCTTTTATCATGTTCTCTCTCGGTGAAGATGATTGTCGATCTTGTTGTGATCGGGGGGGGAGGAGCGCTGGGGCTGCCCTGGCGCTCATACATGGCGTTAATCGACGTAGAGATCTTGATGCAGGTCGCTGCAGTCTGGATCATTTTGATATTGAACGAAGTCGGTGATACCACGTTCTCGCAGCAAGGCTTCGTCGAGCAGTAGTTGACCGGTTAGTTCTCGACTATCACTCACTAAAATTTCGTAAGCCGCATCGGCCATTATCGCAGGCGTACGAGAGCCGGCTAGCATCTCTTTGCCGACTTCATGCTCAACGGCAGCAGTGGCTACGGTGGTTTGTGGCCATAGAGAGTTGACGGCGATGTTATCGTCACGAAACTCTTCGGCAAGGCCCAGAGTTAACATCGACATGCCATATTTCGTGATGGTGTAAGGGACAAAAGGTTTCATCCACTTAGGATCTAAGTTAATGGGAGGCGACAAATTGATGATATGAGCATTGTTGGATTTTTTGAGGTAAGGCAAAGCCAGTTGTGAGCAGAGCAGTACCGCGCGGGAGTTGATCGACTGAATGAGATCGTAGCGTTTGATCGGCGTTTGAGATGCGGGAGTTAAACGAATTGCGCCAGCGTTGTTGATCACCGCATCGATACCGCCAAATTTTTCGGCCGCAGCTTTCATTGCCGCTTCGACATTGGCTTCATCGCGAACATCCACTTTAATGGCGAGCGCTTGACCACCAGCGGCAACTACTTCTTCGGCAACCGAATGAATGGTGCCAGGAAGTTTTGGGTGCGGCTCGTCGGATTTTGCGGCAATAATAATATTGGCTCCATCGGCCGCGCATTTGAGTGCAATTTCACGACCAATGCCACGGCTGGCTCCGGTAATAAAAATGGTCTTTCCTTTTAAGTTGCTCATCGTTTTTTCTCAATCGTATTTAGGATCCGCAATGCGGGTATCTCTCTCCCCTATGAATGGGGTTTTATCAGTCAATTTATCGCTTGCGACTCGGGGCGGTGCCCATGAGTTTGCAAATAATGCCGAGCATGACTTCGTCGGCACCGCCGCCGATCGACACCAATCGGGTATCGCGGTAGGCACGTGCTACTGGGTTGTCCCACATAAAGCCCATGCCGCCCCAATATTGCAGGCAGGCGTCGGTGACTTCGCGCCCCAGTCGGCCTGCTTTAAGTTTTGCCATCGAGGCTTTTAAACTGACGTCTTGCTGATTGATGTAACCTTCGACGGCGTCGTAGGTGAGTGCACGAAGCGCTTCAACTTCCGTTTGCAATTCGGCCAAGCGGAAGTGAACGACCTGGTTATCGAGAATGGATTGATTAAACGCTTTGCGTTGACCGGCGTATTCGATGGTTTGTTTGATGCAGTTTTCCAGCCCCATGATGCTGTTGGCGGCACCAAAGATTCGCTCTTCTTGGAATTGAATCATTTGATAGACAAAACCTGCGCCTTCTTCACCGATCAGATAGCGCTGTGGTACACGAACATCATCAAAGAATATCTGAGCGGTGTCCGACGAGCGCATGCCTAACTTATCGAGTTTCTCAGAAAAGCTGACGCCTGGCAGGTTGGTAGGCACCACGATCAAGGATTTGTTCTTGTGGGGCTTGTCGTCGCTGGTGTTCGCCAATAGACACAGGTAATCGGCTTGGGTGGAGTTGGTGATCCACATTTTGGTGCCGTTAATGATGTAGTCGTCACCGTCTTTGCGGGCGGTGGTTTTGATCGCCGCTACATCAGACCCGGCGTGAGGCTCACTGACGGCAATGGAGACGACCATGTCGCCAGCGATGGCCGGGGCCAAAAACTCGCGGCGCAACTCATCGCTGCCAAAGTTGGCCAGCGCTGGTGTCGACATATCGGTTTGAACGCCTATGCCCATAGGGACACCACCACAGTGAATTCCGCCAAGTTCTTCGGCAAAAACCGTTTCATAGCTGTAATCAAGCCCAAGGCCACCGTAGGCTTCGGGCTTGTGAATACCGAGAAGGCCTAGGTTACCCATTTTTTTGAACAGTTCTTTTGCCGGGAAGATGCCATCGCGCTCCCACTCATCGACATGAGGATTAATTTCTTTGTCGACGAAATTTCTAACAGTTCTACGGATTTCTTCGTGCTGTTCGGTAAATAGCATAGCTGCTTCCTTTGATGGCTCAGGCGAATGTGGAGGCGATATCTCGTAACTTTAGCCGCTGGCTGATGGTTTGAGAGTGATACTGCTTGCCAATGATTGGGCCTGTGTGAATAATGGCTAAAGTAAACCAAGCGCTTGCTTGGTTGTCAATGCGCGAAATCGTTCAAAGTGTTTGATGATTTAGCCATATTCGCTATATTGCGCCCTCCAGTATTGGCGTGATTTAGCGTTCACACCAGTAGTATCAAGACTTACAGGCGATAGAGCATGACTGATTTGGCACGATTGATTGATGAAGGGGTGGTGACTGATCCCGATTCCGCCAAGGGGCGCTTACTGCGTGAGGCTCGCCAGCTGTTTAAAGAGAAGGGGTTTACCAAAACTACCGTTCGCGATATCGCCGCCGCCGTTGGAATTCTATCGGGTAGTATTTTTCATCACTTTCCCAATAAAGAGGCTATTCTGCGCTGCGTGATGGAGGAAACCATTCGCGTGTCGCTGGCACGGCTAAAGTCTGAACTCGAAGGCGTGGAGACCACGGACGATCAAATTAAGACCTTGATCCGCTGTGAGTTGGACGCCATTTATGGTCGAGAGGGCCAGGATTTCACCATCTTGGTGTCCGAATGGCGATCGCTGAATCCGGATAACCAAGCTAAGGTGTTGGAATTTCGCGAAGTCTACGAAAATCTCTGGCATCAAGTTTTCAACGATGCCCAAGCTAAGGATATGTCTCCCTTGGGGGGCGTTGTCTTGCGGGGCTTCGTTCGAGGTGCGCTAATCGATACCATCAATTGGTACAAACCGGACGGGCAATTGTCCTTAGAGCAATTGGCAGAGCAGGTGTATCTGGCTTTCTTTGGTCGCGCGGGGGGCAGCTAGGGGCGCGAGGGTGGCTTATGTGTGTGTTGTTTTAGTGGTGTTTGGATTGAGTTAGCAGTGATTGCACTGTCTGTTTGATTCGACTCGATTCGCCAGAGCGCAGAGCGTCGCGAAGTTGTTGGATGTTGGATTGCTGCAGTTCGGCCACTGAGGGCGGTAGCTCTTTATTGGCCGCTTTAGTTTCTTGTGTGTCTGCGATGAAGGCGGCCCGGGCCGCCAATAAGGTAAAGGCTTTATGGGTGAGAATGACTTGATCCATGCCTTCTTGGCGAATGGTTTCACCGTATTGAATGTACCCCGATTCCGCTAGCCAAATGGCCGCTCCGAAACACGACTGATGGCGTTCGCTATGCAGGCCGTATTCATCCGGTGTGTCGGCGCCGCTAATATCTTCGACCAATAAAAGATCTTTACGAGGGAATGAGCGATACAGTTGCACCAAGATTCTTCCGGTGTCCTTGTAAAAATCATCAATGTGTATATCGCTCAAGCCTTGCTGCCTTTTTTTCTCTATTGATCATCTTGTGGGAATACTGTGCTGCGACTTACTGAGAGTAGCGCTCGATGAAGCTACCGAGCTTGTCGATTGCCACTTCAATTTCGTCAGCCCGAGGCAAAAACACGATGCGGAAATGATCCGGTTGCTGCCAGTTGAAGGCGGTTCCTTCTACCAGCAAGATCTTCTCTTGTATCAAGAAGTCCTGAACCAGTTGTTGATCGTTGTGAATTTTGTGCATATTCAGATCAATCTTCGGGAACAAATAGAGCGCTCCTTTAGGTTTAACGCAGCTAACGCCGGGAATATCGTTGATCTTTCGCCAGGCCATATCTCGCTGCTCGCGCAGGCGACCGCCGGGCAAAATTAACTCGTTAATGCTTTGATAGCCACCCAGTGCGGTCTGGATGGCAAACATAGCCGGTACGTTTGCACACAGGCGCATAGACGACAGCATTTCTAGGCCTTCAATAAAGCCTTTGGCGAGCTGTTTAGCGCCGCTGATGATCATCCAGCCCGAACGGAAGCCGGCCAACCGATAAGATTTCGAAAGACCGTTGAAACTCACGCAAAGAACGTCGTCTTGCGCCAATCGCGCCATAGGGACAAATTCTGTGTCATCGTAGAGAATTTTGCTGTAAATCTCGTCGGCGAAAATGATCAAATTCTTCTCGCGAGCCAGTTCGACGATCTGCTCGAGCAGCTCTTGGCTGTAAACGGCGCCAGTGGGATTGTTTGGGTTGATGACCACAATGCCGCGAGTTTTGTCGGTAATTTTGCTGGCGATGTCGTCGATATCGGGAAACCAATCCGATTGCTCGTCGCAGACGTAATGTACAGGGGTGCCGCCAGCGAGATTGACCGCGGCTGTCCAGAGCGGGTAGTCGGGTGAGGGGATCAGCACCTCGTCGCCATCGTTAAGCAGAGCTTGCATCGACATGACGATGAGTTCACTCACGCCATTGCCGAGAAATATATCGTTAATATCGATATTGGGGATTTGCAGTTGCTGGCATTCCTGCATAATGGCTTTTCGGGCCGAAAACAAACCGTGAGATTCACAGTAGCCTTGGGCATTGCGAAGATTGTAGATCACATCAAGAATGATTTCGTCGGGCGCTTCAAAGCCAAATGGGGCAGGGTTGCCAATATTGAGTTTGAGTATTTTGTGGCCTTCTTCTTCGAGACGATTGGCGTGCTCAAGGACAGGGCCTCGAATGTCGTAACAGACGTCGTCCAATTTATGTGATTTATCAATGTTGTGCATTTGCATTACCATTATGCGATCGGTTCAATTTCTTGAGCGGCAAAGTGTTATTTGTATCGCTGAAGATTCCGTTAAGTTTAACGCAGTTGTTGCGTGTGGCCCTGAGAACTCTACAAGAAGATCGTTCATGAGAGTTTTTGAAAGGGGCGTATGTGGTTGCTAAAAAAGAGGTGATTATGGCAGATCAATCTTCAAAAAACGATGGCCAGTGGCAAGATGAGCCCTGGCGAGACCAGTTAACGCCAGAGCAGTATCATGTTTGTCGAGAGAAGGGCACCGAGCGCCCATTCTCGGGAGAGTATTGGCAGACCGAAACCGCTGGCGAGTATTTGTGCCGCTGTTGCGCTGAACCGCTTTTTACTTCGGCTAGTAAGTTTGACGCAGGTTGTGGTTGGCCCAGTTTTTCTCAGCCGCTAGCGACTGAAGCAATTGCCGAAGAGCGAGACACCAGTTGCGGTATGATTCGCACTGAGGTGATGTGCCAGCGTTGTGGTTGTCATTTAGGGCACGTGTTTCCAGATGGGCCCGCACCGACAGGCTTACGCTATTGCATTAATTCCGCATCGATTAAGCTCAAGCCAGAAGCTGATGCTTAAGACCAAGCTGAAACTGGAATTTGAACATGCGGTTTGAGTTTGTAGATTTGTGAGTAGGTAGAAGATGATTGTCGAACGTGTAGGTCTATTGCATTTAGGGCGGCAGGTGCCCTAGGAGGCGTATTTGCCGATCCGCGATGTTAAGTAGTGAATGCAACGATAATCGATGAAAATAATAACTGATGAAAACGATAGGTGAGTGAAATATGAAAACTTGGTTGTTACGACTGCAGATCTTTCTGCTGGTGATGCTGGCTGGTGTGGCTGCAAGCCATAAATACGAAGTGATTAGCTTCGCGGCATTGGCGCAGGGCTTTATGGTGGGTTTGGGGGGCTCTTTGCTATTAGGGGCTTTGGCTCTGGTGGCGATGATTTGGGCCGGAGTCAATAAGAAGGTGGGTTGGACCCTACCGATGGTAAGCGTTGTGGTATTGGCAGCTTTGCCAATTCTGCTTATTGTCGCCACCGCCGGAGATGGGTTTGATAAGCCGCGTATTCACGATATCACCACGGATATTCATAATCCTCCGGCTTTTTCTGTGGCCCAGTCTCTGAGAAAAGAGGGGGAAAACAGTTTGGAATACGCCATTGAAACTTTACCAGCACTGCAAAGCTCTGCTTATCCAGACATCAAGCCTCTAATGGTTTCTCAGACGGCTTTTGAATCCTATGAGCAGGCCAAAGCAACCTTGGATACGCTGGGTTGGGAAGTGATTCGCGAGGATATCGTCAATTACGAATTAGAAGCCGTCGAAGAGACGCGCTTGTTGGGCTTTAAGGATGATGTGATCGTTCGAGTGCAGGCGGCAGAAGGTGGTAGCCGTATCGATGTTCGATCTGTATCGCGGGTTGGTGTCAGTGATCTCGGTGCAAATGCTAAGCGAATCCAGCGTTACTTGGCTGCTTTTCAGGCTCAGTAACCTAACTTTATCTTCGCGTGATGATTTCATGTCATCACGCGAGCCGCCCGGCGTTTAGTCGTAAACCGATTTCTTCTTCCAGGGATCTTCGGGATCTTTGTTGAATTCATCCCATTCACTTGAGGCTTGCTCCCGCGCCGCTTCGGCGTCTTTATCGGCTTCGTACTCGGGTTCTTGCGCGGTAAGTTCAGCTTCTAGTTCATCGATGACTGTGGCCAGCTGTTGGACTTGTTTTTGGTAGCTGGCATTGCCGCTCTCTTTGAGCAACAGCTTTTTGGCTAGCGTGTAGTAATGGACCGCCAAGCGCGCCTTGTTACTGCCTTGGGCTTGTTTGGCATTAAGGATGTACGAGTCGACGGTGATCTGCACAACCAGCTGCTTGATTTGGCTTTCGTACTGCTTGAATTGAGCTGCCGATAGATTGCCCCGTTTTTGTTGCAGGCCAATAAAGTTATGCAGGCTTTGCAGCATGGATTTGACTTCTTTCACCTGCTGCGGGTTGGTGAGTTTGGTGCGAGCCTCTTTCTTGGGTTTGCGTTTGGCTTCTTCAAACTGTTTGCTGAAGAGGGCGAGTTCGTCAACATAGGCTTTATTGCTGGGTTCTAGGCCGACCAGCTGTTCCAGTACCTCGATTAAGCAGCGATGCACTAGTGCATTTAGATCTTTGGATAAAAAATCGGGGGGAAAGCCGCTGAGCATGTACTTGAAGTCTTTGGTTCTCAGTTTAAGTGCTGCGAGCATGCGCTGGCGCTGCTTACGCTTACGCTCCATCGTTTGAGAAACAAAGGCGTAGGCGAGCAATGCGACCAAAAGGACCACAATTAGAGCGATGATGGAGGTAGATGACATGGGCTTATGCTACTCAGTTACGGCCTTGCTAGCAATTATCGACAGTATTTGGGAAAACTTTGACGCCATAATCCCATTTGAAGGGGAGGGGCTTCAAGTAAAAATAGGGCTCAGTGTTCCCATGGTGGAGTATAGTTGTTTATAACCAAAGTGCAGTGTCACGCAGATGGCCGTGTGTTTTGTCGGGAGTGGCCAGATTCACCTAAGTCCTTGTTATGGAAACTGAAAAAAAGTCTTCAAGGTTGTTGACACTCATGCGTCCTCTACTTAGAATGCGCCCCACTTCTGGAGACGACAGCAAACTTAAGTCGCTTCTAGAAGGTTCCGGGTCCCCATCGTCTAGAGGCCTAGGACACCGCCCTTTCA
>JBOEGJ010000005.1:0-13252 GCA_050633365.1 Cellvibrionaceae bacterium | reverse complement strand
GTCATTGGTTTGGCAGCAGCTCCATCGCGGTAGCAAGCTTTCGCTCGAAGAGGTGTTTCGCATGGAGTTGACCATGTCGGTTAACTGCGCCAAGCGTGGTCACTTTAAAGAGGGGGTGCGTGCTTTGTTGATCGATAAAGATCGCAACCCGCAGTGGACACCATCGACATTTTCAGATGTCGCAGGGGATGAAATCGATGCCTTTTTCGTGGAGCCGTGGGATCAGCATCCATTGGCCGACCTGTAACGGTACACAGACAAATTCTTAGGAGCAGTATCATGAGTAAAACGGTAGCCTTTATAGGGCTCGGAAACATGGGTGGCGGTATGGCTGCCAACTTGGTTAAAGCGGGTTTTAAAGTGAACGCTTTTGACTTGATGGAAGCCAACCTAAGCGCCGCAGCAGCGGCGGGTTGTACTCCAGTTGATTGCGCGAAAAAAGCCGTCGAAGGTGTCGACTATGTGGTCTCAATGCTGCCAAACGGCGCCACTGTTGAAAGCGTTTACATCGACGGCGATGCGCTGCTCGAAGTTATTCCGAAAACGGCCCTAGTGCTGGATTGCTCCACTATTGCCCCCAATAACTCTCGACGCGTGGGTGCTGCGGCAGAGAAGCAGGGCGTTCAATTTGTTGATGCCCCGGTTTCTGGCGGTGTAGCAGCGGCAGCGGCGGGAACCCTCGCCTTTATGGTCGGCGGCAGTGAAGCTAACTTCAACGCGGCAAAAGTCGTACTCGATGCCATGGGCGCTAATATCTTTCGCGCCGGCGATGTGGGCGCAGGTCAGGTGGCAAAGATTTGTAACAATATGCTGTTGGCTATCCACATGAGTGGCACTGCAGAGGCGTTGCAACTGGGTATCGATAATGGTCTCGATCCTAAAGCACTGTCCGACATCATGCTCAAGAGCTCGGGCTGCAATTGGTCGCTGGAAAAGTACAACCCAGTGCCTGGAGTGATGGAGGGCGTTCCGTCTTCTAATGATTATCAAGGCGGTTTCATGGTGGATTTGATGCTCAAAGATCTTGGTCTTGCGCAAGAGGCGGCCAGCGGATCAAAATCCTCTATCCCCATGGGCAGCGCCGCGCGTAACTTGTTTAACCTGCATAAGAACAGTGCCGGTGAAGACAAGGGCGCGAAAGACTTCTCCAGTATCCAGCAGTTGTTTTCTCGCGACTAAAACTGCTCGTTTTGTGAACTTTCAAAAGGCCCGGATTACAGACGTAGTTCGGGCCTTTTGCGTTTCCGCTCAGAGAGTCTAGGGTGAATCCGAACAGCGATAGTTACCGGATTGATCGCTAAATGTTATGCTTCGCGTAATAGATATAGGCTCAGGCTATATCGTAATCTATTCTTGAACGACCCTTGGATAGTCTATTGTGCTACAGAGCAACTTTTTGGAAGCCAATCTCTTGCATGCGAATCTCGTGCACAGCTACGGACAGAGTTTTGTTGCACTTAATCTGCTAGTGATTATTGGATTGTTGGTGTTTACGCGGATACGCCCTTGGGTAGTTTTTCTCGGCTCTAGTGGCGCCCTGTATTTGAGTGGCGTGGTTTCAATTGAAGGGGTGATGAAGGGTTATACCAATCCCTCGCTGCTGGTGTTGGTGTTATTGTATTTGATCTCAATACCCTTAGAGAGGACCTCGTTATTGCGTCGAATCACTGCGAAGATATTGGGTCCCAGTGAGCGTCGATCGGTATTGAGGTTGGGGTTGTTCAGTGGCCTCTTCTCGGCAATAGTCAACAACACCGCGGTGGTTGCATCCATGCTCTCGCCTTTGAAGAAGCAAACTCAGATCGATGCTTCGAAGCTGCTATTGCCACTGTCATATGCCTCAATCATCGGAGGCACGCTAACGTTGATTGGTACTTCGACCAATCTTATTGTGAATGGGTTTGTACAGCAGTATGGGTACCCCTCCTTAGGTTTTTTTGATTTTACCGTGATCGGTCTGCCAGTTTTTGTCTGCAGTCTGGCCGTGATTGTGGCGATTTCCCCGAAGGTCTTGCGCGCTCAGTCTAAGAAGTCGACGGCAACGGTTCAGGAGTATTTTCTGGAGCGGAAAATTACCGCGGGTTCTAAGCTTAGTGGTCGCACGGTGCAGGATAACGGTCTACGCCAACTTGAAAAAATGTTCTTAATCGAGGTGATTCGAGGGCATAAGGTTATGGCGCCGGTTGGGCCGCAGGAAGTGCTAAAAGAAGGCGACATCCTTGTGTTTACCGGGGATTTGTCTGAGATGGCGTTGCTCGATGACTTTCACGGCTTGGAGTCTGTGGAAGATGTTGATCAAGCGCTCAGAGACAATTTGGTTGAGGTTATTGTGTCGCCCAGCGCGAGTTTGATTGATCGAACTATCAAGCAGGTGGACTTTCGTGCGAAATTCGATGCCGCGGTGGTTGCCGTGCGCCGGGGGGATCAGCGTTTAGCGGGTGGCCTAGGTAAGTTGGTATTACAAGCCGGAGATACTCTGGTGTTAGCTGTGGGTGATGACTTTCTTCGGCGTCAGAATCTAGCCGCCGATTTTATTGTTGTTGGCGACGTTGACAGCAAAAAGGCCTTGTCACAGAGAGAAGAGGCTGGTTTGTTGGCGGGATTTATCGCCATCGTTGGTTTAGGGGCCACCGGGTTTGTTCCACTACTCAAAGGGTTAGTGGTTTTGGTGGCTTTGTTGATGCTCGGACGAATTCTCAGTAAAGATGATCTCAAGGCGCGCTTTCCCTTCGAGTTGATGGTGGTGGTGGCCAGTGCCTTGGGGTTGGCGCAAGCGATGTTTGATACTGGACTTGCTGAGAGCATTAGCCAGTTAGCCGGCAGCTATCTCAGTGCTTTGAATCCGACTATGGCCTTGATCGGTGTTTTTGTGATCGCCTGGTTACTCACCGAATTAATCACTAATAATGCCGCAGCGGCAATTATGTTTCCTTTGGCAATTGCGGTGTCATCGCAGTGGGGGGTGGGGTATGCGCCCTTCGTTATGGCGGTGGCCTTTGGCGCGAGTGCAAGCTTCCTCTCGCCCTATGGGTATCAGACCAACCTCATGGTTTATACCGCGGGTAATTATCGGGTGAGTGACTATTTGCGTTTGGGTGGGCCCGTGTTACTGATGTATTCCGCAATGTCCTTAACCATGATTACACTTATTTATGGCGTATGACCGCTACCGTAACAGGCGGTCGCGTTAGTACGCTTGCTCTCTGCAAAGCGCTAACCATCGCTCTACCGCTGGATTGAGCGGCGACTGTTTGTGGCGCACAAAATAGAAGTTGCGGATCATACTGCGTTTGCAGTTAAGTGCGACTAGTCGTCCGTCTTCGATGTCTTCGGCAACCGCTAGCTCAGATAGGCAGCCCACACCTAGTCCGGCTTTGACGGCATTTTTGATGGCGTCGTTATGGCCAAGTTCTAGGGTAATGTTCAAATCGGGTAATAAACCTTGCATGGCTCTATCAAAGGTTTGGCGGTGCCCCGACTTTTCTTCTCGTAACACCCAGTTGCAACTCAATAGATCTTTGTCCGACAATTTCTGCTTTTGCGCCAGCGGATGTTCGGGGCGACAGAACAGGCACATACGGTCTTCTTGCCAGGGTTGAATGTCTAAATCGCTGTGATTGACTTCGGCTTCGATAAGGCCGATGTCTACTTCAAAGTTCAGTACCTTGTCGATAATCTGTGGGGTATTACCCACCGAGATGTCTACCGTGGACTCAGGGTAGTTTTCGAGATAGGAGGCGAGATACTTCATCGCCACATAATTGGCGATGGTGTAGCTGGCGCCGACTTTGAGCTGATGTAAGTCGGGTTTGCGTGACAACTCGGAATCGAACGACTGGGCGTGGGTCATGAGTGCCTGAGCTTTTGGCCGCAACTCTCGGCCGTAACGATTAAGCTGCAGTCGTTTGGCGCTGCGATCAAACAGCTGGCGATCGTAACGATTTTCAAATTCTTGCAGCGCGGCGCTAGTGGCCGATTGCGACATGGATAATGCCTCGGCGGCTCGGCTAATACTCTCGTCTTTGGCGACGGCAAGAAACACCTGCAAGTGGCGAAGGGTGTATTTCATAACGTTCAGTGTCTGCACTGTATATCGATTAAATGGGTTGTTCAGGTTAATGTATCCTATTTAATCGAAGATGCAAGTGCCGTTGCGCCCTCGCCAGCGCCGCATCATCAAGCGCTGGCATAGACAATCGAAGATGCCTTGATTAGGCCCTTCAACAGCATCCAGTGCTTCTAGCTGCTTTGGGCATAAGCCTCTTCCAGCGCTCGTTTGAAAGACTCAAGGCTGCCGGCTGGCAAATCATTAATACCTGCGGCTGCCGCACGGCCTCCACCGGTGGGGAATTGTTTGCATAGATCCACCGCGCCCGTTTTGCGATTAATGGGGGCTCGCACGCTCACCAAGTAGTTGCCGTTGGTTTTTTCAGTGAGAACCGCGTGGGCGCGATCGGGGTTGTGATTGGCTAGGTCGTTGCTGAAAACGCCGCTCACGCGACGGGCCCATTTTTCATTGGGCAAGATAAATACGGCGCTGTTTGGGGTGGCAGTAATAGGCTCTACCGCGGCTGCCGAGGCCATGTCTTGTTGGTAGCCCTGTTCCAGTTTTTCAAAATCACTCAAGTCCATGGGGGTTCCGGCAGGACTGTTACCGCGAATAAACTCCAGAGGATTGCGATAGCCGAGTAACTTTTCGTAGAGTGCTTGTGGGGTAAAATGTAGGTCCTCCAGGTTGGAGCCATAACCATTGTAGTTAATGTAGATTCCCAACTTTTCAAGTAACTCAATATCTTGCTCCGAGAGATCTTCTTTGGCTGCCAGCGCTCGGGCACTTTTTTTCAGGTTATCACCAAAGGCGCCGACAATAGCCCACAGTGAATGTTCGCCTTTTAAGTGGGCGTTGACCAGAATACTGGTACAGGTATCGGGCGCCTCATTGATGAGGGCGTGAAGATTTGCGTGTTCGGGAATGTCTCCGGGAAAGTGGTGGTCGACATAAAACACCTTGGCGCCTGTTTCAAGAATACGATCTAAATCGGTAGCGTTTTTGTCCATGGAGATGTCTAGCGCTGTCACCTGATCTCCAGCTTCGGTTTGTACTTGTTTTAGCAATGAGATATCGCGCTTAACACCGGTGATGAGCGTGGCGTCACGGGGTGTGTTTTGGCGTAGCTGAATCAAGGCGCATAGGCCGTCGGCATCGCCGTTAAATACATCGTAATAGTGACTCATGGTAAAAGTCCTTTTTTTGATAATTAGTTCGAAAAAAAACCGCTCGAAGTAAACTTCTGAGCGGTTTTTGGTGGGCTGAGTGCGTCCGTTACAGGGCGTCGTTCAGCGTTTTATAGAGTGCGATCAGTTGGTTTTCACTGGCGTCATCAAGTTTTCCGGCAATGTTTTGCAGTTGCTCGCGAATTTCTTGTTTCAAATCTTCGGTTGAGATCGAAGTGTCGAAACCAGCAAGATCCAAGTCATTGACGATCATGCCGGCACCCACGGTACCGTTGGTAATCCGGTCAATGATAATGAAAGCACCTGTAATGCGGTTATTCTCATATTTATCGAAAATAACTGGCATGTCGAAACTCAAGTCGCAGAGCGCGATCTCATTCAGAGCAAGGGTGTCGGCCGCGCTGGTCTCCATGGTGTTGACATCAATTTTGTGTTCGATTGCCACCACGTTGCCTTGCGCTTTTTTGCTGACGAACTTCACTGCGTATTGCTTGTGAAGTTTCATTGGCTCTTCAGCCATCCAGATAACGTGAGCTTTTACGCCTTTGCTGACGTGCGGTAAATCACCGACTTTAACCAACATGTCGCCACGGCTTACATCGATTTCGTCTTCTAAAGTAAGGGTAACCGCTTCGGCGGCGCCGGCTTTTTCGATATCGCCATCGAAGGTCGAAATGGTTTTTACCTTGCTGGTTTTGCCCGACGGCAAAGATACCACGGCATCGCCCGGCTGAACGGTACCTGAGGCGATGGTGCCGGCAAAACCGCGGAAATCGAGGTTCGGGCGAATCACGTACTGTACTGGCAGGCGGAAGTTCTCAAGATTTCGGTCTTTTGAAATTTCGATGTTTTCCAGGGTTTCCATCAGCGTATCGCCTTCGTACCAAGGCGTGCTGTCTGAGCGGTTAACCACGTTGTCGCCACGCAGGGCTGAAATTGGTGCAAAGCGAATGTCAGGAATATTTAGGGTTTTGGCAAACTCTTGATAGTCGGCAACGATCTCGTTGTAACGCTCCTCAGAAAAGTCCACCAAATCCATTTTGTTAATGGCAACCACCACGTGCTTAATGCCCAGCAAAGAGGCGATAAAGCTGTGACGACGGGTTTGAGTCATCATGCCGTGACGCGCGTCTACCATAACAATCGCTAGATCGCAGTTAGATGCACCGGTTGCCATGTTGCGGGTGTACTGCTCGTGTCCCGGGGTGTCGGCAATGATGAATTTTCGTTTGTCGGTGGTGAAATAGCGATAGGCAACATCAATGGTAATGCCTTGTTCACGCTCGCTTTGCAAACCATCAACCAGTAGCGCCAAATCAAATTCACCATCGGTGGTATTGAATTTTTTGGAGTCGTTTTTAATGGCCGATAAGTGATCTTCAAAGATCATTTTTGAGTCGTGCAGTAAGCGCCCGATGAGTGTGCTTTTACCGTCATCAACGCTGCCGCAGGTTAAAAAGCGCATCAGCTCTTTGTTTTCGTGCTGATCTAAGTAACCGAGGATATCTTCTTCAAGTAACGTATTCGATTCAATCATGACTGTCTCTTTCTATGCTGTTGGCTGCGGTCTATTCTCGCAGCGTCTTTAAGTTCTAGCTCTGTTACGTGCCAATCGATTTCGAATGGCTTGGGTCTGAATAGCGTTGGATTAGAAATAGCCTTCCATCTTTTTCTTTTCCATGGAACCGGCAGAATCGCTATCGATCACACGGCCTTGACGCTCAGAGGTTTTGGTGAGCAGCATTTCTTGAATGATTTCTGGTAAGGTTGCTGCATCAGATTCCACCGCACCGGTGAGCGGGTAACAACCCAGCGTGCGAAAACGTACGTTTTTCATCATCGGCTTTTCGCCGTCTTCTAATGGCATGCGCTCATCGTCAACCATGATTAGGGTTCCGTCACGTTCGACGACTGGACGCTCTTTGGCGAAGTATAGGTCTGGAATTTGAATGCTCTCTTTATAGATGTACTGCCAAATATCCAGCTCGGTCCAGTTCGACAAGGGGAATACTCGAATGCTCTCGCCGGGATCAACTTCGCTGTTGTAGATGCTCCACAACTCTGGACGCTGATTTTTGGGGTCCCAGCGGTGGTTTTTATCTCGAAAAGAATACACTCGCTCTTTTGCGCGAGACTTTTCTTCGTCGCGACGAGCACCACCAAAAGCGGCGTCGAACTTGTGGTGGTTCAGCGCTTGTTTTAAACCTTCGGTTTTCATAATGTCGGTGTGTTTCGCGCTGCCGTGAGTGAACGGCCCTACGCCCATGGCAACACCATCGGGATTGATGTGGGTTAGCAGGTCAAAACCATATTCTTGCGCGACACGATCGCGAAACTCGATCATTTCGTGAAACTTCCACGTGGTGTCTACGTGCAGTAGCGGAAATGGAATTTTCCCAGGGTGGAAAGCTTTCCGGGCTAAGTGCAAAAGAACCGATGAATCTTTACCGACCGAGTAGAGCATGACGGGGTTATCGAATTCCGCAGCGACTTCGCGAAATATTTGAATGCTCTCAGCTTCTAAAAGCTTTAAGTGAGTGAGTGTTTCTTTGTTCATGTTAATTACCTATCTCTAACTCTAAATGGGTTGTTGACGAGCGGCGCTGATACTAGCGTTGGTCGTCTTAATTACGATTGTTTTCCCAGCAGCCCGGTACGACTTAATTCGTCGATAACGATATCGACCGCGTCGCTCATGGAGTGCTGAGAGGTATCAATTCTTAGTTGCGGATTTTCGGGTGTTTCGTAGGGTGAATCGATTCCGGTAAAATCCTTGATTTTTCCGGCTCTCGCCATGGCATAAAAACCTTTGCGATCGCGAGATTCGCAAATTTCAATCGGCGTCGAGACGTGTATCTCGATATAGGCGCCGACGTTTTCGATCATGCGCTTAACCGATTCGCGAGTGCTCTTGAATGGCGCAATGGGAGCGCATACCGCGACGCCGCCATTTTTGGTGATCTCGCTGGCGACATAACCGATGCGTTCGATATTGAGATTGCGATGCTCTTTTGAGAACGTCAGTTCACTCGATAGATTCTTGCGCACCACATCGCCATCGAGTAGCGAAACTTGGCGGCCACCGATTTCGCGCAGCTTGACCATTACACCATTGGCCAAGGTAGATTTTCCCGACCCCGATAAACCGGTAAAGAACAGGGTGAAGCCCTGCTTTGATCGCGGTGGCAAGGTGCGATTGAGCTCTTCAATGACTTCGGGAAACGAAAACCATTGGGGAATCTCGGCGCCCTCACAGAGTAACTGTTTGAGTTCTCCGCCTGAAATATACAGTCCGGCTTCGCCAGACATAAGCTCGTGTTCTTCGCAGAACTCACCGCGCTCTTCTACGTAGCGCAAGAAGGGGGCTTTTAATATTTGAATGTCCAGTTCGTTTTGCAACGAGCTGACAAGGTCTTGCGCTTCGGTAACACCATAAAATAGGCCGCCCAAATTATTGCGTCCTGGGCCTGCGTGATCGCGCCCGACAATAAAGTGAGTGAAGCCGTAGTTTTGTCGAATGATGGCATGCCAAAGTGCTTCTCGGGGGCCAGCCATTCTCATTGCCAAAGGCAATAGGCTGATGTCGGCGCTGCCTTGAGGGAACTTGCCGATGATTTTTTCGTAACAACGTACCCGACAAAAGTGATCAATGTCACCGGGTTTGGTGATGCCTACCGCGGTGTGAATGACTAAGCTGGCTTGATGCTTGGCCATTAGCCGCTTCATCATAATGACATGAGCTTTGTGGATCGGATTGCGGGTCTGGAAGGCAATGACCTTGTCGAGCCCCTGGCTTTCGAAATGTTCGCGCAGTTCACGCGGGTCGCGTCGGTAGTTTTGAAAGTCGTAGTGCAGCGGTGGTGTCACCCCTGTGAGAGAGCCGCTAACGTAGACTGGATGAGTCTCGTTGAGCAGAGCGCAGACTCCGGGATGGGTCGGGTCGGTGGTGCCGAATACTTGTTGTGCTTCTAGCTCTCTGTCGGGTCTCCACAGCTCGCCAATGGTTAAGTTGGCAATGACCACACCCTCGGGGTCTCGCAGCGTGATTTGCTCGCCGGCGCTGAGGGTTTCGGCAAAGGCCTCGGTAAGATCCAGATTAATGGGGATGGGCCACAGGGTTCCATTGCTCAGGCGCATGTTATCGAGCACTGAGTAATAATCATCTCTCGATAGATAACCGGTCAGAGGCGAGAAGGCGCCGTTTAGCAGCAATTCGATATCGAACATCTGCCGGGCATTTAGATCCCAGGAGGGCGTTGATTTTGCCTGCTCTTTGGCCGCCAGTAATTGCTCGCCGGAGGCGTACAAGTTGACGAGTTTACCGCCATGCGCGTCGATCATGGTTATGCCTTAATGGATTGAACCGGTTGTGTGCTTAGCTGTGGCGCTGAATTGTTCAGGCCCAGTTAGAGATGGGTAAGTATAGCGGCTGTTTTGCATCTGAAAATCAGAATTTATAGGATTCTAGCATCTATAAAATAGGTGCTAAGAAGGTGGCTGTATCCTAGTTGCAGCTATGGCGTGAGAATCGGCGAGGCTGGGCCGTTATTGTCCGCTTATATCGTCGTAGCTCATATTATCGTAGCTCATATTATCGTAGCTTAGGCGAGTTCAACGTGGACATTATAAACGGCGCCGCCGTCGGGCTGTGCAAGTATGGTAGGGCGATAAGGTAGGACGATAGGACAAAGCGGCCGGCCAGCCATCTCTTAGCCGCAACAGTGCTCGCCCGATGGCTGATAAGTTAAGATTCTTGCGCCAAGGGGATTTTCTGTTCGCTGGCGTGAACAAAGTCCTCAAAGCGCCCGGTCGTAGCTTCGACGATATCTAAAAACGCCCGCAAGCCGCCTTCATGGCCACCGATTAACAGCGTGTCATTAGCGCCGGAGTCCATACCGATTTGCGCCTGCTCACAGGTGTGCAAATCTTCGGCGTTGAAAACGCCTTCATCGATGATGTCGAATCCGCGCTCGAAATGGGCCAGAGCTTTATCGCTGTCGGGCTTCTCATCAATCACACAGCTGTGGACAATCACGGTCTCGCCAGAGGCCTGTGGATAAAGTGCCATTTGGCTGATGTAGTCGGGGTGAAACACCATAATAGTGTTGGGCCAAATAAAGTGTGCAAAGGAGACGTGCTTGCGAAAATCCCACTGCTCTGGGGGGAGCTGGCTGGCTTGCTCAAATTCCTTGCGGGCCACGATCGAGCGAATGTGCTGCTCGACGGTTTCTTGCGCCGCCACGCAATCCATAAAGAAGCCGCCGACGGTGTTCTTGTGGAGCCGTGTCACGTGATAACCATCTTGAAAGGCTTCGACGATGAGTTTCCAGTTGGCTTTACGAGTTTGTACCGTCTGTTTAAAGAAGTAGTCGTTTTTTAAGCCGAAATTGTCTAGATCCTCGGCAATATTGCCCAGAAACGCCGGTAAGTTGATTTCCCCGTCTTTGTTGGGATTGACCCAGATAAGCCCATGGGCCTCTTCACAGGGCAGTTGCACCAAATTTCGACAGCTCTTATCGAGTTCAGGGAAACTCTCTTCCACCGGCACATTTGCCAAGGTGCCGTCGAGTCCGTAGGTCCAATGGTGATAAGGGCAGGTGAAGGTCGGTTTGCGACTTACGGTGGGGGCGTTCGCCAGGCGCACGCCTCGGTGGCGGCACACATTGAGAAAGGCGCGCAGCTTTTTGTCTCGGCCTCGCACTACCAAAATGGGTTTACCGGTGTGATCGTGGGTGAAGTGCTGTCCCGGCTCCGTGAGCATGGTGCTGGGCCCAAGGATAAGTGGTACATCGGCAAAAATGGTGTCTTGCTCGTGAGCATACCAATCGTCATCGGTGTAGAAGCGCACGTCAATCTCCGAGACTTGGTGGGGCTTCTGGGGTCTATTCTCGGTGACACAGTCGATTAGGGTGTCGAATAGTTGGTGACGAGGGTCTTGTTGGGTGCTCATAGTGCTCTCCTTTGTACCTTCCTTTGGGGCCTGACTTCACAGCTTGATCTTTCAAAGCTTTAGCTGCTGTGGGTTACACCAACGGTTCAATTAGGGTTCGTTGTGGTGCCGGCAGCGGTATTATCGATGTATATCTATCGGCCGCCGAATTGCAGTAAGGCGTAATACGCCGTCTCTTGAGTTCCGAATATAGCGAGGTGCTTAGCGTTGAGGAAGTGGTGAAATGGGCTTTTCATTAAAAACGATACATTTTGTATCGAAATGTAAATGAGCGCGAAACAATCGATCAATTTTGACCGAGTTAGACGCTCATTAAGGATCCGTGTGACTGGGTTTAGTGGTGATTTATTGCAATGTGGGCCTGCGCGGTTGTTCCTCGCCACGAGCTGGCCGCAAATCTCAACACTCGGCCTTCAAGAGCGCGACATATCGATTCTAGAGTGGGGCGCCTAGACAGCGTCTTCGAGCGGTAGAGTTCGTCGTCACAAGAGACGTTCAGAAGACGGCTAAAAATGTCATTCTGACCGTGCGATTTACCGGCCGAATAGTGTACAATTCGCGCCCTTCAAAGCTTATTCATTTTTTTACTCACCGTTGATATGCAGGGTTAACCCATGTTTGATAAATCACAAACTATTGAGTCATTTGATCCAGAGCTCTGGGCGTCCATTCAGGCTGAAGAGCGTCGCCAAGAAGAGCACATCGAACTGATCGCCTCAGAGAACTACACCAGCCCAATGGTGATGGTGGCTCAGGGCACTAAGCTGACCAATAAATACGCCGAAGGTTATCCCGGTAAGCGCTATTACGGTGGTTGTGAATACGTCGATCAAGCCGAAGCTATGGCTATCAGCCGCGCTTGTGAATTGTTTGGCGCCGGTTACGCTAACGTACAGCCACACTCGGGCTCACAGGCCAACAACGCGGTTTACGCAGCCTTGTGTTCACCGGGCGATACGATTTTGGGTATGAGTTTGGCGCACGGTGGTCACTTGACTCACGGCGCATCCGTTAGCTTCTCTGGCAAGGTTTATAACGCTGTTCAGTACGGTTTGAACCCTGAGACCGGCAAGGTCGACTACGATGAAATCGAAGCCTTGGCGATAGAGCACAAGCCAAAAATGATCATTGCTGGTTTCTCGGCTTACTCTCAAGTGATGGACTGGGCGCGTTTCCGCGAAATCGCCGATAAAGTAGGCGCTTACTTGTTTGTGGATATGGCGCACGTTGCCGGTCTGGTTGCGGCGGGTGTTTACCCGAACCCAGTGCCACACGCACACGTTGTTACTACTACCACTCACAAAACTTTGCGCGGTCCCCGCGGTGGTTTGATCTTGGCTCAGTCTGACGAAGCCATCGAGAAGAAGCTCAATTCGGCAGTCTTCCCTGGTGGTCAAGGCGGTCCTTTGATGCACGTCATTGCCGCTAAGGCAATTTCGTTCAAAGAAGCTATGAGCGACGATTACAAAGCCTATCAGCAACAAGTGGTTGTAAACGCAAAAGCCATGGCCGCTACCTTCATTGAGCGCGGTATTAAGATCGTTTCTGGCGGCACCGAAAACCACTTGATGTTGGTTGACTTGATTGGCAAAGAGTACACCGGTAAAGACGCCGATGCGGCCTTAGGCGCGGCTAACATTACCGTTAACAAAAACTCCGTACCGAACGATCCTCGCTCACCGTTTGTCACTTCTGGTTTGCGTGTGGGTACACCAGCCATTACCACTCGCGGCTTCGGTGAAGAAGAAACGGTACAGCTGACTCAGTGGATGTGCGACGTTTTGGAAAGTCTCGAAAGCGGTAACTCAGAGCAAGTCATTGCCGAGGTCAAAGGCAAGGTATTGGATCTGTGCAAGCGCTTCCCTGTGTACGGCGACTGAGTTTGACGATCGTAGATTGCTGAGGTTTAGCAATAAAAAAGCCGGGGCTAGTCTCCGGCTTTTTTGTGCGTGTTTTTCCTTAAGGGCTTCTACCCTAAAGGGCACAAAGGGCTTCGGGGGCGGAGCAGGATGATTGTTGTTGCAATCTACGTGGGCGGCGATAAAGTCGCTCGTCGCTCGTCGCTCG
>JBOEGJ010000004.1:0-109823 GCA_050633365.1 Cellvibrionaceae bacterium | reverse complement strand
TACTGCCTTACTCACCTAACGCTTAGTATGACTACCTGTCTCGATAATCAAAATTAATGAGACAGGTATCAATAAGTGGGAGTTTGGGAATTAATGAGAACGAGGTAGCGATAACATCCCTATTTATTATCGAATCCGTATTCCCTAACTCCTTGATTCTTCTAGCATATTACAAGGCTTGGTAATTTAATCAATATTGAAGAGACATCCACTTCACCAGGGCAGACTACCCCCCGCTTTATACCTTCCCCTCAATAAGGCAATTTACTTAATACTCAACACCCCCTAACCCACTGAATACATTAGAGTTTATAGATTTTTCGCACTTATTTGAGATGTTAACGAGAATAATTGCTTCTTTACTTTACTCGCGATACTGTAAGCATATACAGCACAAGGAGGTGCCGCTATGCCAAAGAGTAAATTCATGACTCGCGTGCGCGAGGTCATCCGAACTCGCCAATTAGCACTCGCAACGGAGAAAGCCTATTGCTACTGGATTCACACATTTATTAGACAACAAGAATATACCGCTCCCGAACAGATTTGCCCTTCGGGAGTGGATGCGTTTCTCAGCTATCTGGCCATCTCTCGAGATGTTTCACCTAACACACAAAACCAAGCGTTTAACGCCTTAGTCTTTTTGTTTCGGCATGTCCTTAACCAAAAACTTAAAAACATTAATGCCGTTCGCGCCCAAGAAAAGCCTCGTATACCGGTCATATTAACCACCAAAGAAGTCGAAGCTATTCTGTCTGAATTGAAGCCCTTTTACCGCACAATGATTGAGCTAGCATGGGGGGCGGGTTTGAGAAAATCTGAGATCCTCCGCCTTAGAATTAAGGATATTGATTTTGATCAGCGATGCCTGATTGTTCGTCAGGGTAAGGGTCGTAAAGATCGTATTACCGTTTTACCTGATTGCTGTCGTGAGAACTTGAAACAACTCATCTCTAGGGCGGAAAGATTCTATACATTTGATTGGGACGAGGGTTTTCCCGCGGTTGAGATGCCTTACGCGCTCGCACGGAAATACCCGAATGAATCAACCAGTCTTCACTGGCGATTCGTATTTTCGGCCAACCAAAGAAGCATTGATCCGCGAACCCATAAAGAAAGACGTCACCATGTCCACTCGAGCGCGTTGGGAAAAGCTCTACAAGGCGCAGTGCGACGAGCGGGCGTTGCAAAAAAAGTTTCTTGCCACACCTTTCGTCATACTTTTGCCACTCAATTATTAGAAAATGGTTATGATATTCGCACCGTGCAAGAGCTGCTTGGGCACTCAGATGTAAAGACCACACAGATATACACTCACGTACTTAAACGAGGGGGACATGCCGTGATCAGCCCAGCAGATCGAAATTAGTTTTTGGCTTCATCAGAAGCACAAATCACTGAATACATCGCCTTCAGGTTTGAGCAAACGTCGCAGACAAAAATGATCTCAATTGTCGATAATCGATTATCGACAATTGAGAGTAATAGAGAATCGCAGAGAGCTGTTACTAATGAATATTCGATCCCGCCGCGACCGACATCTTCGGTAGCTCACTCATCCATTGCGCCACTTCTTGATAGTCGCAGGCCAAGGCTTCGACCATGGGCTCCATCAGATCTTGCTTTAAGCCCTTTAGCGGCAAGCTTTCCAATTCGCAACTGGCCAACTGAAACAGAACATTCGCATCGCAGCGGCGCTGAACACGGCGCATGGCATAAATAAATTCGGCGACGGTTCTGGAATAACGCTGCTCGGCTCTGTGGCGGTTGGTGTCGCGATGCAACAATAAGGTTGAGGCCTCCCAAGCATTGCCATAAGTCACTAGTGCTTGCGGCCAATTGAGCAGACTGATCTGCTCTCGGGCGGCCAGCACCGTTTCGCCCCAAAAACGTTTGGCTCCATCGATATCCTCCTCTAACTGCTGGCGATGGTGATTGCACAAAAAACGCCACACTTGAGTTGACGATGGCTGGGTACCGGTGTCCATGAGCAAGTCCTCTTAAAAACGGTCTGAATCAATGAGAGATCGAAATCTATGAAACACACTATCGATAATGATTCTCACTTGCAACAACAAATTTGCAAACTAAACGTTTTTGATAACTATTCGCATTTTTCTGACAATTTTCGTAACATTCCCTCAGCCGCGCTCAGGGCATTTATAACTCATCCCCGCGCGTCGATGATCGGTCTAACACCGATTCACCACTACATAGACTTTTATAAGGGATGCACCATGGCGCTGATCACTCGTCTCGCTTTCACTTTCGGACTACTAGGACCACTAGTAGCCGGCTCTGCTCAAGCGGTCACCGAACAAGACGTTGTCCACCACTACACAGACATCGCCCACGCCACCTTTGAAGATGCCCTCTTTGGCGCCAGAGCACTGAACATCAGCATCGACAAACTGCTCGACTCCCCCAGCAATGCCGCATTAGAAGACGCCAAAAATGCTTGGCGTTTAGCCCGAATCAGCTATCAACAATCGGAAGTGTTCCGCTTTGGTAACGCTAACGTCGACGAATGGGAGGGCCAACTCAATGCTTGGCCACTGGATGAAGGCTTGATCGATTATGTCGACGATGAAAATTACGAGGCAGAGCTTGGCAACATTGGCGCCGATGCCAACCTAATTGCCAATACGCAGTTGCAACTTGGCAGCGAAACTCTCGACATCAGTAACCTCACCCCAGAATTGCTGGCCAGCCTCAATGAGCTGGGCGGATCGGAAGCCAACGTCGCCACCGGCTATCACGCCATCGAATTTTTATTGTGGGGACAAGACTTAAACGGCACCGAGCCCGGCGCAGGTGAACGCCCTTTTAGCGATTACGCATTAGGAGAGGCATGCAGTAACAAGCACTGCGATCGTCGCCGTGATTATCTCAAGGCGGTTGCTCAGTTGTTGGTCTCAGATTTAGAAGACATGGTCCAACAGTGGGCGCCCAATCAAGCCAACAACTATCGCCAACAGTTGCTGGCCATCCCCCCCAAAGCGGCCATGACGCGTATGCTTTTTGGCATGGGCAGTCTGGCACTGGGAGAGCTTGCCGGTGAGCGTTTAAAAGTGTCCCTCGAGGCTAACTCACCCGAAGATGAACACGACTGTTTTAGTGATAACACCCACCACTCGCACTTTTACAATGCATTGGGTATTCAGAATGTATATCAAGGTGAATATCGCCGCAGTAACGGCCGCTTGCTCAAAGGCGCAAGTCTATCGGATCTGGTGGAAGCCAAAGATACTGAGCTAAACAGCCAAGTGCACATCAGCTTACGCCGCGCGCAATTGAGCCTACAAGCCATTGTCGACAGCGCCGAACGCAGCGAGCAACCCCAGAAGTTTGATCAGCTCATTGCCGAAGGCAACACCGAAGGCGAAGCCTTGATCAATCGCGCCATTGAGTCTCTAGTACTTGAAACCGAGCAACTGGAACTGGCAGCACGCGCTTTAGGTATTGATAACTTGAGCCCAGATAATGCCGATCACGATTTCTAATTGAGCGTAACGAGAGACAGGTTCAACCAAGTTTGAAAACGCAAAAGCCGCAGGTGAGTACAACCACAAAGCGCACATCGAGTTTTTTATCGATCTGCGCAACATCCCTATTGGCCAATCGCTTGCGGCGTTTTCGAGATCTATTGATAACTACACCTTCTCACCTGTTTTTAACCCGGCCTTTCTCAAGGCTGTGGCTAAGTGCTGTCATTGCAGCACCGCTGCTGAGCTTGCCAGCCACTGCCGACGACACTCGCGTTAAGGCCACCGGCCACAATGCCTTTTCTCGCCCGGCGGCAAACATGCCCATTCGCCAGCGTTTGGATTTTAGCGTCGGCAATAGTTTTTTTCGCAACCCCTGGGTTGCGGCGCCGTCAAGCACCAAAGCGCGAGACGGCTTGGGACCACTGTTTAACACCAACGCCTGCCAAAATTGCCACATCAAAGATGGCCGTGGTCATGCGCCCAGCGATAGCGCTGACAGTTCAATCACCTCCCAACAGGCAAACGTATCGATGCTGGTGCGCTTAAGCGTCGACAGTGACCAGCCCCTCGCCCCCCATCAAGCCAATCATGTGGACCCGCATTACGGTGGTCAACTGCAAGACTTTGCCCTGCCCGGCCTAAAACCCGAGGGCATCATTAACGTGAATTACCAGTATCAGGACGTGACCTTAAACGGCGGCGAGACGGTTCAGCTCAGACAACCCACTCTAGGCATTAGCCAATTAGCCTACGGCTCTTTACACCCAAACATTCGGCTCTCGGCCCGCATTGCGCCACCGATGATTGGATTGGGGTTGCTTGAGGCCATTGGCGATGAACGCCTATCGCAGCTGGCAGATGCCAACGACAACAATGACGATGGTATCTCCGGGCGCTTGAATCTGGTGTGGGATAATCGCAGCCAATCATTGCAGCCCGGCCGCTTCGGCTGGAAGGCGGGACAACCCAGTCTGGAACAACAAAATGCCGCCGCCTTTAATGGCGACATGGGCATTACTTCGAGTTTATTTCGCCAAGAAAATTGCCAAACCTCGCAGATCACTTGCCATCAACGGGCTGCGCACGGTAATGGCCTGACGCCTAAAAGCAAGCCTGCGATTAAGGCTGAACCAAAACCTGCAGGGGAATCGAAAGGTGCATCTAAATCTGGACCCAAACCCGAGGTTGCGCCGCACTTACTGAATCAAGTGACTTTCTATACCGGCAATCTCGCCGTACCTAAACGCCGAACCCCACAAGACTCTCGAGTAAAGGCCGGTGAAGCGATCTTTGCGCAACTCAATTGCGATGGCTGCCATACCTCGAGTCACACCACTCGCGCTGACTACCACCACCCGTGGTTAGCCAATCAGTCCATCAAACCTTATACCGATCTATTGCTACACGATATGGGAGAAGGCCTTGCCGATCACAGCCAAGAGTTTTTGGCGTCGGGGCGCGAGTGGCGCACTCCACCCTTGTGGGGTATCGGCCTAACTCAAGCGGTCTCCGGCGTCGAGAGTTACCTACACGATGGCCGCGCGCGCAACTTACAAGAGGCGATTTTGTGGCACGGCGGCGAAGCGCAGCGCAGTCGCGATCTTTATCAGCAATTGGCGCCAGAGCAACGCCAAGCGCTGTTGGCGTTTCTGAGAGACCTCTAACAACGCGAAGCGCGTAGAATCCGGCAATAGAATTGCGCTGCGCACTGCTGCGTAAAATTCTTTCTAGTGCCGCCAATTTCCAACAGATTCCCCTGCCTCAATAGCGTACAATCACCTCAACCTTTATTCATCTCTAAGAACCGTTACTCAAGGCTTTGTTATGTTTAAGTGCACAACTCAACCCCAACAAACTCGGGCCAAAAGGTCGACCAAGTTTGGGCTCTCGTTGAGCATCCCGCTGACCTTTGCGCTGGTATTAACCGCTTGCTCAAAGACATCCCCAGAACAAGTCTTTTTAGAATCCGTCAACAGTCAATTAATACGCCCCTATTATTTGAATTTGGCAGAAGAAACTAAAAGCTTGTCTGCACAGGTCGAGCAACATTGCCGCAGCGACGAGAATTCGGTCAGTTTAAAAAACCAATGGCGCGCAACCATGATGGCTTGGCAAAAGGCTCAAGCTATTCAATTTGGTCCGTTGCGTGAACACAACCTTGCCTGGGAATATCAGTTCTGGCCCGACAAAAAAAATCTCATCGCCAAAAAGCTGAAGCCTTTATTGAAAACAGCCGACGAGCAAACACTGGAGAGTTTAAAAAAGGCCAGCGTTGTCACCCACGGGCTACCCGCCCTCGAATACCTTTTATTTGACGAGCAGGCCGATAAATACGGCGACCACAACGCACAATGCTCACTGGCACAAGTGATTGCCAATCATTTGGCCAATACCAGCGAGCAACTCAACAGCCAATGGTTGCGATACCAAACGCAGCTATTGAGCGCCAATGACAAAAACCCCGAATACCCCACCCAAGCGCATGCAGTGGCGGTGGTTATTGACAGTTTTCTCACGCAAGTTGAGAACATCAGTAACCGCAAGCTCACCATGGCACTGGGGCTGAATACCAAAGTCCAACGGTTGAATCCATACTTGCTTGAATCTTGGCGCTCGCAGCATTCCAAAGAGAACTTACTGGCAAACGTGAGCAGTGTTGAAGACTTGATGGTTGAAGGCGGGCTGGGAATCTATCTGCGGCAAAAAGGTCTCGCTACCTTGGCCGAAAGCATCACCCAGAACTTACAGAAAACTCGCTACGCCATCGAGACAATGCCCGCTTCGCTGTTTGAGCAACTCAGTCAACCCCAAGCCCCGGCCGCAGTAAGTTTGCAAAATCATTTACTGCAATTAACTCAACACTTTAAAACCGACATCCCCACCGCGCTGAATATCCAATTGGGTTTCAACAACAATGACGGTGACTAAGCCCGTACCGCCACTCAATCGGCGCCGCTTGTTACAGCTAGGTGCAAAGCTGGGCGCGGCGTCGGTACTAACACCGTGGTTAGGCGCCTGTGAGCTCGATACAGGCAAGTCCAACGCAAACAGCAATAGCCTATTGCTGTCGGGCTATCGCGACTCGCAACCCGGTGCGGCAAACCAATCCACCAGCAGTTCCCGTTATGGTATTGCCGGAATTTACACCGATGGTCGCTTGGCCTTTGATTTACCCGTGCCTCAGCGGGTCCACGACAGTTTGGCGTTGCCCCAAAGCCGGCAGGTGATCTTTTTTGCCCGACGTCCTGGCACTCACTTTTACGTGGTCGATGTTGAGCGCAAGGCGATCACCCACACGATCAGCGCTCCGTCGCAGAGACACTTCTTTGGCCACGGTTGTGTCAGTCGCGATGGACGCTATTTGTTCACCAGTGAAAACGCTTTCGATCGTCAACAAGGCTGTATTGCGGTCTACGACGTCGGCGATAATTTTAAAAGACTCGATGAGTTTTCGAGTGCTGGTATCGGCCCCCACCAAATCGAATTATTGTCGGATCAAAAAACCTTGGTGGTTGCCAATGGCGGTATATTAACGCACCCGGCACGAGGACGAAAAAAACTAAACATAGCCACTATGCAGCCGTCGTTAAGCTATCTCGATAGCCAAACAGGACAAGTGATCGATACATTCAAACCGCCTAACCACCAACAGAGTATTCGTCATATTGATGTGAGTGAGGAAGATCAAGTTGCCATCGGCATTCAGTTTGAGGGAGACCCGATGCAACAACTGCCTCTTGCCTACACCCATCACGGTGAAGATCAATTGCAACCGCTGCAGGCCAGCGATCTCGACTGGCAACGACACCAACAATACATCGGCAGCGTGTGTATGAACCCGCAGGCGTCTCACTTACTGTTGAGTTCGCCCCGCGGCGATATCATTAGCCGCTGGGACTTACACAGCCGCTCGGTGCAATCGATCCACACCCAGCGCGATGGCGCGGGCTTGGCTTTCTCGCCAAACAATAAACAGTTTTTTGTCAGCAATGGCATCGGCCAAATTAGTGCCCTCTCATCGGCATCGTCGTCGGCACCCTCAACACAGACTCATACATCGTCGAATAGCTCGCCGTTTTATTTTGCCCACCGCAGTTGGGACAATCACATGAGCGTGGTTAATTCCGACGATCCAAACATCAATCAACCTCGAGTTACAGGCTAGTTATTTATGTCGATCAATCGTCGAAAATTCTTACAAGGCGGCGCATTACTTGGCGCCGGTCTGTCGCTGAATGGCTGCGCCCCCATCATAAACCTGAGCCAAAGCGGCGATTACGAATACACCCTCACCCTTGAGGCAGCGCCGTTTGAATTGATTCCCAATACGCAAACACCGGGACTGGGCTTTAATGGACAATACCCGTCGCCGGTATTGCGCGCCAAACAAGGCCGCCCCATTACCATTACCGTCGTGAATAAACTCGATCAACCTACCACCATTCACTGGCACGGTATTCGTATCGACATCGCCATGGACGGGGTTCCATTTTTATCACAGATGCCAATCATGCCCGGCGAATCCTTTGTCTATCGTTTTACACCGCCGGACGCGGGCACCTTTTGGTATCACCCTCACGTCAACAGCGTCGAGCAATTGGGTAAAGGCTTGGTCGGGCTGTTGATTGTAGATGAGGCCGACTCCCCAAATTTTTCACCCAATGAGTTTGCCGCCGACATTCCGTTGATGATTAAAAATTGGCACCTCAACGACGACGGCTCGTTTAAACCACTGAGCATTCCACGTTACGCCGCGCGCATGGGCACGCCCGGTAATTACGAAACCATTAACGGGGTAAATAAACCGCGTATCGACGTGCCCGCCAACAGCTGGATTCGACTGCGCTTTGCCAACGTCGACAACACCTTGGTGTACACCGTTAGGGTAAAAGATCATCCCGCTTATCTCGCCAGTATCGACGCCAATCCACTGCCAGAACCCAAGCCATTTACTCAACACGCCATAGGTGCGGGTATGCGCTTTGATCTGGTACTTAAGACACCCGCCGTCGGCGAAACCATCACCATCGAGAACGGTAAGGGCCGAATTTTCTTTGAGTTTTTGACGCTTAACTCGGTGGCCGCTGGCTCACAGAGTATCGATGATCAATCGCTGCAAGATTATCCCATGCCGCGCTTGCCGCTTAATCCCTTACCGGAACCCGATTTGGCCAACGCGGAAACCCTCAAGTTTGTGTTCGAGTGGGAAGGCGCCATCACTCCCGCCGACGATCAAGGCAAAGCCAAGCACAAGTTTTGGACTATTAATCGCCGCGCCTGGGAAGGCATGAGTCACAATAATATCCCCGCACCTTTAGCGCAGTTAACACTGGGTAAGACCTATATTTTTGATTTGAAAAACAACACCCCACATCATCACCCCATTCACATTCACGGGGTTATGTTTAAGGTATTGAAGTCCACCAAAAAGGCCATCGATCCATTTTTTACCGATACGGTTTTGATGGAGAAAAACGAACGCGTCAAAATTGCCTTTGTGGCTGACAACCCCGGCCGCTGGATGTATCACTGCCATGTGATTGAGCATATGAAAACCGGCTTGATGGGGTATATCGAGATTTCCTAGACTAACTAAACGACGATAGCCCCCTGAAGTGAAAGGAATGAAGACCACCCGATGACGAGCCAAATTGAACCACAAGAGCACTATTGGCGGAATGGCTACTGCTATTTTCCTAAGTTCTATTCGGCCAGTGCTCTTGTTGAACTCAAGGTGATCATCGAGCGCTTTCACCGCCGCTGGATTCAAGAACATCAAGCCTTTTATCAGGACAAGGCGGTTAACTCGGCCTACCTAACCGGCCCGTCGATACTCGGTGATGACGATCGCCTAACTCTGTATCGCTGGATAACCGACGATGCCCTCATCAATGCGGTGCGAGGGATTTTCCCTGATCGCATGGCGTTCATGAACACTCAGCTGTTTTTTAATCCCGTGAATCCGCAACAAAAAAACTACTGGCATCGCGATCCACAATATCATCTATCACTGCAAGAACAGCGCGAAAGCCTTCACACACATAATGTGATTCACTGCCGAATTCCACTTTACGACGAGCCAGGCATTGAACTGGTTCCCGCGAGCCACCAAAATTGGGATAGCGAAGAAGAACTAAATGTTCGACTCGAAAGAGACGGAGCGCATAATTCCGACGATCTTTCAACCGGTCTAACACTCCCGCTGAGCGCGGGCGATCTGCTGGTATTTTCAGCCAACATGATTCACCGCGGTCTCTACGGTGGCAATCGTTTGTCGCTGGACATTCTCTTTTGTGATCATCACCCAGAGTTGTTAAAACACAGAGATTCGACCTGCCTGCCCAATGGCGCCATGCTCAGACAGCTCAATCACCGCGAATTATTTGACGAATAATCTCTGAACACCGCAGCCAAGCATTGAACCTGCCAGGAACCTGTTTCAGAAATTTAATCCACAGCCTTCGAAGACAAAGCTACGGAGACCTCTGATATTTTCTGGATTTTGATCCAACCCCGCATCGAATCCTCGAGCACCGATAGGTTTAGCTTTTCACTCGCCAAGCGAGTCTCTGCCCCGAGAACGCCCACGCGGTTGAAACCAATCCATTGGCGAATCACCGAAGTAACTTCGGGCAAAAGGAAAAGATCAGCATAATTGGGACCGATATCGGCGTGCAGTTGATCGAGCTTATGCTCGACTAGCGTAAACTCGATTACGGCCGAGACCTCGATTCGGCGGCCGTCAAGATCGATCGCGTTAAAGCTGGTCTTTCGTTGCTGCAAGCCGACATCGTAGACGTACAATCGATTAAAGCGGCTAATACGATAACTCCCGTCGCTGTATCGCTCGGTTTCTCCCGAAAATCGTTTCCATAAGACGCCCGCTTCACCTCGATCGACAACGAGCTTTTCAGTACTCAAGAAAAAGCCGCCGATCAAAACGCACGACAAACTGAGAACATAGATCGCAGGATGGAAAAATCGTTTAAGGGGTTTATTTTTCATAAGAAAGACAATCTCATCTCCATTGGGTTTTTCCAACTTGCTTGTCTCTCACATAATGGGACACCCCTTCAACGTTTCCATGTCGATCGTACTGAATAACCTTGCCGTGAATATCCCCATTCACATAGTCTTTCTCAAAGCTCACTTTCTCGTTATGGTAAATATAGAACTTGCCATGTTTTTGACTATCCTTATAAGTCATGCGTTTAAAGATAACCCCTTTATCATCAAATTCTTCAGCAGGCCCATTCTTTTTGTCTTTTGAATACAACAAGCGACGCTTCAACAACCCTTTTTCACTGTAGACTTCATTGATCCCCTGTTTGAGGCCAAAGGCATAAGTCGTTAGTTCGATGATTTTTCCGTCGCGGTAGCGATAAAAAGCCCCGTGTTTTTTCCAGGTATCTTTGCCCTTCGCCTTTATCGAAATATAGAGCCCTTTTGACCATTCCTTATTGTGAACTCGATAGCTATTACCGTCTTTATCAGTAACAACTGAGCGATGTTTGAGTTTCGAATAGTGCTCGGGTTTGAGCTGTGCGAGATCAATCGCATCGGCTAAGGCGGTACGCGACCCAACTATCAAGGAGCCTATTAATAAAAACACAGATAATGAAACTATAGAAAAACTAGGGAAAAGACGGTTTGTTTTCACGAATAATCCTTTTCGAAATAGCGAATGGGTTTGACGAATCATCAACCTCAGAATTCAGTAAAGCCCCTGAGGGAGTTAATACTCTCAACTTTACTACAAGCTTAACTTCTGGATAACCCCTTACGGAACTTGCGACAAGCCTCAGCTTTGCCTAGAGTAACCGCTCAAAAGAAATGCTACTGACGCAATGTTCAGGCGGCATCATCAGATAGCACAATCAGATGACAAAACCAGAGACGGAATCAATTATGAAATGGATCAAAAACATCGGAGTGATCTTCGCGATCGTGCTATTACTCGCGGCGACCTGGCTCTATTCACGCCCAACGATGGAAGAAGTAGGTATTCCCTACGCGCCGGCGGCCCCCATCGACAGCAGCGCAATCACCGTGAAGTGGTTTGGTATCTCGACGCTATTGATTGACGATGGCGAAACACAAATTTTGACCGATGGTTTTTTCTCTCGCCCTAGTCTTTTTGATCTCGCTCTAAAACGCCCTATTGAACCGGAACTGCCGGTGATTAAGCAGGTAATCGACACCCATCGCATCGATCGCCTAGCGGTGATCATACCGGTGCACTCTCATTATGATCACGCCATGGACAGTGGTGAAGTTGCCAAGCTCACCGGTGCGAGTTTGTTAGGATCTCAATCCACCGCCTATGCAGGCCGAAGCTCAGATCTATCAAGTGACAAGATCACAGTGGCTGAGACGGGTAAGCCTTACACTTACGGCCAATTTAGGGTCACCCTGTTCGACTCAAAGCACGCACCTCTACCCAGCAACGCGGGTATTGACGGCAAAATTGAAGAAGTCTTCCACACGCCGGCGCCCTATACGGCTTGGCAGTTAGGCAAAGCTTATACCGTATTGGTCGAACACCCAAAGGGCAGTTTTCTTGTCCAAGGCAGTGCGGGTTTTATTCCCGGCGCACTCAAAGGCCTCGAGGTAGATGCCGTATTTTTGGGAACCGGTGGCTTGAGTATGCTGCCCCACGAGTATCGGCAAAGCTATATCTACGAAACCGTAACGCTGACCAAACCTAAAACCGTGTACACCATTCATCACGATACCTTATTGGGTCCGCTAGGAAACGTCGAACAAAACCCTTTGATCGCCGAATACGATGAACTCAGAGCGTTTGAGATGACTCAGCTGATATCGCCAGCGCGCTTTGAGCAATTGCGCTACGCGGAGGCCGTCGAGATAATCCCTCACCAGGTGCCTTCAGAGTAAGCCAAGCTTTTCATTTCTTACCACTTTCAGCTTGGTTTCCCATGCGCCTTCCCCGATAATGAAGGCGCTTCGAGTGATTAAACCGTGACCGCCTATTCACTTAATCCTCCAGTGATACCCCATTCAGCCTAAAACCTGTACCCATTATTCGATCATGAAAAACAGACTATGCACCGATACATCCAGCGAATAGTACACACAGGCCTGATTACCCTGGGTCTGGTATCGCTTTCGATGATATCGATGGCTGCGGACGACTCCATCGGCGAGCAGGCCGAACAATCGATTACGGTCACCTTTGCCGCCTCGTCGGTTGAACCTTGGGGTATAAAGGGTACCGGTGAAGATCAGGGGTTACTGGTCGATGTCATTAAAGCCCTCTCTCGCGAGACAGGAATTCACACCAGCGTCGAATTACAACCCTACCCTCGAGTTGCTCACTCGCTCTTAAGCGGTAGAGTCGATTTCGCCTTTCTCTTTGACAGTCCGTCAACACAAGATGCCACCATTCGCATTGGACATTTGGTTGAATCGAGAATGATCGTGGTGGGACGAGCAGGGTCAGCCGAGCTAACATCTCTGGCTGATTTGGAGGGAAAAACAGTAGGTATTATTCGCGGTTCAAAATACGGCCCTGATTTTGACAACGCCACCCACTTTCGCCTCGAACCCGTGTCGTCAATGGAGCAAGGGCTGGCAATGTTAATGCGCGGCCGCACAGACGTGATGGTGGGCACAGATCAATCGGTTTTCTGGGCTATGCGGGAAATGAATGTCGGCGCTAAACGCTTGTCTAAGCTTTTTGTCATGGGCGGCACCAGTGGCAGCTTGTACATGTCTAATACCTCACCCCACCAAGCGTTAATTCCAGTTTTCGAACAAGCTCTGGAAGAGCTGCATCGCAATGGCACTATGAAGCGTGTGTTCGATTCGAGTTATATATGGGCGGAACCTAGTAAAGGCATACAAACGCCAGTAAAAACGCCACCAAGCTTTCGCTCGCCATTTTAGCCTGTTTTATTTTTTTAAGGTTAGAACGCCAAACCACTCTTTTTGTGAATTGCCGATTTTAATCCAAGCAAGCCACCAAACTTTGAACAAAAAAAATGGACCGCTCTTGCAAGCGATCCACTCTGTAAATCGATGTTCCGACTTTTTAGGTTGCCGGATTTCCTTTCATCTGCGATTGAATATAATTTTGCAGACCAATGCGATCAATCAGCCCCAAATGCTGCTCTAACCAATAGATATGATCCGTCTCGGTATCATCTAACAAGGTCCCGAGAATATCGCGAGTAACGTAATCGCGCTCTTGTTCACAGGCCTCGATAATATCGCGCAGGCTTTCGGCAACCGTTCGCTCCGCGGCCAAATCATTCTCGAGCATCTCTTTTACGTTGCTGCCCACATGAATCGGTTTGCGAGAGGCAGTATCCGGCGTGCCCTCTAAAAATAAAATACGTTCAATGAGCTTTTGAGAATGCTCAAGTTCTTCTTCGTATTCGTGAGCCAATTGCTCGTGTAACTTATTAATACCCCAATCTTCATAAATTTTGGAGTGAGCTAAATACTGATCCATTGAAGTCAATTCAAGAGTCAGCTGCTGGTTGAGCAAATCAATGATTCGTTTGACGCCTTGCATGTGATCAGTCCTCTATAGTCGATTGTAGGAAGTTCTCGATACCGATATTTTTAATCAGCGATTGCTGTGTTTCGATCCAATCGACGTGATCCTCTTCGTATTCTAAAATGTCTTCAAGCAACTCTCGGCTGACGTAATCACGTTTCATTTCGCAAAGCTCAATGGCGTCTCGAAGCAGCGGCAACTGATCGGTTTGAAATTCCATATCGCATTGCAGCATTTCTTCTGTGTGTTCGCCGATTCTTAACTTACCCAAATCCTGTAAATTTGGGATGCCTTCTAGAAACAAAATACGCTCGATGAGTTCATCGGCCTGTTTCATATCTTTGATGGATTTTTTGTAGGATCTTTCGTTCAGCTCTTCCAATCCCCAGTTGCGGTACATGCGCGCGTGCAAGAAGTACTGGTTGATGGAAGTCAGCTCATGAAAAAGCACTTTGTTGAGTATATTGAGAACGTCACTGTTGCCTTTCATTACGGGGCTCCTTAAAAATCCGAATAGGTCGACTTTTGCCGGCACACACATTGATATGCAGGAATGCTGTTTAAGCTTAGTTCAAGTCACTGTGCGCAAAAATATCGTTTTATTATAGGAGAAGCAACCAATATCTCCTTAAATATCAGCACGTTAGGAATGATATCGAGAAGCAATCTTATTAGCCTTTCGTTGCAGAATTAGAGTTAGATTTAACATGTAGGAGTCACCGAGGCATTGGAAATTTCGACCACCGATTTAAATACAAGGTAAGCCGTTAATATTTCTCGTATTTTTCAGGAGCGCGAGTAACCATGAGATAAAAATCGAGCACAAAAAAAGCCGGCATTGCGCCGGCTCAAGGTGATCAAGGTAAATACGGCTTAGAAACTTGCACGCATTTCGATGCTGGCCTGTCTTGGGGTGCTCAAAGCGTGAGTTCCAATACCGCCTTTTTCGGCTTGTGCCACGTACTCGGTATCGAAAAGGTTTTGAACATTTAGGTAGATGCCCCAATCCAACTCATTTTGCCACTCGTAGCCGGCACGCAAGTTCACTAAGGTGCGAGATTCGTTTTTCAACTCTTGGCCACTGTCACCATTGGGTACCAACTGAGCGATGGAATCATCGGTATAAACCGCGTTGATGTTGGCAAAGACACCATTATCCGTGCGATAAGTTGCCCCGAGAGCACCCGTCCATTTCGGTGAATCGGTGAAGGGACGACCATCAAAAGTACCTTGGGTGGTCACATAGTCGGTAAATTCAGTTTTGGCGTAGCCCAGTGAGCCGTACACATTCCAATGGGTATCGGGGGCGTAGTCGGCGCTGAATTCGAAACCTTTCACGGTTGAACTACCGGCATTGATCACTTCAGTGTCGTATTGACCACCGCCCAAATTGACTGAAATTTGTTGGTCCTTCCAATCCAAATAAAACAGGTTGGCGTTAACGGTAAGTTCACCATCCAACCAAACGCTTCGAAGCGAGAGCTCGTAGTTGTCGGTAAACTCGGCGTCGTATTTTTTCGCGTAACCGCGCTGAATGTTGTAGCTGATTCCGCCAGAACGGTAGGCTTCTTGATAAATTGCGCTGACACTCATGTCGTCAGAAATATGATAGGTCAGGCCGATTTTGGGCAGTAATTCGCGGTAGTCCTCATCCGATAGAGGCACCGCGGTGGAGGCCGATGAGGCCTGCCCCAACAAGGCGGCATTTAAGCCACTGACCAATGCACCCGCGGTTGCGCCGTAAACACCAGCCACCGCGACTGGATCTGGCATATCAGAGGCATTGTCGACGGTGTAGAGGCTCGAAGATGCAAATTCTTGAGACTCCTGATCGTAGCGTGCGCCTAACATTAGGTCCCACTGTTCAGCGAAGTTCCAAGTTACATCGGCAAAGATCGCCTGCGACGAAATGTTCTGCTCGGTTGTGTTGTTGGTTCCCAACACCACCGGATCAATCGGCGCATAAAGGCTCATTACCAAGGCGGCGGTAGGAGCGTCCAGCCCATAACCTGCCATTAGGCCCGCTTCGGTCACCCCCAAACTCGCTAAGGGTAAAATTCGACCACCACTGGCCACATCTTGCGATTCAAGATCGGAGTAATAAGCGCCAATCACACCCGATACATTATCGAGATCAAACACCAACCGCAGCTCTTGGCTTTTGGTGTCATCATCGCGCTGATCGAGCAAGGTCAAACCCGGCGTGGGCGAAGCATCGCCATCCCAGACATAGCCGTAAACGGCTTCGGTGTAGGTAGAGATGGACTCCAATTTCCATTGATCGTTGAACTCATAACTTAAGCGCAAGCTGTAGAGATCGGTTTCGGTGTATTCCTCGGGGGAAATATCATAATCCAAAGTGCGATGATTCTCGGGATTTTGCCCGGCCGGCGGAACATTCACAAAGGTAGCGCCATTTTTGTGATCGTTGTGGCTAACTTTTAGCAGAGCCTTAAAACCTGGCAAGGCTTCTGGTTCGAACAGCACTTTTGCCGTGACCGAGTCGTTGTCGAGAAAGTCGACGTCGTCGCCGTTGGTAATATTCTTGTTATGACCGTCGAACTCTCGGCTCTCACCGGTGACACGAATCGCCAATTGATCTTCAATCAGTGCGCCACCTGCGGCGAAGGCCACTTCTTTCTGACCGTTTTCACCGGCGACAACCTTTACATCTCCGCCCCACTCGTAGCTTGGTTCTTGAGTGGTTACCACCACGGCACCGGCCAAGGTGTTGCGTCCCTGAAGGGTCGATTGCGGACCGCGCAATACTTCGACTTGTTTCACATCCCAAATGCCTAAACCGCCCAACTGAACTTGTCGATAGGGAAGAGAAGCACCGTCGACAAAGACACTGACTAAACCGCTGTTGCTGCCAGAGTGACCGGTAGTGGAGACGTTAAACGCATCAATACCGCGAATGCTAAAACTGTTGCTAGTTTCTGCCGAGACGTTTGCGGTGCGAGATAGCACGTCGTGGAGATCCACCATACCTTGCACTTCCATATCTTCGGCGGTGGTTAGGGAGATACTCACCGGCGTATCCTGAAGCGAGCGCTCAACCTTCAACCCGGTCACTAAAACCTCTTCGATCGCCGAGTCTAGTTCGTCTGCCGCCCAAGTCGGTGCCGATGCCAAGCTCGCCATGACCATCAAAGACGACCCGCGACGGACTGCGTCGCACAATACGGTGCGTGCCCATGTGTGTGTTTTCATACCTTTCCCCAATTTACGAACTCTTTATTTCTCGCAATCAATTTGCCCTAACCGCTACAAACAGCGTCAAAACCATCGATAAACGCCGGTTTATCAAGCGAGAACCTAATAAAAAACTCGCAAACCATAATGATAACGATTAGTATTTGCAATCTTTAAATGATTATCAATAAGAAAATGAAAAAAGCCCCTCTGTTCTCCTCCCCTATCACCCGCACCTTGACGACGGTATTGGCGAGCTTACTAATCAGCGTGGTGATCACCGCCGCCATGCCGGTTTATTTACCGTTCAATCAAGGCGATCGAATTGCTGGGCCAACGCTGTTGTTTCCATTTTTGTGGTTGGGGCTTTTTGTCTACAGCGCCACAGCAGTATCAATGACACGGGTATGGACTGTTCTAGGATGCTTGCTAGTCAGTCATCTAGGCCTAATCGCTTGGGCACTGACAGGAGGTTAATATGAGCACAAGGAAACGCGATCAACTCAAAAAATTCTACGTACTGCACAGCTGGGTGGGTGTTATTACCGGCATATTGCTGTTTGTCATCGCCTTTACCGGCGCTATGTCCGTGTTTGCCCGCCCAGATCTAAAACTGTGGGCCAACGAGAGCTTACACGCACCCAGCAATGTGACGCCGGAGGTTGTGGAGAAAATGCTCAACGACGCCACCACAAAGGTGGACCCGAGCTTTCTGTTTGAAGTGCACGCCTTTTTACCCAGCCCGCGAGTGTGGACCAATTTGGTCTTGATCCTCGAACAGGATCATCACGATAAGCCCGACGCCGAAGCGCTTTGGCTTGAGTACCACCCGCAAACCTTAGAGTTACTGAAGCAATGGCAAGGAGACCCACACGATCTATTCGAGCAACGATCGACAGACATGTCAGATTTCATCAGTGGTTTTCACGCTGATCTGCACTTGGGACAGTTGGGATTAGTACTCACCGGCCTATTGGGTTTAACCCTGATGGCTTCGATTGCCACGGGATTATTCATTCATCGAAAAATTCTCAAAGAGCTCTTCAGTTTTCGACCGGACCGGAGCTTCCGCCTGCTATTAACCGACACCCACAAAGTCATCAGCGTGTGGGGAATATTATTTCACGCGATGATCGGATTTACCGGCGCCTTCTTAGGATTGGCAACGGTATTGTTAGTACCGGCGGCGGCTTTTGTCAGCTTTGAAGGCGATCAAGAGAGATTGTTAGAGACCTTCTCGCCAGAGATCCAACCCGCCCTTTCTGGGGTTGCTGCGCCTATGCCCGTTAAACAGGTATTGGACGACGCCTTTGCCAAACAGGGCGCCCACCCACTGCGACTCTCCGTATACGGCTGGGGCGACAAAAATGCCGTCGGTTTTGTGGATGTGATCAATGACACAAAAATGCCGCGAGAAACTCATTCCTACTCAATGAAGGACGCGCAGCCGCAAGAGATAGGCACGAGCTTTTCTAGAGTCGGGGGCGTTAGTGGCTCGATTCTGGATGTCATCTTCCCGCTGCACTTTGGTAATTTTGGTGGCGTTGCGGTGAAAATAATCTGGGCGCTACTGGGAATATCCACGTCACTCATTGCTCTCACGGGTATGATGATTTGGGTCGAGCGACGCGCCTATGGCAGTGAAGGCAGCTTGTCCAAAACCAACTACTTGAGATTAAGCCGACTCAGCGTCGGTAGCTGCGCCGGTTTGGTATTGGCTTGTTCAGGGCTATTTGGGCTTCAGCGCTTAGCACCAACCCAGGTCGCCAGTGGATTCTTCTATTTATGGGCGCTGGCAACCCTGTGGGCATTGCTGCGAGACAATGAATACCAAAGCGGACGTCAGCTTTTGGGACTCAGCGGAGTGTTATTGCTACTGCTTCCTCTATTGGATTCATTCACCTTGACGCAAACCCTGTTGAATCATTCGGTTTTCAGTCACTTTAGTGTGATAACCGCTTCACTGGTCGCTATAGGTGCAGCGCTATGCGTGGTGGCCAAAAAGCTGCCGAGCGCGAGGCCAGGAAATCCAAATACCACTCCCGCACACAGCGCTCAATCAAAAACAACGGCCCGCGATTCGGCAAGCAAAAGCTCGCTACTGGAAACCGAGGTATCGTCATGATTTTCGTGGTTTGGATGATCGCAGGTCTTGCCGCGTGGCTGAGTATTCATAGCTTAAGAGCTGCGCTCGGTAATGGTCATTGGCCTTTCGGCAAACCACTTAAAACCCGTGTTTTTGTCGTGTTTTTTATCGCGCTCTGGATACTGGTATCGATACTGGGGCTCTATTGTCTAAATCGGGTACTGCCGCCATTGCAAAGTGGCTTTGCATGGCTAGGACTATTATCCGCCTGTGGAATCCTTCAGTTGTTCGTCAATCCCACCCTAAAAAGCGCGAGTAAATCACCCGATTAGACCTCAAAACTTTTTCAGCCTATGTCGAACGGGAAAAAGCCCAGAAGCCCTCTCAATGCCATAGCGACAGAAGAATAGGCTTGCTAAAACAATCGATTAGCTTAACGTATCAATCTATCTCGGATACACTTGTCCCAACACTAGCCGCCGTCGAAGATTAATCCCCGCTCCTATGGAAAGAGTTTTATGCCCACGCTTGTAAAGTGGTTGCTTCCCTGGGCTCTTATCGCTCAGGTTCACGCCAGTGAATTTCCTGTCGCCATCGGAAATACCGCCTATAACAACATGCCCGGCTTGGCAGAGCGAATCGTTAGCGCCTTGCAAGATCAAGGTTTAGATGCCGAACTGCAAGTTATGCCAGGCAATAGAGCGCTCAATTTACTCCAACAAGGCGGCGTCGCCCTCGACATCATCAGGCACTCAGACGTCGTTAAGCATCACGCTCAGCTAAGGCAAATAAAACCCGCTGTCATCCATTTGAATTGGTCGAGAATTACCTCCAGCGCCGCACAGGAAAACTGCACTAAAGCTGGAGAGCAATTAGCGGTCATCGGTATTAAAGGGATTCCCGCATTTGAAGGTGTGATCATTCCAAAGTTTAAAAGTATCGTCTGGGCGCCATCAGAAGAGAGCGCACTTCGCATGACATCGGCGCAACGCAAAGATGTCACCTATTGGATGAAATCGCGATTGGACCTCGTTCATACCAATTATGCAGACACTCTAACGATATGCTCTGAAAACGAAATCAGTATTCCCCTTCACAGCTACCTAAACGATGAATTTGAATGGGCTCTTCCCAAGGTAGAAGCTGCCTATATAAACTTATTTAGTAAATCCAATAAGTGATAAACTCCACGCTATACGATCAAACGTTCAAAGTACCAAGCAATCAAAGCACCAAACGATCAGCTAGATGTTAGGATTCTCTTTTTTGGATCAAACTGCTTCGAGAATTTTCGGTTTCACCTAAACGACGCATAGCGCTGCTCATTAGAATAGTTGAGACAGAATAGCTGAGAAAAAATAGTTGAGAAAGAATTGTTGAGACGGAATCACTAACACTCAATGATGCGCACCGGCACCTCGACGGCCAAACCGCCAGTGGCGGTCTCTTTATACTTCTGGCTCATGTCTCGGCCGGTTTCTCTCATGGTTTTGATAACCTCATCAAGTGACACACAATGTTCACCATTACTTTGTAAGGCCATGCGAGAAGCATTAATCGCCTTAACTGAAGCTATGGCATTGCGCTCAATGCAAGGCACTTGAACCAAGCCCTCAATGGGATCGCAGGTTAAACCAAGATTGTGCTCCATAGCGATTTCAGCGGCGTATTCAATTTGCTCTGGTGTACCGCCTAGTACCGCGGTCAATCCCGCCGCGGCCATGGAACAAGCGGAACCCACCTCTCCTTGGCAACCGACTTCGGCGCCAGAGATGGAGGCATTCATCTTATACAAAGAACCGATGGCGGCGGCCGTGAGTAAAAAGTCTTCGACTCCCTGTGGCTGATAGCTGTCGACAAAATCACGATAGTAATGCAAAACTGCAGGAATAATTCCGGCGGCGCCGTTGGTTGGCGCAGTCACTACACGGCCGCCGGCGGCGTTCTCTTCACTCACCGCTAATGCATAGAGGTTCACCCAATCCATGACATGCAAAGGATCTGACCGGTGATCTTTGCCTTTACGATTGAGCTCTGAAAAAAGTAAAGCGGCGCGGCGCTTCACCTGCAACCTTCCCGGTAAAACGCCTTGCTGCGTTAGGCCTCGCTCAACGCAAGATTGCATCACCGACCAAATGTTATGCAGTTGTTGACGTATTTGTTGTTCAGGATCTTCCGCTGCGCAGTAGAGTTCTTGCTCGCGTCGACGCATGAGTTCTGCAATTGATATGTTTTGAATTCGACAGAGGTTCAACAAGTCTTCGCCACTGCCAAAGTCTAGAGCGTGACTTTTGTGGTCAGGTGATTGAGCGCTTTTGTCGACAGACACGTCCATATCGGATTCAGTCTCTGTCTCTACAACAAATCCACCACCCACGGAAAAATAAACTTTCTTGAGTACTTCATGCCCGGTTTGATCCAGCGCTTGAATTTTCATGCCATTTGGATGGAAAGGTAAAACACGCAGCTCTGGTGAAATTCGCGTTTTATCAAAGTGAAATTCTTGACCCGTTTGAGTGATGATCTTACCGCTCTTTTCAACCGACTCAAGATAATGATCGACCTTGTCTGGATTGATGTTTTCCGGTTCATGCCCAAGCAATCCTAAGATCACTGCCTGGGGCGTACCGTGCCCGTCTCCCGTGGCAGCCAAAGAGCCATAGAGCGTCACTCGTAGAGATAAGGTTTGTGAAGAGAGTTCCAGCGAAGCGAACGCCGCAAGAAACCGATTGGCCGCCCGCATGGGACCAACGGTGTGTGAGCTGGAGGGCCCAATCCCCACACTGAATAAATCAAAGACGCTGACAACCATGTACCACCTCGGGCAGCTGTGCCGCTTTATCTGCCGACTGATGTAAAAGACTAAGAGCCAACAAGCGAGCCGATTTAAGCGAGATCCATGATTTAAGCTTAAACCACAGCGCGAATTTCACCATAGGCACAAACACTGGGCGAAAGAAAACCCCAAGCGGCCTAAGGATAAGAGTAAAACGCGATTGTAGTAAGAAGGGTCTAACAACAGAAATCAAAAGTCCTTATGGTTTTATAAGGACTTTTGATTCGCAGCAAAGACTTAAGGCGTGTACCAAACTGGAGAGGTATAGGCTCGCTCTTGCACGGTGGTGGCATAGCGCGCATCGGGTTGATCTTGCAGCGCAACGGCATCCATCGTCGAATGACGCGGCGTGGGGATCTCTAACACTCGCACGTAGTAGAAAGTACGCTGAGAGGCATCAAATTGCGGATCTTGCCACAGAGTTGATAATTGCGAGGCACCAAAGCGATTGTCGTAACTGGCGGTTTCTAGATCCACCGTCGAGGTAATCGCCGGCAGCTTACCATCCGCACCTTTCACACGATCATCGGACCAAGCCACGTCGAAAACTTTTTCGTGGGTTTCACCTTGCGCATCCACCCAACCTTTCACCACCTGCACGCGATCAAGGTTTGCACCCTTGGGGTCCTTATTGGCACGAATCAACAATTGAGGTACCTGATTGTCACTGGCTCCGGTCAGGTCGGAACCCATGGGAACCCCCTTGTTATAGCCTATATCCGCTAGGGTTTTTGAGTCTTCAGCGCCTTCAGGGAAATCCCAACCGGCGAACATTCTCACACCCAATCGAGGGCCTGTGGTGGCGTAGACTTCTTTGCGCTTGAAGGCGGCGAATATTTCTTCACGAGTATTGTCTTTGGCCCAAACGGCAGCCAAACCGGAAGCGGACATGCTCCACCCCGTAGTTTCGCTGCGGCCAATTTTTCCGCTGAGTTTGGTCTCCGGCGTTGAGTCGGTTGCCATCTTGCCCCAGAAATTCGATTCTTCAGCACTCGAAAGACCCGTGTGTGAATCCGTCGAACCAATAAAGCCGAACTTGTAGGGGTTGACGCCGACGCTTTGCTCCAACGCCAATCCAGTTTTTAGCGCCGAGCGCACATAGTCGGCCTTGGTTGCCTCACCTTTCATCGCCTCTTGGGTAATGTAGTGCTCATAGGTTTCAAAATCCGCAAACTCATCTTCGGGGGATAGCGAGGCATGCGTCTCGGAGTCGCCTTTGATTTGCGTCATTTCGACAACCGGCTCCCACTCCATACGGGTACGCGCGTACTCGGCGGTAATTGGAGCACCTTTTAAGGTGGTCTCGGCAAACATATAACCATTGGAGATGTTTGAATTGTGGGGAATGGCGATAAATTCGGAACCGCTGTCTTTACCTGTCTGCTCCAACCAGTTCCAAAGATCTTGGGGATACTGACTCTGATCAGAGCCAAAAGGAATGTAACTCTTGGCGGCGTCACCACCATTGGGACTCATCACCACACGGTGTAAATTCGCGCCGACCGGAATAGAGCTCCATTCCCAGCCTATGAGGGTCGTGAATTTACCCGGCTCGTTGTGACGATCGGCGATATTAACGATATCGTCCCAGGCGGTGCGAGACATTTTGTCCACGTTGCCAAAGGGCGTATTCAATTCGTTATTGGGATCTTGAACCGGATCAGAGCCTGGCTGCGACGGCGCTTTGGGCAGGATTTTGGTAAATACCTCGCTACCCCCCTCGCCTTCCATCGCCTCGATTAGGGCCTTAATGACAAACCACCGTTTGATTGACGCCCACCAACCGATGTCATCAAACTGCTCTTTTCCCTCTTTAACTGCACGCATGGCGCCTAAGAGTTCGGCGTGATCCGAGACCAACAAGAAATCCAGTGGCGTATCGATTTTGACACGCGCTCGATGGTAGGGGTGAATCACCGGCATGCCTTTGGCGTAGCGATAGGCGGTATCGGGGTCGGCTGAGTGATTTTTATTCAGGAAGGCATCAAATGAATAGGAGGTATGAAGATGCGTGTCGCCAAAAAGCACTTGTGTCGGCTCTTGGTAAACTTCGCCCTCAGCAGCAGTATTGGTTTGGGCGAGACTTAGTTGGGCAAAGGCAACACTGGCGGACAGAAGTCCGATCTGAAAAAGGCGATTAGGCATGTCTCAACTCTCTTTTTATCAATTATTAGGTCGGCAAACAGCGTTATTAAACTTATACCGTCCAGTATAGAGAGAGTCAGACAGATTAATCTCGACATTAGGCGTCAAATTGAGGCCCGAGCACTTAATCCGAGCCTCAAAGACGCTTTTAACCCACGCCTATGGCATTGATTTGATGAAGGCCTTCATACGATCTTGGGCCGACACCACCATTTCTGGTGTCGCTGAGCCGGTTCCTGCCAATTCGAGAGTAGGATGAGCATCTATCACCCGCGACAGCAAAGCCTCTTGCGCCTCGCGAATATCGATAAAGAGCACGTGCTTTCCTGTATTGAGCGCCTCTTTAAATCGTTGAAACTCGGCGTGGGGGACTTGAATACCGAACAAACCGCCTTCCCAGGCGCAAAAGCCCAAGACCACAATGGCGAGAAAAATAAACGGTATCCAACCCGTGGTTTGCGCTATGCCGGAAATATAGACCAGTGCAAGAATAAGCGCCGCAAAGCCAACACCGATCAAAGCGCCGACCTCCATGGAGTGAACAACGTCTTGTTTTAGTACCGCTTCAACTTCATTGAGATTGTGCTGTTCAACCGCTCGGTCGTCATCGCTCAACACATGAATTTGGGCTTGGGTGACCCCTTCACTCTCAAGCTCTTCTTCAACCTCAACCAATTCTTTCAATGAATCACTGATGTAATAATGACGTTTCATGGGACAAATTCTCCTCTAGAATAACCATTAATCGAGATCGGCAGGCCCTCCTGTGGACGGCCATTGTGGTTAACCTTTCTCGTTAACACTAACCGCTGAGAGTCTAATCATAGTCGGTTAGTTCCGAGAGTTTGTGCGATAGCTCAAAGCGGTCTTTCCCGGTAACTTATCAGAACTCACTGAGCTAACTCTTGAGCTTCAAATCGCGACAAAATTTTCAATCGCCCACAAAAAAGCCAGGGATTGGCCCTGGCTTTAGTTTTCATTCTTTCTTTTGGCTCTAGGTTATTGAGCTGGTTCCGGCGGATAATTCATCATTACCTTCTCAACCACGTCTTTAATGCCCTGGCGTTTCTCTTCGACGGTAAGATTTTTCTTCAAGCGCCCTTCGGCACTGCCGCGCCAGATCAGCTTGTCATCACTATCGACCACGTCGACCACAAAAGTCCCCTCTTCATAGTGCACGGTACGAACTTCTGGAGCGCTGCTATAGCCAATACTGTAGCCATATCGGTAACCCGCGCGACCGTATCCCATAGCAAACCCTGGACTCATACCACTGTAGGTGTCGTAACTGCGAATATCAGTTTTCTCTTGAGTGGTGACACTGTAATTGACCGAAAAGTCTGCGGTTTCTGAACCGACCAACAAGAAGCCTTTTGCTTGAAGCTCTTTGTCTACGGCAGCACGAATACGACCATCGAGTATATCGTTACCGTGATAGTCTTTTGCCGCCGAGCTTTTGTCGTGCCAGCGATAGGTTTTCAATTCGGCGAAATTAATACCCACCTTGTGATCGCTGTCGATACTGACACCACTGGCACAACCAACGATGAATACCGACATCAACATCAAGCTCAGTGCAGAGATAAATGATTTTTTCACTAGGAGACTCCCGACTCATTTCATTGTCCAGCCGTGACTATAGACGGTATTGAAAACAAAAACAGTAAGTCCGTCTCAAGAAGAGCAAAGAAGGGTTTCGCTCGATAATGGCATGCTTCACAACAGCGCTACGACTAAATTAGGATCCAGCTCAGTCAGAAAAAAGCCAAGCTCGCCTATCTTTTTGATTCGTCTCGCAGAAGCGCCTCTAAGCGCTCTGTCAGGTCAGAACGGCTGCGATGAAAATAGGGGTAGGCCTCAATCATACCAATGCTGCCCACGGCATAAATTGACGATTGAAATGTCGTCTCTTCAAGCGAGGCCTGATAGACATTATCAAGTCCTATCAAATAGTCGACGCGACCCGCGGCCAACATCTTGATGCCCGTCAACATCGTCGTTATGGGGACTAACTGACCTCGATAATCCTTCAAATTCCGGGCGATCAAGGTCGTGTCTCTAACGTAGGCAATGCGAAGATCCGGCCTTAGATCCTCTAGCGAGCGGATCTCATCGGTAGCGTTCAAACTCCACACCCGTATTTTTGTACTGCCGATAATGGCATCGACCCTAATTGCGTTAGGTAAATTAGCGGCATGCATCTTGGTACGCGCACAACTGCCATCAACATGACCTAGCGACAATTCATGAGTTTCTCGAGCACGAGGCATAAACACTTGCTGATAGTCATACCCCAACTACTCAAATAGCCGACTGTATAAGTTGCGAAACATTTCAAACACACTAGAACCACTATCGACGGAACAAGAAAAAACGATCTTATCGCGACTTCTTTTCGGAACCACTAGCACGGTTGCGTCGGAGACATCCTCTTGGAAGTAGGCCTTCGCGGCTACCGTCCAGCGCGATCGAAGTTTTTCCGCTAGGGGTTTTGTCACATAGGGGCGCACCGGCAAGGTGACAAAACTATCGCTCTTTTGAATATCCGTATAGTCATTTGATTCGTCCAGAAAACTCATCGCACGACCGTAATTCACGATTAAGTCCCACTCACCTTGGCGCAAACGCTGAATAGAGTCTTCCAAACTATCAATGGGAAAGAGCTTTTCATACCCCATTTTCATTAAATGGTGTTTCAGCACCAATCCGTTAGCGTTGTAGCCAACACGAAGCTCTTTTCGCGGTGCGCTAGGCTGATGAATAAACCAGCGAGAAAAAACTATTTGCGTATACGCTGGACCAATAGGCACGTAGCCATCAATCTCAGAGAGCTCAAGAAAGCCGTCGAGGCGAGCACAATCCCCATCCACTTTTCCATCTCTAAGCAAGTCCAATGCATCGCCAGTGTTCGTGTGTTTCTGAATATAGCGATGCCCCAACTGATCGAAAATCGTAGTCAGATAGTTTTTGGAGATCTGGTAGATCGCTTTTTCTGAACTCTCCTCACAAACGAAGGTTACGGTGGGTCGAGAATCATCAACGACGGGCTCTGCCGCCAATGCAGCTTGAAAAAAACCAAATAGGCTCGCTGTCAGCAATACCGTAATTCGAGCAAAGGAAGCCGCTAGCAAGCAGACACATGCACCGAGACTGGACATACAAATAGGATTTAACCCTTGAGCTAAGGTCGACAACAGAGACTACGATACTCTTTATTATAGATAAGCCCAACAGTAGCGCCACTGCTTGAATCGGGAGTGATTGCACACCCCACAGGCAAGAACCTGCGAACTGAGATGACCAACTCTAGCCAGGGCATCGGAGCCGCAAACAACTAAGTAACGGACAAACCTCTCGGTTGTACGTTATAATTGCCCTTTGTCGTGAGCGGCTCGGCGCAACACTTTTCAGTGCTGCTAATCAGAGCGACCGGCCAGTACCGTCGACCAGAGCCGCCCAACCCTTTGTCCACTCCCAAGCAAGCTTAACCTCTATGCTCAATACCTCCCCCATTCGTCTCAATAAATACATCAGTGAAAGCGGCATATGCTCACGCCGAGACGCCGACCGATTTATTGAGCAAGGCAACGTCTACCTCAACGGTAAGCGCGCAGCAGTGGGTGACCGAGTTGTGCCCGGAGACAGTGTTAAGGTCAACGGCCAGCTAATTGAACCACGCGAAGCCGAAGACCTGATTTTCATTGCCGTCAACAAGCCGGTGGGTATCGTCAGTACCACCGAAGGCAGCGAGCGCAACAATATTGTTGATTTTGTTCGTCACAGTACCCGTATTTTCCCCGTTGGGCGCCTGGATAAAGACTCTCAAGGGCTGATCTTTTTGACCAACAATGGCGACCTGGTGAACAAGATTCTGCGCGCCGGCAACGATCACGAAAAAGAGTATCTGGTCACTGTCGATAAGAACATTCGCGATGACTTTATCGAAGGCATGGCTGGCGGCGTGCCCATACTCGGTACCAAGACCAAAAAATGCAAAGTCAGTAAAGAAGCCCCCAGGGTCTTTAAAATCACCTTGGTGCAGGGCCTTAATCGTCAGATTCGCCGTATGTGTGAATACTTTGGCTATGACGTGGTTCGTCTAGAGCGCACCCGCATCATGAATATCGACCTCAAAGGCCTGCCGGTTGGCGAGTGGCGAGATCTGACCGAGAAAGAATTCAAAGTTCTGCTAGAGGCTGTAGAAGACTCTTCTTCTGAAGCCCCTGCGGGGCGTAAAAGCTCGCAAAAGCGGGGCGGCCAAAGAAGCGGCTCACAGAAATCGTCCAATGGACGATCTCGGCATGCTGGTGGAGGGAAAGGCGCCGGAGGAAATAGTTCAGGTGGTCGCGGCAACGGAAGTCGCTCCAACAACAATCCAAAAGGTTCGACCAAAGGAAAAAAAGAATCTTCTGGCAGAGCCGGGAAATCCGCCTCGACTGGCGGCCGTAAAACCAGCGCGAGCAACAAGAAATCACAGGGCGGGCCAGCCTCATCTCGCCGTGGCGCCTCGGAACAAACCCGAGGCGGCGCAAAGAAACAGACAGGTTCTAGTGGCAAGAACAAGCCAAGCGCTCGAGGCTCTCAGAAGTCGTCTCAGGCTGGGCCGAAAAAGCGTCGCCGTTAACAGCGCTCGCTAGCCCTTAAACCCTTTCGCGACAAAATAAACTTCGCGAGACCTTGGACGAGAGGCGTCTGGCTTGCGAATCACCACCTTATCGAACGATGAGCGCACGTCTTTCAGGTACTCGTCATAGCCCTCCCCCTGGAAAACCTTAGCCACAAAACAGCCCTTGCGCTTGAGCACCTGTCGAGCCATATCCAACGCCAGCTCGACCAAATACATCGACGAGGCCTGATCGGCGGCATTGACGCCGCTGATGTTCGGGGCCATATCAGAGATGACGAGATCCACCGGATCGCCATTCACCACCGCCATGATTTCATCAAACACCTCGTCTTCGGTGAAATCGCCTTGAACAAAATCCACATCAGCTAAAGAGTCCATCGGCAGGATATCCGAAGCTACCACACGCCCCTTATCGCCCACCAAAGGGGCAACCACCTGAGACCAGCCGCCAGGCGTGCTGCCCAGATCCATCACCATCATGCCGGGACGCACGAGCTTGTCCTTTTTAATCAGCTCAATCAGCTTATAACTGGCCCGAGAGCGATAACCATCGGCTTGCGCCCGTTTCACATAGGGATCGTTAACGTGCTCGCTGAGCCACTGATTGCTGCTTTTGGATCTTGCCATGTCACCACTCTTGTATTGCCGTGCTCCCACCATTCATGTGGGAGGGATAATGGGCGCATTATACGTGATCTGGCGGTGGGCTGTAACCGACCGATGGCTCTAGTAAGAAGGACACAACGACAGATAAACCTTGCGCAGGTACAATAGCCACCATCCGCGCTAGACTGAATTCAACAGGCGCCCAAACCACGCTATGCGTCACCGTAATAGTTAACTAACCTCTGCCGGAGTCACCGGCCAGGCCTATTTTATGATCCGTATTACCGAGCTCGCCCTTCCCCTTGATCACCCCGCCGATGCCCTGCCAAAAGCCGTGGCAAAACGCCTTGGGGTGACTGAAAGCAACCTGCAAGAGGTGCAGGTGTTCAAGCGCAGCTACGATGCTCGCAAGAAAAACAGCGAGATCAAATTTATCTACATCGTCGATGTGGCCATCGTCAATGAAACTCAGGTATTGAAACGCCTAAGCGATGATCGCCACATTCGACCATCTCCCGATACTCACTACTATCCCGTACCGCAAGCACCGGCCGAACTGCGAGAGCGCCCCATCGTGATTGGTTTTGGCCCCTGCGGTTTGTTTGCCGCACTGATCTTAGCTCAGCAAGGTTATAAGCCCATCGTGTTAGAGCGTGGCCGCAATGTGCGTACTCGCACCAAAGACACCTGGGCACTGTGGCGTAACAAAGAGCTGACCCCAGAATCCAACGTGCAATTTGGAGAAGGCGGCGCTGGACTGTTTTCCGACGGAAAACTCTACAGCCAAATCAAAGATCCCAAGTTCTACGGCCGCAAAGTGATGGCGGAGTTTGTAAAAGCTGGGGCGCCCGAAGAAATCATGTACGTGAGTAAGCCTCACATCGGCACCTTTCGATTAACCGGTGTTGTCGCCGCCATGCGTGAAGAAATTATCGCACTTGGCGGTGAGGTTCGCTTTGAAAGCAAAGTTGCCTCGCTGGACATAGGCGAAGGCCGAGTCGAGGGCGTTACCTTGGAGAACGGCTCACACATCAAAAGCCGTTATACCGTGCTGGCGGTTGGCCACAGTGCTCGAGATACTTTTCGCATGCTGCACCATGCGGGGGTTTATGTAGAGGCAAAACCTTTTGCCATTGGCTTTCGCATTGAGCACCCGCAATCACTCATTGATCGCGCGCGACTGGGTAAATACGCCGGTCACCCAGAACTGGGTGCGGCAGATTACAAACTCATTCATCACGCCAAAAATGGACGCGCGGTTTACAGTTTTTGCATGTGCCCAGGCGGCACGGTGGTTGCAGCCACCTCGGAAGAAGGTCGCGTGGTGACCAATGGCATGAGCCAGTATTCTCGCAACGAGCGCAACGCGAACTCCGGCATTGTGGTCAACATCAATCCCGAAGACGACTTCCCCGGTCATCCCCTCGCCGGTATCGAATTGCAAGAAGCCTTAGAATCTCACGCCTATGTCGTGGGCGGTGAAGACTATTGCGCGCCAGGACAATTGGTCGGCGACTTCATCAACAACAAACCTTCAACCACTTTTGGCGACGTTGAGCCCTCTTACAAACCCGGTGTCACACTGGGAGATCTATCCACAACCTTACCGGATTTCGCCATCGACGCGATTCGAGAAGCCCTGCCCGCCTTCGGTAAAAAAATCCGTGGCTTTGATCGCGCCGACGCTATCTTGACGGGAATCGAAACCAGAACCTCGTCACCGGTGCGCATCCGTCGCGACAAAGAAACCTTGCAAAGCATCAACACTCGAGGCTTATATCCCGCCGGAGAAGGTGCAGGTTATGCTGGCGGAATTTTGTCGGCTGGGGTCGACGGTGTAAAAATCGCCGAGGCCCTAGTCAAGGCCATGGTCGAAGATTTCGCCCAGGAGAATAGCAACGCCCTAAGCGATCAAGTATCGGATGACGCCAAATGAAACTCGATAACATAAAAAAGCTGCATCAAAAAAAGCACCGCGTTGAATTCGGTTGCTTTTTGGTGGAGGGCGAACATCTGATTTTGGAATTGGCGAAAGCGGCAAAAATCAATCCGCTATTGGCGAGCGCGAAAATCTACACCAGTGAGAGCTACAGTTCGGCGCTTAGCGACAACCTCATGGTAAACAACAGCCTCTCGGAATTTGAAACTCAGACCATTTCTGACAAACAAATGCAGAAAATATCCGACACTAAATCGCCTCAAGGTATTCTTGCAGTGGTTCCACTGAACGCCACCATAGGGCCGCAAGAGCAGATTCATCAGCAACGCACGGTCTATTTGCACGAAGTGCAAGATCCGGGAAACCTCGGCACGATTTTGCGAACCCTAGCCTGGTTCGGTGATTTTAGCTGCGTGCTCAGCCCCAACAGTGTTGATCCGTTCAATCCGAAAGTGGTGCGTGCCAGCATGGGGGCAATCTTTCACGTACCCATCGAAATAGACGTATCCATCGATACACTCAAAACTCGCTTTGATCAATTTGCCTGCTTGGACATTGACGGCGAACCACTGTCGACACCATCATTTAGCAATCATAAGTGCTTTATCTTTGGCAACGAAGCCAGAGGGGTTCCTCGAGAAAGCCTGAGTGATTTGAACCTTCAATCATTTTCAATTCAAGGAAACGGCGTACTGGAATCGCTAAATTTGGCGACGGCGGTGAATATGTGCGCCTATGAACTGAATCGTTAAGCCTGCGAGCTGGATCCTTGGCCCCGCGATCGAGCAGAGTATTTACAAATAACGCGCAAAAAAAAGAGGAGCAATGCTCCTCTTTTTTCTAGCTTAGGTTAAGCGCTAATTACAAACGCTCGATCACGGTAGTGATACCTTGACCCAAACCAACACACATGGTCGACACACCCAAAGCACCTTCATTCTGACGCATAACGTTCAGCAAGGTACCGGTGATGCGAGCACCAGAACAACCAAATGGGTGACCCAAAGCGATAGCACCACCGTGCAAGTTCACTTTCTCGTCCATTTTATCGAGTAAATCCAGATCTTTAAGAACCGGCAATGCCTGTGCAGCAAAAGCTTCGTTCAGCTCTACAAAATCGATATCGCCCATAGTCAGACCGGCACGCTTCAGTGCTTTCTGAGTAGAAGGTACAGGACCGTAACCCATGATTGAAGGATCAACACCGGCAACCGCCATTGCGCGGATCTTAGCCAACGGCTGAACACCCAAGGCTTGAGCGCGCTCAGCAGACATCAAAATCATCGCAGAAGCACCGTCGGTGATTTGCGAAGAAGTACCTGCAGTTACAGTGCCGCCTTTAGGGTTAAAGGCAGGGCGCAGTTGAGACAAAGACTCAACCGTGGTTTCAGGACGAATGGTTTCGTCTTCAGTCATCAGAACTTTAAAGCCGTTCTCGTCGTGACCTTCCAAAGCGATGATTTCGTCTTTAAAACGACCCTCGACAGTGGCTTTATGAGCCAACTGGTGAGAGCGAGCACCAAACTGATCTTGTTGCTCACGAGTCATGCCGTGCATCATGCCCAATACTTCAGCCGTCATGCCCATCATGCCCGCCGCTTTAGCAACGTGCTTGGCCAAACGTGGGTTGGGATCAACACCGTGAGTCATCTGAACGTGACCCATGTGCTCAACACCACCGATAACGAACATGTCGCCGTTACCGGTCATGATCGCTTGAGCCGCAGTGTGCAGCGCAGACATAGAAGAACCACACAGGCGGCTAACGGTTTGACCGGCCGCTTCGTGAGGAATCACAGTCATCAGTGAAATCATGCGAGCGATGTTCATGCCCTGCTCTTTGGTCTGGTTAACACAGCCCCAAATCACATCTTCAACTTCAGCTGGGTTCAATTTTTCGTTGCGAGCAAACAGGCCGTTGATCAGATCAGCTGACATGTCTTCTGCACGAGTATTACGGTAAGCGCCGTTCTTAGAACGACCCATGGCAGTACGACCGAAATCAACAATAACGGCGTCTCTAGGATTTAAGCTCATTACTTAATCTCCAAAAATGTTTGTGAGTTTCAGTCTATTAAGCGAAGAAGACTTCGCCGTTAGCAGCCATCGCGCGCAACTTGTCAGTGCACTGATAGCTTTCGCCCATGTCAGCGTACTTGTCAGCTTTCGCAACAAATTCAGCCAAGCCCATGTCCTGGATGAAGTGCAGAGCACCACCGCGGAATGGAGGGAAACCGATACCATAAATAAGGGACATGTCCACATCGGTAGCAGAAGCCGCAATGCCTTCTTCAAGACAGCGAACCGCTTCCAGACACAGTGGGATCATCATGCGCTCAAGGATTTCTTCATCGCTGAAGTCTTTAGCCGCATCAACCACAGGTGCCAACAGCGCTTTAACTTCTTCGTCGACAACTTTCTTAGGCTTACCTTTACGATCAACTTCGTAAGCGTAGTAGCCTTTGCCGTTTTTCTGACCGTAGCGATCGGCTTTAAACAGAACTTCGTGTGTGGTGGTGAAATCCGCACCCATACGCGAAGGAATGCCAGCGGCCATCACTTCACCAGCGTGAACGCCAGTGTCGATACCCACAACGTCAGCCAAGTAAGCTGGGCCCATTGGCATACCGAACTTTTCCATCACCTTATCGATCTTGGTGAAGTCTGCGCCGTCTTTCATCAGGCGCAAGAAACCGCCGAAGTAAGGAGACAAGATACGGTTAACCAAGAAGCCTGGGCAGTCATTAACAACAACCGGCTTTTTACCCATCGCCAAAGCGTAGGCAACAGTACGAGCAATGGCTTCGTCGCTGGTTTTCTCACCGCGAATAACTTCAACCAAAGGCATTTGGTGTACTGGGTTAAAGAAGTGCATGCCACAGAAGTTCTCTGGACGCTGCAGGTCTTCAGCCAAGTGAGTAATAGAGATGGTCGAGGTGTTGGAAGTCAGAATCGCGTCTTCGCGAATTTGCTTCTCGGTCTCGGCCAAGACAGCCTTTTTAACTTTCGGGTTTTCAACAACGGCTTCAACGATAACGTCAACCGAATCGAACGCATCAAAGCTCAGCTGTGGTTGAATGTTATTCAGAATACCGGCCATTTTTTCTGGAGTCATACGACCGCGGCTAACGCGCTTAGACAACAACTTGCTGGCTTCTGACAGACCCAGATCGATACCGGCTTGAGCGATATCTTTCATGATGATGGGGGTACCTTTCAGCGCGGACTGGTAAGCAATACCGCCGCCCATGATACCGGCACCGAGTACAGCGCCTTTCTCAACTTTGCCACCTTTGGCAGCCCACTCTTTACCGGTTTTACCCAGCTCTTGATCACCCAAGAACAGGCCAACCAAATTGCGAGCAACTTCAGTTTTCGCCAGTTTGGCAATGCCTTTGGCTTCTTCGGCCAAAGCCTCATCACGGCCCATTTTAGCGGCTTTCTGAATGACTTTAACGGCGGTCACTGGTGCAGGGTAGTTTGGACCCGCTTGACCAGCAATAAACGCTTTTGCGCTTTCGAAAGACATCATCGCTTCGATGTCGTTCAATTTCAGTGGATCCAATTTCTCTTGACGCTTAGCAGCGTAGTCGAAATCACCAGCGATACATTTTTGTACCAGATCCAAAGCGGCTTCGCGCAATTTTTCAGGTGCAACAACCGCGTCAACGGCGCCGGCAGCCAAAGCAGCAGTGGCTTTCTGATCTTTACCGCCAGCAATCCACTCAACGGCATTATCAGCACCGATAACACGTGGCAGACGAACGGTGCCACCGAAGCCTGGGATGATACCCAGTTTGGTTTCTGGCAAGCCAATTTTGGCGGTGGTCGACATAACACGGAAGTCGCACACCAGAGCCATTTCCAGACCGCCACCAAAGGCGATACCGTTAATTGCAGCAACGGTAGGGAAAGGCAAATCTTCAATAGTGTTGAAAACGGTTTTGTTGGTTTCTAAAACCCCAGCCGCGATTTCTTCTTGAGTAGCGCTAAAGTTATTACCAAATTCGGTAATGTCTGCGCCGACGATGAATACGTCTTTTTTACTGGTAACAATCAGGCCTTTTACGTCGCTAGCGGCTTTCAATGCCTCGCCAGCTTGTTTCAGCTCTTCAGTTGTTAACGCGTTGAATTTGTTTACGGACTCACCTTCCAAATCGAAGTTGAGTTCGGCAATGCCATTGTCCAGGGCAGTTACCGTTATGGCTTTACCTGAATAGATCATCTATCAGCCTCACACTCTAGGGTTATTGGGGCCTGCGCGCCGGGGGCAGATGCAGGCCTTATCTTAGCGGCGTCTAGATTAGAGAGGTGGAGCAAGGCTTCCAATTGCAAAATCGACCGTATCAGTGACCAATCAGAGCGCTAGGGTCGTGACTTCCGGGTCACCGGTGAGCTTTGACCATTATGCAACAGGCATTGACCAGAACCTCCGGTCTTGTGGACAAATTCGTCTGTTCCAATCACTGCCCGCCCATCACTGCCCACCAGTCATAAGAAAATGTGCTTGAGATGATCGTTGAGCATTTTACCGGTGGGATCTAAGGCGCGGCGTACCTCGTGAAAATCCTGCCAGTGGCGAGGATAGAGAGCAGCCAAGCGCTTGGCATCCAAGGTGTGGATTTTGCCCCAGTGGGGACGCCCTTCGTATTTCCAGAAAATCGGTTCGATTTCGGCAAATACCGCCTTGTAATCAATATCGCCAAACTGATGCACCGAAATCGCCGCACCATCGCGCCCTTCAAACATCGACAACCAGATATCGTCGGCTTTTACGTGGCGATACTCTAAAGGAAAACACACCGGTAGCTTCTTGCGACGAATGGTTTGCATAATCTCGCGGATACAGGCCGGCCCAACCTCAACGGGAACCGTGTACTCCATTTCACGAAAACGCACGATTCGATCGTGAGGGAAAACCTTGTGTGAAGGCCCGGTTCGAACCGTGTTCACCGTGGCATTTTTCTTCAGCTCCATTTCAATAAGACGCTGATAGATATCATCGCCTATGCCGGGAATCCAACTCACCGCGCCGAACACCTGTCGCAGAATATTCACCGCATGGGGATCGTCTTCGCCCACGTTTTCATCACCAGGCCTAGCCTCATTGGTGGTGACAGTCAGGCTCCAATCACAATAGGGTAGGAAGTACATTTCGAAATGACGATTGTTGGCGAAACGCTGATCGAGATCATCGAGCACGTCTTCGGCTTTTTCCACACCGTTGACTTCAGTCAGTTGAAACGAGGGAAAGTTCTGCAGTTTTATTCTAGAAGCAATACCGAGTGAGCCAATTGACGCTCGCGCCGCTTGGAAAACATCCGCATTAGACTGGGCGCTGCATTCCAATAATTCACCTGACGCAGTCGCCAGTGTCATGCCCAACACATAGGTCGACATAGAACCAAACGAGCTACCGGTTGCGTGCACCGAATTGGCGATCGAACCGCCGATGGACGGGTAATCCATATCTGGCATGTTCGGCAACGCCTGCCCTACGCCATCCAGTAACAACCCCAAATCATGTAACCGAGTGCCGGCCCAGACTTCGGCCTGGTGGGTATCCGCATCATGACTGATCAAGCCACTGAGCAGATCGGTGGTCACCAGCGTATCATCGGTGGGCACTACCGGACTGAATGAATGGCTTGAACCAACAGCCCGCACCACCCCTGGCGCTTGAGCCAGAGCCTGAGCGACTTCTTCATCATTGGTGGGGGCAAGACGCTGGGACGGGTAACAGAATTCGTTGCCTGCCCAGTTAATCCATGGCACCGGCTTTCCCGGTACAAACTCCACGGGGCTTTGTGGCTCAGACGCCGTGCAACCGCTCAACCCAGTTACCGTTGTCAGACCTGCGGCGGTTACTCCCGCGGTTAAAGTCGCTGATTTTCGCAGAAAGCTGCGTCGTGTATTTTTTGAGTCAGTCATTATCGATGATCACCAATGAAAACTTATTGATCCGCTGCCGGCAGTCCGGACATGGTTTTAATGAGTGCTCGAAAATCCGCTTCGTCGCAGGTACTGCAATAGCCCAAAGGCGGCATACTGCCGAGGCCTTGCACCACATTTTTCAGCACTTGCTCTTCGCCTTTTTTAAACACTTTCTGCCACGCCTTTTGATCTCCGATCAAGGGCGCCCCCAATATGGGTTTGGTATGGCATTGCACACAATTGCTGAGCATTAAGCGAGTTTGTCTATCGGATAATGGCTCGGCCGAACTGGTCGACGCGTAAACACCTAATACAAAGAGCATTATGGCTAGCGTAATCGTTGCGCTGCTTCTCTCTCCACACATAACTGCACCTCGCAAAGTCATCATGTCGCTGAAAATACCGGCCACAGATCGACTATGTCGCCCTGCTCTGGATCGAATACGGCAATGTCGCCGAACTGCAGAAATACGAATTCACTGTGGGTCGGTCGCAGGAACATCCAATCGTCCGGTTGCAGCGGCACGCTGTTGGAACCGTTGTACATCTCCTGATTGGTGGAACGACCAAACAACGGATTGTGGCTCAACCCTTTAGGAGAATGCGGATTGGCTTTCCAGTAACCGCCATAACCAAAGAAGGTTCGCTTTCGATTGGGGTTCCACATTCCCATCAGTTTACCCACGCCGGTATCACCCGGTAACTGTGTGGAGTCGAGCGCTTTCAATACCGGAGAGGCGATAAATGATGCTGGCTGATGATCGGCTAGGCCCGGCAAATCGAAATCTTCAGGCTTCACCAAACACGAGCCTGCCGCCAGTTCGTTATGGGGAAACTGATCGCTTTGATGTTCACCACAATAGTAGCGATAGGTGGGACTACCCGCAGCGTTCAACGTCAACTGGCTCAGATCTCGTCCGAGAATTTTCTCGGCACTGACCAGCCGCTGTCGATAAATGGCCATGGCCTTATCTCGGGCCGCCAACTTATCTCCTGGGAGTTTTGCCACGTGGGGCTCGTAGCCCATAAATCCAGATAGCGACAACAAGGGGTCCGACTCAATAATTTGTAGCATGCGCTGCAAACTTTCGTCGCTGTTGACGCCGCCTCGATGCAAGCCAACGTCTAATTCAATGTTGATTTGCAGGGGCAGAACCAAGTGTTGTGCCAATTGCTGGTATTGTACTAGGCGCTCGGGCGTGTCGATCAACCACTGCAACTGCTGAGCAGAGTCAAACCTCGAACTCGGCTCAAGCTGTCGATAAAACTTGGCCGCGGAAGTCACCGGCATGGGCTTGCCCATCAAAACATCACTGCCAGAGAATTCCGACACCACTTGATTCAAAAAGGGTTGATGAAACATCATTAAGCGCTGAGAACCCGTAGCGTCCATAACCGTTTTCAGCAGTGGCAAGGATGGCAAGGATTTCCCGACGATTCGATAGTGATAAGCGTCACCAATGTGCGATTTCAAGTTTTCGATATTTCGCATCAAAGCAGCGCGATCAATGACCAGGGTGGGTCCAGACAGTTCAGCACGGTCCAGCGCACCACTCAACTGCAAAAAGTAATCACTGTGTGCTGCGCCGCGATCGGACGGGCGCAAGGCAGTTGCGACGCCTAAGGAGCCCAAAGCAAGACCGCTCAACAGTAGTTTTCGGCGCGAGGTTGATACCATGATCCTATGCTCTCTAATGTCGATACTCGCTGTATTGACGAGTTATTGTTATTGATTTCGGTTGTCGGTTGCTATTAATGGTTGTGGGGACGTGTTGTGGTGGACCTACCCATAAGGTCAGCCCCCTAAACCTAACATACCCTGCCCCGAACACCATAAGCGTCTCACTGTCACCAATGCTTAGGCGTTTTATTCACCGATAGCGTCCGTGTATACTCGTTTTCGCGCCTCTCGGGAGTAAAAGGCTATTCTAGAAAAAATATACCACCATCAAAACCACAGGCGCGGCCAGACCACGACATTTTCGGACAGCCGCCCTCTTAATTTAAATAGCATAATGACATGAGTGAAACCGAGCAGCATTCTCGCCCAGTATTTGATCGCACCGATGCCGTGGTTCCGGTGTATCTTTTTCAATTGATAAAGACCGTACTGCGAGAGCGCAATTTGGATTCCGACAAGCTAATTGAAGGCAGCGGAATTTCAATGGCTCAGCTCGATCGGGAAGACACATTGCTCAGTTTCGATCAAAGTCTAACGATAGTTAACAATGCCCTGAAATTAACCCAAGACGATTCCTTGGGGCTCGAAATTGGTCGACGAGAAAGTCTCAGTGATTGGGGCATGATGGGTTACGCCATTGCCAGCTGCCGCAGCGGCCGAGACATGCTTCGCATAGCGCAAAACTTCTATCAAACCACAACCAATCTGACACACTCTCAAATACAGCTAGAGAGCGCACAATTAATCGCCCGGTGTGAGCCCTATCACCAGGTAAAGCCCGAACTTTATCGTTTTTTGGTGGAAGAACATCTCGCTTGTAATCACAAAATGATTTCAGATTTTCATGGCAATAAACATCAGCCAGTAGAGATTCATCTGCGCTACCCGGCACCAGCTTATGCCAATCGTTATGAATCTGTGTTTGCTTGCCCAATCATTTTTAACGCACGATCTAATCAAGCCATATACCCCGAGAGTGTACTGGATATCGTCAATCCCTCGGCAAACCCGGTGACTCAACAGCTAGCGGTTAAACTGTGCGAGCAACTGCAACAGCAACAAGAGCAGCACCGAGGCATTGTCAATAAAGTGAGACTCAGGATCATGAGCCAGCCCCACTGCCATCCATCTCCCGGAGAGATTGCACAACAACTTGGAATGAGTGAGAGAAGCCTTCGGCGTCAACTTAAAGAGCAGGGAAATTCTTACCAGCAAATCTTGGATGACGTTCGGGCCGAAATAGCCATCCGCTATCTGCGCGACTCACAACTGCAACTGGAGGATATCGCGCATTTACTGGGATTCAGTGAAAGCTCAAGCTTTTATCGCGCCTTTAAGAAGTGGACAGGAAAAGCGCCTTCAAGCTTTCGAGACAAATAGCCATAGACAGCATTGGGTTACGCGCTCACGTCTAGATCTACGGCTCATGAATGTATTTAACCTGTATTTGCTTTCCCGCAAAAACTTCACGGAAATCAAGCGCCCCGCCATTCAAATCCAACTGCTGTTTTACCGAATTAGATAAGCGCCGAATAAAGTCCTTGGAATACTTAGCGCTCAAGAACATGTAGTACTCATCGGTATAAATAACCTTTCGATACAACTCTTGACTTATTCCTGCTCTGCGCCAGGCGGTCTCAAAATGGATGTCGTCACCAACATAAATATGGACTTTGTTCTCCTCCAACCAATGCGCCGCTTTTTCAGCCGTTGGGGCGGGTTTGAGATCATGATGTCTCAATGCTGGCAGTATTCTCTGAACGGATAGCTCGCCTAGATTATAACTCAAGATACGCGGCTGCTTTTCGTCCATAAGATGAGTCAATGGCTGAGGTGAGAAGGCAGACACTTCGGAATAGGCAATCGCAACCGATAATCGTTGCAATTCACTCTGCTTAGATAGTTGATCAAACCGCTTGATTCGGCCACAAACACCATCGATTTCTCCCGCAACCAACGCCGCCTGTTCTCGTAAATTCGGCATAGGAATCATGGTTAACTGAACGCCGACATTGTGCAGCGCTGCCCGATAGACACGCTCGACCGCCAACAGCATCGCTGAGCCTTTTGGCGCAGTACACCCCAGTAACAGCTCAGATTTAGACGAATGTGTTTGAGCCAATACCGTTGTGGATAGCACCGCCGTGAAAAGCGTTGCCACAATGACGATAGCGACGCTCAAAAAACGCGAAAAAAACAACTGCCGACTGACAATCAAGTCATAGCTTTTAGTCATTCTTGATAACCTTTTCGACATACATTCAATACGCCATTCGATTGCGGCCTTCAGACTTGGCTTGATAAAGGTGTTTATCTGCCAATCCCAAGAGTTCTTGAGGCGACTCCCCCAACGCGGGAACTTCGGTGGCGATACCGATACTCAATGTCACTTCTTGTTTAACCTCCGACGAGCGATGCGGTATGTGTAAACGTTCGACCTGAGTCAGAATACGTTCTGCGCATTCCTGCACTTTACTTCCCTCACTATTGGGCAAAATAGCGACAAATTCTTCACCCCCATAGCGGGCGACAAATTCACCACTTCGGCATAAACTCGCTTTTAACGCGCTCCCCACTTTTCTCAAACAATCATCGCCAGCGAGGTGCCCGTAGCTGTCGTTGTAGTGTTTAAAGTAATCGATATCCATAAACATGATCGACAAAGGCGTGCTGTTTCGACAAGCCCTGCGCCATTCAACTTCTAGAATGTGTTCGAACTCACGGCGATTGTATAGGCCGGTTAAACTATCGAAATTCGCTCTTGTTTCGAGCGTTGCGGTTAGGCGCGCCAACTGTAAGTGAGTTTTAACTCGCGCTCCTAAAATCACCGTCGAAACACTTTTACAGAGAAAATCCGATGCGCCGTATTCCAAACCCTTGATCTCGGCATCTTCGCGGTAATGCTCGGTAAATAACAACACCGCAATCGGCTGAGTATGCTCGTTAGACTTGAGCTCGCGACACGCCTCGAAACCACAACCTGGGTTTAGCTCTACATTCATCAATACCAAATCGGGACGTGTCGACTGAACACAAGCGGCAACAACCTGCGCACTAGAACACACGCTAATGACATCGTAGCGATCTGAAAAAGTCGTTTCGATAGCTCGGCAATAGTCGGCATCGGCATCGGCATCGGCGACGAGTAGTGTTTGACGAGGCTCGGGTATACAGACCAATGGAGATTCTTGATCGGTACTCACCTGACCTAACTCATAAAACTGTTGCAACTGCTGCAAAGAAGGCAATCCCAGAAACTGCTGTTCGCTGGGCAAACGCTGCAAAGAGGGAATACGGCGATCAAAGCGGCCTTGATCCCAAGCGGTAAACCACTGCTCCGCAATCGAGTGTACTTGATCATCAATGCTGTCCGCTAAAGCGGTAAAGCCGCACAGCAACGCCAACTCCAGTAAAATCTCTGGGTTGGAAATATCCCGTCCTTCGATCCAATAAGCGCGATAAATTAGGCCCCGAAGCAGTATGGCTCTGGCTGAATCTTGACGATTCGCAGCAATGATCAGATGAGTGGCCAAACGCGTATTGGCCCGTGCGGAAGGCAAGCTAATCAACAATTGAGGAGCTCTTTGACGCACTCGCAGAACTTCATCTTCAAGATTTTGCACGACTCGCCCATCGACTTGAAAAAAGCTCGCCTCTGGCTCATGTTCGATGGATCGCCATTGCACCTGTTTTTCGATACCTAGCGCCAATAGATGTTCGTTGAGAAGGTAGCAAAAGGGGCAATTGAAATCTGCGTATACGACGAGCGTCTCGCCTTCTGTCATGGTATTCACCGTCTGGGGCCCATTGACTTAAGACTAGATGACAAACCTCGAAAAATAAAAGGTTTAGACGACAATAATCCGCTCAGCGAGCCCCTTACACCGAAGGCAAAACACGGCGAGAAACCGCCACCAGACGAGTCCCCAATAAAATCGCAGTACCCGTGAGGCCGACCACTAACGCCATCCAAAAGCCCTGTGCCCCTTGCGGAGCCATTAACCAATCGGTATGCGCTAAGACGTAACCAAGGGGTAAAGCGACGCCCCAATAGCAGAGTAGAATCAACATCAACGGAACTCGGCTATCTTGATAGGCACGCAAACTGGCGTTGGCGGCAATTTGCAGATGATCCGGAAACTGGTAAATCGCCATCCACAGAAACAAACTCAGCGCTACCGCTTGCACGGCAGCATCTTGGGTATAGAGGCCCACCACTGCTTCGCGAAAGGTGAGTATCAGCGAGAGCGAGATCAGCGCCATTACCCCCGCCGCACCAATACCCGTGCGCGCCACGAAATTGGCTCGACGCTGTTGCTGGCGCCCCAGGTAATATCCCACACGAATCGTCACAGCCTGAGATAAGCTCAATGGAAATATAAAGATCAAGTGCGAGGCACTCAGCGCTATTTGATGCCCCGCCACGGTCACCGCGCCAAGGGGAGCCAATAATAGCGCCACCATCGAAAAGATCGAAACTTCGGCAAACACAGCCAAAGCGATAGGAAAACCCAGATCGGCAATGGGCTTAATCTTGGCTAGATTTGGCCACTGCCAACCACGCAATAGCGAAACCTTGTCATAGCTCTGCGGCCGCGAAACAAACCAACCCAACACCAGCACCTGAAACCACATACTAAACGCCGTGGCCCAGCCACAGCCCACACCACCGAGCTCAGGCAAGCCCCACTCGCCATAGATCAGCGCATAATTGAGTGGGATGTTGAGTAAAAACGCCAGAGCACTGCTGATCATAAAAGGTTTTGTTCGTCCCATCCCTTCGGTAAAGGCTCTCAAACAGCCAAACAGCACCGCGCCGGGCACACCATAAGCTAGGGCATTCAGATAACCATCGGTGATCACCGCAAATTCCGCCTCCACCGACATCCATCCCAATAGGATATCGGCGTTAAACAGCACCAACATGCAAACCACAGAAACACTCAGCGCCAGCCAAATACTTTGATGCACAGTGTTGACGATAGAGGTTGAATCATCGGCGCCGCTAAATCTCGCCACCATTGAGGTGGTCGCGATCAACAAGCCGGAGATGAATAAATACAGCGGCATCCACACACTGGAACCCACCGCCACGCCAGCCAGATCGTTGGCGTGATAGTTGCCGGCCATGATCGTATCTACGGCACTGGTTCCGGTCACTAAAAGCTGTGCGGCCAACAATGGAGCAGCCAGTTTTACAAGCTGACGAAATTCGACCCAATATCGAACCAAGGAACCATTAAGACGCTCTGCAGAACTGCTCACAGATAACACAACCACCAAAAGAAACGAGCTTGCATTCTATCGAGTTCATGGATTCAGCGCAGCAAAACTTGCCATTATCCCTAGTCCAATCCGTTGCGTATAATCGGCCACAAGAAATTACCGTCACGATTGCAGAGGAATGCCATGAAGGCTATGAAACCCGCTGATGAAGCGCTGAGCCAAATACTCGACCACGTCAGGCCATCCCAGCCGCACGAGCAGGTTCCCTTGCTCGAGGCTCTTGGCCGCATACTAGCCGTTGATCAAGTTGCGACACTGAATGTGCCGCCCAGTGATAACAGTGCCATGGACGGTTACGCCTTTTGCCACGACGACTTAGCCGCCCTCGCGCCCGACCAAGGCCTTGAGATCAGTCAGCGAATTCCGGCAGGAACCGTACCCAAGGCGTTAACAAAAGGAACCGCCGCCCGCATTTTCACCGGAGCCGAAATACCCGAGGGCGCCGACAGCGTGGTGATGCAAGAGCAGTGTCGGCCTAACGAATCCGATACCCAGGTGATCATCCCCGGCGATTGCCCCAAGGGAAACAACATTCGTCGAGCCGGGCAAGACATCGCCAAGGGCTCGGTGATCGCCGCCGCCGGTGATTTACTCAGCCCACAGACCATCGGACTTCTGGCCAGTATTGGCATTGCGCAAGTCCCAGTCTACCGTCAATTGCGAGTTGCAATCTTATCCACCGGTGATGAATTAGCCGAGCCAGGCACACCACTGCAAGAGGGACAAATCTACAACTCCAACCGGTACTTACTGGCCAGTCTGCTACAACAAATGCATCTCACCGTAGTGGACCTCGGCCGCGTTGACGACACACCCGCAGCCACCTTAGCAGCACTGAGCCGAGCCACACTTGAAGCCGACATCATCATCAGCACTGGTGGTGTTTCGGTGGGCGAAGAAGATCACGTTAAAGGCGCGGTAGAAAAGCTGGGCGAACTGAATTTGTGGAAACTCGCCATCAAACCAGGCAAACCATTGGCCTTCGGTCGAGTCGGTGACACGCCCTTTTTTGGCTTGCCCGGCAACCCAGTGTCCACCTTTGTCACCTTCCTGCTATTTGCCCGCCCTTACTTGCAAAAAATGCAGGGGATGGAACCGAAGTTACCCTCGGGCAGTTTGCTGCCGGCCAGCTTCGCGCGATCTAAACCCAGCATTCGCCAAGAGTATGTGCGAGTAAAAGTCGACGATGACGGAAATATGCACACACACCCAAATCAAAGCTCTGGGGTGTTGTCGTCAACCAGCTGGTCCAATGCTCTGGCCATAGTGCCTGCCGATACTCGCGTAGAGCTCGGGCAAGCCGTTAGGGTCGTGCGGTACGATCAACTTTTTTAATGCGACGGCAAACTTGTCATCGTAGGATAATCAAACCCAAACATTCACAAAACCAAATACAGTGAGACACACCATGGACACACAAACTCAAACAGAATTGGAAGCCGCTGCCTTTCGCCGCTTGTTAAAGCACTTAGACGAGCGTAAAGATGTTCAGAATATCGATCTCATGATCCTCGCGGGATTTTGTCGTAACTGTCTGAGTAAATGGTACATGGCCGCTGCCGATGAAAAAGGCGTTGCCGTCGATTACGATCAAGCTCGCGAACACATTTACGGCATGAGCTACGACGAATGGAAAAACAATCACCAGCAGCCTGCCACCCCAGAGCAATTGGCGGCCTTTGAAAAGACCACGCAAAAAAAGTAAGTCGTCTATTCAGATTACAGCAATCTCTACAACGAGAATCACATGGCCAATAACACCAACGTCACTATCGAAAAGCTTATTGTTTATCCCGTAAAATCCCTGCGCGGTATTGAGGTCGCTCAATGGCCGATCACACCACAAGGTCTGCAGTACGATCGACACTGGATGCTGGTGATGCCCAATGGCCGATTTGTGTCTCAGCGACAACTGCCGAAAATGGCATTGATCAATACCGCCATAGCCAACGAATCACTCACCCTGTCGGCAGAGGGTTATGGTGAAGTGTCACTTCCATTAGTGGGCTCAAACCAAAGTGAACGTTTTCAGGCAACTGTTTGGCGCGACGAATGTGATGTCATCGAGGCTAGCGTTGAAGTCTCTGCGTGGCTAAATAACGTATTACAGCCTGCCAAACCCCTGCGTTTAGTGAGCATCGCGGACAACTTTATTCGCCCGCAATCGAACCCTGAACGTTTTGGTGAAGAGACCTTTACCGCGTTTGCCGACGCGGCACCTTTCTTGGTGGCCAACACAGCATCCCTCGATCAGCTCAATCGACAACTGCAGCAACAGCAGTCGCCGCTGGTAGACATGCGACGCTTTAGACCAAACATCGTCATTTCGGGTCTAGCGGCATTTGAGGAGCATAGAGTACAGAGGCTATCGCACAACGACGGTTTAGCATTGAATCTTCGCGACCATTGCGAGCGATGCATTATGACAACGATCAACCCCGACAACGCAGAGAAAGACCCGTCCATGCAACCCTTTAAAACATTGCTTGACCTAAATCCAATGCCTGACAACCACAAAGCCCCGGCCTTCGCCGTGAATGCGACTTTAGAGCCGGCGAGAAATAGCTTATGGCAAGTGGGGGATGAATTGGCGGTTCAGTGTTAAGTCAGCGAAGAGAAAATGGCAGCCAAGTAACTGACCTAAGCCATTTCCTGTTGATGGGCGCGATGAGAAATCATCACGCCTTCTGGCTCGAAGCTGGGGTCCAGAATCTGTAGATAAGCGGTCCACTCTTCATAGAGGTAGCGAGCGTAGGTCAATCGCTCTAGCAGCGGGTAGCCATTGTTATCCGGAGCGGTGATAGTTCGATGTTTTTCGTTGAGCCCCACCCAGCAACCACTCACGGCCACGTACACCAATTGGCAAATACCGTAGTGTCGGTGATAGATTTCGCGAACATTTAAACCATAAAGATCGAGACCGGCGAGGTCTGAACGACTGTGATCGGGCATGACTGAATCCTTGTCTTGAGCCTGAAGAGGTGTGGGCGGCATTGTAGAGTAGAAAAGCGTCAATCGCATTTTTCACAAAGCGCCAATTGTAAAATGTCTAGAGTAATATCAAAAACTGGAACCTGGCTCACATAAAAAGGCCAATTCCTCCGGTGATGACTGACGATTCAATAGCTGATTGCGATGAGGATAGCGGCCGAAGCGCTCGATAATATCCCGATGTCGATGAGCAAACTCGAGGTTCTGCGCCAATCCCGGCTGGCTAAACAAATCAACACTTTGCGCTTGTATCAGCAGCGATTCACTGTGCATGAAGGGCATATACAGAAAACTTCGTCGCGTCGCTGGTAACTGCTGATCAACACCGAGAGCGATAGCCTCTTGCGCCAAACAGAGCGCCAAGCGATCCCCCTCAAACGCCTGGGGTTGATCGCGATAGACATTGCGCGAAAACTGATCCAATACAATCACTTCGGCCAAACGCCCATTGGCGCTGCTTCGCCAAGGCCAAAGCTCGCAGGCCAAGGCCGCCATCAACAGATCGCCAAAGCGATCACGGATGTGTGTGTCTAGTTCACTGTCTTTGATGAAATGCTGCTTTGGCTCAAGTTCGTCAAACCAAAATTTCAGAACTTCATCAGCACAGGCTGACGACTGCAGATGATTTTCCATTGTGATTCCTATTGAGCAAAGACTCGGCCCTCGAACCTAGAACCTAGAACCTAGAACCTAGAACCTAGAACCTAGAACCTAGAACCTAGAACCTAGAATCTAAACCTAAACCTAAACCTTGAACCTAAAGCAACATGAAAAATACTCACCCACTGAGCGAACTCAGCTCCCAATCTGTCCACCCGTGTTAACAAAGCATCACCCATTCGCGATTTAGCCTAGCAACTCAACCTAAGCACGCATCCTTAACATTCTAAGTAAAATGACACTATCCAATTCTGATCAGTAACGGCTCTCGCCAACACGGAGCTCTTGGCAGTATAAGCTATGTTCAAATCTGGGCCAATTTGCCACCAACACACGCATTTCAACGGGAATCTAGCCGCCAAGCATCGAAAACAGTAAAATGGCGACCCAATTTTCAGCTGATGTTGAGCACTATGATTCCGAGTATTCGTGAGACCTCGCCGGTACAGGCGCAATACCTAGCCTTTATCGAAGCCCTCAAAGCCTGTGGCTTCGAAGGCGATCTCAATCCCGACTACGCCAACCGCACAGTATTGGCGACCGATAACTCCATCTATCAGGTGCTGCCACAGGGGGTCATCTACCCCAAGAGTGCAGGAGATCTCGTGCGAGTCACAGAGCTCAGCAACCTTAAACAGTTTCGCGATCTTGTGTTAAGCCCACGGGGCGGTGGCACCGGTACCAATGGTCAATCCCTCACCGACGGATTGATTATCGATGTCTCTAAACACATGAACAAGATCATCGAGATCAATCCCCAAGAGCGCTGGGTGAAGGTGCAAGGCGGGGTGGTAAAAGATCAGCTCAATGCCGCCCTCAAACCTCACGGCCTGTTCTTCGCCCCTGAACTGTCCACCAGTAACCGCGCCACCATTGGCGGGATGATCAATACCGACGCTTCAGGCCAAGGTTCGTGCCTTTATGGTAAAACTCGCGATCACGTGCTCGAACTCACCAGCGTATTCTTGGACGGCAGCGAGTGGACATCAAAACCTCTGGGCGAAGAAGAGTTTCGCGCTGTGTCCCAGCGACAAGATCGCGTCGGTGAGTTGCACCGAGTGGTCAACGATATTCACAAAGAACACAGGGATGCCATCGAGGCGAAATTTCCCAAGCTCAATCGCTGTTTAACCGGATACGATCTGGCCCACATCCGCACCGAGGACGAGCTTTTCGATCTCAACAGTGTACTTTGCGGCAGTGAAGGGACTTTGGGTTTTATTGCCGAAGCCAAACTCAATCTATTGCCAATTCCAAAAGTATCGGCACTGGTCAACGTCAAGTACGAAAATTTTAACGCCGCGCTGCGCGATGCCACCGAGCTAATGAAGGCGGGCCCCACCTCGATCGAGACAGTGGATTCAAAAGTTCTGAACCTGGCCATGAACGATATTGTTTGGAACACGGTGGCGGAATTCTTCCCGCCGACCGAAGGCAAGACCATTCAAGGCATCAACTTGGTGGAATACAGCGCCGATGATGAAGAGACACTAAAAGCCAACATCAAGGTGCTCACCGATCAGCTCGATCAACTGGCCGACTCAGAAGATTGCCCCAGTATCGGCTATTCGGTCGCCTGGGGCAGTGATGCCGTGGCTAAGATTTGGGCCATGCGCAAAAAGTCTGTGGGCTTACTGGGTAACGCCGCCGGCGAAGCTCGCCCCATTCCCTTCGTGGAAGATACCGCGGTGCCGCCGGAAAACCTCGCCGACTTTATCGTGGAATTCAGACAGCTACTTGATCAACACAACTTGCCATACGGCATGTTTGGCCACGTAGATGCCGGTGTACTGCACGTGCGCCCAGCGATCGACATGAAAGATCCCGAGCAAGAAAAACTCATTCGCAGCATCTCCGATCAAGTTGCCGAGTTGACGCAAAAATACAACGGCCTACTGTGGGGCGAGCACGGCAAAGGGGTTCGCTCGGAATACGCACCAAAGTTCTTCGGTGATCTCTACCCACAATTGCAACGTATCAAGGCCACCTGTGATCCACGCAATCAGTTGAATCCAGGAAAAATTGCCACACCCGACGATTATCACCAACTGTCAAGAATCGATGAAGTGACGACTCGAGGCCAAGAGGACCGAAAGATCCCGGTACAAGTATGGGAAGGTTATAGCGACGGTATGTACTGTAACGGCAACGGCGCTTGCTACAACTGGAATCCCAATGATGCTATGTGCCCCTCTTGGAAAGGTACTCGAGAGCGTATTCACTCCCCCAAGGGACGCGCATCTCTAATCCGCGAATGGCTTAAACAGATGAGTGAACGCGGCATCGATCCGGTGGAAGAAAGCGAGAGAGTCAAACAGCAGTCGTTTATGGGATCCTTGTTCGAGCGCACCAAAAACACTCTGGCAAGACGCAACGGCGATTACGACTTTTCCAACGAAGTGATGACGTCCATGGAAGGCTGTCTTGCCTGTAAGTCCTGCGTCGGTCAGTGCCCGATCAAAGTTGACGTGCCCAGCTTTCGCAGTAAATTTTTGGAGCTTTATTACAGCCGTTACTTACGTCCCCTTAAGGATTACTTCATCGGTGGTCTAGAGTTTTTGATGCCCACCTTGGCCAGAGCACCTTGGTTGTATAACGCGGTTATGAAACCCAAGTTGATGCAAAAAATGATGGCTCGGGTTACCGGTATGGTCGACAGCCCGCTATTAACGGGTATCAATCTCGACAGTCAGTTACAAATTCTTGGGGTTCGCTACGCGGTTGCCGAGAATATTCGCGAGTTGACCGAAGAAGAAAAGTCTCGCGCCGTTATCGTCGTGCAAGACGCCTTTACGAGCTACTTCGAAACTCAGGTTGTTATCGACTTACTCTCGCTACTGAAGTCCTTGGGCTTTACCCCCTTATTGGCGCCCTTCAAACCCAATGGCAAGCCCTTACATGTACACGGCTTTTTGAAAGCTTTTGAAAAAACAGCAAACAACACGGCGGAGTTCTTGAATACCCTGAGCAATACTGGCATTCCACTAGTGGGCGTCGATCCTAGTATGACATTGGCATTTCGCAGCGAATACCAAAAAGTACTCGGCGACGCGGCACCAGATGTCGAGCTGTTGCAAGAGTGGCTAGCCAAGCACACAGAACACCTGCAACAGCAGCGCGATCGTTTCCAGCAGGGGGATTTCAAGCTGCTGGCTCACTGCACCGAAAAAACCAATGCCGCCGCGTCGCTCAAAGATTGGGGCGCTATCTTTAGTAGCTTGGGACAAGAGCTGAGCATGGTAGATGTAGGCTGTTGCGGTATGGCGGGCACTTACGGTCATGAAGCAAAAAATGTAGAAATGTCGAAACACATTTATGATCTTTCTTGGTCACAAGCGGTAAACGCCGAAGAAAACCAAGGCAAGCTGATGGCCACCGGCTACTCCTGTCGGAGCCAAGCAAAAAGAATTGATGACTTACACTTACCGCATCCGTTTCAGGTACTGCTTCAGCAAATCCATTAACGACTGCTTCAGCAATTCCATGAACTTTAGTCACACGCTTTTCTTTCAAAAAACAAAAAGGGCCTTACCTCTGCGGTAAGGCCCTTTTTGTTTAAAGGATTGGCGGCTTCGTTTATCCTAACCACACTCACATCGAAGCCACAGCCGTCGAAGGAATCCCGCTAAGAGTTCAAGACTGATCTGACTTTGGCAATACAGCGTTCAAAAACAGATACCCAGCCAAACCCGAAAGCAAAGAGCCGGCGATGATTCCCAAACGCTCATCGAACAGCAGGTTCACTCCGCTGGACTCGAAGGCTAGCGAGCCAATAAACAAACTCATGGTAAAGCCGACACCACACAAGAGAGACACACCATAGAGTGCCTTTAGATCCAGCCCCTTGGGTAAACTGACCCATCCAGCTTTAATCGCGACCCAACAGAGCCCAAAGATTCCGATTTGCTTGCCTAGAAACAAGCCCAACGCAATTCCCACTGGCACCGGGTGAAGGAAACTGTCGAAACTCACCCCTACCATTTCAACCCCCGCATTAGCGAAAGCAAAGATCGGTAAAATGGCAAATGCCACCACACCGTGTAAATCGTGCTCCATTTCTTTCAACGGTGAATAGTCAGAACCTTCACGGGGTTTTATCGGAATAAATAGCGCCATAATCACCCCCGCCAAGGTGGCGTGAACACCGGATTTTAATACCGCCGTCCACATAATCAGACCAACAAATATGTAGGGAGCCAGAGACACCACGTGTCGACGATTCAGGATATAGAGCACCGCGATACAAATCGCCGCAATCACCAAGGCAGTTACCGACAAATCGCTGGTGTAAAACAGCGCGATTATGACAATAGCTCCGATATCGTCAAAAATCGCTAGTGATACCAAGAAGATCTTGAGCGCAATAGGTACTCGGGTGCCCAACAATCCGAGAATTCCCAAGGAGAAAGCAATGTCTGTTGCCGCCGGGATAGCCCAGCCTTTCATAGCCACCACATCAGCGGAATTAAAATAGACATACAGTAATGCTGGGGCCACCATGCCGCCAACAGCACCAATGGCCGGCAGAGCGATAGCACTGGGATCGGCCAGTTCGCCTTCGACCAACTCGCGTTTGAGTTCAAGCCCAATAAGAAAGAAAAACACCGCCATCAAGCCGTCGTTAATCCACAACAGTAAAGGCTTGGCAATTTCGAAAGTGCCGACACTGACCGCAACAGGTAAGTCGATCAGAGAGTCGTAATAAATCGATAGAGGTGTATTGGCCGCAATCATGGCTAACACCGCCGCCACCATCAATAGGATCCCACCTGCAGATTCTAGCTTCATAAACCTCTTAAATTCATCGATCATAAGTTAGCGTGTACTCTCAATAGTATAATTTTAGATCAAGCTCAGAAAATAGGGGCACTGTGACACAAGAACCCTAGTGCTCAAAGATAAGTAATGTATAGAATCGCTGGGTGACTAAGGCAAAGATGATTCGTCAATAAATGACCTCATGGCGTAAAAAGCGTCCTGTGAGATATCTCGCACAGGCATTACCGCTGTTGTCCTCTAGTCGCCATCCCTTGAGTACCTGATAATGCAAACCGTACAAGGAAGTAACCAAGGAAGAACAGTGCAGGCCAAGTAAGGCCAAGGGAAGCACCCAAATTAATTGCAGTTATGCAAAAAGAGACGACGACTCAAGGACATGGCCAGGGACGTGCTATAGAGGTCAAGGAGTGGTAATTACGTTGATCGTCTCGTGAAGGATCACACCACGGGCCACTCTCCCAAGGAGATGGCCCGTTTTTTATGCCTAGCGCCAAAACGTCGACCTATCTGGCAGCTCTGAAAACTTAGCAGCTCTAACAACTTAGCCGGCAGAAACACGGCCGCTAGACAGGCGCCAGCGATCAGCTCAGCGACTCGATAAATCCAATAATCAGCAAGCGACTTGTGAGCAAGCATCTTCTGCCTTCTCGGTAGCGGCGATCTGGCGCACACGCGCTTCCAGTCGCGTTAGCCCCCAGGCCTTGCCCTTTTCAATGGCTCTAGCTTCTGTGGCCCCTTCTGCGAGAGCCTGCAGAGCCACCAGCCCACCCACTCGATTGCCACTGGCACAGTGCACTAACACCTTTTCACCTTTAAGGCTCGTCAGTAAGCGATCTAGCTCAGCGGCTTTGCTGTAGTTTAGATCTGCAATACCAGACACTGGTAAACGGTGAAAGACAATACCCTGCGCCTCAAGCAACGTATCTTCTTGCCAGTCGGTCTCTGCCTCGGGGCGCAGATTAATCACATGGGTAACTCCAGTCTTGCCAAGCTGCTCGATTTGCTCTCGATTAGGTTGGCCAGCGACCCAAACCTGATCTGCTGGCTGCTTTAAGTTTTTAATTCCCAGCCCGTTGATCGCCTCAGCCTGAACACCACTTGCGGCCCAAACCGGGAAACTCAACATCACCAATGCGGTCAGGCACCACTGAGTCCAATTGTTCATTATCGCTATCCTTCTAAATAATCGAGTGATCATCAAATTTACACCTAAGCCCAGAGACAGTCTATGCGACATCTCATAGACCTCCACACAGATCAACGCCTCCAGCACTTCATCTATTACCACAGCTTTGACAATTTCGAGCTAAGCCTTTGATAGATTTGGCTATTGTGACGCTGCGGTCCTTGGGCGAGACTGAACCGTCAAACTTCCATGAGAGCTAACCATGAGTGATCTGCTATACACCGAGGTGAATGCCCCAGAATTAGGGCAGATGATACGCCTTGCCGACAATGTGTATTGGAGTCGTATGCCTGTCCCCTTCCCCCCGAAACACATCAATGTGTATTTTCTGGAAGACAGCGATGGCTGGTATGTGGTCGACACGGGAATGAACCTCCCAGAAGCCAAACAACTGTGGCAGCAGATGTTCGAGCGGTACTTTGAAGACAAACCCATCAAAGGCGTGATCGCTACCCACATGCATATAGATCACTGCGGCTTGGCGCACTTCATCACCAATCACTGGCGTGTGCGTTTATGGATGACCCAGGGCGAGTACTTTGCCGCACGAAGCCACGCTCAACGGAGCTATAGCTGGCAGCTCGAGCAGCACTACGCCCGCGCGGGCATGGAAGAAGGCTTTTACCAAAAAGTCACCAAAGGTTTTGAGCCGATGGAAAAGTTGCGCGAGCCATTGCCGATGGCGTTTGAGCGTTTGTCGGCGCAAACACTTCTGAGCATCAACGGCCGCGAATGGAAGGTCATCATCGGGCACGGCCACTCGCCCGAACACGCCAGCCTATATTGCGACTCACTGGGGGTTTTAATTTCTGGGGATCAAGTCTTGCCGCGAATATCTCCTAACATCAGTGTCACGGGTGAATGCCCCAACGACGATCCCATGAGTGATTACTTAGATTCGCTACAACCCTTTCTAGCCCTACCAGAAAAAACCTTGACCCTACCGGCGCACGGCAATCCATTTCACGCTCTGCATCAACGCGTGCATGCATTACTGGAAGATCACGACGAGAACTTACAGGCAGTCATGACCGCCTGCGCCGAACCTCAGAGTATCAAACAGATTATTCCACAAGTATTTCGTCGTGAGCTCAGCCCCATCGAATACTATTTGGCCCTTGGAGAAACCCAAGCGCTGGTGAATCGCTGCTGGCATCAAGAAAAATTAAGCCGAACACTGAGCGATCAAGGTATCTACCTTTACGCGCGAACATCGAACTAGAAACGTGGACCCGAGCAAGTACCAAGTATTCGTGTTAGGCTCAAGATCCTCTTTTCTTTGTTTGTTCGTCCAATGTCTCAACTCTTAAGCAAGCACTCTCTAGCGCTCAAGCTCGCCGCACTGGTCGCGATCACACCGCTGGCCATCGACACCTATTTGCCAGCCATTCCGACCATTGCTGGAGATTTGCAGACCGACATACCCACCATCAACTTATCGGTGAGTATTTACTTACTGGGATTTGCGCTAGGGCAAATCATCGGCGGTCCACTGTCAGATCGACTGGGGCGAAAACCGGTGGCGATGGTTGGCTTGACGATATTCATTATTGCCAGCATCGCGATCAGTCAGCTGACGGATTCAGGATGGTTTTTGTTCATGCGATTCCTTCAAGCATTAGGAGGTGGACATGCCTCCGTCGTGGTGGGCGCGATGGTGCGCGATCGATTTAAAGGCCAAGAAAGTGCCAAGGTATTCTCGGCCATAGGCATGATCATGATGATGGCTCCCCTGTTGGCTCCCGCCCTCGGAGCGGTCTTCTTGACGCTGATAAACTGGAACAGCATTTTTATTTTTCTCGCCGCCTACGCCGCTCTGCTACTTTGGATGCTCAGTTTCAAAATGGAAGAAACTCGGATCATCCCCTCAGACAGTAGTCCCAAACACTCATTGCACAAGCACTATTGGCACTCTTACGCATCGGTATTTAAGGCCAAGGAGTCACTACCGCACTTACTCAGTCAAGCCTGCGTGAGCGGTATTCTATTCACACTAATCACCAATGCATCGTTCATTTATATTGATTATTTTGGGGTCAAAGAAACCACCTTTCCCCTGTTTTTTGCCGCCGTAACAGGGTGTTCTATTATTGCTGGGCGAATCAACCTGCACCTTCTTCGAAAACATCAACGCTTATTGATTTTACGTAAATCATCGCTATTGCAACTGTTTGCCACCGCAACACTGGGGCTCTACGTCTGTTTTGGAGAACCCCAACTCTGGATAACTGTGATTTTCTTCGCCGCGATCGTAACCTCAATGGGGTTTAGCTATTCGAACAATATGTCGCTTTATTTGGACCATCACGGCAACGCCGGCGGCAGCGCCAACGCAATCTTTGGCTCTTCGACCTTTACCGCGGGTGCGATACTTGGTGGGGTCAGCAGTCTATTACACGACGGCACACTTTTACCCGTTGCAACCTTAATGCTGTTTGGTAGCCTATGTAACTTCATCGTACTGGCTCGTATTAAAGCAACGACGGCGCAAGCCGAGTAAACTATTTAAATAAAATTTGGTCACTCGACAATCCGACCAAAACACCACAAGGGAAACGTTATGATTTGGTTTATGCGATTCATTAAGGGGATTCTCGCCCTTTGGGCGGTAGCGGTTGTTGCCGTTGTTGCCCTGGTAAGTTTTGGGCCTATCTCAAGCCCAGAGGCGATCTTCAATGTGGTTTTTGGCACAGTGATCGATGCCCCCAATAAAAATAAAATGCAATCGCGCTTCGAGCTGCCCGAAGGGTTTTCAATTGGGCAATACGCCACAGGGCTCAAAAAAGTGCGCATGCTGGAGTTTACTCGGCGCGGAGACTTAATCGCCAGCCAACCTCGAGACGGGAAAGTGCTGCTGCTCAAAGCCGACGACAACCAAGATGGACGCAGCGACGACACTCTAGTACTGATGGAGCAACTGAAACGCCCCCATGGACTCGAGCTGCATGGCGACTGGCTGTATATCGCAGAGTCTCACGCTATTGGTCGGATCAAGTTCAATCATGACACAGGAACAGTTGAAGGCACTTACAGCCAGATCATTACCGGTTTGACCGACGATGGTAATCACTGGAGCAAGTCCATTCGTATCAAAGATGATTATTTGTACGTGAGTATGGGTTCAACGTGTAATGTGTGTGAGGAAGCCGACAAGCGCCGCGCCACCATCATGCGTTTCGATCTCGATGGCAACAATGCAATGGTTTACGCCGAAGGCTTGCGCAATAGCGTCGGGCTCGACTTCGCCCCTTGGGACGGAAGCCTCTACGCCACCGATAATGGGCGCGATTTATTAGGTGACGACTACCCAGTATGCGAACTCAACAAAATTGAACAAGGCGCCTTTTACGGCTGGCCCTACATCAACGGCTTTGGTGATCTTGACCCCGATTTTGGCGAAGGACAAGAAGCACTACTTGAAACCTCTCGCTCACCCGCGTTTGGTTTTGCCGCGCACAATGCTCCCTTGGGGCTTCGATTTATTCGAAATTCAAAAATGCCAAAAGGCTATGAAAAATCAGCCCTAGCCGCGTTGCACGGCTCTTGGAATCGCAGCCAAGCCGATGGCTACAAAGTTGTGTCATTGCACTGGCAAGAAGACGGCAGCATTATCGGCAAGGACTTTCTATCGGGCTTTGAATTAAACGGTGACGTTATTGGCCGCCCTGTTGATATTGCTGAAGGCCCGGACGGCTGTCTATTTGTCAGTGATGATTATGCCGGCACTGTCTATCGAGTGTGCTACGGCGAATCTCAAAGCACCTTGAGTGAACAGACATCTACCGCCATCGATACACACTGGGCGACACTGAGTGATGACGAGAAACAAACACTTAGCGCCGAAGGTAAGCAACTCTACCAAGCCAACGGCTGTCGCAACTGCCACCTCCATAATCGCAACGGCAACGCCAGCGGGAAATTACTCGCTAATCTCTCGCCGCGCTACAGTTTCGAGAGCCTTACGGAGTATTTTTTATCCCCCAATCCGCCGATGCCGCAATTTTCATTAACCTTGAATGAGCGACAAGCACTCAGTGCCTTTTTACTGTCGACAGCGCCTTGAGCGCACGACTAAAACCTCAGCCATAAAATGAAAAGTCGCCTAGCATTATTGCGTGGCGGCCGAGGTCGACACGGATTCGGCTTTTTTGCCAATACCGCGGAGCCAAATTTCACGGGCGATCTGCGGGTAAAGCTCGAAGAACTCATAGGAAAAAACCAAATACCAATCGTTTGAATAATAGGGGAGCGGCAATCGCTTTATTTTATCGGCCAGTTTTAATTGATTGATGTGGTAATCCCCATCATTCGCTTCAACGACGACCCCATCCAAGCGATTACGAGACACCATGGTAAAGGCTTCGGCCATTGCATAGCGCTCCATGGTTAACGCGCGATCCTCTCTCAGCTTGTCGTATACCTTGTAACCGATAGGCGCCCAAAGTCGTGATTTGGTATCCGAAAAAGAGTCGTCATTCCAAACCAGATCACTATCGAGAGAAACATAGACAAAGTACTCCGCCCTGCGAAGACGAACACTCTCATCCAGAGATCCGTCGCTCGCCTTGGGATAGACCGCCCAGGTTTCTCTTTCCGGAGACCAAATCACCGGAACCGTCGCGTCCATCTGGCCGGTGGCGATCAGGTGGGCGCAACGTTTCCAGGGGAACTGCTGAGCCTCTATGCTAAGCCCAAGAGGTGCTATACCATCGCGCAGCTTGACATAAAAGCGATCAAACAGTGCGTACTCGCGCGCTCCAGCCAGAGATTTAGAGTCCGCATTAATCGGCGTGTAGCACATCCGTAATTGACCCGATGGCGGACCCTCGGCGTGGCTGAGCAGGCTCAACAGGCACAATAGTCCCGTGACACAACGCAGCATGCTTACCTTTACCCCAATCTTTACCATACCCTCCAGTATAGACCGCAGGATTAAGAGTCGAGAATTAGATACGAGCTTTACTCAGGCCCTGAGGCTTGCGATACATATGCCTTCAATAGCTGCTCTCTCCAGAGACCGCCTTTGAGAGCCAAAGCTTGGTAGACCTCATCTGGCACCTCGGGGTTGTCGGCGACAAACTGATGAGAAAACACCAAATAGAGCTCAGTTGACAAAAACGGAGGCGATAAGACCGATACGTTTGAAGCGATATCCAATTGATTGATCAGCGACTGCCCAGAAAGTGACTCGTTGACAAAGCCGTCCAGAAAACCGCGAGACACCATGGTCAGCCCTTCCTCAACTGTAAAACTGGAGGCAGGTAATATCCCCATGGCTTTTAGTCTTTTATGAGAAATATGGCCGATGGGTGCGCCCACACCATAACGTATGCCACTAAAATGCGTGCCATTCCAACGCAGCGCTGAATCACTTCGGGTGAAGACTCGGTATTGTACTGACACGAGTGCCGATTCGGGCATAACTTGGTTGAGATTATCAGTGGGAAATTGCGCCCAAAGTGACCGCGCTTTTGACCAGATAACAGGCCCGGAGGCATCCACATAGCCGGATTTAACATCTGACAAACAGCGCCGCCAGGGCTTTCTAGTAAATTCGATTGAGTGTTCCGTATGCTCGACGCTCATACGAATCAGATCGAGGATCATACCTTGGCTGCCCTCCGAACTTGTCTCAAAAAAGTAGGGGGGATAGTCTTCACTGTCGATACAAATACGGATGGGGACTTTCTGGGATTGAGCTGCCACCATGCTCGAACTCAGGCCGCAAAAAACAATAGACAGTAGCTTCAGCCAGCGAAGAGCCTTGAAGGAGACCAAACCTATCGGCGACACGAAGGAGCGGTTGTAACAATTGCGAGTCATTTAACGAGTATAGATCAGAAATATGAGAGTTCAGGGATCAACGAAAACAAGCAGTAAACTGTAGAGAACAACAATGCAGAAAGGAACAAAAAAGGGGCCGAAGGCCCCTTTCAACAGACTCAGATGAATCACCTGAGTATGACCACAAGACTTATACCAAGGTTTGTAGCTGCTCTTTATCGTATGCCGCCAGCTCATCAAAACCGCCGTCACGAACGCGATTGGCCCAATCAGGGTTGGCGATCAAAGCTCGACCTACGGCAACCAAATCAAACTCCTCGTTATCCATACGCTGGATCAAATTATCGAGGCTTGCCGGTTCTGCTGCACGGAAATCCGCGGTGCCATCAACCGGTAGGAAATCAGCATTCAATCCAACACTGCCCACAGTAATGCATGGCTTGCCCGTTAGCTTGCGTGCCCAACCGGCCAAGTTCAAATCACTGCCTTCAAACTCAGGCTCCCAGAAACGACGAGTTGAACAGTGGAAAATATCAACACCTGCATCGCTAAGCGGCTTTAAGAAAGCTTCCATCGCCTCTGGCGTCTCGACCAAACGCGCGGCGTAATCTTGCTGTTTCCACTGTGACCAGCGAAGAATAATCGGATAGTCGTCACCCACTTCTGCGCGAATCGCCTTGACAATTTCAATGGCAAAACGTGAACGACCAGCCAAGTCGCCGCCGTATTCATCGTCGCGCTGGTTAGTACCTTCCCAGAAGAATTGATCCACTAGGTAGCCGTGGGCACCGTGAATCTCAATGGCGTCAAAACCGATGTCTTTCGCGTCTTTCGCGGCTTTAGCAAAAGCGGCAACCACATCATTGATGTCTTCTTTAGTCATTGCATGGCCAGTCACTTTACCTGGAATAGCCATACCGGAAGGACCAAACCCCGGGGTATCACCACCGGGCTCAACGCCAGCTTTACGAATCGAGCCAACATGCCATAACTGAGGCGCAATCTTGCCGCCTTCGGCGTGAACCGCATCAACGACTTTTTTCCAACCGGCAAGAGCTTCTTCACCGTAGAAATTTGGCACATTGGGATAACCCGAGGCGGCCTTGTGATCAACACAGGTACCTTCGGTGATAATCAGACCAACACCGCCGGCAGCGCGATTGCGGTAGTAGTCCACAACCATGTCATTGGGGACATTGTTCGGTGAAAAGGTGCGGGTCATCGGTGCCATGACAACGCGGTTTGGCAGCTCCAAACCACCCAAATTAAACGGCTTGAATAGGCTGTCGGTGTTACTCATACATTACTCCTGCATTCGGTGATGCGGTTGTTTCTCTCTCGGTTATGTAAACACCAGCCCGACGGGTTACCGGGCTGGCTATGCCCAACAACCACCTGCTTACCTACCAGTAGGATGGTTATAAAGGCAAATTTTTTTGCGCTTAGGGCGACTTACTAGCCATTAATCATCAGCGATCGAAGCTGGCTCATGGCGTCGTCATAGAGCTCTCGCCCGTGGACTCGCGAATACTGCAAAGCGCCTTTGCTGGTCAATACGAACAAAACTGCCTGAGCTCGGACAGAACCGGAAAACTTAAGTTCCCCTGCGGCCCGTCCCTCCTCTAGCATTTCTTCGACAAAATCCAGCTCGTGATCATCCAACTGTTTGAGTGCCGGTCGCATCGCCTCAGGCAGCGAGGCGATATCAGCCTGCAAACTGCTGAGAGGGCAAATTTTCTTATCGCCACAGGCATAGCGCAGAGTACCGCCAACATACAGATCCAACTTTTCCATTGCCGTGCCCGAGTGATTGCGAGCCTTGCTAAACTCACGCTCGTGCCACTGCTGAATACGCTCGCACAGGGCCACCCCAAGATCGGCCTTCTTGGCAAAGTGGTGATGGATACTGGCTTTGGTAATGCCCAACTCAGCGGACAAGTCCTGATAGCTGAAGTTCTCGAAGCCACGAGTCTGCAGTAGCTCAAGCGCCACATCGACAATCTGCTGTTTACGGTTTTTTGATCTTACTTGCATGGCGCAGAATACTAACCTACCACTAGGTTAGTTAGCAATATGCGAGTGCCGAGTGTCATAAATCGCACAAAAACCATCCAATTCCCCCAGACTCTAGAATCAATTACTTAACCAGAGTGTCTGATAGGGACGAAGAGACAATACTTCGTCGTTTTCGGGAAGCTTCTTTCCCGATAGAAGATCGAACCAGTCGTCAGTCACGATTAGGTTCAAATCCGATAGTGACAAGTCTTGCTCTTGGGCGCTGATATTGCTGATGCAAAATATGCTCTGGCGACGATCCAGCGACTGACGCCAAAACCCAAAGATTGCATCTCCTAGGTGCAAGGTAAATTGCGTCGCATTGGGATGAAACGCTGGCTGTTCAATGCGAATTTGCAGCAGAGCTTTCATAGCCGCAAACGTAGAGGCGTACTCGCTGCTGTCATCCGCTAAATATTCTTGCAGCTGCTGATAACACCACTGATGGCGATTGATTGATCGATTGTGACCGGTATGCTCCATACGCTCTAGATCGTTGCGCGTACCGATCATACTGTGGACGTAGATTCCAGGAATCCCCTCTAAGGCGAACATAATGGCATGGGCACAAAGAAAACGAGCCTGACCAAAATCGTCCCTACCCTGGGTCGTACCTTGTAAAGCGTCTTTCAGTGAAATGTTGATTTCATAGGGTTTTGTCTTGCCACAATCCAAGGCCCGCCAAGACATTCGACCACCAAAGCCCTGCATGGTTTTCACCAGAGTTTGGGTTTCGTCATCATCCAGCAGGCCCTCAACGGGTCTCAAGCCAATCCCGTCGTGGGAGGCAATAAAATTAAAGTAAGTGGTTCCATTTTGAGCCGGCGGCATGCTCATCATCCACGTTTTTAGATGACGACAACTGCCCGTTACCAGAGTGTTGACCAACAGTGGCGGCAAAGAAAAGTTGTAGACACAATGGGCCTCGTTGGCATTGCCAAAATAGGAGAGATTCTCTCGATTGGGAATATTGGTTTCGGTGATGATGACCGATTCGGATTCCGCGTGTTCGATCAACAATCGAAACAACCTCACCATCATGTGGGTCTGTTCCAAATTAATGCAGCTAGTGCCTTCTTTCTTCCACAAAAAAGCCACCGCGTCCAAGCGAAAGATGCGCACGCCCATGTCCAAATACTGTCGAACAATGGAAACAAACTGTTTGAGCACCTGAGGATTGGTGAAATCAAGATCCACCTGATCATGGCTAAAGGTACACCAAACATGTTGTACCCCCGCCGCGGTCTCGACCTTTTTTAACAGCGGACTGGTTCGAGGCCGAACCACTTTTGATGTATCTGCGTCTTCGTCGGCGGTGTAAAAAAAATCGTAACCTGGACCGCAACCTTTAATGAAATTCTGAAACCATAAACTGCGACTGGAACAGTGATTAATCACTAAATCCCCCATGAGGCGATAATCTTGAGCAATATCGTAGATGTGGCTCCAATCCCCCAAGGCTTCGTTGACGCTGGAGAAATCGATCACCGAGAAGCCATCGTCAGAGCTAAAGGGAAAAAACGGAAGAATATGAACACTGTTGATCGCCCCAGCGCAATGCTCGTCCAAAAAGTGTTTCAGCACTTGCAAGGGTTTTTCTTTGTCTTCAAACTCTGGCCGCTCGCCAGTAGAGAGCGGCAAAAATGTATCGCCATAAGTTATCAATACGGCATCACGTTCGGACCAAGGATTATGATGCGGTTTTGGAGCGATACTGTCGGTATCAAGACGCATGAGAGACATCAAGTCCTGAGTCAGCTCAATATAGTCCAACTCGCCAGATGAACTATCAATGACATCAACGTCAGCGTAGACCGCCTCGAGCAAGTGCGCTATTTTTGATGCTAAGGTGGTATCAGTAAGTCCCGTCATGATTGCGAAAACTCTTTGTTGTCTTCTTCAACAGCCGCGTGCAAACGTTCTAGCACATCCGGAACCGCACTGATGACACGGTTCCAACTGGGGATAAACGGCGTCTCCATGGGTCTTTCGAGAAATGCATCGCCAGCCTTCATGATATTCTGTGCGAATAATTCCACCGCCTTTTCTTCTTGATGGATATCCAATGTCAGGCCGTTCATCACCGCGTCATTGTGATAAGTCTCGATGAAGTCCAACGCGATACGAAAGTAAGTTGCCTTAATTGAACGGAAGGTCTCGGTGTTAAACGTTTTTCCCTGCGTTGCCAGTTTTCTAAACAGCGCTTTGGCAATGTCGATGGACATTTTCGACAGCCCGCCATCGTCATTATCGAGAGAAAGGTCTTGATGTTTGTGATCATAAATATCGGCAATATCCACTTGGCACAAACGGTTATTGGCGTAGTTTCGATGCATCTCCGACAACACGCCGATTTCCAACCCCCAATCAGAAGGAATTCGAATATCGTTAAGCACATCTTTACGGAAAGAAAACTCCCCCGCCAATGAATAGCGATAGCTATCCATATACTGCAAATATTCCAGTTCACCGAATATCTTTTTGAGCGCTCTTAGCAAAGGCGTTACCAACAACCGGCAAACTCGGCCGTTAATTTTCCCATCGGCAACTCTGGCATAGAATCCCTTACAGAACTCGTAATTGAAACGCGGGTTTGCCACTGGATAGATTAGCCGCGCCAACAACTCTCTATCGTAAGTGACGATATCGCAATCGTGTAAAGCCACCGACTCGGATCGCCCGGACGCTAAGGTATACCCCATGCAATACCAAACATTGCGCCCTTTACCCAGTTCTTTGGGCGCGAGATTCAGCGCCTGAAGTTCTGCGTCAAGTGCTTTAAGTCTGGGGCCTTCGTTCCACAACACTCGATGCCTCTGCGGAAGCTCTCCGAAGAACTTTAGCGCGTGGCGGTATTGGGATTCATCGGCGCGATCGAGCCCAATCACAATTTCGCTCAAATAATCGGCGCCCTTGAGGTGTTCGACGATATTGGGCAAAGCCTCGCCTTCGAGCTCCGAGAACAGCGACGGCAAAATCAGAGACATGGGCCGAGCTTGACTGAAACTGCGTAACTCCTCTTCGATCTCGGACACAGGGCGACGCGATAAATTGTGCAAAGTAGTAATGATGCCATTTTGATAAAAGTCAGCCACAGGAATTATCCTCTTCTAGCAGTCGATGAAGTTCGGGTAAGTGTATTTGTCGAAAGTGATATTCTAGTCCTTCAACCCAGCCCTGAGGGCCGAATGCTTGGCTGAAATAGAGCTTGTCTTTACGTTGTAAGGTGGGAAAACCCTTCGCCGGTGATTTCACCACCACGGCATAATCACAGGCCTCCAACATCGCCACGTCGTTTTGACTGTCGCCCAGACCAATGGTGATTTTCGATTGGCCGCTTTGCGTCTCGAGCAGTTGGGTTAACCATGTCATGGCCGCGCCTTTGTCGGCTTGACCACAAATATGAACAAAACGCCCCCCCGTCAAAACGCTCGCGCCCTGAGCAACAAGTGTTCGACAAAACTCCGTGAGCTCTTCGTCGCTGCCCAGCCAGTGTAGGGGTTCGCCAAATTCACGAGCTTGAGCCCGCTCGGCTTCGCTGTCGGAGAGGCCGGTTAAGGCGACGACCCGGTCTCGGGTCATGGTCGAAAACTGTTCAAAACAATGATCGAAACCCAATCGATTGTGATCGATCAGTTGCAACCAATGATCACGCGGAGGGCAAAAGGCGTAACGCCAGTAGCTCGATACCGACGTTGCGCCGGCAGGCGGAACCGAAAATCTTGCTTTGGGTAGATAGACCGCGGCGCCATTTTCGACAATAAAGGGATCGTGATTGCTGAGCTGTTCGCGCAGATGAACAACTTCCAAGAAGGTTTTACTAGTACACAATACCGTTTCTATCTGGCATTGATTAAGTCGCTTGAGCATCGGCATTGCCGCCGAAAAATCATAACTGTCATGATCCAGTAATGTGCCGTCTAAATCAGAATAGATCAGCAATGGAAACTCCGTCATTGGGCCATGTCCTCAATAATTGTCAAACCCTGTAAACCATCAAAGCAATTAGCGTGCCCTTCTTCCTTAGCTCTCCATTACACAGTTTAGCAACAGACAAGAGCACCGACATGGAACACTCACCGTCCGGGCGCGCCCCGTTACAGCGCACAAGGTTTCGCGAACACAAGGGCATCTCTGAATAATGGCAGTGGTGCTCAGGCTTACAGCTGGATTCGCCTGTAAGCCCCAAAGGGCGGGTCTTAAAACGCCCAGCTGCGGTGTTACACTTCTTGCTAAGGACTACGGCCACTTGTGCCCTTTGGATGTTAACGGCGAAGTGCGCCTTGCATCTGGACGCTTTAAGACCCGCTGAGCACCACTGCCATTATTCAGAGCTGCCCTAGAGAAGGAAGTAATCATTGGTTTACACTAGGGCTCCTCTGACATTCGCGCTCAACCTCAAATACAAGGACAAGTTCAATGGATATCCCTACGGTCGTCTTGCTCGTGAGCGTTTTGTTTTTTACTTATCGAGGCTACAAGGCAGGATTGGTCTTGAGTGCAGGTAGAATCGCGTCACTGCTGGGCGGTTACGCCGCATCGCTGTTATTGGCAACGACCCTCAGCCCTTGGCTGCAACAACAGTTTGATCTTTCGGAGCTTGTGGCAAAGTTAGTGGCTGGCGTTGGTTTATTTGTGGTCGTCAGCGCCGGAATAAGTGCGCTGGTTAGAGTTTTATACCGATTCTCACCAAAAAAACTGCAGGACTCTATGCTCATGCGCTGGAGCGGAGCCGGTCTTGGCGCCGCTAGTGGTTATCTTATCGCCGTATTAACTTTGTGGTTCTATAGCCTCATGCTGGGAGCGATTAGTGTCGCCGCACCAGAAATGGGTGAACGCATGCAAAACGCCGCCGGCGTTAATACACCCAACGACAGCGTCGGCCAGCTATTGGTGGAAAAAACCTCCACCGCCATTGCCCAGACCTTTATCACTCCGAGCGAACAAAACGATCCTCTCAGTCAGGCCACGGCGCTATTGCTTACCCAGCCTCAGTCCACTCTACAAACACTTCAGCGCCTATCAAAAGATAGAAATTTACGAGCGCTGTTGCAAGCCCCCGCCAACCAACAGGTACTGCAAAGCGGTGATGTGTCGCAAGTGGTTCAGCTCGCTAACTTTCAACAACTGCGAAAGAATCCAGACATGCAGAGTCTATTTGGCCAGGACAAACTCAAGGATGAAGAGCTTGCCCAAGTACTAGTGACCTTTTCCCAGCGCGCTGAAAATCTAAAAAATGATGAAGAACTTCAATCGCTGCTACAGGACCCAGAACTTCAACAACAACTCGCACAGGGAAATACCTTAGCGGTGCTTACCCATCCCGGTGGGCGTCAATTGATGAGCGCACTGCTGTCGCCAAAGCAATCAAATACCCAGAGCCTTCAAGGTGAAAACCCTACGGACAGCGACTCAGATACGGCCAGTGAAGCTGTGCAAGCGGCCAAACCCGCCAGTAAAATCTATCAATGGGTCGACGAACAAGGCCGCACCCACTTTACCGACAAAGAGCCTAAATAGCCGCCGTGAAGATTGCGCTATGAACCGTTTAATTCCCAGCCATCAAATCTTGATCAATGACATTCATCATTGCCGCCAGTGCCACGACACGCTGCCACTGGGCGCCAATCCCGTTGTGCAATTGCATCCCGACGCCAAGCTGTTAATCATCGGTCAAGCTCCGGGAACACGAGTTCACGCATCGGGGATCCCGTGGGATGACCCTTCTGGAGAGCGATTACGGCAATGGCTAAACAGCGATAAAGAGACCTTTTACGATCCAAAAAAAATTGCCATTATGCCTATGGGGTTTTGCTATCCCGGTAAAGGAAGGTCGGGCGATTTACCGCCGCGAACAGAATGCGCCCCCCTATGGCATGATCGCGTTCTCGAGCAATTACCCAATATTGAACTGACCTTATTGATCGGCCAGTACGCGCAAAAACACTACATCGATCGTCACGCGGATCGGCCATTTAGAACCTTGACCGAGCGCGTGCAAGCTTGGCACAGTTTCGCACCCGATCGATTGCCACTGCCACACCCGTCACCGCGCAATCGTCGCTGGTTTAGTCAGCAGCCCTGGTTTGAACAAGAAGTCGTTCCTTGGCTCCAGCAACGCACAAGCTCACTACTGCGTTAACTCTTTCAAAAAAACCTTGGAAACCATTCATGAAACCGATGCTCCTTACTGCCACGTTGTTGCTCTGTTCTCTCATCTTGAATGGCTGTAGCTCAGACCATAAGGCAACTGTTTTTAGTGCAAAATCCATCATCACTATGAACCCAACCCAAGCGCGAGCGCAGGCGGTGGCCGTTGTTGAGGGCAAAATTCATCGCGTCGGCACACTAGCCGAGGTTAAAGAGAGTCTTGCTGGCTACGACGTTGAAGAGGACCATCGCTTCGCCGACAAAATTCTCATGCCGGGTTTTATCGAACCGCACTTGCACCCCTATTTAGCGGGCATATTACTGCCCATGGAATTCATCACTCCACACGATTGGAACCTGCCCGGCAAACAAGCAAAAGGCGTGCGCGGTCAAGAGGCCTACCTTTCTCGACTGCAACAAGCCAGTAATGAGGAAGACGATTTTCTTTGGACTTGGGGTTACCATCATTATTATCACGGAGAATTAACTCGAGAGATTCTCGACAAAATATCGCCTGACAAACCCATCCTCGTTTGGCACCGCTCGTTCCACGAAATCATTGTCAACAGTGCCGCCATCGAAGAGCTTGGGGTGAGCAATACCGAGCACCCGCAAGTAAATTGGGAGAAAGGCCATTTCTACGAGAACGGATTAAAGCTCTTGCTGCCAAATATCATGCCAAAACTCACTCGTCCCTGGCGTTACCTGCCAGCCCTGACTCACGGGCGTGACATCGTTCACGCCGGCGGAATCACCACAGTTTCGGACGGAGCCTTTGGCACTATCGACTTCGATACCGAGTGGACTGCACTGCGATTCTCGAGCTGGAATCGCGACTCGAGCCCCTTTAACTTTGTCGTTTTGGCCGATGGAAAAGGACTCGGAGCTGCCATGGGTTACGAGCCTGCCCGTGACTTCATCAATAAACTGCCCGAAAAAAATACCGATAAAGTGAGTTTTTTACCCAAGCAGGTAAAACTGTTTGCCGACGGCGCCGCCTATTCACAGTTGATGCAAATGAGTGAAGGCTATCTCGACGGTCACCACGGTGAGTGGTTGATGACGCCGGAGCAACTCGAAAAAGCCGCCCGTGTTTTCTGGATGGATGATTATCAGTTGCACATTCATGTCAACGGAGACTTAGGGCTGGATAAAACCCTCGACATTATTGAGCGCTTGCAGAGTGAATACCCTCGCCAAGATCATCGCAGCACTATTCATCATCTCGCCTATGCTAGAACCGATCAGGCCACTCGTATGGCTGAGCTAGGTGTTCGAGTGTCAGCCAACCCCTACTACGTTTGGGCTTTGGCCGACAAATATTCTGAAGTTGGTTTAGGCCCAGAGCGTGCACAACACATGGTGCCTTTGCAGTCGTTGGTGGATGCCGGCGTTCCTATTTCGCTACACTCTGATTTCACCATGGCGCCGGTAGAGCCCTTACTACTGGCCTGGGCCGCAGCGACACGCTTAACCGCCGACGGCAACTTAGCCGCCGCCGAAGAGCGAATCGATTTGGACACCGCGCTGCGGGCGATTACGCTGAGCGCCGCCGAGCAACTTCAAATGGAATCGAGCATAGGCAGTATCGAGGAGGGAAAACAAGCGGATTTTGTGGTGCTTGAAGCCGATCCCTACGCCATCCCCATCGAGCAACTCAAAGATATCGCCATCTGGGGAACCGTGCTCAACGGCAAGGTACAACCCATTATTGATCTCAACTAGAACGATCGTTGTGGACGCACATGTAGAAGATCGACAACTAACGCTGTACTCAAGAATCCGCGCAGAGCTGATTGCGGCCACTGGATTTTGCGCGATACAAACGCTCGTCGGCCTCTTGAATCAATAATTGCCAGCCTTTCTCGTCGCTCTGCGCATTCGAGTTCAGATCCGACATACAAATGCCGGCACTGAGTGTGAGATGCCCAAACGGGCTTTTGCAGTGCTCGATCGCGGCGGCTTCGACCTCGGACAAAACTCTTGCCACAACTGTACTCGCCTCTTCTAGGGTCGTCTCTGGCAGCAGCAAAAGAAACTCTTCACCTCCGTAGCGGTAGAGACGATCTGAAAGACGAATCGCACCCAGCGAATATTCCACCAATTCTCGCAGTGCGCTATCCTCCGCAGGGTGCCCATAGTGATCGTTGTATTTTTTAAAAAAATCTACATCTAACAACGCAACACAATAAGGTCGTTGATAGCGATTAGCGTTAGAGTGAGTGAAATTTATATCAACTTCCATAGCGCGGCGGTTGCCAATACCGGTTAAAGCATCCTGCAGACTCAGCGCTTTAAGCTGCTCGTTTGCGGCAACCAGCGTTGATGTGCGCTGATCAATTTGTTGTTCGATGATTTCACGCTGCTGTTCAATCGCGCGAAAGTGCGCTCTAGCAATATCGCCTTGACTCAGCAAGCCGAGCAGCGCCCCCTGTTCATCAATCACCGGAAGATGACGAATACCTCGCGCCTGAGTAATCACCAATGCCTCGTACAAGCTCGCGCCGTCACTGATACACACCGGAGGGCTCGACATAAAGTCCGCCGCCGTCAATTTAATCGCCGATGGTCGCGGCAAAGATCGCGCCAGTACGCCGACCATATCTCGCTCAGTAACGATTCCGACGGGGTGGTCGTCTTCAACGATGACAACGCAGGAACGCCGTTGCTCGCTCATCTGCTGAGTAATCACCGCCAAGGGTGCCTCAGGCGTTAAACTCAGGACTTCGCACGTCATTAATTCGCGCACTTGAATTTGGTTCATCAACGGCTCCTAGAAGGGTGCTCTTGTATTTGTCCATTTTCCGTACGTCATCTACTTCTCGAACATCTTGAGACTGCCTGACAAGTGGCATCCAAAACCACCTATATATTCTAGTCTACCCAGAGATTTCGAGGGTTTTGTTGATCTAGATGCGCCAACTGGGTCTTTTTTGCACAGCCCGCTCAACCCCTTTAATAGGATCAATTGCTGGTGCCTGAGAGCTAACGCCAATCAGGCTTTTCCATTACAATGTGTGCGTCACTTTATTCCCTAACGGTGCAGGCTTTGAAACCATGAAACAACTGATTTTCGGCGGCGCCCGATCCGGTAAAAGTCGACTCGCAGAGCAGCTAACCGAGGCTTACGGCAACAATATCGCCTATATTGCCACTGCCGACAGCCGTTTTCACGACGATGAAATGAAAGCGCGCGTCGAACATCACAGACAGCAAAGACCCGCCCACTGGCGTACCATCGAGCAGCCGCTCAAATTGGGACACCAACTTAGGCTCTTAGATCAACACCATGACGCCATTATGATCGACTGCCTAACCCTGTGGCTCACCAATGCCTTAATGGCCGAAGAACAAAACGCGCAGTGCTGGCAGCAAGAGAAAACCGAACTGCTAGCGGCCCTTACAGACATCACAACTCCGGTCATTATGGTCAGTAACGAAGTGGGCATGGGCATCGTGCCACTGGGAGAACTCAATCGCCGTTTTGTGGATGAAGCAGGCTTTCTCAATCAAGCCGTGGCGCAGAAAAGCGACCGTACGATATTTACTGCAGCCGGCCTTCCCTTGGTGTTAAAAGGGCCCGAGTTAGTGCTGAACTGACCTTGCTTGGCCATCGCTGTTTTTGACATGACAAAAGCCCGTCCGGAAAAGTTTCCGGCACTAGAGTGCAAACCGCTCTCGAGTACAAATCGCTCTCAAGTAATAATCACTGAGGATCTACCATGAGTTGGTATCACGCCCCTGCTAAAGAGCCCAGCGCCAGCCACCAAAGCCGCGCAGAACAACGACAAAACCAGCTAACCAAACCACCGGGATCGCTGGGAGAGCTTGAAAAGATCGCCGTCACCTTAGCAGGCCTGCAACACAGCGATCGGCCCAGCTGTGAGCGTGCCAAAATCACCGTGTTCGCCGCCGACCACGGAGTTGCAGCGGAAAACGTATCGGCATTTCCGCAATCGGTCACAGGCCAAATGCTGCAGAATTTCTCCAGTGGCGGCGCGGCAATTTCTGTCCTCGCGAAATCACTGGACAGCCGCCTGCAAGTCATCAACCTGGGTACCGTAGAGGCGTTACCAGCCATTGAAAATGTAGAAGATCAACGCATTGCTGCTGGCACATCGAACTTCAGCGTCAAGAGCGCCATGAGCGACCTGCAATTACAAAAAGCGCTAACAATTGGCCAGCAAGTTATCAAAAAAGCCGTCAAAGAAAAGATACAAATCTGGATCGGCGGGGAAATGGGCATTGCCAATACGACCTCTGCCACTGCCTTGGCTTGCGCGTATTTTAAACGTCCCGCGGCGGAAATTGTTGGCCCCGGTACCGGACTCGACGATGCCGGGCAGATTCATAAATCCGCGGTGATTCATCGAGCTCTGGATCTGTTTGACGCCAACGCACAAACACCACTAAAGAATCTGCAATATTTAGGTGGTTTTGAAATCGCCGCTCTTACCGGGGCTTATATTGCCGCCGCGCAAGCCGGACTGCCAGTCATTGTCGACGGTTTTATTTGCAGTGTCGCAGCACTCTACGCACAAACCATTAACCCCAGTATCAAGCCTTGGTTGTTTTTATCCCATCGGTCGGCAGAGCCTGGCCACCGACAAGTGCTGAGCGCCTTTGATCGCCAACCGCTACTCGATCTTGGGCTGCGTTTAGGGGAGGGCAGCGGCGCTGCCAGCGTATTACCGTTGATGCGTTTGGCCTGTGAACTTCACAACAACATGGCGACATTTTCTGAAGCCAAAGTCGATGGAAAATATTAACGCCATGCCAAGCCTCACCGCGTTGTTTTTGATCTCAGCAGCTCTCGATCACGAGCCTTTACTATGAGCCAGGACGTTCAGGTCACCACCCTCGATATTCTTCGGCACGGTGAATGCGCCGATGGCGAAGTATTTCGAGGCCGCATTGACAGCGCACTCAGTGAGCGCGGACAACAACAAATGCAGCGCGCAATCGACACCGGTGACAATCATTGGGACACCATTGTTACCTCTCCGCTGCAACGCTGTCGGGTGTTTTCTCAATCACTGGCCAGCGATTCCAATCGCGTTCTGATCATCGAGGCCGACTTTCAAGAGATGAGCTTCGGTGACTGGGATGGACTCACAACCGAACAGGTTGAAAATCAAGATGCCGATAAGATCTCGGCCTATTGGCTCGATCGAGAAAACAACACGCCTCCCAACGGCGAGCCGCTGATTGATTTTCATCAGCGCACCGGAGAGGCATTACAGCGCTTGCTGGAGAACGAGCAGGGTCGCCATATACTCCTCGTCACACACGGCGGCGTGTTGCGCAGCCTGATCGCCCACTGCCTAAAGATGCCCTTAAAGTCGCTGGCGCATATTGAAGTTCCCTACGCCTGCAGAACGCAAATAAGAGTGTTTCACTCGCCAAATCACCCCGACTGGATGCAACTGATGCATCACAATCAACCACAAAGGTAACCGTCGTTGAATCACTTTTATCGAGCCCTCGTCACCGCGTTTCTTTTTTTAACGCGCATCCCCATGCCGCACCTCGAAAATCTGGACGATCAAGACAGCGGGCGGGCCTTTGCCTTGTTCCCATTGGTGGGATTGGTATTGGGCGTTATTCTCACCACTAGCGCGCTATTTTTGCAGGGGCACTTACCCCATGATGTCATCGCAGGATTGATGGTTTTACTCTGGATACTGCTCACCGGAGGCCTTCACTTAGACGGACTTGGCGACAGTGCCGACGGCTGGCTCGCCGGCGGTAATCTAGAGAGAACTCTCGAGATCATGAAGGATCCTCGCAGCGGCAGCGCCGCGGTGATTATGATCAGCGCCAGTTTGCTGATTAAATTCAGCGCCCTGAGCCATCTCATCGCGGAGCAACAATGGTGGGCACTGGTACTGGCGCCAATGGTCGCTCGCGCCTTGTCTCTGAGCCTTTTTCTCACCACCCCGTACATCAGCCCCAAAGGAATCGCCAGCCAATTCTTACAGCACAGTAATCGCTTGCATCTGCGAATAAGTGTTGCAGCGACAATTCTTATTGCGCTCATCATGTTGGAGTTTCAAACTGCCTTTTGGGCAGTCGGTCTGAGCTTGTTACTGTTCTTGGGATTGCGTCAGTTAATGATCCGTCGACTGGGCGGCGCTACAGGCGACACCAGTGGCGCACTGATAGAAATAGTCGAACTCGCATTCTTAATTGGCTGTTTGGTCTTCACCGGCTGAACTAGCCTGTAATAATTCTGTTTCACAATTTACAGAGAGCATCTGAGGTGTCTCACTCGGATGGCAACAGCAGTTTACATGAGGTTTTCCCGTGCTCAGTTACCGACACTCTTTTCATGCAGGCAATTTCGCCGATGTTATTAAACACATTGTTCTAATTGAAATATTGGAATCACTCCGCAAGAAAGATAAACCATTTGAGTATGTTGACACCCATTCGGGTGCCGGGCTATTCAACCTAAAATCCAACGACGCCTTGAAGCTCGAAGAGCACAATACAGGTATCGGCAAGTTGGATGCCAAGCAATTCCCCGAGCTACAAAGCTATTTCGACGTGGTTGACGCCTGCAGCACCTCGGCTAAAACCAGCGTTTACCCAGGTTCCCCAGCTATTGCACAGCATTACCTACGCCCGCAAGATCGCGGTTGGATGTTCGAGCTACACCCAAAAGACTTTCAATCGCTCAGTCGCAATATGAAAAAGTCAAAAAAAATTCGGGTCACCTGTGACGACGGACTCAAGGGCTTAGTGTCGCTGCTCCCTCTGACCAGTCGCCGCGGCCTGATATTGATCGATCCTTCCTACGAAGTGAAATCGGAATACGATCAAGTAATCAAAGCACTCGAGAGTGCCTATCAACGATTTTCCACAGGCATCTACGCTATTTGGTACCCGGTTGTTGATCGCAATACCATCGAGCGTATGGAGGCTAAACTGATTCGAAGCGGCATTAAGAACATTCAACGTTTTGAACTGGGTATCTCACCCGACTCGCAGGAGCGCGGCATGACGTCATCGGGAATGTTTGTCATCAATCCGCCATGGAAATTGAAAGAGACATTGTCAGCGCTGCTGCCAAAACTGGCACAAACACTGAAGCAAGACGGGCCACTGCAGTTTAAATGTGACACCTTAGTTGAAGAATAGCCCATCAACAGACGCCGCTTTAAGAGCGACGCGAGATCGAGACCCGCTCAGCTTGCAGAGTGTAATCTGCGCTAGTTAACAAGAGTTTTTCAAGAAAAACACTGTCTTAAATGGCGCTCGAGCGAGTCAATCATGTTGACGTTCTTTTCATCAGTAACAGACGCACACCCAATGCCGTTAACAGTATCAACAAAATCAACCCCGTGATCCCAAGCACTTTATCGAGCCATGAATAACCCGTCCACTGCAAATAGTGCATGCGATAAAGCGACTTAATCAAACGAGTATCATCGCCACGTTGCGTTAAGATCATGAGATTCCAATCGAGCCTAACCACCACTTGAGTATCAGTCACAGCTTCAAAGCCGTCGAGTGTCACGATATTGCCATAGCGACTCGGGTTGATACGAAAAGCATCCTCCATCAGGGCTCGAACGCTCTGCTCGCTGGCTTCCCGAGAATGGTTAGAGTTTAATTCGATTTGCTGCCACTGGTCATTGAGTTGCACTAAACGATGTTCGCCCACGATCGTATTAAGACGGCGAAGCTGTTGCCAGTGTGCCGGTAGCGATTGAGGCAATGACGGCGATGAAGCCGATGCTGCGGGGTAAGTTTGAATCTCTAGCTTTTGGTAGGCCTGTTCGTAACCGGGTTTAATTAAAAAGATGCCACCGGTGAGCGCCCAGACACAAAGAGGCGCAAGCAAAACAACACCCAGCCACTTATGGACTCTCGCAGACCATCTTCGGTTATGATCAGCCGAGTTCATGAACAGGGGTCAAACTTGAAACTGGGCAGAACGCGATTCCATTTCTCCCAATCCATAGATTGCTCAACCGAGTCACTCAAGCGCTGAACCTCTCGCTCGCGCAGGGCTTGATAGTCGAAGTTCGTTTCAACCTCGAGACCCGCCCAGTGCAACAGCGCCGCCAAAGCATCGCGCTCATCAAACAAACCGTGCAGGTAGGTACCCAGAATTTGTTCGTCATCGCTGATGGCGCCGTCGGCTTGCCATTGCTCATCAACTTGCCACTTCAGAGCAGGGCGGTCGAGAGCGGGCCCCTGTGTTCTCCCAGCATGGATTTCGTAGCCACTCATCGATACGGGCAAGGAGTCAGAGCCTAACATTAACAGACCCGTTCGATTGGTGAGTGATTTTCCTGGATAGAGGGTTGTCTGAAAATCCATAAGACCTAAGCCACGAATACTCTCTGGCTTGCCTTCGATACCGTCGGGATCGTGAATCTTGGCACCTAACATCTGGTAACCGCCGCAAATGCCGATGAGTTTTCCGCCGTAACGCAAGTGTTTTTCGATACGTTGAGGCCAGCCTTGCTCGCCTAAAAACTTGAGATCGGCGATAACACTTTTGCTGCCGGGCAGTACAATGAGATCTGCTGTGGGCATTGCCTGATCGGGGCCGACAAACATAAACTCCACTTGCGGGTGCAAACGCAAAGCATCGAAGTCGGTGTGATTACTAATACGCGGTATCGCTGGAACAACCACTCGCAACTTTCTTTCGACAAATTGATCGTCAGCTTGTGTATTCACCGTGAGCGCGTCTTCCGCTTCCAGATGAAAGCCGTGTAAGTAAGGTAAAACCCCCAGCACGGGCTTTCCTGTGCGCTGCTCCAGCCAATCCAGTCCAGACTGCAGTAGACCGATATCACCCCGAAAACGATTAATAATAAATCCCGCCACGCGATTTTGTTCACTCTCCGACAAGAGCGCTAAGGTGCCGACGAGATGCGCGAACACGCCGCCTTTATCAATGTCGGCGATAAGAATAACCGGACAATCCACCGCCTCTGCAAATCCCATATTGGCGATATCTCGATCGCGCAAATTAATCTCTGCTGGGCTGCCTGCACCTTCCACGAATACCGCTTGATATTGATCACACAGACGTGAATGGGATTCCAACACCGCATCCATCGCAACCCTTTTGTAATCGTGATAAGCGGCCGCCTCCATGTTCGTCACCGCTTTGCCGTGAATAATCACCTGGGCTCCGGTATCACTGTTAGGCTTTAGTAGTACCGGATTCATATCTGTATGGGGCTCTAGGCCCGCGGCAAACGCCTGCACCGCCTGCGCGCGACCGATCTCGCCGCCGTCGCTGGTAACCGCGCTGTTTAATGCCATATTTTGAGGTTTAAATGGCACGTTGTTCAAACCTTGTTGTTTGAACACTCTACACAACGCTGTCACTAACGTGCTCTTGCCCGCATCAGATGTTGTTCCTTGCACCATGAGTGTTTTTTTCACAGTTACTTATCCTCAGGTTTTGTCGATCGCTGAGATGTCTCTCTCTCAACCTTGAGAGTTTTTGCTTGGTCCCACTGCTGCTGCGAGCGCTCGGCTTTCTCTGAGTCCCACTGATCATCCATGACGTAGTCCTGCAACTGACCGCGCTCAGCCCAACCCTCTTGGATTAACATCGGCTGCGAATAAAAACTGTCTACATGACCAAGACACAAAATGGCGATCGGATCAGTGTCATCTGGCATAGACAGCAATTGACGCACCTCTTCGGGCTCAAATATCGACACCCAGCCCATACCAATACCTTCGGCTCTTGCCGCCAACCACACATTTTGAATCGCACAAGATGCCGATGCTAAATCCATTTGTTCCATGGTGCGCCGACCAAATACATGGCGCTGTCGTTGATCCATCAGCGACACAACCCACACTTCACCGCAGTCCAAAACACCCTGCACCTTCAACTGCATAAATTCATCAGCACGCTTACCCAACGCCTCTGCGGTTTTGACGCGCTCACGTTCAACCAATTGATGAAGCGCTTGACGGCTTTCAGGTTTGGCAATACGAATAATTCGCCAAGGTTGCATCATGCCTACGCTGGGAGCGGCGTGAGCAGCCAAGAGTAATTTCTCAATAATAGTGGGATCGATCGCATCACTGCGAAAGTGCCGCATATCACGGCGTTCGTGAATAGCTTGATAAACGCCGGCTTTGCGCTCGGAGTCGAATTCATTCACGCTTATATCCTCGCCTTCTTCAATAGACATCTCGAGCCTGCTGTAAATGTTCGCACATCAATCTAGCGCCCTTGAGAACACGAGGGGTATGGCGCTGAATAATATCGGGTGGAATGAACCTAAGTTGTGCGTTTTTTACAGCCGTCAAACTTGGCCAGCGCGACCACTCATCGAGCCACTCTGGACGAGCTTCGCCCATACCACTGGCGACAATCACCTGTGGATTCAATCGCAAAATTGACTCGACACTGATTTGCGGCGCTAGGGTTTTGGCCTCGCTAAAAACGTTTCTACCACCGCACAAGCGAATGACATCACTGATTAAATGATCGCCATTGAGGGTTTGCAGGGGTCGATTCCACACCTGATAGAACACGGAAACTTCAGACTGATGTGCGTACTGTGAACGCAGCAAAGACAGCTCTTGCTCGAAGGCCAACCGTGCCTTTTCGGGGCTCTCTCGACCAGAAAGCACAGCAATTTTTTCGAGAGCCTTACCGATATCCTCTAAAGAGCGAGGCTCAGAGAAGTAAATCGGAATTCCCAACGCCTGCACAGGGGCCACCCGTTGAGCGCCATTGCCCGAGTGCCACGCCAGCACCAAATCGGGATTTAGCCGTAAAATCGCCTCGGCACTAAAGGCTTTGTAAGTGCCAACTCGAGGAAGAGCCTTAGCCGCTTCAGGGTAATCGCTGTAATTAACCGCACCAACCAATTGCTCTCCACTGCCCACCGCATACACCATCTCAACAATATGAGGCGCCAAAGCAACGATTCGCTGCGCGGGCCGTTCGAGGTTAACCCGATTACCCAAATCATCGACAACACTCACTGCGGCAGCCGATAGCATCGATGCCGACAAAGAGCATAATACCGCCATAATGGCGCTAACAAACTTTCTCATAAACTTCTCTTATTAGGAGCCCACTTCAACACTGGAGAATGATCCATCCATCTAAAAAAAACGACAAAGATCTGATGTGAGAGCCGCCCTCAATCGAGCTAACCCCTGTTGATCAGTCAGACCAAAACGCAGACCCGCTGGCCCTTCTTGCGGTTCAAAAAAACGAACCCATATTCCCTGCTCCGCCAAAAGGCGATGAAGATCCTTCAAGGCTTCACGATCAAAAAACAGGCTGACAAACAGTGTACTCGATCGCAGTGCATCAGCCATAGCGAGCGGAAGCAGTTCGCGCAATAACGACTCTAGCTCCCGGCGGGAATTTTCAATACGCTGGCGCTGCTGTTGATGCCAATGTGCATCGTTTAAAAGTTGTACGCCTAGCCATTGAGCCGGATGCGCCACATCCCAAAGAGGTAGCTCAGTTTGTAACCTCTCGATAAACGCCTGTGAGCCGAGCACGAAACCCAAGCGCAACCCAGCCAAACCAAAGAATTTACCGACCGAGCGCAACACGATCAGGTTTAGGCGATTGCGATCAATTAAACTTGCCGCGGTTGCGGCTTGTTGCGGCAGCGCGTCGGCAAATGCTTCGTCAACCAATAGGTATCCGTCACGGGACTGCAGTCGTTGTTGCCAGCGTTCTATGTTCGCCGCTTCAATCCATTGAGCGCTTGGGTTATTGGGATTGATCACCACTGCGTGTTGAATCTTTCCCGAATCAATCCACTCACTGAGCTCATCGCAGTGGCGATAAAAATGCAGCTGATGGCCCGCTTTTCGCCAGGCTTTTTGGTGTTCGGCGTACCCCCACAACGGCAGCGCCACATGAGATCTCGGCACCAGCGTGGGTATTTTTTCGATCGCCGCCTGAGAGCCGGACACCGCTAACACCTGAGCCTCTGGTGAGCGGTAAAAACCACGGGCGGCAACCGCAAGCTCGGGATCGCCTTCTGGCAAACGCTGCCATACTTCTACCGGAACTGACGGCACCGGCCAAGTCCATGGGGCAATACCGGTGGATAAATCCAACCAAGGCAGAGGAGCCAAAGGGTATTGCCTTTGGGCCTGCCGCAACTGACCACCATGGTTTAACATCTAGAATACGCCTCCGGTAAGCGCAACAAGCAACAGCGCCACACACCAAAACAAAAGCGTGTTATCAACTAATTGGACGCTGCGCTCTACATCGGTCATGACGGCTTCACGCCCCGCGCCCATATAAACCCGCTCCTGCCACTGGCCGTGATAATAGGCGCCGCCGCCCAAACAAATATTGAGTGCGCCAGCGCCGCTACACATCACCGGTCCGCCATTGGGGCTGGCGCAATCTGCGGCTTGCTGCTGCCAACAATCCAACGCCTGACGCCGCAAACCAAAGAGTGCGTAAGTGAGAGCGGTTAAGCGCGCGGGAATATAATTAAGAAGGTCGTCCATTTTTGCGCTCATCCAACCAAATTGATTTAGACGTTCTGTGCGATAGCCCCACATTGCATCTAGGGTGTTGGCTAATCGATAGGCGACGGCGCCCGCAGGCCCAAGAATGAGAAACCAAAATACGGGCGCAAAGACCGCGTCACTGCCGTTTTCCAACACCGACTCGATAGTGGCGCGAGCCACTGCGGCTTCGTCCATGGTATCGGTATCGCGACTCACAATCCGGCTAACTTGTTCTCGCGCCGCATCGATACCAGCGATTTCAAAACCATTTGAAACAGCTCTTGCGTGCTGTCGTAAACTGCTCCAACCGATAGAAAAGTACAAACAAATTGCCGGCACAAGGACGCCGCCCGAGACACTCCCAAACCAAGAAGCTGTTCCAAACCAAGAGGTTGGCCCAAACCATTGGAACCAATGACTCTGCAAATAAACGATCGAGATCGGCAGCGGCGCCACGAGGAGTAACCAGCAGACGATACCCATTCGCTTTTTGCGTTGATCACTCGCCGAACTGACATTAGCCCAAGATTCACACCAAGAGACGAGATTGCCAAACCCAACCAATGGATGCCAGCGACGCGGTTCCGCGAAGATCACATCCAAAAAAATCGCCAACAAAACGGCCGCAATCATGACCATAGGACTCGTCAATTCAGCCATGTTTACACCTTAGTTAATGAGCCAAGGGCGGCCACTTTGAGGGTGAGTAATACGGTTAAATTTCACCTGAAACACGTCCTGTAAAATGTCTTCTTGCAACACTTCCTCCGGCGTTCCAAGCGCCCGCACCTGACCACAACACATCAGTACCATGACATCGGCGCATTGCGCCGCTAAATTCAAATCGTGCATAGCTGTCAAAACGGCAACGCCGCTATCGGCTCTCTGCCGTAACTGTGTGGCAACCATTTGTTGGTGCGCGTAATCCAGCGCCGAGGTGGGCTCATCAAGGATCGCCAAACGCATTTGATCATCGGTGGGCAGCCATAGCTGAGCCAATACCCGCGCCATTTGCACTCGCTGCTTTTCGCCACCGGACAAATTGGTGTAATACTGATCGCGCAGATACCAGACATCGGCGGCGGTGAGCGCCTGCTCGACAATGTCAGCGTCGACAACGCGACCGGTATCGTGAGGGCTGCGCCCCAAGGTAACCACATCGCGTACCAAAAATGGAAAGGTCAGCGATGATTGCTGAGGCAGCACCGACATGTGCAGCGCTTTGTCCCGCGCGGCGTATTGCGATAGCACTTGACCGTTAAATTCGACACGGCCCGAATCAGCTCTCACTTCTCCGCAAGCCACTTTCAACAAAGAGGATTTACCCGCGCCGTTGGGGCCTAACACCACCACCACCTGACCCGGCGCGACCTGCAGCGAAACACCTTCAAGAATCTGTGATTGGTTTAGACAAAGATTAATACCCTCGAGCTTTAGCATTAGCGCTCCCCCAAGCTGGTGCGCTGACGATAGAGTAGAGACAAAAAGAAGGGAGCCCCAAGCAGCGCCGTTACTACACCGATGGGTAACTCACCCGGTGCCAACACAAACCTCGATACCGCATCGGCCACCATCAGTAAAACAGCGCCAGCTAACATACTGCAAGGAATCAAGCCTTTGTGATCCGGTCCGATTAACATGCGAATAATATGGGGGGTTATCAACCCCACAAAAGCGATGGTGCCAGTAAGCGCTACACAGATACCCACCGCGAGAGCCACCACTATGATGATCTGAACTTTAATGCGATCGACATCGATACCGAGATGTCGAGCTTCTGATTCGCCTAACAAAAATGCGTTAAGCGCGGTCGAATAACGAGGAATCCAGAGGAACAATCCACCCAAGATGCTCGCCGCCATCGCCAGCCGCGCCCAAGACGCCCCACTGAGCGATCCCATTTGCCACAAACTGATTTGCCGCAGCATGTGGTTGTCGGCAATAAAACTGAAAAAACTGTTGATTGCACCCGCTAGAGCGCTGATCGCAATACCCGCCAAGAGCATGGTCGCCACCGAAGTCCCGGTGGCTGATGCCGCCAATCGATAGACGAGGAATGTGGCCGACACCGCGCCCAAGAAAGCGCCGGTTGCGACCGCAGAGATGCCAATCAGCTCATGAGAGCCAAACAAACCCGCACCAAAGACAATGACAAAACTTGCGCCTGCTGAAGCTCCGCTGGACACACCAATAAGAGAAGGGTCTGCCAATGGATTGCGAAACAACCCCTGCATCATCACTCCGGCCACGGCGAGAGTGGCCCCGACCAGGGCTGCTAAGAGAGTTCTTGGTAGACGTATTTTCTCTAGAATAAGTCGATCAGAAACAGCCCCAACTCCGGCGGAATCGATCATGGGAATAATGATTTCTGGCCCTAATACTAAGCCCAACAATATCGCCATCGGCAACATAAGCACTAGTGTTATAGTCAATTTTTGGGCAGAAATTCGTTTCATACGCTTCGATATATCTAAGTTTCGAAAACAAGAAAAGGAGGCAGACCTCCTTTTCTTGTTTCATTTCAATCATTGGTGAGGAGTTGAATCAATACTCTCAACTCCTTAATCCCAATTAGAAACTGTATTTTGCAGAAAGCGAAACAGTACGCCCTGCAGTCTGATAAATAGTCGGGCCGGAAAAACTATCACGTTGATTTATGGTGTAATCAACATCAAATATATTATTGACCTTTGCTGAGAGCTGTAAAGCTTCCGTGATTTCGTATGATGCTCGCACATCAACAGTATTGAAGCCACTCAGTCTTGTTCCACTAGAATTGTAGCGATAACTCTGCGCCTTCCAAAGAGCGTATATTTCTAGGTCTCCAAAGCGACGATCAACGGCATAGCTAATCGCTCCACGAGAACGATCAGAGAGCATGGAATCATCGGATTCATCTCTTGGGTCGGTATAGGTTACTGAGAGCGTGTTGTTCCAGCCCAACAGAGAATAATCCGCGCCTACTTCTGCTCCAGTAATCTCGGCTTCGCTAACATTGACCACAGTATTCACATCGCCAACAGCTCCCAACTCAATGAGGTCCTCTACCTGGGTTTCGTAGTAGGAAGCATACCAAGAGATATTTTCCCAGTTGCTTCTAAGTAAGATCTCATAAGACTTAGAACTTTCAGGAGTGACATTAGGGTTGCCCGAGTACTTATAGATAAACCCGCCACCAAAATCGAACTCTTGATAAGGGAAATGTAGATCGTTAAACGTAGGTGCCTTAAACGCCGTACCGTATGAAATGCTCAACAAGGTGTTATCCGCAATGGGGTAACCGACCGCTAGTGTGCGGGTATTGTTGCGTCCAAAATTCTCGTGATCATCACTTCGAAATGAGGCCGTTAGTAGAAGCTGCTGCAACTCCCCTTGATACTGTAAGAAATACGCCTTGTTGTCTTGCGCATCAACAGTAAACGCGGTGGTCGAGGTAACCGCGTCTTCATAGTAATCATAACCTAAGGTGAGAACATTCTTTTCATTGATAGAATAATCTGCCTGAACAGTCGCCATCTCGCGTTTGGTATCAAATACACTGGTATTCGTACCAAAACCTTCGGATTCGTCTCTATTTTCCGCGACTGTTAACTTAATAGTTAAATCTTCGGAAATAGGCGCTATCAAGCCCGCACTCAATGTTTGTGTAAGAGACTCGGAATAATCATTGCTGCCGCTGTCAAATTCAGTATCCGCATCGGTTCTTAGGGCTGCAGCATTAAAGATCCAGTCATTGGCAAAGCGATGATCAAAACTCAGGCGAATCGACTTTTCTTCATAACCGTCATCATCGGCATCGGCGCCAGCTGTATTGGTTGAATCAAAGCCATCGGTATCTTCATAGCTCACCCCAATACTGGCCTTAGTGGTTTCGTTGCCAAAAGTGAATCCAGCTGATCCTTTAAACAAATCATTTGATCCGACTTCAGTGGCCACATAGCCCGATTGGCTGCCTCCACGTCGAGTGAAAACTTGAATCACTCCACCGATGGCATCGGCACCGTAGAGGCTAGCTCGGGGACCTTTTACAATCTCAATACGCTCAATTTGATCGAGAGGGATTTGCTGAAGAGCAGTAGTCCCAGAGGTAGCGCTAGCGCTACGGACGCCATCGATGAGTATAAGTACGTGATCACTGTTCGTACCACGCATATAGATACTTGAATTAGAACCACGGCTTCCACTGTCGCGATAATCAATTCCTGGAACACGGCCCAACAACTCAACCATATTAGTAGCATGAGTTTTTTCGATATCTGAACGACCGATAACCTCAACCGAAGCTAGAACCTTATGGATAGGTTGAGCGACACGGGTGGCTGTTACGATCAATTCGTCGTCAACTTTTTTAGCGTCGTTCGCATTGGCAGAACCTGCGACGATAGCGGCAATTGCCGCAGACAATAGAACAGAATTTTTCATGGTATTCCCCAATCTTTGTGATCTTGTCTATCAAGATCGAAAATTCGTGATTGAGGGAGGACAACAAGCAGGGAAAAGAGTGGCTGTGAACCGACCTTTAATAATTCCTACCGATAAAGCCCTCCGCTTCATCGTTTAACGCACCTGTCGTTTCATCTATGAAACAGTGCGCATTATTAAAGGCCGGTATCGGGCTTATTTCGTCAGCTGGGATCAGCTGGGAAAATCACCGTTGCGGGGGCAGCGTTGGTTTTGTTGAACACAGCTCAAGAGACATGTTCGACTCACCAATCTTCCCGTTTACCTCGTTTGTCCTACGGACGTTCGAGCACCTTGAATAACGGCGGGCAGACTAAGGTTCGCTTAAGATTTAGTCAAGCGGCTTTGAGCGGTTTTATCAAAAAAGTGTAATAAAACCCCATTTATAGACATAAGCGCTCATAAAAATTGCTCTCATGCCAGTGGAGAGCTGGACAAAGCCCTTCTACACTCTAAAGACACTCTTAGCGATAGCCCCATATTAATGACCCACACTGAAAATCGGCGTCGATTTAGTCGTATCGCGTTTACCGCTCAAACAGAAATTTGCCAAGGCGAAAAACGATGGCCCTGTGAGCTATTGGATCTATCGCTCAAAGGCCTATTGGTATCACCGCCACCACAAGCTCAAATCGATCCACATACCCCTTGCACAATAATCGTTACTTTGGCGGATGAAGCGCAGATCACTATGCAAGCCAGCCTCGCCAGAGACGATGCCCAGCACTTGGGGTTTAGTTGCGAGGAGATCGATGTGGACAGTATTAGCCACTTAAGACGCCTAGTAGAGTTAAACATCGGCGATCCCGAAGCCTCAAATCGAGAGCTGTTCGAGTTAATTGCGACGAGAACCAAAGAGGCTGGCGCTCGAGCTGATGATATCGACGATGACTATCCCAACGATGACTATCCCAACGATGACTACCCCACCGGTGACCATCCCAACGAAGATCATTCCGACAACTAAGGAGCCCCTATGATATCGATGTCCGGAAGCTCAGGCGCTGAACGCCGACATTTTCCCAGAGTGAATTTCCGCGGTCACGCCTCGCTGATCACTACTCACAATAAATGGCCGGTACACATCATTGATTTATCGTTTAACGGCGCTTTGGTCGCCGTTATTCACAAGCACACTATCGCCGACGGCGAGGGCATTATGCTCAGCATCGAAACCGAAGACGGTGACATCATTAAAATGCAGGGTGAGGTGGCCCATCAGAAAGAGCATTTCTTGGGAGTTGTCTGTCGAGCCACAAGCATTGATCACCAAGCGAGGCTTCGCGAGCTGGTCAACAAGTATGAAAACCCACCACAAATGGCTCGCTCACTGGCCAATATACTGGCTGACAACGATGATTAGCGTCTTGCTCTTCTATCCCTAGGCGCTATCAATGACACTATCGCTGACGCTATTCGATCGCAGCAAGTGCTTCTTGTAGCGATTTTACTGCCACAATCTTCATTCCCTCAACACCGCCTTTGGGTGCATTCGCCACGGGCACGATGGCCTTTTTAAAACCGTGTTTTGCCGCTTCGCGCAGGCGCTCTTGACCGCTGGGAACCGGTCGAATTTCGCCTGACAAGCCAACTTCACCAAATACCATGAGTTCATGCCCCAGCGGGCGATCCCGGAAACTCGACACCACCGCCATCAATAACGCCAAATCCGCACTGGTCTCCATCACTTTGACGCCGCCCACCACGTTAATGAACACATCTTGGTCGCCGATCATTAGCCCGCCGTGACGATGCAAGACTGCCAGCAGCATATTCAAGCGATTTTGATCCAAACCCACGGCGACGCGCTTGGGGTTGCCTTGATGACTATCGTCCACCAGCGCTTGAATCTCGACCAGTAGTGGTCTGGTGCCTTCCCATACCACCATCACCACGGAACCGGCGGCGATGTCATCGGCTCGCTGTAGAAAAATCGCCGAGGGGTTACTCACTTCTTTGAGCCCTTGCTCAGTCATGGCAAAAACCCCCAGCTCATTCACCGCGCCGAAGCGGTTTTTGCTGCCTCGCAATGTGCGGTAGCGAGAATCATGAGAACCCTCAAGCAAAATAGAGCAATCGATCATATGCTCCAGCACTTTTGGCCCCGCCAGAGAGCCATCTTTGGTTACATGCCCAACCAGCACCAATACGGTACCTGTCTGCTTGGCAAAGCGAGTCAAATACGCGGCACTTTCACGCACTTGGGATACAGAGCCCGGTGCCGATTGTATGTCGGCCATGTGCATCACCTGAATGGAATCCACCACCATGACTTTGGGCTGCACTTTTTGAGCGGTCGCCACCAGAGACTCAACACTCGTTTCCGACAGCATCTTTAATTTATCGGTGGGAAGCCCCAACCGCTGGGCACGCATAGCCACCTGCTGCAGTGACTCCTCGCCGGTACAATAGAGAGCTTCCATCGAAGAGCCCAGAAAACACATGGTCTGCAGCAGTAGTGTGGACTTACCCGCACCCGGATTTCCACCGATTAAAACCACCGATCCAGGCACCAGACCGCCGCCTAATACCCGATCAAACTCACCCGTGCCCGACGAGAAACGCGGCAGAGCCGAAAGATCGATTTCAGACAGGGTTTGCACCTCTGCAGCCCCGGCCGCATCGCCGGCGTAACCGCTGAATTTCTCGGCGCGATTGCTGGGCGTAGGCCCCAAGCGCACTTCAGACAAGCTATTCCAACTGCCACATTCCGTGCATTGCCCCTGCCATTTGGTGAAATCTGCGCCACATTCGTTACAGACATAGGCGGTTTTGGTTTTTGCCACGAGAATTCCTCAATCGGATAATCGGTCAGATGACCGCTTTTAGGAGCGATATGTTACATGCACACAGTGCCTTCATTCTACAATCGAATAGCGACTCAGAGTGCAGAAAATGTTAGGCTTCGCCCATGACTTCGACCTTGATTCCTGAACGCCCACTACTGGTATCCCCTTCTCTAGCCGCGACTATCGGTTTGGAAGAAGCCACCATGCTCAGTGTTTTGGATGAGTTAAGCCGCCCTTTGCAAGCGGCTATCAATCAAGGCTATCACTGGTACGAATTAGCCGCGCAAACACTGTACGTGGCCTTTCCGTTTTGGAATGAACACGATATCCAGCGGGTGAGCCAAAGCTTGCGGGCCAAAGGGGTGTTGCTACTGCAATCGGCGCCTTTTAGCCAAAGCCAGAGATTGATTTTTGCCATCAATGAAATCCGTACCGCTCCGGCTCAAGCTCCCCAGGCAATTGCCTCGGCGGCGCAAGCGCCTATCGCCGTTGGCGTCACCCCCATTGCGCCAAATTGGCAGCCCAACCAAGAGACACTAACCGCCATCGCTCAGCACGGAATCGATGAGGGGTTTATTCGCCAACAGGTACCTGAGTTTGTCACCTTCTGGCGTGAAAGCGGTGAAAGCCATCGCTCTTGGGGATCAAAATTCCACAAACACGTTTTGCATCAATGGCGAAAACGCGAAACGGTGTCTTTCCAAAAAGACACTGAAATCGCCATGAGTAATCACTGGCGCCCCAGTCATGACGCCATGGACGTACTGACGCGACACGCGGACATTCATCCACAGTTTATTGAAGATGCCATTCCAGAGTTTATTCTCTACTGGGCTGAACGCGGCGAGCGATCACGCACCTGGAACACCAAGTTTATTCAGCATGTGCGCAGGCAGTGGGCGAGATACTCATCGGCGCTGGAACACGACACTGAACCCAAGCGTATCCCCGAAAACTGGACGCCGGGTAAAGACGTCAATGACATTTTGCGTCTCGCCAATATTGACGTTAATTTTGCCATGCAATTGCTGCCCGAGTTTATTGTCTACTGGCGCGACAGCAATCAACTCTACGCCTCTTGGAATACGAAATTTTTGCAGCACGTCAAACATCATTGGGCCAAACGCCACTCACTCACTACCACGTCTGGTCACTCAAAAGGTCAAGGGCATGAAGGACAGCAATCAAATCCTCAATCAAGTCGCACAAGAGATCGCTCAATCTCGGAGCAACTCAACGACCGCAGCTGGGCCTTCTAAGGGCGACGCTCACCAGCGTCGCCAACAGGATCAAAAAGCGCCATCAGCCGACTTTATCGATACCATTAATCAGGTGTTTGAACTGTTCCGCATCAATTATCACAATCAGTACTTTGCTGCTTTTGGCGATATCCAGACGCTGAACCAAGCCAAGCGTTTATGGCTTGAAACCCTGCAGCGCTTTGAACCCGACGTCATCCTGCAAGGGGCGAAGCTTGCGATAGAACAATCGGAGTATTTGCCAACACTGCACAAGATGATTGGCTTTTGTCAGGGATCACCTCAGCAGCACGGCCTTCCCGATGTACACAGCGCTTACATCGAAGCTTGCCGAGCGCCCAGCCCCAAAACAGAATTCCACTGGAGTCACGCCGCGGTCTATCACGCAGGGCGCAACAGCGATTGGTTTTTCTTGGCCAATAATTCCGAACGAGTTGCATTTCCGATATTCAAAGATCACTACCTCGCCTTGTGTCAGCGCGTCATCAACGGCGATAAGTTACCAGAGCCCGAGATTAAACGATTGCCAGAAAGCCTCGAAAAGCCGCTGTCGAAACAAGAAAATATCGATCGACTCACGGATTTACGAAAGGAAATGGGTTTATAATCCGCGCCCTTTTGACGACCGTCGTTTGAGGGAATAACCGACCTCAATCAGCAGCGGTTTCATTGGTTTTGATGCCACAGTTTGTTTGGCGGTACGCATATGACACATTCAACGCACTCGAAAGCGTGGCTGGGCTACCTATTTTTATTCTATGCAGCCTTTTGTATCGCACTGCCCTATTTCTTGATCCACTGGTGGCCATCGCAGCTGCCAAAACCGCAGATACAGCAACCAAAAGCCGAAGCCCCAACGCGATCAAGCAAAGCCGAAAAACCCGTTAACATTGCAGAGATGAAACAGGCCTTTTTCGAGAAACTAGTGCCTGTGGTTAAATCCGAAAATCAAAAAAATACCAAACAGCGTCAACGACTGTTATCTCTATACACAGGGTTAAATGACACATCTGCACCACTGAACCCTCAGCAGCAAGCGTTACTGCAATCATTGGCAATCCAGTATCGCGTGCCGGCCGCCATGGACGATCAGGCATTACTTGAACAGCTTCTAGTGCGTGTCGATCAAGTCCCAGCGTCGATGGTGATCGCCCAAGCTGCCATAGAATCAGCCTGGGGACGTTCGCGCTTTGCGCTAGAAGCGAATAACTACTTTGGTCAATGGTGCTTTACTCAAGGCTGTGGCGTGGTTCCCAAGCGTCGAAATTCGGGCGCTAGCCACGAGGTGGCAAAATTCAACTCCATCGACGCTGCCGTGGCCGCCTACTTGCGCAACATTAACTCCCACCCCGCTTATGCTGAGGTGAGACAAAAGCGCCTAGAAGCTCGCCAGCAACAGCGCCAACCCGATAGCTTGGAAATGATTCAAGGCTTGGCTCAGTATTCGGCGAGAGGGGAAAAGTACATCGAGGAGCTGCAGAGTTTGATTGGTTTCAATCGACTCCAACGATTCGACACCAAGGATACTGACTTCAACCAATCAGCTAATGCTGAATAGGCGCGAGGGCACCTCTGAACAATGGCAGTGGTGCCCTAGCACAAATACTCGTCAAGTTTGAGTTCAAACCTAGCCGGATCAACCGCCGATTTAATGCCGCCGTAGAGATCGGTACTGGCCAAATTGACGTGTTTTGCCTCAATTTTTTTATTGCTTTGAGTGTCGTACACCAATACAACTTTTGGCTTTCCAGGCTTTTGCAAATTTGCCTCTTGAACCACCGCCACATGTCCGCTGACGAGCTCGACCGTCGAGCCCGCAGGATAGACGCTCACACAGCGAATCAACTGATAAACCATCGATTTGTCCAAGTGGCTGTCAGTCCATTCAAGCATTTTTTTCAAGGCAACGGTGGGCTCCATTCCCTTGTGATAAACCCGATCAGCGGTAATCGCATCATAGACATCCACCACCGCCGCCATGCAACCGTAGAGTGAAATCTGAGGCCCCTTCAGCTTAAAAGGATAGCCGGTGCCGTCTAAACGCTCGTGGTGCTGCGCGCAAATGGCCTTGGCTCTGTCGGGAATGCCCTCGATCGTCTCCAGGGTTTCCATTCCATAAATCACATGTCGCTGCATCTCGGCCCAATCTTCGGGATCGAGTCGACCGGGTTTATAGAGAATCTCTTCGGGGATTCGAATCTTGCCAATATCGTGAACAAAGGCGCCAAACACCAGTTGATGTAACTCTTCGCCGTCAATTTTCATGGAGCGCGCTAAGACGCCCATCAACACCGCCACGTTCATCGAATGCTCAAGCAGATATTGATCTTTCATTCGAATCTGCATCAAGCTCTGCAGGGCATTTTGATTGTTGACTAGTGAATCGGTGATGTCGTTGGCAATAGAGTCCACGGCACTGCGATCAAATGAGCGACCCATTTTAACGTCTTGCATCACGTCGCCAGCCAGCGACAGAGCTTTATGACGGATCTCTTTGGCCTCATCAATCGCTTGTTGAAAGGGTACTTGCGGTGCCAACGCTAACAGAGAATTTGGATCGTTAAATAGTGCCGAAGCCTCTTTATTGGCCCGTTGCTGAATATCATCCACAGAAACACTGCCAATACAGTCATCACCCTTGGACACATCGATATACAGCTCGGCAACGCCCATACTGCGGAAGGTGGCGATGGTGGAATCCCGAGTGATCAGACCCGAAGCCTTGAGATTACTGTCTGCGGCCCATTCGTCATTTATCTCTTCTACGTACATTCCCAACGCCAACTGCTCGATACTAATGCGTTTTAGGTTCCCCATTGGTGTTCTTTGCCTCGAAATATACGTCTTTTTAGGATTCAAAGGTAAGTATAGACTTCGAGACGCCGCTGTGGAGATGAATTAGACGATATATTTAGTCGAGCCAGATTCCCTTGTCATTGGGCCTAAAAAACGGCTGAGAAAACCAATAGTAGCGCCCTGAAGAATGACGAGCCGTGCAGTTGATGCGGCTCCTGCCTACCGGCAGCTTGTCTGTTATCTTCACCCGCAGTCGCGACTCAGAATGTTCGACATTCAAGGCGACTGGACCAAAACAACTCACCGCCGGCACTTCCTCTACGAGTATTAAGTCCAGTTCGTTCACCTCATCTCCAGAGAGCAAAGCGCCATCGGTTTGAATGCCTGCAATTCCTTTCAAGACCACTCGGTCTACTGGAAAGGCGAGAGTCTTAAGTTTCATCTGAAAATCACTGGCCGAGCCGTAAACTCCACCAAAGGGAAAGCGCGGTATTGCCTGAGCCGAGTGAGGCAGTGTTATTGGTCCAGAATGCTGCCCAAAGGCGGTGAAGCCCAGATGCTTAACCAAGGTCATTAGTTGTTGGTCAAACTCTCCGTAGGGGTATGCCAGCAAGCGATCTGTTTGACCCGTTTCCTCTTCTATACGCGCTTGCGCCGCGACAATATCGGACGACACTCGCTGTCGCCACTGGAGACTGGTTTCACCTTCAAAACGCGCCAGTAAGTGGGCGTGACTCGCGGTGTGATTGGCGATGGTTGTGCCATTTTCAGCCATCTCTCGTAGTTGATTCCAGTTGGCGTGCAATCGACTCTGTCGATCAATCGGCTCAGTATTAACAAAAACGGTAAAAGGCCATTGACGGCTTTTTAGCAACGGATAGGCTTCGAGAAAGACACTGAGGTAACCATCATCGAAAGTGATCGCCACTTGTTTATCAAAACTAGTACTGAGGTTGTCGCCCTCCGTTTTAGCCCGTTGCGCCTCTATGAGCTGGGTCAAAGGAACAACGCTAAAGCCTTCGGATTCAATAAGATTAAGATGCTGTAAAAATTGTTGCGGCGAGGTAGAAGTAGAAACCGGCGTATCGTCACTAATGTGGTGATATTGCAAAATGACTGCAGCTTGTGCCGACACAACGGTTGTTACCGCTAGCAACGCTGCGGCCAACAAGAAAAAAAAACGATGATAATTACGTCTCAAGCTCGACAGAGTGTTTTCACGACAGACTGGATCATCAAATTCTGGCTCGCCTGACACATTCCTGTAGCGCTTAATAACAGTCATGAGATCCTACTAGTTCTGTTCATGAGATTCGATCAACTTGAACGGCTCGCGATAACGACTAACCAAAGCTTCAAGTTGACCACTCAATTGCATTTCCCGCAAAACTTGATTCATGGTATTAACGCTCTCTTCCGGCATATCCTTGGACATCACGAGAGCCACGCCGAATGCTTCTTGTGACGGCTGCGCAGAAGCTAAGGACGTCATCTTGAATTGATCGGCCGCTAAGTTCATTTTAGCCAAAGTGTAATTGACTCGATATTTGTCTTCCAAAAACACTTCCGCTCGACCTTGGCGCAACATGCTGAGCGCCTTTTGCTGGGTATCGACCGACTCGACGACAGCCCCTCGATTGACAATAAAATCGTAAACCGGGCCATAGTCAAATCCACTAATGATCAGAACTTTTCGCTGACCAATGTCCGCAAGTGTACTCATTACCGCTTCATCACTGGCGAGCTGAACAAGCATGGGACTGAACTGAAAAATATTTACTGAAGAGAAGTGGTGGTCTCGCCAAGCGGGCAAGGACTCCCAACCTCGCATGCCATAGGTTATCCAATTTTGATACTTGTTAAGCTCGATACTTCGCTTTAGACGCTTGATCGGTTCCATGTGAGGATGAACCACACGATCAGCTCGTGCGGCGATAATCTCAACAATCCGGCAGACAACCCCTTTATGCCCCTGCACAACATCTGAAAACTGATAGGGCGCGTTGTGATTGCTATAGACCAGATAATCTAACACCTTAGCCGGCATGGGATCTTGATGAAAGGAGCTCGCAAATGACTGAGAGCCAAACAAAGCAGTGATGCAGACAGTTGTAAAAAAACGACTAAAAAATGTAAGCACTTAGAAACCTATTGCATACATCCTTGTATCGCTATTTCAAGAATAATGACTACTGCTAGCGATTATTCATCACCGGATTCGCAGTGTTTATTACAACCAAATTACAAGCTGTAGTTAATTGAAATTAACCCCACAAGGCTTGCCTATTTAGTCACGGCAAGCGTATCAAAGGAAGCGCAACCCAAGACCAGCGCCATCGCTACGCACAACCTGCAATTGCAGTAGAGGCGCGTCGCCAAATGGAAGGTCCAGCACTTGCGCCTCGACAACATCGCCGATCTCAGGGCGTGGCGACTTATCAAGAATCAAATAAACACCACTGTCTGAGATATCAGTCGTTTCGGTTTCCACGTAGCCAAACGATCTATGACTCACTCGAATACGGCTTCTAAATGGGGTTCGAACCCCAAGTCGCTCATCAGCCATCAGGAACTCTCCCTAGTTTCCATCATCCGAGCCAGTATAGGCTGTCAACTTTGGCGTCGCCAAGGTGTATTCGGCCTGAGACGCCAATAGTTGACCGTTTTGCTAGGTACCTTTGACTTTTACCTCGGCGGAGTCAACATTCTGAAAACCACGTGGCAGCTTGTTGCCGCGTCGTCCTCTTTCACCTCGATAATGATCTAAATCACTGCCCTTAAGATTCAAGTAACGTTTACCCGAATAGATCGTCAATTGCTCACCGGCGCCAATTACTTCTAACGCCACCACAAATTCCTCTCGCGCCTGAACTCGTGCCGAGGGAATATTGAGTATTTTGTTGCCTTTACCACGAGCCAGCTCTGGCAATTCCGCAATTGGGAAAACCAGCAAACGTCCCTCGTTACTGATCGCCGCGATTAAATCTGTTTCGGGATTTTTCAACAGAATGGGAGCCAGTACTCGACCACCTTTTGGAAGCGTCAGCGCCGCCTTACCCGCTTTGTTTTTGGTATAGAGATCACCCATTTTACCGACAAAACCGTAACCCGCATCCGATGCCAACAAGACACGTTGATCATCGACCCCCATCAGCGCTCCTTCTAATGTCGAGCCGCTTGGCGGATTGAGTCGGCCACTCACCGGCTCGCCCTGTCCCCTCGCCGATGGCAAAGTATGCGCCGCAAGGGCGTAACTTCTGCCGGTGGAATCCAACAAGATGACATTCTGATTAGTTTTACCTTGGGCCGATAATTTGTACGAATCACCGGATTTATAATTCAACGCAGATGGATCAACATCGTGGCCTTTTGCCGCTCGAATCCATCCTTTATCGGAAATGACAACCGTCACAGGGTCGCTGCCTAACAAGTCCATTTCGTTAAACGCTTGTGCTTCTCCACGCGCCACGATGGGCGAGCGTCGGTCATCGCCAAACTCTTCAGCGGCAGCAATTAGTTCTTTCTTCACCAGTGTTTTTAAGCGGCGTGCTGAATCCAGAGTTTTCATCAAGTCAGCGCGCTCTTTCTCTAATGCCAGCTGCTCTTCCTTGATTTTCATTTCTTCCAGTCGCGCCAATTGACGCAACTTGGTTTCGAGAATGTACTCGGCCTGGGCTTCGCTGAGGTCGAAACGCTTCATCAGTACCGGCTTGGGCTGATCCTCGGTACGAATAATGTGAATCACTTCATCCACGTTAAGAAACACCACCATCAACGCGGCCAAACGCTCTAGGCGCTCCTCCACTTTGCTCAAACGATATTGTAAGCGGCGGCGAATGGTAACCATTCGAAAGCTCAGCCATTCGCTGAGAATTTTGTCGAGGGATTTCACCTGCGGCAAGCCATCGTTACCAATCATGTTGAGATTGACGCGATAGGTTCGCTCTAAATCGGTGGTGGCGAACAGGTGATTCATCATCGCCTCCACATCGATGCGATTGGAACGCGGTACGATCACCAAGCGAGTGGGATTTTCGTGATCCGACTCGTCACGTAAGTCGGCGACCATTGGCAGTTTTTTCGCCTGCATTTGCGCCGCTATCTGTTCCAGTATTTTTGCGCCACTGACTTGATGCGGCAGCGCCGTCACCACCACATCACCGCTCTCTTGCATCCATAAGGCGCGCATACGAACACTGCCGCGGCCAGTTTCATAAAGCTTTTGCAGATCCGCTTTCGGCGTGATGATTTCCGCCTCGGTGGGCATATCCGGGCCGGGAATAAATTGTGTTAGCTCCTCAACCGTCGCCTTGGGGTTTTCAAGCATGTGAATGGTGGCATCAACCACTTCACGCAGATTGTGAGGTGGGATATCAGTCGCCATACCCACCGCAATCCCAGTGGTACCATTGAGAAGGATATTGGGCACTCGAGCGGGTAATACCGACGGCTCATCCATAGTGCCATCAAAGTTGGGGGTCCAATCAACCGTGCCCTGACCCAACTCGGCCAACAGCGCCTCGCTGTATCGAGTCAAACGTGATTCGGTATAACGCATGGCGGCGAATGATTTGGGATCATCTGGAGCACCCCAGTTGCCCTGGCCATCGACCAATGGGTAACGATAGCTGAACGGCTGGGCCATGAGCACCATAGCCTCATAAGCCGCTGAATCACCGTGCGGGTGAAACTTACCAATCACGTCACCGACGGTACGCGCTGATTTTTTAAACTTAGCGGTGTACTTCAGACCGAGTTCGCTCATGGCGTACACGATTCGGCGTTGAACGGGCTTTAAACCGTCGCCAATATTGGGCAAGGCTCTGTCGAGAATCACGTACATGGAATAATCCAAGTAGGCTTTTTCGGTGTAGTCCTTGAGAGAGATTTTTTCGTCAGCGTCCTGAGGGAGAACCTCGGTGGTCATAAAACACCCTAAATGATCAAAGGATTATCGCGCTTTAGGAGGTTGTGGCAGTTTTACCGCCTCCCAAAGCCATTACTTATTTTTGAACACTGCTTATACCAAAAGCCCCTGCTGCCATCAATGGCGATGAGGTGATTGAGCAACTCACGGGTGTTTCTCAGGGAACAAAACTAGGCACAAAAAAGGGCCTCTATCTGAGAGACCCTTTTTGAGGATAGTCACGATCACCTAGAGCGAAACATCAGCGCTCGACAGCAATGGCGGTTGCTTCACCACCGCCAATACACAAGCTCGCCACTCCGGTGTGCTTATCATAGGTTTCCAGAGCACCCAGTAGGGTGACTAGAATTCGCGCGCCGGATGCGCCCAGTGGATGCCCAAGAGCACAGGCACCACCGTGAACATTCACCTTGTCATGGGGTATATTCAGCTCTGTCATGGCCGCCATAGTGACCACGGCAAAGGCCTCGTTGACCTCAAACAGATCCACCTTCTGACTGTCCCAGTCGACTCGCTTCATCAACTTTTCCATGGCGCCCACCGGTGCCGTGGTGAACCACTCGGGCTCATTGGCATTTTGAGAGTGACCTTTAATGGTGGCAATTACGCTTAGACCACGTTTGTCGGCTTCGGATTTTTTCATTAGCACCAAAGCCGCAGCGCCATCAGAAATTGAGCTGGCGTTGGCCGCTGTCACTGTGCCGTCTTTCTTGAATGCTGGGCGCAGTGATGGAATCTTATCTGGACGAGCATTACCCGGCTGCTCATCGGTATCGTAAATCACCTCGCCTTTGCGACTCTTGACCGCGACCGGTACGATTTCACGGGTAAACTTGCCGTCTTTGATGGCATTGTTGGCTCGAGACAGGGATTCAATGGCGTAGGCATCTTGCTGCTCGCGAGTGAATTCGTACTTGTCGGCGCAACTTTCGGCGAATCCTCCCATGGGGCCACCGGCATAGGCATCTTGTAAGCCGTCATAGAGCATATGATCGAGCAGTTCACCATGGCCAAAGCGATAACCACCGCGCCCTTGAGGCATCATGTAAGGCGCATTGGTCATACTCTCCATACCTCCAGCAACGACTATCGAGGCGCTACCGGCCACAATCGCATCGTGCCCCATCATCACCGTCTTCATGCCGGAGCCGCAGACCTTATTCAACGTAGTGCAAGGTACCTGCTTGCCAACACCCGCTGCTAAGGCCGCTTGACGCGCTGGCGCTTGTCCAGTTCCCGCCGGCAGAACACACCCCATAAGCACTTCATCGACCGCATCGCCGTCAATACCCGCGTCTGCCAAGGCTCCTTTGATTGCCGCGCTACCAAGCTCAACCACCGATAGGCCACTGAACATACCTTGCATGCCGCCCATGGGGGTACGTGCCATGCCTACAATTACGACGGGATCAGTCATAGTCATCTCTCTAAATGTTGGTCTAAGGGTTATCTCTGTGAGTCGATTATAGATTCGAGGTGACGGGGAAACCAGCGCGGGATTGTTCAGCTTTACTCACAATATCTGCCACCTCTCCACAGACTCGACTCAGAACAAACCCAAAGGCCATATTGCGTACAGTGTATTGCCAAGAGAAACCCATGAATCAAAACACGCGACGCGGTCGATTCTCTTTTGAGAAGTTCATGCTAATATTCATCCAAATTTTCGTGAGCACTTAAGGAATCGCCGTTATGGATATCTCTACCATCATTACTTGGGTCGTCATTGTTGGCGCAATTTTCTACATCATTGGCATTTACAACAAACTCGTCACCCTCAAAAATCGCTACGAAAACGGTTTTTCACAAATCGAAGTGCAGCTCAAGCGCCGTTACGATTTAATTCCCAATCTAGTCGAAACAGCCAAAGGCTACATGAAGCACGAGCGCGACACCCTGGAAGCCGTGATTAGTGCCCGCAACGGCGCCGTGCAAGGGCTACAAGCGGCCGCAAATGCTCCGGGAGACAGCAATGCCATGGCAACACTGGCTGGCGCAGAAGGCGCATTAGCAGGAGCGCTTGGGAAGATGAATGTGGTCATGGAAGCCTACCCAGACTTAAAAGCCAATCAAAACATGATGCAGGTATCGGAGGAGTTAACCAGCACCGAAAACAAAGTGGCCTTCTCTCGTCAGGCGTTCAACGATGCCGTCACCGCCTACAACACCTTTAAACAGACTTTTCCTCCTGTATTTTTTGCCGGCTTTTTTGGTCATCGTGAAGACGCGAGCCTACTCGAGTTTGAAGACTCTGCCGAGATGCAAGCGGCACCGAAGATCTCTTTTTAATCGACATCCTCCTCTACCTATTGGCGAATACCTTGTAAGGTATTCGCCACCTCGAAGCCCTCGCTATGAATTTCTTTGAACATCAAGACCAAGCCCGAAAAAACACACGCAAACTGATTGGCTTTTTTAGTTTGGCGGTATTGAGCTTAATTGCGATCACGACGGTTTTTGTGGCCGGTTTTCTCTACTACTTTGACCACCACAATCAAAAACGCTTTGAACCCATGCAAGCCATCGACGGCGTCGACTATTCGAATATATTGCAACTGATGAGCTGGGAATTGGTGGGCGGTATCGCCCTCGCAGTCATATCGGTGGTGTTTATTGGCAGCTTTTATAAACTCTCGCAACTCTCCGGCGGTGGTGAAAAAGTCGCAGAAGCCTTAGGGGCGAAGCGCTTACAACCGAACACCACCGACGCCGATGAACGCAAACTGCAAAACGTTGTCGAAGAAATGGCAATAGCCTCGGGCACTCCCGTGCCGCCCATATTCATTATGGAAGAGTCAAGTATCAATGCCTTTGCGGCCGGATATGATGCCAATGATGCAGTCATTGGTATTACTCGAGGCTGTATGCAACTACTCGACCGCGAGGAACTTCAAGGTGTCATTGCACACGAGTTCAGTCACATTTTGCACGGCGACATGCGTATCAATATTCGTTTAATCGGAATTCTTCACGGTATTTTGATTATCGGCCTGTTGGGCTCAATGCTATTGCGGGGTGGCATTTATTCCAGTGCTGGCTATCGCCATCGTTCCCGTTCAAGCAGTAACAAAAAAGGATCTGGTGTTGCAATTCTTGGATTAGGGTTGGTGATTATTGGTTATGCCGGCACCTTTTTTGGCAAGGTAATCAAGTCTGCCGTTAGTCGTCAGCGTGAGTTTTTGGCCGACGCTTCCGCCGTACAGTTTACTCGCGACCCCAACGGCATAAGTCGCGCCCTGCAAAAGATTGGCGGTTTTTCTGAAGGCTCTGACATTCATCACGCCAACGCGGAAGAATTTAGTCACATGTACTTTGGTGAAGGCATTCGCGCCTCTATGAGCAGCATGATGGCCACACACCCACCGCTCACCACCCGCATAGAAAGAATCCAACCCAACTGGAACGGTGAATTCCCAAACACCGACCGTATGGTGCAATCGCGAACCGCACAGCATTCCAGCCCCATGGGCGAGGCGACTCAAGGTTTCGCCGGCGGCGATAGCCGCACTAGCAGTTCATTGTCAGCCGATCATGGTAGCTCTCATGTTTCTCATGCCGCACCCTCACAAACAGTTAACAACCAACACCCGCCCCTAGATGACTTCGAAGACATCGGTAATCCTACACCAGCTCATGTCGAAAAAGCCCAGCAGTTGCTGCATGAGCTACCGGAATCCTTAAAAGATGCCGCCCGCGACCCCTTTGCCGCTCGGGCAATCATTTATAACCTGCTAATTCATCCCAACAACAAAGCAGAGCAGCAGTGGCAACAACTTAAGCAGCGCGCACATCCGGTCGTCTTCAAACACACTCAAGCGCTTCATCAACAGATCAATGATTTACCGAGAATTCAGAAATTACCTTTATTCGAATTGTGTATTCCCGCGCTGAAAAGTCTGTCTGATCCTCAGAGCAAGGTTTTCAAAGAAAATGTTATCGCTCTGATTAAGGCCGACCAGAAAGTCGATATCTTTGAGTGGTCGCTCTATCGAATGCTACTCAACAGTCTCGCCCCCAAAGCACCTGGCTCTCAGCGCTCCTCGGTCAAGCAGATGGCCGTTCCCTGTCAACAAATCATCAGTACCTTGGCGACCGCGGGGCATAACAGCGAAGCTAGCGCCGACGCGGCTTACTCGAATGCCATGTCGCAGCTCGGATTCGCCAATTTGCCGCTGCTAGGAGACGGCAAAGTTTCCTTGCCAATGCTCGACAGGGCCATTCAACAGTTGCAGCGTTTGAAGCCCTTGCAAAAACCGGTATTGCTTAAGGCGCTGATGACCTGCGTAAAACACGACGGCAAAGTCACCACGGAAGAGCACGAATTGTTTAGGGCCATCGCTGAATGCCTAAATTGTCCGGTGCCTCCACTGCTCGATTAGATCAAAGGTATAACGGCAGAGAAAACTCCCGAGAATAAAAAAAGGCGCTGATTCAGCGCCTTTTTTTTGAGTAGTGCTTTTAGGTTATTGCGCTAATCAACGTAGACCGGCCCCATTCCCATTCCCCAAACGAGAACTGAACCCACTCGAACCACAACCATCATCACCAAACCAACGGTCACCACCGATGTGGCATACATGAAGGCTTGATCCTTCGAGATATTCATTAAGATAGGAATACCTTCATAGACGAGATAGACCGCGTAGGCTCCAGCAATACAGGTAGCGATTGCGTTGACCCATAAATCTGGATAAAGCTGAAAAATACCGGCCAAAAATACAGGGGTGGTCACGTATACAGCTAAGGCAGTACCTTCATAGTGACGCTGATCGTCGGAATCGCGTACACCGTAAGTCTTCGCCATCCAATTAATAAATTCACCGAGAATGTATACGCCCGCCAGCAGCGAGACATAAGTTGCAGCACACAGACTTAATGCGCTTCCCGCGGTTAAACGGATAGGGTCTCCATCGCCAATCGTCCAGCCAACTTGAGTTACGCCGTAATAAGAAGCCAGCGTAGGAATTAGTGCCAACAGAGGCACGTGGCTGAGAAAAACCTGGAGGAAGGAATGGCGCTCATTACGAATGGCTTTCCACTCACTATCTGGGTGTAACAAAATCCCGAGGGTATGTTCCAAAATAGCCATACAACGTTCCTTTTTCATTATGTTTTGTAAGGACTTACACTGTCAGTATTATGGACTTGCTCCCATCTCACCAATACGAATTCGGAATTACCAAAATTTAGTTAAGCTGGTTTCGCTATATAAAATCTTAGACTGTTTCTCTTGCTATGGCCTCTTGGCTGCGGTTCAATGTTCGCCCACCTCAATAAACCCCGCAAATTCTGTTGCTGCAAGGAGCCTCACATGAGCCATGTATTTGAAGACAATGCCCAAACCATAGGCCAAACACCGCTGGTCAAACTCAATCGCATGACCGATAAGAATATATTCGTGAAGCTCGAAGCCCGGAATCCTGCCACATCGGTAAAATGCCGAATCGGCGCCAACATGATCTGGGATGCTGAAAAGAGAGGTGTATTGAAGCCGGGCATGTCTATCGTTGAGCCTACCAGCGGTAATACCGGGATCGCACTGGCCTTCGTCTGCGCAGCCAAAGGCTACAAACTCATTCTAACCATGCCTGACACCATGAGCCTGGAGCGACGTCAGCTCATTAAAGCCCTCGGTGCCGAACTGGTATTAACGCCAGGAGCGCAAGGGGTCAAAGCCGCCATCGCCAAAGCCGAAGAGATAGCTGCGGCCGATCCCGACAACTTCTTTTTGCCAAAACAGTTTGAAAACCCCGCCAACCCAGAGATTCACGAAAAGACCACAGGTCCGGAGATTTTCGACGACCTCGATGGGAAAGTGGATGTTTTTGTTGCAGGAGTGGGGACTGGCGGGACTATTTCGGGTACGTCTCGCTACCTCAAGAAGACCAAGGGCCTCGACTTGAAAACCGTAGCTGTGGAACCCGAATCATCTCCACTAATCGGCCAAACTTTACGAGGTGAGGAGTTGACCCACGCCCCTCATAAGATTCAAGGCATCGGAGCGGGCTTTATTCCCGCCAACCTAGATCTATCGCTGATTGATGCCACAGAAGCTATCAGTAATGACGAAGCCATTGAAACGGCTCGCCGATTGATGAAAGAAGAAGGTATCTTAGCCGGCATTTCGTCTGGCGCCGCACTTTGTGCAGCGCTAAAACAAGCAGAACTTGCGGAAAATAGCGGTAAGAATATCGTAGTGATATTGCCCGATTCAGGTGAACGCTATTTATCATCGATTCTCTTTGCCGGTGAATTTGGCGAAAAAGAGCTTCAGCAATAAGTCTTGACCTAGTTTTGTTGTTTACGACGTCATGATTCCCCATCAATCATGGCGTCGTAGCCCCTCAATTGACCGCCCTTAAACACTCAACCGTTCGACCATTAACACCACGACACTTGTCGCTCTTGGTAAACCTCCATCGCGCCCTTCCTTAGCTACCCCCTATTCACAAGAAGCCATGAAAACCACGGTTTCTAGCCGGAACCTCTGGCAGCCCCAGATAAGCAATAGTTCAAGCAAAATGAGCAATTTTGTCTACTATTAAGGGATATCTCCATGGTATCTAAAGACCTTTCCGTGTGGCCTATTAAATAACGCGAGAAGGATAGGGATTAGTCCCGGCACTAAACCTCAATGAGCTCCAACACTATAAGCTCCCACTCTGGTCATTCTCTGAAGCGCGGCTTAATTCTCGCAATGACCTTTTTCGCGCTGACGCCCGCTCTCGTGATTGGTGTCTTTAGTCATTACCAAACCAAAAAGAGCCTTGAGCACGAAGTCCTTAATCGTCTCAATCAAACCGCGGACATGGCCGCCGAATTGGTGGTTAATTGGTTTGAGACACGGCAGTTGGATATCGAGAGTCTTGCGGCCACACGGCTGTCAGTGCCAGTGACAGAGAAGCTTAATCAGCTCTTAAGTCGCGATAAGCTTCCCCTTCTCGACGCATTACAGTCGCCCGCAGCCCAAGCCATTAGCGAACCCGCTCGACGATTGTTAACCGGTTTTCAACAGCGCTATCGCTATATCGAAGACATCCATATCGTATCTATGTCTGGGGATATCATTCTCACCACAAAACAAGACCGAGAATGGGGAAAGAACATTAATGATGACGCTCTTAAGAACACACGATACACAAAGACTGTTCTCGAGGTCGTTGCAAAAGGCCAAACCCAGTTTTCCGACATAGAACACTGGCCGTATCAAAATGACAAGCGTTACGGTTTTTTCGTCACCCCGATTTTGGATTCAAAACACCAAGTCATCGGTGCTTTTTCAATGCGCGTCGATCTCTCACCATTGATGGAGGCACTTACCGGAGCGATAAATGACAACAATCACAACTACATTATCGGTGAAGACGGAGAATTGCGAACCCCGAGCAACGACTCTAATCACCACAAAGACATCATTGCGACCCAAGCTTTCTCGCGTTGGCAACAAAGCCCTCTAGACGATCATCAAAGTCCTCGATCAACGACCTACACCGATCACTCAGGGGATAAGATGATTGCTTTCGTCAAGCACATCAACATTCTGGGTGCACATTGGGCCTATGTTAGTGAAGTAGAAGCATCCAGCGCCCTCAGCGCCATAGATCGTGTCTCCAACCTAATTGCCTTAACCTTGATTCTCACCGCTATAGCCTCTATTGCGCTTATTCAATACCTAAGTGGCAGAATCATTCGCCCTCTGGATGATCTTTCAACGATGGTATCGGATATTGCTGAAGGCAAAGAAGTAGAACACGTTGAAATAGAAAGTAACGACGAAATTGGACGTCTCTCCTCGACCTTTAACAGCATGCTAATCGCACGGAAAACCTACGAACGGCAACTTGAAGAAAGCAATCTTTTCAACCAACAGATCCTTTCCGCCGCAACAGAATTTGCAATTATCGCCACTGACATTCAGGGAACCATCACTCACTTTAATAGCGGCGCCGAAAGGCTACTGGGCTACAAGAGCGAAGAACTTCTGTACAAAAACAGTCCCAAAGTATTCCACGACCGTCAGCAACTCGAAAAGCGATCTAAAGAGTTATCGAAACAATTCTCGAAAGATATAGACGAGTTTCAATCACTGGTCATCATGTCGGAAAAACACGGATCAGAAACTCGAGAGTGGATAATGATCAAGGCCGACGGCACCGCCATAGAGGTTCGCCTCACCGTCACTACCATCCGGGATAACAACCAGAACATTCGCGGCTATCTAGGAATGGCGCAAGACATAACGTCGTCAAAACAAACTGAACAACTGCTAACTCGACTGTCACGCATCGTCCAAGAAACCAATAATGGAGTTGTGATAACCGACACGCAAGGGCGAGTAGAATGGATAAATCAAGGCTTCACCACCATTACCGGTTACACCTTAGAAGAATCCATCGGCAAAAAGCCTGGAGCCTTTTTACAGGGACCAGATACCGACGCTAGAACTATCGAGAGTATTAAAAAATCTCTTAGGGAAGAACAAGAATTCACCGAAGAAATTCTGAACTACCACAAAGATGGGTCGGCATATTGGTTGGAAATCACCTGTAACCCCTTGTACTCCAGAAAAGGTGAACTCGAAGGTTTCATGGCGATAGAAACAGATATTACCGAGCGAAAACGCAGACAAGAAGAACATCAAGATACTCTACGCTACAACAAAGCACTGGCGGATTTAACAACGGATCGATCTATAATGTCGGGGTCCTTGCTGAGTACCCAAGAGCGGATTACCGAACAAATCGCGAAAGCCATAAACTCGGCTCGCGCTAGTATCTGGATGTTCGACGACAGCGCACAGCACTTAAAATGTATTGACCAATTTGACAACAACACTCAGCATCACAAGTCGGGAATAAAGATTCTTCGCAAGGACTATCCCTATTACTTCGCCGCTGTACTAAGGCACTCTATTATTGCCGCAGACGATGCACTATCTCATTCGGCAACCACGGAGTTTGTTGATACCTATCTGAAATCAAACGGCATAACCTCTGTGTTAAATGCGATTATTTCAGGCAGCGAAGGCATCATTGGTGTTGTCAGTATCGAACACATAGGACCGCAAAAGAGCTGGTCTTCGGCTGAAATTTCGTTTGCGAGTGCTATGAGTACCGTTATCGGAGGTATCTGCGAGGCCGATCAGCGCCGAGAGATTCAAAAACAACTGATCACCGCAAAGGAAAGTAAGCGATCTATAAACCACATTCTAGCCTGAATCAGCTCGGCCTGTCATAGTCGCCCCTCCATTTATCGAGGGCATCCCCATGAAAAAGCAGCAATGGCAAACTCACGTTCAGGCATTCAATAAAACCGGCCTTTCCAAGAGGGAGTATGCTGATAGCCACAAACTGGTTTATCACCAATTCGTGTACTGGTCTCAAAAAATCAACAAAGCCAAATCTCCAAACGCATTTATTCCAGTCAATGTAACAGCTACGCCTCAACTTCAGCCGCAACCCAAAGCTGCACCCGCTGCTCCACTGGGTGTCCTGGAATGCCCCAATGGTGCGCGTCTAGTGATTTACTCCCCTGAATTACTGGCACTGTTACCCAGCCTTCTCACGAGATAGCCTGCCATGCTGTTACCGTTCAATACCACTATTTGGTTTTACCGGCAGCCAATTGACTTCCGCAGGCAAATCGATGGCCTCGTTATTTTAGTGGCCGATACGCTGAAAAAAGATCCAGTCTCAGGGCAGCTCTTCGTTTTTAGAAATAAAAAGGCTGACAAATTAAAAATGTTGTATTGGGAAAATCAAGGTTTTTGGCTTTTATATAAACGTTTTGAAACAGGTCGATTCAAGTTCCCCCGTGTTGTCGATGAAGCAATGGAGCTGTCCATGCAACAATTGCAATGGTTATTATCGGGGATTGATTTTACGCAACAAAAACCACCAGAAAAATGCCAATACACGCAGTTTTATTAACACTATTTCCACCTTAAACTAACAGAATAATCTATAATAATAGCCATAATAACACTGTGCAGCCCATCATGACCGACACTGAAAAATCCTTACAGCATCAAGTCGACCAGCTAACACTGGAATGCGATTTATTGCGTAAAAAGTGTCAACAATCTGATGAAGCCTATGCAGTATTAATGGATCAGCTGAAACAAATGCTACGCCACCGGTTCGGTCAAAAATCAGAGCGCTATATCGATCTCGAAAACCCTCAGCTGTCTTTGTATGGTGAAGTAATTCTTAATGAAGCGCTGGATGAAGACCATGAAGTCAGCGATGATTCCTGTGACAATGAGTTTGATCGCCAGAAAAAACGGCGGGCCAAAAAATCAAGGAATACCTTTGCTGCACATTTACCCCGTACAGAACAGCTAATCCCCGTTGATGCTCACGACAAAACCTGTCAGTGCGGCTGCCAAAAAAAGGTGATTAACCATGAGCGGCATGAACGTTTAAATTACCAACCGCCCGTCTATGAAGTCATTGTCGAACTGCGTGAAGTAGTAGCCTGCCCTAAAGGTTGCGTGGGTGAAGTGATCACAGCCGACAAACCTAAGCATATTCTGCCCAAAGCATCCTTTACCGAATCCGTGTTGGCCCATATTATTGTTAGCAAGCTTGATGATAGACAGCCGTATTATCATTTAGAAAAACAGTTTGAAAAAAGGGCGGGATTTCGCTTTTCTCGCCAAACCATGGCCCGTTCAGTGATTGATTGCAGTGACTCACTACAACCGCTAATCAATTTAATGAAAGATCAAGTCATTGACTACAATATAGGGGCTTTAGACGCCACTACCCTGCAAGTATTAAACGAACCAGACCGATCGGCCACCACCAAATCCTATGCGTACTGCTTTCGAGGTGGAGCACCGGGAAAAGAGGTCATTCTTTACGAGTACAACGCCATAAAACACAAACCCTTTGTCAATGATTGGTTTGCGGGTTTTAGTGGCACGCTGCATTGCGACGGTGATCCCTTTTTTGATTTATTATTTGAATCTGAGACGGTAAGCCCCAGTTTCTGTAACACCCACGCCAGACGCAAGTTCGAGCCGATTGCCCTCGCTTCAAAAGGGAATGGGCTCGCCAAGCAGGCGATGCGTTTTTATAAGCGCCTCTATAAAATAGAGCGCAAAGCCAAAGATGAGAAGATGACTCCGGAGCAACGCTTAAACCTGCGACAACAGCGCTCAAAACCACTGATGGCTGAATTTAAACAATGGCTTGATGAGCACTACCCGACTGTGCCGCCGAAATCATCGTTAGGCAAAGCCTTTGCCTATACCCTTAAATTTTGGGATGGCCTGTGTGAATTTCTCAACGATGGTCGCTTAGAAGCCGATAACAATTTGACGGAACAGGAAATCAAACCCTTTGTCATTGCCAGAAAGAATTTTTTATTCTGTAGTTCTGTAAAGGGCGCAGAGGCCTTATGCCTTCACTTTAGTTTGATTAGAACGGCCAAGCGCCATGGGTTAGATCCTTATCGGTATTATGTCGAAATATTGAAAGCCATCCCCTATTGTCAAACGGTGGAAGACTACGAAGCATTACTGCCTTGGAATATTTCAATTGCCAAGGTGGGCGCCGTCGACATCGCGGCTTAGCGACTCAAATAAACCTGCATCTCGTAGGTGGATGATCTTTAACAATGTGTTTACTTTAGGGGGTACCGATAAATAACAGGTGCCCCCTGTGACGTTGCTGTATTGTCAGTAGATACAACTGGCTGATACACTCACTGCCAGACATAATGCAAGGACGCGTTATATGACCCAGCCAAGGCCGGACAGGATGTCTGGCGGTGACGTTGCAAAACAGAGAGAGATTATTGGTTTTGATCTGGTGGAGTTTGCGCCGATAGACGGCTTTCACGCCTACGAATTCTCAGCGGCGTTACTGGCTTATAAGATGATGGGAATAATTGAGAGGAATAGTTAGGGGGGGCTCATAATAATTGGGTTGAACTCGCTCTATCTAAGTTCATTAAGGGACATGTTGATTATGGATACACACGACATTAAAAAAATGCCACAAAAATCTAGCAACACTTTGGTGCTGGGCGGCGGCGGAGTGACAGGTATTGCTTGGATGACAGGGCTGTTAAAAGGCTTAGAACAGAGAGGCTTAAAATTAGCAGAGTTTGATAGATTAATTGGTACATCCGCAGGCTCTACGTTAGCTGCCCAACTCAGTAGCGGCGCGACGATGGATGACCTGTATCGTCGTCAAGTCGAAGAAAAGAAACAAGTTAGGGAAATCGCGCCTTCCTTAAATAGATTTAAACTGCTTATTAAATTAATACCCGCTTTGTTGGTGAAAAGTAACCCGATTAAGTTTAGGCAGAGAATTGGTGAAATGGCATTAAAAACAAAGACGGTGTCGGCAGAAGAGCGTAGGCAAGTTATTTTAGATAGAATGCCAAAGCATGAATGGCCAGAGATTCAAATGGATATTATGGCAGTACATTCAGCTTCAGGTGAGATTGTGAATTTCTCAAAATACTCTAAGGTTGATTTTGTTGATGCAGTAGCAGCGAGTTGTGCAGTACCTGGAGTTTGGCCAAGTGTGCTAATTAACGGGGAGTATTATTATGATGGTGGCATACGTTCTGGAGAAAACGCCGATTTTGCCTTGGAGGCAACAAATGTATTCATTATTTCACCCCTTGGTTTAGATGGCATGCCTTTATTTGGAGGTGATTTGAAAGCGGAAATTGAGCTATTAAAGAGAAGTGGCAGCGAGGTTGTTTTGATTTATCCAGATTCAAGTTCAAAAAAAGAGATGGGTAAAAACCCATTGGATCCGTCTAAAAGAGAAGCCTCTGCAAAAGCAGGCTATCAGCAGGGGTTGGCATACACAAAATTCTGATATCAAGTGACTAAACTATAGGCGTATGATCAGTGTGACTCTGTTGTCACTTCTGTCTCTTGTCTCAGCCATCTTCTCTTATTTATCCCTTTGATTAATGACGAACGGCTTACTTTCCGAGCCGCTGTAGAGAGAAATATGAGGAAAAGGGATCTCAATATTATTGCCGTCGAAGCTCTCTTTGATGGCGATCATAAGTTCACTTTTCAGTTCACGGAATACCTCTCTGCGACACCAGAGAGAGAGTTGAAGATTAACCGATGAGTCGCCAAAATCGGTGACGGCAGCGAAGGCATCATTGGTG
>JBOEGJ010000003.1:0-132483 GCA_050633365.1 Cellvibrionaceae bacterium | reverse complement strand
TTAAGCTTGGCAACCTCTTTTTGTCATTAAGTTTTAACAACTTAGCGATTCAAACTTGAGAGTTGCTGAAGTGCGGTTTTGACGCCCCCCCACCTCGCTTAACCCCAACCAACAACCTCGCGGCGTGTCGTTGAGAGGCGCGCATTATACGCAGCCTTTTGGGTTTGGCAAGTGCTTTCGAGAAACTCTAGAATTCACTTAAAGAATCAGGCGCTAAGCCATTGATTCTTGGCGGTTTCCCACCCCCTCCAAACAAGGGACGCGCATTATGCGGATTGAGCCCCATCGGGTCAACAGTAATTTGCGCCCCAGCAAACAAATTAATTCACCAAGCCGGAATATAGGTATAGACGAGTCCGACACAATTGCACAATTAATATTGCTATAGATGACGCATCACAGACCAGCGGTATATACATTATCTATTCCCCGTAAGAATCAACTGATAAAGGTGTCTTCTTTCATAGAGTTTGCCTATAATAGGCGAGCTTGATAGGGGCCGATTTGGATTCGACGTCGGTTGCAAAACTATAGGTGCATGTCGTGATGGTAGCGAATCACGTTAATCGAAAGCTGCAAACTATTAGTTGCCAATGATGACAACTACGGTGCACAACTAGCTGCGTAAGTAGCTTTTTGTAACACCTTCTAGCGGTTCGCCGCTAGCGGTCCTTAGCAAGGTGCCAGTATCGCGCTACTGACTGTCATATAGAACTGGATCGCAGTGAAGCCTGCCTGAGGTGGATCAGCTAAACTTTTTTCAGGATCGTGAATTACGTCTTGGCCGCTGGGCTGTAGCTCACTAAATCAAATAGCGGAACTAAACATGTAGACCCTAAAGCAGAGTGCTTGCGGACGGGGGTTCAACTCCCCCCGGCTCCACCAAACAAAAGGTGAACTGATCTCAGTTCACCTTTTTTTATACCAGTCTTCCACGCCGCAAGACACGCTAAACAAGACCTATTTTATATTCGTAAACTTTCTTAGCGCCTCAACTGTATGGTCTCCGCGCCACACCGCTAACGACTCAACTCAGGCCCATGACTCGAATTCTACTTTGGATCACCAATTTTTCCTCCTCCCTTCAATTTTTTTAAAGTTTTAGCGAGAAAAACCTCCCTGTAGCGTAGCTTTTCGTTATCAGCGCGAATTTTATGTTAGTTGTAAAAGTCGAAATAAGAATACCCGAAGCAACTTATAAAAAGGTTTACAGCAACAAAGTCGTCAGCTTAGAGTAACAACACTCAATCAAAAGTCGCGCTGCGTTTCCAACCCCCTCACTGCGCAAAGGCATTGAATTCAAGGTACACCTTCGACATTAAAGAACGACACTCAATTTAGTAAGGATAGAGTTATGCAAACCCCGAACACTCAGGCACAGATCCGCACTCCGTTAACGGAAATTTTGGACATCGAGCACCCGATTATTCAAGGGGGAATGCAGTATGTCGGATATGCAGAAATGGCAGCAGCCGTTGCACTGGCCGGCGGAGTGGGAATTCTGACGGGCTTAACTCAAGAAACGCCTGAAGATCTCAGAAAAGAAATTGAAAAATGCAAAACACTTATCGCAGAGGGGATGAAAACCAAACCTGAAGGCTTTCGGGTTGGCAAGTTCGGCGTTAACCTCACAATTCTTCCGGCACTAATACCTGCAGATTATGAAGGTTTTGCGCGAGTCTGCGGTGAAGAAGCGAGAACCGACACTGATCCATACGGAGTCAGTATGGTCGAAATGGCAGGCGGAAACCCGAAACCTTGGATGAAAATCATTAAGGACACCGTCAAGGCGAAATCTAAAGACAGTCAATGGCCAAAAATCTTGCACAAATCAGCAACTCTGCGTCACGCCTTAAAAGCGAAACAAGCCGGAGTCGACCTTGTTGAAATCGTCGGCTATGAGGCTTCTATTGCTGGCGGACAACCGGGAGATGAAGTGGGTCTTTGGGTTCAACTGCCATTGGTGGCCAAAGCGCTACACCCAACTCCCGTGGTAGCTGCTGGCGCAACCGCGCACGGATCTCAGTTAGCAGCAGCACTCGCACTAGGGGCCGTTGGTGTCACCATGGCAACAAGATTTTTGGTCACACAAGAATGTCCGATCAAAGAGACCATCAAAGAAAGGCTTAACGACCCTAAAACCGATGAGCGTAGTACCTGTGTGGTGCTCAGCAAGTTAAACAACTCTACCCGCGTATTCCGCAACCAGGTGTCGGAAGAAATTCTCGATATTGAGAAGAAGACTGAGCAAGGGCAAACACTTAACTTCGAAGTCTTGGCACCTCTTGCCAGCGGAAAGCGGGCGAAGGCGATGTGGCAAGAGAATGGCGATACTGAAGACGCGATGTTCAGCTGCTCGCAGAGTGTGGGACTCATTGGCACAAGCTTTAAAGACGGCGATGGGGACGAGAACTTTGTTGGTAAAATTCCAACCTGTGAAGAACTTCTGACAAAAATGATCGAAGACTGTTACACCTCATTGAATAGAGCCAATCAGTATTCTGCATCTATTATTGAAGGCTAAAGATCATTTCGCGAGTTGAGCTCTACGACGAGCTCATAGCAGCTCAAACTCAGTTAATAAATACCGAGCCACTGCTCGCAGTCTTTCTGACCCAGCTCTGAGTGACTGGGTTCTGAACGAATAGATTCAGAGCCCAGTATGCCTTGAGCATCGCTCAGTCCCTCTACAATTACTTCTATCAATGCGATTCGCTCTTCATACGGCATGAAACCACATTCTAGCGTCATGTGGTTTGCGCATCACCGCAATACCAACAACCTTACGAACGAACCAAAACCTGAGGCTGTGACGTTTATAGCAATCTTACTCCAGAGAAACTCTTAGCCGGCTCATCAATCATAACTTCTCAAAAAGCTCGTTGACTGACGCTTCGAATGACGGGCTTACGCTTGTGGCTCACTGCTTATACCACTCCAAAACTAACACCCTCATTTCACTCAACAGAGTGCCAGCTTCAATGCCATCACAGGAACAATGACAACCTAACAATGGGACCCAAAAAGTAAGTCGCTACCAATTCACACAAACCGATCAAAGCTAGATCTGTTTGGAATTTACATAAAGCTAGAATCTAACTTTTTGCTATTAATCATACAATTAATAGTTGGTCTTCTTTTTATTCATTCGCTGTGAGAATTAGGCCAGAATCAGAAAATTATTGTTTAAAATCAAACAGTTAATTTCAATAATTCGTAATAACTATTGACACAAAACATCTAAATTCCACCCTATCAGGTCTCGTACCACGAGAGATTTGCATTACATCAAGCAAACTTATAACGCGCTATTGGCTAAATAAATTATTAGCGGTGTGGATCGCAGATTAGTCTCAGACTCTAGTTTGTGACTCTCGAGTCATGAGCTTTATCTATCAACTTTGGTATCGAAGCCTCAGTCGATGTCAGTCACTTTCGAGCAACAGGCTCTCGAAAGACAGACTGTTTACTATAAAAATAACAGACTTTTGTTCCGCAAAAAGCGGGCGCCGACGGTAGGTAGCACCCTCTTTCTTGCTGGATAAAAGCTCCAGAGGAGAGATCAATCATGCACCGCATCCCCTTTCGATCGAGAGTGCTACCACTCGCCATCGCTGCAAGTATTCTTTCACCCGTTTAACAAGTACTCGCCCAAGACGAGCTGCAAGAAATCGAAGAAGTAACCGTTACCGGTTCTTATATTAAAGGAGCGGCCACTGATGCGGCCTCTCCTGTCGCGGTCATTGACCGTGAGAGCTTAATGCAAAAAGGCACACCATCCACTGTTGATATCGTGCAAAGCATGACATTTTCTAGTGGTACCGAAAACCAAACCAACCAATTTGCCTCGGGTAATACCGCCGGTACCGCAAACATCAATTTACGCGGTTTGGGCTTGAGTCGAACACTGGTGTTGATGAATGGTCGCCGTATGGTTACCGCTGCCGCACAAGCCAATGATGGCTCGGCTTTTGTCGATATCAATACCATTCCATCACTTGCTGTGAATCGTATTGAAGTGTTGAAAGACGGCGCCGCCGCAACTTACGGTTCTGACGCCGTGGCTGGTGTTGCCAACTTTACCACCCGTCACGACTTTGAAGGTTTTGAAATCTCGGGCTCATTTCAGGATATTGATGGCAGTGATGGCGATTACGATTTAGGTGCTATTTGGGGTTTAGCGGGTGATAACTGGAATTGGGTAACGTCTGTTGGTTATCGTGAACGTTCAGAATTGCCACACACCGAAAAGTTGAGTGATGTAAAACCTAGAGTCGACACGAATCCATCGTTTCTAACGGGCCTAATTGGAGCACCTGAGGGTCTCGTACTTTTTGGTCAGTCGACCACCGGTAATCCAGCAGCATTTATTCCCATTCCTGCAGCCATGCTGGAGCCTGATGGCAGCGTAACAGCAGAAACTGCCAACACCATACGAGGCGGAGGACTGAGAACCGGGTTTGTACGTGATCCTGAATGTGAGGCAGCAGGAGGAGTATTATCTTCATCAAACCGCTGTGGGTATGACTTCATCAACTTCAGTAACAGTATTGAGCAAGAAGAACATTTACAAGTATTCAGTGAATTCAGCTATGAGTTCAACGAAAACACACGATTCTTCGGTGAATTCCTATTCGCCAATTCAGATGTCCCCGAGTGGAAAACCTCACCATCTTATCCACCACTTCTCGAGGCAGATCCTGACCGATACCTTCCAGCGGACCATCCCGCGCTGCTCGATTTCGTTGCAAATTATCCGGGTATAACCGATGGCGGCATTCCGGCCGATCCGACCGATGGAGATCCTGCAGACTTTAGCGGCGGCGCCATTTTTGTTGGTCGTCCTATTGCAGTTACCGGTCCAGCTGAAGAAGGTAACCGTGAACACACAACCATGCGATTCCTAGCAGGTTTGGAAGGACAATTCGGAGATGGTCCCAGCTATACCACTTCATTATTGTGGGCAGAGAACACTTTCAAGGGCGAGACTATCGATACACTGACTGCCAATTACAGTGCCGCACTGCAAGGATTTGGCGGTCCAAATTGTGACGGAGTTACTGCCGGCGCAAATGGCTGTGAATACTACAACCCGTTCAGTTCGGCGATCGAAGGCACACAGTTTTACGATCCCGCGCTAGCAAATTCAGATTCATTGCTCAGCTGGTTGAAAGCTCCATTGGAGTTAGAAACCACCAGCACACTGGTAGTTTTCGAAGCGATTCTGAGCGATGAGCTAATGGATCTTGAACACGGCGCCATGAGCTATGCGATCGGTGTGCAATACCGCGACGAAGAAATTGAGAATGATTTCAACGACATTGCCAATATCGATATCACTCCTGGAGGCACCGATGCACTGGGTAACCCTACCGGCGCATTCACGTTCCTACGCGGCGGTAATAACGGCACCGTCGATCAAGATGTCGTGGCTCTATTCGGTGAATTACAGATCCCGGTAAGCTCTAACGTGGATGTTCAATTGGCTTTGCGCTACGAGGATTACGGCAGCCAGATCGGCGACACCATCGATCCAAAAATTGCAGTTCGCTGGGACATCAACGACATGTTCACCCTTCGTGGTTCCGCCAGTACCACATTCCGCGCGCCGTCTCTCAACCAAACCACAGGACAAAGTACAGCGCTCGAGTTTATCGGCAAAGAACTTTTGTTTAAGGCTGTTGACCGACTCGGCAACCCTGACTTGGATGCAGAAACCGCAACAACCTATAACCTAGGTTTGATCATGCGTCCGTTCGAAAATTCAGAAATCACCTTAGATTACTGGAACTTTGACTTCTCTGATCCTATTGAGCGTGAAAGCCCCAACGCTTTGGTGAGCGATGTCGCAGCGCAAAATGGTGGCGATATTTGTGGTGTCGACAACCGCATTACTTGTGACGCAGGCGGCGTAACCATTGCGCGAATTACCACGCAGTATACCAACGGCCCGGACATCACCACCAACGGTCTCGACCTAAATGCCAAGTACGGCTTTGAAGGTTTGGGCGGCTACTTTGATCTTAACCTGGAAGCCACTTACATCCTTGAATACGACGTGGATGAATTCCAGGGGAAAGACTCATTTGATGCGGTGGGTTCTTTGAACGCGGCAACCTTTGTTCGCCCAATTCAAGAACTGAAAGCCAATTTCTCGGTCAACTACAACCGTGACATGCACAATGTGCGCTTGGTGACTTCGTATATCGACAGCTATACCGACAACGCTACCGATGTGCTATTTGGAACCTCGTTCGCCGACACGGTTTACGATCGTAAGATTGACTCGCATACCACCTACGACTTGTTCTACACCCTGTCGCTCAATGAAGGCAACAGCACCTTGGCACTGTCGGCCCTTAACTTAACCGACGAAGAAGCGCCTTACGTACGTTCTGACCTACGCTACGACGCTCGCACCCACAACGCCTTTGGTCGCATGCTTAAAATTGGCTTCAATCACAAGTTCTAATCACTAAGGTTTCAACCAATCTCTATGGTTCTTGCCGCTATCCTCGGATAGCGGCTTTTTTTATTCTATCGACAAACATCTCGACTGCAGGAAGCCCTGCCAATCCCCAACCGCTGATGAAGAAAACGGGAAATCCTGTGACGATGGCGAGCAACCAAAAGGTAGAACAAATGTGCCAGCTGCCTAACCAAGGGAAATGCTAGAGGAGCAACCCAAAACCCTTTACCCACAAGCGTCCACGCACGATGCGTAACATCTAAACCGAGTAGTATTTTTCCATCGTATTGACCATGCAGAATCTGCATCGCCTTATCGAAGCCTATGTGCGGATAATCCAAACGAAAAATCTCTTGATGAATATCGATTAACGTTATCAAGTTATTTAGATCGTGCTGCTTCAGCTTATTCATTTCCAAGCTGCACATAGGACACAATCCATCATAAAAAATGGTTAGAACCTTACCAGCCATAAAACCACCTATTCACTGACACTTTTACATTGCTGCTGCTCAAGCTTTTATGGACATCGATTTTTTGGACACAAGCTGAATGGGATCTTTCTTTTGCAATCGCCAAGGGCGGCCATTACAACTCGTGTAACGCTTACAGGTCTTGACACAACCGCGACAAGGCAAGCGCACGGACTCTCGGATCATTTCATTGCCCTTCATGCTCGCCATTTTAAAACGGCTCCCTCCTGTGTTTGACAAATATTAGCCCCTCAACATCAAAACCCAGATCGGCGATTCGTTTGATTAAGTCGGCCTTTAGCGTTTCGTCAATAATCGGTGATCGGGAAAGAAGCCATAAGTACGATCGAGTATTACTGGTAACAAGGGAATATTGATAATCATCCCCGAGATCAAAAATGACATAGGAACCATAAAAAGGGCCAAAGAAAGACACCTTCAAATGCCCGACAGTTTCATCACCGACGAAATAGGCCTTTCCTTCAGCTCGATTCCAACGATTCTCATCGACATCAAAACCTCGATTAATCACCTTGATGCTGCCATCGTCACCCATACTGTAGTTGGCAGCAACTTGCTCTAGGCCGCGCTCAAAAGAGTGATCAAGCCGGGCTATTTCGTACCATTGCCCTAGATAACGATCCACCTCAAATTTTTCAATGGGTTCAATTCCCTCGGGTGTCCCAACACAACCCAATAGAAAAGAAAGACTTGCTACACACATGACTTGAAGGAACTTCACTTTGACTCCTCATTTTTTCCGAGCAGATCAGACAAAGCTGACTTCAAAGTTGGAAAACTAAACCTAAAGCCATCACTGAGCAGTTTCTGAGGTATGACTCTCTGCCCCTCGAGTAAGAGACAAGAAGATTCGCCGAGTAGAAGCTGCAGTACTTTTTCAGGTAGTGGTAAAAAAGCAGGGCGATTCAGCGATTGCGCCAACTCTTGGGTAAAATCACGATTGCTGACCGCGTCGGGAGCAACCAGGTTGACAGGGCCGGAAAAGCGCTCGTTTGCGAGCAAAGAATCAATGGCTGATATGTGATCCTCCACATGAATCCACGACATGAATTGCTCACCGCTACCAACGCGGCCTCCTAAGCCACACTTAAACGGCAACAACATTTTTGACAAGGCCCCTTCCTGCCGCGCAAGCACTATACCGGTACGCAGAAACACCACACGTGTAAAGGGCGCTGCCTGAATGGCAATTTCTTCCCATCGCCGACATAGCGAACTAGAAAAATCATTGCCGGTGATTTGATAGGATTCGTCAACAAGCTCGTCTGCGCTATTACCATAAGCGCCAATCGCTGAACCGCTGAGAAATACCTTCGGAGGAAGCTCGCTGCGGGAAAAAAGATCCACCAATTGTTTGGTTATCTTCCAGCGGCTTTGGCTAATAATCTCTTTTTGCTTGCGACTCCAGCGCTTGTCAATAATGGGCTCACCGGCAAGATTGATAACCGCGTCAAATTCATCCAAAGCGTCTAAACAGTCTAAGGATTCAATTAGCTGCACAGAATCCGGCAGCCTCTGTCTCGCTTTGCTAGCAGATCTCGTAAGGGCGGTAAATTGATAGCCGTTAAACCTCTCAATAAAGGCCCTGCCTATCAACCCTGAGCCTCCGGTTATCAATATTTTCATAGAATTTCTCTCTGATCTCCGGTTTATACGGCAATCTTCCCGCATTGGATCAAAGAGTAGGATGCAAGCTAAGGCGCTTCGACTCCCGTAAAAGGGTCATACGCTGCAAGTTACTTTTTGCTGACACGCTCTTTCCAGCGCAGGAGGGATCAATGGCGCAGCGCATAGCTGTTCGATGGCGACCATCGACCATATTATTGGCATTAATCATAATTCTAAGCGTCGAGTTATTTTCCGGCCTCCGCGAGCTGCCAATATGCTCGGGGATTGGCCTTCTATTCAATCACTTGTCGTTGCAACTTATGAGAAGTGCGAGCACACCTCTTCAAACGGTTTGCGTTCGATATCGGGGACTTGGGCGTCGCCTGCTGGATAACCCGTAACCACCAACAAGTAAGGTTTTTCATTATTGGGGCGTTTCAGTATCTCACTCAGAAATCCCATTGGACTCGGGGTATGGGTCAGAGTCGCCAACCCCGAATTGTGCAACGCCGTTAGCAGCATGCCCGAGGCGATACCCACCGACTCAGGCATATAGTAATTTTTGTGTTTGACGCCGTCTTCATCAATGCTACTGCGCTCTAAGAACACCGCTATCAAATAGGGGGCGACCTCTAAGAACGGCTTTTCCGAATCCGTTCCAAACTGCTTTAAATCGGCGAGCCAACTCTCGGTAGCGCGCCCACCGTAAAAAGCTCGCTCCTCTTCCTCTGCCGCTTCGCGTATGGCCTTTTTTATCTCAGCGTTGGATATCACCACAAAATGCCACGGTTGCTTGTTAGCCCCACTGGGAGCTGTCGCCGCCGCTCTTATGGCGTTGTCAATAATTTCTGGATCAACGGCACGATCCGAAAAATCTCTAACGGTACGACGACGCGCTAATTGCTCTGCAGTTTGACGAGAATTTTCCAGCATCTGCGCCGGTGATAATTCCTTGAAATCCAGAGGTCTCGTTACGCAATCATTAGTCGCCATGGTCTGTTCCCGTCAGTTTGTTTCTGCAATGAAAAAGAAGTTTACCGAGTAACAACGATTATAAAAGCACTACCCTCATCCTCGTTGTAATTTTATCTATCACCAACTAAAGAATTATTAATTAATCAACTGTTGAATATCGCTTGTGATTGCTTTAAAACGGTTGACTTAGCAGGCGATACTCCTCTGATTTTCTTGCCCGACTTACCTTGTGTTGAGCAATCCGGAACGCAGAGGACTATTTCTTGACTTAAAGGTAACCCATGAAAATTGTCATTGTTGGAGGAGGCGCTGGTGGATTAGAGCTGGCTACTAAATTAGGAAAAACGCTGGGACGAAAAGGTAAGGCCGACGTGCTTTTACTCGATCGTAACCACACCCATATTTGGAAGCCACTGCTGCACGAAGTTGCATCGGGCTCGTTGAACGCGGACGTTGATTCTGTCAGCTACCGTGCGCACGCGCACAACAACCACTTTCGCTTCAAACTAGGCACTCTGTGTGGGTTAAACCGTGCCGACAAAACCATTCAGTTAGCGGCCCTGCACGACGAAGACGGACAGGAAATTTTGCCCGAACGTGACGAAAGTTACGATATTCTGGTATTTGCCATCGGCAGTGTGTCCAACGATTTTGGGGTTGAAGGCATTGCTGATCACTGTATCTTCCTCGATAGCCCTCAACAAGCTGAGCGCTTTCACCGCCGCCTGGTGAATCGATTTATTCGTCTGAACCGAGAATTGCGTGAGGGTGAGGTCGATCAAAAGCTCAATATCGCCATCGTTGGCGCCGGTGCCACTGGGGTCGAACTGTCTGCCGAGCTGTTTAAGGCCCGAGAGTGGTTCTCCACTTACGGGCTCAACCACATCAAACCCGAGCATTTGCAAGTGTCACTGGTCGAGGCCGGCCCACGGGTGCTGCCGGCGCTAACCGACAGAATCTCGGCCGCAGCTCACCAAGAGCTTAATAAGCTCGGTGTCGAGGTCCGCACGGCCACCATCGTTCAAAAAGCACAGCCAGACGGCCTACTCACCAAGGACGATGAATTGATCGAGGCCGACTTAATGGTCTGGGCCGCCGGCGTTAAAGCACCGGACTTTTTAACTCAGCTGGACGGGCTTGAAACCAATCGCGCCAATCAATTACTGGTCGACCCAACACTGCTCCTAAAAGGCAATGACCATATTTTTGCTTTAGGAGACTGCGCTGGCTGCACTATGAAAGGCCCAGATGGCGAAGATCGCTGGGTGCCACCGCGAGCCCAATCAGCCCATCAGATGGCTGCGCAAGTGGGCGACAATATTTTGAGGCTAATCAGCGATAAACCACTGCAGCCGTTCATCTATAGAGATCGGGGATCACTGATTTCGCTGAGTCACTACAGCGCGGTGGGCAAGCTTATGGGTGGGCTCAGTGGTGGCAGCCTCAACGTCGAAGGTCGTATCGCCCGTGCCGCCTACGTATCGCTCTACCGCATGCATCAATATGCACTGCACGGCTGGTTTCGGACAATGTTGCTAGCCTTGACGGACAAGATAAATCTACTGATTCGACCTCGACTCAAACTCCACTGATCTCGTCAGCATAGACTTATTCCCCACCTTTTCCGGAGGGGAGTAAGTCAAACTTCTCCACTCGATACAGCCTTTACCACCCAATTGAATACAAATTACATTGACTTAGCTCAACTTAGCTTTATAATTTTCAGAAATTTCTGAAAGTTTAGTAAAATGAAACTATCAAGTAAAAATGAAGCCTTCGTTTTCCATTTTGGGGAAATGGGCAGCCGCTGGGGATTTAACCGAACAGTGGGACAAATGTTTGCGTTACTAACAATTCACTCAGAACCTCTTAATGCGGATCAACTTGCAGCGGCGCTAAAAATCAGTCGTGGCAACGTCAGCATGGGCCTAAAGGAACTTCAGGCTTGGCGGCTTGTAACTCGGCAACACATCCCGGGTGATCGGAAAGAGTATTTTTCACCCGCCGGTAGCATCTGGGAACTGGCCCGCATTGTGTTTGAAGAGCGCCGTAAACGAGAACTCGATCCGACACTATCACTACTTCGTTCACAGCTATTGGAGTCTCCGCAGGACGAACATGAAATCCACGCGCAGGAGAAGATGCAAGAAATTCATGATCTATTGGAGCGGATGGATGAATTCGCCAATCAATTGAACAAACTCGATCCCGAACAGCTAACAACGCTAATGGCTCTCGGCTCTGGCGTGACCAAATTGTTGGATTTTACAAATACGGTCACCGGGAAAAAGCGAAATACTCAAACGGACGAGAACAGCGATTGCTGAATGAAATTCAAGAATTCCATCGCAGATTATCCGTATCGCTTATTAAGGCATCAAAGACAGGCTCAGCTCAAAAATTACTGATTGATCACATCACGTGCTGATTAGGATCACAGACTCAAGAGGTACCTATGCTCGATACATTACTACTCTCTCGACTGCAGTTTGCAACCAACATTAGTTTTCATATTTTGTTTCCCACCATAACCATTGCACTTTGTTGGATCTTGGTTTTCTTTAAGGTCCGATACGATCAAACCCAAGATCCGATTTGGATGCGCGCCTACCGGTTTTGGGTAAAGGCCTTTGCATTGACCTTCGCTCTCGGCGTCGTTAGCGGTATCACCATGTCGTTTCAGTTCGGAACTAACTGGCCAGGCTATATGGAAACAGTCGGCAACATCGCAGGACCCTTACTAGGCTACGAGGTACTAACCGCATTTTTTCTCGAAGCTACATTTTTAGGCATTATGCTTTTTGGCATCAATCGCGTACCCAGCCGAGTTCATACACTTGCCGCATTAATGGTCGCCATAGGTACCAGTCTATCTGCGTTTTGGATTTTAGCCCTAAATTCTTGGATGCACACACCTACAGGGTTTGAAATGCGAGACGGAGTCGCGTTCCCCGTTGACTGGTTTTCAATTATTTTTAACCCATCATTTCCCTATCGTTTTTTCCATATGTTAATCGCCTCCGGATTAACAGCATCATTTTTTGTAGCGGGTATCTCGGCTTATCGATTGATTAAAGGTGACACAAAAAAGGCGCCTAGACTTGCGCTAAAAACCGGACTCATCATCGCCGCTATACTGGCACCTCTGCAAGCGTTGGTTGGCGACTTTCATGGCTTGAATACGTTAGAACATCAGCCTCAAAAAATAGCCGCAATGGAAGGTGTCTGGGAAACTGAAAAAGGAGCGCCTTTGCTGTTGTTCGCGATTCCCGATGAACAACAGCGACGCAATCACCTCGCCATAGGGGTTCCCAAATTAGCAAGTTTGATTCTGACGCACGAAGCCGAGGGAGAAATCAAAGGACTGAACGAATTTGAAGGTAACCATCCCCCCGTCGCGCCAGTATTCTACGGCTTTCGCATTATGGTAGGTATTGGCTTATTGATGATTGCGGTATCTTGGTTTAGTTGCTGGCAACTGCTGGTGCGAAAACAAGAGTTATCCCAGCCCCATCTAAAAGTACTTGTGCTGATGATGTTCTCCGGTTGGATTGCCACCTTGGCGGGATGGTATGTGACCGAGACTGGACGCCAACCTTGGCTGGTGACCGGAGTATTGACCACCGAAGCCGCAGTCACCCCCATCGCCCCGGAAAACGTGGGCATCTCGCTGATACTCTATTGCAGCGTTTACCTCTTCCTATTACTTGCCTACATTCACACGCTATTGCTGATGGCGAGAAAATCGGTCACCGTCGAAGAATTTGAAACGGAAGAACCACGAATAACCGGAGAACTATCAACTACAGGAACCCAGTCATGATGGACGCTCATACACTGCCTATTATTTTTGCAGGACTAATGGCTCTAGCCATCATCGTGTACGCTATTGTTGATGGTTACGATCTTGGCGTTGGGATTTTACTTCCCACGTCAACTCAAGCAGAGACCGACAGAGACGTCATGATCGCTTCGATTGGGCCGTTCTGGGATGCCAATGAAACCTGGCTCGTCTTGGCGGTGGGCTTAATGCTAATCGCATTCCCAGCGGCCCACAGTATTATTCTGATGAAGCTCTACCTGCCGGTCGTGATCATGCTAATTGGTTTGATCATGCGCGGAGTAGCTTTCGACTTTCGCACGAAAGCGGCCGTTGCCCATAAAATGGCCTGGGATCGACTGTTTAAATTCGGGTCATTACTTACCACCTTGACCCAGGGCTATATGCTCGGCGCTTACGTCACAGGGTTTGAAACTACTTATCTGACCATCGCCTTTTGTTTACTGTCAGCCGTTGGCGTCTCGGCCGCCTACTGTTACATCGGCAGCGCCTGGTTGATTCTCAAAACCGAATCGCAATTACAAGCTCAAGCCATTGCCTGGGCTCGAACCAGTGGGCGGATGACTCTGGCGGGGCTATTATCGGTATCAATCATGAATCTGTGGATAAACCCCAATGTATTCGACCGCTGGTTTGAATTTCCCTTGGCTTTCTTCGCTTTGCTCATCCCCATCATTAGCCTGCTGGCATTCACCGCCAACGAAGTACTTTTAAATCGACTGCCAAAAACAAATGATCGCCACAGTTGGCTCCCGTTTATTTTGGTGGCCATCCTATTTCTGATGAGTTTTGTCGGATTAGCCTTCAGCTTCTTTCCCTATGTGGTTCCCGGCCGACTGACCATCTGGGATGCCGCTAGCGCACCTGAATCTCTTAGCTTTATTCTTATCGGAGCCTTAATCGTGATCCCCATTATATTGCTCTATACGGCCTACTCATATCGAGTATTTAGAGGGAAAGCGACGGAGCTGCGCTACCATTGAGCGCTTTGAGCTCACTTGTGAAACTCAGATAGGACTTGGCCGACGGATTGGTTCCTTAGGGGAAATCCCGTATTTGTATCAGTCTGTTCGGCCACAAATAGCACAAAGCGGCCATCCGCGAGCATTAACAGTTGACAATCCTTCACCAAACGGGACACTTAGCGCCTTTGCTCAAATGCCTTTAGAAGAAGTTGCCCCATGGAAATGACCAAGACCCTCGGTGAATTCATCATCGAACGCCAAGCTGAGTACCCTAACGCCAGTGGTGCTCTCACCTCGATATTCTCCTCTATTCGTCTCGCCTCCAAGATAGTGCATCGGCAGATCAATAAGGCGGGACTCGTCGATATCAATGGCGCTGCCGGTGAAGAGAATATTCAGGGGGAGCAACAGCAAAAGCTCGATATCTACGCCAACGACAAATTCAAATCGGCGCTGGCCGCTCGCGGCGTTGTTTGCGGCATTGCATCGGAAGAAGAAGACAAATACGTCAACTTTGAGGGCAACAGCCAAGATGGCGAGTACGTCGTACTGATGGACCCGCTCGACGGCTCATCCAATATCGACGTGAACGTATCGGTTGGTACTATCTTTTCGATCTACAAGCGCGTTTCTAAAGTCGGTCAACCAGTTACCTCCGAGGACTTTCTGCAGCCTGGAGAAAAGCAGGTGGCAGCAGGCTACGTAATCTACGGCTCTTCAACCATGCTGGTTTACACCACTGGCAACGGCGTTAACGGCTTTACCTTCGACCCAAGTTTGGGCGTTTTCTGTCTATCCCACCCCGACATGAAAACACCGCAAGATGGAAAAATCTATTCGGTCAATGAAGGCAACTACATTCACTTCCCTGAAGGCGTGAAGAAATACATCAAGTATTGTCAGGAAGAAGACTTAGCGACGAATCGCCCCTATACCTCGCGCTATATTGGCTCTCTGGTTTCGGACTTTCATCGCAACCTCATTAAGGGCGGCATTTACTTTTACCCGCCTTCGAGCAGTCATCCCAACGGTAAATTGCGCCTTCTTTATGAGTGCAATCCCATTGCCTTCTTGGCCGAGCAAGCCGGTGGCAGCGCCATATCCGCCCCGGGACAGCGCATCATGACACTCAAGCCGGACGAGCTGCATCAGCGCACCCCTTTCTTTGTCGGCTCTAACAAGATGATAGAAAAAGTCGAAGAATTCTTAAGCGAAAGCTGAGACTTCGGCTCCTGCCTTCAGGGCCTTGAGCTACCACCCTGAAGGCACACCCAGCGGCTCCCCCCCCTTCCCGTCGCGATTGCAATATGTGTCTATACTGTTAGCTAACTGCCTAAGCTAGCACTCGACCTATATGCCCAATACAAATCCCCTCGACACCCCAACATCGATGTTGCAACTGGTGCTCGACAGTATTCCATCTAGAGTTTTCTGGAAAGACCTTGATTTGGCCTATCGCGGCGGTAATCGACGATTCTTATCCGATGCAGGTGTTACTAGCTTAGAAGAACTGAATGGCAAAACAGACTTCGAGCTGGCATGGAGCAGGGAACAGGCCGAAGCCTTTCGCGCAGACGATCGCGAAGTTATCGCCAATGGTCAGGCCAAAATAGAGATTGAAGAAAAACAGACCCAAGCTGATGGCGGAACCTTTTGGCTGCAAACCAGTAAGATTCCGCTGTTCGACAACGCCGGTAAAGTCGTCGGAGTATTGGGCACTTACACCGACATTACTGAACGTAAAACCTACCAACAAAGAATTGAGTTTCAAGCTAATCATGATCAATTGACAGGGCTCGCCAATCGCCGCAACCTGCAATCAATATTAACAGACTTTATGCAACAGCAACGCGAGCATCCTGCCGCTTTACTGATTATCGATCTCGATCACTTTAAAACCATTAATGATTCATTAGGGCATAAAGTTGGAGACCAATTACTCTGCGACGTCGCTCAACGCCTCAGAGAAGTAGCACCGACTAACGATGCGGTTTATCGAATTGGAGGTGATGAATTTTCCGTGCTGGTTAACCTAGCACAAGCCCCCGTTGACGATATCACTGCCCACACCACAAAGTTTGCCGACGAAATCATTCAAAGCTTGAGCTTGCCTTTCCTCATTTCATCCCATACCCATTACCTGGGGGCCAGCGTGGGAATCACGTTGATTCATCCGGAAGGAAAGAATACCGACAAGAAGTTTCAGCAGGCAGACATTGCTCTCTACGCAGCAAAAAACAGCGGTAGAAACTGCCACGCTATTTACGACGCCGAGTTAGGAAATCAAGCGGAGTACCAACACACTCTGCAAAGCCATCTGAGGCAAGCGCTTCAACGCCGAGAATTTCATTTGGTGTATCAACCTCAATACGACTACGACGGAAACGTGATTGGGGCCGAGGCCTTGATTCGTTGGAACAATCCGGTATTGGGTTTTGTCGGCCCGGATCAATTCATTCCCATCGCCGAACAAACGGGAATGATTCACGCCATTGGCGATTGGATTCTCGAGTCAGCCATGGCACTCATCGAACAGGTTCATCAGTCTCTATCGGAAGATTTTGTTCTGGCCATCAACATCAGCCCGATACAGTTTCAACAGGATCGTTTCTGTGATCACATCGAGAAACAACTCGACCAATACCACACGCCCAACAAACATCTGCAAATTGAAATCACCGAAAGTACATTGCTCAATCACGAAGAGTTGGCGATACAAAAGTTGCACCGCCTAAAATCTCTCGGCATATCGATCGCCATTGATGATTTTGGCACCGGCTATTCATCACTCGCGTACCTGACCCGCCTACCCATCGACAAACTGAAAATTGATCAGAGCTTTGTTCGACGTATCACCTCAGATCGCCGCCATGCCTGTATTGTCGAGACCATTATTAGCATGACTCAAAACCTCAACATGGAGGTCATTGCAGAAGGGGTTGAAACCGAACGCGAGCGCGAGTTTCTGGCCAGGCAGCAGTGCTATCAATATCAGGGCTACTTTTTTAGTAAACCTCTCCCCGAGAGTGAATTTATTACCCTACTGCAAAATAGTCATTCCTCTTAACTCCTTATTTCATCTCTCACCTTGGCGCCGACGGTCAAATGCTGGCGTTTAGGGTACACCACACCTCGACAATCACAGGCAGAATGCACCGCTCAAAATCAGAAGCAGAACTCTATCTGAGCTTCATCAAGATACCGCAGAAGTATCCCTATCTATTTTGTCGATGAAAGAGATGTATCCCATGAAAAAAACAATATCCCTAACACCTTTAGCGCTGGCGCTCAGCTCGTTGATCTCAACAGCAGCGACAGCTCAAGTCACTCTTGAAGAAGTCGTTGTAACGGCTCAAAAGCGCGCCGAAAGCCTGCAAGACGTGCCCATCTCCGTTTCCGCAATGAGCGGCGACAAGCTTCAAGAAGCCGGCATTCCAAGCATGCAAGAATTTTCGGCCTATGTGCCGAACCTCAACATCACCACCAGCGTTCTCGGCGATGTAATTTCTGTTCGAGGTATTCAATCAGGCGTATTGGCCAGTATCGAACAATCGGTTCCCACTTTTGTCGACAGTGTTTACCGCGGTCGTGGTACTCAGTCCCGCTTCTCGTTCTTGGACGTTGGCACAGTTGAAGTACTGCGCGGCCCACAGGGCACCTTGTTTGGTAAAAACACCATTGGCGGCGCGCTGAACATCACTTCTGCGACCCCCACCGAAGTCTTCGAAGGTTCTCTCAGCGGTCAATACGACCCCGAACATGAAGAAACCGAAGTACAAGGCTACATTTCTGGCGCAATCACCGAGACACTATTGGGTCGTGTAGCGCTGTTGCAGCGTGAGACAGATAAGGGCTGGGTAGAAAACCAATACTACGGGAACCACGAACCGCAAAATGATGAGTGGGCTGGACGAGTCTCGCTCGAGTGGGATGCCAGCGACAGTGTATTGGTTAAATTCAAATACGAACAAGGCGAGTGGGAAAACAAAGGCGCACCTTACGAAGAGAATATCGTTGGCGCTAGCTTGGCCGGTCTCTACAACACCTTTGGTTCGACTTTCCCAAACAACCCCGAAATGAACCCAGGCAACCGTAAAACCACCATCGGTAACACTACCGAAGGCATCGATTACGGCGCAGCTCAAGTGTTTGAAGGCGATACTCGTGAATCGTCTCTCCGTGTTGACTACGATGTCGACAACGGTACCTGGACAGCCATCACCGGTTACTCCGAGTACGACTATAAACGCCTAACCGACGCTGACTTCAACGCCTTCGACGGTATTGGCTTGGCGGAAGAAGAAGACTTCGATCAAACCAGTCTCGAAGTTCGCTTTGTCTCAGATTTTGGTGACGGTTTCGAAATGATTGCCGGTGCTTACTGGCAAGATAGCTCGCTGTATATTGGGCAAGGCTCTAGCTTCAATACTGAAGCGCAAGTACTGACCGCAAGCGGCATTCCCACCGGCCGTTCAGCCACCTTAGGCGATGTCATTGTCGCTGGCGGACTAGCCCCAGCCGGCGGTCTTCCGAAGTTCACCCGCTTTGGTAGCCTCGAGCAAGAAAGCGAAACTCTAGCGGCCTTTGCGCAAGGTACTTACGATGTGACCGACACCGTTCGAGTCACCGTGGGGGCGCGTTACGCTGAAGAAGACAAGAGTGGCACTCAAAACATGTACTGCGCTGAGTGGGCGACGGATATCGAAAAAACTTGTCTGGGCTATGAGTTGAGCCTGGCAGAATTTACGCCTCATCAGCACGATCTGCAGCGTGACGAGGAAGAGTGGACTTACACCCTCAATGCTCAATGGGATGCCACCGACAATTTGATGGCCTACGTCACTTTGAGCACCGGTGTTAAATCCGGTGGTTTCAACAGCTGGGCATTAACCGATATCGCAGACGAAGCAGAGTTCGAACAAGAAAAGGTTAAGTCTTTCGAAATCGGCGCCAAGATGACTTTAGCCGATGGTGCCGCTGAGTTGAACGTCGCGCTGTTTGATATGGAGTACACCGATCTCCAAGCGACGATCTTTACTGGCTCTACCGGTTTTGTGGTTGAAAACGCCGCCTCTGCCAGTATCTGGGGCCTTGAAGCCGATGGCCGATGGCAGTTAACAGAAAGCTTGATGTTGCGCGGATCCCTCGGCTACGTCAATTTCGAATTTGACGATTACCCCAACGCCGGTTGCACCGATGCACAAAAAGTTGCGCTGGGCGCGGGTTCTGCACCAGCGGGCGTTATCGCCAACCCAATCACCGGAGCCTGCCAACAGGACCTTAAAGGCGGCACCAGCGCCTTTACTCCTGAGTGGACCGCTAGCCTATCACTGGAACACGAGTACTACTTCAGCGATTACTACCTGCGCAGCGTCGTAGATGCCAACTGGTTGGATGATCATCACACAGCTCAAGATAACGATGAATTAGCCATACAAGACGCTTACACCTCGGTTGGCCTTAGCCTGACCTTGGCCCCTCAAGACGATCAGTGGGATCTTGCCCTAGTGGGTAAAAACCTATTGGACGAAGACATTATTGCTTACTCTAACGACATGACCTTGATGTCTGGCAGCCAGCAAGTTGCATGGGGCAAAGGCAGCAGCGTCTCCATTCGTGGCCGCTGGAGATTCTAAGCAAAGACTCTCTCCCTGCGGATTTCGCGGGTTTTTCTGGGGGCCCATTGGGCCCCTTTTTTTAGGCTTGAATAAGGCGGCCTAAACCTGTTCCCCTTTTCACAAAACCGCCGTAATACAATCGCAACATAGTCGCACAAAAGCCAAAATACTGAGGCGAAATACGGCAGAAGCAAGGCTCATAGCCCAAAGAAAAGTCATTATATTCGCGAGGTTTTCGCTATACTGGAAGCACCAATCACAGCTCGGGACCCGGCGACGATCAAAAAGTTAACCAAGCAGCTCCTTATCAAAGCCTGTAAAACCTCGCTCATTGTGGGAACATCGCTACTTCTGATTAATCAATACGATGCATTATTCGGTGACCAACCACTTCGACCTCTGCCCGCACTGCTAACCTATTGCGTACCTTTTGTTGTATTTCTCTATGGCAACCTTAGCAAAGACACTTAATCACAGGCTCGCCTGTGCTTGGATGCTTACTCTGTTGCTTAGTGCTCATAGCAACGCGATTGATGACGAGCCCACTGTGCGCCTGCAAACATTGCAGCAAGTCAGCTCAGGATGGAAGACACTGCTTCACGTCGAAAACAATACACTCTCGGGTCGATTTCGAGAACTCATCGACTGCAGTTTTGAAAAAATCCCCTTCCAAGTGAAATATGGATTTGGACCATTTTCTCGCATACAGCGGGAGGTTCGAAATGACAACGCCGATGGCTACTTTCCCGCCAATCTCACCACCGAACGTCTAACCTACGCGACCCCTTCGGCAGTACTGATCGACGACTACAAAATTATCATCCGCAATCGTGCCATCGAAAAAAATCGCCAGCTTCGTATCGCCGCCATGCGTGGCGCCACACAAGAGCTAAATATCGCCAAACGCTTGAGTAATTTTGTTTATCCCATTACCAACTACAACCAACTCATCTCGATGTTAGATGCCGGCAGAATTGATGCAGTGGTCGGGTCTGAAGTCTTTTTTTCGGTCACCAAGGGCTTTGATAAAAGTAATCAACGATTCATCATTGAACGTATAGAACGTTCATCGATGCGGGCCTTTTTTGGCAAGCCATTTCTCGAAAGGAATCCCGACTTCTTAGACCAGTTCAACCGAGAATTAAATGTCTGTGTCGACGATAAAAAGGCCAAAGCTCAACGACAATCTGAATCTGATTCAAGCAGTACTCGAAACCCAAATTAGCGGCGAACTAACAAACACATCATCCAACCGATCACGATACATAGACCACCCACCTCGCGCAGTAACTCAACAGAACCCGACGTCATGAATAAAGAATCAATCAATGCAACCCAGTCCGCTTGTTCAAGCATTGCACTCGATAACAAGCTCGCAAGATTAAAAGCACATGCAGCGACGGGCCTATCACCGGTAAGGGCGATATTTTGTCATCGCACTATAGAGCACCATGTAGCCATAGTATAAATGGCTACCCAAAGCAGCGGTTCGGGATCGTTCAATTAAAGTATTGCCGACAAGACAAACGCGACGAGAAAAATGCCATTGATGGATTTAAAAGGGATACCGCATCATGCCTTTTCGACCCGAGTCCCCTTCAACTTTTTTCAAATTCTATTAGCGTTTATCTTTAGCTTCTAGACGTCGCCAAGTTAACGGTAATTGATTCAGTCCATTTTTCATCGACTCAAACGCCAACTTTGCACTGAGCATTGGCCCCTTCACACCGAATTCAATTCTTGGCTCGCCCTCTATAATCGGCAAGCTAAACGCTTTCACGTCGGGAAACTCCGCCATGATCGATTCCATCAATGGGATGATGGTTGATTCATTGGCGCCTTCAACAATCAACTCGTATTCTCGATAAGAACTATCGCCGAGATCCGCATAATAATTATCGAGCACCCACTCCAACATTGGCCACGCCATTTGCGGAAAACCCGGCACAAAATGATGATCAGCAACACTGAAGCCCGGTATTTTATTGACCGGGTTGGGGATAAGACGAGAGTCTTTCGGAAACTCCACCAACCGATAACGCTCTGGGGTCAGTTCACGCCCAGTTTCTCGAGCGAAGCTTTCCAGTAATTTTGCACCTTCTGGGTGACGCTCGGTAATAGTGCCGGTTGCTTCGGCAACCGCCTCCCGAGTGAGATCATCCGGCGTTGCCCCGATCCCCCCCGTACTTAAAACAATATCATTACTGGCGAAGCTCTGCCGATAACAATCGACCAACGCCTCGCTATCATCACCCATGATGCGCGCCCAGCTTAAACATAAACCGCGCTTATTAAGCATCTCGACAATGTAGGGAAGATGCTTATCCGATCTTCTCCCCGATAGGATTTCATCCCCAACAATAACAAGCCCCACGTTCATGCGATCCATCTCCTAATTCTCGACGAGTATTGCGACAAAACTCGGCTCATTTTTTCCCACAGTATAACGACTGAAACGACAATCTCGATCATTTTCACCTTCGACGCCGCAGCTCAAGCCTAAGACCTTTTGATTAATACACAATTCAACACCTATTTCTGTTTCGTATCGAAGCGCACGGTGGTAGAAACACGCCGAATAACGGGCAGAAACGATTTGTTGCTTGAGCCTGCTCCCCTCTTTCGATAGCCTCAAGAAAACCGATGGAGAATAATAATGACCGACAACCTAACCTACACCCCCCCTAAAGTTTGGCAGTGGAATACCGAGAGTGGCGGTCGTTTTGCCAAAATCAATCGTCCAACCGCTGGTGCACAGCACGATAAAGACCTACCCGTTGGAAAGCACCCGTTACAACTCTATTCACTGGGAACACCCAACGGCGTCAAAGTCACCGTGCTTCTCGAAGAGCTACTGGAACTGGGCAAACATGACGCTGAATATGATGCCTGGTTGGTGAACATAAGCGAGGGCGAACAGTTTGGCAGCGGGTTTGTCGATGCCAACCCCAACTCCAAAATTCCGGCACTGGTCGATCGCAGTGGCGATACGCCCATTCGCGTATTCGAATCGGGGGCAATTTTAATGTACCTAGCCGAGAAGTTTGATGCCTTTCTTCCCACCGAGCCCGCCGCCAGAGCCGAATGCCTATCGTGGCTATTTTGGAATATTGGCAGCGTGCCTTTTCTCGGTGGAGGCTTTGGTCACTTTTACGCTTACGCGCCCGAGAAATACCAATACCCCATCGACCGTTACGCCATGGAAGTGAAGAGACAGCTAGACGTATTGGACCAAAACTTATCCACACGTCGCTACCTTTGTGGGGATGATTACACCATCGCCGACATGGCCAACCACGCTTGGTACGGAAATTTGGTATTGGGTAGCTTATACGAAGCTCAAGAATTTTTGGATGTAGCCACCTACAAAAATGTGATTCGTTGGGCTAAAGAAATCCAACAACGACCGGCGGTTCAAAGAGGATCACGAGTCAATCGAGCTTGGGGACCGGAAGAAAAGCAGCTGCTCGAAAGGCACGATGCAAAAGATTTTGACTAACCGCCGGGGCCCACTAGGTGGCTCCCCGCGAATCAAATAACGAAACGATTCGCGACCCACCATAGATCAAGCCCCTGTAGTCGCATAGAGTTACGAAGATCTGAAAACAACATCCAGTTAATACCATGCACAGATCTAACCGTGTTGCTATTCATTGGAATAATTGATGATAAAACCGAAAATAATGCTGAGCCACGTCTTGCGGCGCCTCCACTTGAGGATAGTGACCGATAGCGCCAAGCTCAGCCAAGTAATCCAACTGACAATTTAAGGCCTGATAGCGTGAAACCATGTGCGAGCCGGATACAGGATCAACCGAACCGTTAATCAACGCCAGCGGACACATGGGTTGCTGTAGCGCTTCAAGCCAACGCTGACGATGCTGTTTGCGATCACGCATGTAGGTGATTAAATTGTGGAAGATGTGCTTGCCATTATTGGTATTGATGATGTCCCAATAATCTCGCAGTTCAGTCTCGGTTGGTTTGGTTTGGCCACCAAATACCGACGAGAAATTCTTCTTAAACTGTTTGAAGCCCGCCAACTTATTTACCCACGAGCCGATAGGCGACAGTAATAATTTTTGCGTCAGTAAAGCGCGATGGGTTTCCGGAAACAGCCCACCGTTTAAGAAACAGCAAGACAACCAATGCCCCGAGCCAACCCCTTGGTTTTGTCGAGCCAGTAATTCCTGCGCAACCGTATCGCCGTAGTCATGTGCTAACACGTGAATTTTGTCGAGTCTTTTGCGACGAATTAAGGCCTCGAATAAGTCGGCCTGACCATGGATAGTGTAACTTCGTTGATCCGGCTTATCAGAAAAGCCAAAGCCCAACATATCCATACTGATCACGCGAAACCTCTCTCTTAGCGTCGGCCACATGGGCGCCCAATCCCAACTGGAAGTAGGAAAACCATGGATCAGCAAGAGTACCGGTTGCTGCGCCTGCCCCTCATCAACGACAAATATTTGATGACCATTTAGGCTAAGCATTTCGCCCTTCTGCCGCCACTGCTGCGGACTAGGGATCGATTCGAGATCGCCCTCATTTGCTGATGCTATCTTTTCCATGTTGCGACTCCCAACGCGACGAGCGGATGCTGAGGGCTTACACAGCCTAAGGATATTGACCTAGCTAAGGGTCGGCATCACCACGTCTTTGTCTATTATTGTGTCTTGCCATCATGACCGAATATAGAACTTGACGTCAAGTTCAGCTTTGATTAATACTTACACAAAATCTACCAATACAGATGAACACCATGGTTGCATCACTAGAGTCAGGCAAGCCCATTCCCACTCAAGCCCGCGCACGGATAAAACGCGAAGCCCTGATTGAGGCCGCCAGTCTAGACTTCCAAACCTTGGGTTATGACCACACCACGGCGAAAAGCGTGGCCAAGCGTGCAGGAGTCGCCACCGGGACCTTCTACCAATACTTTCACAACAAAGACGATATGTTACGCACCATTGCACAGCTGCGCTTCGCTTTTCTGTTTGATCGTGTAGAAGTCCCCAGCGCCGGAGAAGATGAATCCGTAACCGCTAGATTCCATCGTATTCTCACGCTGATTTACGATTTTCACCAACAAGATCGAGAGCTGCATCAGGTACTTGAGCAACGTCGTCATCTCGACCCACAGTTGGAGAGTATTCTCAGAGAGGGAGAAGCCGTTTTGGAGGCCCGAGTCCTGCGCTTCGTCAGCAGCTTCAATCTCGACAACCCCACGGCAGTTGCTTTCAACTTATTTGCCATGGCCGAAGGCTTGGTCCATCGCCACGTGTTTTCAGCCGCGACCGAAAATACGCCCAACCGACAGGACACTATAGCCCTGGGGGCAGAAATGCTTGCCAGCTACCTCAACCACTACAGGACATAACGATAATGAATGCCCAAGAGCCAAAGCCTGACAACCGCATTGATACATTGATCAAGAACGCCAAGGTCTTTAATAACGGTGAAACGCCGGTCGTTGAAGATATTGCCATCACTGATGGTCGCATTGTTGCTAGAGGCGTAGATCTCACACCCCAGGATAACACCGAAGTAATTGATGCCGATGGTCTTTGGGCCATGCCAGGTTTGTTCGACATTCATACTCATTACGACCTTGAACTCGAAGTTGCCCCTGGGCTACCGGAATCAATTCGTCACGGCACCACGTCAGTGGTAATAGCCAACTGCAGCTTGGGATTGGCCTTCGGCGCACAACGCAAAGACGGTGCAGACCCAATTGTCGATTGCTACGCACGGGTCGAGAACATTCCGAAAGCGGTGCTGAAAAGCTGCGCCGACAAGGTCGACTGGAATACACCAAAAGAATATCTAGATCATCTCGATACCCTGAATATTGCTCCCAACGTTGTCACGCTACTGCCCCACTCAATGCTGCGAATTGACGCCATGGGTTTTGATGCTAGTGTCAATCGCGATCCTAGCGATGCGGAACTGCAATCCATGCGCTCAAGCCTGCGAGAGGCTCTGGATTATGGCTACGCTGGCTTTTCGACTGACGCCCTGCCTTTCCACTATTTGGCTAATCAACCCAATTGCCACAAGACGATTCCCACTCAATTCGCCAAGTACTCAGAACTGAAAGCTCTGACTCAAGTCGTCCGAGAAGAGCAAGCACTGTGGCAGGCCACGCCGCCAAAAGACAGCGCCCTGGCAACCTTAAAGACATTTTTGCTAACCAGTGGACGACTGCACAAAACGCCATTAAAAACCACGGTTGTCGCCGCCCTTGATGTCACCAACAATTCGAAGATTGCAAAGCTGGGTACCGTCCTCGCCAAGCTCTTGAATCACCCTTGGGTTAACGGCGATTTTCATATGCAGGCATTGGGCGCGCCCTTCAAGACTTGGTCCGATGGCGCCATCACGCCCCTGGCCGAAGAAATCCCTGAATTGAGACAGCTCAACGAAACCGACCTCGAAGATCGACACAAGCGCTTAGAGATATTACAAGACCCGGACTACATCAAAGCCTTTCGCGAAATGTGGCTAAAGGGAAAGCAAGGTTGGAATCTGGCTCGCCTAAAGCGAAAACTCAACGTTGAAGACTACGCGTTCAACCGAACCCTGGCTGACATGAGCGTCGATCTTTGCCCACAAGAAAACTGGATCGGCATGGATTTTCAATCGGTGCTGGAACGTGTATTCGCCATCAAAGCCAAACGCTACCCCAGTGATTTACAGGACGACGAAAAAGTCCTCGTAGAAAGAGACTTCTTTTGGGTTTCGGATGAAGCAGACTTCATGCTGCAAATGCTGCGCAGCTTCGATACCGACTTAAGCTGGAGCACAACCACTGCCAATCGTGATATGCACAAAGTTCGCGAACTGTTAATGAATCCACTGCTATTGCCGGGTTTCAACGATTGCGGAGCCCATCTCACCAATATGGCGTTTTACGATGTCAACTTGAGAAGTTTGAAGCTCGCTTACCAAGGCGGCGAGAAAGACCTCAGTTACATGGTGAAACGATTGACCAAAGATGCGGCCGATGTCTTTGGTGTGGAAGGAGGAAGTATTGATGTGGGCGACCGTGCCGATGTCATTTTGATCGACCCCAAAGAGCTGACCCAGTACGACGGTGAACAGAGCGTTCACAGAATCTATCGGGAAGAATTCCAGCACGCCCAATTAGTGAATCGATCCGACAAGGTTGTACCCTTGGTGATGGTTGGCGGTCAAAAGGCTTGGCAAGCCAATCAGTTTTGCGCTGAGTTTGGAAAAAAGAAAATGGGGCGAATATTGCGACGCAAAAACTCAGAACAAACACAGACGCAAGCGCAAGCTGTTAGTGGCTAGTGGCTCAACTCTTGAACCGCTAATTTGAAGGTGTAATCGGAAAAAAAGGAGCCATAGGGCTCCTTTTTTTCAACTTTTTCTCAGTCGTAGAGCTTACAAACTGCTGTAATACGCCGCCAGGTTAGCAATATCTGCGTCCGATAGAGGCGCAGCCATGCCAGCCATGATCGCCGCCTGACCACCGGTACGTTGGCCCGATTTGTACGCTTTCATGGCCGAGACTAAGTACTGAGCGTTTTGACCCGCTAAATTTGGATAGGTAGGGATCATGGCCTTGCCATTTGCGCCGTGACAAGAGGTGCACACAGCAGCTCTAGCCTTGCCCGCTGCAGCGTCACCGGCAGCACTAGCCGTAAAAGGGGCAGCCAATACGACCAACGCTGAAATAACAATTGATAGTTTCATAGATATTCTCCTAACAAGCTTGGTAATGACAATAATCAATACAGGTTGAATAAAGTCTGAACAGGTTACTACTCTCACAATAGGCCTTTGGCCGGGCCTTAATAGCTCACGGATCCCTCAAGAGATCTCTATGAGGCAAGAATAGCAAAAACCACAGGCTTTGGCCTGCGACATTTTGCCTCGTTTAATATTAATAGCTGCTCGCTTAATAATTCGCCAAGACGTGTTCGTGACCTAAATGCGATTCGTAGGCTGCCTCGAAGGCAGCGAGGTTCAATACAAGGATTCTTCCGTACTGAACTTGAATCCATCCTTGGGACTCAAAGAATTTCAGCTCTTTCCCCACACTTTGACGCGAGGCGTTTAGCATTTTTCCAAGTAACTCTTGGGACAGATCTACACTTGTAGCGCCATCAGCGTCGGTTGCGGCTTCGCGCAGTATACTCAACGCCACTCGCTCTCGAACCCCCAGTAATGTTAACCCTTCCATACCGCGAAAACTAATTCTAAGTCGCCGGCAAAACATCAAATTTAGCGCTTGCGCAACGGCATTATTACCTCGATAAAATTTCAAAAACTCCGCTTTGCTCAACATCGCCAGCTGCGTATCCCCCATTGCCAACACATGATTAAAGCGTGGCTGCTGATCGATAAGACTCATCTCTCCAAAGCAATCACCGGGGCGCAGTGCGCTGTACATAATTTCTTTGCCCTCTGCCGAGTAATTACATACTTTGACCCGCCCAGATATCACCTGATAAAGACAATCGGCTTGGTCACCCTGAGCGTACACCAACTGCTCGTCGGTAAACTTCTTTTGGGTCATTTTATTTTGGATCTCGGCGACAACATCTTCATCAAGATCTCGCATCCAGTTATGTAAATGAGAAACTTTAATCACGAGCAACCTCTCGGCGGGGGATCATGATAGGCGATTGCTGCCTCTACACGAACTATCCACAGCTTTGTTTTTTATTCTCGAGAACGAAACCGCATCCATCCCCAAATAACTGGCGAGGTGATATTGCGGAACTCGCTCAACTAGCCAGCGCTCATTTTCCAACAACCACTGATACCGAGCACCGGCGTTACAGGTTAATAAAAAAGCCTCGCGGCTTTCATTGCGAAGAAACATCTCTTCGGTTAATCGTATCTTTAATTGCTGCAACTGTTGATGAAGGCCCAAATTTCGATGAATCAAATCGAGCGGTAGCGCGTAAACTTCGGTGTCTTCAATAGCTTCAACATTGTAGCGGCACGGGCCGTCGGTAATTAACGCATTGAGAGATCCCGAGAACTGCCCCTCTCGAAAAAACACCTTATTCCACACTTTGCCATTATTGGCGGCGTAATAATAACGAATGAGTCCGCGCCGAATCACATAAAACAACTCAGGTTTTTCACCAATACGAATCAACGCCTCTTCGGCATTAAAGTGCTGAATGCTAGTTTCGTTTAGAACCGCATCGATCACCTCTGTGTCGACAACACCATATTGATTCAGTGTCATCAGCAGAACATCAAAATCCGACGTTTGCGTCATATACATAGTCTTAGTGATGACGCTCAGCCGCGGCAATAACCGAGTCGTCCTTATGTAAAAGCTGTTGCGCTAAAGCACGAAAGAACGCCAGAGATTGATCGTTGGAGAGATTATTCGGTTCAGTATAATCTGGATTGGCAGAGTTTTTTACGATAACCAAATTTTGATCGGGCTTGATATAAATGAACTGGTTGTAAACTCCAACCGCTAAATATTCTCCCTCAGAGGGAATCCACCATTGATATCCATAACCCCATCCCAAACCTGTTTCCGCGCTTTTTTCTTTTGGCAAGAGATGCGGCGCATCCATAGTCCAGGAATCGAGAACCCACTGCCGCGGCACCAATTGCTCGCCATTCCAATCTCCTAAGTTCAAATATAATCGACCGAAACGCGCGTAGTCTCGCAAACTTGCATTCAGCCCACCAAAGGCCATTTCCATGCCTTTGCTGTCGATCAACCAATAAGCGTTTTGCTCAACTCCGAGCTTGTGCCAAAGCTTTTCTTCCATGTAGTCGGTAATGGAACGATTGGTGGCCGCCACCAATACCATACCCAAAACTTGAGTATCCATGCTCACATAGTGGTTAAGAGTTCCCGGCTCTCGCTCTCGAATAAGACTTGCAATAAAGTCATCGAGCGCACCGTTCATGGCGAAAATTCGTCCCATGCGATTAATATCGGAATAAAAATCGCCGTAATCTTCGTTAAACTTAACGCCAGAGGACATTTGCATAACATCTTTAATGCTGACTCCGTCATAGCCACTGCCCTTTAATTGAGGAACATAATCTGTGACCGACTGAAGAATACTATCGATATGACCTTCTTCGACCGCCACCCCCAATAATGCGGAGGTAAAGGATTTCGCCATGGACCAAGAAATGTGCCGCCCCTCGGCTGAGTGGCCTTGATAGTATTGCTCGAATTTGATTTCATCATTTTGAAGAATGAGTAAACCGTTGGTGCCGGTTTCAGCCAAAAAATCATCGACGGATAACTGATCGCTATCGACACTAAAGTGTTGCGGTAAAGACAAGGGAACTTCGGAGTTAGGCAATTCAAACACCGGACCAGCACGCGTCACCTCACGAGCATGAAAGGCTCGATCCATATTAAGAAAATTACCCGTGATATTGCCTTCTTCAAATAAGGTAACGGCAACGTAGAGTCGAGTTAGTCTCTCATGATTAACCGCCGTAAAACCTAATGCGGCAACCACCCCAATCATCAACACCCACTTAATTAATTTCATAACGTCTCTCAATCGTTTTACCCACCAGGCTGCAATCGGCCGGCGATTCTTATGATTATGATGCTTTCAGCCCGACTAAGGGCTTGAAAGCGTTGAAGCACCCTATCAAAGCCCCAAAGTGCATTCAATCACAGAATATGACAATCTCGATGACCACCTTCGGCGCTCGTGATAAGCTCAGTCCCCAGTTTTTTAAGGTTATAACCCCATGCCTGCAACCCTGCATCTATCCTCAGCTCGGCTTAGCTTACACAAGTTCACGATAGCTAAACCCGTATTGATCGGATGCTTACTAATAGGCAGTTTGTGCAGTCCAAAGGGACTTGCCGAACAATCGTTGCCAGCACTAAAAGCCTTCAGCAGTGATGGTTGCAGCCTATTCCCTGACGGCACCTGGCAAGACAATACCCTGTGGAAAGACTGCTGTTTTAAGCACGATTACGATTACTGGAAAGGCGGCACTGAGCACGAGCGCAAAGCCAGTGATCAAGCCCTGCGCCAATGCGTGATCGATTTGGGCGAAACTGAAATCGCCGAACTAATGCTGACCGGCGTTAGAACTGGCGGCGGTCCCTATTGGCCAACACCCTATCGCTGGGGTTATGGCTGGCCCCTTGGGCGCGGCTATAAAGCGCTTAGTGCATCGGAGCTAGCGCAAGTGGAAAAGCTCAGTAAAACCATCGCCGAACTTCATTCAGAAACTGACGAAAAGTAACGCTCACTCGGCCCTTTCACTGAACAAGGATTTTTTGTGCACTGGACAGATTTTACTCTACAGCTCATGGATCGACTGCTATGGCCACTCACCCTCTTTGGATTTTTTATCTTTTTTCGCAAGTCCATCGCCGAGCTGCTACCCAATCTAAAGAGACTTAAGTATCAAGACTTGGAAGTTGAATTTGAGAGAGAGCTGCTAAGCGCTAGCCAAGCGGCGCAGCAACTGCTTGATCACGATCACGACGACCGGCTCATCAGTAAACTCCGCGATGCCATCACCCACCATCCTCAGGAAGCAATTCTAGAGGCTTGGAAGGCCGTAGAGACTGCGGCAAAATCCGTGATCAATAACTATCAAGGTCAAGTCAACTGGGATAATAAGGCGCCCTACAAACATCTCGAAGAAATCTTAACTCACGAGAACCTACTCGACAAAGAAACCGCTGAACTGTTTTCAAAAGTTCGGCTATTGCGCAACAAGGTATCTCACGCACCGGGCTTTGAGGTACGTTCGTCAGAAGCCGTGCAGTACATTGAGCTATGCGATCAACTAATTCATCATTTAAATGAATTATAATTAACACGAACGAATCAATGTCGATCTAAAAAAAGGATTCCCGTGAGTATAGAGATCATCACCCCCAGATTTTGTGAGACTGATGCCCTTGGTCATATCAATAACGTCAGTTACGCCGCGTGGCTTGAACAGGGTCGAATGGGGTTTTTCATTGACACTAAAGATCCCTTCGATACACCACTGATCTTGGCCAAACTGGAAATCAATTATCGCAACGAAACATTCCATGGCACCAACGTCGAAGTGCACAGCCATTTAGCGAGATTGGGAACCAGCTCGTTCACAATTGCACAGAACATTTATCAAAATGAGTTGTTGGTGGTCGAAGCAAAAGCGGTATTGGTGCAGTTTGATTTTGACAACAAACGCAGCATTGCTTTTAATGAAGAACAACGCGCGCATTGGGAGAGATTCCTCAATAGTGGCCAACGCTCAGTTTAGATCGCAGATGGGCCATCGAGACGGATAACGACACTGAAGGCAGACAGCATCACTAAAGATGCCTTCAATCATGTGAACCGCTATCAACGCTTTGACAACTGATACACCCAGTTTCGCCGACCATTGTCGCAAACCCACAACTGGTGACTAAGCGACTGACACCATGAAATAGACGCCGGAGTCATGTCATCGTAGCTCGCTTTGACTGCAAGCGCGCGCTTATCTCGCTTAAGGTATTCAAACATCGCGGAAAAACGCGCTTGCGGAATCTGGCCCTGCAGTTGCGACTCTTGCCATGTGTAGACAAATTTGGTGTAGCTCATGGTAGAGGCGCCCAAACCAATTGAGAGCATTTTTTCGATATAGTGCTGGTAGCTATCGCTCCAATAACGCGCCTCTGAAGTGCCCTCAGATTCTGGAAAACGCAATTGATTATCTGGCCCCAAACTTCCCGCAAATAATTTCTGATTACCTTGGTTGTCGACCAAAGTATAGACCTCTGTTCCACAGACAATGGAACGACGAGATAAACTGCAATTATTTGAACTAAGGGCTTTCGACAAGGATTGAGAGTTCGCGCTAGCGGCTGACGATTTAGAAGCTAATGCTTTAGGATTTGATAACCTAGAGCTAGATGATTTTAAAGCTAAAGAATTAGCGCTTTTCGGTACCGGTGGCTTTTCCCCTTCTGGAGACTCTATCGCGATAGGGTTAGATTTCGGCGGCAACTTCACGCCCGACTCCTGCGCTGGGCGCCTTAACAGCAAACGCTGAACCTTTGTCGAGTTCCGACGAAAGTCCTCCAAGCTAGGCAACTGACTGTATTTGTGGTGAAGCTGGCAATAGACAGTTTCTAATTCAGTGCGAGGTTCACAGGCGATACTCACCAGCGGCGCCAAGAAAAACAATGCACCGATAAACTTGTTAGCACTACCATCAAGAGATAGATTCAAGCGCACTGGATAAACCCAGTAATCCCGTCATCATTCGTCTCAGCGCCTCCCGAGCGCAGGCCAATTGCTCGTCGCTTTTATTCAGTGACAGGGTGTATTCAAGATACAACAAGGTTCCCATCACCACTTGAGCATCTGCCTTCGGATTCTGAGACTTCAGAACCGTTAGACATTCTTCGATGGCTTGAAGCTGAATACCATGAGGGATGGCGACCACCGCGGCTAAATCGTCATTACACAGCGCTTCATGACGAAATGCCACTTCGACACGCCGCTCCACCGTTTGCCCAACTTGTAACAAAACGTGCTCATACAGAAGCTGCACAATACCTTCAATGAGTCTTTTCTGACGCTCTTGAACACTAACCTCCGGAGTATCCTCAAACTGCTGAATAAGAGCGTAGGCCTGATTCAGCACTGAAGTAGAATCGCTACTTAGCCGTGTTTCAACGTAGTGAACAAAGGCATCGTGTAACAGCGATTGGATGTCATCGAAGTAATAAGTAGTAGCCGCCAAGGGCACCTTGGCTTCAGCGGCAACCGCGCGATGTTTAACGCCACGGACACCATCGCGCTCAATGACTCGAAGTGCCGCCTCCAAAATGGCCTTTCGTCGAACGCGACTGTCACTGCGTAACGCGGCCCGGCCACGGTACTGCAAGATGTCGTCAAAGGTCGGTCGCATAAATTGTCTCAGCTCAAATAGGTCACCATCAATGATGACAGTTCACAATGTCGTCCAAGGCATCATACCGAAACCTTTCAGAGTTCCTACGAATATCATTGTTTTTTTGACCAAATACGCCTGAAGATATAGGACGCTATCTTTTGACCATACAATCACACATAACAATGAATGGGTTTCAGCGAGGAACACCGAGACACAACAAAGGAATACAACACGTAGGGCGGAGAAGTTAAATGTGATTGAGCTGTGAAAACTGTGGCCTGAGGTACTCCGCTTGATCGTCACGAATTCTTAAACCATTGGTCAGTGCCAAATACTCGGCAGCGTTCGGACGATAGGGCAAGGCGATAAGCTCCATGTCGATGTCTTCAAGTAACCAATTACTTTTGCGCTGATTGCAGCGTTTACAGGCAGCCACCACATTCTCCCAACGGTCGCGCCCGCCCAAACTTCTTGGATGGACATGATCACGGGACAGGTCGCATTTTTCGAAGTAACGCCCGCAATACAAACATTGATGATTATCGCGCGAAAACAGCGCTGGGTTGGTGAGAGGTGGGCTTGCCTTCATAGGCGCTAATCGAGTGCCGCCGCAAGCCATAATGGCCAGCACGTCGATACAACTGCGCCGCCCATAAAGACGACTGCGCCCACCGCGTATTCGATAGACCACACCGCCCAGGCTCCACGACACAAGATCACGAGCGTAAAGGCAAACCGCCGACTGCCAATCGATCCACTCCAAAGGATGACCCGCTGCGTTCAAACGTAAAATGCGAGCATCCAGCTTCATGGGTAGCCTCTCTGAGTATAGGGAGAGCAAATGTGCGGCATCTTAGAGGCGACGGCGAAAGAGCGTAGAAACATGCTCAGCCAGACTTCGAGGTTTAGTAATTGAAGGCCCGAGTACAAGGCGTACGCAATAGAAATGGCGGTGTTTTCCTGCTTCGGAAAACAGAGAGGGAGTAGCTGTAAACCACTGGACTGGAATCTGCTATCGCCGCTGAAGACTGAATCTCCTCTGCTAGACCTTTTAAAATAATCCCATAGTGATAGATCGGTGCCGATTGATCGATATGACCAAAGACAATACGAACGCTTTGAGTATCCGCCCCGCAGCGATAGAGGTCAAGCAAACAGAGGGAGGGTCAGACTCAGGCAGCGCGAAAAATGAAGATTTCCGAGGACCAAAAAACGAAAAACCCCAGTAGCATCCTGCTACCGGGGTACATTTCTCACAGGATTTCTTTACCCTAAGTTCCTTCAGAGTTCAGCTAATTCCTTAGTCCTTGCTGATTTTTTGTCCTTATTCCTTGTTTGCTCATCCGTGTGCGCCGTCCTTGTGCTAGTAATAATAGCGCGTGGCATAAATTTCAACAGAGGATAACTCCCTCAATTGTTGTGCGATATATCCTACAAATTAATTGTCGAAGCAACCAAAAGACCGGAAAGCTACAGTTAAAGCCATTAACTCAGCTCTTGGTCTCTGGCAATTTGAGCGCTTCGTCATCTCTTAGAGCTTTCAACAGAGCTCCCTGGCGCTTGACTATGTGCTGAATCAGTAATTCTTGATCCTCTGAGCACATGCCGCTGAAATCCACTCGCGTGTGAAAGCCCTCACCTTCATTGGCGGCGGTCGCATCCACCACAATACCGTGACAATGGAGTAGATAACGGCCCGGCAACAGCATCAATTCCAAATCCAGAACCGTGCCACTCTCCAATAGCTCTTCCGTGGTTAGTGCCATACCACAGGCGCTGATATTCACCTCTTGTATTTTATGCGCCAAGCTCTGGGTTAATTGTGTCTCCAGCTCCAGCTGCTGAATCACGCAATTAACCTTTTTATTCATGGCACCCACGAGATCCGCTATTAACGGCTCTTTTATCGCCAACTGAGAAAGCAGGGTTTCGATTTGTTTATTACAGTCGGCAATGATACTCAGGCTATCAGCAGGGTTGGCTAAAGCGTCGATATGCTGATTGAGTTCAGACTCTTTTAGCTGCCGATAGTTGACACCAACGTTATCGTTAATTCTAAAAAATCGGCGCCGGTCAGACGCGGTTACTGCATGGTTCATAAAGGGCGGACCTTAAAAGATTTCATCAGGGTTTAAATCGAATAGATATTCAGGGTCGAGATCCAAGTCTCGCAACAGGTCGCTGCCTTCTTCTTGCAGCAACTTAACATCGTCATCACTCAAGCTTTCGTCCAGCCCCTGCTGAATTACGATCTCGACGCGTCGGTTGCGCGCTCGATTTTCTCGCGAATTATTGGCCACCAAAGGCACTGTGTCGGAGTAGCCAGAAATAGCAAAGCGCCGCTCATTGATTTCATCCTTCATGAGTTCGTGCGCCACCGAAACCGCCCGAGAGGAAGACAGCTCCCAATTGGATCGAAAACGCGCGGTTTTAATGGGTATATTATCAGTATGGCCCTCGACAAAAACCTTGCCCGGCTTTTCTCGCAGGACTTCTCGTATCTCGTCAATCACATCGAAATAGTCATCATTGAGCTCGGCTGAAGCGGTTTTGAACGAACCTTTTTCTCGAATTCTGATAATAATTTTTCGCCCTCGAGTCTCGACTTCGATTTCACCCTTGGCAATCTGATCGTGCAGCGCCTGTGCTATTTCCACCGCGTCTTGTTCGGTTTGCGCGATTAACTCTTCGAGTTTTTCTTTGACCCGGACCTTGGCTCCGGCCTCTTTGTTTTGTTCGCCCTGCTCGACATCAAATTCTTGATCGCACTCAAAATCTAACGAGCTCTGAGTCAGATCTTCTGTTTTTTGCCAAATTTCGTTGATGGGCGTCGGCTCTGGAATCGCCGGACTAAACTCTTGCGCAATGATACTGGTTCCCTTGGGAACATCGGTCACATTCAATTTATTTTGCACGCCAAACGCCTGTGCCATAGAGCCTGCTAATCGCTTGAACTTCATCGCATCCATTTCTGAAAACGACAGTAACAAGACGAAAAAGCACATCAATAGCGACATCAAGTCGGCAAAGGTTCCCATCCACGGGGGAAGCCCCTCGGGGGGACAGTCGCACTTGTGTTCTTCATCACTCATAGGGATTGAAATTCCTAAGACTGGAAATAGATTTCAGCAACGGCCTCGGTTGACCATTTCTATGATTTACGGCGAGATATCCTTGGATAACTCACTTAACCTTCGATAGCTCACTTAGCCGTCGGCAACTTCACGCTTACCTTCGGGCAAATAGGTGCGCAACATGGTATCGATGACTCTGGGATTTTGGCCGCCTTGGATGGCCAACAGAGCATCGAGAATTAAGCTCTTCACCATCGCCTCCTCTCCCGCTCTAAGTTTCAACTTGTCCGCGACAGGCTCACAAAATCCATTCGCTAAAATTGCGCCATAGAGTGTCGTCAGCAGTGCTACCGCCATCGCCGGACCAATAGACTTTGGATCATCCATGTTGGCCAACATAGCAACCAGACCAATCAAGGTTCCGATCATTCCCATGGCCGGCGCCATAGAAGCCAAGGATGAAAAAATCGTCGAGGCAGTGGCGTGACGCTCTTCGGCTAAAGTACGGTCTTTCGAGAGCAAGGCTTTCACCACTTCTGGGTCATGTCCATCCACCAGTAATTGAATGCCTTTTTGTAGGAACTCATTGCCAACCTCTTTCCCCTCTAGAGCCAACAGGCCACCTTTGCGAGCGGTATCTGCCAGCTCAACAATTTCGTCAATGAGTTCGCTTGGATCTGAGAGTTTATTGGCGAAGCTCTTACCGGCGACTTTAGCGGCCCCCAAGAACTGCCCCAGGCCAAACTTGGCCATGACCGCAAACAAGCTGCCGCCAAATACAATCACTAAGGAGGGCACGTTGACGAACATCATCAAATCGCCGCTCATCAGCATGGTGGCCACAATGAGACCAAAAGCCCCCAATAATCCCACTATCGTCGCTAAATCCACTTCTAACTCCTTTGCAACGGATGTTATCGTCGAAAATCGCAGACTTAACTTAAGCCAGCGGCCTCGATTGAAATACAGTTGTATCGGTTATCGGCCAAGTCCCAAAAATCCCCACCCCAAACTTGCGTTTGTCGAGCAGAGAGGAGAGATAGCGCCATAAAAAGTTTAGCAGGCCCTTCTGATGTCGCTCGAAGAGCGTCTCAGATTGACCTAGATTGCCCGCTTCTGTAGTGTTGCGGCCTGTTGATACAACCGAGAGAGTAGCCCGTGGCCGCCAAGAAAAAAGCCGTCGATTTCGAACAGTCGTTGCAACAGCTCGAAGCCCTTGTGACCGAGATGGAAAAAGGTGATTTAAGCCTTGAACAATCACTTAAAGCCTTTGAAAACGGCATTCAACTGACCCGTGAGTGCCAATCTCGGCTGTCGGAAGCCGAGCAAAAAGTCGAGGTATTGTTGGAACAGCAAGGACAGCTGGTGGCACAACCTTTTAACGACGATACGCTATGAGCCAAGCGTTACACCGCTTTTTAGACGATGGCCAAGAGCGCATCGATAAAGTACTTGCCAACTCCCTCGAACAGCTAGACGGCAGCGATCCGCAATTGCTCGCCGCCATGCGCTATAGCTTGCTCAGCGGAGGCAAGCGGATTCGTCCGGTGCTAGCCTACGCCAGTGCCTGTGCAATATCAGAGTTAACTGAGGCCACCGACAGTGTCGGCTGCGCGGTTGAGGCCATACACGCTTACAGCCTAATTCACGACGATCTACCGGCGATGGACGACGACGACCTCCGTCGTGGTCAGCCCACCTGTCATATCGCTTTTAACGAAGCGACAGCGATCCTTGCTGGGGATGCACTCCAAGCCTTGGCCTTTGATGTCTTGTCCAACGCACCTCATATAAACGACAGTGTCCGTCTAGGGCTTATCCGTGAACTTGGGCAGGCTTCCGGTGCTCAAGGAATGGTAGGCGGCCAAGCTATCGATCTCGCCAGTATCAATCAACAGCCGTCCCTAGCTGAGCTGCAGCGTATGCACTCACTAAAAACAGGCGCGTTAATTCGCGCCAGCGTGCGCATGGGCGCGCTGGCCAGCGGCGTCGTCACCCCCGCCCAACTGCGGTCTTTGAGCCTCTACGCCGATGCCATTGGGCTGGCATTTCAAGTGCAAGACGACATTCTTGATGTCACCGCCGATACCGAAACTTTGGGTAAGCAGCAAGGAGCCGACATCGCCCTCAATAAACCCACTTATGTCTCTTTATTGGGGCTTGATGGCGCGAGAGAAAAAGCCCAACAATTGCATCAAAATGCTCTGGCAGCGCTGTCGGACTTTGACCCGCGAGCGGATATCTTGCGAGCGCTGTCGGCTTACATCGTCGAACGCAAAAAGTAAGTGAGTGCCAACACCGTCGGTAACTCACAGACACAAGGTAAGCCCGAGCGAGAGAGCATTTGCTAAGCAATCGAGCCATTGACTCATAAATCCGTAATAAAGCTATGCAATCGGCCACTATCCCCCTAAAATTGCTGTTTTCGCAGTCACCAACCAGCAACGGCCCGCATGTTTGAAGAAATCCCACTTTCTCGTCCTCTGACCCCACTTCTCGATCAGGTCAATTCGCCCTCAGACTTACGTCAATTGGACGAAAAACAGCTGCCCGAACTGGCCCAGCAGTTGCGAGAGTTCATGCTTTACAGCGTTGGCCAAACCGGCGGGCACTTTGGCGCAGGCTTGGGCGTAGTCGAGCTGACCATTGCCCTGCACTACTGCTATAACACGCCAGAAGATCGCTTGGTATGGGATGTAGGCCATCAAACCTACCCCCATAAAATTTTGACGGGCCGACGCGAACAAATGCTCTCTATGCGTCAACAAGATGGGCTTTCAGGGTTTCCTAAACGCGCCGAAAGTGAATTCGATACCTTTGGCGTTGGTCACTCGAGCACCTCTATCAGCGCGGCTCTCGGGATGGCCTTGGGTGCAGAAATGGACGAAAGTGGGCGCAAGAATGTTGCCGTCATCGGCGATGGTGCCATGACCGCCGGCATGGCCTTTGAGGCTCTCAATCACGCCGCGCACACCGAAACCGATATGCTAGTGGTCCTCAACGACAACAACATGTCGATTTCGCGCAATGTCGGTGGTCTCGCGAATTATTTCTCGAAAGTCTGGGCCAGTAAGCTCTACACCAACTTTCGCGAAGGCAGTAAAAAAGTCCTATCTAAAATCCCACAGGCTTGGGAGCTGGCCCGCAAGACCGAAGAACACATGAAAGGCATGGTGTCCCCCGGCACCTTGTTTGAAGAGCTCGGTTTCTACTACATCGGCCCTATCGACGGCCACGATCTAGAACGATTGACTCACGATCTCAGTAATTTACGCAGCCTTCCCGGCCCTAAATTGCTGCATATCATTACCCAAAAAGGCAAGGGGTTTGGGCCAGCGGAAGCCGATCCTGTGGGTTATCACGCGCTCAACAAAATTGAGCCAAAACCCAAAGTACAAGACTCCCAGCCCAAAAAACCCAAAAAGAAAAAGTACCAAACAATCTTTGGTGACTGGCTCTGCGACATGGCCGATGCCGACGAGAAGTTAGTCGCCATCACGCCAGCCATGTGCGAAGGGTCGGGCATGGTTGATTTTGCCGAGCGCTTTGCCGATCGTTTTCACGATGTGGCCATTGCCGAGCAACATGCCGTAACCTTAGCCGCGGGCCTTGCCTGCGAAGGCCAAAAACCGGTAGTCGCAATTTATTCGACCTTTTTACAGCGAGCCTACGATCAACTGATTCACGACGTTGCCATTCAGGATTTAGACGTCACTTTTGCCATCGATCGAGCCGGACTTGTCGGGGAAGACGGCCCCACCCATGCCGGCAGTTTTGACTTGAGCTTTTTGCGCTGTATTCCCAACATGGTGATCGCAGCCCCCAGTGACGAAAACGAGTGCCGGCAACTGCTCAGTACTGCCTATCAATTTGAAGGCCCCAGCGCTGTTCGCTATCCACGGGGCACAGGCCCTGGTGTCGATATTGAGCCCGCATTAGACACCCTACCCATCGGTAAAGGAGTCACCAAGCGCCAAGGGCAAGGTGTCGCTATTTTGAACTTCGGCACCCTGCTGCCAGAAGCCATGGCAGCAGCAAATGCCCTAAATGCAACCGTGTGCGACATGCGCTTTGTCAAACCCTTAGACGCCGAGCTCATCGATAATTTGGCCACGACTCACGAGCTATTGGTCACACTGGAAGAAAACTGTATCGCTGGCGGTGCTGGCACCGGCGTAATGGAGCTGCTCGCCGCACGAGACATCACCACACCGCTACTGCCCTTGGGCTTGCCCGATACTTTTATCGACCACGGCAACCATGCGGATTTATTGCGCGACGCGGGCTTACACGCCGACGCTATAGTGGCACGCATCGAAAAGCGTCTAACACCGCAAGCCAAAGCCTCTAACCACTCATAAGATCGATTTCTTTCCCGTGGGTTCTCAGCAAAGGCGCTATGGTCAATTGACAGCGCCAACCACATGAAACCCCGTGAACCCTATTCGCAAACAGCAAAGGCAAAATACTAATGCCCTGGTTACAAGTCCGCGTCAACACCGATCGCAGTCACGCCTCAGACATCGAGGATGCACTACTGGCCGCCGGCGCAGTATCCGTCACTCTTCAAGACAACGCCGATCAGCCGATTCTCGAACCGGCACTGGGTGAAACTCCATTGTGGGACGCCACCTTGATCAGCGCACTATTCGACGCCGAAGTCGATACCGACTTGGTTAATTTCGCCGCTGGCCAAGCCCTTGGCCGCCCACTGCCCAACTGCCGCTGGGAATTGCTCGAAGACAAAGACTGGGAACGCGAATGGATGAACAACTATCATCCCATTCACTGCGGTGGCGACCTGTGGATTTGCCCCAGCTGGAAAGACGCCCCCAACCCGAACGCCACCAACTTACTGTTAGACCCGGGCTTGGCGTTTGGAACAGGCACACACCCCACGACCTTTATGTGCTTGCAATGGCTGGCAGAACAAGCGCCCTTTGAAGGACAGAGCTTTGTCGATTACGGCTGCGGCTCAGGCATCTTGGGCATTGCCTCATTACTGCTCGGCGGCGGCACTGCTGTCGGCACCGATATTGATCCACAAGCACTCATTGCCACACAGGACAACGCCGATCGTAACGCCATTGAGCACGAGCGCTTTCCCGTCTATTTACCCGAGCAGTGCCCCGACATCCAAGTCGACATTACCCTCGCCAATATTCTCGCCGGACCACTGGCCGAACTCGCCCCCAACCTAAACCAACTGACCAAGCCCGGAGGCAAGCTGTGCTTGTCAGGTATTTTGCTCATTCAAGCCGAAGCGGTTATGGAGGCCTATCGGCCTTGGTTTGATTTCGACCCCATCCGCCAGCAGCAAGAGTGGGTCTGCCTCACGGCCACTAAACGGCTTGGCTAGTGCTTGACGAATAAGAGGCACCACCTCAGCCGCCGTAAAAACGTGGCACAAACATAACTTTCTCTCACCACCGAGACACAACCATTTACCCGACACGGCGGAACGACTACACTCTGCCGTGTTTAACGACTTCCAGGGAATGACGATACGCATGGCAGACAGGGTCACATGCTGCCCCCATTGCAGCACCTCTTTTCGAATCACTGATGATCAATTGCAGACCGCCAAAGGCGCCGTGCGCTGTGGCTCGTGCCTGCAGATTTTTCGCGCCTTGGATCATTTGCTCGAGGAGGAAGATGGGACGGATGAGACTGCATCGGTAGGTCCGAGCCCTGACTCTGAGCCAAGCATTCCCGAACTCGATGACTTTAGCGACGACGCCCTCATATCCGACGATATGGATAAGATCGAAGACACCCAGAATGTCGCGCTGGGCGAGCTCAGCGAAGACTTCCTACAACAGGGTAGTTTCGGTGAAAGCAAAGGCTCCCTGTTTGATCGAGAGATTAAAGTCAACGACACCTCCGACAGCGACCACACCGATGAATCCTGGGCCGTTAACCTATTGGATGAAATCGACGAAGAAGAGAGTACGAGTCACAGCCAGAATGCCAGCGAAGGCGCCTCCGAAAGCGAGGCTCCACAGATCCATGAGACAGTTCACGACCTTGATGAGGAGGATCATGAATATCATCGCAGCACAACGGGTAGCTTCGATGCTCTCAGCGACAGTGATTTAGAAGGTGAATTTGACGAACCTACTTCAGCCCGTAAAGAGCCTATTTTTAATGTCACCGGCGAGCGCTCACTGGAACAAGCGAGCGAGACGAGCCATAGCGCCGAAGAAGATCTCTCGGCATTATTCGAAGACGAAGGTGGCGAACAGAACAACAGCGCGGCCGACGATCACGACGCCCTGCTGCAAGGTATTGCACCTGCCCCGGTCGAAATGGAATGGCACCCAGAAGGCTCTCGCCTTCCTAAACAACTCATGTGGGGAAGCTTGAGCCTATTGACCATCGCATTACTTGGCGCTCAGTTCCTGTGGTTTAATTTCGAAGAGTACAGCCGCAAACAGCCGTGGCGTGACGGCTTCGCGCAGATTTGCCCTCTCATTAACTGCCAACTACCATCCCTCGCCGCTCCAGAAAAAGTAAAAGCCTACAACTTGGTGGTGAGAAGCCATCCGCGCGCTGAGCATGCCTTAATCATCGACAGTATTTTACTCAACAATGCCAACTTCGAGCAGCCCTTTCCCGATTTCACCTTGGCCTTCAGCAACCTGCAGGGCAAGTCACTGGCCTATCGTCGATTTAGCCCCAGTGAGTATTTAGGCGGTGAAATGGCCGGAGTCACGCAAATGCCCGTGGGCCAGCCAGTTCATATTTCGCTGGAGATCGTCGATCCGGGTGCTGACGCGGTCAATTACAAAGCCTTGATCCCGCTCGATTAAGCCCCCTCTAAGAACCCTATACCACCCACAGAGCGCGACTTTGGCGCTCTGGACCTATTTTTGGCAAAAATACCCCTAGGCCCTTGGCGTATAAGACATTTTTTTGATCTGTCAACGCCTATTTTTTCAGCAATCTGTGCAATTTGTGCTTTTAAAAAGAGGGGGTTCGCAGGTATGATAGCCCCCCTTTTGCGAACCCTTGATCAAGCGTTGAAAAGCGTCCGCAGAGGCAGCAGTTGTGCACAAAGGCAACTCTTAGCAAGAACGGAAACCGCTGCGTTTCCACAGGCAAATCTTGGGGTGACACTTGTTTCAAATCGGTCCATACCACATTCAAAACCAAGTGGTGCTGGCTCCCATGGCGGGAGTAACCGATCAGCCATTTCGACAACTTTGTCGCAATCTGGGCGCAGGTTTGGTGGTGTCTGAAATGGTTACCTCAGACACACGTCTATGGAACAGCCGTAAATCTCAGACGCGCCTCAATCACGCTGGCGAAACCGAACCGAGATCCGTTCAAATTGCCGGGGGCGACCCAGAAATGATGGCCAATGCCGCGCGCATGAATGTTGAACGCGGCGCTCAAATCGTTGACATCAATATGGGTTGCCCAGCCAAGAAAGTGTGTAAAAAGGCCGCGGGTTCTGCGCTACTAAAAGATGAACCGCTAGTGGCGGACATCTTAGCCGCAGTGACGTCAGCGGTAGATGTACCGGTCACACTTAAGATTCGCACCGGTTGGAACCAAGACCATCGCAATGGCATCACCATTGCCAAGATGGCACAAGACACAGGCATTGCCGCCTTAGCCGTACACGGACGCACACGCGCCTGCGGTTACAAAGGAGATGCCGAATACGACACAATCGCCGCCATTGTCGACGCAGTAGAAATACCCGTGTTCGCCAATGGTGACATTGACGGCCCCATCAAAGCTAAGCAAGTGCTGGATCATACCGGCGCTGCAGCAGTGATGATCGGCCGTGCAGCACAGGGAAGGCCTTGGATCTTTCGAGAAATTGATCATTTCTTGAAAACGGGGGAGCAGTTGGCGCCAGCGCCGCTGACCGAGATTCAAAGCATTCTGTGCACTCACCTCGGTGAGCTACATCGCTTTTACGGCGATTTTATGGGACTGCGTATCGCCCGCAAACACGTGGGGTGGTACTTGAAAACGCTCGCAGGCAGTGAGCCATTTCGCAAGACCTTTAACCAAATAGAAAATGCTGAAGAGCAACAAAACAGTGTTCAAGACTACTTTGAACAACTGATAACGAAAGAGGATAAAGCGGCATGAACACAGCTGAAACGCTGATGGCCGATGCGCCAATCGAACTGACCAGCCCAATCACCGAGCCAGCACCAGCGACTCAAAACCAATCGCTGCGCGATTGTGTCGAGCAGGCTATGGATAACTACTTCAAACACTTGGACGGGCAACCGGTCAGCGACGTCTACGACTTGGTCATGGCCGAAGTTGAAGCTCCAATGCTTGAAATCGTCATGAAGTACACTCGCCACAATCAAACCAAAGCCGCCCAGGTACTTGGCTTGAACCGCGGCACTCTGCGCAAAAAACTCAAGCAGTACGGCCTGCTATAAATCAGCCGCTATACTTAAGTTTTTAGAAGGGTGAGCTGGTCTCGCCCTTCTTCGTTTCTCTGCATACCTCAGTGAAACAGCCTTTTTTGATACACAGTCAAATACGGAACCAATCCATGACCCAACTCGTTAAAGTCCAGCGCGCCCTCATCAGCGTTTCTGACAAATCCGGCATTGTAGAGTTTGCCCAAGCACTGAGTGCTCAAGGCGTAGAAATTCTGTCAACTGGCGGTACTTTCCGACTGCTTAAAGACAATGGCGTTGCCGCTATTGAAGTCTCCGACTACACCGGCTTTCCTGAAATGATGGACGGTCGCGTCAAGACCCTTCACCCGAAAGTACACGGCGGAATCTTAGGCCGTCGCGGAACCGACGATGCAGTCATGAGCGAACACGGCATTACGCCAATCGACATGGTTGTGGTCAATCTCTACCCGTTCAAGAGCACTGTGGCAGATCCTAATTGCGATCTTCCTACCGCCATCGAGAACATCGATATTGGCGGTCCGACCATGGTTCGTTCGGCCGCCAAAAACCACAAAGACGTCAATATTGTGGTCAACGCCTCTGATTACGACGCCATCATTGCCGAGATGCAAGCCAACAACGGATCGACCAATTACGAAACCCGTTACGACTTGATGGTTAAAGCGTTTGAGCACACTGCTCAGTATGACGGCATGATCGCCAATCACTTCGGTCGCCGCAATACGGAGAACGAAACTCGCGATTTTTCCAATACTTACAACGTTCAATACCAAAAAACGCAAGACATGCGTTACGGTGAGAACCCGCATCAAAAAGCCGCTTTTTACGTTGAGGAAGATGCTCAAGACGCTTCGGTTTCAACCGCCAAGCAACTGCAAGGCAAAGAGCTGTCGTTCAACAACGTCGCCGATACCGACGCCGCGCTCGAAACCGTTAAACTGTTCGACGAGCCTGCCTGCGTTATCGTCAAGCACGCCAACCCTTGTGGTGTTGCCGTTGCCACCGATATCAAGACCGCTTACGAGTTGGCCTTCGCCACCGATCCAGAATCTGCCTTTGGTGGCATCATCGCCTTTAACCGCGAGCTGGACGCCGAAACCGCACAACTGATCGTCGACAAACAATTCTCTGAGGTGATTATTGCACCCAGCGTGTCCGACGCCGCCGCCGCCGCCGTATCGGCCAAGAAAAACGTTCGCTTACTTGCCTGTGGCGAGTGGGGCTCAGAGCGTCCAACCAGCTACGACTACAAGCGCGTTAATGGCGGTTTGTTGATTCAAGAAAAAGACAACGGCATGGTCAGCAAAGACGAGCTCAAAGTTGTGACCAAAGCGCAACCCTCGGACGAGCAAATGGACGAGCTACTGTTCGCCTGGAAAGTTGCCAAGATGGTTAAGTCTAACGCCATCATTTATGCCAAAGATGGTCGTACTATCGGTGTGGGCGCAGGCCAAATGAGTCGCGTTAACTCAGCTCGTATCGCGGCGATTAAAGCCGAACATGCCAACCTAGAAATCAAAGGTGCCGTGATGGCATCCGACGCCTTCTTCCCCTTCCGCGACGGTATCGATAACGCGGCGAAAGTTGGCATCAGTGCAGTGATTCAGCCCGGCGGCTCAATGCGTGATGAAGAAGTGATTGCCGCAGCCGATGAGCACGGAATGGCGATGGTATTTACAGGCATGCGCCACTTCCGTCACTGATAAAAATGTTCCTGTGACGCGATGGTGGCGTTGCTTCGGTGCTCGGGCGGTCACGTACACTTGTACGCTCCCTTCCTGCGCTCCGAGGCGCCTTACCCTCACCCCCACAGGAACACTTTTCTTCAGCGACGACGTCTTAATCGAAGTAATCAATTTAAATTTGTTTTTGTTGGTTTAAAAACCTCTGAACGAGGGGCTTAGCTAAGTGTTCCTAGCAAGGCGCGGTATCGATTTAGTGAGGGAATGTACTAAAGTACATGACCGACCAAAATTGATTTTGCAACGCCGCCAGAGACGCTTAGATAAGCTCCGACAAAGGATAGAAAATGAATGTATTAGTAATAGGCTCCGGCGGCCGCGAACACGCACTGGCCTGGAAAGCGGCTCAAAACCCGAGCGTAGAAACTGTTTATGTGGCCCCAGGAAACGCTGGCACGGCCACTGAAGTAGGCTTAGAGAACGTCGCCATCGATGTGATGGATTTTGACAAGCTAGCCACTTTTGCCAAAGACAACAACTGCGGTCTCACCATCGTTGGCCCTGAAGCGCCACTGGTTGAGGGTGTTGTCGACTTTTTTGCCGAACAAGGTTTGCGCGCATTTGGCCCTTCAAAAGGCGCTGCGCAATTGGAAGGCTCAAAGGCCTTTACCAAAGACTTTTTGGCTCGTCACAAAATCCCAACCGGCGCTTACGAGAATTTCACCGAGGTTGAGCCAGCCTTGGCGTACTTGCGTGAAAAAGGCGCACCGATTGTGGTGAAGGCCGACGGCCTCGCTGCAGGTAAGGGCGTGATTGTGGCAGAGACTTTGGGACAAGCTGAAGACGCCGTTAAAGATATGCTGTCTGGCAATGCCTTTGGTGATGCTGGTTGCCGCGTTGTGATCGAAGAATTTCTCGATGGTGAAGAAGCTAGCTTTATCGTTATGGTTGACGGTAAAAATGTCGTTGCTATGGCCACCAGTCAAGATCATAAACGTGTTGGCGATGGCGACTCAGGCCCCAACACCGGTGGCATGGGCGCATACTCACCGGCTCCCGTGGTTACCGCCGAGATTCATCAGCGCATTATGAATGAAGTTATTTACCCAACGGTGAATGGCATGGCTGCCGAAGGTAACGATTACACCGGTTTCTTATACGCGGGTTTAATGATCGACGCGGAAGGCACCCCTAAAGTGATCGAATACAACTGCCGCTTTGGAGATCCAGAGACTCAACCGATTATGTTGCGTATGAAGTCCGATATGGTTGAGCTGTGCGAAGCCGCAATCGATGGGCAACTCGAAGGCAAAACCACCGAGTGGGACGATCGATGTGCCGTTGGTGTCGTACTTGCCGCTGGCGGTTACCCAGCAGCTTACGATAAGGGCGACGTAATTTCTGGCCTACCAAGCACCGATACCGCGGGTGAAAAAGTCTTTCACGCCGGAACCGCTTTAAAAGATGGCGAGATCACCACCAATGGTGGCCGTGTACTTTGCGCGACGGCACTTGGCAATAGCGTTACCGAGGCGCAAGCGCGAGCTTACCAACTGACTCGCCAAATCGACTGGAAAGACGTCTACTTTCGCAACGACATCGCCTATCGCGCGATTGCTCGTGAGCAAAACGGCAAATCCTAAGCCGTCAGTAAGCGCCCAAACCTCAGGGCGCTGATGCAGGGAGGGGGCTAGCCCCCTCTTCAATCAAATCCCGAATGCGGCATATTCCTTTTCTGTCTAAGCACTCACTTCACTTCATTTGATCGGCACGATAGCATCGACAGTGCTGACCGAATCGAATGAGCGACCCATCTATCACCAAACTCGATTCGATATAGCTGCCCATAAAAAAATAACAACGGCACCCTTATGAATCCTAGCTTTTTGCACCTAAAGTTCGTCCAGGTGGTAGCACTATTACTGCTCTCAAGCCTCTCTTTGGGTGCCTTTGCGCAGTTAAACATACCGCTCTCAAAGGGGCTCTCGAATTTGGCAGGAAGCACCCTCGACGTCGCAATCATGTCGACTCTTCTTGGCGCCACGCTGATGCTGGTAATCATCAATATCGGTCAGGGGTTAATTCGTCACGAGCGTTTAAATATTTTTCTCGCGCTTTATACCGCAAGCATATCTGCAGCTATGGCCCACGGTTGGAACGCCAACCAACCAGACCCACTCTTGACCATCGACATAATTAACAGAAAAAGCCTCACATTACTGACACTTTGCCTGCAGGTATTTTTTGTCCTTCAGTACTTCCCTCTGCGCGCGACTCAAAAGGTCTGGAGAATTTTTTTTATCGGACTCCATCTCATCCTATTCACACTCGGGCTCTGGCTACTAAACATCCATAACGACAACGCCCACCGAGCGATGCGATTGTTATTTTTGCTCAGTGGTGGTCTCTGCATTGGCCAGATGCTAATGATGTACTCCCAGCGTATTCCCTTCACCAAACACCTGGTATTGGCTAAGGCTATTTGCGTCGGATTAGCACTCACCGGCTGGTTGTTTTTGCATAATTTTGGCCTCGAACGCCCGCTGTTTTTTTGGTTTGGCCAAAGCCTAGTGATCATCGAAAGCATGGTAGTGACCTATGCCTTAGTCATGCTCAACATTACTCAAACTGGGGAGCGTTTACAGACTCACTACGAAAGAGGGTTGAAGCTCAAACTAAAAAGGCAATATAACCAAACCCTAAAACGAGTCGATCATGAACTAAGAACTCCCCTCAGTGGAATCGTTGGCATAGCAGAGTTGCTCCTCGACACCTCACTCAATAAAACTCAGAGAGATCAAATACTCACCATGCGACGCGCGAGTGAATCACAATTAAAGTGGCTCAACCGGCTCAATGATTGGCGCTCTCTGCAAATTGGCAGACTGACTTTCGACGCAATTCCCTTCGACTTCTCGCACCTCTTAGACACTCTATGTGAAGACAGCAAAGTCAAAGCCGATGATCGCAAGATAAGCTTCCAATACCACAAAAACCCTCAATCGCCGACGCTCATAAAAGGCGATCCCGCACGTATCAAACAAATTATTTCTGGCACCTTGGAAATGGCGCTCTTCTACAGTGAGCAAGGCAATATTTCCGTACACTTGAAAGCGTCGAGCCAGCGCAATTTATGGCGCTTAGAGATTCGCGACAGTCAAAGCGGTTTGCACCCAGAAGACATTCACATGAGTTTAGACAATGATACCGACATCGATGCCCAGCGCTACTCCAGCATCCAGCGCAACTGGGTCATTGCTCATGCCTTAGCGGAACATATCGGTGGTCGTCTCAGCGTAGAAATGGGGCAAGGACAAAATGAAGGCGAAGCACTGTTTGTTTGTGAGCTAATACTTACGCGCTACTCGTTATTGCAACATCACGAAAACCACTACGACAAATTATTACAAAATAAACGTTTATTGGTTGTCGACGACAGCAGCTCCAGCCGCAAGGTGGTTGCCAAACGAGCCGATAGCTGGGGCATGAAAGTCACCTGTGTTCCCTCAGCCAAAGACGCACTGGCGATGATGAAAACCATGTCGAATATTGGCGGCACCTTTGATGTGATCATTCTAGATCACGACATGCCGGATATGACGGGATTCGAGCTGGCTCAAGAAATCAGTCAAAACCACGCTGACCTTAAACCCTCAACAGTGCTGCCAGTAATGATTATGCTCAGTGGCGCCAGCGAACCGCCTTCTCAGGAACAGGCCCGCAGCGCCTCCATTCGCAGAGTATTAACCAAACCCATTAGTGCGAAGAGTCTAAAAATCACGCTCGCAGAAGAGCTCACACTGCACAACTCTCGCCATAAAGAGCGGAGCGGTAGAAACGTAGAAATGATCTAGTCATCCGCAGCCAGGATTCGCTAGGCTAGGCTGACACGGTGCGATCTTTCGCCCAATGACGCAGCGAATTTAACTGCTCGGCCATCACCACAGATAGAGGCGTTGTACTCAATATCGCTTGGATAAGATCACCGTCATTCAAGCTCGCGCCCGCTTTCAAACTGTAAAGCGCTGACACCACCGCCTGTTCGATTTCCGCGCCTGAAAACCCTTCCGCCATCTCAGCAATTCTAGGCAGATTGAAAGCTCCCTCATTGAGCTGACGTTTTTTCAAATGAATTGAAAAAATTTGCTGGCGCACCTCGACAGAAGGCAAGTCGACAAAAAATATCTCATCGAAGCGCCCTTTACGCACCAACTCTGCGGGTAACTGCTGTATGTCATTACTGGTAGCCACCAAAAAGACCGGGGCTTTTTTTTCGGCCATCCACGTTAAGAAGTAGCCCAGCAGACGCTTACCCAAGCCATCATCAGAACCACCTTGGGCTAGGGCTTTTTCAAGTTCATCTAACCATAAAACACAAGGTGCCATTTTCTCAGCTTGCGCCAGAGAATCGCGCAAGTTCTTTTCACTCTCGCCAATAAATTTATTGTACAGAGAGCCCATATCCAGCCGCAGCAGTGGCAATCCCCAAAGGCCTGCCACTGCCTTCGCGGCAAGACTCTTACCGCCCCCTTGAACACCTAATAACAAAACCCCTTTGGGCGATTCCAGTTCACTCTCGCCTAAAAAGGCCTTTTCGCGCTGATTGAGCCAGCGCTTAAAGTTCTCTAGTCCGCCAACATCCGAAAACGATTCAGTATCGTATTCGTAGCTAAGTAATCCCTGCCGATTTAACAGTGAGAACTTGGCGCTATTGACCACCGGCACATCGCTGGCGTCGATCACGCCGTCATCGGCAATGGCGTGATGCGCTAATCGACTCACATCTTGATGCGTTAGTCCGCGTAAACTGTTCACCAGTAGTTTTAGGGCATCACTATCGGTACGGATACGGGTGCGCCCGCTTTGTTGAGAATAGCGTTTGGCCTCTTGGCGAATAATATTGAGTATTTCATCATCGCTTGGCAACGACAGACGCGCTTGCGCCGAAAACGATTGCAGCTCGGACGGCAAGGTAACTTTATGACTTAAGAAGATAATGCGTTTTGCAATAGAGTCGAACTCGAGGGCGATGTCTTTTAAGAGCCGAATAATCTTCGCATCACCATCCATATGCCAATGAAAATCGCACAGTACAAAAACGCCACTGTCATTGCGGCTCTTGATCGCTTGCAATAGCTCTAGCGGTGTTTGTTCGGAATTCACACCCTGAAGTCGCGGAGCAAAACCCAGAGTTTCCAAACCTTCGGTAAGAGTCCAGCGATAGAGCGTTTGTCGATGCTGCTGGCATTGTTTCTTTAGCATTTCCAAAGCATAGTTTTCTTGCGTGCTTTCCAGCGCAATCAATGGTACCCGCTGATTTAACAGCGCACCTATGTCAGTACTAACGTTGACCTGCATAGCTCAATATCCTCACTTCCTTTTGCGCAGCACTCTACTACGATTCACGCCCGAGTTGCACCCAAGCCCTACTTACCCTTTTTTAGTATTTTCGATTACAATAGGGCTCTATTTCGCTCGTTTCAATTCAGGGCCCGTGATTATGTCTAGCCGCCAATTCTCCCCAACAGATCTATTGCTAACCCAGATGGATCGTGCCTTGCGCACTCTGGCACCAGGTAAAGTTTCTCATCAGCGCCCATCACCAGCGCAAGCCCACGATGAAGTCCCCATGACAGATCGTGAGCGCAAACACGCCGCCGGCCTTATGAGAGTTAATCACGCAGGGGAAGTCTGCGCTCAGGCGCTCTATCAAGGACAAGCGCTCACTGCAAAACTGCCAGAAGTACGTCATGAAATGGAACTCGCGGCCGAAGAAGAAGTCGATCATCTCGGTTGGTGCCAAGAGCGTCTAGACGGTCTCAACAGCCACACATCACTGCTCAACCCGCTTTGGTACGGGATGTCTTTTGGTATTGGTGCCACCGCAGGGCTAGTCAGTGACAAAGTTAGTCTCGGCTTCGTCGCTGCCACGGAAGACCAAGTATGTAAGCACTTACAACAGCATCTGAATGAGCTCCCAGAACAAGACCATAAGAGTCGCGCCGTCGTCGAAGTCATGCTAGAAGATGAAGCTAAACACGCTCACAGCGCACTTGAAGCCGGCGGCCACCGATTTCCCGCTCCAGTCAAAGGCCTCATGTCGCTAGTATCCAAAGCAATGACCAAAACCAGCTACCGCCTATAAATCCCTCGGCTTACATCACGCAGATTTGCCTGATCGAGTCTATACTGAGAAAGACTGTAAACCTCAGGATTTAATTGCCCTCCAATGCGGATCAAAACCAAACTCTCATTGCTTCTGCCCGGTTTGATCCTGCTCCCTATGTTGATCGGCATGGTGGTGGAACTCCCCTACCTTCAACAACAAATACAAAAGACCGAGCTGCAAAAGTTTGAGGCGCATTTGGAGCAAGTTAGCGCGCGCCTGTCTCACGAATTTGTCAGCTTACAGCACGAAGTGATGCTCTACGCCAGAACCGACACGGTTCGCCATATGGATCCCAAGAGTTTCCTCCCCTACCTCACCAAAGAAAGCAACCGGCATGCGTACTTTTCGAGCTTTCTAGTGGCTGATACCCAAGGGCATTTTTTCAGCACAGAGGCGGGAAACCCATATCAAAATATGCGCCATACATTCGATAATAGCGATCCGAATTCCCGCCCTCACACAGTTATCCGTCATCCTTACTGGCGATATCTAGTGGCAGAAAACCCCAATCAAGCCCGCTCCAGTATTTCAAACCCAATGATGTCTTACAGCACAAGTAATCGGCACATTCTGATCGCCGCCTCCATCAATAACGATCAAAAGAAACCCTTAGGGTTGGTTGCGGGAATCATCGACTGGAGTTACATCACCGCGCGTTTGGCGCGTTTCAAAGACAATCTGTTTTCTGATGTTACTTGGCAGCCCCGATTTTTTGTCACCAATCGCGACGGTAGCTATTGGTATCATTGGGACAAAAACAAGATTGTTGATTTTGAGGTAGATGCGCAGGGAAAAGTCATACTCAACCAAGACATGCAACCGGTAAACCAAACTCACTCATTATTGGATGAAACCCAAAAAGAGTGGCAGCTCGCCGCTAGTGCCATTACTCAGCAGCAAAGCGGCCACTTTCGCTACAAAGACTTAAAGAGACAAACAAACGCCATCGTCTCATTTACTCCTATTGCCAACACTCAATTCACCCTGGGAATGGTTACCGATGAAAATCAGTTGCTACTGGCGGCCACAGACATCATCAATCACATCATTTTTAGCTTTGGCTTAGCAGCCATAGCCACCCTAGTGACAGCAATTATTTTAGCTCGCCATACCTCGCGACCACTGCATCAACTTACAACCTATGCGCAACGATTAAAGAGCGAGCTTATCGATCTTCCGCCAGCACTGAGTCGCAACGATGAACTGGGGGAATTGGCCGATCAGCTGAGGCTCCTGGCGGTTAACGCCGAAGAGCAACAACAAGAACTCATGCTCAGTGAAGAGCGCTTTAGCTTAGCCATGAAGGGAAGCAATGACGGCGTTTGGGATTGGAACCTCACCACCGATGAGGTGTACTTCTCTCCTCGATGGTATGAAATGCTCGGTTACACAAAAGATGAAATTTCCTTCAGCGTTGAGACTTTCTTTCAACTCTTACACCCTGAAGATATCTTAAAAACACAGACCGCCATCAATCAGTGCCTTACTCACAAAGAGCCGCACTACCACGTCAACATTCGTATGGTACATAAAGACGGCCATGACATTCACATCATGTCTCGCGCACATTTGGTCTGTGATCCGGATACTGAGGAGCCGCGTCGTATGGTCGGCACCCATGTGGATATTAGCGAGCAGCTGCAGTATCAAGGGAAAATCGAGCGAATGAATGAGGAACTCGATAGCCGCGTCAAAGTAAGAACAAGAGAGTTAGAACAAGCGAAAATCACCGCACAGGAGCTTCAACATAAAGCCGAATCGGCCAATCATGCCAAGAGTACTTTTCTCGCCAACATGTCTCATGAGCTTCGCACCCCGCTTAATTCTATTATTGGATTTACCAATCGACTCATACGAAAACTTGAGGGAGATATCGCCACACGTAATCTCGATGCCCTCAAAACCGTTGAAGAGAATGGTAAACACCTTCTCAGTCTTATCAATGATTTGCTCGACACAGCAAAAATTGAAACCGGCCAGCTGGCACTCAACCGTGAACGTTTCAATTGTATTTTATTGGCGCAACAATGCCTTGATCAAATTCGGCCAATGGCAGAAGAAAAAAGTTTGGATCTTGTGGCGGAATTTAGTCAAGATGAATTACTACTGGATGCCGATAAAAAACGGCTGGTTCAAATTCTCTTAAACATGCTCTCAAACGCGGTAAAATTCACCCATAGCGGCAGTATCACTTTAGCGGTTGAACCTATGCGTAAAGGCGATACTCCAGGCGTCGGCTTTCACGTAATCGATACCGGCATCGGCATCAAACCAGAACAACAAACCCAACTTTTCAATAAATTCACTAGGCTTAGCAGCTCAGATTTGAACGCGGTTCAGGGGACAGGCTTAGGACTGAGCTTAATTAAGGAACTGGCTAACTTACACCAAGGGAGTGTCGAAGTTATTTCGACCTTTGGCGAAGGCAGCCGTTTCACCGCTTGGCTGCCACTACACAGCTGCTGATAGACCAAGCAGCCCAGATCACCAGCGCAACTCATCGTCAATGATGGGCGCGCCGATCAAACAGCCAATTCATTTATTCGGTCTCTTGGATTTCGTAGCTATGAGACACATCTACCCCAGCGGCTTCCATCATAATACTGGCCGAGCAGTATTTGGTCGCCGATAGCTCTACCGCACGCTTCACCTGTGCTTCTTTCAGCGCAGTTCCGCTGACGATAAACTTCATGTTGATCTTAGTAAAGGGTGACGGCACGCCCTCGGCGCGCTCGGCCTCTAGCTCAACCCGGCAATCGAGCACCTTCTGACGTGTTTTCTTCAAAATGCTCATGACGTCAAAGGTGGCGCAGCCGCCCATGCCCAACAGCAACATTTCCATCGGCCGAACCCCCATGTTGCGACCACCGTGATCCTCAGGACCGTCCATTACAACCGCGTGGCCACTACCTGACTCACCTAAGAATATTGCCCCATCTACCCACTTCACTGTCGCCTGCATACTAAATCCTCAATAAACTCACTCGTGGCCAATGCCACAGGCTATACAAATTCGTGAAGCAAGATTACCACAACCCAGAAACAGCGGAAATGGGACAAGCTTTATCTCAACCCCTTCTCGGTATAGATAACCGGTTCACAAAGACGATGATGAACACAGCACATGGCTGGTCAGCAACCATAAATCCCGACATAATCCTTGTTTGCATAACTTGCAATTGAATGAGCCATCGTAAAATTGGTATCTTGCACCACAAACCGCTATGGTTAGTGCAGATGAGCGATCTAAGCCTCTATTCCTATCCTGCAACAGTACGAGGAAATACCATTGGTTGCCGTTTCATTAACTCCCCATATTGAAAATGTTGACGAATTTTTAAGTCACTGCCACAGACGTCGATACCCCGCCAAAAGCACCTTGATATACGCAGGAGACAAGAGCGACTCTCTTTACTACATTATTAAAGGTTCGGTGACGGTTGTTATCGAAGATGACGAAGGCCGAGAAATGATCGTCGCCTATCTCAACGACGGTGACTTTTTAGGTGAAATGGGATTGTTCGAAGAGCAAGACTCTCGCAGTGCTTGGATTCGAGCCAAAACCGAATGTGAAGTCGCCGAAATCAGCTACACCAAGTTTCAAGAACTCACCGAGGATCATCCCGAATTCCTATTCGCGCTCGGCAGCCAAATGGCTAAACGACTGCGCAATACAACACGTAAAGTCGGTGATTTGGCGTTCTTGGATGTCACTGGTCGAGTCGCTCGAACCCTACTTGATCTGTGTAAAGAGCCCGATGCTATGACTCACCCCGATGGCATGCAAATTAAGATTACTCGCCAGGAAATTGGTCGAATTGTCGGCTGCTCACGAGAAATGGTTGGCCGAGTGCTCAAGACCCTGGAAGATCAAGGCTTAGTATCCGTAAAAGGGAAAACCATGGTGGTATTTGGCACTCGCTAACGAGCCATCAAACGCCCCTGTTTATCAAAATGCCGCAATCGCGGCATTTTTTGTTTTAGAGGCAAATTCAATATCCATCGCGTCTCGAGGCAGAGGTTAGTTGGCGGGGCTTAGGTACTTTTCCAGCACGGAGACCACCGAGCCATCGTCGATCAGCTCACCGTAGCGCTTCGCGATAGCCATCCTAAGGTCTGTATCCATATTGCAGTCATATGACAAATGAATCGGATATTCCGGAATCAAGAAAGACAAATCATAGAATCTAAAATCAGCCCGCGATAATTCACCGGATGCGAAGCTATGCAGCACTCTAATATCCATGCCCACAAAGCCAACACCTCTTTTAGCGGCAACGGCCTTAAAAGCAGACTGTAGACTCTTTACATCTAACTTATGGATGGCGCCCTGAGAAAAATAATCCGCCAACACCGGATAACTATAACCGTGTAGCGTAATCACCCGCTGACCAAACAGCTTCTCTACCGAATCAATAGCAAGCTGATCATCTGATCGCGTAATTAATGAATGAGTGACGTTCAATATTGGCTGCGGAAGTAGACAGTTACTCTGAACACTGACGCTGCTGTCTTTACGCCAAGCGGGTGATCCGTAAGCCAACCAATTTCTATTTTTGGGCTTCTTCATCTCCAAGACCATTCTCTTGAAGGGTAACACCACCACCTCAATGGGTAGACTTAAGTCGTTGGCAATTTGCAGTACGATATCACTCACAATACCGCTATGAGGCTTATCTTCGTCTTCAATCTGAAGAGGCTGAGCCTGCTGTTCGATGACAAAATAAGTCAGTAGCCTGGGTTCTTGAAACAGCGACGCATCTTCGGCGACTGCCGCACCGGAAAACGCGCAGCAATAGACAATCAAGCTTAGCCATCGCACAAATTCACGCAAATCCAGCGTCCTCTTGAAGAAAGATCTCGCAACAAGCCATTAGAGCCTGAGAACCTATTTAACGGTAAGTATTTTGATCGAAACCTATAGAGTCTAGTTGAACATTTCCAAAAGTTTAACGCCTGGGTCATCAGAGCGCATAAAAGTCTCGCCAACGAGGAATGTCTCGACATTGTGGCCACGCATCGCCATAACATCATCGATGGTGAGAATCCCCGATTCAGTCACCACAATACGGTCTTCACCAATATGCTCGAGCAGCGCAAAAGTATGTTCGAGACTCACCTCAAAGGTATGGAGATTACGATTATTAATCCCAATCAATTTATTCGGTAGGCGCAGCGCTAGTTCGAGCTCTTCAGCATTGTGCACCTCAACTAACACATCCATTCCAAGGTCGTGAGCCAAGGTATTGAGATGCTGCATTTGCTCAAACTCTAAAACCGCTACAATGAGCAAAATACAATCAGCCCCAATCGCTCGCGCTTCATACACCTGATACTCATCGACAATAAAATCTTTGCGAATCACCGGTAAGGTAGACGCCGCTCGAGCTTCTTGTAAATAGTGATCAGCCCCTTGAAAGAAATCAATATCTGTCAGTACCGACAAACAAGCTGCACCACCCTTTTCATAACTGATGGCGATCTCCGACGGATAGAAGTCTTCACGGATCACACCTTTACTCGGCGACGCTTTCTTTATCTCGGCAATCACCGCCGCTTGGCCCGCCTCAATTTTCTGCTCAATCGCACGAACAAAACCTCGCGCAGGCGGTTGTTCTGCGGCCAATGCCTGTAACTCAGAGATTGACCTAAGCTGCTTTCTTTCAGCAATCTCTTCGTGTTTTCGATTAACAATTTTCTCTAATACCGTGGGTATCTTACTCATAAACCTTCCAGAGATTCTGGCCTCAAGCGTGTTCTTTTTGGCAAAGAGTGAACGCTGCCAATTCGGTGATTTTTTCTTTGGCCAGTCCGCTGCCAACCGCATCCTGCGCCATGCCAACCCCTTCGGCAAAAGTGTCTGCAACGCCACTGACATAAATAGCCGCACCAGCATTAAGAGCAATAATATCGGCTGCTTTGTCGGCAGCCTCGCTGCTGCGTTTACCCAAGGCATTTTGAATCAAGCTCAAAGAGGCTTCAGCATCGTCCACACTCAAGCCTTCCAGATTGCGAGTTTCGAGACCAAAATCCTCAGGGCATACGGTGTAGGTTTTGAGTTTTCCTTCAGCGCCATCAGCTTTCCATTCCGCCACATAGGTCGAGGTCGCAATAGAGATTTCATCTAGGCCATCGTCGGCATTAACCACCAATACATGTTCGCTGCCAAGCATCCCCAGCACTTCTGCCAGAGGCTCGCACAAGTCTCGACTAAACACACCGACCACTTGTCGCTTCACTCCCGCGGGATTGGTTAGCGGGCCAAGAATATTAAAGATCGTGCGCTGACCTATTTCTTTGCGTGGACCAATTGCGTGCTTCATGGCGCTGTGGTGAGACGGCGCAAACATAAAGCCAACACCCAACTCCTCCACACAACGGGCAACTTGCTGCGGAGTTATGTCGAGCTGAACGCCCGCCGCCTCCAACACATCCGCGCTGCCGGTCGAGCTGGAGACAGAGCGATTGCCGTGCTTGGCAACCTTGACACCCGCAGCCGCTGCAACAAAGGTCGAGGCGGTAGAAATGTTAAATAAGTTAGCCCCATCGCCACCAGTGCCAACCAAGTCGATCAGGTTTTCGGCATTGATTTCAACTTTAGTGGCCAGTTCACGCATCACGCGCACAGCGCCGGCAATCTCGTCAATGGATTCACCTTTCATCCGCAAGGCCACCAATAAAGCACCGATTTGAGCGGAACTCGCCTCGCCGGTCATCACTTGACGCATGACAGCAACCATCTCATCTTGCGACAAATCCTGTCGCTCGATCAGTTTGCCTAGTGCTTGTTTAATATCCATATTCACTGACCTCGGTGCTATGGTTAAGTCTAAGGGTTAAATTCAAATCATAAAATTTAGAGGGTTAATCTAAGAGCCTTGCCTCTAAGCAACTCGCCGGCATCAACACTTATGCGCCAACTAACTCTCAAGAAAGTTGCGCAGTAAATCGTGCCCATGTTCGCTGAGAATACTCTCGGGGTGAAATTGAACACCCTCGACCGCCAGCGTTTTATGGCGTACCCCCATAATTTCATCGACTTGACCATCTTCGGTTTGTGTCCACGCAGTAATCTCTAAACAATCGGGCAAACTCTCTTTTTCGATCACTAACGAGTGATAGCGCGTTGCACTGTAGGGATTTTTTAGACCGCGAAATACACCGCAATCAAGATGGTGCATCAACGATGTTTTCCCGTGCATAACCGATCGTGCGCGGACAATTTTTGCGCCGAATGCCTGGCCTATGCTTTGATGCCCGAGACAAATCCCCAACAGAGGAATTCGACCGGCAAAGGTTTCAATAACCGCCACGGAAACACCTGCCTCATTCGGCGTACAAGGGCCGGGGGAGATTACGATTTTTTCGGGAGCCATAGCTTCGATGTCGGCAATGGTAACTTCATCATTGCGAACCACCTTCACATCAGCCTCTAACTCTCCGAGATATTGCACAACGTTGTAGGTAAAGGAGTCGTAGTTATCTATCATTAAAATCATGTCGGGCTCCTTATAAGACCATGTCGACGGCGCGAAAAATGGCGCGTGCTTTGTTCATGGTTTCTTTCCACTCCAACGCGGGAATTGAGTCTGCCACCACTCCAGCACCGGCTTGTACATAGAGTTTTTGATCTTTAATCACCGCGGTTCGAATGGCGATAGCCGTATCCATATTGCCGTTCCAAGAAAGGTAGCCCACCGCGCCGCCATAGACGCCACGCTTTTCATTTTCCAACTCGTCGATAATTTCCATGGCGCGAATCTTTGGAGCGCCGGATAGAGTTCCCGCCGGTAGCGCCGCTCGAAGAACGTCCATTGCATTGAATTCTTCGCGCAGCTGCCCTGTTACATTCGAAGTAATATGCATCACATGGGAGTAGCGCTCGACCACCATTTTGTCGGTCAGCTCAACACTGCCAATATTTGCCACGCGCCCCACGTCGTTGCGCCCCAAATCGATCAACATTAGGTGCTCGGCGATTTCTTTAGGGTCGTTAACGAGTTCTTGCTCTAGAGCGGCGTCTTCGGCGGGGGTGTGCCCACGACGACGAGTGCCGGCAATTGGGCGCACAGTCACTTCACCGTCTTCAAGTCGGGCCAAGATTTCTGGGCTTGAACCCACCACGTGATGATCACCCAAGTCGAGAAAATACATATAAGGAGACGGATTCAAACTTCGCAAGGCGCGGTAGAGATTCAGAGGCTCGGCTTCAAAATCAATCGACAGCCGTTGCGAGACAACTACTTGCATGGTGTCGCCGGCCAACACGTAATCTTTAATTTTACCCACTGCCTGCTGGAAGTTATGCTCACCAAAGCTGGAGCGAAATTGATCCTCTCGCACGCTATCGGCCGACAGAGCCATGGGGGCCGTGGCTGGGGTTTCGCCACTCAGTCTCGCTTCCAATTGATCCAAACGCACTTGAGCCTCTTGGTAGCTACCGGTAACACTTGGATCGGCGTGAACAATCAAAATAAGCTTGCCCGCTAAGTTATCGAATACCAGAACCTCATCAGACACCATCAACAAGATATCCGGAGTGCCAATGGTATCGAGCGGTTGTGCTCCCTTGAGTTTTGGCTCCACGTAACGCACACAATCGTAACCAAAATACCCTACCAACCCGCCATTAAAGCGTGGTAAATGGTCTAATTCTGGCACGCGGTAACGCTGCTGAAACTGTTCCACAAAATCCAACGGATCGGCGCAATCGTGCTCTTCGACGATTTCACCATCCGTCTCTAAGGTGATGGAATCCCCGAAAGCTTTTAACACCGTACGGGCAGGTAGACCAAGAATGGAGTATCGACCCCATTTTTCGCCTCCTTGAACGGATTCAAATAGATAGGAATAGGGCCCTTGCGCCAATTTGAGGTAACTCGATAAGGGCGTGTCTAAATCGGCCAGCACTTCGCGCACGAGCGGAATGCGATTGTAGCCTTGACTGGCTAACTCACGGAATTGTTCGGGTGACATGTTTTATCCTTGCATGGATTCGATCACAAGCAGTGATCCGATCGGGTCTGAGCATTGCACGGCTAACGAGAGCCTTCTAGATAGTGAGCGAGCGCTCACTGCATTGAGCTACGGACGCCATCGTCCCCAGAGAAGAGAAATTGCTGTGACGGATACTGCCATCAAGGTTAGTTTGTTCACTAAAGCACCTGAGCTTGCCTTGGCATTAGGGTGGTCGATACCAGCCGCTAATGGATTAAAAAACAGGCGCTAGTGTAGCGGCTAGCTCTTCACCTGTACAGTCGCGCAAATATGCATTCGTTCAAGGTTATCATTGCCCAACCGCTCTGGCACGCGGCACAATAGCAGCCATACAAAGGCGACCCAGTGAAAGCCATGACAGACGATGAAAAATCCGTGCTGAAACCACGACTTCCGATACAAGGACACCGCTGATGAACTTTCGACCCATTCTACTTCTATGCCTGGCACTGCTCAGCAATCCTGCCACGAGCGCTGAGCAGGCCATTTCCCACCTGGTGATGGTGTGGTTGAAAGCCGAGATTAGCCCTGAGCAAAAACAAGAGATTATGTCTGCAGCGCAGCAGTTGAGTGCAATTCCAGGTGTGATCAGTGTTCAAGCGGGGCTGCCGGTGGCCAGCGAGCGCTCGATTGTTGATGACAGTTTCAGCTTTGGGATCAATATTGGCCTGAGCGATGCCAGTGCCATCGATGCTTACCTGAAGCACCCCATTCATGTGAATTACGTCGACACTCACATCAAGGGCAAGACTCGAAAGCTACTCATCTACGACTTTTAACAGCGGCTTTAGTCTGCGCCTAATGAAGCCATAGGAGCCGCCAGCGCTGCGGCAAAAAACTCGTCAAGATTGGAGGTAATCCAGCGGGGCGACTCTTCGGCAATAGGCTTGCCATGATTGTAACCGTAGCTCACCCCCAAGCTCGCCACTTTGGCCGCTTTGGCCGCCTCAATGTCACTGCGTGAATCCCCCACCATCAAGGCCTGCGACGCCTGCACACCAGATCGCTTAAGCAACTCTAGCAGTGGCGCTGGATGAGGCTTTTTCTCTGTCAATGAATCACCGCCGAGCCAGTATTTGAAGTCTTTAGCAATGCCAAGATCATCCAATAAATGAGGTACGAACTCTGCGGGCTTATTGGTCACCAAGGCGAGGGTCACCTGAGAGCGGCGCAAGCGCGCTAGCGCGGCTGCCGCGCCGGGGTAGAGCCTCGAGTACTGCCCGCTGGCTTGGCGATAATAGTGAAGAAATTGAGCCAGAGCGCGTTGATGCTGGCCATCATTAACAGCGGCTTCAGCAATAGCTTCGACATCTGCCAAGGCACGCCGCACCAAGACCGAGGCGCCATTGCCAACCCAGAGGCGAACCTTCTCCACACCGGCGCTGACACCATACAGCTCTTGCAGCATGGCATCGGTCGCAACCGCCAGATCCGGCACACTGTCGACCAAGGTGCCGTCTAGATCAAACATCACCAGCTTCGGAAAGCCATCAAAAGCCTGATTGAAGTCGCCGCTAATGTCGAAATCAGATCCCATTAAACCTTGGCCAACTGCTCTCGCATGGCCGCAATGGCGCTGGAGTAATCGTCTTTGCCAAAGATGGCGGAGCCAGCAACAAAAGTATCTGCACCGGCCTGAGCAATCTCCAGAATATTGTCTGCAGTGACGCCACCGTCGATTTCTAAACGAATGGGCTTGTCTAGGGCATCAATTGCCGCGCGCGCCTCACGCAGTTTATCCAGAGTGTAAGGAATGAATTTTTGACCGCCAAAACCGGGGTTAACGGACATCAGCAGCAACATATCCAATTGGGGTAACACGTGCTTAACGGTCTCTAGAGTCGTCGCAGGGTTAAGTACCAGCCCCGCTTCACAGCCCGCCTGCTTGATAAGCTGGATAGAGCGATCAACATGGCGGGAGGCTTCGGGGTGGAAGGTAATAATACTAGCGCCAGCATCGGCAAATTGGCCAATGAGATCGTCAACCGGCTCGACCATCAAATGCACGTCGATAGGGGCTGTAATCCCATAGTCACGCAGAGCCTTACACACCATAGGCCCCACCGTAAGATTGGGTACAAAATGGTTATCCATCACGTCAAAATGTACGATATCAGCGCCCGCAGCCAATACCGCATCAACTTCTTCTCCTAATCGAGCAAAGTCTGCCGCTAATATAGAAGGAGCGAGTTTAAATTCCTGTTGCATAGAGTACCTGCCATGACATATTTGAGGTGGGAAAACCACGAATCAACCAACCGATGATTGATGAGACTCATGAAAGACGCGCATTGTACTGAATCTTTAGCCCAACTCCCACCGCCAGATGACGGCTTTTACGCGACATTTTTGACAGGGGTTCACTGGCCTCTGAGGGCGATCTTGTTAATGTGCCTTTACGGCATCAGTCCGGTACTACTCGCTCAGAACGATCCCGCCGCTACAACAGCGCCAACGCCAGCAACCGACCCCAGCGCTGAAACAACCACAGAGGCCCAACCCACGACGGAGCCTGAGCCTGAGCCTGAGCCGCCACTGTATCAATCTCGAGAAGAGCGAGATATGTCGCTATTGGCGAAAGGCGTCGATGGAGAAACTGCGGTCTGGCTAGAGGCAATGGAACAACCTTTTCTCGCCCTCTACGAACAAGAGCTCACAGGACAAGCCGTTGGCGCAGTCTTGATCATTAATGCCGAAGGCCAGCACAGCAGCTGGCCCACCACCAGCGAACGCATCCGATTGAGTTTGCCGGAGTTTGGCTGGAACACCCTATCAACCGAGCTGCCGTTGCCCGAAACTAGGCCCATCCCCAAGAGATCAGAGGCCCCCTCCCCCAACAGCGACGAAGACAAGGAGGGCACAAGCAAGCAGGAGGCAGCTGCCGGAGACAAAGCTAGCGCCGAAGCGACTGAAACTACAACTGCAAACAATAACCCCCCCATCAAGGCTGAAGCAGGGGAAGATAAGGAGATTTTCGACAGTGGCACCGGACAGCTCAGCGATGGCTCCATCGCACCCACTAGCGCAAGCAATAACCAGATACCCGAAAGCGAAGCGGACCAACTTAAGGTGCCCGCCGAAGATATCGCCGTAGCGAGACTACACGCTGCCATCAACTACCTACATCAGCAGGGGCAATTTAATATTGTCTTGATGGGAAGTGGAGTCGGCGCCTTGCGTTCGGTGTGTTTCTTAAAAGACATCCCCAAAGTCAACCAAAGTACCCAGTCGCGATTGATTCGGTCACTGGTTCTGATCAATGCCCGCAACCGTTTACCCAATGACGATCGCCAATTGCACAAATGCTTAGACACACCGGAAATGCCCGTATTAGACGTTTACGTGGGACTCGATGAACGCAACCACAAGGAAGCGAAAGAGCGTCGAAAATACGCTCATCGAAAAAATTATGGCACATACCAACAGATACGCCTGCCGCAATTGGCGCGCAACACTATGCTGGGGGAAAACCGCTTATCTCGACGCGTACGGGGATTTTTAGAGAGCCACTCTCGCGGCGTTAAAATCGATAATGCGGTGATTAAAAAGCCGTAAGAGCTCTAGGCTATAAGCATTAGAGCGGGTACGCCTCGGCGAAATAGGCCTTAAGGAGATGCAGAAAAACGCCGCAGCCGGCCGAACAAAAAAATCACGGCTGTAATTGAAGGTCGAGCTCCGCCAAACGCTCTGGGGTTCCGATATCCCACCACTGCCCCTGAAATAGCTCCCCTTCCAATTGATCATGAGCGATTGCCTCTTCGAAGGCTTCGCGCAATGGGAAGGTTTTACGGCGCTCAGGGTAGCGCCCCACTAGATCGGGGTGTATGAGACTCAAACCACTGAAGGTGTAACCTGTGTCCACCTCGGTATTGTGAAGCAAGCGGCCTTCCAACAACGAAAAATCACCTCGAGCATTGTGGCCAGGATTGGGCACCAGCACCAATCGCCCGAGACTATTAGCCAGTAAAGGCGATTGCGTTAGCGAGGTAAATTGGTGATCTGTCCAGACATCACCATTGATCAATAAAAACGGTTCATCCCCCAATAGCGGTAACGCCTGTAAAATAGCGCCACCGGTTTCCAAGGGTTCATCCTCGAAGGAATATTGGATCTGTAGATTCCACTCGTCGCCATCGCCCAGCGCTTTGACAATCTCTTCGCCGAGATAAGAGACGTTAATAACCACCTCGCCAACCCCTAAATCACTCAGCTTCTCGAGGTGATAGACAATTAACGGTTTGCCCCCCACACACAACAGCGGCTTGGGGGTTTTATCGGTGAGCGGTCTCATGCGTTTGCCGAGACCGGCGGCGAGGATCATCGCTTTCACGACGGCACACCATCGTCGACTAGAGTTTGCTGAGTCGTCACCGCGGCGGAATCACCGGCAATCAGGTAATCGCTATACCAAGGCTGCTGTTCACAAAGCGGCAACAACTTTTCTCGGAACCAATAGGTAAAGTCGGCGAACTCGGGATATTCATCAGCTACTTCTAAGGTGTAACGAATAACCAAAGGAAGGTCTTTCAGATAGCCATCCTTACCATCTCGTAACCATAAGCGCGCGAAAATACCCAAGACTTTAAGATGCCTCTGCAACCCCATCCAATCGAACCAGCGCATGAAACCCGCTTGGGTCACAGGCCCCATCAAGCCGACTTCCACCGCCATATCACCATAGGCAAGCGCCCACTGCTTAACTTGCTCCCGCGGCCAACGAATGTAGCAATCACGCAGCAGCGAGACCAGGTCATAAGTTAGTGGGCCGCGTACGGCGTCTTGAAAATCAATAACACCCGGAGACTGACCGTCGCGGTAGATTAAATTGCGGCTGTGAAAGTCACGGTGAACCCACACTTGTGGCTGCTGCAAGGCTGCACTTTCAAGCTGAGTGTACATGGCATCGACAATCGCGAGCTCCTCAGCACTCATGTTGTAACCCAGCAGCTGCGGAACAAACCACTCGTGCAGCAAAGCCATTTCTTCACGCAAGCGGGGCTGATCATAGCTGGCTAAGGTGTACATGCCGTCATCTTGGGCGCTGGGGATAGTCGTCACTGGGCACTGCTGCAAGCGCAGCAGCGTCATCATCGCCTCGCCATACAGCTCAGTAGCATTCTCTCGCTCCTGCTCGAGCGTCTGGCTGTATAAAGTATCGCCAAAATCTTCAACCAACAAAAAGCCACGTTCGAAGTCTACCGCTATGACATCAGGCGTATGCACACCTTGATCGCGCAAATATCGGGCAATGGCCACAAAAGCCCGACTGTCTTCTGTCTCGACCGGCGCATAAACAGCCAGCAATTTAGGCTCGCTGTCGACTCGACTGTAGCGACGAAAGCCTGCATCACCGTTTAACGATTTTATTTCCAAGGGCGTCGAGTGAGACCAATTACGCTCGGCCAACTGCTGCTCAACCCATTGAGATAATGCCGGTTCAAAATCTTGTCCGTGATTCACACTCAAACCTTTACTCGATCATCAACAAGGCTGAGATTCTACCCGAACCCATCAGCCATGGGGCAAGTGATTTGATTCATCTCGCCGTATTTGAGGTAAATTTGGCGGATTGCCGTGGCGTCTAGAGCTTTTTTCTCCGAGCTCAAGCTTTTATCAACTGAATGGTTCAGGGCGGTAGCCTAATGCCCTCATCCGAAGTAGAATCAGCCTCTTTATTTTTCACAAAAGCAATAAGACACACAGGATTGTCCTACTAATGGCCCCACGGAAGTCACTGTTACGGCAGCAGATTCATCGCGCACTCAAACCCACTCAAACGCCATGGTTACTGGCTTTGGGAATACTGGCCAGCCAACCCATCACGCCGCTATACGCCGCGGATAGTCATTATGAGTGGAGCTGTAAAGCAGCCGCCAATGGACAAGGCTGGGATTGCAACGAGCAAGCCGCGCCCGGCGCGCCCTACAAGCGCCCACAGCATTCAACACGCCGCTCCGCCACAGGCGCCACCATCGCCAGCGCTGAAAAGCCTCGCAACTTGCCTGCCGCACAAGTGGACTGGGTCGATGAAAAGCAATTAAGTGACGAACAGAAAGTCGATTTAGCCTCGGGCTGCTGCGGCACCTATATTGAACCCGTGCGCACCGATGACGAAGCTCAACTCAATCCTGAAGACGCTCCCATGCGCGCCTCGGCAGAGAGCTCCGAGTGGATTCAAGAATCCATCGCGGTATTAGAAGGTGACGTAAAACTCACCCAGGGCTACCGCCAATTAGAGTCCGACAAAGCCACCTTGGATCAAGATGCCAACACCGCACTGCTCGAAGGTAATATTCGTTTGCGCGAACCCGGCGTATTGATGACCGGCGCTAGCGCCAACATGAATATGGACAGTGGCGAAGCGCAAATCCAAGACGCCAGCTACCTCGTTCATGAGGCCGGCGCTCGCGGCGATGCCAACAGCATCGACATCGATGGCAACAAGGTACTAACACTCGATGACGGTACCTTTACCCGCTGCGAACCCGACAGCAATACATGGTATTTACAGGGCAGTGAATTAACCATCGACCCCAACACCAATCAAGGTACCGGCAAACACGTTCGCCTTAACATTAAGGGCATTCCTGTATTTTATACGCCTTATATTCGCTTCCCCGCAGGCAGCCAGCGTCAATCAGGATTCTTGTTCCCTTCCATTAGCTCATCTGATGGCGGTGGCCTAGATGTGGCAGTGCCCTACTATTTTAATTTGGCCCCAAATTACGACATGACACTCACCCCTCGCTTCCTAAGCGATCGCGGTGAAATGCTCGAAGCAGAGGTTCGCCATTTATCCGAGAGCTTTGAAACTACCGTCAGCGCCGCCTTCCTCTCTAGCGACAAAGGCGGTGAAGACGCTGATAAAGACGATTTAATCGATCAAGGCCTGTTAACAGAAGAGCAAGCCTACCCACATAAAGGTGAAGATCGCTGGCTGTTGGGCATCGACCAAGTGGGCGGACTCAACTCCCGCTGGTATTCACGTATTGATTACACTCACGTGAGCGATATCGACTATTTCCGCGATCTCGACAACGCCAGCTTACAAGTCAATAGCGCCACCCACTTAAAGAAGTCGGGCGTTCTGGGCTATCGCAGCGCTAACTGGCTCTATGAAATCAAAGCCGAAGAATTTCAGACTATTTCAACCACTTCGGCTGAGCAGTATAAGCAACTGCCCAGAGTTAGCATCGACGGTAACTACCGTTTAGGCGATAACTGGTTGCTCGAACTCGATCACGAATTTGTCAGTTTCGATCATAGGGACAAAGACGACACCGCAATTCTGACCGGTGATCGCGCCCGACTGGATTACGGCCTTAGCTGGGACAAACAGTGGATCTGGGGCTTCTTCAAGCCTAGCGTCATGGTTAAGAGCTTGCATTACAAGCTGGACGACGAGTATCTGGTCGCGGGGGCCAACGACGCGCCGTCATTTACCGCTCCACAAGCCAGCCTCGATACCGGCCTCTATTTTGAACGCGAAGGCTCACTGGTTGGCAATCGTTACTTACAAACTTTCGAACCCCGATTGTTCTACTTCTACAGCGAGAGAGAAAACCAAGACGAACTGATTGACGTTACCGCGGGCGGAGCCGACGTCGACTTCGACACTTCGGAGCTCACCTTCACTTACAATCAACTGTTCCGCGACACTCGCTTTACCGGTGGCGACCGCATCGATGATGATAACCGCCTGTCTATCGGATTGACGACTCGATTTATTGATCCAAACAGTGGCATTGAGCGTTTTAGCGCCAGTCTTGGACAAATATTGTATTTTGAAGATCGTGCAATCAGCCTCAATCAAAAAGAAGACGATGCACTTCTCAACGAACTCAACCAGCGAGATGACTCAGAGTTTGCGGCTCAATTCGGTGCTCAGTTTGGTGACTACTGGCGCTTGCGTTCCGATATTATTTGGGACGAAAGTGAAAGCGGTAAAGTTCGCCGTGGTAACGCAAGTCTGCGCTATAAAGATGACGAGCTGCGACTGTTTAATTTGAGCTACCGCTACAACCGTAAAGATCCACTTACCAGCGATCCTAACGACCTAGATAACGACGGCGATGTCACCGATGAGATTTCTAGAACCATCGAACAAGGGGACATCTCTTTCTCTTGGCCGCTGTTTGGCAACTGGAGCACCGTTGGCCGCGCCAATTACGATTTCACCCACAACCGTGAACTCGAGAGCTTGTTTGGCGTCGAATACAATGACTGCTGCTATCGTTTTCGTTTAGTAGCACGCAAATGGTTAGACAACGACCTGATCGACTCAGTGAACAGTCTCGACCTAGAAGAAGATCAAGGTATCTTTTTTGAGTTCCAACTGAAGGGACTGGGCAGTATTGGCAGCAAAGTAACCGGCGTTTTGAACGAAGGTATCTACGGCTACGAAGAACGTGAAAAGACTTTTAAGTAAATAATTATGAAAAAAAGCACTACGAGAACACTATTAGCGGGCGCGGCCATGTTGGCCTTTAGCGGATTGAGCTTCGCCAAAACCATCACTTTGGATAAAGTTATTGCCGTGGTCGACGACGACGTAGTGATGGCCAGCGAGCTTCAACAACGCATTCGCATGGTAACCACGCAACTGCAGGCCAACCAGACACAAATGCCGCCGGAAGATGTCTTGCGCGCACAGATTGTCGAGCAGTTGGTCACCGAATCACTGCAATTGCAAATAGGTCAACGAGTCGGCGTTGAGATTAGCGACGCCGAACTCGATGCTGCGATTGTCCGTATGAAGCAGGCAAACAAGCTGAGCGATGCGGAGTTTGAACAGCAACTTGCTCAAGACAACGTGAGCATGAACAGCCTGCGCGAACAAATCCGCCGCGACATGATCATCGATCAAGTGCAACGCGGTAGCGTCAACCGACGCATTCGTATTTCCGAGCAAGAAGTCGAGAACTTCCTGAAATCAAAGCAAGGTAAGTTTTGGTCATCACCGGACTACAATCTAGGCCACATTTTGATTGCTCTGCCCTCCACTGCCAGTAACGAAGAGGCAAAAGCAGCAGAACAAAAAGCTCAAGATATGGTCAAGCGACTGCGCGATGGCGCCGACTTTCGCCAGATGGCCGTTGCCGAATCCAAGGGCCAAAACGCGTTAAAAGGTGGTGAACTGGGCTGGCGTAAATCAGCACAGATGCCCGACTTATTTGCTGACGCCATAGAATCCCTCGAGCAAGGTGCCATCAGTGAGCCGCTGCAAAGTGGTGCTGGCTTTCATATTTTAAAACTCTACGGTAAACGTGGAGCCCAAGAGCAGGTCATTGAGCAATCAAAAGTTCGCCACATATTGATCAAGCCTTCGGCAATTTTGTCGAACGAAGAGGCCCGAGAAGAACTGGCGACTATTCGCCAGAAAGTTATCGATGGTGCTGATTTTGCCGAACAAGCTAAAGAGCACTCTGAAGACGTTGGCTCCATGCTCAGCGGTGGCGATCTAGGCTGGTCTTTACCGGGTAAGTTCGTACCCGAATTTGAGCGCACTATTAACAACAGCGCTATTGGCGACATTAGCGAGCCTTTTCGCAGCCAATTTGGCTGGCACATTCTTCAGGTGCAAGAGCGCCGACAGCAAGACATGAGCGAGACCGTTCGTACCAATCAAGCCAATCGACTGCTGCGTAGCCGACGCTTTGAAGAAGAGCGCTTGAATTGGATTCGCGAAATTCGTGACGAGGCTTTTGTCGAGATCAAATAAAGAGCTTCGGTCACCACTCGATACGGCTGTCGCACATCGACAGCCTGTATCCTAAGCAAAACGTCTCGGTAGGCTAGACTAAACAGACACCAACACCCCGACACTAGTTTTACAATTTCCCACACACGGTCACGCCCCTCCGGCTGAAGAAGATTTTCCACTATGACTTTACGCCTCGCGTTAACCCCCGGCGAGCCCGCCGGTATAGGCCCAGATCTTACCATCGCTTTTGCCCAGCAGGGCTGTGACGATGAAGTGGTAGTGATCGCCGACGCGGAACTTCTCAAAAGCCGAGCCCAGCAACTCAATTTGCCACTGGCCATTCGTGCCTACGACTCAACCCTTGCCCCGAAACCCTTAAAGGCCGGCGAGCTTTGCGTTGCGCACACCCCTTTGGCCGTGCCTAGCGTGGCGGGAGAACTCAATGCAGCCAACAGCTCTTACGTATTACAAACTCTGAAGAATGCTATTGATGGCTGCGTAAACGCCCAATTCGACGCCTATATCACCGCCCCGGTTCACAAAGGGGTTATTAATGACGCTGGTATCAACTTTAGCGGACACACGGAATTTCTCGCCGAGCGCACTGCCACACCACAAGTGGTTATGATGCTGGCCACCGAAGGCTTGAGGGTCGCACTAGTCACCACCCATCTGCCGCTCAAAGACGTGCCGGCGGCCGTGACCCCGAGCACACTGACAAAAGTCATTGAAATTCTGCATCACGATCTACAGACCCAATTTGGTATTCAAGCTCCAAGAATTTTGGTCTGCGGCCTTAACCCTCACGCCGGGGAAGGAGGCCATATGGGGCGCGAAGAGATCGAAGTGATAGAGCCCACACTGAACCAGCTACGTCAGCGCGGGATTGATCTCGTGGGCCCTCTGCCAGCCGACACCTTATTCACACCCAAAGTACTCGATAATGCCGATGCCGTCTTGGCCATGTATCACGATCAGGGCCTACCCGTGCTAAAATTCAAAGGATTCGGGCAAGCGGTCAACATTACCCTAGGCTTGCCGATCATTCGCACCTCGGTGGATCACGGTACCGCACTGGATTTAGCCGGTAGCGGCAAAGCCAACTTGGGCAGTTTATTGACCGCCCTGCACTACGCTCAATCCATGGCAAAAGCCAAACAAGAGATGATGTCGCGAACTTAGAGTCGCGACCATGACATCTCGTTAAAAACCAGTTTCAGGAGTGTTCGCCCTGTCGCGAGCAACAAGACGTTATGAGTAAATCCAAACCCGGCACCGAGCACCGCGCCCGCAAACGCTTCGGCCAGAACTTTCTCGAAGATGACAACATCATCCGCCGTATCGTTAAGTCGATCCACCCCACCAGCGATGACAACCTGGTAGAGATTGGCCCCGGAAAAGGAGCCATTACCGAACAACTTCTCGCCGCCTGCCCGACGCTGAATGTGGTGGAACTGGATCGAGACCTTATCCCAATTTTACTGTCGCAGTTTATCGCCAGCTACCCAAATTTTAAGATTCATCAAACCGACGCACTCAAGTTTGATTTTGGAGCCCTGCTAACCGATAGCAACGGAGAAAGGAAAGGCCCACTGCGAATTGTTGGCAACCTGCCATACAATATTTCAACGCCTTTGATTTTTCACCTGCTAAGCTATCAAGCCGACGTGAAAGACATGCACTTTATGCTGCAAAAAGAAGTCGTAGATCGCATGGCTGCCAGCCCCGGACAAAAATGCTACGGGCGCTTAAGCGTGATGGTGCAATATTATTGCCGTGTCGAGAACCTATTCGATGTACCGCCCGAGTGCTTCAACCCACGCCCCAAAGTCGATTCAGCTATCGTTCGCCTTGCCCCCTACGAGCAACCGCCGCATCCAGCCCGCAACGTAAAATCGCTCGAGCGCCTAGTCAACACAGCGTTTCAGCAGCGTCGAAAAACACTGCGTAACGCCCTAAAACAATTACTGCCGACACAAGCAATAGAGTCTCTAGATATCGACACCTCGGTAAGACCCGAGAACATTACCCTGGCGGAATTTGTCGCACTAAGCGATAAGCTCGCCGAACTGCAAGATACCAACGACTCACAATAACTGTCGGCTATAGCCGACAGTTTCACCAGCTTTAGACCGATAACATGAATAACAACGACATCAACATTCAAATAAAAACCAAATACCTCGCGGATCAATCGCAACCAGAGCAACAGAAATACGTTTTTTCTTACACCATTACAATTTGCAACAACAGTGATGAGCGCACTCAACTGGTAAGTCGTCGCTGGAAGATTGTCGACGCCAACGATGAGATACAAGAAGTCGCAGGGATTGGGGTTGTTGGCGAACAGCCCTTCATTGAGGCTGGCGATCAGTACACTTACACCAGCGGCTCGGTACTCGACACGGCCACCGGCACAATGGAAGGGTCTTATCAGATGCGCGACGACAGAGGCGAGGAGTTCGATGTAATTATTCCGACCTTCGCTCTGGTTCATCCGCAACGGTTACATTAAGGACAACAATGGCTACTTACGCCGTAGGTGATCTTCAGGGCTGCCTCGAACCGTTAAAATGTTTACTGGAAAAAGTGAACTTTAACGATGACCGAGATCAATTGTGGCTCGCCGGTGACCTCATCAATCGCGGCCCGCAATCGTTGGAAACGCTGGACTTTGTCTATCAACGCCGCGACAACTTCATCTCGGTTTTGGGCAATCACGATTTACACCTATTAGCCTGCGCCTATGGGCATAAACTCCCCAGTGACAGCGATACCATTGAAGAAATCTTGATCGCCAAGAATAGTGAACGCTATTACGATTGGCTGCGCACTTGCCCACTGCTTCATCACGACAAGAAACTTGGCTTCACCATGATTCACGCAGGCATTCCCCCACGCTGGAGCCTGCGCAAAGCCCGAAAACGCGCCAAAGAAATCGAAGATATTATCCAGAGCCATCAATTCGACAAATATCTCTCAACCATGTACGGAAACCAACCGTCGGTTTGGCATCGTTCACTCAAGGGGCCCGATCGCTGGAGAATTATCACCAACTATTTTACTCGCATGCGCTTTTGCGATCGCACCGGCAAGCTAGAACTAAAATCGAAGCATGGCTTACACAATGCGCCCAAGGGCTTCGCCCCATGGTTTGAGCACAAAAACCGAAAAACCAAAAAGAACAAAATTGTGTTTGGCCACTGGGCAGCACTTGAAGGGCAAACTCACACCGATAATGTCTTCGCGCTCGATACCGGCTGCGTTTGGGGTGGAAAGCTCACCATGTTAAGGCTCGACGATGAGCGCTACTTTTCCTGTGATTGCTAAAAGCCTTTTTTATGCTGCATTAATCACTCTAACTGCAGCCTTCGCACTAGCACAAAGCGCGACGCCAGTGACAAACATTAACAGCCACTCCGTAACTCAGCCGATGCATCGAGAGGGGCTGCCAACCAACTTCCCCACCGAACGCGTCATTATTGACGCCAAGCAATCCCCTTGGAATCGTATTGGCAACCTGAGCATCGCTGGACGCAAATTTTGTTCTGCCAGTCTAATCTCTGACCGAGTTATTGTGACCGCCGCGCACTGCCTCTGGAATCAGAACACAGAGGATTGGTATCCCGCTCAATTCATTCATTTTCTGGCGGGTTATCAACAGGAAGAGTATGTGGCGCACAGCCGGGCAAAGAACATCTTCCCTAATCCGAATTACCAATTTCGAGTCAGCGTCGATCCGCAACAGCTCAGTGAAGATTGGGCCCTCATCGAACTAGAGGAGCCGCTGGGGTTACTACTGGGTTATTTTTCACTTCAACTCTTAAGCCCCAGCCAGCAACGTCAACTGCAGCAATCAGAAAGCCACGTCGCCCTAGCCGGTTATCGGCGGGATACTCGTGAGGCATTAAGTCTCGACACTCAGTGCCAGCTATCCCCAACGCCTAAGCATTTTCCCAGAAATTTGCTGGGCAACAATTGCCACGGACTTTCGGGTGACTCAGGCGGGCCACTACTGATCCAACAAGCCGGATATTGGCATTTGCTAGGCATACACGCGGGAAGAAGTATCGACTCCCGCCAGAACACCCTAGCGCTGGCCATTCCCACCAGCGCCTTTTACGATCAGTTGTTATCGATTTTATCCCAAACATCGCTTAAGCGCTGATCTCGGCCACAGCTGTAGCGATAATATTTGTAGCGAACCGGATTTTTTTGATAGTAGTCTTGATGATACTTTTCCGCTGAGTAAAAGTTCTTGAAGGCTTCGACCGGGGTTTTGTTACCATCTAAATTGAGCGCTTCTTTACTCAAGTTGGCCGCCTCGATTTGAGCGTCATCATGGGCGAAGATTACCGGACGATAGGAATAACCTCGATCACAAAACTGCCCACCATTATCATAGGGGTCGATGTTGCGCCAAAAAACAGCCAACAGTTCTTGATAGGAAATCACCTTAGCATCGTAGCTCACCTGAACCACTTCCACGTGACCGGTGTTGCCTCGAACCACCTGTTTATAGGTCGGATTTTTTACGTGCCCACCACTGTAACCGGATTCGGTTTTTAACACGCCTTCCAGTTTGTCGAACGGTGGCTCCATACACCAAAAACACCCCCCGCCAAATGTGGCCACGGAAATGGTTTTTCCCTTCTCCTCCCCGTGAACTTGTGCCGTTAGTGCCCCAAGAGACAAACCAAGAAACAAACAAAGACTCACCTTGAGAAACAACTCGCGATACACGCTAACGCCATACAACTTCATAACTGACTCCATCATCAATGGCTTTGAGACCACAGACAACCAACCCAGTTCCCTCTCGTCCACTCACGACAGGGAAGCAATGTCGCAAAGCGAGTCAAAGCCAGCGCACAAAAAAAGCGCCCGTAAGGCGCTTTATACCGCTACACATAGGCTGCGCTCATAGCAACCAACACACCTATGCGATGGGCAATTGATTAAACCAGCAAGGGCGCGATCACTAAGCTTACAATAGCCATAACGTTGATTAAGATATTCATCGCCGGACCACTGGTATCTTTGAACGGGTCGCCCACAGTGTCTCCTACCACCACCGCTTTGTGAACATCAGATCCTTTGCCCCCGAGATTGCCCTTCTCCACGTATTTCTTTGCGTTGTCCCAAGCACCACCTGCGTTCGCCATGGTCAGCGCCAAGAGTACACAGGTAATCAAGGCACCACCTAACATGCCTCCCAACGCCGCTGGCCCAATACCAAATCCAATCACCACAGGCGCGGCAATGGCTAGGGCCCCAGGGAGCACCATACGTCGCAATGCCGCTTTGGTGGCAATATCAACGCAGCGCTCGCTGTCGGGTTTCGCCGTGCCTTCCATTAACCCTGGTATTTCTTTGAATTGACGCCTGATCTCCTTGATCATATCAAAGGCCGCATCTCCCACAGCGCGCATGGTGATAGCACTGACGATAAAAGGAAAGATTCCGCCGATGAACATGCCGGTCAAGACTTCAGGATTGCTAATATTTAGCGCAAAGGAAGTATCGTGCAGTGACACAGTTTCAATATAGGCGGCAATAATCGCCAGAGCGGCCAAACCCGCGGCGCCGATCGCAAACCCCTTGCCAATTGCCGCAGTGGTATTGCCCACCTCATCAAGACCGTCGGTAATCGCGCGTGTTTCTTCGCCCAACTCAGCCATTTCGGCAATACCACCGGCATTATCCGCCACAGGCCCATAGGCATCGATGGCCATGGTTATACCCACGGTTGCCAACATACCCACAGCGGCAATACCAACACCGTAAACCCCCGATCCTTCAGGCAGTAAAGCGCTGGTGGTAAAAATGATCCCAGCAATGGTGAGCACCGGAATGACCACGGACTCCATGCCCACCGCCAACCCAGAAATCATTACCGTCGCCGGCCCCGTCTCACCACCTTCAGCGATGGTCTGCACGGGCTTGCCACCGGTGTAATACTCTGTGACCAAACCAATGATCATGCCACCTACAGCACCGCAAACCACACACAACCAAACGTTATTGCTAATACCAAAGCTCCCCAGTAACAACCACGCTGCGCCTATAAACAATACCGTGGCACCCATGGTGCCCATCCGCAACGCAACCTCGGGAGCCTTTGTTGAAGCCATCTTCACCAGCACAATGCCCAACACCGAACAAATCAAACCAATGGACGCGAGGGCCAAAGGCGCAAACATCAATTGTCCTCTATCCCCACCCAACACCTCGACAGCGCCAATGGCCATGGTTGATGCGATAGCAATGGTGGCAATCATCGAGCCGCAGTAAGACTCAAAGATATCGGAACCCATTCCGGCCACATCCCCCACGTTATCGCCGACATTATCGGCAATCACACCGGGATTGCGGGGATCATCCTCCGGAATACCAGCTTCGACCTTGCCGACCAAGTCAGCGCCTACGTCGGCACTCTTGGTGAATATACCCCCACCGACACGTGAAAATAGCGCCACTGTCGAAGCGCCCATACCAAAGCCGTGAATCGCTTCGGCATGCTCGGGATCAGCGCCAAACAGTAAGTACAAGCTGCCCAAGCCGAGAAGCCCCATGGAAGCCACAACTAACCCCATAATCGAGCCGCCAAAAAACGCCACGCTAAGCGCCTCGGCCTGCCCTTTTTCGTTAGCCGCGACGGTAGTGCGCACATTCGCCTGAGTGGCAGTGTACATACCAATGTAGCCCGCCACCGCCGAACATAAGGCGCCGACCACGAAGGCAACCGGCGTATGCCAACTCTGGAAACCAAAAAATAATAAAATCGTGATGAGAAGTGCGAAACCCGCCAAAATCGTGTATTCACGGCGCATGAAGACCATGGCACCGTCGTGAATGGCATCGGCAATCTCTGTCACCAAACCCTCACCTGCGGGATAACTTTTAACGATCATGTAAATAATTAATGCGGCCAGAAGACCAACACCACCCAGAATAGGTGGCAGTAGTAGCATATCCATAACAACCCCTTGTTTATTATGATGACTTACCAACAACACTGTGGTGCCTGCTGAATAAGCTGTAACGGTCGGGGAGGGAGACAGCATCCTCGCGGTACCTATTTTCGACCGCCTGATATTCAGTCTATGCAAGACACGGCAAGGGCGCAATGTTCAAAAACCGATCAATTCAAAACAGAAAACTCCCACTCTAGACTTAGGTTGAATTGAGCTATGGTGAAACTGTGTTAAAATCGCCGCCTTTTTAAACGACCAGTGGAATCCCGATCATGAGTTACGATCAAGTCTCAGCCGGTAAAGACCTACCAAACGACATTAACGTCATCATTGAAATCCCTCTAAATGGCGACCCGATTAAATATGAAGTCGATAAAGACTCTGGCGAGATCTTTGTTGACCGTATGCTGGGTACCGCCATGCACTACCCCTGCAACTACGGTTACGTGCCTCACACCTTATGCGGTGACGGCGATCCGGTAGACGTTATGGTTGTCATGCCTTTAGCAGTCGTTTCTGGTGCCGTGATTCGCTGTCGACCTGTCGGCGTTCTGAAAATGACCGATGACGGCGGTGAAGATGCGAAAATCATTGCCGTACCTCACGAGAAAGTCACACCGCTGTATAAAGGCGTTGAAGACATTAGCGATCTGCCTGAGCTGACGCTGAATCAAATTTCTCACTTCTTCCAGCACTACAAAGATCTAGAGCCTGGCAAGTGGGTAAAAATCGACGGTTGGGGCAACGCAGACGAAGCCCGCAAAGAAATCATCGATGCGCAGAACAACTTTAACAACAGCAAAGACAAGCCCAACTTCTAAACCAAGCTTGTCTTGGCGGCTTTTCTGCCTGCACACCAAAACGCCGCTTCACGCGGCGTTTTTTTATGGCTATTCCAAAGTGATTGAACTGGTATCTGGCGGCGGTGGCGGTGGCGACTTCTGAATTTGTCCCAGCTCGCTGCCCACCGGAGCTAAATCAGCATCGAGAAGACTCACCTCGATGGCCTCAACCGATCCTCGCTCGTCATCTCGCACCAGATCATCTCCCAACTCGCTAAGACCGTAGTCTTGCAGCTCAACCACCACGGGGTCGTCATGGGCCAATTCCGCACTGTCGACTAGATTGCCCTCCTGAGGTTTGAGATTCAAACCACTGACATCAATATCAACCTCAGGCTCTACCGTTTTCTCGGACGAAGCCAGCAAGTCTGCCCCAACTGGCGCTAAGGTAAATGTGATTTCGTTGCTTTGCGAAGCTTGAGCGGCGGCTTTTGCTGCAGCCTTAGCTTGATCTGCCTCACTTTGCTGTTGCGCCAACCTCTCCTGCATGGTCATAGGCTTGGAGGTAGACCCTGCACTTGTCTCACGTCTCGATGACGCTCTCGCTTCAGCGGCGCGGGCTCGAACCGGTTTCGCGGTTATCTTCCCCGCCGGCGCAATCTGCACATCGGCGCCAGCTTGACGTAAAACCGCTTGGTATTTTTCGGCCGAGACCCTTTCTAAGTTCTTCTTCAGCGGCACTGCAGCGCCGGAAAATAGGGCGTCAATTTTTTGCTCGCTGGCCTTAAAAAGCTGAGCCAATTTTGCCTTAACCTTTGGCAGCTGATGGCCAGGCATAATGTCGCCGCGAAAGATGATGTCAAATAGAGAAGAATCGGATTCAGTCATAGCAATAGGCGTTATTGGTGTCGACAATGTAAGCCAATCATAGCACCCCTTGTAGGCAAAATCTCACAAGCGATTCAGCCATTGCAGACTGGCCGATTATGAACTCCTGCCCCATACTTTACTCAATAGGGAAATTCAGTCCGATCGACTTATGATCGACAACGGCAACAGTGCTAAGGAATCTCAATGAATAGAAGCCCCAATATTCAATCACTGGTTATTGGCGACAAGCGAGTCAAAATTGATGCCATATCAAGTAAAATTGAACAGGACGTGTTCTTTCTAGAAGACCGTATCCTCGCCATTAAAAGTCAGGCCGTCCCCAACACAGTGATCCTCAAAACCTACGAAGACATGCTTTCAAGTCGACGCTCGGTGCTACACTGGTTGGCCGAGTATTTGCCAGAAGACGAACAAAGAAACTCACTTTCGCTGAGACAAATAAACCGATAAATTCGTTGACACATTCAAGGACGAAGCCATGTTAACAAGACGACAAAAGCCCAGAACACTGTTTCTAGGGGACCACAAAATAAGCTGCATTCACTTGGAAAAACAGCTCACCAATGAAGTTGAAAATCTAACCAAACGCATCAGTTTGCTAGAGCAAACCAACCAACCTAATTTAGATCAAGTGCAACATCTGGCAGGTATACTCAGAAGCCGTCAGTCGGTATTGAACTGGCTACAGATCAGAGAAGTGATTAAAGCCTAGAGCGACCACCACCATCCAAGTCTTGCTGCCCTAACACTCGATTTCGGCCACTTTCTTTCGCCTGATAAAGGCTGGCATCGGCCCGACGAAACATGGTTTCGGTGGTATCGCCTTTACGGCTCCAACTAACCCCAACAGACACAGTGACGAAGTCCACAATTTTGCGTTTAGCGTCGATCGTTAATCGTGAAGTTGCGATACTAGCCGCGAGAGAGCGAGCCAACGACATACCGCCACTGTAGGCCGTGGACGGCAAAATTATTGCAAATTCTTCGCCACCATAACGCGCAACAAAATCCTGCCCTTTGGTCATATTCTTCAGTACCGACGCAACAAACCTAAGCACTTTATCGCCAGCCTGGTGACCGTATTTATCGTTAAAGTTCTTAAAGTGGTCAATGTCGATCAGCAACAAACAACAGCCGTTAACAGAGCTCTTAGTGAGAGATAATTGCTCGCCAAACACCTGATCAAATGCCCTGCGATTGGCAACACTGGTAAGTGCATCTTCTAAGGCGCTGCGCTCCAATTCTTCTAATGAGCTTCTCAACTCACCAATCTCTTTCTTGAGCCCTTCGATCTTTTGGCGTGCATCCACCCCCACTTTCTTCGCCTGCTGAGATTCCGCTAATAAGGTTTCTACAAGCGACGACAAGGCTGCTTCGTCTAAGTCGCCACTCAAACCCTCAATGCATTGAACCAGTACTGATTCAAAATCACTGACACCGTCGGTTAAAGCTTCTATATGCTCTGAGAAATGCGTTATCAGCTGGCGGATCGCTCCCTGCAAGAGCTCCAACTTTCGACGATCCATTTCAGTAAAAAAGCGTTGATACAACTGACTGCTTAGTTGTGCGCTAAACGATATTTTACGAGCGATAACTTTATCCACTTCGATCACAAGCGCAGGCATATCCGCTTGCACGTAGTGATACCAGACCATGATATTCTCTGGCGTGGTAGGAACTTGATGCTCTCGCATTTGCTCTAGCGCGGTTTCTAGCTTTTGTCGAGCTAGCTCTAGAAGCGTTTCATCAGCGGACGACTTCAAAGATTCAATCCCTTAACAGCAATAACATTTAATCGGTTATTCAAGGTGGTGGTCCATATTCAACGCCGGCGCATCGCACTGCGGCCGCCCAACAATTTTCGCGGGCACACCCGCCACCGTCGTATGAGCAGGTACAGATTCAAGTACCACGCTACCGGCACCAATCTTGGCGCCATCCCCCACACTAATATCCCCCAAGATCTTTGCCCCGGCACTAATCAACACACCGCAGCCAATCTTGGGGTGGCGCGCGCCGCTCTGGCAACCGGAACCACCTAAAGTGACGGCGTGCAACATAGACACATCGTCGCCGATCACCGCCGTTTCACCCACAACCACGCCGGTTGCGTGATCAATCATAATGCCTTTACCCACTCGCGCCCCGGGGTGAATATCCACACCAAAGGTTTGTGAAATCTGATTTTGCAAATAGAGGGCCAGTGATTTTCGCCCTTGGCGCCATAACCAATGACTGACTCGCTGAGCTTGCAGCGCATGAAAGCCTTTGTAATATAAAAACGGGATAGTGAATCGATCACAGGCGGGATCACGATCTTTGTAGGCCTTGATATCCGCACGCATGGCTTCGCCAATTTGATCGTCCGCGGCGAGCGCCTCCTCAAACACTTCTCGAATAGTCATTGCCTGAACGGTTGAACTGTCCAGCTTATTGGCCATGTGAAAGCTAATCGCCGCATCAAACGTCGGGTGATTCAATATAGCGGCGTGATAATAACTGGCCAATACTGGCTCATCGCGACTCGCCTCTTGCGCTTCAGCTCGTATCGCCTGCCAAATGAAATCCTCGGCGCAATCAGATGCCAAAGGCTTGTCCGTTGGCGCCCCCTGCAGTGAGGTCTGTACAGGATTTTGATTTGCATCTTGTGCCATTGGGAAACCCTCCATAATGGGCCAAAGCTTAACATAGGCCCTCGCTTCACTCTATCAATGAACGGGCGCGGTTAAGGTCTCACCGCAGGGGCCACATAATAGTGATAGATGTCTTTAGCGCGCTTGCGGATTGCTCCCTCTAACGGCCAGATACCTTCATCGAGCATTGCCATAAAACGATCGAAGCTCCAAAGAGATTCAAAAGCTCGGGCAGTCGGCCTATGACTCAGATGCCAAGGCTCTGGAGCAACACCACCAAGATCCTTTTCATAAGGAAAGAAAAAACCCTCAGCGTCATCGCCTTGCACTTTCTCCGCAAGCCATTGAGACAAGTCACTAAAAGGCCCGCCCTCTTGGTACTCCTCTGGGATCAACTGAAGTCGATAGCGGTCATCGATAGCGCTTGCATCATAGAAGTCAAAGTCAGTCCCCCAATGGTGACGAGAAACCCCCGGCAATGCAGACCAGCGTAAAATGGCTGACAAAACCTCATCGTCAGAAAGACAACTCACATCCAATAAATTGCCCTCATCGTCGTAAACAGGCCGCTTACCCTGGATCTTTTCTTGCCAGATGATCGCTTGCCGATGGTAATCGCGAAAGCTGCTGGCAATCGCCAATTGAAAGCCGGCCTTGCTCGCCCGCTCGCGCAACCGCTCCAGGGACGAAAGAGTCTCTGCGTGAATTAAACTCCCGCTCCAGCAGCTGTTGAGGTGGTTTTGCGCCTTTCCGGTCAGCTGCTCTATATTAGGATTTGTCATATTCTACGTCACATTTGCGATCATCTTGGAAGCATGTATTATAACCACACAGTCTTCGGGCTAAACCACAGACACAATAACAATAACAACTAACCTTTTTGGGGACTCGCCTTTATGACGGATAGTCATAGTGATTTGCTCCAGCTCAAAAACCTGGGGGCAGCCTCAGTTAATATTCTGCACGCGATAGGCGTTAATTCTTACGCCGACTTAAATAACATGGGCCCTGTAGAAGCCTATATTCGCATCAAAGCCAGAGGCATTCACGTCTCGAAGGTAATGCTGTACGCACTTCAAGGCGCCTTGCTAGACGTTCATTGGAATGATCTAGAACAAGACCTGAAACAGCGACTGGTTGCCGATGCTGAAGAAGCCTTAGCCAGCGAAACTTAAGCTGACACGGCATCGCCAAGGAAAACTCTGTTTTTTTGCCATCACTCACTTGGCAGCCTGCGATTTCCGACTTGTCACAATCGTCCCCCTCAGCCTTACCCTAGGCTGACGGTTTCTTGGTACCCGCACGACCATCAATACCACTCCTAATTGTTCTCGAAACACTCACAAATACAAATGAGAATTATTTTTATTGACAAATAACTGAGAACGATTATTATTACCCCATCGCTTCGAAAGAGGCGGTTGAGTTTAGGTCCTCATGACCTTCTCTCCTAAACAGGCTAATCACGGTTGTTGGGCCACCCGAAAAGGTGGCCCCTTTTTTTAGCCATATCTTGTCCATATCGCGCAACTGCATCTACCTGCTTATCATCGCTGCCGATTGCTCACCTTGACCCGCAGCATCCACGGGTTACACTTTTTTACCTTCTAGCCATACAATCCGATTGAATTTTTCTCTTCACAACACATCTTAGGCTATAGATGAAGTTGTTGGCGGATGCCTAGTCACGAACGCGTTAAATTCGTTACAACAGCATTAGCCTTGCCCCCTCGCAAGCTCTTGCGCCGCTTCACCCCTAAATACTGAAAGGACTTCGTATGCTAAAACGACTGTTGATCGGCACCCTATCGTTACTTATGGCAGCCTCGACTTTCGCCCAGCGGTTTTCTACCGACGACGAAAAAAATACCATCCAAGTTTTTCAACATGCCAGCCCTTCGGTGGTTTACGTTACCAATCAAACCATAGTCCGAGATCGCTACAGCTACGATGTGCGAGCTGTACCTCGAGGTACCGGCACGGGGGTGATCTGGAATCAAGATGGAACCATCATTACCAATTACCACGTCATCGATGGTGCCAACAAAATCACCATTACCCTACAAGACCAAAGCAGCTGGCCGGCAAAGGTGGTCGGCATCGCCCCCTCAAAAGATCTAGCCGTACTAAAAATCCAGGCGCCGGCGGATAAACTCTCGGCACTGCCTCTGGGGGATTCAAATCGTTTGAGCGTAGGCCACAAAGTGCTGGCCATCGGCAATCCTTTTGGCCTCGATACAACCCTGACCGTAGGAGTAGTCAGCGCCTTGGAGCGAGAAATTCAATCGAGTAATCAACGCACCATCCGCAATGTTATTCAAACCGATGCCGCCATCAACCCCGGTAACTCCGGTGGTCCACTGATTAATTCGAACGGCGAACTCATTGGTATTAACACAGCAATTTATAGTCCCAGCGGCGCCAGTGTAGGCATCGGTTTTGCGATCCCCATCAATACGGTAAAGCGCATTGTCCCGAACCTAATCGCCAATGGTCGCCTTCAACGCCCTTCTTTGGGCATTGAAATTGGTCCCAGTCACTGGGCACAAAGATACGGACTCAAAGGTGTGCCCATCTTAAAAGTGAGCCGCGGAGCACCGGCAGCAAAGGCAGGTCTGCAAGGAGTAAAGCGCAATCAATGGGGATCGGTAGTGCTGGGAGATGTCATCATTGGATTGGGGTCGGAAGTGGTCGAAAACTACGACGATCTTCTCAGTGCGCTGGAGAAATACAAGCCTGGAGATCGTGTTAAACTGGACTTTGTGCGCGGCGGCAAGGTCAGACACACTCAGTTAACTTTAGCCAAGTCGACACCATAAACGCCCGACTCACGCCATCAATAAACCATGGAACTATGCACAAACTCTGCGCTTTAGATGACTTAAAAAATCCATCCAGTAAGGGCTTTAATATCGGTGAAGAAGCCATCTTTGCGGTGCGACAAGACGCCCATGTCTACGTGTACCGCAATCAGTGCCCCCACCTAGGCATCGCGCTAGAATGGCTACCCGATAGGTTTCTCGACATCGATGGGGAGCTGATTCAATGCTCAACTCACGGCGCCTTATTCACCATTGATGATGGACTCTGTGTGTCAGGCCCCTGCAGTGGACAATCGCTAATCGCCCTGCACACACAAATCATCGACGACGATGTATGGATTGAGCTGAACCAGCCATCCGCAAGCTCCTGAAGCTTGCGAGGGAAAGTTACACCACCACTGGCAGCGAACGCTGCAGCACAATTTCACTGGCACTCAGCGCCGCCTGATAGGCGTAGACCTCGACGCCTTTTGCCATCACCTCTCGCAAAGTACTCGCGTACAAAGGATCGATATCTTGCGCCGGTGAAACCTGAGTGATGCCGGAGTGCTGCACGCAAAAGAGCAGTACCGCTCTGTGCCCCTGCTCAACCATCAACGCCAACTCTCGCAGATGCTTAGTGCCTCGCGCGCTGACGGAATCTGGAAAGAGTCCTCGCCCCTGGATCGCATCAGTGTCCTCTCGCAAGGTCACATTTTTGACTTCAACGTAGCAATCATCACGACTGTCATGAGAGAGAAAAATATCTATGCGGCTTTTTTCTTCTCCGTAGCGCACTTCAGTTTTTAAGGTCTGATAATCTTTCAGCTCGGCAATCACCCCCGATTCAATCGCCTCCACCACCAACTTATTGGCCAAGCCGGTATTTACTCCCGCCAAATCACCTTCTGGGGTAGTGGCAATTTCCCAAGTGTTGGGATATTTGCGTTTGGCATTGTCGGACTCAGAAAACCAACAGGGGCTCTCTGGGGCTAGGCAGTTTTTCATCGAGCCAGTATTGGGGCAATGAATGGTGATTTCGTCACCATTGTCGAGGCGTACATCAGCAAGAAAGCGTTTATAGCGCCTCAATAAAACTCCCTGCTGGAACGGCGGGTCAAAACGCATGTCACTCTCCTTAACTATCCTTTATTCATTTATAACTCGCCTCGGTCTCGCGACATCCGCCAGGCACCAACGATCGCGCACATCAGCCGAGGCAGAAACCTCTGCACTGCCGACTGCCACGCGGACTGCACCAAGAAGGCGCGAAATTTGCCCCTAGTGTATGAATTGACGCTAAAACTGCAATCTCGAGGAAACAAATGCTTGCGACATCGAGATTTAACCTTTTTACAGTTGACAGATTTACCCGAGAGGCGCAGTATCCGCGCCCTGCGCCAATTCACACCTAGTTGGTCTGCCGCTTTTCATGGGAAAACGCTGGCGGCTTCAAGGGAGATCTGGTAGCTTGCTCGATCGGGCGAGGATGGCCTTGAAATTGGGCGAAACGCCCCAACCTCACGAATAATATTGGAAGACACAACGAGGCGCACGAAGATGCCGAAAAGCTCTAAAAACACCGACAGTATCACTCTGAGAGGATTCGTTCCTTACAAAGAGAAAAAGGGTGAAGAGTACATGAATGAAGCACAGAAGGATCACTTCCGTGGCCTGCTTCAAACATGGAAAACTGAACTAATGGAAGAAGTTGACCGCACCGTGTCTCACATGAAAGACGAGGCCGCCAACTTTCCTGATCCCGCCGATCGCGCCAGCCAAGAAGAAGAATTTAGCTTAGAGCTGCGTACTCGTGACCGCGAGCGTAAATTGATCAAAAAAATCGACAGCACCATGCAGCTGATCGAAGACGATGATTACGGCTACTGCGAAACCTGTGGAGTCAATATCGGTATTCGTCGATTGGAAGCTCGCCCAACGGCAACCCAGTGTATCGACTGCAAAACCTTGGATGAGATCAAAGAACGTCAAGTCGGTGGTTAATCCATCCGCTCGATAAAAAGGCGCTCTAGAGCGCCTTTTTAGTTTTTCCCCAACCAGTAGACTCGCATCCGTGTCGACACCTCTCAGCAGCAGCTCACCTTACATTGGTCGCTTTGCACCTTCGCCTACTGGCGAGCTTCATCAAGGCTCGCTATTGACCGCCGTCGCGTCCTATCTCGACGCTCGCCAAGTACAGGGGCAATGGCTGGTGCGGATGGAAGATTTAGATCCACCTCGCGAACAAGCTGGCGCCGCCGACTCGATCCTAAGAGCACTTGAAACCCATGGATTGCATTGGGACCAGAAGGTCATCTACCAAAGCCAACGCCAAAATGCCTATAACGAGCGCCTCGCCGAACTAAAAGCCAAACAGCTGTGCTACCCCTGCGATTGCAACCGCCAGCGACTAAAGAATTTGCCCGCTTACGACGGCCACTGCCGACATCATGTGCCGCAGAGATCACAGCCTGTCGCCACTCGCGTCAAACTCAAACCCGGCAGCGAGATCCGTTTTGAAGATGTGTTTCAAGGCCATCAAACGCAACATCTCAATCGCGAAGTGGGTGACTTTGTCATTCATCGAAAAGACGGCCTGTTCGCCTATCAACTGGCAGTCACGGTGGATGACATCGATCAAGGTATTACGCAGGTAATTCGCGGCATCGACTTGATGTCATCGACGGCGAGACAGTTGTATTTGTTTGAACAATTCGGAGCGCCACAACCTAGCTACGGCCACTTGCCAGTGATCGTCAATTCACAGGGGCAAAAATTGAGCAAACAGACATTTGCCGAGCCACTGTCGAACGCCCAGGCATCGGACAACCTCTGGCTTGCGCTGGCTCGGCTTGGATTAGCACCACCGCCCAACCTGCAAAAAGAAGACTGTGAGACCCAGCTTAACTGGGGCGTGATAAATTGGCAGCGATCAAAAGTGCCGCGCACAACCAAAATCGAACTAGACCAAACACCAATGCCAGACTGACCCCATTGGTAACAGACCACAGAGTTGAGTAACATCGACTTTTCCTAGCCTTTAAGCAAGTACTAACTTTCATGCACAATCAGCGGTTATTGATTCTGATTTTATTGGTCGCGTATATATTTTCGCCGACGCTGTTCACCTGGATGGTCAATCCCGAAGGTGCTTGGTATCGCCCGTACATTATTTGGGCCGCTCTCATTACCACCGCGTTTATTTTTCAGAAGCGAAGCAACACCAATGACCTTTGAAATTGCAGAAATTGCTTTAGTCGGCATCGCCTATTTATTCGTCCTCTTCACCATCGCGTTCAGCGCCGAAAAAGGCTACATCTCTCAGAAAATTTCTCGTCATCCACTGACCTACGTCTTATCTCTGGGTATTTTTGCCAGCGCCTGGGCATTTTACGGCGTCATTGATTTAGCGTTTCAGTTTGGCTACGGCGCCCTAGCTTATTATCTCGGTACCGGCGCTTTGTTTTTTTTCGCCCCCGTGGCCATTGCGCCGCTGGCACAACTGGCAAGACGTTTTCAAATCAGTAGCCTCGCCGATTTATTGGTGTTTCGCTACCACAGCCAAGTCGCGGGATCGCTCGCGACGGCATGCATGCTGCTGGCCTCCCTGCCGCTGCTGGCCCTGCAAATACAAGCGGTTGCCGACACGCTTCAAATTCTCACCCTGGATAAATCACAAGCGCTGCCGGAGGCTTTCAGCGGGTGGAGCTTTCGCGAGGTTATGGCACTAGGGTATTGCGTAATTCTGGCATTGTTCACCATTTTGTTTGGATCGAGCCGTGATCATCACCCAGGGCTAGTGGTGGCCATGGCCTTTGAAACTCTGGTCAAAGTCATCGCCCTGTGCGCCATTGGTTTATTGGCGGTCTACGGTGTTTTTGGCGGAATGGACGGACTCGACCAATGGCTACTCGACTACCCAGAAAACCTGGAACTGTTGCACAGTCCCATTAAAGACACCGCTTCACACACACTGTTACTGGTCTTTCTCGCGACCGCAGTGGCCATGCCTCACATTTTCCATATGAGTGTGGTTGAGAGCCCGCTAAAACAAATGACCTCGACATTGAGCTGGGCATTTCCTCTGTTTTTATTGCTCATGGCACTGCCGATTTTTCCGATTCTGTGGGCGGGATTCGAGTTAGGCGTGCCGCTACCGGCTCAGTATTTTACTCTGGGTATTCCCATGCTGGCGCAATCGCCATCACTCACCATTTTAGCGTTTCTGGGCGGCCTATCCGCGGCCACTGGCGCTATGGTGTCTTTAGGATTGGCGCTCAGCACCATGATACTCAATCAATGGATTCTGCCCGCGACTCGACTGGGCCGCGGTCGCAACCTCTACCACCAACTGCTGTGGCTGCGGCGCTTTGTCATCATGGCGGTGTTTGCCATGGGCTACATCTTTTATCTAATTCTCGCCAATCGGTTAAGCCTCACCCATTTGGCATTAATGGCCTTTATTGAAACCTTACAGTTTTTACCCGGTATTTTAGCGGTTGCTTATTGGCCCAACGCCAACTCTCGCGGCTTTATCATCGGCTTAACACTGGGCAGCCTCGTTTGGCTAGGCAGCATGCTAATCCCCACACTTTGCGGTATCACCCAAATTGATATCAGCCTGCTATCGCTTTCCATTCCAGTGGGTATGGAACACTGGAATACCATCACGCTGTTGTCTCTAGGCATAAATCTCAGTGCCTTCGTCGCCATTTCACTGCTGACGCAACCCAGTGTCGAAGAGCGCTACAGCGCCGAATTGTGCGCCGAAGATGAACTCAGTCATCCATTGCGGATGATTCTCGATGTGCACAGCGCCGATGAATTTAGCGATCGCCTGAGTGACAGCTTAGGAGGCTCGACCGCCCGCAAGGAAGTTCGCAAAGCCCTAGAAGAGCTCAACCTGCCCAGCCATGAGCGCCGCCCTTATGCTCTGCGCCAACTCAGAGATAAACTCGAGGCCAACTTATCTGGCCTGATGGGAACCGCGGTGGCCAATGAAATTCTCGATCGAAAAATCCCCTATCACCTGCCTGAAGCAAAGGGCACCGCGGATATTAATTTGATCGAAAACCGCTTAACCCAGTACCGCAGCCATCTGACCGGCCTCGCGGCCGAGCTCAACAACTTGCGACTCTACCACCGAAACACACTGGAAGAGCTGCCAATGGCAGTGTGTTCACTGGGCCAAGATATGGAAATTCTCATGTGGAATCACGCCATGGAGAAGCTTACTGGAATCTCCGGGGATCGCGTTATCGGCTCGCACCTCGATGACCTGCAAGCGCCCTGGCGAAAACTACTCGAAGATTTCTCCCTCAGTCCGATGCCACACCTACACAAACACCAACTCAATCTCGGCGATCGCCCCCATTGGATCAGCCTGCATAAAGCTAATATTGCCGGTCCCGCCGCCAATACCGCCGACGGCCAGGTCATTCTATTGGAGGACATGACCGAGACTCAGCTACTAGAACAAGAGCTCGTGCACAGTGAGCGCCTTGCCTCGGTTGGCCGAGTTGCCGCCGGTGTCGCTCACGAAATCGGAAATCCCATCACCGGTATTGCCTGTCTCGCCCAGAATCTGCGCTACGAGACCGACGACCCGCAAGCGGCGATTGAAACGGCCGAACAAATCCTCAGCCAAACCGATCGCGTGGGCCGTATTGTTCAGTCACTGGTGAGCTTTTCACACACCGGGCAACAGGAAAAAGCGGATTTCATGAGCGTTCCACTGCGCGACTGCGCGGAAGAGGCCATCCAGCTTCTGTCCCTACAAAAAGAAAAAAAACCGGTCAGGTTTGTGAATCACCTCAATGAAGACAGCCTAGTGAGGGCCGATCCTCAACGCCTGATTCAAGTGTTTATCAACCTGCTCTCTAATGCTCGCGATGCCAGCCCTGAAAACAGCGAAATTGTGGTCGATGGGGCCTACGAGGGCCGCCACATGGTCGTCACAGTGACCGATGAAGGCAGCGGCATCCCGAAAGAGCATCAAGAGCGGGTATTGGAGCCCTTTTTTACCAGTAAGGATCCAGGTGAAGGAACAGGCCTTGGCCTGGCCATGGTCTACAGTATCGTCGAGGAGCACGAGGGGCATCTGGAGCTTATTAGCCCGGCACCTGGACGCACCATTGGCACCCAAATCCGCATTAAATTGCCTCGTCAGCTTGAAACTGAGGTCAACTAAGGTAACACTAGGCGCCTGTCTGGTCATTCTCGTAACAACTTGGGTAACAAAGCGCCTATGAGTAACATCCTAGTAGTTGAAGATGAAGTCATTATCCGTACTGCACTGCGCAAGCTACTAGAGCGCAATAAGTACACGGTGAGCGAGGCTGCGTCGGTAAAAGAGGCGACAACTCGTCACGACTTGACCCGTTACGACTTAATCATCAGCGATCTTCGCCTACCTGGCGCCCCTGGCACTGACATGATCAAAGCCGCCGGAGAAGTTCCGGTATTGATCATGACCAGCTACGCCAGCTTGCGCTCAGCGGTGGACTCCATGCGCCTGGGTGCTGTCGATTACATCGCCAAACCCTTTGATCATGACGAAATGGTCACTGCGGTAAAACGCGTCATCGGCAAGGCCACTGACGCCGCACGTCAGAAGAAACCGAGCAAGACCTCTAGCCATCAAATACCCGGCATGATCGGCACCAGCCCGGTAATGAAGACGCTCTATAATAGAATTCACAAAGTCGCACCTACCCCTGCGACAGTCTTGGTTCACGGCGAAACCGGAACCGGTAAAGAGTTGGTCGCTAAAGCCATCCACTCAGAAAGCCCGCGCAACAACCAGGCGATGATCTCCGTGAACTGCGCCGCTATCCCAGAAACACTGATCGAATCAGAATTATTTGGTCACGAAAAAGGTGCCTTTACTGGCGCTGCGGCCAAGAGTGAAGGCCTTGTCGCCGCCGCCGATGGTGGCACTCTATTCTTGGATGAAATCGGAGAGTTACCGCTCGAAGCACAAGCCCGATTGTTACGGGTTCTGCAAGAAGGTGAAGTTCGCCCCATCGGCGCAACTGAGTCCCGCAAGGTCAATGTGCGCCTAGTTGCGGCGACCCACAGAGATTTAAGAAAACTATGCCAAGAGGGCAAATTTCGAGAAGATTTGTACTACCGGATTAATGTAGTCCAACTGACCCTTCCGCCCCTGAGAGACCGAGGCAAAGATATCATCAGCTTGGCAGAGAGCTTATTGCAGCGCTTCTGTGAGCAAATGAACAAACCCACACTGGTACTCTCACCAGAATCTGTACAGGCGGTAACAACCTATACTTGGCCTGGTAACGTTCGCGAACTCGAAAATGCCATGCAACGGGCGGTAATTCTCTGTGAGGATGAAAAGGAGATCAGCCACGATCTACTGGCCATCGATTTGGACTTGGTACAAATCAGCGACAGCTCAGATGAAATCATTCAACAGGTTCATTTGGCCCACAGCTCGAGCAACACATCGACAACCGCCATGCCCCCCGAACCCAACGAAGACCTATCGCTGGAAGATTACTTCCAACGCTTCGTGCTAGAGCATCAAGACACCATGAGCGAAACCGAGCTAGCCAGAAAGCTTGGCGTGAGCCGCAAGTGTCTATGGGAGCGACGCCAGCGACTGGGGATCCCTCGCAAGAAGACCGCAGCGGGCGCCAAATAGCCCGTTTCGAACAAAAACAAGTAAGAGTGCCACGAATCAGTGGCACTGAGACAAGCCCTGCCGCCCAGCCCACACCTCCCTCAAACACGAACCCTCTTTTAAAGCCGCTATACATCAACTCTCAAAACCTGTGCTCTTTAGAGTCAATTAACCTCGACTCTAAACACTCGCCTCTCCGCTACTGACCCGCACCTAGCGCCCCCTACCCGGTAACACCGTAACAATCTGATACCACCATCGGAAACAGTGTAAGGAAGTGTTACCAAGGTTATAGGTTCGTAACAGTTTTCGAGATAATAGGTAACGAGTAGTAATAACAAATTCAAATAAGGAGTGAACCAAATAATCCCAAACCATTGATTAATAACAAGTTTTCAAAGTTGGCACGCAGAATGCTTTGTAGGTCAGCATAATAAAAACAAATTACAACTATAAAAATAACAACAATAAATAATAATAAAAAAGTAAAACTGAATAATAAAAACAACAAATAATAATAAAAAGATAGATAAAACTAATAACAACAAAAAACAATAATAACAAAGCGTTAAAACTGACTGTTACAACTGACTAAAAACTTGGAGAGGATTTGCCACAGAGCAAATTACCGCAAAGCAAGGAAGCCAATACTTTTGCGGCACAATAAAACTAGGACAATAAGAAAAAATTCTACGGGAAAGCTAAGGCTTTCCCGTTTTCATTTCTAGACCAGTCATATTCTCGCCTTCTGCCCACAACTGGCATTCTGCCCTCTGCATGGTACACTGCGCCTCCATTACATCGCGCTGCCTGCTAGACACGCAAACAGCGACCATCTATCACTCGCCCGGCACCCCCGAGGCCATCATTTCAGTAGTTCTGACCATGTTGAAGCGGCTGCTTAACCTACCGATCATCAATGCCTTGACGAAAAACTCGCAGGCCATCAAACATCAAATCATCGAGCGTGAGGATCACAACATCTCTCGGCGCAAGATCAGTCACTCGGCAGTAAAAGTGATGCAGCGCCTAGGTGACGGTGGCTATGAGGCCTATTTGGTGGGTGGAGGCGTTCGAGACTTACTGCTCGACGATAGCCCCAAAGACTTTGACATTGCCACCAATGCCACTCCTGAGCAGGTAAAGCAGCTATTTCGAAACTCCCGCATTATTGGCCGCCGCTTTAAAATCGTTCACGTTCGCTTTGGCCGAGAGATCATTGAAGTAACCACCTTCCGCGACAACCATAGCGACAACGCTGGCAATAAGCACAGCGCCAAGTCCAATGAGGGCATGCTGCTTCGAGATAACGTCTATGGCGACATCCAATCCGACGCCATCCGCCGTGACTTTACCGTCAACGCTCTCTACTACACCCTAGATCAATTTAGCGTTCACGATTTCACCGGCGGAATTAAAGACATCGTTGATCGCAAAATTCGTATTATCGGCAAGGCGGAAACCCGATACCAAGAAGACCCTGTGCGCATGCTGCGAGCGGTGCGCTTCGCGGGTAAATTGGACTTCGACATCGACAAGGCCACGGCAGCACCCATTCACAAACTGGGCTCACTCCTGCGCAATATCCCCGCGGCACGCCTATTTGAAGAGGTACTTAAGCTGTTCATGGGCGGCTATGGCAGCGCCGTGTTACCCAAGCTTCGCGAATACGACCTTTTACAGTACATCTTGCCGGCAACGGACAGCGCCCTAAAGAATGACCTTCCCTACGCTCAGGCACTGTTTACTCAAGCTCTGATCAACACAGACAAACGCATAAAGAACAATCAGCGTGTCACGCCAGCCTATATTTACGCAGCCATGCTGTGGCCATCGGTCTGTGCAGAGCAAGAAAAGCTGCAGAAAGAAGGCATGCAACCGGTTCAGGCGCATCAGCAGGCGGCTCAGAATATCGTCTCACAGCAATTGCAAACCACCTCAATACCCAAGCGCTTTACACAGAGCATGCGTGAAATATGGGACTTGCAACACCGCTTGTCTCGCCGCCAAGGAAAACGCGCCGAGAGACTGTTTGAGCACCCACGCTTTCGCGCCGCTTACGACTTTGTCTTGATGCGAGAAGAGGCTGGAGAAAACCTCAATGGCCTCGGCAAATGGTGGACGCGCTATCAGGAACAAGACAGCGAAGGGCGTGAGGCCATGGTCGCCAAGCTCGGACAGGGTAAAGGACAAGGCAAACGCCGTCGCTCCCCGCGCAAACGCAAACCCGCCGCGCCTCAAAATTCATAGCTAGCGGTTATGGCTCAGGCGATTCAGGCCTACATAGGCCTTGGAAGTAATCTCGAGAATCCGCGAGAACAAGTCATGCGCGCGGCACAAGAGATCGACGCCATTGACGGCGTTAGACTTATTCAGCAGTCACGCTGGTATCAAAGCAAGGCTGTCGGCCCCGGCGTTCAGCCCGATTACATTAATGGCGTAGTCCTGATTGAAACCCATCTCGATGCCCATGCCCTGCTCGATCAACTGCAACGAATCGAGCAGGAGCATGAGCGAGTGCGAAAAATCCATTGGGGACCGCGCACCTTGGATCTCGATTTATTGCTATTCGCAGATCACACCATCCAAACTGATCGACTCACCGTACCTCACGCTTATTTAACGGAGCGAAATTTTGTACTCTATCCTCTGGCCGATATCGCAAAAGATTTAGTACTTCCCTCGGGTGAGGCACTTGAGTCATTATTAGCACATTGCTCAAATGACGGGCTTCATCCCATCCAAGATTGATTAGGAGCAAACCGTGAGTGACGGTTTTAACATCACCATCGATACACAGGGCTTGGACCTGCCACGCTTTATCGCAGTGGAAGGGCCTATCGGTGTGGGAAAAACCACGCTAGCCAAGCACTTAGCCAAGACCTTGGGCTACGAACTGCTCGAAGAAAGTGCTGACGACAACCCATTTCTCGAGCGTTTTTACGCCAATCCAAAAGCCGCGGCACTGCCAACTCAGCTGTTTTTTCTGTTTCAACGAGCGCAGCAAATCCAAGATTTACGTCAGCAGGATATGTTCCAAACTGCTCGCGTCGCCGACTTTTTAATGGATAAGGATCAACTCTTCGCCCAGGTAACTCTCGACGACGATGAACTCAACATCTATCAGCAGGTCTATGACCAGCTCACTATTGATGCCCCTGAACCGGATTTGGTCATTTATCTTCAGGCCCCAAACAATGTTCTGGAAGAGCGTATTCGCAATCGCGGTGTCGAAGCCGAACGCAATATTGCCAGCGGATACCTGACTACGCTAAACGATGCTTACATGCAGTTTTTCCATTATTATGATCGAGCGCCCATGCTGATCGTCAATGCCACCGAATTGGATCTGGCCAACAATCCAGATCACTACCACCAATTGGTGGAATACATGCTGACCGTCAAAAGCGGCCGGCACTATTACAATCCAACCCCCACGTTGTAATCAACGCTGTAATCGACGTTGTAGTAATCGACGTTGTCATTAACTGAGATGTGAAACCTATGCCATACGGAACCGTCCAAGCCAACAGCGGCCTCACCAAAGCCATCACCACCCTCACACTTCGCAAGATGAAAGCGGAGGGTACAAAGTTTGTCACTGTTGCTCTTTACGATGCTCCCATGGCCGCCATGGCCTTAAAGAGCGGCGTCGAAGTACTGCTAGTGGGCGACAGCCTCGGCATGACGGTACTCGGTTACGACAGCACTATTCCAGTCACCATGGAGCAGATGATTTATCACGTCGAAGCCGTTAAGCGAGGCAATGACAAGTCGCTCATTATGGGCGACATGCCTTTCATGACTTACGCCACTGCAGAGCAAGCCATGATCAATGCGACACGCATCATGCAAGCGGGCGCGCACATGGTAAAACTCGAAGGTGGTCAATGGCTGGCACCGACCGTACAGATGCTCGGCGAACGGGGTATTCCCGTCTGTGCTCATCTGGGGCTCACACCGCAATCGGTCAACAAACTTGGCGGCTTTCGTGTACAAGGGCGCAATGAAGAACAGGCAGAACAAATTCTCGCCGACGCTAAAGCCCTAGACGCCGCAGGAGCGGACCTTCTGGTACTGGAGTGTGTACCCTGTGAATTAGCGCAGCGTATTACCGACGCAGTCTCTATGCCAACAATCGGTATAGGCGCAGGCAAAGACACGGATGCTCAGGTACTGGTGATCAATGACATTCTTGGACTGACGGAACAACCGCCAAAGTTTTCGAAGAACTTTTTGGTAGAAGCCGATGATATTCCCGGTGCGCTGAGAAAATACGCCGATGACGTGAAGCAAGGTGTCTTTCCTGCCAGCGAACATACCTTCGGGTAAAACTCTCTCGATCAACGCTGTAACCTTTATCGCTCCGACACAAACCAGGAGCCACAAGTGTTGCAGCGCAACTCTTGTTTCGTCATTTTGACGCTAAAATACTCGCAAGATTCAACCTTAACGCAAAGAAAAGAGAAGGCACTCAGCACAGAGAGCCTTTGCGGCTCAAATCCAAATCCATTCTACCTAGCCTTGGGCTGAGCATCGATATTTCGGCCCTTTACCAATGCCTGCCAGCAATACTGAACTAATCACCAGCGTCAAGTAAGTGCCCGAGCTTTCCCTTTTTGGTTTCAAGGTATTTGATGTTGTGCGGGTTGCGGCCACTCTCATGAGCAACGCGCTCGGTGACATTGATACCGAGCTCTTGCAGCGCCTTCACTTTACGAGGGTTATTGGTCATCAATCTGATTTCAGCGATATCCAAATGCTCAAGCATGGGCTTCAATATGGAGTAATCTCGCATGTCGGCGCCAAAACCGAGTTGCTCATTGGCCTCGACAGTATCAGCGCCCTTATCCTGCAGATTATAAGCTCTGATCTTGTTGAGCAAACCGATACCACGCCCTTCTTGACGCAAATAGAAAATAACACCACGCCCTTCGACAGCAATGCGATGCATAGCCGCCTGCAACTGCGCTCCGCAATCACAACGTAAACTAAATAGTGCATCACCAGTGAGGCACTCGGAGTGAATACGAGCAAGTACAGGCTCGTCACTGCCGATCTGCCCCATACTTAGTACGACGTGCTCTTTATTGGTTTCAGTATCTTCAAAACCATGCATTTCAAAAATACCCATTGAAGTCGGTAATTTTGAAGATTCAATGTAACGAACGGCCACAATACAACCTCTTACTGTCGCGCCATCAACAAATTATTTTGTCGGAAACGCCATTAGTACTGACTCTGTAAAACCAGCACACCATTTTCGCGAAACATTTTGACGCGGCTGAGATAACTGTTTCCCAATAAGATAGTCTCGGGAAAGTCGCCAACACTCACCAGCGCTTCTACATTCTGCACCGTTACTGTACCCACAGTAACGCTTCGTAAATAAACCAAATACCCTTCACTATAACCCGCCGCCGTGCTAATGGGCGTCAAGCGACCGTTGCGATAATCGATACCCAGCGCCTTCGCTTGAGGCAGGCTCATCGCCACGGTAGTTGCACCGGTATCCACCATTACCGAGACCGGCAGATTATTAATTCTTGCCGGTGTCACGTAGTGGCCGCCATAGGTCGGTTGTAAACGTACCTCTGCAGTTTCGGCTTTTTGATAGCTCGACGAAATTCGTCGCGACATACCCAAGGTGTGTTTTTTGCCATCAATTTCGAGAACCGCCTTTTTGCTGTCGGCGGACAGCAAAGTAACGCCAGCGAAACTCTTACCCTGTTTCAATAGCTTTTGTTTACCATCAATTAACAACAGAGCACTGCCGGAAAACAAGCCCTTTACCTCAACATTTTTTGCCGCAACAACATTGGCCAACAAAACAAAAACAACGGCCAATCCATAGCCTAGTTTTCTCATAGCGACACCAAGTAATAACTCAACTGCACACAGACCAGCGCCATCACACCGGCGAGCACATCATCAATCATGATGCCAAAACCGCCGTCAACTTTTTCATCAAGCCAGTTGATCGGCCAGGGCTTGAGCACATCAAACAAGCGAAACCAAAGAAAACCAACCAACACCCAAAGCCATCCAGCCGGGGCGGCAAACATGGTGATCCAATAGCCTACAAATTCATCCCAAACGATACCTGGGTGATCATGAACCCCTAGATCTCTAGAGGTTTTATCGCATAGATAAACACCAACCGCGAAGGTCACCACCAACATAATCACATAGGCGAGAGGAGGCAGCGATGACATCAACAGATACAAAGGGATTGCCGCTAAAGTACCCACGGTTCCAGGCGCCTTGGGCGATAAACCCGAACCAAAACCAAACGCTAAGGCGTGAACGGGATTGGCCAATAAACTCGACCAAGAAGGATTATTCGTTGCCGTCAAAATGCTGATACCCTTCTTTGTTTAACAAAACTTCTTCGCCGTTGTAGAGACAAGTCACGCCTTTGCCTCTGGTAATTTCACCAATGTGGTGAACTTCGATACGCTTTTGATCAACCAAGGTTTCAAGCTGCGCCATACGGGCTGGCGGCACAGTGAAACACAACTGATAGTCATCGCCGCCGCTCAAAGCCCACTGAATCCCCTTTTCAAAAGGAACCAATTTTGACACAGGTTCCGACAGAGGAATTCTCTCCAAATGAATGGATGCACCCACCACACTTTGTTCGCAAATATGACCCAGATCGGCCACTAAACCATCGGAAATATCGATTCCCGCTTCGGCTATACCTCGCAGCACTTGCCCTTCTTTGAGCTGGGGTTCGGGACGATAATAATGATCCATAAAATAGTTAAAGGCCGATTTACCCACCTCCAACTCTTGTTTAATGACCGCCAACGCCGCCGCACCATTGCCCACCGGCCCGGTGACAAAAATCTCATCGCCGACCGACGCATTGCCGCGCATCAACGCACGTCCTGGATCGACCGTGCCGTGCACCTGAATAGTAATACTCAGATTGCCACGGGTAGTATCACCGCCCACCAGGGCGATATTGTATTCGTTGGCAACTCGAAATAATCCTTGAGAGAAGCCTTTCACCCATTGCGCATTGGCTTTGGGTAAGGTCAATCCCAAAGTAAACCACATGGGCTCGGCGCCCATTGCAGCCAGATCACTTAAGTTAACTCGCAGAGCTCGCTCTGCAATCAACTCTGGATCTGCATTTTTTGGAAAGTGAATACCGCCAACTAAGGTGTCCATAGACACCGCAAGTTGTTGTCCATCGGGAACATTCAGTAACGCGCAGTCATCGCCAATGCCCATGGCAACACCCAGTGCGCCGGCTTCCTGACGAAAATACCGTTCAATTAGTTCAAATTCACCTACGGCCATAAAATTCCTTGATTCACTTTCACCGTGAAGCGCCAATTCCCTTAGCGATTCGCTGTTGCGTTTGCAGCTGCCACTAGCTCTTTTTACGAGTCGCCTTTACTTCTACGGCGCGATGCTGAGCCGCGACCTTATCGAGTACTCCATTGATAAATTTGTGACTATCAGTGGCCCCAAATTTCTTCGCCAGAGAAACAGATTCATTGATGACGACTTTGTAAGGCACATCGATACGAGCCATCAACTCATAAGTGGAAATTCGCAATAGAGCCTGAGTAATGGGATCGAGTTCATTTTGCTCGCGCTCTTGCAAAAATGTCGCATAAGCCTCATCGATTTCATCAAGGCGTTTAGGCACCGAGTGAATCAACTCACGATAATAAGCCGTGTCAGCCTTACTCATATCATTGTCGGTATGAAATTCTGCTTCGATCACATTGATCGCTGCTGAAGTCATTTGCCATTGATACAGCGACTGCATGGCGTAGTGTCGTGCTTTGCGGCGTGCCGCAGGAGAAACTGTCATTCTGGTAGTATCCACTTTCAATCAAACATGGGTTGAGCTGGCGCAAGGCCAGCAACCACTCAAACTTTATTTAGCAGAGAGACCATTTCCAATGCGGTTACCGCGGCTTCTTCGCCTTTATTACCCGCTTTGGTGCCAGAGCGCTCGATAGCCTGCTCAATGGAATCTACAGTCAACACGCCAAAGGTCACAACGGTATCTGAATTCAGAGAAACCTGAGCCAAACCTTTGGTGCACTCGCCAGCAACATATTCGAAATGCGGCGTGCCGCCACGAATGACTGCGCCCAACGCAATGATTGCATCGAACTCGCCTTTGTTGGCCAAACGCTGTGCTAACAACGGAAACTCAAAGGCTCCCGGTGCATAGTAAATGGTGATTTGATCTTCGCTGATGCCGTGGCGACGCAAGCTATCGAGCGCCCCTTCTTTCAAACTCTCAACCACAAAGCTGTTCCAACGGCTGACGATCAACGCGTATTTACCGTTACAATTTGTGAAATCACCCTCAATTACTTTGCTCATGATGCATAACTCTTTTTAATCAATGTTAGAAGAAAGGTGCGGTTACTTCACACCAGTATCAATATATTCGGCCACCTCAAGATCAAATCCTGAAATAGCATTAAATTTAAACGGAGCACTCATAAGGCGCATGCTCTTCACCCCCAGATCCACAAGGATTTGAGAGCCAGTACCCACTTGTTTGTATACGAGGTCTTGGCTTGGGCGCTCTTGCTTGCCGGACAACATCCAATCGATACTATCTTCGATATCGTTTGCCGTTTCACTGTGGCAAATCATCACCAAAGCGCCGCGGCCTTCTTCGGCAATCATCTCGATAGCGCGATCAAAGGTCCAAGGTAAGAACTCTTGATCACTGCCGCGATGAACTTTAAATACGTCGCGGGCGGTGCTGCCTACGTGCACTCGAACCAAGGCAGGTTCGCCGTTGCGCAAATCACCCTGAGTTAGCGCAAAGTGCTTTTCTTGTCGCGCTTTGTCGAGGTAAGTATGCAAGTTAAATTCGCCATACTGGGTTTGAATTTTGCGCTCATTCACACACTCGACGGTTTTTTCATTGGTCGAGCGATATTGGATTAAGTCGGCAATGGTGCCGATTTTCAGGTTGTGCTCTTTGGCAAAAATCTCGAGATCTGGACGACGCGCCATAGTGCCGTCTTCATTCATGATCTCGACGATCGCCGCCGCAGGCTCAAATCCGGCCAAGCGAGACAGATCACAGCCCGCTTCAGTATGACCCGCGCGACTCAACACACCACCAGGTTGCGCCATCAATGGAAAGATATGACCCGGCTGAACAATATCAGAGGCCTTGGCATCGCGCTGAACCGCAGCGCGAACCGTGCGAGCGCGATCGGCGGCAGATATACCCGTAGTAACACCCTCGGCAGCTTCGATAGACACGGTGAAGTTGGTGGAATGCTGAGCCAAGTTATCCGATACCATCAACGGCAGATCCAGCTGCTGACAGCGAGCCGGAGACAAGGTCAGGCAAATCAAGCCGCGGGCGTGTGTGGCCATGAAGTTGATGTCGTCTGCCCGAACTTGCTCGGCAGCCATGACCAAATCACCTTCGTTTTCGCGATCTTCATCATCCATCAGGATGACCATTTTGCCCTGACGAATATCGTCGATAAGCTCTTCTACTGTATTGAGTTCCATAACCAACCTTACTTAATCAATGCCGCCGTTAAACGGTGCTAAAAAATGTCTCTACCAAACGTCGCAGAGGCGACACTCAGCCACGATGAAAACCATGTTCTGCCAAAAAGGCCAGATCAATGCCCTTTGAGGATGACGACTCAGCCGCTTTATCCCCTAATAGTAGTCGCTCTAGGTAACGTGCGATAACGTCGACCTCTAAATTGACTTTCGAACCGGCCTGATAGCTGCCGATGACGGTGCGTTCGATGGTATGAGGCACAATATTGAGCTCAAATTCATCGCCATCCACCGCGTTTACGGTCAAGCTGGTGCCATCGACCGTGATTGAACCCTTGTGGGCGATGTATTTCGCTAACTCAGCCGGCGCTTTGATGCGAAAGCGCTCCGAACGCGCATCCCGATGGCGACTGACAACTTCACCCACACCGTCGACGTGACCACTGACCATGTGCCCGCCCAAACGGGTTTGAGGGGTCAGCGCCTTTTCTAAATTAGCGGGCATACCCACCGACCATTGGCGCAAGGTCGTGTTATCCAGCGTCTCGACTGAGACATCGGCCCAGTAACCATCACCGGGCAACTCAATAACGGTTAAACAGACGCCATTGGTAGCAATGGAATCGCCCAGGGCGACATCGCTCAAATCCAACCCGTTGGTTTTAACACGCAGTCGCAAATCGCCACCGCTGGGCTCTACGGCAACAATGTCACCTACTGCTTCAATAATGCCTGTAAACATGATGCTTTCACTTCTTGTTCATTGCAGGTGCAGACAGATACCGCCATGGCGTCAGCCCACTAAGTGTGTATTCGGGACTAACCTTCCGGGTCTGGCCGCGCTGTAATTCGCCAATCATTGCCCACCGAGCGAACATCGCTGATGGTTAACGGCAATTGAGCAGACATGGTCTGCAGGGGCAGTTCAAATAAGGGACGAGCGTTGCTTCCCATGAGTTTAGGCGCCATATAAATCACCAACTCATCGATGAGACCGCGTCGTAAAAATGCGCCCGCAAGATTGGCTCCTGCTTCAACCAGTACTTCATTGCACTGTCGGCGCCCTAATTCTTGCAGTAACGCGTCGAGATCGACTCGACCATCGACGCCAGGCATAGACATTTGCTCGACATCCGCGCCAGACAATTCTGCGTCGCACTCTGGCTGCGCCGAGACCACTAGCGTAGCGGGCGGCGATTGTACCACTATATGGCTTTTTCGCAGCTGTTGTTTTGAGTCTAAAACCACTCTGAGTGGCTGGAGTTGTGCGGCCTCGTGAGCATTGTCGAGACGTAATTCTGGCTCGCGTACCGTGAGTGATGAATCATCCAGTAGGATCGAGCCGATACCGGTGATAACCGCGCAACTTCTCGCCCTTAGCTTTTGCACGTCGGCGCGGGCCGATGGACCGGTGACCCACTTACTTTCACCGCTGGCCATTGCCGTGCGACCATCAAGACTCATGGCCATTTTGCAGCGAACGTAAGGTCGTCCCGTTTCCATGCGCCGAATAAAACCGGGATTAAGCTCCCAGGCTTCTTTTTCCAACACCGGCCCGTCCACATTCACTCCGGCCTCGGTCAAGCGTTTGAGGCCGTTTCCGGCCACTTGAGGATTGGGATCTTCCATCCCGTATACCACTCGCGCGACGCCGGCCTCTATCAACGCCTCACAGCAGGGACCGGTTTTCCCCCTGTGGCTGCAGGGCTCTAAGGTCACATACGCGGTCGCGCCCTGAGCGTTTTCACCAGCTTCGGCCAGCGCGTTAATCTCGGCATGGGCCTCTCCGGCACGCTTATGCCACCCCTGCCCCACTATGTCTCCGTCGCGCACAATGACACAACCCACACGAGGGTTGGGCATGGTGGTATAGCGGCCTTTCTCGGCTAAGCGAAGCGCGAGAGACATGTAATGGCTATCTTCTAAAGGCATGGTGTCACTATCTTTCTCTAATCTGTGGGCAGACAAAAGACCGTAAATTACGGCTTTTTCTCTAAGCGATCGATCTCTTCTCGGAACTCGTTGAGATCCTTAAAGCGTCGGTATACGGAAGCAAATCGAACGTAGGCAACCTCATCGAGCGCTCGCAGTTGCTCCATGACCTTTTCGCCAATCATCAAAGCCGGAACTTCTCGCTCGCCAGTGGCTTGCAAGGCATGCTTTATTTGGCTGATAGAGGACTCAATTTTTTCGACACTCACCGGGCGCTTTTCCAGGGCCCGCAAAAAGCCGGCACTCAGTTTTGCTTCGTCAAACGGCTCCCGAGAACCATCTTGTTTGATCACTTTTGGCAGTAACAATTCCGCCGTTTCATAGGTGGTAAAACGCTCATGACAGGACAGACATTCGCGTCGACGACGCACCTGATCGCCCTCGGCTACCAATCGAGAATCAATCACTTTTGTATCTTCCGCACTGCAAAATGGACAATGCATACTGGCTGTTCCCCAAGGATAAATGTGCGCAGAGTTTAACACCACCGGGAGCTACAGATCCCACCCCGATCACTTCTGCTTAATGATCCGGATCGCGCTAAGCGCTGATGACCTTGTTTTAATTAATTACTGAACTGTTTGCGATAAGCGGCGGGAGTATGTCCCACCTGCGTTCGAAACAACCGGCAAAAATAACTGCTATCGCTGTAACCCACGTCTAGGGATATATGCTTGATGCTTTTATCGCTGTGGACCAACAAATCTCGCGCCGCCTCTAAGCGAATACGCTGTAAATAGGCCAGCGGCTTTTCACCAGTTGCGGCAGAAAAACGGCGAGCGAAATTGCGCAGACTCATGCCATGGCTTTGAGCCACATCGGCCAGACGAATCTCTTCTGAATAACGACTTTCTAACCAGGCCTGTACCTGCTCGATTAGACGATCGCCGTGACTGCGCTGACTGCTCATTCGCAATGGCGCAAAGTCATAGCTGCGACGAATATCAAATAGGATGTCGCGGCTGATGCCACGAGCGACACTGTCGCCAAACAGACGAATGGCCAAATTCAACATGAGGTCGGCCATCGAATTGCCGCCTGCGGCGCAATATATGTTCTCGCTTTCGGTGATGACCTTATCTTTTTCCCACTGAACCCCAGGGAAAAGCTCAGTAAAGTTATCGTGTTGACGCCAATAGGTAGTGGCCTCACGGCCGTCGAGAAAGCCCAATTCTGCAATCCAGTAGACGCCACAGCCCATGGCTAAGGTTAGCTTGCGCTGCTCTAAGTGGGGTTTTAACCAGCGAGTGATCGCGGGGCTTAGAGCTTTCAAGCGATCGGGTTTGGACCAGACATGGGGCAAAATCACCACATCCCACTCGCTGTCGTCGAGCGCGCCGTCGCATCCGATGGAGGCACCACTGTAGCTGCGAACATTGTCGCCGTTGGGGGAAAGAATCGAAAACTCGAGGTCGGGGCCCGGCAGGCGCTGCGCCCGAAACTGGATACCATGAAGAATATCGCGACAACTCATTAAGTTACCGCCATAGACGTCATCCGTCGCTAATACTGCCACTCGTTTGACCGGGAAATCCTCGGACATAACCATCTCTACCCAACAAAGGAGGGCAGATTATACACGGTGGCGACTTTGTCGCATCCCCTAAATGGGTAATTTTGCCATCAAGCCGTTTTTTTCGTATTTTTTGGCTAAGACAACCTTGATATCAGCGCTCAGATTGAATACCCAAAACTGACAAATCTAAACGACCGGACGTCATCGGTGGGCACCAGTAGTATTCACCGGTGAGGGGACGGGAAATATTGAACAATCCATCGACAATCCCGTCGTCCATTCCCATCATTCGCTTGAGCTGGGCTTCGAAGGCATCGAAAGAGCTACCGAAGGCGACAAACTGAAGCCCGCCATCCAACTCCTGACGCCAAGGCATCGAGCGGCGAACCACAAAGGCTTCAGGGTCGAAGCTCTCTTGCGCTGTGCGCTTCACATGGGCCGAGGCTGGAGCATCATCCAACTCGACATTATCGGATCGACGGCGACCAATCGTGTGGTCCTGTTGTTGCTGACTCATCGACTCAAACATCGAAAAATCGTGCTGCCACTGCTGCACAGCAACAAAGCTAGACCCCAACAGGCCCGCCGCTCCAGTCTGCTGAATAGCCGCCGCCAAAGCATCACTGCCGGTCGGGTTTTCGGTACCATCGACGTAGCCGGTCAAGTCGCGGCTGTCACTGTACTGGAAAGCCTCGACACAATGGGCCAATTCAAATCCCGCCTGCAAAGTGTCGACTAGGTGCGCCGCTCGGTGAAACTGCTCACCGGCTCCGCCACGTCGCAACCATAGCCACAGGTCGCTCTGGGTCGATGGCACCGCAATACCACTGCCCATTAGCGCCGGAAATGGCTTCAAGCTCGGCACCTCGGCAGCTAAAAACTGCGCCAAGGGTGCTCCGACTCCCACCACCAGCTCATTGCCGTCCACCTCTTCACCCAACATAGCCAGCAGCTGGCGTAAATCGTCAGCACGCATTTCTGGACGGCGATTAAATGAAAGGTAAGTAGCGGTGGCGGGTATAGTCGCCAAAATACCGGACTGCGGACTGGCCATAGAGATTCCTTTATTAATTACAGGTGAAGTTCCGTGCATCTGTCATTAGACTATATGCCATGGAGACATAAAAGAAGGTTGATCTGGCACAAGCGCACTACAATCATGGTAAAAGTCGAGGTTTGACTCTGAAACGCAGCCCAAACGTGCCAATATCCTTAGCGCCCTGTCACAAATCTGCCGCGCTCGGAGTATAAGCTCGCCGGAAGCTAACTATACTTTTGAAGACCTTTTCACAATCCATTTCGCTATCAATTAACGATCCACAAGTTGAGACCAGCCAACGATGCTGCAAGACCAAACATCGACTTCTCGCCACAGCGCGGACAAGTCAGAGCCCAAAGCCGACGACAAGATTTCGGCCAAACACATGCCGATCCATATCGTGCCCCGTGAAATCAGCTGGCTGTCATTCAATGAGCGTGTGTTGCAGGAGGCCGCCGACACCTCGACCCCCGTTATCGAGCGCATGCGCTTTTTGGGCATCTTCTCCAACAACATGGATGAGTTCTTTCGCGTTCGAGTCGCCGATGTGCGCCGCCGTATCCTATTGCCGCACATCGCCACCGAAGGCTCTGACGACGACGTTAATGCCGAGCGCCTAATGCAAGACATTCAAGACAAGGTGGTCAAGCTCAACAAGCAGTTCGACAAACTCTACAAGCAAGTCAACACAGAGCTACAAGCCAACAACATCACGATTCTTCCCACCCATGAGGATATGAGTGAGCCGCAATCGATTTGGCTCAAACAGTATTTCCGCAAGTCGGTATTGCCGTTAATTTGCCCAATCATCGTCCATCGCGACATGGATTTGGGCTCTCAACTCAGTGACGACGCCTTCTACATGGCGGTAGAGATGCGCGAAGGCGATACCAGTAAACACGCCGTGGTCGAAATCCCCACCGATGAAACCTCGCGCTTTATCCTGCTGCCCAACAACAATCGTCAGCATCAATTCTTGCTGCTCGACGATGCCTTAAAGCACTGCCTCGACTTAATCTTTGGAGCGGTTTTTACCTACGATTCTATCACCGCCTTCTCATTTAAGATGACTCGCGACGCCGAATTGGACTTGGGCGATGAAATCGAGCAGAGTATGCTCGACAAAATGTCGAAAGGCTTGCGTCGCCGCCTCAACGCCGAACCTGTGCGGTTGGTGTACGACCAAGAGATGCCAGAATCTCTGCTGCAGTTTTTAACCAAACGCCTAAAGTTTGCCTCTCACGATTCGATGCTGCCCGGCGGACCCTATCGCAACTTTCGCGACTTCATTAAATTTCCCAATGTCGGTGGAGTCTCCTTGGAGCACCGTAAACTCCCTCGAGTACCCAGCTTTGCCTTCGACAATTGCGACAACGCCCTCGATGCCATCGCCAAAGAAGATGTATTGCTGTATTACCCCTACCACTCATTTGACTATTTCACCGAGCTCTTGAGGCAGGCCGCGTTTGATCCTCGAGTAAACAAAATCACCATTAATATTTATCGCGTCGCCAAAGACTCTCGGGTTTTACACTCGCTATGCGACGCCGCACGCAACGGTAAAAAGGTCACCGTGGTGGTCGAGCTGCACGCGCGCTTTGATGAGCAAAACAATATCGAGCTTTCGAAGCAGCTGCAGTCCGTGGGTATTCGCGTCGCTTTCGGTATTCCCACGCTTAAAATTCACTCAAAGCTGTGCCTTATCGAACGCCTCGAAAGCGATGGTCCCAAGCGCTACGCACACATTGGCACCGGCAACTTTCACGAGGGCAACGCAAAGATTTACACCGACTACAGCTACTTCACCGCTCACCCCGAGATTACCCAAGAAGTCGCCCAAGTGTTCGACTTTATCGACCACAGTTATCGCCCCTTCACCTTTAATCACTTGATCGTGTCGCCACTCAACAGTCGCAAACGCATCAAAGATCTGATTAAGCATGAAATTCGCTTGGCGCAATCGGGTAAGCCCGCTTACATTCACATGAAGGTCAACAACCTCTGCGACAACCCCATCGCCAAATTATTGTGCAAAGCGGCAGAAAGTGGCGTCGAGGTAAAACTCATCGTGCGGGGTATGTGCTCCTTACGCATGGAGGACAAGGACGTCAGTGATAAGATCCAAATTCACAGTATTGTGGATCGTTTCTTAGAGCACGCTCGCGTCATGATCTTTGGCAACGACGGCGACCCCAAGGTCTATATCACCTCAGCAGACTTAATGAAACGCAACATCGATCATCGCGTCGAAGTGGGCGTTCCGATCTACGATCGTCATCTGCGCAGGCAGGTCATGAATATTTTTGATCTGCACATGAAAGATAATACCAAGGCTCGATTAATCAATAAATTGCAGTCCAATCCCTACATTGATGAGAGCGGAGGCAAAAAAGTTCGCTCACAAATTGCGATCCACCAATATCTCAGTAGAATTGAAAAAGAGAACGGCGATTTAGATCTCGACTGAACAATCGATCTGCAACAGAACATCGGTGAATCAGCAGAGACGAGGCCGTTTAGTCTCTACACTTTTAGGATTCGCCGTGACAGAACAAGCATTCCCCGATACGCCGCGCCGTATTGCCGCGATAGACCTGGGCTCAAACAGCTTTCACATGACCTTGGCCGAATTGGGCCCGCACGGCATCAAAACCTATCATCGAGAAAAGCGCAAAGTACGCTTGGCCGCGGGCTTAGGTGAAGACGGCAAGCTCGATCAGGCCGCCATCGATCGCGCACTCGACACCTTAAATGTGTTCGGGAAAATCCTACAAGACTTCAATCCCGATCATGTCCGCGCCGTCGGCACTTTTACCTTTCGAGCGGCGCAGAACATCAGCCAGCTGACTCAAGCGGCGCAAGCACTGTTCCCTTACCCCATTGAAGTTCTGTCTGGAACCGCCGAAGCGCGACTGATCTATCAAGGCGTATCCCTTGACCAGCACCGAGAGAACCACAGCTTGGTGGTTGACATTGGCGGAGGTAGCACCGAGTTAATCGTCGGCAAAGGAGCCCAAGCCAAGCTATTGCACAGCTGTGACATGGGCTGCGTCAGCTTGAGTGAACGCTTCTTCCCCAATGGCGAGATTACCGAGGCCGGTTTCAACGCTGCCGTTGTTTATTCGGAACAGCAACTCGAAAGCATTCGTTTACGCTACATGGAATTGGGCTGGAAAAATGCCATTGGCTCCTCCGGTACGATTAAAGCGTTGACCAACAGCGCAATAGCAGCCGGCCTCTCTGAAGGCGCCTTAACAGCAGAAATACTCGAAAAATTTAAGTATAGATTACTGCAAGCCGGTCACCGCGAACGCGTTCAATGGCCTGGGTTAGCGACCGATAGAATCCCTACCATTTGCGGCGGTTTAGCGATTTTGATAGCCGTATTCGATTTGCTCCACATCGACTCACTCAGTTACAGCGATGCGGCGTTGCGTGAAGGCCTGCTGGCAGAAACCCAAGAGCGCTTGCTCAATCACGATAACCGCCACACAAGCGTCGCGCTGCTGGCCCATCGATTTGGTTGCGATCAAGCCCACGCCCTAAAAGTCAAAAAGACCGCCCTCTCTATTTACGATCAAATCGCTCCGCAGTGGCAATTGGATTTGCCGCTCTACCGTCATTTGCTCGACTGGGCATGCCAACTTCACGAAATCGGCCATCACATCAATCACTTGAGTTGCCACAAACACGCCGCTTACGTTGTGCAACAGACGGATATGGCTGGCTTCAATGACGAGCAACAATCGGTATTGGCTTTTTTGCTACTGAGTCAACGAAAATCACTGAAAATGGTGCAGATGCCTGAACTTCACACTCTGAAGCTCAACGACTTGCTGAAAATCACACTGCTGCTGCGGTTGGCCATTCGCCTCAATCAATTTCGTCAAACCGAAACTCTTGGCAGCTTCGAGATCGATGCAGACCATAACAATCACTTACACATCGTGTTCCAGCCTCTTTGGCAGCCACGAGCTGCGCTGTTTAGTGCCGACCTAGACGCAGAACAAGAGCAATTTTCACCACTGGGTTTAACATTGGATTATCAATTTCTATCGATGTAAATCACCAGCGGTATTTATTCACGAGGAGCATCGAGCAGCTGCTCAATGACTTGTTGCAAGACCTGCGGCTCTTGAGCGCCGTTGATACTGTATTTTTGCTCGAAGATAAAGGTCGGTACAGAGCTCACGCCCGCATTTATGTATTTTTGCAGCTCTGCTCGAACCACAGAGTCTAGCTCGTCACCCTCTAATACCGCTCGCGATTGATCTTCGGGCAATCCCACCTTTAGCGCCAGTTCAATCAGCACTTCTCGATTCGACACGTCTAAACGCTGGCTAAAGTAGGCGTCAAACAACGCCAGCTTTAACGCTAGCTGCAGACCCATTGTGTGGGCGAAATGCAAAAGCTTGTGCGCCTCAAAGGTGTTGTAAATACGCGCTTGATCATTGGAGTTAAAGGTAATCCCCAGTTCCGCACCCACCTCTCTCATGCGCGCTCGATTGTCATCGATGGTACGCTGATCGGCGCCGTATTTTTCGGCAATGTGCTCATTCACATTTTGCCCCTGAGGCGGCATATTCGGATTGAGTTCAAAGGGCTGAAAAACAACCTCGACCTCTAGATCCGGTCGAGAGTGCTTTACCCGATCAAGGGCTTTAAGCAGTTTTTGATAACCAATAATGCACCAAGGACAAACCACATCCGAGACCATATCAATCCGCAAATAATTGGACTCATTCTCGACCATGGTTTTCTCCTATCTTTTCATCAGCTACACAGATTAATCCCAAGACCCATTATCGGTCTCTAGCTCGCCACCGAATCCATCAACTCTATCTCTGGCGCGGCGGCCAAACAGGTGGCCAATACTTTTCCTGCCTCGAGATAGTGATCGGTTTTACCGTGAGCGGCTAAGGCGGCTTCATCGTCATACTGCTCCAGTACGATATACACCTGAGAATTACTGCGCGATTGATGCAGCGCGTAAAGTCGGCACCCCGGCTCGAGCGAATTTACCGATTCGCTCAGGCGGCCAAATGCCTGTTCGAACTCTGCGTTTTTACCGTCTTGTACGGTGAGTTTTGCCGTTACACCAATAGCCATAGTCTTCTCCAATTCAATACCAAAACCCGAAACTTGCCACAGGCCTATTCGATCAACCACATTACTTGTTGAATGGTGCATAATTCAATCCCGTGATGATAATCCTTACATCGACTAACTCGTTCAATAATCACCCCTCGCTCATCCGTAGGAGACCAATTGATGATTCAGTGGCAATGGAGTCATTTTGACCAGCTCAGCACTCAGGAGCTTTATCAAGTACTGCGGCTACGGCAGGCAGTGTTTGCGGTCGAACAAGATTGTGTGTACCAAGATTGTGACAACGCCGATCAGCAATGCTGGCATCTCATCGGCTGGAGCACAGCGCCCGCGGGCGAGCTACCCGCGACCGAAGATACGCTCACAGGTCGGTGCATTGCAGCCTATTTGAGAGTGGTACCGGCGGGGATGAAATACCCGGAAATTGCCATTGGGCGAGTGGTCATCGCCGATCATGCACGAAGCAAAGGTTATGGGAAACAATTAATGGAACAAGGCATACTACAAATTGAGCGGCAATGGCCCAAATCAGCCATTCGAATCAGTGCACAAGCCCACTTGCAAAAATTCTACGGTGAATTGGGGTTCGAATGTGTATCGCCCCCCTACCAAGAAGACGGTATACCTCACGTCGAAATGCTCAGAAGCCCCCAGTCACAAAAAAGCTCATGATAATAACCGAGATCTGCCCCGCAGCTGATTAAGATCATGCAATCTCGCGCCCAATAATGGCAAGCTTGGCAATTGGCGGTTAAGCTTATCGCTATCACAACCTTGGTCTCAGGCCGCAAAAGCATCGCGCTCAAAGGAAAACAGCAACCCCATGGATTTTATTTGGATTCTCTTTGCATTCACCTGCGGCCTTGCCGTTCGATTGCTCACCATGCCTCCACTCATTGGTTACTTGATCGCCGGTTTTGCGCTGAACTTTATGGGGTTTCAGCCCGCCGTTAGCCTCACGGCTTTAGCCAATCTCGGAATCACCCTGATGCTGTTCAGTATCGGCTTGAAGCTCAACGTCAAAGATCTCTTTAAGGCCGAAATTTGGGCCAGTACATCGAGCCTTATGGGGATTTGGATTTTACTGTTCGCGGGGCTTCTCTTGGCAGTCGGCAGCTTGTCGTTACCGCTCTTTTCCGAGTTAACCTTTGCCTCCGCAGCACTCATCGCTTTTGCCTGCAGTTTTTCCAGCACGGTCTGCGTTGTTAAATTGCTCGAGGACAGCGGCGAGATGAAAACTCGCCACGGCCGACTCGCCATTGGCATCCTGGTAATGCAAGACATCATCGCCGTGCTTTTTCTGGTGTTTGCGACGGGTAAAACACCTACCATTTGGGCACTGTTATTACTGCTGCTCATCCCCGCAAGACCGTTATTGGGACGGTTACTCGACAAAGCCGGCCACGGCGAGCTTTTGCCACTGACCGGTTTTTTCTTGGCGCTCGGAGGCTATGAGCTTTTCTATCTGGTCAATATTAAAGGCGACTTGGGCGCTCTGCTGATTGGCATGCTACTCAGTCAACACCCGAAATCGGCCGAACTCACAAAATCACTGATGAGCTTTAAAGACCTGTTTTTGATTGGCTTCTTTTTATCGATTGGTTTTACCGCTCTACCCGACTGGAACATGCTCGCCATCGCTCTGGCAATATCGCTATTGCTGCCGATCAAGTTCGTACTGCTGATGATGATTTTAGGCGGCTTAAAGATTCGAGCGCGAACCGCCTATCTGGCATCTCTGGCACTGGCTAACTTTAGTGAATTCGGCTTGATCGTTGCGGCCATCAGTGTCGACAGTGGCTGGTTAACCAAAGAGTGGCTAGTCATCTTAGCGCTGGCGGTGTCCATTTCGTTTGTCTTCACCAGCATCATCTATCGCTACGCGCATTCAATTTACAGTCGCAATAAAGATTCACTGAGAGGCTTCGAGCGCGACAAGCGATTGCCACAAGATGTGTTTATCCAACCCAAACAAGCCGAGGTATTGGTCATCGGTTTGGGCCGCGTGGGGAAAGGCGCTTACGATGCCCTGCACCAACAAATTGGCGATAGAGTCTGGGGGATGGACGCCGATCGCGATCGCATTCAGCGTCAAAGAGCCTCTGGCTTACACGTCTTTTTTGGCGACGGTGAAGATGCCGATCTGTGGGAGAACTTCGATACCTCCAACATCAAGTTAGTCCTGCTGGCCCTACCCAGTATCGAAGACGCCACCAATATCACCGAGCAATTACATCAAGCCGGGTATCAGGGGCAAATCGCGGCCATCGCACGCTACGAAGATGAACGCCTTGCGCTGGAAAAAGGCGGTATTGATAAGGTGTTTAACTTCTACACCGAGGCGGGTACCGGTTTTGCCGACGAAAGCCTCGCCATGATCGAGCCAAGCGCAGCACACTAAGGCCCAGTGCAAATGCCGTAACGCTTAAACCTCACTCTTGTGGGCCAAGGCCGCGGCGTTGGCCTCCCAGTTTTGACCATCAAAAGCCACGATCTTGACCTTGTTGGGACGACGATCCAAGCAGCGCAAATTAATATCCATGCCGTCGGGATTCGATCGAGGCACGTAGAAAGGTTTAACGCCGCAAACCTTACAAAAATAATGCTCTGCGACACCGGTATTAAAGCGGTAGCTGGAGAGAGAATCTTCACCGGCGGTCAACTCAAAATGAATCTTCGGCACGATCAAATGCAAGAAACCGGATTTACTGCAGATCGAGCAGTTGCAGTCTTCCACTTCTACATTTTCTGGCGCCCGCACCGTAAAGGCCACGGCGCCGCAATGACAACTGCCCTTAAACGTTGAAAGCTCTAACTCACTCATAATATCGACTCCAACTGTTGCGACAATCGCTCGGCGATCATGGTAAAACCCAGCTCATTGGGGTGGAGCCCGTCGCTGCATAGCCCCGCCCAATCTTGGACACCTAATAAACCTTCGCCGTCGATCACAGTGGTGTTCACAACATCTTTCGCCGCCTCAGCCATCACGCTTCGAATAGATTGCGAACGCAATAGAAATCGCGGATCAAAGTGCTCGCGGGCTGAAAAAATCGGAGTGATCACGACAATCGGAGTCGCGGGGTGAGAATCTCGAATTTGCTCGAGCATCGCCCGATACACATCGACCGATTGGCGCCCATAAGACTTGCCCAAATCCAGAATAAACGCTCTTGCGGGTCGAGCGATCACATGAGCCAGCACTTCGGCTTCGGCTTTTCCAGCCCCATAAAAGCCCCAGTTATGAATGTCTCGATTCAAACAGCGAGAAATAATCGCCGGATAACTCATCGACGACAGGCTCGCACCGGCGCCCTGCACCACCGACGAGCCGTAAAATACCAACGGCAGTTCATCCACATAGGGTTCAACGGTTGTCAGCTGAGCATCTTCCCCCAGCGTCAACGAGCTCAAGCTAATTTCTTGCTCGGCGGGAAAGTAGAGCTCAACAGTGCGCCACTGTCGCTCCAAGCCTTGAAATAAGATTAAGTCGATATTCTCGCCACGAGGTATCGCGAGTGTTCGCCAATAGAGGCCATCAACCAAACAATCAATTCCCTGCACCTTAGCCGGTGAACGAGCTTCGCAAGCAAGACGGACAGAGCAACTATTGGTGCAAAAGCGCAGTCGAGCCCCCGCCCCAAAGCGAGACTGTTCCGCCACCGCCAAAGGCACCTCGGACTGAGCCACCGCGGGCAGCCGCCAACTGCTCACCCCCTCTTGGTTTAACGGTAATCCCTCACGGCGGATACGTGAGTCTGGCAGAGTAATAGTTACAGTCATATATAAGAGTAATTCATCCAAAAGAGGCCAAATTATACGCGTCTTTCTATTAAGCGATTCAATTATTCAATGGTTAGATTGACGAATCGGCTGCGAGCTGCGGGCTGCGGGCTGCGAGATAAAACCTAGAGCTCAGTCTTCATAATACGATTTTCAGCGCCAAGTAGGGTACCACCATCAATACAAAGACCGACAATTTGTAATAGGCAATCGCGCTGTAGTGAATTTCATCAAAACGTGGTTCGCTGATCTTAAACCAACGATGATGCAGGTGATAAACCCAGTCGTGAGCAAACACCAAAAATAAAAACCACCACATCAACACACCGAAATTAATGATGATGCACCACCCTAAAAAGCTTTGAAACTCGACTATTGTCATTGCTAAACCTTCCCTAAAAAAAGACGTTAAAACAATTTGAGACAGTAAAATTGGGGCTTACACGATTACGATTTAAGTATATTAAAGTTATGCCATATTGATCTTAATACAGACCGATTGCTCGGTAGATTAAACCTATACTCCAGTAATCGTGTGCATACTACTTACCAAACTGACAACCAGAGGCCGTGTCATAAAACGGTAACATGCCGCTTAGCAACAACCACAACACCTTGGCGCCCAACAACCTAATCAGCTTGATTGAATTAGGTTGCGCCATTGATCGAAAAATGTCTCTGACAAAGATCAACAAACTATCAGGATGATACTATGAGCAAAAGGATTTTAATCGTCGAAGCCAGTCACTCTGTGGCGCACTTCTACAAAATGCACCTCAAAGATCTACAGCTTGACGTCGATGTTTGCGACTCGGTCAACAGCTGTCACCAACTCCTTGAAAGTGAACTCCCCGATCTGATCCTTTGCTCCATCGAACTGCAGGATGGCAGTGGCATTGATCTTTGCGCGCAGCTCAAGCGCAGCCCCAAAACGGTGTTGATTCCCGTGATCTTGATGTCCAGTAAAAGCAACCCCACCACCATCGACGAAGCATACAATGCCGGGGCAACTGACTTCATCAATAAAGCCTCAAACATTACCTTCGTGGTGGAACGGCTAAAATCCGCGCTCTTTCATCACAGCACCATTCCCTACGGCCTTAGACACAAGCAGCCACAATGCACCATTCTCATAGCTGAAGACAGCCCCTCGCAGCGACAACTGTACACCGAATTGCTGTCCCCCATGGGCTATCACCTTATTCAATGCCACGACGGTGAATCTGCCTGGGAATGCCTCATCGAAAAACGAGAGCAGATCGACTTAGTGCTCACCGATATTGAAATGCCCAACCTCAACGGCAAAGAGCTGTGTCATTTAATCCGTTCAAACTCTATGTTTGATTCCACCCCGATTATTGTTGTCAGTGGCAGCAGCCATCATAGCGAGTTGCACCTACTCCTTCAGCGCGGCGTGAATGATGTGCTCACCAAACCTTTTTGCAGCGAAGAATTTATCGCTCGCTTGCGCTCCAGCTTAAGAAACCGAATGCTCTACCAAGAGCAAAAACAACTGCAACAAGAGCTCGAAACCCTCAACCAGAATCTCGAACAAGAGATCCGCAAGCGCACGCAAGAGCTGCAAGAAGCCAACATCAGTACCATCTACAAATTGGCGGTCGCCTGCGACTATAAAGATCAAGACACCGCCTTGCACATCAATCGTGTTCGTCACTATGTAGAAGAGCTCGCCTTGGCCTCTGGAGTCGCGCCAGATTTAGCTCGAGAGATTGGCTATTCAAGCATGATGCACGACATAGGAAAGATCGCGATTCCCGATCACATCCTCAACAAAAACGGCAAGTTAACGCCAGAAGAGTGGCAGATTATGCAAACCCACACGCATAAGGGCGCCGATATTTTAGGCAACAAGTCGTTTTTCAAAATCGCCCGAGATATTGCCCTTTTCCATCACGAGAAATACGACGGCAGCGGATACCCCCACGGGCTGGTCGGAGAGACGATTCCACTGGCCGCTCGGCTGATTGCGGTTGTCGATGTCTTTGACGCTCTTACCTCGGCCAGAAGTTACAAACCCGCGTGGGATATTGAACAGGCTTTGACGGAGTTGAAGCAACTGGCGGGAAATCATCTCGATCCGGTCCTGGTACAGCGATTCACCCAGCTACAGACCTCGGGGCAGCTAAGCTACATACGCGATCGCTATCCCATCGACCATCACATCAATGCCGAAAGCGGGATGCAACTGCATTAATTCAGAACAGAGTTCAGAGTACGAGTGTTGGTCAGCGCATATTGCCTTTGAAGTTATCAAAGTTCCAATGACGCAATGCCAACACCATGGTGGTTCCAAATTTTTCGCTCATCGGCAAGGCCGCATCCTCTTGCATGAGCTCATTAAATTCTCGCGACAATTTTTGCATTTTCTTCTGCATTTCAGCGTTGCTCGCGCGACTCATCAATCCATTGAGAACCATGAGTTTTTCACCCTCTTGATCGAAGCGTGAATTGAAAAAATCTTGCTGTACCTTATCGTGGAAAAACTGCTGTATTGGCCCATTGGGCAACCAGCGAAAGTTGGGAGATATTTTCAGTTTAATGCGATTATTGGGCAATAGATCGATGATTTTCAAACGATCGAGATGCGCCAGCTTTTGCACGCAGCGGGTTGTGGATAACTTATAGTGATCCACCAGATCCGCAAAGGTGTAACCGTTAATCACGCTCAGCGCCACCATCAGTAAAATAAAGTCTTCCGCGATCTGCTTTTCTTGCTCTAACGTCAGCTGTGTTAGCTGCGGTTGCTCCTGGGCCATCAGGGCAACCAACTCAGCCAATTCCACGCCAATCAGCTGGCAAACGCTTTCGAGCCTCTGCAAAGTGAAGTTTTCACCGGCAAATAATCGCTTTACTGAGGCCTCACTTAAATCCAGAGCCTCAGCCACGTCGACATAGGTCTTACCGTAAGCTTTGAGCTGCTTTTTCAGCGTCGCAATAAGCGCGGGGGTTTGAGCCATGAGCGAGCGTCCTCTGCAATAACGGCAACGGCCTTACCTCTCCTATCTCGCCATATTCTTCAAGACAGAGGGAAGATCATCGACCTAGGGGATTGAGAGTATCATCGAGCGATACTTTGAGAGGTATAAACTACTACAATTGCCGTTTTAGTTGTAGCATCAGGCTACCCACGGCAATCTGGATTGATTGACGCAACCGGCAAGGACTCACCTTTCATGAATAAGCTCTTCAAAATCACTGGCGCCATCCCCTTTATGATGGCGGTATTTCTCAATGCCTTTGTCGATTTGGGCCATAAGATCGTCATTCAAAATACGATTTTTAAGCTCTATGACGGCCAAGAACAAGTGATTCTAACCGCCATCGTCAACGGTTTGATTCTGCTCCCCTTCATCCTACTGTTTAGCCCTGCCGGGTTTATCTCTGATCGTTTTCCCAAGAATCACGTCATGCGCTACTCGGCTTGGGCCGCTGTGGGCCTAACCATCGGTATTACCCTGTGTTATGCCGCCGGGTGGTTCTGGGCAGCCTTTGCCATGACCTTTTTACTGGCCATGCAATCGGCGATCTACTCTCCCGCAAAGTACGGCTATCTGAAAGGATTCTTCGGCAAACAAAATCTCGCCGAAGCCAACGGTATTGTGCAAGCCATTTCCATCGTTGCCATTCTTGCCGGGACGCTGTTGATGTCGGTGCTGTTTGAGATGTGGTACCCCGAAGGCACAACCGACAAAGCCGCCGTTTTACAGAGCCTTGTGCCCATCGGCTTTATGCTCATTGCCGGCAGCATCGCCGAGCTATTTATGATGTATCGACTACCGCAAGTCGATCAAGGTAGCCAAGAAAAATTTGATCTAAAAGCCTATAGCCAAGGAAAGCTACTAAAAACCAACTTACAGCCGGTGTTAAGCCGAGACGTGATCAGACTGTCGATTGTTGGCTTGGCCATGTTTTGGTCCATCGGTCAGGTGATGCTGGCAAGCTTTCCCGCCTTTGCCAAGGAGCAAATTGGCGAAACCAATACCTTAGTCATTCAAGCTATCATCGCCGCTACCGGCATTGGCATCGCATTGGGCTCAACCATTGCCAGCCGCTTTTCGCGCAACTATATCGAAACTGGCTTGATTCCCTTGGGAGCGGCAGGCATTGGCATCGGCTTATGGATACTGCCGACGCTAGAATCCCCTTGGATGATGGGGCTCGACTTTTTGCTGATTGGCACCATGGGCGGGCTGTTCATTGTTCCCTTAAATGCCATGATTCAGTTCTACGCCGGCGACAACGAAATGGGTCGAGTACTGGCGGCCAACAATTTGATCCAAAATATCGGCATGCTGAGCTTTTTGGTACTGACCGCCGTCTTTGCCCTATTGGGAATCAGCAGTAAACAACTGTTGATGTTAACGGCTGTATTTGCCGTCGTCGGCGGACTCTACACCGTCTATAAACTGCCACAGAGTTTGGTTCGCTTTCTACTCACTTACATGATGAGCCGCCACTACCGAATTAACGTGCAAGGCATGAAGCACGTTCCGGAGTCCGGAGGGGTGCTGTTACTAGGCAACCACATTAGCTGGATCGACTGGGCGATTGTACAAATTGCCTACCCGCGTCCGGTCCAGTTTGTCATGCTAAAGAGTATTTATGAACGCTGGTACTTAAAGTGGTTCTTTGATCTGTTTGGCTGCGTTCCAATTGAATCCGGAGCCAATGCCGAGCAATCGCTGAAAATTGTGACCGAACTACTCAACCAAGGGAAAGTGGTCTGCCTATTTCCGGAAGGCACCATTAGCCGCACAGGACACTTAGCTGAATTCAGACGCGGCTATGAACGCGCCGCTCAAGCCGCCGAGAGCGATATCGTTATCCAGCCATTCTACATTCGCGGCTTGTGGGGCAGTCAGTTCTCTCGCTCCTCTGACAAACTTAAGAGTTTGCGATCTCGCGCCGGCGGTCGAGACCTAATAGTCTCCTTCGGTGAATTACTCGACAAAGACACCGAAGTGGATGTTTTGAAACGACGGGTTCTCGATCTCTCGATCGACTCTTGGAGCGGTTACGCCGACTCACTACCGACCTTACCGCAAGCGTGGATCGAAACCGCTAAGCAGTTCAGTAGCGACATGGCCGTCGCCAATAGCCGCACTGAATTATATCCGCAAATCAGCCAGTCGAGCTTGGACACTTTGTTAAACGCTCGTCACCTCAGCAAACAAATTCGCCATCAAGTCTCCGGTAAAAACGTGGCGCTATTGCTGCCCCCAAGTGTCGAGGCGACCGAAGTGACAATGGCGCTACTGATGAGCGGCAAGACCGTGGTCCCGCTCAACCCGGCCATGAATACTGATGCTTGGATCGAAGCGATCACCACGGCTCGAATCCAAACTCTGTACACCAGTCGCACCTTTATCGAGCAGTTGATCAGCGAAGGTTTTCAATGGGAGAGCCGCAGTAAAGATCTCAACATTCAACTGTTGGATCAGGTTTCTCAGCCATCGCGACTCGCGAGACGAGTGGACTCTGTATTGTTCCGTCTATTGCCTCAGTCAATTATACAGCGATGGTGGTGTCGTAAGAGTTCTCCAACACGCACCGCCGCCATACTCTTTAACCAAACTCCAAGCGGCGAGCTTGAAGGTATTAAACTCAGCCACAAAAATATTGTCTCTAACATCAAGCAGTTGTCCGATGTGCTCAATACCGAAGAGCGAGACGTGATGATCAATAGCGATGACATCCACAGCGCGAATGGCTTTATTAGCTGCATGTTACTGCCACTGATCGAAGGCATTCCCTTGGTTTGCATTCCGCAATCGATCGATGCCCTAACCATCAGTAAAATAATTGCACGCTATAGGGTGACACTGCTGTGTGCGCCAACGCAGAAACTCGAAAGTTTTCTCGAGCACGAGAAACTGCATCCATTAATGTTTGAGAGTTTGCGTGGGATTATTGGCGTTCACGCACAGGAAAATCAATCAAAAGATCTGCGAGAGAGATTCCAACAAACATTCTCTAAAACCGTGTTGGAGGCCTTTTGCGCAAGCCCTTCGTCACCCATTATCAGTATCAACCTACCAGACGCACTGGACTTCGACAGCTGGAGAGTTCAACTCGGCGGCAAGGCTGGTACTCTAGGTATGCCACTACCGGGCAGCAGCGTCAAAGTGGTCGACAGAGAAACCCAACAAGAAGCAGACACCGGAGCTGTGGGTGAAATCCAGTTTGGCGGCGTGCAAATCATGCAACGTTTCGGCGCCGAGAAAGACCACGCGCAATGGTTTGCCACCCATAGCCGCGGTCATTTGGATGAGGACGGCTTTTTATGTATCCGTTAATACAAAAAATGATACAGCGAATACCGTCTCAACTCTGTAGCCAAACTTTAATACTGACCTTGGAAGAAAAAATGAAAGCCGGATTTAAGGCAGAACTGACGAAGAAGCTAAAAATCCTGTTGATGGTGACGTTTAGCGGCTGCGTCGTGGTTCCAACAGTCGCAGCTGCCGCGATCGACAAATCAGAAGCACATGTACAAGCCGACGCAACACAAAATGATTGCGTGGTGCTGTTACACGGTCTCGCGCGCAGCCATCATTCCATGACGCCGCTGAAAAAGTCGCTCAGCCATGAGGGGTACTATGTGGTAAACAGTGAATACAACTCACTCGACGCTCCTATCGAGCAGCTTGCCCCGCGGGCCATCGATAGCGCCCTCGGCCAGTGTCCTCAAGGTTCAAACGAAATCCATTTCGTCACTCACTCTCTGGGCGGTATCCTGGTGAGACAGTACCTACAGCAAGCGCAAAGTGTGTCTCCGAATCAGAGAGCAAAAATTGGTCGAGTGGTTATGTTAGGGCCGCCCAATCAAGGCAGTGAATTGGTCGATAAGTTTGTCACCATTCCCGGGTTCAACACTCTTAACGGTTTTGCCGGCCGACAACTCGGCACCGATGAGAACAGCACACCGAACAGGCTAAAAAGAATCGATGTTGAGCTGGGTATTATTGCTGGCAGTAAAAGTATCAATCCGATTTTGTCGCTGCTCTTGCCCGGTCAAGACGACGGCAAAGTCACCATTGAAAGCACCAAGCTCGACGGCATGGCGGACCACCTGATACTGCCAACTACCCACACCTTTATGATGCGCAACCCAGCCGTGCTAGCTCAGGTTCACCATTTTCTGGCTAATGGAAAATTCGACGGAGATTTCCAACACGCGAATAAGGCTGCGGCTTACTCAAACAATCACATTCGTTAAGATGTTACCGGCGATATCCTAATGAGGCCGTCGCCATCTCAAACTCCTTTCAACTCCTTTCAACTCATGTCAACTCCTCTCCACCCAGCTGAAATATAGAGTTTTAACGTTAAATGAGAAAATGATTCGGTCACTGGGGGCCGTGTTTGTTTGCACTGCAATGGTGGAACACCTCAATACTTAAGCCCTCCAGTTTTTCAAACATAAGAGCGGTTTTATCATCGCTACTTTTCTTCAATACAAAGAAACCTAAGAAAAGCTCAAACTTATCGACAAATATAATTTATAGGGACATCAAATATATCGAAGTATCAGACTTTATCGCGCCTAAAACCAAGATACCTCGAAACATTTCACTCTCGCTTGCGTACCGCAGACGGCGCTATCATATCGCTACTCCAGTCGGCCACCATCCTGGAATTAATCGGGTCTTTGTCCTGCAGGTAGAGTTCAATGAACTCGAAATCGTCATAACCAAAAAATAGCTCATCTTCAATAATGATCGTTGGAATTCCAAACGCGCCTAAGTCTACGGCCTCTTGAGTATTTCTCTTTAAGGCTTCAGCAGCCAATGACGAGGTCGACCACTGCGAATCAATCACTTCCCCGCCTTGCAGGCTGTCAATGATTTTCGATAGCTCCTCTAAATCGCTGACATGTCGCCGTTGGACCCAAACGGCTTTGAATATTTTGTCGATAAGATCCCATCGCTGCGCATCACTCATTGGCGCAGTGCAAGCCCGAAGCGCGGGCAATGGATTAAATGGATGGTGAAGTGGCGGCCGCATGGGCACCCCCAACAAGTTCGCTTTACGCAGTATGTTCTTCAGCATCCAATGCCGCTTGGCAGCAATTTCCGCCGGCCCAACGTTGTTATTGGCCTTCAGTAAGCCAGCAAATAAAACAGGAACAGGCTTGATGCGCAGATCGTAACGGCGGCCTAAAGCCTCTAACTGAGACCATGCCAGATAGGCGTTGTTTGAAATGAAATCGAAATAGAAAATCGCTTCACGCATTTGAGGCCCCCTGTTCAGACTTTGCATCGCCGAGATTATCGCCCCTCGCAGCCCCCGTAATATTTTGGGTTGAGGCGATACGGCTGCCGGCGCGACGGTACTTCTCCTTGATATCGGCATTCCACTGATGGGCCTGCCCCTTTGGCGCGCCATAGGTAACACCTCGCTCAACGCCGGGCCTAGCGCTCACTCGTGCCAGCCAAGCGACAAGGTATTGATGCCCAGTAATATCAATTTTGCTCCACTTCCAACCCCTTATCCAAGGGTAACAAGCGATATCCGCAACGGTGAAATTTTCGCCACAAAGGTAGGGGCCACCTGACTGCAACTGTTTGTCCAACACCCCTAGCAATCGCTGGGCTTCGGCATTAAAGCGCTGCAGTGGATGAACTTTTTGCGCCTCGGGAACCGAGTCCATATAGCGCGTATAGCTCAACTTGTTGCCAAACGTCGGCCCCAAGTTGGCCGCCTGCCAAAATACCCACTGAATCGCAGACCAACGCGAGGAACCTTGTGGCAGCAGCGGCGACGGAAATGTCTCAGCCAGATACAGCAGTATCGAGCAGCTCTCCATCATCGAGATATTTCCATGAACTAACGCGGGAATTTTTTGATTGGGATTAATGGCGCTAAAGGCTTCGGAAAACTGCTCGCCAGAAAACAAATCAACCGATCGAACATCGAGCTGTGGAAGAACCACACCGGCCTCAATCAACTCTTCCAGTAGAATACTAATCTTCCAGCCATTGGGAGTGGCTGCGGTCCACAATTGCAGCTCGGGCGCCTTGCCATTGTTCATATTTGATTTCCTGTCGCGAGTTATTGCATTAGCAAACAATTTACTCCATCACTGCGCCGCTGATAATATGCAAAATATGAATTAGCTGTGCAAGATAACGAACAATGCTACTTTACAACCACATGGCTATTTTTGCCCAGATCGCCCTTCACGGTAGCTTCTCAAAGGCGGCAGAGCGATTGAAGCTACCCAAATCCACCGTTAGCCTGAAGCTTCGCGAGCTAGAAGAACATCTGGGCGTGAAACTTTTACACAGAACCACCCGTCAGCTCACGCTCACAGAACAAGGCCGGCAACTGCTTCCCCGCTGCCAGCAGATGCTTGAAACCGCAGAAGACGCAGCTCAACTCATCCACGGTTTGCAGCAAGAACCACAAGGGTCGCTTAGGATAAGCTGTCCGTTTGCCATGTCAGAGAGCTTCCTCAGCGAGCTGATCATTGATTACAGTCGCCGCTACCCAAAGGTTAAATTGCAGCTTATCTCAGCCAATAATCGCGTCGATCTGATCAAAGAGGGATTCGATCTCGCCTTTCGTTTTGGGGCATTGGAAGACTCAACACTCATCGCCAGAAAGATCATCAGCAGCCCACGACGATTACTGGCGAGCGCTAGCTATCTAGAGGAACACGGTGAGCCCTTGGCGCCGAGCGATTTACGCTCCCATCGCTGCCTAGTTTCTGAATACACTGCTCAATGGACCTTTATGAAGGGATCTCGTGAGCATCGAATTTCACCGCAGCCCTTTGTGCAGGTGACCGACGTCAGCTTCGCCAAAAAGTTAGCACTAGAAGGCGTGGGTATTTGTATGCTTCCCGACCTATTCAGCCAAGACGCTGTGGCCGATGGCAGTCTCAAGCCTCTGCTGCCCGACTACAACATGCAACCGGTGGACCTTAACTTGATATTACCCAGCCGCGGGCTGCAAAGCGCCAGCGTTAAGTGTTTTGTTGAAGCCTTATTTGCCGGCGTCGATCGATAAAACCTTAAAATTCCCAATCTCAACTACCGGGATGCAGCCATCCATCTACTCGATCCACCCCCTGAATCTGTCTCACCTGCTTCCCTTTCGCCTCTATCTGCCCCCACCTTTCTCGCCCCCCTTATCACCGTTTCCCCGATACGACCTTATTGACACCGATGACAAAAACAACTAAATTGTACACAATTAAATAATGCAAAATTAATATACCGCTAAACTTTACCCTTTAACCACACTCATAAGAGAGCTTCTATGAAAACCGCTGTTATTATCATTGCCGCGCTAGTGGCCGCTTTCGCCGCTATGCTTACTCTACAAAATATGAAAGCGCCGACTCACCTCGGCCATAAGAACGGAAAGCTAGCGCCTATGCCGTCGAAACCAAATGCCGTATCGAGCCAGACCACGCAAAAGGACAAACAGGTTGAAGCGCTCGCCTACCAAGGAAATACCAGCCAAACCTTGGCAGCAGTTACAGAAGTGTTAGCCGCTATGGGCAATAACGAAATACAAACGCAAGAGAGTCACTATATCTATACCATTTTCACTACCCCGACCATGCGCTATCACGATGACGTGGAAATCTTGCTCGACGAACAGACCCAACTCGTTCATTTTCGGTCGCAGTCGCGAGCAGGCTATTCCGACATGGGCGTGAACCGCCAACGCTATGAATCATTTAGTGCCCTCTACACGAAGTAAACAGCATTCTGATAGCTGGTCGATTTGGTTTAAACAACGATCTTTAACATTCAACGAGAGACAGCATGAACAAAGGCAAGATTATTCTGATCATGGCACTAGCGGCCGCGCTCTTCGCCATCTACTACTTTGATGTAAGCCAGTATTTGAATCTCGAATACTTCAAAACGCAACAAAGTCTGGTCAATGAATACGTCAGCAACAACCACTTGACCAGTGCCCTGCTGTTTTTACTCGGCTATGTGATCGTCACTGCTCTATCGATTCCAGGGGCGGCGATCATGACGCTCATTGCGGGGGCTATCTTTGGCCTGATGGAAGGGCTGTTGATCGTATCTTTTGCCTCGACCATCGGCGCAACACTGGCCATGCTGGTATCAAGGGTACTGCTGCGCGATTCGATTCAAACGCGCTTTGCAGATCAACTAAAGTCCATCAATGCCGGTATCGAAAAGGAAGGCGCTTTCTACTTATTTACTTTGCGCCTAGTGCCTGTGGTTCCATTTTTTGTGATTAATTTGGTTATGGGTTTAACCAAGATGCCCGCACGAACCTTCTTCTGGGTCAGTCAAGTGGGGATGCTCGCGGGCACCGCCGTGTTTGTGAATGCCGGCACCCAAATCGCAAAAATCGAAACGCTCAGCGGTATTTTGTCCCCCGCGATTATTGCCTCCTTTGTATTATTGGGCATCTTTCCGATTATCGCCAAGCGCTCCTTAGCCGCCATTAAAAGCCGTCAAGTTTACAAGGAATTTAGTAAACCCAAACATTTTGATGAAGATCTTGTGGTGTTGGGTGCGGGTTCCGGAGGATTGGTAACCTCGTACATTGCCGCCGTGGTAGACGCCAAAGTTACCCTGATCGAAAAACATCAAATGGGTGGCGACTGCCTGAATACTGGCTGTGTGCCTTCCAAGGCCATTATTCGTTCCGCCAAGTTTATGAACGACGTTAATCGATCAACGGCTCTGGGGTTTAGCACAGCCACCGCGAACTTCGAATTTTCGGATGTTATGAATCGTGTTCACCGCATCATAAAAGCCATCGAGCCCCACGATTCAATCGAGCGCTACAGTGAACTGGGCGTCAACGTGGTTGAAGGTGAAGGCAAGATCACCTCGCCCTACACTGTCGAGGTGAACGGCACTACCATTACCACCCGCAATATCGTTGTCGCCACCGGCGCTCGCCCGTTTGTTCCACCGATCAAAGGTATTGAAGATATCGATATCTTAACCTCCGATAACCTGTGGCAATTGCAACAACAACCTGAGCGATTAATTGTGCTCGGCGGCGGCCCCATCGGTTGCGAACTAACCCAGAGCTTTTCGCGTCTGGGCAGCCAAGTCACACAAATCGAAATGCTTCCACGGCTGATGATTCGCGAAGACGAGGACGTTTCCCTCGCCGTGCAAAAACGATTTGTTGAAGAAGGGGTAGATCTTCGCCTCGATCACAAAGCGCTGGAATTCAAAATCGACAATGGCGTCAAGACACTAATTTGTGAACACAAAGGCGAGTTGGTATCGATTGAGTTTGATCAAGTATTGGTGGCCGTCGGTCGAGCCGCGAACAGCCAAGGCTTTGGCCTAGAAGAGCTCGGTGTCGAAACGAACCCTAATGGTACTTTGGCGGTGAACGAATACCTGCAAACCAAGTATCCAAACATCTACGCCGTAGGCGACGTGGTAGGCCCCTATCAATTCACCCACACCTCGGCCCACCAAGCGTGGTACGCTGCCGTCAACGCGCTATTTGGTCGATTTAAGAAGTTCAAAGTTGATTATTCAGTGATCCCTTGGGCAACCTTCACAGAACCCGAGGTGGCCAGAGTCGGACTCAATGAACAAGAAGCGAAAGAGCAAAACATCGCCTACGAAGTCACCACTTTCGATGTCGCAGAGCTGGACCGCGCAATCGCCGATGAAGAAGCTCACGGCTTTATTAAAGTGTTGACCAAACCTGGGAAAGACAAAATCCTAGGGGTCACTATCGTCGGGGAACAAGCTGGCGACTTAATCGCTGAATATGTGCTGGCGATGAAACACGGCATTGGTCTCAACAAAATTTTGGGAACCATTCATATTTATCCAACCTTGAGCGAGATGAATAAATACGTCGCCGGTGAGTGGAAGCGCGCGAGAAAACCCGAGGCCTTAATCGCTTGGGTAGGTCGATTTTTCAAGTGGCAGAGAAACGATACCAGTCGCAACAACGGCAATCAGTCAGAGCGCAGCTATGGCTCTCTGGGTAAGCATCCGATAAACCCCGATTCAGTTAGCGATCCGTCGTAAATCGGACAACATCTAGAAAACGCCATATCGAAGAACGCCATATAGAAAAACGCTGACTATCAATCGCCAACGAAAACCCCAATTGGCAATTGATAGCCAGTTCGCCAATTACACGGGCTCCAAAAACGGGTAGCCATAGCGCTGCTCGAACTCTCGCTCAAACTCTTCTGAAATCGAGACCGGAAGCCCGGTTAACTGTTTTAGACGATCTACAAACTGGCTATAGCCCATTCCGTCATCAGTCTCTTCAACGCCCCAACTTAAATCCACAAACTGATTAAACGGGCCATTGACAACGCCAACATAAAAAGCGAAATAGGATGGCATACCATAACCTTCCTGATAAATGTATTTCGATCTAAGCTCTATTCTCTTAAGTTGACTGTACTCAGTCTTAAAGAACGGGAAAAACCATCCGCGTTTTTTCACTACCTTTTTGGAATCTACACTTGTTGAGATTGAAATCCCTATAAAAATATAGGAAATCAATACAACCGCCACACAGCGCGCCATTGAGAATGGGGTTTCAGTGAAGACGGCGGCCAACCCCATACACAAAAAGACAACCCCAAATACTCTAATTGGTGTGAGATTATGTTTATTGGGTATCTTAATCATCGACCTAGCTCAAAAAAATTAGTAAACGTACAGGAAAAATAGAAGGAAGATATAGAAAAATCCGTTTTACTACAATCAGCGGCAAAAGGTAAAAGCAATTAAACCAATCAACAAATAATCATCAGACATTAGCTTTTACAAAAAACGCCTCAATCTAATACCAACACCCCAAAACCCATTGCCTCGCGCGCCTAGAAGCCTTTTTCGTTTGGGTTGTGACCTGAGTCTAAGTCGGCAAAATAATATCTTCTAGTGTTTCTTCATGTCGGTCAGATTATCAAAGAGCCTACTGGCCCAGAGAAAACATCCGTAAATTTCTCTATGCCGATGAAATTACTTAGACACAACAATGCGATTTAGTGTTAACCAATTGCTGTCACTGCCTCCAAGCTGCGGGAAATACTTGCCAAGACCAGCCCCCAAGATGAACGTTAGCAACGAGCCAGGCCGTAGTAAGCCTGTCCTGTGGGGCGGCAACATTCTCTAAACATGATGTTTCGTGTAAAAAAATCGACTGCGCCGGAGCTTATCGAAGCTGACAGAGCCGTGAAGTTGTCGTAAGGGAGGGTGAAGCGGTGATCAACACCTTGGGCAGCAGTGAAAACCAACAGGGGATGATGGCATTATTGGAAAAGAGAACGCCGGTGTTCACCGATGGGAGCTAAAGCGTCAGGAGGCCGATAGCGTTACCGAGCACCATTAAGACTCAACAATGTGCACAACTGTGGCTCTTTCCTGTTCACACTCGTAGGAGCCCATTTCAAACTCGCGACAAATCCAAGGTCTTTTGTCGTAGACCGTACACAGATACGTCTCTCTATCGAGGGCGGAGCACCAACCGTCATCCAGGCGCAACATGGTCTCCGCCCCCCATTCATCAACGGCAATATACTCTTCGGGTACACCGGTATCGGTAATTATCATCACCTCTAAACGACAGCAACAGGCTTTACAGCTCGAGCAGGTAATCGATGAGGATGAGCTATCGTTACTGGCCATATTGGAGTCGTGTGTAGTGGTTGGCTACTGGGCTAAAGGACACGCAATAGTTATCCGGCTACTCATTCTATCCTGCCAAATGAAAATGGGATACGTCTAATCACTGTTTGAACTTTTAAGTCGTGTCCCGCTTGCAGGTATTCTTATGCGCTGCTAATATATGTACATATTTACGTACAGGTACAAAACAATGGACAGCATAAGCTATACTTCCGCCCGTAGCAACCTTGCTAAAACAATGGAGCAAGTTTGCGACGACCATGCCCCAATAGCCATTACCCGTAAAGGTGAAGGCGCAGTAGTAATGATGTCTATGGACGACTACCAAGCTCTGGAAGAAACTGCCTACCTGCTTCGAAGCCCGAAGAATACACGACGGCTGATTGAGTCCATTGCAGAGCTGGAGGATGGCAATGGACTGGAAAAGGAATTGATTGAGTGAAATTAATTTTTGCAGAAAAGGCATGGGAAGATTACCTATACTGGCAAAAGACAGACAAGAAAATACTTAAACGCATTAATGCTCTTGTCAGAGAGATCCAGAGAGATCCTTTTGAAGGAATAGGAAAGCCAGAGCCATTGAAGCATGCCCTTTCTGGATATTGGTCCCGGCGGATTAATGACGAGCACCGGATTGTTTATAAGATTCATCAAGACTCCCTTCTTATAGCTCAGCTACGGTATCACTACTGACTTAGCTCATAACGCTCGGCTTTGGGGCTGACTTGGAGCTGCGAAGCAGCGGAAAGGCAGTCCCAGCCCCGAAGGGGCGATAACAGCCGCTTGTTATGTGGTTCAGTACGGTTCATAACCTTCTTCAAAGAGGTTTAGATTTTCGTTTATGTAAATCATAATTCTATCGAACTTCATCTCATCAATTTTTCCGGCAACAACGTAACAATTCAAAAACGAAGATACATAGTGAAACTTGTACTGAGATTTTGAGTTTTCATCATGGGAGCAATCCTCTTTGAATTGCTCTTCATTTTCTTCTGACATTTCCCTTAGCAACTGCTCATTATTCATGTTGTTCACTTGAGAATAAAATAAAGGTGCGAGCATATACATATTTTCTTTAGGGATTTCATCACCGTTCTCTATTGCCTCTAGAGCCTTAGATAAAGAGCTTTCAACTCTTTCAAGCCATTGTTTCATGGTGCGTACTTCCAGTTGAGAGACACATAACGAGCCTGTAGAAAAACAGATCTAGCCGATCGCTTATCCACAAGCCACTTTCCTTTATTTCAGTGATTACCATTTAACCAAATCGCTTTAA
>JBOEGJ010000002.1:0-160972 GCA_050633365.1 Cellvibrionaceae bacterium | reverse complement strand
TAGTGAACTTGGGGCGATTCACAGCCTTGTCATCGCGAGTGGAACGAAGCGATCCATTGAGGCACAAATATTAACTACAATGTGCGATAGATGAATACCCAAAGCGTTTCACGGGGCAGGCTCTCGCCACGACGCTAGAAACGCTCCTCGCGATGACATAATAGGATTTGTCATTAAACCCAAACGGACTCATAGGTCCGCTTTTTCTGACATCAAAGCAGTTGACGCCCCAGCACTTGGCTGCGTTTTCGCCATTGCCTGCTGGAGTAGTTCGTGGTGTATTTGGAGCCGGTGTTTTCCCAGAAGAACTCTCGGTTAAACATATATTCGGGATGATAATCGCGATGCAAACTGGTGAGCGGATAGGCCGAATTTCGATTGACGCGATTCTTGCGTGTGGCCTCGAGTAAATATTCTCGACCATTTTTGAGTAACACCACCCAGGCGTGGCCATTGCCGTCCATGTCGCCCACCACTACCCGGGCATCTTCGCCCATTTCAATCAACCAATCAGCCAATGCTATGGCGTGATCTTCACAGTCGCCACGACCGTAATAGTAAGCCTGACGACTGCTCTGCCAAACTTCGGGTCGTCCTGGGTATTGTTGTTCGTCTAACAGATACTGCTTGCGCTGGGCCAAAACATAGAGCGGTGTTGCTACGTTTTGTGTCGGGAAGGGTTGAAAGCCCTCTAGGTATGAGTTCACTAAGTGCTGTTTTCTATCAACACCCTGCGCGGACATGGTGTAGGTGCCGGCAAGGTTATGCTGGAAAATATAATTGCCACTGCTATCGCCGGTACCGCGTAACATGTGATCAATCTGCAGCTCACTGCGGGTATGATTCAGCTCGATGATATACAGTTGTTGGCCCTGTTCGTTGAGCGATAGATCTTGTTGAGCGAGAGACTGCCAACTGGCATCACTAACTTGTTGCAGTTCATCGCTCAGTCCTGATGTTGATTGTTTGTCGGCCAGCAGACCGATAACACCCAGGCACAGCATAAAGATGAAAAAGGGTTTGAGCATTTGCATAAGAAGTCGAGTCTATCCGCGAAAGCCAAAGGCGATAATGAGCGCTACAAAAATCAATATGGTGGAGGCAAAAATAGAGGCGGCGATGTTACCGTCTCTGATCTCTTTCTCGATATCGATGTTCTTTAGCAAAATTTTGTCGACCCACAGCAAACCATAAACGCCCACCAATAGAGCAATGATGGTGTAAGCGAGGTTGATTAATAGGTTGATGGCAGACGCAGTAAAGAATTCGGGTTCCATAGGGGTATTTGTTCCTTGATCGGTGATGTTAACGTTAGCTGAGAGCCGCATGGCTCGACGCGTCATGTTTGATTCGCAAGTCTTTGGCGATTGTGAATTCAAGATGGGCAAAGACAGCATACCGCAGAGTGTATTCGGTTGGGAGTCTTCGCTCGGCGGTGATCCTATTTTCGACTCTAATCTGTTGTTTATTCAATCGGCTGTTTGCTCAATGACGAAATTTCGTTGCTCGTCACCATGGGGGCTTTTGACTCCGCTCTGCTAAAAAACTAAGATAGCCGCCCTGCTGTAGGTGCCTGACATTGATTTTTGCCAAAATCAATTGGATTAGGGTAAACGGGAAGTCTGGTGAAACGTCACAATGCATAGGCCTGTGTCGTTAATTCCAACGCTGCCCCCGCAACGGTAAGGGTATCCATCAAAGGATACCCGAGCCCGAAACCGGCCTACACAGAGTGTGCATCGATGAAGCGGAGGGCTTCGTCATGGGCGGTTTTTGCTTCGGCCTGTCATTGTATGACCTAGTCCTTACAGCTTTGCCTTCGTGCTAGCTGACCTCCCTTGTAGTGTCCTCCCTCAGCGCTGTTTTTTTGGCAATGAGGATCTTATGAAGTTATCTAATTTAAAGCCTATCCGTGCTTGTTCGGTGGCGAGTTTTTATCTCTGTACTGCGACTCATGGGTTTGCCTCGGGGATTGCTGGCACTCAGCTCGAAGAGGTCACGGTGATGGGACGAGAGTCCAATCTACAGGGGCGTGCTTTATCGGCGTCGGTGGGTACGGTTACTCGCGAGCAGTTAGAGCATCGTCCGCTGTTGCGTCCGGCAGAAGTCATGGAGACCGTTCCCGGATTGGTGGTGACTCAGCACAGTGGTGACGGCAAGGCCAATCAATATTTTTTGCGCGGCTTTAACTTAGATCACGGCACCGACTTTGCCTCCTACGTTGACGGTATGCCGGTGAACATGGTTACTCATGGTCACGGTCAAGGGTACACCGACCTTAACTTTTTGATTCCCGAATTGATCGACAGTTTGGTGTACAAGAAAGGCCCTTACTACGCTGAGGAAGGTGATTTTTCATCGGCTGGATCGGGGCGTATCGCGCTAAGCAATCAACTCGATACCAATACCTTAACCGCGACCTTTGGCCCGGATAATTATCAGCGTCTGCTGCAGACCGGTCAGTTGGAATTGTCTCGGGGGCGATTGCTGGGGGCAGTTGAGTTGCAAAGAACCGATGGGCCTTGGGATCTTGAGCAAGATCTCAAACGGGATAACCTGGTCTTGCGCTATGCCAGCGACGATAACCCAGAGAGAAATATTTTCGGTCTCGAGAACAGCCGCTACTCGGTAACCCTGATGGCCTATAAGGCGCAGTGGAATGCCACAGATCAAATTCCGCAGCGTCTGATTGACTCCGGTGAGCTCGACCGCTTTGGTTATGTCTCCGATACCTCCGGTGGTGAGACCCATCGCTACAGCCTGTCGTTCGACACCCAAGGGCAATGGAATCAGGCTGATGTTCAAGCGCGAGCCTATGTGATCGACTACCAACTGCGCTTAACCTCCAACACCACCTACTATGTTGGCGATACCGTTAATGGTGACGAATTTACTCAGTTAGATGAGCGTCGTATCTGGGGCGGTGATCTATCGTGGACGCAGCCCCTAGAGCAGCTTGGTGAGCTGTCATTGGGGACCACCTTGCGTTACGACGATATCGTTGATGTCGGTGTGGGTCCCAGTCAAAACGGAAGAAACACCAGCTTTACCGCGCGAGATCAACTAGAGGAGCTTGCGTTTGCCGGTTATGCATCCTTGATCACGCCTTGGAATGATTGGTTTACCTCGTCATTGGGGATTCGTTATGACCGTATTTCTGTCGATGTAAAACACCGGGGTGACGACAGTGATCAATTGCTTAGTCCTAAGATGGGGCTGCAATTTGGTCCTTGGTTAGATACGGAGTTTTTTGTTAATTACGGCCATGGTTTCCACAGCAATGATGCCCGTGGCGTTGTGGCAGATACAGAGGCAGTTCCGCTATTTGCAAAATCGAAAGGCACCGAAATTGGATTTCGCACGGCGCCAATGGACAACCTGCAACTCTCTTTTGCTCTATTTCACTTGGATCTTGATTCCGAACTGATTTTTGTTGGTGACGATGGCACCACCGAACCACGCGAAGCAACACACCGAGAAGGTTGGGAGCTAGGGCTTTATTACCAGCCAACTTCTTGGCTGATTGTTGATGCCGACATTACCGAAGCTAAAGCTGAGTTCAAAGACAAGGTCGGCGGGAAAACACTTCGAGTGCCTGATGCGGTTGAGCGAGTGATGTCGCTGGGCGTGACCGTTAATGCCGATAACGGTTGGCATGGCGGTTTGCGCTGGCGCTACCTGGGCGCTCGTGCTCTCACGGAAGACAATTCCGTTCGTTCCGATTCGACCTCGATGCTTAACCTAAATGTGGGCTATCGCGTGACCCAGAGATTATCGCTCGGAGTTGAAGCGATCAATTTACTCGATACCGAGGCCAGCGATATTACCTATCTCTATGAGTCGCGTACCCAGCAAGAGCTGCAGGCTGGTGACGCACCCGTGCTAGATAAACACCTTCACCCGGTGGAACCTCGCACCCTTCGCGCAACGGTGAGCTATCAATTTTAATGTCGAGCGAGCCGTTCTAACGGCGATCTGTCCTCAGCATTCAAAAGATGTTGTGGTCTACTTTTGACGATGCACAAATACTGTTTTGGAAAGGCCTCTCAATGAAAAAATTAGTCAAGCACCTTATCTTGTTTTTGAGTCTGGGCGTTATCCCGTTTCAGGCCTATGCCAAAACCGTGTTGGGTATTGTGTCTCCGCGAAATAGCGCCGATCTACTGGCGGGCGCTCACGGATTTCTAAAAGTTAATCGATCACATCAGGTAATTCTAAGAACCACTGATCAATGGATTGATTTGAGTGATACGCAACAAGGGCAACTGCTGAGCCAGGCCGATATCGTTTTCTCGGCTGGCGTGTTTGGCGAAGCGGCAACCATTCTGCTTAAGCAGCTTTCAGACAAAAAGATAGCGTCGTTTATGGCGGTACACAGTGATCGCCGCTTGGTAGAGCGTTCACATCTTCAGGGGCGCCGATTATTAAAGAAAGAAGATCTAGCCGGCCTGATGGCGGATCCGCAAGTGGGTGACAGCGCCGCTCTGAATAGCTGGGTATCCGAGCAGTTGGCCAAATTTCCACAACACAAAGCTTGGCTGTTGAGTCGAATTTATTGGAGTAATCGCGAAGAGAAAAATGTCGACAATTTGATTCGTCATCTTTTGTCGCTTGTGGGCGAGTCGATTACGGTGAGCGAACCGCGACTCAAGCCGTCACTTCGTATCTTAATAGGTGATCGAGAGCAGTCGATATCGACGTTTTCTGATGATGTCTTTATGGCTCATGCGCATTGGGTTGTATTGTTGGATTATGAGAACGGTAATCGTCCGGGGGACCGAGAACTGCATCGTGACCTGTGTCGACAACTGAACGACTCTGATGTGGGTTGCCTGCGTGTATTGGCGAAATGGGGAGAGGCGAGTGTCGAGGCGATAAAACTGCTGCGCGACTACCGCAAACACCTGTCGGCAATGGTGTCGATTCAAAATTTTGTGGTGGGTGCTGGTGAAGGTCGAGAGCAGGTCAACCAACTACTGATTGACCTCAACCTTCCAATCATAAAGGCCATAAGACTGACCGATATGACCGAAGACCAATGGCGGCTGTCGGAGGAGGGACTGCGCTGGGACAGCGTACACTACCGCGTGGCTATGCCGGAATTACAAGCGATCGGCCAGCCTCAAGTGGTGTCGGCGATGAGCAAACCGAGTCTTGATGCCTCCACCGGACTAAAAGTGAGTTTGTCGCAGCCCATTGATGAACAAATCGAACTGTTAGATCGGCGTTTACTGTCGTGGCTGGAGTTGCAGTCTAAGACCAATGCCGATAAAAAATTGGGCATTGTTTACTACAATCATCCGCCGGGACGACACAACATTGGGGCTGATAACCTCAATGTGCCATCGTCGCTTTTTCACTTGCTGCAGCGTTTGCAGCGTGAGGGCTACGACACGGGTGAGCTACCTGAATCGGAACAGGTATTATTGGATCTGTTGCAAGAGCGTGGTGTTAATTTGCCCGAGAATAATCGCGCCCTGCGAGAGATGAGTCAAAAGATCAATCGCGTTTCAATCGAGCAGTATAGGCAGTGGTTCGAGCGCCTTCCCTCGGGACTGAAGCAAGAGATGCGCAATGGGCCGCTCGGCTATCTACAAAATCAGTTAAAACACGCGATGAGTACAGAAAACCGCGAGCTGGGTAGCCAGTTGGTGCATCGGGTCATCGAAGATCTGCGTCATGTGGTCGAAGGTGCAGAGCATCAGGCTCGCGATCGAGTACTCAAATTGTTGCAGCAGTTACAGGAAAGTTATCAACAGGCGCTATTGTCAGAGCAGCCTCAAGACTGGCAACAGGCGTATCAATTCGTCGACGCCATTGCCAATAGTGGTATTGAAGGCATGGGGGGCTGGGGCGACATTCCTGGGAATGTCATGGTTCACGATGAGCAATTGCTGTTGCCTGGAATCGTCTTTGGCAATGTGTTTGTCGGACCTCAGCCCCCGCGAGGTTGGGAGCTAAACGAAGAGCTTTTGCACGCAAACCTGTCGTTTCCACCGCCTCATCAATACATGGCCTTTTACCAATGGCTAAGAAACGATTTTAAGGTCGATGCGCTGATTCATTTGGGCCGACACTCCACCTACGAATTTTTGCCACGTCACCGCGTGGGTCTCGGTTCGGAAGATTACTCTCTGGCGCTGCTCGATGATGTGCCAAGTATTTACCCTTACATTGTTGATGGTGTGGGCGAGGGCATTCAAGCTAAGCGACGTGGCCTTGCAGTGATGGTCGATCATCTTACGCCGCCGCTGGAAAGCACAGAACTCTACGATGAATTACTTCAATTGCGTCAGTTGGTGGAAAGCTACGAGGCCGCGCCAGAAGCTGCGGGTGCTATGCGCAGGCGCGCTATTGATGGAATTAAAGTAAAAGTTGAAGAGCTCAACTTGCGCGATGAGTTAGTGGCGAGCATGGCCACTGAGTTAGAAGCGCGAGGTTATACCCAATTCGAGCAAGTTGACGATGAGCTTTTAGTGCATGAAGTGGGGCACTACTTAACTAAGTTGCAAGAAGACTTTATGCCCTTGGGGCTGCACAAATTTGGAATGGATTGGAGCGAGAAATCCATCGACACCATGGTGAAATCAATGCAACAAGGCGTGGATATTACAGAGGGTGAAGAAAAAGAAACACTCAAGCGCTGGCGGCAACAATTGGCAGTCTCCCCCAGCGAAGAAATGAGTGCGCTCTTGAAGGGATTGAACGGGGGCTACGTCGCCCCAGGCAAAGGTAATGATCCGATTCGAACGCCCGAGGTTTTACCCACCGGAAAGAACTTCTTTGCGCTGGATGGTAGTTTGATTCCCTCTCGTTTGGGTTACGACGTGGGTGTCGAGCTGGCGCGGCAGGCTCGTCAGAGCAATAACTCCCCCGAGTCCGATGCCATTGTATTGTGGGCCTCGGACGTGGTTCGGGACGAAGGCGCAATGATTGCGTTTGGCCTCGATATGTTGGGTTTGCAGCCGGTATGGAGTAGCCGGGGAATCGTTAAGCGTCTTGAGCGTTTGGACATTGCCTCAATGACAGAAAATGGCCAGCCTCGACTGCGACGCGATACGGTATACACCACCTCGGGGCTGTTTCGCGATCTCTATGGCCGCCACCTAGTGTTGTTGGAAAAAGCGGTACTGATGGCTTTGGATGGCTCATCGGATCTGATTCGAGAAAAATACCCCGCGCTCACCTACACACTTGATCAAACCTTAGCTCCCCTGGCAAAAGAGCAGCAGCCGGGGCGAGAGTCCCTCGAAATTAATTTGGTTGCCGCGCGCTGGGTTGACGATGCTCGCAAAGCCTTACAGCAAGGAGTGTCGGCTAGCGAGGCTGGGCCGCAGGCGGCCTATCGAGTGTTTGGAGATGCCCCTGGAACTTACGGTGCGGGTGTGAATCGCATGGTAGAGCGCTCCGGCAGTTGGACAGATCGCGCTGAAATCGCACAGGTCTATTTGCGCCGAATGGGCCACGCATACGGCGCCAAACTTCAAGGCGATCCGGTGCAAGATGTCTTTGAGCAGCGACTAAAAAATGTTGAACAAACTTACATGGGCCGTTCTAGTAATCTCTATGGTTTGATTGATAACAATGATGCCTTTGATTATCTCGGTGGTTTGAGTTTGGCGGTAGAAACTGTGAAAGGTAAGGCACCCGAGAACTTTATCCTGTTTCACCCAGACGCTTCGAATATTTCCATGGAACCGTTGGAAGTGGCTTTGTTGTCGGAACTGCGCGGTCGGTTCTTAAATCCACAGTGGTTGCAACCATTGATGCAAGAGGGTTACGCCGGCGCTCGCACCATGGGCAGCGAGTTTATGGAGTACCTATGGGGTTGGCAGGTCACAAATCCCGAGGTGATCAAGAGCTGGGTGTGGGACGAGGTGAAGTCGGTGTACGTTGATGATGCTCACGATCTTGGGCTCGATGACTTTTTGCAAGACGGCCACAACGCTCACGTAAAAACAAACATGCTCGCAATTCTTTTGGTGGCCGCAGATAAAGAGTTTTGGCAGGCCAGCGAAGAAGACCTACAACAGGTCTCTGAGTTATTCACGCAATTGGTGTTGGAAAACGGATTGCCTGGCAGCGGTCATACGTCCCCAGATCATCCGATTTTCGATTTTGTCGAAACCTATGTGGACGACAGTCAATACCAGGAGTTGAAAGCACTTTTGCAAGATAGTCAGATCACCAAGAGTAGCGTGAACTCGCCGAGCGTTATCGCGGAGCTTAGTATGATAGAGCCTTCTAAAGCGTCAGAGAAATCCGAAAGTTTGTCATCCGAAAGTTCTTTGTCAAAGGCGGGCGAGAACAAAGTAAACGAAGATCCCGCGGAGAAATCACCAGTAGAGCAAAGCGAAGACGATGAAAATTCCGAGAAAAATATTCAAGACCCAAATTTCATTTGGATGGGGCTCTTAATATTGGTGTTGTTAATCGTCGGTTGGATTCGCGGCGCACGGGTTCCCGCGAGAACTTAGAGAGTTACGAGATCGAGTTGGTGATGATCGCTCGAAAATAATTCAGTTATTTACAACTACCGGAGAACACTATGTTGTCTTCAACATCAATCGGGCTGATGCATCAGTGGGTCAGTTATCTTTTAGAGCCGGTGGTATGGCTGCTGATGATCAGCGCAGCTTTTGCCTTAGTCGAGGTGGCAACTTTGATCGGCGAGCGTCTAGTGGGTTTGTCGCGATGGGCTCGAAGTGGTGATCTTGTCGGTTTTGAAATGCTCGCTAAACGTCGTATCGAACGCAGCGACTTTATGGCCCGAATAGCGCCGATGTTGGGTTTGATGGGAACCTTGATTCCGTTAGGGCCGGGCCTGTCGGCACTGGGAGAAGGCGATCTCAGCGTACTCACCACGGCGATGAGTGTGGCTTTTGATACTACCGTGCTGGGTTTGTTTGTGGGTATCGTGGGTTTTGTTATCGGCAGAGTGCGTCGCCGTTGGTACGATGCACTGCTGACTCAGATGGAAGCAGCGATACCGGTGGATAGTCATTTGAGCGAGGGATCGAGCCGTGGCTAATCGCTGGGACCAAGGTCGCTTTTGCGCCACTGATGAAGATCCTCTGGGGCCACTTGCCAATTTACTGGATCTGATGCTGGTATTTGCCTGTGGTTTGATTGCCGCGCTGATCGCCATGAGCGAGCAGTTGCAAAACCATTTTCAATCGTCGCAACACCTGCCGTCGCAGCAAGTCGTCGAGCAAGGTAAAGAGCTGCCACAAATGCCAGGCCAAGGCGCCGATGGTGGTGAAGGTTACGAAGCCGTCGGTCAGGTGTACCGCGATCCAAAAACCGGAAAACTCATTTTGATTGGTCAGTAAGCTTGGTGCGATCCAGCCGATCTTCCTCGCAGGTTTTAACCGGGTATTGATGCCGTCGAAAATTTCGATGAATATCGACCTCTCTGGCAGCATCAATGCTGAGGCTCGGAAGGGCATCGCTGGATTTATTCGAGGGATTTTTGTCGAGTTTTACCTGTGAGCTTGTAGCCATTCTAGACATTTTTGCCACAGGCCATGGCGATGTTTTTCTTTGAAAAAGCCCATGTGTCCAATGGGGCCTGTCTCGCTGGTGTCTACCCAGCGTCGTTGTATCTCTGTGTTGGGGTAAGCCGCTAGAATTTTGTCGAAAGAGGCTTGAGGCACCAAGGTGTCGTCAGCGAAACCAAAGGCCAACAAGGGGCCTGTGCGAGTTTGGTAGCCTTGTTTATCCAACCCAAATTCTGCGTCGAGAAGATAATCGTCTTTCCCCATCCAGCGCGACCACTCGGCTACCAAAGGGCTGGGTAGATTCTCAGAACTCAAGCCAATGGCGCGAGAGGGAAAACTCTGAGTGAGCCTGGCAATTATAGGAACCAGCAACTTGAACATCACCGCCATGCTTATGCGTTGCGGCATGGGCCAGCGTTTCCAGTAGGGAAATGATGAAGCCACAAATATCATGCCTTTGATATTGGGCAAATTCTCTGCGAGCCCCGCAACTTGACCGCCGATGCTGTGTCCCAGATGAAAGACAGGCTTGCCATCGGCGAGACTGAGCATGTGATCAAATGCGGCATTGAGATCTTGTGATCCCCACTGGCTGACGCTCAAGCCTACACCAGAGTTTTTGGGGACCGAATCGCGATAGTCAAAGGTGAGAACGCTGTAGCCGTGCAGGTTTAAAAACTCCGCAAAAAGTCGATAAATTTTTCGTGGTACACCCAAGGCCGAGCCGATGACCAGGGCGCCTTCAAGCGGTAGCTCGGTACTGTAGACAGTCGCTCTAAGATCTAAACCATCGGCACATTGAATGGTGAGGTCGGTGGCAGCCATGTTTCTCTTTCCTATTGGCGTATGCGGGTCGGGCCGCGATGAGTCTCATAGTAAAAAACTCCGGCTAGGCTGTCGTTGCTTTTTTTCTATAACCTGCCTTGATTAAATACTCAAAGTTTAAAGATCGCCTTGGCGTTAGTGGACAAAAATCGCAGTTGAGATGCCTCACTTAACGCCAGCGTGTCTAGATGCTTCAAACACTGCTCATGGGTCAACATCGGGTAGTTGGTGCCAAACATCACCTTGTGATTATCCGTTTTTTGCATGTAGCGAACGAGTTCATCAGGGAAACGATTGACGGTATAGGCCGAGGTGTCGATGTAAACGTTTTGGTGTTTACGTGTGACGGCAATCATTTCTTCCGTCCAAGGGTAGCCGATGTGTCCACAGACGATTTTGAGATCGGGAAAGTCGAGTGCGATTTGATCAATGTAAGGAATGGGGCGGCCGGTTTCTGAAGGGCGCAGCGGGCCGGTATGACCGACTTGTAAACATACCGGTATGTCCAGTTCGACACAGGCGGTATAGAGCGGGTAATAGTAAGGATGAGTCGGAGGGCGCTCCCACAGCCATTGCACAACACGCAGGGCTTTGAAGTCCCACTCATTGACGCAGCGACGAAGCTCGTTGACAGCAGCCACAGGGTTGCGTAAATCCACTCCCGCAACCCCGACGAACTTATCTGGGTGTGCATCGATCAGTGCTTTGACTTCCTGATTGCTAATCATATCTCCATGGGGCGCGTACCAGGCACTAATGAGCCCTTTACTTACCTGAGCTTGCGCCATTGAATCCAGGGTGATACTTGCCGGCGGTGTCTCGTCAACGGTCTTTCCACCGGTCCAGCGACGCAGTGATTCGAAGATAGGGTGATTGATAAAGCGTGCGGTGGGGTGTTGCATCCACACATCGATGATCTCAGTCATAACGATCCTTAATATAGTTTGTTGTCTAACTAATTGGGTGGCCCTGTCGCCAACGAAACTCGGCGTGTGTTGCGGTGTTTTTAGGGGGCTACCAGTGTTTGTTGAGTTTTCCCAATAGGGTAGAAAGCTGTTTCTTCTCGGCAGGCGATAGAATGTTGTCGATTTTTTGATGCATCAACGCGGAGATGTCACCTAGACGGCCAATGAGTTTTCGCCCTTTGGCGGTAAGGGACACTTCAAACACTCTACCGTCGATAGAAGAGCGTTGCTTTTTTACCGTCTTGAGCAGCAATAACTTATCCACCAATATGGTCACGGTTGGTTTTGAACGGCCGACTAATGTGGCAATCTCTTGCATATTCAGTGCATCGTTTAAATGCAACGCTAACAAAATCTCGCCGTGGCTGGGCACCAAACCGTGAATTCCTTCAGCTCGCATGGCCTCGATTAGGAAGCCGTGACTAAGGTCTCGTAGGCGAGAAACTTGGCCGATAACCTTGTTTTCATTGGGGATGCTAGTAGTCATGGTTTTAATCGAGAAAAACGGTAGAGCGTCAATATTAGGTTAGATGTCTAACTATTATCAAGAGTAAGAGATAGGATAAAAACGTCAAGCCATAAGCCGTTGATCATCAATCTCAAAGCCCTCGAGTTTCAGTAGGAAAGTCTTGATGGGGAGGCCTCCTCGATAACCTGTCAGTTTTCGGTTGGCTCCGACAACGCGATGGCACGGTAATATGATCGACAGCGGGTTGCGTCCGTTGGCCATACCTATGGCTCTGGATGCAGTGGGACGACCCATGTTCTTAGCCATTTGGCCATAGGTAGAAAAAGTGCCGTAGGGAATGGTTGCTAACTCTTGCCATACGAGTTTTTGAAACTCAGTGCCTTGCGGTGCCAAAGGCAAATCAAAGTGCTGTAGCTCTTTTGCAAAGTAGGCCAGAGTCTGCGCTCGCGCCTCTTGGCAAAAGTCTGGGTTGCGCTGCCAGTCTGAAGTTATCGGCAGCGGGCGGTTACAGTCTTGAAAGTCTAGGTGGCGAACGCCTTGCTCATCGGCGACGATGATCATCTCGCCGACGGGGCTCGAGAATAAGTCGAAAAATACAGGGCCTTGAGATGACTTTTTCGTCATGGTTGTTCCTCTCTGAATGATGCTGGCGTGATAGATGTTAGAGTGTTCGCCATAGTGCGAGTACCGCATAAGATCGCCACGGCGACCAGTTTTCAGCGCGATTGCGCAAGTGTTTTTTATCGATGCTCTCATCGACCTTTTTGAATGCATTAATTACACCTAAGTCGGTATCGAGCCAAATGTCGGGCTGGAAATAGCCGCGCATGAGCAAGTAGTCTACCGTCCAGGGGCCAATGCCCTTGATTGCTAACAGCGATTTTTTTAATGCGACTAAATCGGTATTTTGATTTGTGTATAAACTGCCATTCACCTGTGCTTGGGCGATGCTTCGTATGGTTTCGATTCGTCGATGAGTTAACCCTAGGCCGGATAGATCTGCTTGGGCGAGTTTTTCTGCCGAGGGAAATTGAAAGTAATCCTGTTCACCGAAGTCGACAGATTTACCAAATTTGTGAATGATTCTGGTGGTTAGTGTTTTTGCCGCTTTAACGGATACTTGTTGACCGATGATCGCACGTACTAAGTATTCAAAGGCATTCCAAGCACCGGGTAATGCCAGGCGATCACTCGGTTTAATGAGTTTTTTGAGTAGCGAGTCTTTTCGCAGCCATTGGCTTACCACCGCGTGATTAGTGTTGAGATCTAGCACTTGCCGAGTAAATGCAAGCACCCGTGTGATCTGGTTCGCTTCGGCGCCTGAAATGGTTAACCGCAAGGCATTTTTTTTTGTGACCTTCTCAATTTTTATTAAAATTGGGTTTTTAAACAGTGACAAGGTACGGCTAAATCCTTCGTCATGAACCTTTTCCATTCCGTCAATTGCGCGCTGCTGATAAAAGCTCAAAACCTGTTGCCAGGGGTAATCATCGCGATGGGGGATTTCGATTTGGCACTGACCGGCGTGACCCGTTTGAGAGCGACGTTTCTTTTGGCGAATTTCTGTGGGGGTTTGTCGATAGAACAATTTGATCGCACTGTTAAATCGACGAATACTCGAAAACCCAGAGGCGAGGGCGACATCGGTGATACTAAGGTTAGACTCACAGAGCAGTTGCTTGGCCTGCAGTAGGCGGCGTGTCTCGGCCATTTGTGATGGCGTGACGCCGACCAATTCCACAAACAGCCGTCGCAATTGTCTCTCGCTTAGGGCAACCTTTTCTGCTAACTCTGCAGTTGTGTGAGCATCTAAAAAGCCTGCGTTAATTTCCCTTGTGCAGCAATCAATGCGTTCATCGGGCCACTGCTGTTGGCCTGCGGGTGAATACTCCGGTCGGCAGCGACGACAGGGGCGAAAGCCCTGCTCGATAGCCAGAGAGGCACTGTTGAGATAGCGAATATTCTCTTCTTTGGGCAATCTCGCAGGGCAGATAGGGCGACAGAAGATTCCGGTGGTGACGACACCAATGTAAAAGGCACCGTCGAAACGTGGGTCGCGAGATAGGCGAGCTTGTTGCCATTGCTGAATATCGGAGGTCATCATTGGGCTAGATTACGATATTCGTATGGCTTGCACTAGCCAAATTCGGTCATGATGGCCATGTGCGAATAACGGCCGACGACAGCGCTATAAATACTCTCGCTGGTTAAACTTTGAATCGAGCGACCAGTTGACTCAGACTGCTGGACAGTTGTTGGAGCGTTCCTGCGGCCTCGCGCGTTTCTTGGCTGCCTGTCGAAACCTCGTCACCCATGACCTTGAAGTGATTGATGTTCTCACTAATCATCACCACGTCCTGCTGAACTCGTGAGTTGTCGCTGGCCACCTTGGTGCTCTGATCTCGCAGAGCAATGATCGTTTGTTTGATGGCCTGCAGACTGGTCACTGTGGATTGAGCTTGTTCCACCGAATCACGCGCATTTTTCTGATTGGCTTCCATCGAATCAACCGAGCTGGTGATCGAGGCCACGATTGAGTCCATCATGTCGTTGATCTGTACCGTGGATTGACGGGTGCGCGAGGCTAAGGTTCGCACTTCATCGGCCACCACTGCAAAACCGCGCCCGGACTCTCCGGCGCGAGCTGCTTCGATAGCCGCGTTGAGAGCCAGTAAGTTCGTTTGGTCGGAAATCTCGGCAATGGTTCCCACCACGCTCGATACTTTGTCTCCGGCATTGCGCAGTTCTAACAAACTGTTGGCACTGGATTCGATATTGCTGGCCAGGCGACTGATGCTGTGGGCGGTGGACTCAACTTGGTGTACGCCGTCTTCGACTTCTTGCGCGCCTTGGTTGGCGGTATTGGCGGCGTGTTGAGAGTCGTCAACACTGGCTGACATCTGCTCGGCCAGTTGTTGTGCGACACCGACGAGGCGATCGATTTCCGATTTCAGGCGATCAACGGTGCCGTCGGCAATGGAGGTCGCACTAGACAGTGAAGAAACCGATGTCCCTATAGCATCGATCGCTCCCATGACGTCGGAAATGCTCTTATGGAATTCTTGCAGTAATTGATTGCTACTGGCCGTGGCTTGCCCCACTTCGTCATTGGATGTTTGAGCTAAGTTGTTGCGTAAATCGTGTTCTTTTGCGACGTATTCTAGGTGCTGAGCAAGCGCTTGAATCGGTTTGGCTATTTGCTGTCTCGATAACCAAAAGCCCATAGCCGCGACCGCAGAGATTCCGACGATCATCGCCACCAGTAACCGCAAGGTTCCGCTCATGTCTTCTAGTATCATTTCTGAGCTGTGGCTGGCGGTGTTGGATACATCGACGCTGATGCTCGACAATTGCTCGCGAACGTCTGCGGCATGCTCAGATAAACTGGCAAGTCGGTCTCGGGCCAAGTCCCAGTCGATGGGCTGACTGGTCATTACTGCGCGTAGATTGTCGAGATCTTTTTGGTAGGTGTCGAGTTGATCATTGAGGCGATTTTGAGAAATTCCGATTTGTAAGGTCTGTTGTATTTGTTGCTGATAATCGCTGCGCTGTTGATCGAACTGTTGGCTGTTGATCGTGGTGCCGTAAAGCGAGAAAGCGCTGATTTCTTGCAGGCTAATCAAGCCATTAAGCGTTTGCAGAGCGCTCAACTCTGGCAGCGTTGTTTCGATAAATTCATCGGCCCGATTCTTGACTCCTTGGGTAGTCGTCACCAGGGCAATTACCGTTAATGCGGTAATGGTCAAAACCGCCAGATAGCCGAGAAGAATTTTTGTGCTTACGGTGAAATTCATTTAGCGCTCCAAATAATCTCTCGCAGAAATACCGTTAACGGCTGCAAAGGCGGTTTACGTTAGTGCTTTTTGAGTCTAGTGGGATTTGGCTAAAAATACAGGTGAGTAATTTGAAGAGGGCGAAATACTTAATTGAGTGGCATTAATTAGAGCTGGATACCTCGAGCCATTGTGCGATTGTCTTTCGTGAGATTGGACCACCCTGAGGCTCGATAAGCTTTTGCAGGGCTTGTTCCAGCGCCGGGCGCAAGTGCTCATGCCGTTGGTGCAGGTAGGGCACATAATGAATGTCGGAAACGATGTTGTGGTGAAGTTGTTTACTGCTATCGATTTGTTGGCGTTCTAGCCAGTAGGAAAGGGTCTTTTCGAAGCTTTCTGTTTCAATGAGAATCATCGCGTCCAAACGGCCACTAATCATCATCTTTGCGGCCATGGAGACATCTTTAATCGCTATGCCCTGGGTGATACCGAGGGATTTAAGAAAAAAGTCACCGGTGAAGTTCTTTAGATAACCGATTCGCAGTTGAGTGTTGGGTTGCAGTAGTTGTCTATTGATTATTATGTCGTCGCGGATGCTCCAGCCATAGATTGCACTGCTGCCCACTACTGTATTCAGCATATCGCCAACGCCAGTATCCAATAGCTTTAGCGTCAGGGGGGTAGTGAGGCAGACGGCGTCCCCGTTGTCGTGGGTAATGTTGTGGAAGGCTCTCGCAGGCGATACCACCTGCCACTCTAGCTCATAGCCCAGCTGTTCCAGCGCTTGTCGGTATACATACCGAATGGGCCGATAGGACTCGTGGTTTTCAGGAATAGCGCACAAGACTTTGAACGGTTTGGAGCCGGTGACGGGAGCTTCTGCGTGAGCCGCACAGGAAAACAGCGCGAGCCAGCACGCGACCCAAAAGGAGAGGTTGATAGAGCGTAGTGCCATCATCTCGGCGTTTATTTCCGTCACAATGAAAGGGCATGCACATCGAATTCATTCGGTGCAGTGGTTACTGTTCTGGCTATTACCCTAAGAGTTATGGCGAACACTTCGGTGAGACGCCTGCGGCGCCGCGGATTCGTGCCCGCGATCACCTGAGAAAGTATAGCTCAAATAATGAGAAATACGCCAATGTGATTAACTTAGCCGGTGGTGGTTACCCAGCCTCCAGCCCAAGGCAGTACTTGACCTACCATGTGAGTGCATTTGTCCGACGCCAAATAAAGCGCCAATTCGCCGGTTTCTTCCGCTTTGGCGACAGATTGAGTGGGGACATCAACTTTCAAACGCGCCTGAAACTTCTCGTTCTCAAGAAGCCCTGGAGGGTAGTAAGTATCATTCTCGACGTAGTTTTGAGCAATGGCGTTGATTTGTACATTGTGAGCCGCGTACTCAAGCCCAATGGCGCGAATAAAGGCATTTTGAGCACCGCGAGCGGCGCAATAGCCACTAAAACCGGGGATACCTCTCAGAGAAGAGGCGCTTGTGACCGCAATGACTTTGCCGTGTCCCTGCGTTTTCATGGCAGGTGCAATCGCTCGACAAATCCGCATTAATGGGTGAGTGAGACTATCGAACAATTGAAACCAGTCTTGGTCGTCGATCTTGGCCAGCTGTCCGGGGCGAGGGGGTTCGGCGAAGTTGGCGACCAAAATATCGAGCTGGCCTACCTGTTGTACCAGTGAGTCGACCGCCTCTTGAGTGAGCAGCTTGTCGGTGCTCTCGATGACTTCCGCGCCTTCTGCTTTAAAGGCGGCGGCTATCGGTGGTCCCATGTAGCGATCACTGCTGGTAACAAGTACACGTTTGCCGGCAAATCGTTGACTCATGTTGTCTCCTTAAGGAATGCTGTGGCGTCGTTGGGTAAGCTTAACTCAAGCCTAGTGAGTGATCATCATTGACTTTAGAGAGGCCTGTCTCTAGAGTGCAAAGCCTGTTTGATGAGGGCGAAACAGCGATTTATCTGCGCTGTGTTCACTTTGGGAAGATCGGTGAAAATCCGACACTGCCCCCGCAACGGTAATCGATCTATGTGCTTAGGCGAGATCGAGAGTCCGATACCAACCTCTTACAAACACAGTGACGACGGCGCGGAGGGCTATGTCGGCACGTGATACTGAGATCGTGTGAATCTCATCGGTATCGCCTGCCCCTAGTACTCTCCCGCCTTATATTTATTCCTGTTGATATTATCTATTACAACCTTTTTATTGGAGCTGCAATCCTATGTCTGACGATGACAAAAAGAATCAAAAACACAAAGCGGCGATGGAAAAACAAAAAGCCAAGGTGGATTCGCGCATTGAAGAGGCGTCCGCAGAACGAGGCGTTGCACTCTTATTAACCGGCGACGGCAAAGGTAAATCCAGTTCGGCGTTTGGCATGGTGATTCGCGCTTTGGGCTACGGCCAAAAAGTGGGCGTGGTTCAGTTCATCAAGGGCAAGCAGTTGTCGGGTGAAGAAATGTACCTGAAGGAGCATTGCCCTCAAGTGGATTTTTACCAAATGGGTACCGGCTTTACTTGGAATACCCAAGATCGCAGCAGCGATATAGAGGCGGCCGAAAAAACTTGGGCATTTGTAGAGCCTTTGTTGAAAGACCCGAGTTATGATTTGGTGGTGATGGACGAAATCACCTACATGATCGCTTACAAATACTTGGACGAAGCAAAAATTATTGAGGCTATTACTCATCGTCCTGTAGAACAGAGTGTTGTTTTGACCGGTCGCGGCGGCGGTTCTGCCATTCGTGAAGTGATGGATACGGTATCGGAAGTGAAAGAAATCAAACACGCTTTCAAAGCTGGTATTAAAGCGCGTAAAGGTGTCGATCTTTAACGCTGTTGTAAAAAGTACTTTCGAGTTGTTGTCAGATGTCTTCAAAGGTTCAAGCTTCTTGCCCAGCGCTGTTGATTGCAGCGCCGGCTTCTGGTCAAGGTAAAACCACCGTAACTGCCGCACTGGCGAGATTTCATCGTCGCCGCGGTTTGCGTGTGCGCGTGTTTAAAACTGGTCCCGATTTTATTGATCCTACGATTCACGAACTGGCCTCGGGCTATCCCGCGTATCAACTGGATTTATGGATGGTGGGTGAAGAGGCATGCCAGTCGCTGTTGTTTGACGCCGCTGAAGAGGCTGATCTCATACTCATTGAAGGCGTAATGGGGATGTTCGACGGTACCCCTTCCAGTGCCGATCTTGCCAAGCGTTTTGGTATTCCTATTGTGGCTGTGATCGATGCAGGGGCTATGGCTCAGACCTTTGGCGCCCTGTGTTTTGGACTCAGCCACTACGATGTGGATTTAACCGTTGCCGGTGTTGTTGCCAATCGCGTTGCCAGTGAGCGCCACGAGCAGTTGTTGCGTGAAAGCTTGAGACCCGAAACTCGATTGCTTGCCGTGGTGCCTAAGCAGGCTGAGATCACCATGCCTGAGCGTCATCTCGGGTTACAGTTGGCACAAGAGCAAAGCGATTTAACGCAACGCTTGGATGTAGCGGCAGATTTATTGGCGGGATCGGAATTCGAACACCTTCCCGAAACCGTGACGTTTTACAAGCCGCAAGCTGCGAGCGAAAACAGTTCGCGCTCTCTTAAGGGGCGCCGTATTGCCATCGCTCGCGACGCCGCTTTTGCGTTTGTTTATCCGGCTAATATTGATGCGCTCAATGATCTTGGCGCAGAGCTTCAATTTTTTTCTCCATTGCGTGATGAACGGGTACCCGATTGCGATGCGCTGTATTTGCCGGGTGGATATCCTGAGTTACACGCTCAGAAGCTATCAGAAAACACCGGCATGATTGCCTCGATTCGAGAGGTCATTGAGCGGGTTCCCTGCTTGGCGGAGTGTGGCGGTATGCTGTATTTACTGAATTCGCTAACCGATAGGGATCAGCACAGGTCGCAGTTGTGTGGTGTTATTGATACCTCGGCGATAGTGAATTCGAAGGTGGCGGGTTTGGGATCGCTGAAAGCAACCCTGCAAAACTATGAAGTTCGCGGTCATACTTTTCACTATTCTTCCCTGCATAGCGATCCAGGCTTTTCGTCTCGCTGCCGCTCTAACTTAACCGGCCGGGAAACAGAAGGTATCTATCAGCAAGGCAAGCTGTTGGCGTCTTACGCTCACTGGTATTTCCCCTCGAACATCGAGTGGGTCGCTTCGTTTTTTGGTGACGACGGTTAGTCTTGGGAAAAAACTACTTGATTTCTACCTTGGTGTTTTGCCTGATACATCGCCTTATCCGCACGCAGTATCAGTTGCTGGAGAACGTCATTTTCGCGAATTGTCGCGGCGCCAAAGCTGGCAGTTTGGTGGCCGGTGATAGAAAAATTATGGTTTTCGATAGCGGCCTTTAGTTTGCTCGCCATCTCTATAATGCCTTCTTTATCCGTGCCCGGGCATACAATCATAAACTCTTCACCACCCCAGCGCCCGAGCGTGTCTACCGAGCGCACATGCTCTCTTAACAGCTCCGAAAATTCGATCAGTACCTTATCACCCACTTGATGACCATAGGCATCGTTCACCTTTTTAAAGTGGTCGACGTCCAAAAGAATGATAGAGAAGGCGTGGCCAAAACGTTGATGTCGACGAAACTCTTGCTCCAAACTGTTCTCGACTTTGAGGCGATTGCACAGGCCGGTGAGTAAGTCGGTAGTGGCTAGGTGCTCGAGTTGTGTATTTTTTTCTTCCAGTGCTTTTTGCGTCTTGTGAAGTTCACTCAGAGTATCTCGTGTGATTCGGTTGGCGATCGATAATTTTCGATTCCACACAATTAGACCGCCGATAATCAATGTGATGGCCAGCAGTACTTGTAAGAAGTTCTTGTAATCAAATCCTTGTTCAAACCGAATGGCAAACCAGCGGTTATAAATTTCTTGGCGTTCTTGTTCGCTGACGGAATTCATGGCTTTTTGAAAAATGCTGAGTAACAGAGGTTCGTCATTGCGAATGGCGACAGAAGGTTTGGACGAAAAGTCGAGTTTGCCTGAGATCTTGATATCCACATAAGATTCTTTACTGATGGAGTAACCGATCGACAAAATTGAATCCACGTAACCGTAGACTTTCCGCTCTCGCAGCATTTCCAAGCCCTGATAGATGTTATCCACAGGTACGAGTTTTACATCGGGCATGATGTCGCGAAGGTATTGGCTGGCGGCGTAGCCTTTTACGACGGCAAAGGTTTTGTTGGGGTGTTGGCGAATGTCTTCAATGAAAAACTTGTCATTGCTGGTGGCGATCACATACGGGTAGGCGACGTAAGGGGTGGTAAAGTTCAAGTATTGGCGGCGCTCTTTGGTGTTGCGCGCCATAGAAATGATGTCGCAGCGGCGCTGTTTGGCTGCGTCGAGGGTTTCTTGCCACGTTTGGGTGGGCAGTAGTTCTAGCGATAGTCCCGCTCGGCGAGAGAATAGTTTTAAATAGTCCGCTGCCATACCCTCATGTTCGCCACGGCGATTAATTCGCTCGTAGGGCATCCAGTTAGGGTCGACACACATCTTAATGGGGCCTTTTTTTAAGATGTAGCTGGCCTCTTCAGGGGTTAGCTCGATGTCCGGTTGGGCTGATGTCGAAACGGATATCGTGAGAAACACCAAAAAGGCGGAAAATACAAAGGTAGGTAGAAGTCGATCCATCGGTCTCATCAAAGTCGTGAGTTAGCGCGTGTTGTTATTAGTAGCTATTAGTAGCTGTTAGTAGTGATTTGTTATTAGTTGTTATTCTGTAAGCCATAACTGTTGTAAGGATAGCCGATTGAGGGCTTGGTGGCGCAATATTTTCCATTTGGCGTGTAAAATCTCTTCGTAGCGCGACCTGCTGCTCAAATTGAATGGAAATTATCATACAAAAGAGTAGTGGGGCGGTTACAAGGGGCCGCTGATAGTTACCCTTGTAACCGTTGAGGTTTTCAGAGGAGGCCGTGCTAGTGGAGTGTAATCACTGAGCGGCGGATGAGTGAAAGGGTTATTCCTATTGGGTATCTGGGGTGGCTATAACTCAATACTTTGGGGCAAGACGAACCAGCAAAGCGCCCGAGCCTCTGTCGAGAGCGCCAGTGAATAGCGGGCCTCGCAACGATTATTTTGCATCAATTGCGCCTCTGCCTGTGATAAGTAATGATCGAAGTTCTGCTCTAGAGCCACCGGCGGCTGATGATTGGCGAATCCATCAAAATCAGAGAGGCGAGTCATCAAGGGGGTTTGCTGGCCTTGAAAACGCCAGGCTCCCGTGGCCATATCGAATTGGTAAAACGGCAGTAATCGCCAGCCGTGATCGGCGATCAATTCTATTGCCTGCAGCAAGTAATCAAACGTCGCTTGGTCGATAAAATAGTTAAAGTTCAAGCGTACCCATCCCGGTCTGAGCACCAAATGACCGGCTGAAATTTGCGTCTCAATGGCTCGACTGTAGTCGGCATTCATTGCTAAAAGGCTGTGTCCATAAGGTCCGGCGCAGGAGCATCCCCCTCTGGCCTGAATGCCAAATAAGTCGTTCAGCAGCGCCACCACAAAACCGTAGTGTAAATCTTGCCCCTGATGCGTGATTCGCAGCGAGGCAATCGAGAGTCGAGGTATCTGCGGGTTTCCGAGAATGTCGATATTGTTATGGCTAGACCAGCGTTCAATGGCACGGCTAATAAAGGATGCTTCCCGTTGTTCAATCTCCTCTAGGCCCACGTCTTGTTGCAGTTTAAACACCAATCCGGCTCGAATAGCTTCGATGATCGCAGGGGTGCCAGCCTCTTCTCTGCGTTCATGGTTATCGCTGTAGCGGTGAGTTTCTGGAGTCACATAAGTCACCGTACCGCCACCGGGCATTGCCGGTATGCGATTGTTGAGCAGGCTTTTTTTAACCACTAAAACCCCAGGGGTGCCGGGCCCTCCAATAAACTTATGGGGGGATATAAAAGCCGCATCTTTGTGCAGGCGCTGTTCGCAATAGTCGCTCATATTGATGTCCACATAAGGCGCAGCGGCGGCGTAATCCCAAAAAGAAAAGGCGCCGTACTGATGCAAAAGAGCGGTTACCGATTCGACATCGGTCTTCACCCCCGTCACGTTTGAGGCGGCCGAAAAGCTGCCGATCTTTAGCGGGCGATGTTCATAGTGAGCGAGCTGTTCTTCGAGTGCATTCGTGTCAAGTTGTCCGTCGCGAGTCAGTGGGATGGTAACCAGATCGGCAATGCTCTCGCGCCAAGGCAGCTCGTTGGAATGATGTTCATAGGGGCCGATAAAAACCACCGGGCGATTGTCGCTGCCAATGAGAGATTGAAAATCATAGCGATCGTCTAAATCCGCAGGCAGTCGCAAATTGAGAATATCGATCAGTTTGTTGATCGCAGAAGTTGCCCCAGAGCCGCAAAAAATGATCTGGTCCTCGTCCGAGCCTTTCACGCACTGGCGAATTTGATCTCGTGCTTGCTCTCTTAAGGCCGTCGTCTGGGCACCGGTGAAAGAACTCTCCGAATGGGTATTGGCGTAGAAGGGCAAAACCCGCTGACGAATAAAATTCTCAATGAAATCCAGAGAACGCCCCGAGGCGGTGTAATCAGCATAAACCAGTGGTTTCAATCCAAACGGCGTCTCCAGGGCGGCATTGTCGCCAATAACGGATTCGCGGATGGCTTGGATAAGATCACTCATACTTGTCTCACTCTGTTGGGGCATTCAGGGAGAGCTATAGTAGGCGGTGCTGTGGTAAACATTGTGCCTGAATGATGTTAGTGATTTGCTTTTCTTGAAATTATGTTTCGAAACTTGTTCTTTATGTGGTTGATTGTTCCGATAGATGCTGGATAGAGGTCGCGAATCATAGGTTTGGGGCGTAATCCAGCAGCTATTGGAAGCAGGGCGGTATGCTGCGCCTATAAATGCGCGTAGCTTTCTGCTCACCTGCATTGACAGCCTTTTTTTCAAACGCGTATTTTCACTAACAATAGAAAAAGTAGTTGTAATTCTAGAAGGATCTAGATTATTTAAAGAGCAATTTCTTGTGTCTAGACTCGCTATTTATCTGATGCAATAGTTGTTAGCGTCAATAGAGATCTCGAGGAGAGATGATGAGTGATTTTTCGTGCGTTCCTGCTTGGCACTGAACGTTTTCGGATGCTCGAACATAGCGTCTCTTGTTGGGGGCTTAGGTTAGGAGATGCGTCTTGGGTTTTTGATTGAAGCTACTGCTGTCGGATCTCACCCAATCGAAGACAGCTGAATTATGTCCGCTATCTGTTCTTCTAGATAAGTTCCGACCTCCTGGATCTAAAGCTAAAGCGCTTATTCTTCGGTCGTAGCTAACTCCGGTTGTTCTCGATACTACCCGCCATGAGTTAGCCTTCAGTTATCTGGGGCAGCGTAATCTGTCGATCACCGAGATAACTTATTTGTTAGGGTTTTCTCAAAACAGCGCGTTTACCAGAGCGTTCAAACGCTGGCAGGGTGTTAGTTCATCTGCTTACCTAATAGGTAAAAGCGCTCAAGCTTGAGAAGCTCATTAAAGCATATCAAAGAGGTAATATTGATTGAGGTTATTTTCTAGTTAGGAGAAAGACCAAAATCGATTTATTAGATGGGAAGGTTATGGCGACCAATCAGATCAGTACCAGAAATAACACTGCCATGACCTGGGTAGACTCGATTGACCTCGAGCTTCGATAGCTTTTCCAATGTGCGTAATGTTTGGCGACGACTGGAATAGATGGAGGCCACGACCAAACGATTTTCTTTTCCGCTTCCGAGCAGAGTATCACCCGTGATTAAGCTGGATGATGCCGAGTGGTAATAACAACAACTATCCCACGAGTGTCCAGGAGTATGTACGACTTGCCAGTCGTCAAACCCTGGTATTTTGCTGTTACCTTTTAGGCGATGGTCTATCTTGAGTTTCACGCTTGATATCGAGTGCTCTTCTGTCTTCTTTAGTTTTGCTTGTTTGGCCGCGGCCTGGTTGCGTGCTTTGTTGAAATACATATCCCACGCTCGAGCGCGCAGTGATTCACGAAAGCTAGTGCGCAGGCGTGTTATGGAGCCCGTTGGGTTATTAATAATTTTGTGGTGAGCTCGGCCGGAGGCAAAAGGGATGGCAATGCTCGCACCACACAATTGTGCCAGTGATGAAACGCCTCCCATGTGGTCGGCATCATCATGGGTACATATGACGAGTTCCACATCGCTGATCGAGCGTCTGAGTTCTTGCTCGATAAAACCCAGTACATAACGATGGCATTTAATCGCAACGTCGACGATTAACAAGCGATTAGGGTATTCAATCACATAGCTGTTGACTAGCCGAGTTTTCAACAAATGAATCTTCATGATGTATGTATTGCTTCGCCTTCAAGTGCGTTTTTAGAAGGATGATAATAGCAGCTTTTACTGGGCCAAGTTGCCAGTCGTGAAGGTCTTGATTTAGCCTTAACTTATCATAATAAAAGATGTGAAGGCGCATCACTTGTCTGGACGGTTTTAGGAGGGGAAGGGTTTAGCGCTCAAGAGTGCCTCGCTATTTGAACAGCGCCTAGATGAATCGAACCTACTTAAACAGCACCTATCGAAGGAAACTCCAGTTAAAGCTCAAAAACTCAAAAAGAGAAACGACTGCCATCAATTCAATCACAGGGTTTTAGGTGTGTGGGCGTTTTAAGTCCTGCAAGCCGTCGATATTACTATGAGAAGCCAGTCGGTTTTGGCTCGGCTTTTCAATGATCGGCTGTTGTGCCACTCTATCGGGCAAGTTCGAATCTGACGGGCTTAATAGAAGGGGTAACTCTAAGCTAGATACCCATTGGCTTTCTGATGAGGCCGGTATGCCTGAGTTATCTCATGGTTGCTTAAGGAATGAAAAAATCTTCGTCAGTTATTCATATTCAAACATCGAGAGCAGGGGGAATTCTCCATGGTAGATATCACAAGACGCAGTGCCCTCGGCCTAGTTGGCGGCGCCATGGGTTTGGCGGGCTGTCAGGTACTAACCGATAGTGATACGCCGCGACGTTATAGTGGGCAGGCGGCGTTTAATCATGGTGTGGCATCTGGTGATCCTCAAAGTGATCGGGTGATACTTTGGACACGAGTAAGCATCGATAACGAAGGGCCTGTTGTTGATGTTAGCTGGCAAGTGTTTGAAGACGAGAAACTCTCAAAGAAAGTGCGAGCTGGAGTTGTCCGTACCTCTGAAGAGCAGGACTACACGATCAAGGTCGACGTTGATGGTCTGAACCCTGCGACTGAGTATTTCTACAATTTCACCATACAGACGGCCTCTGCAAAGATGGCTTCGCCAGTGGGCAGAACCAAAACTCTGGCTGTTGGTGGAGAGGCTCCTGTAAGAGTTGCAGTGGTGTCTTGCACGAATTACCCCTTTGGTTTCTTTAATGTCTATGATGCGATATCGAAGCGGGACGAGTTGGATGCGGTCATTCATCTCGGTGATTATCTCTACGAATATGGCATTGATGCGTATGGCGGTAAGGTAGGTTCCGAGCTAGGGCGTAACCACGATCCGGCAACTGAGATCATCACCCTAAAGGATTATCGGCGTCGCCACGCACAGTATAAATCAGAAAAATCGCTCCAAAATGCTCACGCTTGCGCTCCTTGGATTTGTACCTGGGACGATCACGAAAGCGCGAATAACGCCTATCGAACCGGTGCTGAAAATCACGATCCTACGACGGAGGGTACTTGGACGACTCGTAAGCAGGTGGCGGTGCAAGCCTATTTGGAATGGATGCCTGTGCGTGACCCCGTTGCCGGATCAACTCGCAGCGCTTTGTGGCGCTCGTTCGATTTTGGTGACGTGGCCAGTATTGTGTGTCTTGAAACTCGGCTGACAGGTCGCTCCCAAGAGATTAGTTGGGAGACGGAAATGCACAACGTTGCCCCAGAGGATGTACCAAACAAAGTGCGTGGAGTTATGACCCGAGTTAACGATTCGGAGCGAACTATGCTGGGGCATGCGCAGGAGGCGTGGCTCTCGCAAGAATTGACTGAATCGGTAAAGGCTAACAAGGCTTGGCAGGTGTTGGCCAATCAAACCATTATGGCAAGAGTAAATCCTCCGGATTTTACCAAACAGTTGAGCGCTGATGATAAGGAGGCTATCACAGATCCGCGAGTGATCCCCTTCATTGAATTCTCTGCTCTGGGGTTACCACTCAACCTGGATGGCTGGGATGGTTTTCCTGCTGCCCGCGAACGACTGTACAGCTCTGCCAAGCAAGCGGGTGCTCAACTTATTACGTTAACTGGCGATACTCACACCGCTTGGGCCAATAGGTTGGTGGACAAGACCGGTGAGCCCCGGGGGGTGGAGTTTGGATGTACCAGCGTGACTTCTCCAGGCTTTGGTCACTATATACCTGGCGTTGATAATCTGGGAGAGCTGTTTTCTGACGCGAATGAGGACGTTGTTTGGCATGATCCTCACGGTAATGGGTTTACGCTTATTGAATTAACGTCCGGCGACGTAAAAGCCGCTTTTTTCAAAGTCAGCGCAATTAATGAGCCTGAGTATACTCTGGCGCAGGTTGCCGAGTTTCGCACGCAGCGAGATAGCGGTGGTGTACTAGAGGATATTTAACTTATCGCTTCGAAGCTTGGTAGGGAAGACACATAAGGTTGTATTGGCGTCGTAAAGGGCGGTGCTGCTATGTACCGCACTTCAATTACTGGCGTCTTAGCGTGACTTTCGGCTCGCTTTTATTTCTTCTAATCTAAATTGACAGCTTCAGGCGAAATCCGTGTGAGCCTATCGGGCGGATTCGTTAGCGTTCATCATCCATAAATAGTGGGTGTAATTCGAGGTGCAGTTATTGGAGATGATGGTTGTAGGGCGAGTAATAGGGTGGGTTTAACCAAAGTAAGGTAAGTGGTGGCGGTACTCGCCGGCCTGAGTGCATGAGCTGGAATTAGACAAATGAAGCGCTAGAGGAGTAAATACTAAATGCTCCATTTACAGGCATAAAAAAACCCTGACAACCGAAGTTATCAGGGTTTTCGAAGATGGTAGCTAGAGCGTGACTTGAACACGCGACCCCAGCATTATGAATGCTGTGCTCTAACCAGCTGAGCTACCTAGCCATCGTTTCGAGGGGCGCTATTCTGCTGATTTGCCCCCTTGATGTCAAGGCTCTAAACCACTGATTCCTAGTGAATTTCATAAAAACTTTAGCCAGCGTGGCTCAAATAGTGAGGTCGATGTCGTTGATGGTCATTGTTGCTAGTGAAGAGGGTCTATAAATTGTCTGTCATGGTCCATTCTCTTGGGCTTTGCTATCAGTGCTACACAATTAATAGGGCTAGTTTATGGGTGATTTAATACTGTTGGCTGCAATACCGCTATTTTTGGGGCTTATTGCGCTGGAGTGGTGGATTGATCGTCGGCGCGGCAGTGGTCACTATCGCTTCAGTGACGCGTTTGGCAGCCTTACGTTAGGTATCATGAGCCGCTCCAGCAATTTGTTGGTGCTTAGCCTAGGCGCCATATTTATTGATCGGGTCCTGCCTGACGCTCGATGGTTTGATTGGTCGGCCGATAGCGTTTGGACTTGGATCGCCACTTTTGTTCTTTACGACTTTTGTTACTACTGGTCGCACCGCATGGGCCATACGCTCAACTTGTTTTGGGCCGGGCACGCCATTCACCACCAGAGCGAAGATTACAACCTAACCACCGCGTTACGTCAGACCAGCAGCAGTATTTGGACTTGGATATTCAGTGCGCCACTGCTGATGTTGGGGGCGCCGGTCGAGGTCTTTGTGACCTGCGGTGCTTTGAATTTAATCTATCAGTTTTGGGTGCACACACAGCACATCGATAAACTGGGATGGATGGAGACGGTGATGGTGACGCCGTCGAATCATCGTGTTCATCATGGGCAAAACCCAGAGTACATCGACAAAAACCATGGTGGTGTATTTATTCTTTGGGATCGTTTGTTTGGCACTTTTCAGCCCGAGCTTGATGATGTGAAAATTATCTACGGCGCGCGAATCCCATTGCAGTCTTTAAATCCGCTGTGGGCCAATATGCAGGTGTGGGCAGGATTGATGCGCGATGCTTGGCATACCCAAAGCTGGTGGGACAAATGCCGAATTTGGTTTATGCCCACCGGTTGGCGCCCGAGCGATCTAGAGCGACGGATGCCCGTGCAAAAGTCGGATCTTTCATGTTTTGAAAAGTACGATCCAAAAGTCAGTCTTCGCATACGAAACTACGGAATATTTCAGCTGGCAGCGGCGGTTCCGTTACTGGTCTATTTTATGCTGCATTTTTCTGGCCTAGATTACAGTCTATTAGCCCTCGGCTTTTTGATGATCACTTTGCCCTTAGTGACCACGGCTTGGATGTTAGAGGGCCGAGGCTACGGGTGGGAGAAAGTACGATTAGTTGCAGCGTGGGTGGGGTTCGCCGCCAGCTGGTCATTAATGGCGCCCTCAAGTGTTTGGGTGTTTGGCAGTTATTTGGTGATCAATAGTCTTGTCCTGTTGTGGCTAATCTGGGCCGAAAATAGTGAATCTCAAGATTTTGAGCGAAGCGTGGATAGCCGCGCTTAAGCTCGGTCACCAGCGCTCACCACGAGAAATGCCTATAGCAATTGTTAAATACCTTGCAGTGATATCAGCCAATAACTGTTAGTCTTTTCCAATAATCAATAATACCAAGGAGAAAGTGATGTCGGCGGTGCAATCTTTTGAGAATAAAGTGGTTTGGATTACCGGAGCTTCGTCGGGTATTGGCGAGGGGTTGGCGAAAGAGTTTTCGAATCGCGGTGCCAAGCTTGTACTGTCGGCTCGAAACCAGGCGCAGTTACAGCGAGTTGCGGATGAATGCATTGCGAAGGGAAGCCCTGCAGAGCACATTTTGGTTTTGCCGTTGGACGTTGGAGAACTCGACACCATGGCGGCGGCAAAAGACCGAGTTATCGCTGCGTTCGGACGTATTGATATGCTGATCAATAATGCCGGTATTTCTCAGCGGTCGCTTTGCCTAGAGACTGATCTGAGTGTTTATCAAACCATGATGCATGTGAATGTTCTTGGTCAAATTGCGTTGACCAAACAAGTGCTGCCGGTAATGGTTGAACAGGGTGAGGGGATGATGGTTGTGACCTCTAGTGTTGCCGGAAAAGTCGGTGCTCCCATTCGAACCGGTTACTGCGCGGCAAAGCATGCGGTGATGGGGTTCTTTGATTCGCTGAGAACCGAAGTTGCTCATTTGGGTATTAAGGTGACGACCATTACTCCTGGGTTTATTCGAACCAATGTGTCCGAAAATGCGCTGACGGGAGACGGCTCTCCCACGGGAACTACCGATGAGAATATCGCCGGTGGCATGGACGTGAACGATTGTTGCCGCGAGATTATGCAAGGCTTCGAAGCTGGCACTGAAGAAATTGCGGTGGGTGGTGAGCAAGAGCTGGGTCTGTTGCAATTAAAGCGTGAAGACCCGACCGCCGCTTTTCGGGCGCTAGAGGCCATGGCGCAGGGCTTACTTGAACAGTAGTCTATCTGACAACTGACAACTGACAACTGACAACTGACAACTGACAACTGACAACTGACAACTGACAACTGCGGCGACAATTCGGCGTGTTGAATGGATTCGCTGCAGATTATTTTATTTTTTCTTATCTAGCGTAAGCTTCCTGGAGTTTTTCCCGTCCATTGTTTAAAGCTGCGTTGAAATGAGCGGGCATCGGCGAACCCCAATTTTTGACTGATGATTTCGATGGTTAAATTGGTATTGTTTAAATAGTGTTCGGCCATTTCCTGGCGGATCGTTTTCAGTAGGCCTTTATAGGTTTGTCCCTCTTGCTCGAGTTGACGCTGCAGCGTGCGTCCGCTGATGCCGAGCTGTTCAGCGATCAAAACTTTGCTGGGGATCTTGTGGTTAATCATTAGTCGAATCAGGTTGCTGACTTGATGGGTCACTTTCTGTGGTTGATGCTCAGAGCTCTGGTGTTGCAGCTGCTGTTGCGCTTGTTGCTGAAGAATCTTCAGCATGTCGCGATTGGCTTGTGGAAAGGGCGTGTCCAATTGGTCTGCGTGAATGAGAAGTCCGCTATAGGGTTGTTCGAACTTTACTGGACACCGAAATAAATTTTCGTACAGGCTTAAGTCGTCAATGTCGGGTGCTGTATGCGAGAACCAAACTTCACTCGGGTGATCGTGAATGTTGACAATTTGTTGCGCGTAACGGAACCACGACGCAATCACATTTTCTTCACTGTGGCGTTGCAGTAGCGAGTCGTCGAGTCCGCATTGCCAGCGTATTAACACCTGTTGATCGAGCGGGGTAATCTCAGTGAAACCACTGGTGCCACTCACACTTTCGTAAATCATCACCTGTTCCATCGCTTCACGCAAGGTGGCGCAATTGAGTGCGATATAGCCGAGGATATCGAAGGTGTCCATTTGAATCAGTCGCGAGGCGTTGAGTCCAAAACAAGGATCATCGCTGGCAATGATTGCCGCGCGTTGAAATTCCAATAATTTTTTTGTGAGGATGCGATTGGTGTTGTCGTCGAGAGCGGCTCGAGTAATCCCCGAGGCTTCTAACAGCGGGTCGCATGCAACACCGCAGCTCTCAGCGTGCGTGAGGTAGCGTTTAATCGATTGTACAGAGCTTAGGGGAGGTTGAGTCATGATGTTGCAATGCGATTGAGACACCGACTAGGGTGCCAGCGTCTCAATGCTGGGGTCAAGAGTTAAACTGTGTCATCGACTCAGGTTAACCCTTGTTAAAGGCAATTGCTTAAACGTTAAAGCGGAAGTGAATGACGTCGCCATCGGCAACCACATAGTCTTTACCTTCTGAGCGCCACTTGCCGGCTTCTTTTGCTCCAGCTTCACCGTTGTACTCGATGAAATCATCGTAGCCTATCGTTTCCGCGCGGATAAAGCCTTTTTCAAAGTCGGTGTGAATTTTACCGGCCGCTTGCGGTGCGGTTGAGGCAACAGGGATAGTCCATGCGCGAACCTCTTTAACACCGGCGGTGAAGTAGGTGTGCAAGTTGAGCAGATCGTAACCGCCGCGAATCACTCGGTTAAGGCCGGGTTCTTCCATGCCGAGATCTTCTAAGAATTCGGCTTTTTCTTCGTCGTCGAGTTCGGCGATTTCGGCTTCTAGCTTATTGCAGATAGGTACAACCACGGCGTTTTCTTTGGCAGCAATTTCGCGAACAGTGTCGAGCAGTGGGTTGTTTTCAAAACCTTCTTCGTCGACGTTAGCGATGTACATGGTAGGCTTGAGAGTCAGCAGATTTAGCTCACGCAGTTGTTTCAGTTCATCATCGTTCAGACCAAAGCTGCGCAGTGGTTGCGCTTCATTTAGGTGAGGCAATATCTTCTCGACCAGTGCCTTCATTTTGATGGCGTCTTTATCTTGGCCTTTGGCTGCTTTGGTGAGGCGTTGCAATGATTTTTCGCAGGTTTCCAAATCGGCCAGAGCCAGCTCAGTATTGATTACATCGACATCATCAATAGGATTGATCTTGCCTTCGACGTGAATCACGTTCTCGTCTTCAAAACAGCGAACCACGTGAGCAATGGCGTCAGTCTCACGGATGTTGGCGAGAAACTTGTTGCCCAAGCCTTCACCCTTGGATGCGCCGGCGACAAGACCCGCAATGTCGACAAATTCCATGGTGGTAGGAATGACGCGCTCGGGTTTAACGATGGCGGCAAGCTTGTCCTGGCGTGGGTCTGGTACGGTAACCGTGCCTTCATTGGGCTCGATGGTACAGAACGGGAAGTTCTCGGCCGCGATGCCATTTTTGGTCAAGGCGTTGAATAGGGTGGATTTGCCTACGTTAGGCAGGCCGACGATACCGCAATTAAAACCCATGGTGTTGTCTCTTTAAGCTGAACTGGAATGGCATGGTGATGAGGCCGCTTCAAATGACATTGTCGGACGACCTTGCCCGATGACATTGCCAAATAAGGTGTGGCTGCTCATAAAAGCGGCATATTCTACATGACCGGCGTTGGGCTGTCCCGATTTCTGTGGCTCTTGTTCGATAAAGCGAGGCTTAAGCGGGATGATCAGAAGGGAAAAAGCCAGCCTCAAAACGAGGCTGGTGAAGATTCGATCAGAGAAGAGAGATCGAAAAGGAACGAGAGAGTTGGCTTGAGTAGCGCCGTAGGCGCACCACGATGCTACTCAAGCAGCGTCGATTCGCTAAAAGTTATAGCGAGCATCGATGCCCCAGGTCAGCGGTGCACTGACTTGAGTGTGGGCGGTACCGAAGGTGGTGGCGGTTAAGCCGCCGGGGATACCGGTGTATTGGTTGTCGAGCAGGTTTTTGCCCCACAATGCTACAAGGTACTTGTCGTCTTCACTGGTCCAAGCGATACGTGCGTTGAGGATCTTCTTGTCGTCACCAAAGTTTTCGATGGTTTCGTAGATGGGTAGGTAATTGTCGCTATCTGGACCAAAGTCTTGCTCGTTGTAGACATAATCCATGTGCACGTTGAGGTTACCTGTGCCGATTTCCGGGCTCCAGTCTAGCGTCAGTGTGTAGGCGTTGAGGGTGTCATCAGACTCTTTAGCTCCGCCGGCTGGATTGCCTTGGGCATCCGAATAGGCCTGGTATTCCTCTTCACTGTCACGAACGGTAGTGACCAACCCTAGCTGCAGGCTGTCGACAGGAATCCACGTCAGCGAAAGCTCCCAGCCTTTGATGTCTTCATCGCCACTGATAATCGTAGCGGCGGAAAAACCTGGGATGGAGGGATCGGCTGAGATTACTGACTTTTGGCGATTCTCAAATTCCATGTCGAAATAGCTGAATTGGGTACGCAGCTTGTTATTGAAAAAGTCGCCTTTGATCCCCCACTCGATGTTGGTGACTTCTTCTGGCTCGAGCGGTGAGACTGAGCTGTTGAGAACAAAGCTATCAAAGCCGCCGGAGGTATAGCCGGTGGAGTAAGATAAAAAGGTCATGGCATCTTCAGACAGCTGATACTGAGCAACGGCGCGTCCGGTGGTTTTGCTCCAAGTATCCGAGGCTTTCACCAGCGTATCGGTCACTAGGCCAACGCCGGTTTGGCTGAGCGGCGATAAGAAATTTGTCGCCTGTGGAATTAGCCCGACAACCGGTACGACTCCAGAGATGGCAGCTCGCTCTGCATTGACGGCAGTGGCTAAGCTGGCGGTGGGGTTTTCCCAGGTAAAGTCCTTTTCATCCTTGGAGTAGCGCAGCCCGAAGATGAGGTTGAGTCTATCGGTCACGGCAACATCGATATCGCCATAGATACCGAAGTTGGTGAAGGTGCCGGTATTGTTGACGTCTTCTGTCCACAGTTGACCTGCGTAACTCGGATCGATCCAACCGGCGGCGAGGATAGTGTCATAGGGTGCTAGCGCGGGGGCGAAACCAGCGTACAAGGTGCCCAATGTGGCCTGATAAGAACCTGCAGATTGATCCAGCGGCGTACCCAGCGCGCCACCGGCGGCTGCATCAATGGCGGCGGTCAACATGGCCCAATCAGTGGGATCCCAAATGCTGTCGATGGTGAAGGGCGCGCCGAGATCACCCAGTAAACCGTTGGCCACTTGAGTGGCTAGGGCCGAGGCGCTTTCGGCGCTAGAGCTGATAGCGGTAGTTTGGCTCTTGTCTTCTTTTGAATAGGTTAGGCCACCGACAAAGTTCACCCTGTCGCTGTTGTAGTTAAATTGCAGCTCGGTGTAGGTCAGCTCCGAGCTTTCGAGGTTATCGGTATCGAGGTAAGTAAAGCGATTGGCGGTGCCGTCTTCGTCTTGGCGGTTGGTGACATCGAGTTCGCGATGATTGGCCCACCAGCTCATGCTCCAGGATTCACTGATGTCGTGGTTGAGTCGAAATCCCACCGAATACATATCGCGGGTTTCTTCACCGCCAATCACATCGTTATCGGCGTCGCCAAAAGAGACCTCGCCATTGCTGAAGCCAACCACAGCGGCTGGGCCGTTGTTGCTGTCATCGTAGTCGTAGTTGATTTGCAGGTCGGTGTCGTCGGAGATCTGCCACAGCAGGGCGACGCGAGCGGTGATGGAATCTTGCTGGCCGATGTCGGCGCCGCCGCTGGTGTTGTTGTCGATATGACCGTCGTAGTCGTTACTCATGAGGTTGGCGCGGATGGCGACGTCATCATCGATGGGTAGATTCATCATGCCTTCCCAGCGCTGTAGACCGTAGTTGCCGGCTTTGAGTTGGACGAAGCCCTCGGTCTCTTCGAGCTTAGGGCCATTGGGAATGATACTGATACTGCCGGCGGCGGCATTTCGACCGGCCAAGGTGCCTTGAGGACCTTTTAAGACTTCGATACGTTCCATGTCGGAAAAAGCGATGGTGTTGGCGGCGCGAGGGAGGTAAACGCCATCGTAAAAGGTTGCCACTGAAGCGTCGCCGCCAGAGCTAATGTTGGAGCCGCTGACCCCGCGAATCTCCAAGGTTGATTGAGTCAGGCCATCACCGGCTTTAAAGCCGGGGATATAGTCATCGATATCCCCGAGCACTAGCGCACCGGTGTTTTCCATGTTGGCGGCGGAAAAGGTATCGATGGCGATAGGGACATCCATGGTGTTCTGCTCACGCTTTTGCGCAGTCACTACCACTTCTTCTAGGGCAAATCCGTTGGATTGAGCCAGGCTGGGTAGGCTCGAAGTCATAGCTCCGGCCATGGCGATGGCGGCGATCATTGGGTGTTTTGGGAACCGGTGGCGGCTGTCCATAAGTGCTCTCCTCATTATTGTTGTTAGATGCACGGCATCACACTCAATTCGAGGCGCAATTAAAGGCGGCGATAGGGAGTGTGCGGAGGATAATATGTCGGAGTCGGACAGGGGTTTCTAACGTATTTCGAAATTCGTCAGCGATAGTAAATAACTAGGATTGTTAAATTTTCAATAAATATCAAAGGCTTAGAGGAAGTTGGAGCGATAGAGTTAATTCTATCGCTCCGATTTTGGTGATATTACTCATCAATCAGCCTAGGCTTTTGCACACCATTGTTCCAGTTCATCCGCGCCGCCAATACAGTCGCCATCGATGAAGACTTGTGGGGTGGTTCCTGCGCCGCTGATGGCGGCCAGAGAGCTGTAGCTGACCCCGTTACTGCCAAGCTCAATTTCTTCAAAGCTTAAACCTTTGTCGGTCAATACCTTTTTGGCACGTGTGCAGTGTGGGCAGCCGGGTTTGGTCAACACTGAGATGCGTTTGGGCATGGCGGCCATGGGATTGATGTAGTTGATCATGGTGTCGCCGTCAGAGACTTTGAACGGGTCGCCCGGTACATCCTCTTCGATGAATTGTTTTTCCACCACGCCATCAACCACTAGCATCGAATAGCGCCAAGAGCGCTCGCCAAAGCCCAGATCTTCTTTGTTGACCAGCATTCCCATTCCGCGGCTGAAGTCTCCATTGCCGTCGGGTAAGAAACGGATGTTGTCCGCGTGTTGATCTTCCTTCCAGGCGTTCATCACAAAGGTGTCATTGACTGATAGGCAGATAATTTCATCCACTCCTTCTGTCGCAAAGGCCGGCGCTAATTCGTTGAAGCGCGGTAAGTGAGTAGATGAGCAGGTGGGGGTGAAGGCACCGGGTAGCGCGAATAGCACGACCTTTTTGCCAGCGAACAAGTCATTGGTGGTGACATCGACCCATTCGTTATTTTCGCGGGTGTGGAAAGTAACTTGTGGGACTTTTTGGCCTTCGCGATTCTCTAACATAATAATTCTCCGTGGGGTGATTGCGTTAACTTGAGATGGAGTATGCTTTACAAACATGCATTGCTAAAATTAATTGTTTGGATCTATCTAATAGTTTTTTTCAAATGTCTATGTCTGAGGTCTCTGATGCGCTGCATCTTTCCAGTTTTTGGCGAGTTAGGCTCAGCCAATTAGAGCTGTTGGTTTGAGAGAGGGGGCCTCCAAGGCAGTGATTCAGTCTGGCTAGGTAGTGGTTAAGGGGTGAAATAAACTCCTGATGTTTGATGTGCAAAATGGGGTGGACGGGGAGATCGAGTAGATTATCCGATATGGCTATCTGGGCTAATGGGTCTATGTCATTAAGTGCGCGTCGAATTTGGATGTGATTTGAGATGACATAATCCAGTCTCTTTGCGGCCAGCATACGAATTCCTCTGTCGATATGGAGGATGTTCTGAAAATTAATCCCTCTCTGCTGGGCCGCTAGCGCCGTGCCGGTACTCGCGATAATACCTATTCGTAGACGCGAGTGAGTAAGCTCTGAAAGTGATTTGATTGCAGTGTGATGGTTTGTGAAAACAGCTCTCACGGACAGTATGGCAATGGGTGGTGTGGTCCTAACCATGTGAGGGTAATTAAGGCTTTCGAACATGGGGGTGCTCTGGCCGCAGGCACCGTCAATACGACCGCTCGCCACTTCTGAAATCATGCGCTGCTCAGTTGTGGTTTGCATGGAGAAACCTACGTCAAAAGGCTCGAAAAAATGAGAGTAAATCTCGGTTAGGACTGAGAATAGTTGGCTGTCGGACGCTTCTGCACAGGCAAACACAACGGACTTTGATGCGAAGGTAGGGCTAGCTAAACAGTAGAGGGGGAATAGCAATAAGCAAAGCGTCTTGAGCATACTTTGGAGTTTAGCTCAGGTATGGACAATCTCCACATTCTTCCTTCATAGGAGAATGGTCTAGCTCGAGTACAGATCTTTCATAGCATTGTTCCACCTATCACGACTAAGAGAAGTGGGTGTCTGCTCGAATCTGGCATTGTGTTTCTCCGTTGTGGATTGCCTTAAATTGCGAAGAAGCATGGTCTAAAAATAACGATAGGGTAAATTAATTAGTTTGATTCTCTTGATGGTTTTTTGTGTTTTTCCAAGGGAAGGGGTTATTTTACTGGGGTGTTGGTCTGCAGTGCAGTTTGACGGCAGGGATGATTTTCTTCGAGAACGAGTGGGGGCCATTGATCCGAGTCTACGTAGGGCTTGTCCTCTTTAAGGCAAAAGGTCAGCCGGTGAAGGTATTGGTTAAGCTGTTTTCGCAGGTGGCGATGGCGTACATGCATCGCGTTATAGAGCTTTGCTTGATAGAGCGAGGCGGAGTAAAAGAAGTTGGTGTCGGCATGAATTTTTTCGGCTGCGTGTTGAGTCAGGACTTTCGTGGTGAGTAGGTAGTCGAGCCTGCCGGCCGCTAGCATGCGAATACCTCGTTCAAGATTAACCACATTCTGCACAGTTAAGCGATGAAAGCCCGGCAGCTGTTCGGTGGAAGTTCCTCCGATATAGCCTATTTGGTCGTTGGCTTTGGTTAGATTGATAAAGTCTTCCGTAGACGAAATTTTAGGTATTTTATGAGTCGTGGTTACGACGACGTCGAGGGTGCCGTGTGGATTGTCTGCTAATAGATATTGTCTTGTTTGTAAGCTGTCAAATCTTAGGTCACTGATAGCGCAGGTTCCATCGACTTTCTGATGATTCAGTATTGCTGTAATTCGTTTCTCGGGAACTGAAAGCAGTTTAAATTGATGGCCTTGAGACGTAAAAAAGTCTCGGAATGCCGTTTCCATGACTTTAAACATGATGCTTGATTGCGATATGGAGCAGATAAAGACTGTTGGTTTTCCGGCCGCCGAGTGGCCGTAAGTAGCGCCGGTTAATAGCGCGAGGACTATAAAAAATATCACACAGTTTTTTCGCATGGGTTGAGTATAGCGCAGATATTTACACTGATTTCACTTGGGTGTTCGTTATTGAGTCTCTAGGGGGCGGTCGAGACACATGTCAATTTCGGATGAAGTGATCTTGACCCAAGCCTCCCTATTAACTTGTGATAGGGGACCGCCCAAGCATTGTTGAAGCTGAGAGAGATAATCGTCGATCGCTGGAATAAGGCCGCGGTGCTTTTTATGGAGAATGGGGTATATGTCGAGATGAAATAGCGTCTTTGAGAGATGCAGAGGGTGTGTGGGATCGATCGTCCGATTGACTCTATTGAGCTGTAAGTGATTTGAAATAACATAGTCCAGTCGATTAGCTGCCAGCATTTTTACGCCTCGATCAATGGTGAGAATGTTCTGAAATTTCAAGTTCAACTTCTTGGCGGCGAGAGCGGTACCACTGCTGCCTACGATTCCCACTCTAAATGCAGTGTCTTGCAGTTGCTCCAGCGCACTTAAATCACTCAGCTCTTGGCGCGAGAGTGCTTTGACAAGAAGCTGCGCGATGGGCGTATTGCCTCTTACGAGTATTGGGCTATTGAGGTTATCAAACACCGGGTTGCTCTGGGCGCAGCCGCCATCTAACCGTTCAGAGGATATTTCGAGCAGCATGCGCTTTTCGGTGGTAGTTCGCATGGAAAATTCTTGACCATTCATCTCAAAGAAATGCGAGTAAGTACGCTCTATGGCTTTAAATACTTGGCTGTTAGAGCTTTCTGGGCAAGCGAAGGAAATTTCTCGATCGATAGTGCTGCCAAGAGATGCGAGACTCAGCAGCGGTAATAGCAGCAATGTGGCGGAGATGGTGTGGGCAATACTGAGCATAGCGCAAGTATAGTTGCGTTCAGGAAAGCTGTCATTGCCGGGTAAATATCGTGAGTTTTAGCGCCCGTGTCGAGCTCGAGCTATTGCCGTAAGTCGTCGCTGCGTCTAGGCGTGGCTCACGAGTGCAGCTCTTTCATGGCACAATTCCACTCGCCTCGCACCAGTTGCGGCAATATCTTCGTAGATTGATAAATGGCATCTTCTGTTTGAGTAAACTCATTGGCAGGGGCTTTTTTGAGTACATAATTAGCCACTTGCTTGGCATTACCTGGATGACCAATGCCCAAACGCAGACGTGCAAAGTTTTTGTTATTGCCCAGCGCGCTAATAATGTCTCTTAGACCGTTGTGGCCACCGTGACCGCCGCCGATCTTCAATTTGGCGACTCCCGGCTCCATGTCCAGCTCGTCGTGAGCGACCAAAATGGCCTCGGGGGGAATTTTGTAAAAATTGGCAATGGCGCCAACCGACTGACCGCTGCGATTCATAAAGGTGGTCGGGTTGATAAGCCGAATCGGACGATTGTCGATGGTCACTTGAGCGATATGACCGAAGAATTTTTTCTCTGGCGTCATGGTTCCGCCAAATTGACGGGCAACTTCACTGACAAAATCAGCGCCGGCGTTGTGGCGAGTTTGATCGTACTCATTGCCTGGGTTGCCAAGGCCGACTATCAATTGAATTGGGGTGTCCATAGTTCTCTATCAGTGCTCAGGGTCGTAAGGGGTTTTCTATTGGTCTTTCTATTCGCTTTTCGAGCGGCTTTTACTAGATGCAAAAACGGCCGGAAGTGTCTCCACTTACCGGCCGTTCGTCAAGCGTGCTTTACGGATGTTATGTAAACATCATTAGGCCGCTTGGGGTAAGAGCGCTGAATTACTCAGCAGCTTCCTCACCTTCGCCTTCGCTAGCAGCTTCTTCTTCGTCTTCAGCAGCGCCTTTAGGCTTCTGAATCGAGGCAACAGCGCCATCGTGATCAGCACCGAGAGCCAAAGCAACCGAGGTAACACCTTTAGGCAGCTTCAGGTCAGAGATGTGAACGATTTGGCCCAGCTCAACGTCGGCCAGATCCACTTCGATGAACTCAGGCAGATTCGCTGGCAAGCAGCTGATTTCTAGCTCAGTCATGTTGTGAGAGATCTTACCGCCCTGTACTTTAACGCCAACACTGGTCGCTTCATTGATGAAGTGAATCGGTGCTTTAACGGTAACTTTCTTGGACTTAGAAACGCGCAAGAAGTCAGCGTGCATGATGACAGGCTTAGCAGGGTGACGTTGTAGGTCTTTCAGCAATACGCTTTCGCTCTTGTCACCGATGTTGATGGTGATTAGGTGCGAGTAAAACGCTTCGTTTTCCAGCTGCTTGATGAAATCTTTGTGCTGGATCTGAATGTTTACGGGCTTTTTCTTGCCGCCGTAAATGATTGCTGGGACTTGGTTTTCCAGACGACGCAGGCGGCGGCTCGCACCTTTCCCTTGGTCTTCACGGATAGTAGCATTTAGTTCAAAATCTTTAGCCATGGGTCTTTCCTCAAAAAATCAACTGCGTGGGTTCCGCGACCAGAAACGCCAGCAGGTATTTAAAACACTAAAGCCTGCTCAATATCCCGATGATGGGAAAGGCAGGCTTTAGCGACGTTCTCGGTGCAGTGTTTCTTAAGATATTCTTTTAAATCAGTGGGTTAGCAGCTGATTATCGAAACATCGCACTCAGAGATTCTTCATTACTCAAGCGGCGTACCGCTTCGGCCAACATGGCCGACAATGTGAGCTGGCGGATTCTACCACAATTTTTGGCGTCGTCACTCAATGGAATTGAGTCTGCCACCACTAATTCGTCCAAAACGGAGCCGCTGATGTTGTTGATGGCTTTGCCTGACAGTACCGGATGGGTACAGTAAGCGACGACTTTTTGGGCGCCGAATTCTTTCAGCGCTTTGGCGGCGCCACAAAGGGTGCCAGCGGTATCGACCATGTCGTCAACCAGCAAACAGGTGCGGCCTTCAACATCACCAATCAAGTTCATCACTTCGGCGACGTTAGCTTTCGGGCGACGCTTATCAATAATTGCGAGATCTACGCCCATTTGTTTGGCCAGTGCACGGGCGCGAACAACGCCGCCGATGTCTGGGGAAACCACGATCGGTGCATCGTATTTCTGAGTTTTAATGTCATCGAGTAGTACCGGTGAACCGTAGACGTTATCCACAGGAACATCGAAGAAACCCTGGATTTGCTCAGCGTGCAAGTCGACGGTTAATACGCGGTCAACACCGGCGCCAACCATCATGTCGGCAACCACTTTTGCGGTAATCGCGACTCGTGAAGAGCGCACACGACGATCTTGTCGGGCGTAGCCAAAGTAAGGCACAACGGCAGTGATGCGGCCAGCGGATGCGCGGCGAAGTGCATCTACCATGACGATCAGTTCCATCAGGTTGTCGTTGGTGGGGGCGCATGTGGGCTGAACCACAAACACGTCACGTCCACGCACGTTTTCATTCAATTCGACGGTGACTTCGCCATCGGAGAATTTACCCACCGTTGCATCGCCCATAGGGATGCCCAGCTGATCCACAATTTTATGGGTTAGCTCAGGGTTAGCGTTACCTGTAAAGACCATTAAGTCTGCCACGTGTGCGATACCTTTTTGGTTGGAACAAATCTGTAATAAAAGAGGTTAGCAGTCTACAGCAGTTTTGCTGCGGCTAAAGCTCTGTGTTCAGTGTCTTTCTGTAGCTGTAAATACAAAAACAGCCGACCTTTTCAGATCAGCTGTTTTTAGTAAACTCTGCTAGAGCAGAGCCTTTATATATGGCTGGGGTGGAAGGATTTGAACCTTCGCATGACGGGATCAAAACCCGCTGCCTTACCGCTTGGCTACACCCCAATTGTTGTTACCGGTTTAACAGTTGGTGCACTGTCGAATGATTGATACCGCGAGCAACAAAACCGTTTAAGGTGTCTGGCGTTTCTGCCAAAACTGCCTCAGCCGAGGCTTTGTTGTCGAACGGTGCAAACACGCAAGCGCCTGTTCCGGTCATCTTGGCATCGCCATATTGGCTAAGCCAACTAAGCGCATTTTCCACCTCGGGATAGAGGTTTTGCACTAGTGGCTGGCAGTCGTTAAGGCCACCCTGCTCAAGAAAGGCCGCTACTGTAATGCTCGACGTGTCTCTTGTCAAATCTTTGTGGGAAAAAATTTCGGCGGTCGAAACGTGGCAATTTGGGGTGAGTACCAGATACCATTTTTCAGGTAATTCAATGGCTTGTAGCTGTTCGCCCACCCCTTCAGCCCAGGCGCTGTTGCCGCGAATGAAGACCGGCACATCAGCACCTAAGCGCCGGCCAAGCTCGGCCAAGACCTCCAGGCTGAGGTGTGTCTGCCACAGTGTGTTGAGGGCAAGCAGCGTGGTGGCAGCATTACTGCTTCCTCCGCCGATACCGCCGCCCATAGGCAAGTGTTTGCTGAGCGTGATATCGGCGCCTAGCGGGGTGTCGCAATGCTCTTGCAGCAGTTTGGCGGCTTTGACGATCAGGTTGTCTTCGTGAGCAACGCCCTCTATTTCGGGCGAGAGGGTTATTTGTCGATCCGACGGGCGCAGCGCAAAGCTAAGTTCATCGCCGAAATCCAGCAATTGAAATACGGTTTGCAGATTGTGATAGCCGTCTTCACGGCGACCGGTGATGTGCAAAAAAAGATTGAGTTTGGCGGGCGCAGGTAAGGTGAGCGCGGAGGGGGCGTTGGTGGCCACTGTTATTGAAGTTTCCAATTTTTAATAATAAAGGTGAGTTTGATGTCCTGCTGGCGAGCGATGACTTTGCTCGGCAGAGACCAGCCGCTGACGGATTTGTAGCGGCTATATTCTAGCTGCCAACCGTCTTGCTCCAGAAATTTGAGCGAGCCATCGTCGTGATGCTGTTGCGCGCTGGGGTGGGTTTGGGGGGCGGGTATGCCGCGAACCCAGTAATAAAGTTGGCTGATCGGTAGCCACCAGCCTAGCCCTTTTTGCATCAGCGCTTCAGGCGTTTTGGCCAAAATGGTGGTTTGATTGGGTCGCTCAAGCGAGACTTGGCGGTCGTTGCCGCGAATCCAGGTGGTGCCTTGGCCCAGCGGGCCGCTTAGATGAATCGCAAAATCGTCTGGGCGTTGCTTCCAGTTAAAGTAAACGCTGCCGGAGTTGTCGGGCAGGCGTACCCCCAGCTTTCCTTGCACCTGCCATTGGTCAATGTCGCCCAGTATTTTTTGATAAGTATCCCATTCGGTCAGCAGCTCGGGAGCTTGGGGGATGGGTTTTGGGGCTTCAATTGTCGCTGGATTATCGCCGCTTGTGGTCTTGGTTGGTGGCTGAGTTGCGCAGGCGCTAAGCAGAAGTAAGGCGAATAGTGCAGCGGCTGAACGCAGTCGCTGCAGGGAGATAAAAGAGCTGCACATGGCGAATTAAGGTCCGTATTGTTTGCCGGCCTTAAGGTGTCGCGGCTTCGATTTTGGTTTCAGTTTCAGTTTTTGGATTGAGTCGATCCATTACTGAGGGGATGATCCGGCTATTGGGCGTTAACTTCAAGCCCTCTTGCCAAGCTTCTTCTGCCGCACGCTTATCACCACTGACCCAAAGTACTTCACCCAGGTGTGCGGCGATTTCGTGATCGGGAAATGCCTTCATGGCCTCTCGCAGTCGCAATAGGGCTTCTTCGTAGTTGCCCAGTCGGTATTGAACCCAGCCCATGCTATCGATAATTGCGGGATCATCGGGTTTGAGTTGCAATGCCTGAGAGATGAGTTCCAGCGCTTCTTCGTAGCGATCGGTGCGATCAGCGAGGGTATAGCCGAGGGCGTTAAGCGCGGTGGCGTTATTGGGATCGTATTTTAAGATGGTGCGTAAATCTCGCTCTAAACCGCCAATGCGATCCAGTTGTTCGTTCACCATAGCGCGGCTGTAGAGCAATTGGATGCTGCCGGGAAATTGCTCAAGTCCATCGCTCAGAATGATTTGTGCGTCTGTATAGAGGGCGTGTTTACTGAGTACTTCGGCTTCTAATAAGTAGAAGCGTTCGGCTTGACTGGGAAAGCGATCGCGGGCCGCGCTGAGTCGTTTGTGGGCCGCCTGGGGTTGATTGCCGCGAATCAATAAATCGGTGGTTTGCAGCAGCGCAGGCATAAAGTCGGGGCCCGGCTCGACCTTTATATAGTGCTTAAGAGCATCTTCCCATTGCTCTCGCTTCTCGGCAATACGGCCCAAATAGTAGTGAGCAGATGAGCGTCGTTTATCGAATTGGGTCAGGCTTGTGAAGTGTTCTTCCGCCAGATCAAACTCTTCAAGTTCGTTGTAAATTAACGCCAGAGAAAAAAGCAGTTCTGGATCTTTCGGCGATTGCTCTACCAACCGTTCGAATTCAATTTTCGCCATGGGTAAATCAATGCCGGCCAGAAGGCGGGCATATTGTAGGCGCAGACGCTGATTTTCGGGATTGCGATTGAGTAGTTCGGCAAGGCGCTTAAGGGCTTCTTCGGGGCGTTTAAGCTGGCTCAGCAGTTTTGCCTCCAAAATGACTGCTGGTATCAGGTCTTCTTTTACCGATACGGCTCTTTGAGCCATGACTAGCGCTTCTTCGGGGCGTTGCACCTGTTGCAGCAGCAAGCCAGTGCCCACGAGCAGCTCGGTATTGTTTGGGTGCTCGATCAGCAGGGCTTGGTATTGTTCCAGTAATTGCTCGCGCTGGGTATCGGTAGCCTTGGCGGCGCGGGCGGCAATACTCTGGTAGATGGGGGTGCTGTTGCGCTCGAGCAGCAGGTTTGAATGCTCTACGGCTTCAAGCAGGCGCCCGCTTTGGGTGAGTTCACTGGCGGCGATAAATCGCGCTTCTAGATCGTCTGGGCTAATTTCTGCCCACAATAGTGAGGTGTTGAGCGCCGCTTGGCGCGCATTGAGGTAGCGTGCAATACGAGTGGCCCGGGCGGCGACACCTGGGTCGCGGGTTTTGTGCGCCTGTTGCACATAGTTGCCAAGGGCAATGTCGTAGCGCTCGCGACTGCCGGCCATCTCTGCCACTAAAAGCGCGTAAAAGGTCTCTGCCTGAAAAGGCTTGTGGGGCAGTTCTTCTGGTTTTTCAGCGATCTCGGCCTGTTCATCGATGACGTCAGTGGCGGGTGCCTCTGTGACCGAGGGTTGCAGCGACGCACAGCCTTGCAATAAGGCTATCGCCAGCACCAGTGTTCCCAGCGGCTTCAAACGTTTGGCCGACAAGGGCTGGCGTTGGGGCTGCGCTAATTTGGAGTCGCTAGACTGAATATCATTAAGCAAGGTAGTTACAATTCCTGTTGTGGCGCCTCGGGCGTGATTCAACGAGTCGACGGCAGCGAGCCCCGAAGATCTCTGTGAGTCTTTGCCCTATGCTCTGGGATCAATAACCCACTGTCGTTGAGTTGTGTCTAAGACAACGATACCTGTGAAAGGTTGCTGTACTCAACAGTAAGTATAGATTTGATTTACAATCTGGCGGGAAATCGTCCAAGTCATTGACGGGGATCGGAAAAACCTTCGTTGATATGGCTTTGTTGATATTATCGGCAGGCAATTTGGTGCCACTTTTGTCATAATGGCCCACTCGATGAGAAAGGCGCATAAATTGTGTTTCGCCGGACTCTTAACACCTGAATCGTTTGGCGGCTCTTTACCTTTATGACCTTGCTGGCCTTTGGCATCAATCACAACACCGCGTCGTTGGAGATACGAGAGCGAGTGGCCTTCGCTCCTGAGCAAATGCAAGAGGCATTAGCGCAGGCGTGCGAAAGTGATGGGCTCGAAGAAGTCGCGATCTTATCCACCTGCAATCGCACCGAGGTCTATGTTCAGCTCAATTCCTCTGCGTCGCCAGCCCCCAGCAAGGTTCAGCGCTGGCTCGAAACCTACCACAAGCTCAATCACGCCGATCTCAACGATTGCCATTATTGGTTTCACGGTGAAGAAGCCGTGGGGCACATGATGAAAGTCGCCAGCGGGCTGGATTCTCTGGTATTGGGTGAGCCACAAATTCTCGGTCAAATGAAGTCGGCTTACTCGGTGGCCTGTGAGGCCGGAACTGTCGGTCGCTTCTTGCACAGCGTGTTTCACCAGGTGTTTGGCATTGCCAAGCGCGTGCGCACCGAAACCGCCATCGGCGAAAATCCGGTGTCGGTGGCCTATGCGGCGGTGAGCTTAGCGCAGCAAATCTTTTCCAACCTGAAAAAAGACACGGCCCTATTGATTGGTGCTGGCGAAACTATCGAACTGGTGGCGCAGCACTTGTCTCAGCAGGGTATTGGTCAATTAATTGTGGCCAACCGCACTCTCGAGCGCGCCAGCCTGTTGGCCGAAAAATACTCCGCCGATGCGATTTTACTGGCCGACATTCCCGATCATTTACATCGTGCCGATATCGTCATCACCTCGACCGCCAGCCAGTTACCCTTACTGGGTAAAGGTGCGGTTGAATCGGCGTTAAAAAAGCGTCGCCATAAACCGATGTTTATGGTCGATATTGCCGTGCCTCGTGATATTGAACCCGAAGTGGGTGATCTCGATGATGTCTACCTCTACAGCGTTGATGATCTGCGCGAGGTAATCGATGAAAATCGTCGATCTCGCCAAGAAGCGGCCGAGAGTGCCACGGAAATTGTTACCCAAGGGGTTAGTCAGTATGCGACCCAGCTGCGCGCCTTGGATTCAGTAGCGACTATTAAAGCCTATCGTCAAAAGGCCGAAGAGCTGCGCGACCAAGAATTACAGAAAGCGCTAAAACTGCTTGAGAGCGGCACTGAGCCCGAGAAGGTGCTCAACCAGCTGGCCCGTGGACTGACCAATAAGCTGTTACATGCGCCCACCTCTCGGTTAAAGAAAGCCGGTGCCAGCGGCGACAGCGATTTGATTGATTTATCCCACGAACTGTTCGATTTGTCACAGACCCAAGCGACACAAGTCAAACCTGACGATTTGTAGCGACGCTCAACCTCCCTCTATTCTCTATGTGCCCGCGCCTTCGTGGGTTTGAACTATGTAAGAGACTTGTTATGAAAGATTCTATCTTAGTAAAACTGGAACACCTGCAAGAGCGATACGACGAAGTCGGCGCTCTGCTAAGCGACAACGAAATTATCTCTGATCAAAATAAGTTTCGAGAGTTGTCCAAAGAGTATGCCGAGCTTGAACCGGTGGTGAAGTGCTTTACCGATTATCAAACCACCATCGACGACATCAACGAAGCCAAGTCGTTGCTCAAAGATGGCGACGCGGATATGCGCGAAATGGCGCAAGAAGAATTGAGTGATGGCGAAGCTCGATTAGAGCCGCTCGAAGATGAGCTGCAAAAGCTGTTGTTGCCAAAAGATCCCAATGATGACAAAAACGTATTTTTGGAAATTCGCGCAGGAACCGGTGGCGATGAGGCGGCAATTTTCTCTGGCGACTTGTTTCGTATGTATTCCAAGTTTGCGGAAACGCAAAAATGGAAAATTGAAATTCTCAGTGAAAATGAGGGCGATCACGGCGGCTACAAAGAAATTATCACCCGGGTAGTAGGCCAAGGCGTTTACTCCAAATTAAAATTTGAATCAGGTGCCCATCGGGTGCAGCGAGTGCCCGAAACCGAATCCCAAGGTCGAGTCCACACCTCTGCCTGTACCGTCGCGGTGATGCCAGAAGCCGACGCCATGGAAGACATCGAAATTAACAAAGCGGATCTGCGGGTTGATACCTTTCGGGCTAGTGGCGCCGGTGGTCAGCACGTGAACAAAACCGACTCGGCGATTCGCTTGACTCACATACCTACCGGTGTAGTGGTCGAGTGCCAAGATGAGCGTTCACAGCACAAAAACCGCGCGCGAGCCATGTCATTATTGGCCGCGCGTCTGAAAAATGCACAAGAAGAAGTGGCGGCCAAAAGCGTTGCCGATGAGCGTCGTAACTTGGTCGGCAGTGGCGATCGCTCCGAGCGTATCCGCACTTACAATTATCCACAGGGGCGTGTCACCGACCATCGAATCAATTTGACCTTGTACAAATTGAACGAAGTGATGGAAGGCGCCTTGGTCGATATCGTGCAGCCCTTGGTGAACGAGTATCAGGCCGATCAGTTGGCGGCGCTCTCCGATAGTTAATTGATAGTTAACCGATAGTTAATTGATAGTTAAGCGATGGCTTCGATAACCAAAAAAACGGCGGGCGACAAGATGAAGAGTGTCACTATTCAGGCCTGTATGCGACGAGCGAAAGAGCTGATTCACAGTGAATCTGCTCGCCTCGATGTCGAACTTTTGTTGGCTCATGTTTTCGATCGCGATCGCAGTTTTCTATATACCTGGCCAGAAAAGTGTCTGAGCGAAGATCAGCAGTTGCAGTTTGATGCCTTGCTCAGCCAGCGCCTTAAAGGTAAGCCTGTCGCGCACTTGCTCGGACGTCGAGAGTTTTGGGGGCTGATGTTTGAAGTCGATGCATCGACGTTGATTCCCCGCCCGGATACCGAAACCTTGGTGGAGGCGGCATTGGAATTGGATTTACCCATCGAGGCTCAGGTTATCGACTTAGGTACAGGGACCGGTGCCATTGCTATGGCCCTGGCCAGTGAAAAGCCAAGTTGGAAGGTGTTGGCGATAGATCAATCGGCTGCGGCCGTGTCACTGGCTCAGCGTAATCAGCGCAACTTGAATCTGAATAACGTGAGCGTAATGCAAAGCGATTGGTTTGAGTCAATCGCGAATACGGGTTATCACATGATTGTGAGTAACCCTCCTTATATTGATGCCGATGATCCGCACTTGGCGCAAGGCGATGTGCGTTTCGAACCGTTAACGGCATTAGTGGCCGATGACGAAGGCTTGGCTGATATTCGCCACATCCTTGCGCAGAGTAAGGCCTATTTGCTGCCGCAGGGGTGGCTGTTGATCGAGCACGGTTATCGTCAGGGCGAGGCGGTTCAGCAATTGTTTTCGCAGTTTGGCTATCAGAATATCAATACCCTGCAAGATTTTGGTTACAACGATCGTGTCACTTTAGGGCAGTTTGTTTTGTCATAAAGACGATGGTCTAGCTCGTCACCTCTGGCGTTGTTCCCAGTTCAGTAAGTGTCGCTTTATCGAGTATCTGTGAGTATGAATACCTATGAATGATCAGCAGTTATTGCGTTATAGTCGTCAAATTATGTTGCCCAAATTCGACGTGGCTGGGCAAGAGCGTTTATTGAAATCCAGGGTGTTGATTGTGGGGCTGGGTGGCTTGGGTTGCCCTGTGGCTATGTACTTAGCGGCGGCCGGTGTTGGCACTCTCGTATTGGCCGATTTTGACGAGGTAGATCTGACTAACTTGCAGCGTCAGATTGCGCATGGTCAAGCTGATGTTGGCCAGCCTAAAGTGTTATCGGCACAACAAACCTTACGCCAACTCAACGACACCATTGAGATCGAAGCTTTGAATCAGCGCTTGGACGACGACGCCTTGGCGGAGAAAATCGCTCAAGTGGATGCGGTTGTTGATTGCACCGATAACGTCACCACCAGACAAGCGATCAATCGAGCTTGCGTGGCCTCATCAACCCCGCTCATTTCTGGCGCCGCCATCGGTTTCGAAGGGCAAGTGGCGGTTTACGACTCGACGCAAGAGGATGCGCCTTGTTATCACTGCTTGTACGCAATGGAGAGTGATGACAACTTAACTTGTTCTGAAAGCGGTGTGATATCGCCTTTGGTGGGAATTGTCGGAGCCATTCAGGCGTTAGAAGCCATTAAAGTGCTCGCTAAAGTGGGTCAACCGCTGGTGGGTAAGTTAATGATATTTGATGCTCTATACAGCGAGTGGCGCACGCTTTCATTGCCCAGAGATCCGGCCTGTTCGGTGTGTTCGGAGACGGCTCCAGCTAAGAAATGAAATCGTCGCACTGACAAAACCCCGATGACTTGATACAGTTTGCGCTTCGTTAATGGGATTTAACAATAGCAAGAGGGATTGAAATGTCGGATCTGCGCTACGACGTAGTTTTTCAAGGGGAGGTTCTACCGGACTTCACACTCGAGGCGGTGAAGGAATCCTTCGCTACCCTGTTCAAAATTAGTGAAGATCGTGTTGAAACCATTTTTTCTGGGGCGCGAGTTACACTAAAAGCCAATCTTGAACAGAGTGCCGCTGAAAAGTATCAACGCACCTTGCAAAGAGTTGGCGCGGTGATCGACTTGGTGGCTCAAGCGACAGCCGTGGAATCTCCTGCCGTCAGTCCCGCTCAATCCTCTTCCGATACCAGTAATGACCCTGCTCATCCAGCATCGATCCCGCAGGATCCTGCTGCGACTGCGGTCGAAGATGTTACACAAATGCGTGACTCCAACGAAGTCTCTGATGCCGCGCAAGTTCAATATTCTCCCTTGCAGTCAGAGTCGTCTGAAACTGAAACTTCCACGAACGAAGGGGTTGCTTCAGAGGCGATAGCTGGCGAAGGCGCCAATAGTGCAAAGGCGCTGGATGAGCCTAGAGAGTTGGGTTTTAAATTTCACGGCAGCGGCGGCGAATATTTTAAAATTTGGATTGTGAATATTGTTTTGTCGATTTTGACGTTAGGCATCTATTCTGCCTGGGCTAAAGTGCGCAACAAACAGTACTTCTACGGCAATACTGAATTCGAAGGCAGTACTTTTTCCTATCTCGCCAGTCCGATTACGATCCTAAAAGGCCGGCTCATTGCGATGGCCATTTTGATTGCCTATTCGGTCGCCAGTAATACGCCTATTTGGTGGGTGTCTGCCATTGCGGTATTGGGAATGCTGTTGGTGTCGCCATTTTTTGTGCAGAGATCTTTGATGTTTAACGCGCGCAACAGCGCCTATCGCAACATCCGATTCAATTTTACCGGCAGTTTCAAAGAGGCCGCGTTTATTTTTGCTGGCCTGCCCATCGCCTCCATTCTCTTGGTTATCGGTGTCGCTGCGCTGGGGCAAACCATAGGTGCCGCGTGGATTGGGGCTATTGCGTTTTTGTTGTTGTTTGCTTTTGCCATGCCTTATTTTGTGTATCGCCAAAAGGATTACTTTGTCGCTAACTCCGAATACGGTACCACCGGTTTTGAGTTTTCCGCCACCCGTAACAACTTTTTTGCCACCTGGGGGAAATTAGTTCTGTGGACTATCGCCGCTTTTGTTGTGGCTATGATTCTCGCCGGAGTTGTGGGTGGGTTGTTAGGTGTTTCCATTGCGGGGCTAGGGGGTGATACCGATATTGAAAACAATATGGCGGCGGTGATCCCAATGATGATTGTGATCTATGTGATTGTAGGCCTCGCGTATTTGTTTCCCTTTATTTACTACAGCGTCAAAATTAATAATCTGGTATTCAACAATACACGCATTGATGACTTTCAATTGAGTGCAAACTACGAATTGGGTTCATACGGTAAGCTGGTGGTGGTCAATACGACTTTGACCTTGTTGACCCTCGGCTTTTATCGGCCCTGGGCGATGGTGCGTACGGCACAATACAAGGCCGATCATATGAGCGTGGTGGCCGTCAGTGAACTCGATAACTTTGTCACGGGCGAAGAGCAGCACATCGGCGCTCTGGGCGAAGAGGTTGGTGACTTTTACGACTTGGATTTTGGTTTTTAAAGCGTCGTGATAACGGATCGAACACTCGAGTTACCGATTCCGCATTCATGATTTAGTGATCCGATCAAGAGTATAGAGATAGTAAGCATGGCAGTAACAGGTGTTTGGTTTGATGGTGTCACATCGGCGATGACGCCCGCCACTCTCGATGTGGACAGTGATGGCCGGGTTTCCTTGAATGTACAGGGCCGGCCGGTGCAGTTGTTTGGATTTGATGAGCTTAGAATCTCGCCGCGATTGGGCAAGACGCCACGCTATGTTTACCCCGAGGGTGGCGGAAAGTTCGAGTCCAGCGACAACGATCAAATTGATGTGTGGGTGAAACAGTTTCGCGGTAGCGCTTGGGATGCTTGGGTGCATCGCTGGGAGTCGCAGTGGCACACGGTGTTCGCCTCTCTGGCGATGGTGGTGTTTTTTGCCTGGGCAGTGGTAGTTTATGGATTGCCTGCGGCCTCTGAGCGAATCGCTTTTTGGCTGCCCGATGAAGTGCCTCAGTTAGTGGGGCAGCATACCCTATCGACTTTGGACGATGCCTTCTTTGAGCCATCGACCCTTCCAGAGTCTGAGCAAGAGCGTGTACTGAAACACTTTCAAGGAGCGTTGGACCATTACCCTGACTTACCTCTTAAAGTACTGTTTCGAGACGGCGGCGCGGTCGGTCCCAACGCTTTTGCACTACCCGATGGCACTTTAATTTTCACGGATCAAATGGTGGCTTTGGCTCGCGACGATGACGAGTTGTTGGCGGTTCTTGCTCACGAGATCGGTCACGTAGCGGAGCGCCATAGTATGCAGGCGGTGGTTCGTACCTCCATGCTGGGTTTCTTGATTATGGCGGTTACTGGGGACGTGGCTGCATCATCGGATTTACTGTTGGCGGTGCCTTTGCTGATGATGGAGTTGTCTCACTCGCGCAAGTTCGAGCGCCAAGCGGATGACTTTTCACTGAGCTACATGCAGTCCAACGGCGTCGAGCCAGAGAGCTTTGTGCGCATTATGTCTCGGCTTGAAAACGCTCGCGCCTGTATGGGGCCGCCGCGACGTCATTCGGCAGGCGGCTCTGATAGCTCTCATAGCTCTGATCCCGCTGATGGCTCTGATCCCGCTGATGGCTCTGATGCCGCTGATGGCTCTGATGCCGCTGATGGCTCTAATATCAGCAGCGGTCGAGATGATGAATCCAGCAATTTAGACGAAGAAGCCCCCGGGGATGTTTCCGCCGTGCAGTCTCAAGACGGTGAAGCCCTCGACGCAGTTGTCGACAGCCTGCATTGTTTCCGAACCTTGTCCGATAAGGCTCAAAACGAGGCAGAGAATTCGACCTCCTCTGACGAGGATGACTGGATGGGCTACCTCTCGTCACACCCCTCAACCGATGAGCGTCTAGAGAAGTTTCGACAAAAATGACCGAAAAAATGAGACGCTATTCGCTGGTGTTTGGACCCTTGGCTGCTTGCCTCGTTGGGCTTTTGTTGCACAACGGCGGCTGGCATCTGCAAGCCTGTTTTGCAGCCGGGATTACCGTATTGTGTGCTATTTGGTGGGTGTTTGAGCCGATACCTATTGCTGCGACGTCGCTACTGCCGCTAGGGGGATTTCCGCTGCTGGGGGTGTTGGATGGCCAGCAGATCGCCAGTGCCTATGGCAGTCCGATTATCTTGCTGCTCGTCGGCGGCGCCATGATGTCGAAATCCATGGAGAAGACCGGCGCTCACCGTCGTATTGCGCTATGGATGATTCACGGCTTTGGTACCAGCAGTTTACGGCGTCTGGTGTTTGGGTTTATGGCCGCGTCGGCATTTCTGTCGATGTGGATTTCCAATACCGCCACCACGTTAATGTTGCTACCGGTCGCGATGGCCATTTTAGAAACCAGTAACAATCGTCGCCTTACCGTGGCCTTGCTACTGGGTATTGCCTACGCCGCCAGTATTGGTGGTCTCGCCACACCCATAGGTACCCCTCCCAACTTGATATTCTTGTCGGTTTATCAAGAAGTGACAGGCAAGGAAATTACCTTCCTTGAGTGGATGGGGATCGCGCTTCCTGTGGTTTTGGTGTTATTGCCGGTTGCGGCACTTTGGCTGACTAGAGGCTTGTCGATCGCTGAAGATATTTCGATTCAGGGCGTTGGGAAAATGTCCGTCGGTGAATTTCGGGTGTTAAGTATCTTTGCATTGGTTATTGTTGCCTGGATGACACTAAAAAACCCTCAAGGCGGGTGGAGTGATTGGTTGAGTTTACCCTATGCCAATTACGCTTCCATCGCGTTTATTGCCGTGGTGATAATGTTTGTTTGCCCAGACGGTGAAGGTGGAAAGCTATTGGATTGGCCAGCGGCCAGCTCGATTCATTGGGGGGTGATGATTCTATTTGCAGGCGGTATCGCCATTGCCAAAGCGTTCATGGCGACGGGCCTAAGTGAGGCCTTGGGGCAGCAATTATCGGCGGTCGCTGGGTGGCCACTATTTGGCGTTATTCTGGCGCTGTGCTTGGGAGTGACCTTTCTTACTGAAGTGACTAGCAATACCGCAACAACCACTTTGCTGATGCCTATCTTGGCAGCAGCGGCGACCACCACTCAGTGGGATGCCTCCTTACTGATGATCCCCGCCGCACTGAGCGCGAGTTGTGCGTTTATGTTGCCGGTTGCCACTGCGCCCAACGCCATTGTGATTGCCTCGGGTAAAGTTCGAGTCGTGGATATGATGCGCGAAGGGATAGTGCTCAATCTACTTGGCGCGATGATAATTTCATTGGTTCTCTATACGCTGTTGGCCTAGCGGTTGGCGAGTTGGCTGGCGAAAATCTTCGGCCCATTAAGGCGCCCAGTGCAAACTGTTCCCAAGGCTTGTAAAAAGAATCAAGAAACTACTCTATCGGCCGAAAACAATAGGTCTATTAATAATAATTGCGCTCATTTTGAAGGCGCTAGCAATCGGGTGGTAACAATACCGAGCATCTCTTAGCTAGAGGTATCCGTGGTCAAATTCGCAATAGTGTGTGCTGTTTGAATTTGATAGGATGTCTGCTTAAGAAGATTCACCACAGGGTCTAGGTGTGTGAGGATAAACGTAGGAACCGGTTGGTTTTGAGGATCGTTTACCTTAATCGAATTAGGAACCTGCTGGGGAGCGTGTTTGAATGAGTTACCGCTATTCCAGATCTAGTGATTAAGAAGTTGGACTGGTATGCAATTAAAGCAAGGCGCAGTGGAGCTGATTCGAAAGTTTCAGAAGCTGTTTACAGATCTCGATCATAAACAAATTGTTGAACGACTCGTCAAGTTGGTCGTTGATCAACCTGAAATTCATCGCTGTGTATTAATTGTTCGCAGAGACGATGATCTCTTTGTTGAGGGGATCGGACTGCCTGATTCCGTTGTCAATCTATCCAATCAATTAACTCGCCTTAATAAACTTCCCCACGCACTTATTCAAGACGCATTTGTCAGTGGCCATGGTTGTGCATTTGATGTGCCGACTACGCCTAGCATATCGAGCACTGATGTATCTCCCAATACAAACAGTATTTGGCTTCAGCCGATCGGAGACGTGACCCAGCCACTGGCGGTTTTTTACTGCGAATCGAAAGGCTCGGTCGAGGCTCTACGCCCAGCCATTACAAGCCTCGAAAGCACATGGTTGTTCAGCGAACTGATGATTCATCAGGTGCTGCAGATGCGCCACCATGCTGAACAGGTCGATAAGTTCCGTATTGCCGAGCAAGCGCTGTGGGCAAGTGAAACCTATTTGAACGCTATTCTGTACCATTCCCCAACACTCATTTCCGTTAAAGATCTCGACGGCAATGTGGTATTGGCCAGTGATTACTTTAAGCATCTCGAAGGCGTCGACGAGATGGGTTACATCGGGAAAAATGTTTTCGATGTATACGAGAAAGAAATTGCTCAGGTTTTGTGGGATTCAGATAAAGAAGCCACCCAATCTCTGGAGCCAGTTGAAAACGAATTGGAAATGCGCCACAAAGATGGCAGCCAGCATATCTATTGGATGGTGAAATTTCCGCTCAAAGATAAGCAAGATAAAATCTTTGGTGTGTGCACAATTTGCACCGACATTACCGAGCGTAAGCAAGCCGAAGACGCTTTGCGAGAGCAGCAGTCACGGCTCAATTATATGGCGTTTCACGACTCGCTCACGGCACTGCCCAATCGGGCGCTCTTCTATGATCGCATCAATCACGGTTTGGCTCGCGCTAAACGCAGCGGCAATCAGTTGGTACTGATGCTGCTCGATCTTGATCGATTCAAGTACATCAACGACAGTTTAGGGCACGACGCCGGAGACGTTCTGCTGAAAACGCTATCGGGGCGCCTGCAAGAAAGCGTTCGCGATATGGATACCGTGGCGCGCTTGGGCGGTGATGAATTCGTGGTCTTACTCGAGGGTATTCAAGATTCAGAAGACATTACCTCTGTGGCGCAAAAGATATTGTTGAGCGTTGCCAGTCCGCTCAACATTCTTGGGCACGAAATCTCTACCTCGGCCAGTATTGGTATTAGTGTTTTTCCCGACGACGGGCAGGATACGGATACTCTGTTAAAAAATGCCGATATCGCCATGTACAAAGCCAAAGAGTCGGGTAAGAACAATTTTAAGTTCTATACCGAGGGCATGAATGCCTCTGCGGTGAATTTTCTGTTGCTCGAGAATGATCTTCGTCGAGCCATAGAGACCGATCAACTGATGTTGTATTTTCAGCCCCAATTCGATTTGCAGACCGGTAGTTTAATGGGAATGGAAGCGCTGGTGCGTTGGAACCATCCCGATAGAGGAGTGGTTTCGCCGGCACACTTTATTCCTCTAGCAGAAGAGACAGGTTTGATCGTCGCTTTGGGCGATTGGGTATTGCGCACCTCTTGTGCGCAGCAGAAAAAATGGTTAGAAACCGGCAAGTATACTCGCAAGGTTGCGGTGAACTTATCACCGCGGCAGTTTCGTGAAAAGAATTTCCCCAGTCGAGTGGCGGAAATTTTGGCCAATGCCGATCTGCCTGCGCAGTATTTGGAGTTGGAAATTACCGAGAGCTCGGCAATGGAACACGCTGGTGAAACCATCAACATGATGAACGAACTCAATGCCATGGGTTTATCGCTGGCCATTGACGATTTTGGTACTGGCTATTCGTCGCTGGCTTATCTTAAGCGTTTTCCTATTCAAAAATTGAAAATCGATCGCAGCTTTGTATCCGATATTGCGGTTGATCAAAATGATGCTGCTATTGCCAACTCCATTATCAGTTTGGCTCATAATATGTCGCTTAATGTGGTGGCTGAAGGGGTCGAAAACGATGATCAAGCTGAACTGTTGCGTCAGCGCGGCTGTGATATGGCTCAGGGGTTTTATTTCGCCAAGCCAATGTCGGTAGAGCAGTTGGATAAACACCTTAGTAATGGCGAGTTTTTGAGTAGTGCCAACGTAGTACAGTTGGAATTGCCTGCTTAACCGCAATCACGTAGTCTCGTTCTTTTGCCGAGAGTTCGAGGTTTGAAGTGGGTAGCTTAGACAAAACCTACCATAGGGTGAGTTTAATGGAGCCAGGCAATGGATAGCGCAACACGCTCTTTGAAGAAATACGAAGCAGAGCCTTTGGTGGTGAAAACCACCGCGGGAAGTCGCAGTGACATGGAGTTGTTTTCACCTTTTGGTCCTTTCATTGCCAAAACTGGATTGTCCTCAGCGCTTATTGAGCGCATTAATCGTCACGTCGATGTCGAGCTTGAGCAAGCTGGTGTTCGCGGTGCTGAGTTTATTTTGCCGCAAGCCTTGGTAGAAAGTGGCGGTGAAGATTCTCTGGCCTATCACTTGGCGAAAAATATCATTGCTTACGTTGAGGCCAGCGAAGGTTCGCGTGTGGCCAGTGTTAGGCTGGACGCAATTTGGATTGTGAATCAACAACAGGCCTCCCCGAGTCCGGTGCATTTTCATTCGGCGGATGTCTCAGGCGTGCTGTATTTACAAACCCCTGATATCGACGAGAGCGAGCTGCAGCGAAACTATATCTCGGGCCGCAATGCGGGCTATTTGAATCTGCTTAGCGGCGGTAAGCAGGCGCTCAACAAGTCGCTGATCAGCTTTAAGCCCGTAGTCGGTGATCTGTATATTTTTCCCGGTTGGTTGTTACACGGTGTTGAGCCGTTTCGAGGTGAGGGGGAGAGGCGCTCTCTGGCTTTTAATGCTCAAGTGACATTGGAAGAGTGATGCCCGCGCTAGAGCGGCCTGATCACAAGAGTTACTTAAGGGCATAAGTACCAGCAGTTTGAGGGCTTTCGGGGCAAGATGGAGGGCGAGGGTGTGAAATTAGTGGTTGCTCTTGTCTCGCTCAATTAGGGCGTCAATTTTATCGAATAATCTCTGTTTAAATTCATCATTGGCGTCGGCGGCGTAGGTGATGTACATGCCGATTAAAACCTGAGAGCGATAACGTTTTAAGTCGATATAGCCGTTAACCCAGTCTTGCCGAGCCAGTCTCTGGCAGCCAAACAACTGCTCTGCTAGCCATAGGCTGTCAATCTGCCCTTTCAGGTAACCTCTTTCTTTTGCGGATATGCAGATTTGTTGCCCAATTTTTAAAGATTTATTGAAGATTCCACTAGGCAATTGATGCTCAAACAGGTCGATTCTCTCACCGGCGACAAAGGCCGCTCGGTAAAAAGCCTCATCTTTTCGATAGAGATCTAACAGGTTATCAATAAATATTTCCGCTGCATCAATGGGATCCGAAGCCTCGGGTCTTGAAATGACCTGCTCGATTTTGACCACCATTTCACTGCACAGCTCTTCGAAGATATCGTGCTTTTTACCGAAGAGGTTGTGAATGGTAGGGATAGAAACCCCTGACTGCTTGGCGAGTTCGCTGATAGTAAGCGCTTCAAAACCGTGGGTGGCAATCATGTCGCGGGCGAGATCGAGTATGCGTTGGCGGCGCAGTTCTTTATTGGCCTGACGGGTGGCGTTACCACGGGCGGTGTTTTTCGCAGGGGTCATTATTTTCTCAAATTCATAAAATACGCTTGACCACAGTTTTTATTATGAGTTAAATTTTACTCAAGATAAAAACTGTGGAGAGAGATACTATTATGAAGCAAGATATCAGCAAATCAATTGAAGCTTGTGCGGCGCGCTATGGAGATAACGCTGACGCAATGCGCTCCTATCTGTTGAATGGTGAAAAGCTCGCCTACGAATTGGATAATCGGGGCCCTATTCGTTTCGATGAAAGTGGCAAACTCGCACAAGATATCCTCGATAGCTATTCAAAGTACGGTTTTTATGTCTTTACCCAAGTCTTAAAGAGCGAAGAGTTGCGTGATCTCGAGCAGGACTTAGAGCGCTTGAGAGAGACATTTCCGGCGGAGCCCTATGGCAAGGTGACTAAATCTGGTGAGCCTGCACTTGGGGCCGATTGCCAGTCGCTCAATTTGATTTGGGCCAAGCCCTTAGGGGATCCTCTCGGCGGCACTGATTTGGCCAATGGTCGTCATCAAATTAAATTGTATGAGCCTGAGGCGGCTGAAAATGCGCCCAAAGAGGCACCGTTCGTATTGATGGGGTCTTTGCAGTTCTCCGAGGCTTGCTTGCGAACCTACGCCCATCCAGAACTGCTCAAGGTGGCCGAAGCAGTCAATGGCAAAGACTTTGCGCCGTTTCACGAGAGTTTATTCATTAAGGATCCAGGCTTAGGCGCCGCCGTGTCCTGGCATCAGGACGGTGATACTCACTGGAACAGCGATGACTTTGACGAGGGGAGTCATGGGTTTAACTTCATGGCGCAGGTCTATGGCAGTACCGCGGTGAATGGTGTGTGGGTCATGCCGGGCAGTCATAAAGTGGGCAAAATCGATATCAAAGCGCTGGTGGAAGAATCGGGCAGTGAGCGTATCGATGGCATGGTGCCATTGGTTTGTGACGCTGGGGATGTAGTGATTTGCAATCGTCAGCTGTTGCATGGCTCTTTTCCCAATTCGGGGTTTGAGCCTCGTATTACCGTAAATTTTGGTTTTCATCGCCGCTCGTCCGTACTGGGCGTACAGGGAGCGGGTATGCACAGCCAGGCAGAAGTCTATGATGAGGCGGTTATTGCCCAGCGCTCAAAGACGATCGGCTATGGGATTGATGCTCGTCGACAGCGATTTCCTGACGAGGTCCCCTATACCTATGAACCTTTTGCGCAGGCCGATAAAACCTATACCTGGGACGATCGCGCGCGACAAGAGATGAAGGATTACAACCTTCATGACTTGAGTATTTGAGGCGGCGTTTGATGCGGTTTATTGAGTTGTCGCGAATGCTGCTGCCGAAGCCCGAAGCCCGAAGCCCGAAGCCCGAAGCTCGAAGCCCGAAGCCCGAAGCCCGAAGCTCAGTGAGCGGTAAGGGAGAGTTTTTGCACGGAGGGAGAGAGGCTGAAGGTGCCACTTAGGTTGAGCGTGAGATCCATTAACTCATCCCATACATCGGCATTGCGCATACCTTTAATGGCCTTGTCGATGCCGTTGGCTTTACGCAGTAGCATTTGCAGTTGAGCGAGTTTCAAGCGACGCAGAGCATTGTTGACCAATGGTTTGCGTTTGTCCCACACACCGTTGCTTTTAGCGGCTCGATCAAAAGCTTGTCCCTGCTGTATCGCGTGAGCCATTTGGCTAAGCGTTCGAATTTCTCGGGCTAAGGCCCAGAGCACAACTGTGGCGTCAGTGCCTTCGCCTTTAAGCCCGTGAAGTGTTTTAACGGCTGAGCGAGCGTCGCCATGCAGCGCTTTGTCTGTGAGGGTAAATACGTCGTAGCGAGCGCTGTCTGCCACCGAGCCAGCAATCATTTCATCGGTGATTTCACCGTCAACCGCGAGTAGTTTTAATTTCTCGATTTCCTGAGCGGCGGCCAGCAAGTTGCCTTCAATGCGAGCGGCCAATAAATCGATAGCATCGCGACTGGCTCGCATGCCCGCCTGTTGAATACGTTGATCAATCCAGCGTGGTAATTGTGGTCCGACAATCGGCCATATCTGCACGAAGTTGCCGACCTTCTCTAGGGCTTTAAACCATTTGCTGCGTTGAGCGCTGCCGTCGAGCTTGGGGGTGACGATCAGCAGTAGAGTATCTTCAGGAGGATTCTCACAATAGCTGATGAGAGCTTTGCTGCCTTTGTCGCCGGGTTTGCCGTTATCGATGCGTAGCTCTAGAATTTTCTTTTCGGCAAACAGCGATAAGCTGTTGGCAGAGGTCAGTAATTGATCCCAGTCGAAGCCGTTTTCCACATGGTACAGCTCGCGCTCGCTAAAACCGTTTTTACGGGCGCTGGCTCGAATTTGGTCGCAGGCTTCCTGTGCCAGTAGGGGTTCATCCCCACTGACGATAAAAACCGGCGCCAGCGATTTACGCAGTGCACCGGCTAATTGATCAGGACGCAGTTTCGCCATCGACCTCAGACTCGGCTTGTTCAGCAGTTGCTGCCGGTTGCTTGGCTTGAGCTTGGCTGATGAAACGCAGGCGACGCAATATTTGCTGCACCACGTTGTTGCGCATCTCGGAGACGATCAGGCGCTCTTCTTCGCTCTTAGCGACAACGGCGTTGCGATCATAGTCGTAAGCTCGCAGGCTGCTTGCAGTAGATTTTGCCGAAAGGTTTTTACCTTCACTGTCTTGAATAACGTAGTCGACACTGAGGGTGAGTTCGTATTCTGCCGCCAGTGCATCGTTACCCACCGACACTGTGCGACGATCTTGTTGTTCGTTGCTTAGGATGATGGTGTATTGAGCATCGCTGGATTTGGTGGCATTGGCCACTTGATTGGAAGCCAGTGACTGTTTGAGCGATGAAACCAATGAGCCGTAGCTATCTTCTGCAGTGACGTAGACACTATTGATATCCAGAGGAATGCTTGAGCTTCCGCGCAAGTGCCAGCCGCAGGCGCTTAGCAGTGTGGTCGCGATAAAGGCGATGATCAACTTTTTCATACTGATTCCATGTTGTAATTATTAATCTATATATCACTGGCGATGATGCCACAGTGTGGCAATCATCGGCAGTGATTTTGTTATTTAACCGCGAAAGTTACCAATTTTCCGGGGATAACTTTGCGCATTTTGATTTCTTTGCCATCCAAGAACTTTTGCACATTGGGATCGTTCTTGGCGATCTCAATGATGGTGTCTTGATCGGCGTCAGCGGCAAATTCGAGTTTTGCTCGAACTTTACCGTTGATTTGAATCACCATCTCTATGGAGGTTTTCACCAGTGCCGCTTCGTCCACCTCGGGCCAAGGTGTGTCAATGATGGTGTCGCCATTGCCGAGAGTTTTCCATAGCTCGTGAGCGATGTGTGGAACAATCGGAGCCAACAGCAAAATTGCCGCTTCTAACGCTTCGCGTTCTACCGCCAGAGACTCTGGCGTTGAGCGGTCGGCTTTGCGGCCGATTTCATTCAGCAGCTCCATGATCGCCGCGACGGCGGTGTTAAAGGTCTGGCGGCGACCGTAATCGTCCGAAACCTTTTTGATGGTCTCATGGGTTTTACGGCGAAGATCTTTTTGCTGATCGTCGAGGGCGTCGCTATTAAGCGCTGTGGCTTCTCCAGCGGCCAGGTGGCCGTGAACGGCTTTCCACAAGCGACGTAAAAAGCGGCTTGCGCCTTCAACGCCCGAGTCGGCCCACTCTAAGGTTTGCTCTGGCGGGGCGGTAAACATGGTGAATAGGCGCACGGTATCGGCGCCATATTGATTCACTGCGACCTGTGGATCGATACCATTATTTTTTGATTTCGACATTTTGGTCATGCCGCCCATGTGAAGCTCGCCAGCTTCGGGGTGAGTTGCTTTTAAGACTTTGCCTTTCTCGTCTTTTTCCAAGTCAACATCGGCCGGGTTGAACCAGGTTTTGCTGCCGTCGTCATTGAGTTGGTAAAAAGAATCGGCCAATACCATGCCTTGGCAAAGTAGACGTTTGAACGGCTCGTCGGAATCTACCAAACCTTCGTCACGCATCAGCTTGTGGAAAAAGCGTGCGTACAGCAAATGCAAAATGGCGTGCTCGATACCACCGACATATTGGTCGACGGGCAGCCAGTAGTTGGCGCGATCCGGGTCGAGCATACCTTGTTCAAAGTCGGGGCAGGTGTAGCGCGCGTAATACCAGGACGATTCCATAAAGGTGTCAAAGGTATCGGTTTCATGTTCCGCGCCAGCGCTGTGCCAATCGGCTTTACGCCATTCGCTATCGGATTTAATGGGGCTGTTAACGCCGTCCATGACTACGTCTTCGGGTAATAGAACCGGAAGCTTTTCCATGGGCACTGGAATTTCGCCGCCATCGGGCAAGTTCAGCATGGGGATAGGAGAGCCCCAGTAGCGCTGACGAGACACCCCCCAATCGCGCAGGCGATAGTTGGTTTTCACCGAACCTTTGTCGCCGTCGATCAGCGCTTTAGCGATAGCGTTGAAGGCCTTTTTGAAGTTGAGTCCGTCAAATTCGCCGCTGTTGATCAGTTCGATATCGGTTTTACGGCCGTACCACTCTTGCCATTCGGCGCCGTTGAAGTTCTCATCACCTTTGGCGGTGCTGGCGATCACTTGTTTGATCGGCAGTCCGTATTTATTGGCAAAAGCGAAGTCGCGCTCGTCGTGAGCGGGCACGGCCATGACGGCACCAGAGCCGTAATCCATTAATACGTAGTTGGCGATCCAGACCGGTACTTGGTCACCGGTTAGCGGATGGATTGCGGTCAAGCCGGTATCCAGCCCTTTTTTCTCCATCGCCGCCATATCGGCTTCGGCCACAGAGTTGGTTTTGCATTCTTTAATAAAGGCGGCCAGCTCGGCATTATCTTTGGCCAGTTCTAGGCTGATCGGATGCTCGGCGGCCAAACTCACGTAGGTCACACCCATCAACGTATCGGGGCGGGTGGTGTAGACGTCAAAACTCGAGAGACCTGCGGTTTCAGTGCTGAGGCCAAAACTCATTTCCACGCCTTTGGATTTTCCAATCCAATTTTTCTGCATGGTTTTAACTTGCTCTGGCCACTCGGGCAGGCCATCGAGGCTGGTGAGCAACTCACTGGCATAATCGGTGATTTTGATGAACCACTGTGGAATCTCTTTGCGCTCGACCAGAGAGCCGGAGCGCCAGCCGCGGCCATCGATGACTTGTTCGTTGGCCAGTACGGTTTGATCTACAGGATCCCAGTTGACGGTGGCCATCTTTTTGTAGACCAGACCTTTCTCGTACAGACGGGTGAAGAACCACTGCTCCCACTTGTAGTAGCTGGGCTGGCAGGTGGCCAACTCGCGGGTCCAGTCAAAGCCAAAGCCGAGGCTTTTGAGCTGTTGCTTCATGTAGTCGACGTTGCTGTAAGTCCACTTCGCCGGTGCAGTTTTGTTTTGAATGGCAGCGTTTTCGGCGGGCAGGCCAAAGGCGTCCCAACCCATGGGGTGCAAAACGTTCTTGCCTTGCATGCGTTGATAGCGAGAGATTACGTCGGTGATGGTGTAATTGCGCACGTGGCCCATGTGCAGCTTGCCGCTGGGATAAGGGAACATGGCGAGGCAATAAAACTTCTCTTTTGAGGTGTCTTCAGTGACTTCAAAGCACTGTTGTGAATCCCAATCTTGCTGGGCCTGAGCCTCAATGGCGGATGGATGGTATTGCTCTTCCATTGTCTACGTGCGTCTCCGAGAAACTGTCGCTAATTGGCCTGTCGAGAAACAGCCCAAACGGGGGTTGAGATGCCGGCATGTGGCCGGTCACAAAAGCCCGACATTATAGGCGCAGATCACCCATAAAGCGATGCACTGAGGGTAATCACGGCAAAATTCGTGTTTTTTCCAGAGGCTATTGGAGGCATTTGTGGAGGGCGCAGTAGAGCTGCCATTTTGGAGTTTGGCAGAGTTAGAGGGGTAGAGAGCTACTAGGCCAGAAAATTGCTTGCTCAGAGAGCTGCTCGATCAGATAGTTACCAGTCGAGTCTCGCAAGACTTAGTTTTCATGTTGCCACCTATCGTTCAAGCCTGCATCTCCAGACTGAGTAGAGCCCGGAAAAAGAACAAAGCTGCCTAATTTACTTCGACCCCTGAGCCTGTATTTTTCTTTAACTCTGCATTTGTGTGCTTTTTGTTCGAAGTGTTTAATCCGGTTACAGCTTTGATCCTTCGGAATGAGGTTGACAACGTTGTCCTTCGGGTGTAGCTTATCATTCAGACAACGTTGTCCGCTTGTTTGGTGAAGAGATCAAACAACAGTTGATCGCCTACAAAAAATAATTAGTAATGAAACAATAAACTCCAGGTGAGGAGAAAACTCATGGTAATAAATTTGAGAAGAGCAATTCGCTCGATCAATCATGCCGCATTGGTCTGCGGGTCTTTAAGTGCTTTGACGTTATCCAGTGCTGCATTCGCACAGCAAGCTAGCGACAATGGTGCGAGTGGTGAAATAGAAGAAGTGCAGGTACTTGGCATTCGCCAGAGTTTACAGCGCAGCATGGATGTTAAGCGTTTTTCCAATTCTGTCGTAGATGCAATCACCTCAGAGGATATTGGCAAATTCCCCGATAAAAACGTTGCTGAGTCTTTAGCGCGCATTCCTGGTGTGGCCATTTCTCGTGATTTTGGTGAGGGCCAAGGCGTTACGATTCGCGGTATGGAACCTTCGAAGAACTTAACCTTGGTAAACGGCCAAGCGGTGGGTACTTCGCAGTGGTTTGTTCTCGCGGACGCGACTCGAAACTTCAACTATGAATTGCTATCACCTGAAATGATCGGTGGCGTAGAGGTATACAAATCAGCTCAGGCAGACATCGATGAGGGCGGTTTAGGCGGAACTGTTATTTTACGTACTCGCAAACCTCTCGAGCTAGACTCGGGTACGATCAATCTGTCAATCGATGCGCAATACGGTGATCTCTCTGAGGAGACCGACCCCTCATATTCTGGCCTATACAGCTGGAAAAATGAGCAAGAGACCTTTGGTGCATTAATCGCCTTCTCTCGGCAAGAGCGCACAGTCAGTCGTGAAACTACCGAATTGTTCACTCCAGCATATTTCACTCAGTACGATCGTGATTGGAATATTAATGACAACCCTGGTACACCATTCAATGCACCGGCAGGTGCTTCAGAGCAGGGCATGATTCCCTGGGGGGTTGGTTCTGCACTATTTGAGCAAGAGCGCGAACGAACGGGCGTTGATGTGAACTTACAGTGGGCGCCGTCTGATCAAATCAGTACCAATTTACATTATTTCAATTCTGAAATGAAAGCTGATAACGTCAACTCGAATCTAATTGCGATTCCGTTTCGTGGTATTTTTGCGGCAAACGATGTGTCTGAAGGTACGGTTGAAAACGGTATCGTTACGAGCTTAGCTGTAGACGGTGGTGATCCAGCCGGTTGGGCAAATCACATGGCCTTCGATAATATTTATCGAGATGGCTCGGTAATGGAAACTGAAATTCTAGATTTGGATTTCGAGTTTATCGGCGATGCATTTACTATTCATGCTCAAGTGGGGACTACCACAGGAGAGGGCACCAATAACGATTTTTTTACTGAGTTTTTTGCTTATTCACAAGATGCTCGTGTGAATTTTGATTTCTCCAATCCCGGTGGTAACGCGCCCTCGATTGATTACTCTCGCAGTGCTTGGTTGGCGAACCCTACTGATCAAATGGCATTGACGGGTGTCTTTGATCAGACCAACGAGACTGAAGATCAAGAAGATTACGCTCAAGTAGATATCACGCTAGACGTCGATCTAGGTGTGATTAATGAATTGAAATTCGGTGGCAAGTTACGCGAGCGATCTTTTGAACAGCAGCGTATTAAATCGGAAATGCAAGGTGGGGCCGCCGGAACCGAATCTTTGGGTTGGGCAAGCGCGTTCAGTACGGGTTCCTTCACTGTGGATCACGATGAGACTAGCCAGAGTTCTGTGACTGTCTTTAAGCCTAGCCAAGGTTTGATGAAGGACGCTTTCTACGCTCTGCCGGTGTGTAGCGATGGCGGGCCATCATTGTGTCGAGGAGCCTCAGCAGTCGAGCGCACATCTTCCTATGAAATTGAAGAAGATATTCAAGCTGTCTACGCCATGGCGTCTTTTGAAGGTGATCGATTCCGCGGTAACTTCGGTTTCCGCTACGTTGAAACCGATATGACTTCAAGCGGCTGGGATATCGATAATGATCAGGCGATTTCGGCTGACAGTTCTTACGATAACTTTTTACCGAGTGTGAACTTTGTTTACGATGTGACCGAAGATATTCTAGTTCGGTTTGCTGCGGGTAAATCTCTCTCTCGCCCCGCTCCTTTTGCATTGTCTTACGCGGTTAATTTGACGCCAGAGACCAGTTCAGGATCGGCAGGTAACCCTGATCTTTCTCCTGAAGTTGCTGAGCAGTTTGAGATCGGAGCTGAATGGTATTTGTCAGAAGCTTCTTTGGTGAGTGCAACCCTGTTTCAGAAAGACATCAAAGACTATGTTTATGGTGTCACCAAGTCCGGAACCATCAATGGCGTTTTTATCAACGCACTAAGTACCTTTGAAAACGGTGAAGAAGCCAGCCTTGAAGGTGTCGAGCTGAATGCGCAATACAGTTTCGACAATGGTTTTGGTGTTGGTGCAAACTACACCTATACCAATCAGACCGATGGTGATGTGGCCTTCCCGATGATGTCTGAAGATGTTTTCAATGCGACTGGCTATTATGAAGGTGATCGTTTTACTGCACGCTTGAACTACAGCTACCGTTCGGAATTTTTCAAAACCCTGCAAGAGAATGGCGAGCTTTATGGTGATGAGCAAACTCAGTGGGATGCGCAGTTGTCTTACGCACTCACCGACAATGTCACTATTCGTGCGGAACTGCTGAATATTACCGATGAGACTATCGATGATGTTTATATCGCAGGTAATGGTACTGAAGTTACAGGAACACAGATCTACAACGGTCGACGCTTCTTCGTGGGCGCAAACTTGAAGTTCTAAGAGGTCGCAATCTATTGTGGTGGTCATCGATCCAGTCGGTGACTGCCACTGACCTTCACGCCAAAAATGATGTGTGAATAGAAGCAACTATGAAAAAACCATCGAAATAAATGGTTTAATGGTTAAGAGTTTTTAACTTCTTTGACGTTGTAATAGTAGTCAAGGAATCTGAGGTTTTTAAATGTCTTCCTCGAAAGAGAATGCTGAAACCCTATATCTTGGGGTCGACGGCGGTGGTTCGAAATGTCGCGCCAGTCTAGTGTCATCGGCAGGTGATATCATCGGAACTGGGCTGTCTGGACCTGCGAACCCGCTGCACGGATTATCTCGCACGTTAGAGTCCATCGAAGATGCGTCTGTGCAAGCGATGGAGAGTGCTGGCTTGTCTTCCACGGATTTGTCACAAGTTGTTGTTGGTATGGGCTTGGCTGGCGTTAATCTGCCGGGGCTATACGAGCAGGTTGCGAACTGGCAACATCCCTTTGCTAGCTGCTACCTAACAACCGATCTGCATGTTGCGTGCTTAGGAGCGCATCGTGGCGGTGATGGAGCTGTCATTGTGGTGGGGACTGGTTCCTGCGGGTTTTCTACCGTAGATGGAAAGTCTGTTAGTTTAGGTGGTCACGGATTCTTGTTGGGCGACAAAGGCAGTGGTGCCTGGATGGGCCTGAAAGCGATCAAGTCGGTATTGACGGCGGCCGATGGATTGTCTGTTCCCACACAGCTTACTCAGGCTGTGACTGATATCTATCAAGTGTCGGGGCTGGAAATTATTGAGAGGCTAAGTAAATCGTCTTCGTCAGATTTTGCAAAGTTGGCGCCGAGTGTGATTAAAGCGGCCGAAAGCGGAGACGAAGTTGCGATAAATATTGTTTCTAGTGCCGCTGAGTATGTTTCTGCGTTGGCAAGAAAGTTGTTGGTGATGGATCCTCCACGATTATCCTTGATCGGCGGGATCTCTGGCCCATTATCGACTTGGTTGGACGAAGATGTTGTGAAGCGTATCGAGGCGCCGTTGGATCAGCCTGAGATGGGCGCCGTATATTTTGCTCGCCAGCAACAGCAATGTGAATTATCAGGTGTAGTCGCTTAGTGATTTTTCATTATTACAAAAACAAAACAATAACGAGGTGAGAATAATGGAGTCCTCTATGGCCCAAGCTCAGTCACAAAAATCTAGTATGGGGCCGATGGCAATTGTCGGTACTCTATTTTTTATCTTCGGCTTTGTCACTTGGCTTAATGGTTCGTTAATACCCTTTTTACAGATCGCGTGTGAGTTGAGTCACATGCAGGCCTACCTAGTTACAATGGCTTTCTATATTTCGTACACGGTGATGGCACTGCCCATGTCACTGATTTTGCGGCGAACAGGTTATAAGCGTGGAATGGTGTTGGGGCTTGTGATTATGGTGGCGGGCTCGCTAATTTTTATTCCGGCCGCAGAGATGAGAGCGTTTAGCGTGTTTTTGCTCGGTCTATTTATTCTTGGGACGGGCCTAACAATTTTGCAAACCGCATCGAACCCCTACATTGTTCATATAGGCCCCCACGAAACCGCCGCAGTGCGGATTAGCTTAATGGGATTGTTGAATAAAGCGGCGGGAATTGTTGCGCCGCTGGTTTTTACCGCTTTTATTTTGAGTGATATGTCTCAGTTTTCTGAGGCGTCAATGGCGTTATTGGGTGAGGCTGATAGGGCGATAGCGCTTGATGAGCTTTCCTCTCGGTTGGTTACTCCCTATTTGGCAATGGCCATTATGTTGATAGCCTTGGCGGTGTTTGTTCACTTAGCCCCTCTGCCGGAAATTGAATTGGAAAAAGACGAGGCTGCGTCGGAATATCAAAGTGTTTTCTCTCATCCTCGGCTTATTCTTGGCGTCGTTGCCTTGTTTTTCTACGTCGGTGTAGAGGTGATTGCCGGAGATACCATTGGTTTGTTCGGCAAAGAGCTAGGGGTAGAGAACTTTGGTCAGCTTACCTCGTACACTATGGTCTTTATGGTTGTGGCGTATCTGCTAGGAATGCTCGCGATACCGCGTTGGATTCGTCAAGAAACCGCATTGGTGATATCCGCAGTATTAGGTGTCGTACTTTCGCTGCTAGTTATCACTGGTAGCGGTGAAAGCTATGGGCTTTGGAATTTTGCTTTCGCCTGGAGCGGCGCACCAGCAATTCCCAACGCTGTACTATTTGTCGCGTTGCTAGGATTTGCCAATGCTCTGGTGTGGCCAGCGATTTGGCCCATGGCGCTTGCCGGTTTAGGGGCGCTCACCTCAACTGGCTCGGCAATGTTGATTATGGCCATCTCTGGCGGTGCAATCTTTCCATTTGCCTACGGGGCTGTTGCGGATACAAGCGGGGATGCGCAAGGTGCTTATTGGGTGATGATTCCTTGTTACCTGTTTATTCTCTACTACGCGCTTAGCGGGCACAAGAAATCCAGCTGGCGTTAGGCTTCGGAGTTAAATGATGGCGAAACCCCAGAAAATCATTGTGCTCGGTGGTGGCACTGCGGGATGGATGGCTGCATGTCTACTCAATCATGCCTGGGGGGCTTCGACACAGGTTACCGTGATTGAGTCCAACGATATTGACACGGTTGGTGTGGGTGAGGGTTCAACACCCTATATGCGGCAGTTTTTTAGGACACTCGGTATCGAGGAGTCGCAGTGGATGCCTGCCTGCAACGCCACTTATAAGTGCGGTATTAGTTTTCCTGGGTGGTCGGGAAAGGCAAGTGCTCCCAGCTACTTTCATCCGTTTTTTTCTCAATTAGATTTAGAGCCTGCGGGCAACTTTTTTAGTAGTTGCAATAAACGTCGTCGAGGAAAGTCGATTGCTTGTCACCCTGATGACTATTTTGTGGCGGCTACACTGGCTCGACAAAAACGCGCGCCGATTGCTCTGGATAAGCTTGGGTTTGAGCACGACTACGCTTATCATTTCGATGCTGGATTGCTGGCAACGTTTCTTAAGCGATTCGCTCAGGAGAGAGGTGTAGAGCATGTTGTCGACACGGTCACCGAGGTGAGTAAGGTCGATACGCAAACGATTGAACATCTGAAAACAAAAAGTCATGGGAATTTACACGCCGACCTCTTTTTTGATTGCAGTGGTTTTGCTTCCGTACTCGTTGGTAAGACGTTAAAGCAGCCGTTTATTTCCTATGCGGACACTCTTTTTAATGACTCTGCAGTAGCGATTCCTACGCCGCTTGAGGCTGATGACGCATTACCTTCGGAAACGGTTTCTATTGCGGCCAGTAACGGCTGGATGTGGAAGATTCCGCTGACGCATCGCTATGGCAATGGTTACGTTTATTCATCTCAATACCAAACGGCAGAACAGGCTGAGCAGGAGCTACGGAATAAGCTCGGCGAAGGCGCAGTTGGAGCCGATGCAAAACACTTAAAGATGCGTATTGGTCGAGTGGAGCAGCATTGGTTTGGCAATTGTGTGGCGGCAGGGTTGTCTCAGGGGTTTATCGAACCACTTGAGGCTACGGCGATTGGATTAATTCAGTATACGATTGAACAATTTATTGAAAATTTTGAGAAAGGTGAATTTTCGGATCGTTATCGAGATGATTTTAATCGATTGGTGAACAAGTCTTTCGATGGCGTCAAAGATTACGTGGCGCTTCACTATCGACTTAATGCCCGTAGCGATACTCAGTATTGGATTGATAATCGTGAAGCTGCATCGGTATCAGACAGCCTACAGCGCATTATGGAATGCTGGCAGGATGGCGGTGATTTTGATCAACGCTTAACGCTTGAAAGAACCGCGCAGTCTTATATGAGGCCGTCTTGGTATTGTATCTTTTCTGGAATGGGCTATTTCCCTGATCAAAGGGATTGTGCTCCTAAGTTTACTCGCGCCGCGGCTGAGGCTCGTCAGCTTTGTGAACAGATTAGCGAGAATTTTGAGCCACATAGTCGGCGTTGGTTGGCGTTACGCGGTACTCGTTAACCCGCCTTTTGATTCATTATTTATGTCCGTTAAGGGTCTTTTGGGCAAACACTGTGTTTGCCCCCTTTTTTACCCATCATTTATCGAATTTTCTTTGGTCATCTTTTCGACCGCTTTACCTTTGATTCAAAACAGCTCTAAGGACCGTCCGGCCCTTTGTCTATCCGCCGATAGCGCACGTACCGATAAGCTTTCGAGCTTGTGGGTGTCGAGTGATAGAGGTTTCTGATAATTCGTCCACGGCTGTTGATCAATGCGATACTGCAACGGTAATCCTGGCAACGGCGAGCGAATTGTCAGTATTCCCTTGTCTACGCGGCCGCCAACCGTTGGGATGCGATAGTCAACGCCGTAATGATCCAGCTTTCCAAATTCTTTCTGAGTCAGTAGATTAGAAAAACGAACCCAATCTTCATTGCGTTGTTGTTTTTGCTCAACCGACATAATATTCGTGCTCGGTGAATAAAGTTGCCCTCGATAGTTGTAGTCAACTTCCCAGTCGGCTTTATGCCATGCACGTTCGGCTAAGGCGATCAACCGAGGAAATATCATATAGTCAGCTTGTGAGTCCGACCGAGTGGTTTCTGTCCACAAATGGCCTTGTAGACCATAAAAGGATACACCTTTATGCAAGTGAGTTTGTCGATCATCCAGAGTCATTGGCAGGTTTTGTCGGTCCGTCCAGATTTCCGCGTGGGCGGGCAAATTATCCGGCATAAATTCGAACGCTTGCTGGCTATTGGTGTTTCGGCTGGCCCAGTAATAGCCGCGCTCTTGCGCGTCGACGGCGTAGGGGAAATCAAAATAGGTGACGTCGGGTATGGATAAAACAACTTGCCAATTGCGATTAGCTTGTTCGTGAGCTTTAGCATGGCCATCCCAAAATAGCGGTGTCCAAGCATTGGACTGCACGGCGCTGGGCATGTTGTTTTGGTCGGTGGTTGACATGCCATCATTCCAGCCCGCGGGTACTATGCCTTTTTCAGAGACCAGTTTGGCCACTCGTTCGACAAAGTAGCCGGTGAGGTCATGGTGATCTTTCAAATTCAGGTCTGGATTATTCAACAGTGATTGGCAGGCCGGGGATTGAATCCAGGCGCCGGCGGTTTCATCTGCGCCTATGTGGTAGCGGGTTAATGGTACTTGGACTTGTTCGTGCAGCGCAATAACTTCACTAATAACCTTGTCGACAAATTGATAGCTGGAATCCAAGCAAACGTTGAGTGTGTTGTCGTTGTAGAACTGAATGGACTGGTAGCGAGTCTTGTCCAGTGGATCGATCAACCGATAACGTTCAGCCTCGATGGTTTCCTCTTTGGCCATGAGGCGCTGGTAGCGACTTTCCATCGACACAACGGCGGCTCTTGAGTGGCCGGGCATGTCGAAGGAGGGAATGACCTCGATGTGACGCGCTTGAGCGGCCAGTAGAATATCTTGGTAGTCGCGCTTGGTATAGTAGCCGTTTGCGCTGCTGTTTTGATTGGGGCCGCTGCCAAGCTGTGGCATAAGGCATTCAGTTTCGCTGGGGTCATGGCAGCGCTTGGAGCCCACTCGTGTGAGTTCGGGAAGATCATCGATTTCGACTCGCCAGCCTTCATCATCTCCCAGGTGCAGATGTAAGCGATTGAGTTTGTAGCGCGACATTTGTTCTAACAGCGCAATAACATAGTGCTTGTCGCGGAAATTTCGGGCAACGTCAAGGTGCATGCCTCGAAAGGCAAATCGTGGTTGATCCATGATTTCCACTAACGGAAGCAGGATTTCATTGGAAAACAAAAGGCTTTCAAGCGAGCGAAGGGCGTAGTAAGCGCCGTTGGAGTGATTGCTGAAAATCTTGATGGCATCGTCGTTTATGATTAAGCGGTAAGATTCAGACGGACTGATATCGGATGCGTCTTCTGCACTAAGTTCATCAAAAATAATCGGAATACCGTTAGTAGACTCCACAATCCCAAAGGTCGAGAGACCATCGATCGCCGCTTGAATTTCTGATTTTACGGGCACTTTTCCTGTCAGTCGATAACCGCTTTCTAGAGAAATAGAGCCATCGTGATGCTTGATGCTTTTGGGCGTCGGGATGAGTTCTGCCTTCAGCTGTTGTGGCTCCAAAACTTGTTCTGGACTCTGATCGAAAATGACTGAGCTGGTGGCGACTACAGACGCGTCTTCAACGCTGCGTTTGAGCTGTGATTCAACCTCGGAGAAATTTCCTGCGTGGGGCAGTTTCTCCAGCCCAGTGGCGGTGTCAATTTGAGCCATGGTTGAAGTGACGGTTACTGCGGTTAATTCTCCGCTGGTGAGGTAGTAGTTTGGCATGACATCTGATTTTGATAGATGCCAGTAGGTTGCCCGAAGGTTTATTGGTATTTTTTGGTCTTTTTTAAAGCCGCGATATTCTTTATTGGGGCTTAGTCGGTGTAAGTCACCGTTGAGGTGTTCAATGGTGAAGTGACTCTTATCTGCCCATTGAATTGGAGACATGTGTGAAAAGTACAGAGCCCAATTGTCTGCCAAAAAATTCTCCGGCAGCGACAGAGACAACCGCGCTTGAAAGCACAGGCCGTCGGCGATCTTTTGGTCACAATCTTCCGTGGGGCGGTTGTCAATAACTTGGTAGTGCAGCTCAAGCTTTTCGGCGAAGTCCACTAGCTCTGCTTGAGACTTGATGGCGTTTCGAGTTTGAGCATCGATTTGCGACGAGGTATCGGTATCGGATGAGTTGCTACTAAGGCTCGAGTTAGATGCAGTAGACGGATCGGAGTGGCAGCCGCCTAAGCTCAATGCAAGGCTGCTCAATAAGGCTGTGACCAACGGCGTAGGTAAAAAACGTTTCGATCTAAACAATTTTTTTTTGCTGTTGGTTCTGGCCAAAATATGATGTTCAGAAAACTGCTGCATGGAAACTCCTCAGTCGATTCCTAGAGAGGCCATTAACGCCTGATTCTCTCGTTCGATGTGTTTGTAGAAGTTGGCATTGTCGAGCCTTGATGCCGCCTCTTCGTCGATTACGATGATGGCGCTTTGATGCATCTGTAAAGCCGAAGCCGGACAGGACGCAGACATTGGGCCTTCAATGGTATCGCGAATGGCTTCAGCCTTACCGGAGCCGGTCGCCAGTAGCAGAACTTGTCGGCTATCCAAGATAGTGCCAATTCCCATAGTGATTGAAAGGTGAGGTTGAAATTCCCCTTTTGAGAAGAATCGCGCGTTATCATCGATGGTCTCTTGAGTCAGAGTTTTTACTCGAGTGCGCGAGCGTAGTCCAGACGAGGGTTCGTTAAAACCAATGTGCCCGTTGCGGCCAATACCCAGCAGTTGTAAATCAATACCGCCACTGTTTTCAATCATGCGTTCGTACTCTTCGCAGGCGCTGATGGGATTGCTGGCATTGCCCGGGGGGACGTGTGTGAGGTTGGGGTCGACATCTACCTGCTCAAACAGGTGTTGATTCATAAAGTGACGATAGCTTTGTGGGTGATCGCCCTGTAGACCTAGATATTCATCGAGATTAAAGGTGGTGGTTTTTTGAAAAGAAATTCTTTCTTGTTGATAAGATTCAATGAGTTTCTGATAAAGGGCCACGGGTGTAGATCCAGTGGCGAGACCCAATACTGAATTGGGTTTCTGCGTTAGTTGGCGAATAAAGAGACTCGCGCCGTAAGCGGCAACATCGTTGGCGGTGGGTAGAATGACTATCTGCATGACTGGGTCTTCTCTGTGTTCGGGTTAGGGCGCGGCTTAGGAGTGAAGGCGAAGATTGCCATTGACCCAAGTTTTATCGACGTTAAAGCTCTCATCGAAGTGAACCAGATCAGCTCGATATCCGCTTCGGATTCGTCCTAGCTGATAGGCTCTTTTGATAAACTGCGCAGGGTAGAGCGACGCCATTCTCAAACACTCTTCCAAGGCTAAATGCATCTGCGTGTGGCAAAACTTAACGGCGTCGATCATGCCGATCGCACTGCCCGCGAGTCGTCCTTCGGCGTTTATGAGTCGACCCTTGTCTTCGCTTATGGTTTCACCGTAAATACTGAATGATTTGCTATCGCTGCCAACGGTTGCCATGGCGTCGGTGACCAAAAATACTTTGCCGGGCGGTTTGGCATTGATTGCTACTTGCAGAGATACTGAATCGACGTGGTGGCCATCGGCGATGATCCCGCACCAACAACTTCGGTCAGCTAAGGCTGCACCCACAACACCGGGATCTCGAGCGGTCATCGGGCGCATCGCATTAAACAAGTGGGTAAATCCAACCAGTCCCTCTTCGATGGCGCGATGAATTTGCTGGTGGTCGGCATTGCTGTGTCCCGCGCTAACGTATATGCCCGCTTGGCTCAACCGCCTGATGTGGCCCAATTGTGTTTGCTCCGGCGCGAGAGTGACGAGTGTCACTAGATCATCAGTGGCGTTGTTACAGAGCCAATCTATGTCTTTGTCGGTGAGCGAACGGATATAGTCGGCCTTGTGGGTGCCGCGTTTTTCTAAATTAAAAAATGGACCTTCGATATGAATGCCCAATATACCCGCTTCGCCTTGTGCTATCGCAGTCTTAACCGCATCGATACCTCGCTGTTGTTGCTCGCGAGAATCGCTGATCAGTGTTGGCAGCATAGTCGTCGTGCCCGAGGCTCTGTGGCCGGTGAGCATGGCCTCTAAGGTGTCGACCTGCGGTCGATTATTGAAGAGGGTTCCGCCGCCGCCATTGACTTGTAGGTCAATAAATCCCGGCGCGAGAATACCGCTTTCAAGATCGAGGCGTGAAATCCCCTGTGGAAGTTGCTCTTCAGGTAGGAGAGTTTCGATGCCGCCTTCATTGATGATTACGGCGTAATCGTCTAAGAACTGGTGCCCATCAAATACGCGAGCGCCGACGAGTGCGGTGACCATAATAGAGTTCTCATAGATAGCTATTGTTTGGTGGAGGGTCTCCAAGTTGAGGATACTCTATCAGGTTTATCGAGGCGGGACAACGTTGTCTTTTTTTCGGTTGAGCTCGAATATTTGGCTCAAACTTGTCCGTTGTGAGAGAAGGCGAGCGCCATGATATAAGCTTTAGTGAGTGTAATCTTCGCCGATTACGGACGTTGGTCAGTGGAGTCTCTAACAATCAATTCGGGGTGAAATGCCTTGTCTATTTCGGCGTCGGGTATCTCGCCTTTGCGAGTAGTACGAGTGGATTGAATCAGCAGCGCTGTTGCGCTAGCGGCAATTTTGCTGTTCGGTTGCTGCGCCGTGGTGAGCTTGGGCCAGGTTTGACGCGAGAAGGGGCTGTCTTCGAAGCCGACAATCGACAACTGTTTGGGAACATCAACCCCTTGTAGTCTCGCCGCGAATAAGGTGCCGGCGGCGATTTCATCGTTACAGGCAAAGATCGCCGTGGGCGGCTCGGCTTGTTTTAACAGCTTTTGGGTCCTCTGAACGCCTGACTCAAAGGCATATTCCCCTTGAACGATGAGGGTTTCATCTATGGGTAACTGGTTGTCGAGCATCGCCTGACGATAGCCTGACTCTCGCTCTCCAGAAGAGGCGTGTACCAAATCACCGGACAAAAAGCCGATCCGGGTATGACCGAGGTCAATCAGGTATTGGGTGATCTCGCGGGCGGCGTTGCGATCATCCACCATTACACAGGGAGAGAGTTCATCGGGGGCTCGAGAGCCGGATAAAATTCGAACGAACTTAATCCCGCGCTTGTTCAGTTCGGAGACAATTTCTGAGGATTCTGAGATCGGAGGGGTTAGTACCAGCCCGGCTAGTTGACCTCGCTCTACCATGGCCGCGAGCTCATCGGTTATGGTGTTGGAATTGGCGTCACAGGGGTGAATCACCAGTTCGAAACCTTGTCGATGGCACTCTTCCAAAATACCGTGTTGCATCCCAATAACGTAATGACTGTTGGGGTTGTCATAAATGAAACCAATAAAGGACGATGCACCCCTCAAATGACGCGCCGACAGGTTGGGCTTATAATTGAGTTCCTTGACGGCTTTCCAGACCTTTTCTTTTAAAGCATCGCCAACTGACGGTTCGTTGTTGATGACGCGCGATACGGTCTTAAAAGAGACGCCTGCCAGTTTGGCAACATCCTTAATGGTGGGTTTCATTGAGTGCTTAACTGCTCGATGGAATAAAGGCGCAAAGGGTAAGGGGTTTAACGGTTATAGGCAAGTTTCAAGCTCACACATTGCAGTTTACTCTGACAGATAATCGTCTAAACTTTTTCTACATCCAGCGACATTTTCGCGCTGGAGTTTGGAGGTCAGCATGAAACCGTCGGAGCCTATGTCACGCCAATCTGAGTCCGGCTTTTGGAACGAATTGGTGGATGAGCTGATGTTTCTTGAGCTAAAAACGGCGCGTTGGGTTCTCTCCGCCGCCGACCCAACTGCGGTTGAGATGAGACGTCTGCAAAGTTGTTTTGAGTTGACCGATAGTATCCGCCAGGCCAGAGAGACGGCCGATCATGAGCAGCTTAAGTGTGAGGTCTGCGGCTATGAGTATTTTGCTCGTGGAATCATAACGGTTCAGCCCTGTCATCAATGTGGTCATGAGTTCTTTTCGGTAGGAAAAGCTCATTAGTTATCTTGTCGTTTTTGCCTAGCCTGGGCGATAAACTCAGTATTTAGCCTCAACCAGTGTTGCGCTTATCAGTTAATCGCTGAGGTGCACCTCTAGGTGTCGCTCGACTTTGCATCTTTAAATCTATCAAGTGCGCTCGAAGCTCTTCCTTACCTCAATTGTGAGTGTGTTAGTCTCTCAGCTTCTGTGGAGCCATAGATTGAGATATCTATTGCCTTATTTCCACTGGTCGATTCTATTGAAAGGGGCTTGAGTTGATTCTTCGCGCGTTGCTAAAAACCTTAGTTCTTCCTCCCGCAGCATCCCTATTTTTGGCGCTGTTTGCGTTTTTGGTATGGTGGCGATGGCCCAGATTGGCCCGTGCGAGCCTGATGTTTTCCATTATCAGTCTGTGGGTGTTGTCTTTGCCAATCACTGGGGCGCTGCTGATGGGCAGTCTCGAGAGTCGGTATCCGCCACTGGCGTCGGATTTACAATCGGAACAAATCGCCACCCGCGCTGGGGTTATTGTGGTGCTGGGAGGCGGGCGTCGCGTTGCCGCCGGAGAATACGGTGAAGATACGGTGAGTTCACCGACGCTGGAAAGGCTTCGTTTTGCGGCGCAGATTCATCGAGCAACTGAGCTCCCGATTTTGGTTACCGGTGGTCGAGTTCTAGGTCATGAGTCGGTGTCTGAAGCTCAGCTTATGGCGCGAGTGTTGCGCGATGAATTTGGTGTGCCGGTGCGTTGGCTGGAAGTTAATAGCCGCACTACTGCCGAAAACGCCGTCCTGAGTGCAGCTTTATTAGAACGGCAGGATATCAATTCTGCGTTGTTGGTGACCCATGCCTGGCATATGCCACGCTCGGTCTGGGCGTTTGAACAAGTAGGGTTAAAGGTAATCCCTGCACCAATGGGGTTCAGTATTGGGGGGTCATCTCAGTGGTGGATGGCTTGGTTGCCCAGTGCACACGCTTTACTTCGAGTTCACTACGCGTTGCATGAAATCTTAGGCGCTTGGGCATATCGAAATATGCCGTTGATCTCGACACCGCAGGATTAGTTGCTTGCGCTAAAAGTGTGCAGTATTTTTCAATTTGCCCTGAGGGCGCTCAAGAATAGACAGGGTATGAGCCTCAAAGGGGTATTTTCTTGTGAATCGAGGGATCTAAGAGTTGGCGCAAGCTTTGCTTTGTTAACCCCAAGGTAACTCGGTATAGACGGATGAATAATAGAGACAGTTTGGTGATAACTTCTGAGCCTACGAGTGAGGCTCAACCAGCGATTTCGGTGAAAAGTGTGACCCGAGATTATCGGGAGCGGCACAGTATTTTAACGTTAATGCGTCAACTAAATCGCTTGGTCAGTGCTATTCAAAAGCATCGCGGTGTAAGTTTGGCGCACTTAGCTGGCGACGGTCTATTTGTCGATGATGTTGCACGGATTCAAGCCCAAGTGAATCAACGACTTGTGGTTTGGCGATCGACTGTCGAGCGGTTTGATGACTTGATCTCACCGCGTGAGCAGCAAAAAATTCAACAAGGATGGGATACCGTTTGCCACAATTGGGAAGAAGATGGGTTACTCGAAAACTTCGAATACCATTCTTTTTTGATCGATCAATTGTTGCAGCTGAACGGTGGGTTGAGTCGAAAATTAGAAGTTCCTCTGCGCACCTTCGACGAAGAAACCGAGGCAGATGATGTTGCGCTCAATGATCCTGTTTTGCCGCTGGTTTGCCGTTCTCTGCCTGAGTTGGTTGAGGATCTTGCCCGAATTCGCGGTTTGGCCACTCAAGCGGCGGTGGTTGGCGAGTGCTATGAAGATCATCAAAAAAAGCTGCTCTATTGGCTGCAGTGTGTCGAGAGAAAAAATCGAGAGCTAATGGCTGCCATCGACAATTTGGGTTCGAGCGTTTTGCGAAGCTGGCAGGCCTTATCCGAGCTTAAAAACTATGAGCTGAAATTGGCATTTTTTCTCAATACGGTGAAAAAAGACGTGATTCAGGGCAAGGGCGCAAAGGCCGATGCACGCCAGTTGTTTGGTCTTGGGTCAGAGATTATCGATGTGTATGTCGACAGTATTGATGGCGGGATTACCTTGTTACAATCGCGCCTAGAGTCTGAGCTCGAGGCTTGGTTGGTGTCTGTATAGAGTGGGTCGCGTAATGTCGTATTGTGCGATGACTTTTCTTCGTGAGCGCTAGGGCAAAAAGAACACAAGCGATTACTCGAAAATCGTCATCGCCAATCGTCATCTGTTTTCGATTTCTCGTTCTTTTGTTATTGAAGCGCAAGGGATGGAACCTTACTCGCTAAATAATGAAAGTCCGCGTGATAGTTTTTGAGTTTGTCCTGAATTCTTTTTTGCTGTTTCATATTAAGCATTTGATGCAGATCGATGAGTAATTGATAGCTGACTTGTTGGTTGTGGGCAAGGCTCTGTTGGGCTTCTAAGGGCCAGCTCTCGGAGTCATTGATGATCAGCTTTCTCAGTCGTCGTTGGCGCTCGGGTGTTTTCATCTTGTGTCGCTGCTGAAAGAGTTCTGTGGCGCTAACGCTCCAGTCAGCTTGTCTTTGCATACTCAGCTCAGCCATGGGTTTTAGTTCATGGCTCCACTGAATAACCAGCTCTTTCTGTGATGGCGTTAGCTTTCCGATCCAGCGCTTCGCGCCTTTGATAAATCGTTTTTGTCGGAGCTTTTGGCGCTCTGCGATGTTTTTAGACAAAAAAGGCTGCGAGTATTCGCTTTGAGTTTCCTCGAGCTTCCCCAAGAAGTTTTGCCACTGGTGTTGATCTAGGCTGACAAATAGTTGGTCAATGTCATCGATAAGATAGTCGAGACTGTTGAGCCAGTGTTGCTGTAGTTCTGAGGTGATCTGGTGCAGTTGGTCGGTGGATACTGGTTGCTCGATGTCTTCAGAGAGCTGCTCTACGAAACGGGCGTACTGTGGCAGTTGAGTTTGTTGGTGCCAATGATGAAACTGATCGAGTCTACTTTCGAGCTGCTGGCGCTGGGTTCGATCGAGAGAAACATAATCGCGAACCGTCCAGCTCAGCCACCAGTCCATGAATGGATAAGTGACTTTGAGTGAGCAGCCGCCGAGGCTCAGACAGAGCAGTGCCAGCAGCCACAGGCGGCTCGAGGTAAAACGGTGGTTACTGAGAGGGCTCATTATTAGCCTGCCTATTCGCCTCATTTGGCGGGTCGCTTTCTTTGTGGCCGCCGTGCTAGAATGCGCGCCCGTTGATCAAACGCTCGCTTGAATTTAGCTGGGCAAGCCGCCAAAGAGTGGTGTATTTGTCAGACCATGAGTGTACGAACAAATAGTGATCAGCGGCAAGCTGTTGTTTGATGAGGTGTTTCCAGTGTTATGGAGCGCCTAATCCGGATGCCCAAGGAGGGAGCGAAATAAACACGGCAATAATAATTACGACATATATGGACGTAATAATAACAATAAATATTGAAGTACTTGCCTTATGACTATCTCGAACTCCCTACAGGTGGAGTCTGTGCTGTTGCAAAACCGTATCGGACGTCTTATCCCCGTAAACATCCAATGTCTGTTCTATAACGGACGCTATAGCGTTATCTTGCAAGCGACGCCCGATTTGCCGGCTCGTCAAATGAGCAAGAGCGCAGAACAGTTGGCCCATCAAGTGATACAAAAGCTGGCTGTTGATCCCGCGAGTGTCGATTTCTTTCAGTGTCAGCCTGGTGAAGAGCCCGAGTGGTTACGTTGGAGTTTTCAGTGGGTGGGGCAATCTCCACTGCATGGCAAGAACTATTCGGTCAATCCAGCCCTCGAAGAGCGTATCCTAAAACCTCTCCTTGAAAAGGGTGAAACCTTCTCCATTAACGCCAAAAGTATTCCCTGCGTCGCGTAGGGTTATTGCCAGTTGTAATATTTGTTGACGGAAAACCCTAGAAATCGGCTGAGGTTGTCAGTAGAGTGTCTGCTGCCTTGTTGATTTTGACGCAATGCACTGGCCCGATAACGATAAAAATGAGAGGACTTGCCGTGAACAAAAACTTATTGCCCGATATGACCCCCATCGAGCTTCAAGATCGCGATGGCGAGCCCTTGTTGATCACCTTGTCGTTCTTCCACGGGCCTTCTGGCCACACTGTTTTTATCGGCGATGGTGAAGGTGTTCACCGCTCGGTCATTGCTCGCAATACCGCGGCCATCTTGGGGCAATTGGTTGGATTTTTTGATCTCGATATTGCCAATACCACTTTTGTTCGACACATCGTCTCGCCACAGGGCAGTGCCTTTGGGCGTTTTGAGGTGACTTGGAATGTGAATGAAGTGGCGAGTTACACCTTCAAGATATTGCACAATCTCGATGAGGAGTTGGCGGTACGCAAGGTGATTACCAATGACGATCGCGTTGCGGTAGTCGAAGATGGCATCTCTTTAGCCTGCTAGACGGCGCGCCTCAGCGGCAATTGTGACATTGGCCGCGTTAGGGGCTGTTTCGATAGTTCAGCGCCGCGCACAGGCCTAGCACTAGGGCGCAGAGCCCGATCACCAGAGCGCTTCCCCAGCGCATAAATGGCGTAGTGCCAACCATAGGTACCACATCCCCTCGCAAGACTTCCTGTACGAACTGCGTGCTTTTTTGCTGTGGATGACCATTATTAGAAATGATGGCGCTGATCCCGTTATTAGTCGCCCGAATTACGTAGCGACCGGTTTCTAGAGCGCGCATTTGAGCCATTTCCAAGTGTTGCAGCGGCCCCCAAGAGGCGCCAAACCAAGCGTCGTTACTGAGCGTTAATATCACTTCTCTATCTTTAGCCATTTTACCGACTAAGTCGGGGTAGACGATTTCATAGCAGATGGCGGTGGCGATCCGATGATCGCCCGCTTGTAGGCCCCGTTGTGTATCCACTCCTGGGGAAATTACCGACATGGGCAGGTTAAAAAACTCAATAAGGCCCCTGAGCCAATCTTCCAGTGGAACGTATTCACCAAAGGGGACCAGACGAGTCTTGTGATAGAGGCCTGTGGCCAGCCCGAGTCCGTTGGCGCTGTTATAGATCTTTCGTTGCCGTGGGTCGTCGTAGAGGATTCCTGTAATCAACGCAGTTTGGGTGTTTAGTGCTTGCTGATGAGTTTGTTCTAGATAGCCCGTCGCTTGGTGGTAGAGCATGGGAACCGCCGCTTCCGGCCAGATTAACCAATCGGCGCTCCAAGCTTGTGCGCTAAGGTCGCGATAGCGCTCCAGCGTCGGCATGAGAAAGTCGGGTTGCCATTTCTTTTCTTGGGGAATATTGGCTTGGACTAAGGCGACATCAATGGCTTTTGCGCTGGCGTGGGTCCATTGAACTTTTTGCAGTTGATCTCCGCCTAACCATAGTCCCGCCACTAGTGCAGCGGCAAAACATTGAGCGCTTCTCTTGCGTGTCATCAAAATATAGAGGGATGCACAGCCGCTGATTGCTATCGCCCAAGAAAGGCCAAAGACCCCAGTGATAGGTGCCCAGCCTGCGAGAGGGGTCGCCCACTGGCTGTATCCCAGATAGAGCCAGGGAAATCCCGTGAGTAGCCAGCTTCGAAGCCATTCTCCCAGCACCCAGACAGAACAAAAGCACAGCAAAAATTGCGATATAGAACGAGCTTGTCGCAAAGGGGTCAAGCCCAAGAGCTTGCCGTTAAGACTGAAGACGGCGGCTAAGAAGGTGACAAAGATGGCGGTTAACAATACCGCCAGTGGCAGCGGTGCATTGCCGAAATCGTGAATACTGACGTAGACCCAAGAGATGCCGACGCCAAACATGCCTAAACCAAAAAAGAAATGAGTCAGAATCAAGGTGCGACTGGGTTGTTGCCAGCAGAGCCAGGCGAGTATCGCCGGGGCGATAGCTGCCAAGGGCCAAAGCTCTAGAGGCGCTAATGCCAAAGGCATCAAACAGCCTGAGCCGAGAGCAAAAAGATAGCGCCATTGAGCGCTGAGCGATTGCGGCAGTCGACTGGCGCGAATCCGTTGAGTCAGCGATGACATTATTGATTCGCCGGTGGCGTAAGTCTCAGCAAGTGGATTTGGCGGTTATCGGCGTAGAGTACGCGAAATTGGTAGCCGTCAATGTCGGCGACCTCATTGCGTTGCGGCAGGTGGCCAAAGGCGCCCATGAGAATGCCGCCAATGGTTCCGTATTCATCTTCGTTGAAGCCTGAATTGAAGTGTTCGTTGAACTCTTCGATGGGGGTGAGGGCTTTGACGATGTAATCGTTGTCTGAGACTTTTCGAATGAAAGCGTCTTCGCCTTCGTCATCTGTCTCGTCTTCAATTTCTCCGACAATTTCCTCGAGAATGTCTTCGATGGTAACCAGACCAGAGATACCGCCGTATTCATCAATGACCATGGCCATGTGGTAGCGGTTTTCACGAAACTCGCGCAATAGCACGTTCAGTCGCTTACTTTCAGGGATAATGACCGCAGGGCGAATGATGTTCTCCATCTCGAAATCATCGATGCCGTTGAGTATTAGCGGTAGAAGATCTTTCGCCAGCAAGATACCGCGAACGTCGTCGTTGGATTCGCCGACCACGGGAAAGCGCGAGTGGCCGGACTCGGTGACCGTGGCCAGTAAGTCGGCGGGTTTTGCATCTATGCCGACCACTACCATTTGTGAGCGGGGCACTTGGATTTCGCGTACTTGTTGGTCTGCTACGTCTAGGGCGCCCTGAATGATCTCGAGCTCTTCGGCGTCGACGACTTTATTTTCAGCGGCTTCTTTGATGATTTCGAGTAATTCGGCACGAGATTTAGGTTCGGCAGAAAATGCGTTTAGCAACTTATCCAGCCAGCCTTTGTCTGAGGCTCGTTTGTCGTGAGTGGGTTGACTACTCGACGGGTCTTCGCTCATGAGCGTTTTGATCTCCTAGATCGTATCTATCGTTGTACGCCGATGTCTTCGGCGCGCCAAGCAAACGCTTGGCGGGGCATAATAACGGGTTTCGGGGCGATTTTCATAGCGCTTGTTATTGGTCTCGACTAGTGATTATCGCCGTAGGGAGCTGGCAGGCCGGCATCGGTAAGAATTTGAGTCTCCAGGCCCTCCATAATCTCGGCTTCGCCGTCCTCGATATGGTCGTATCCCAGTAAGTGTAGGACCCCATGAACCATCATGTGCGCCCAGTGGGCGTGCAGCGTTTTATGTTGCTCGACGGCTTCTTGTTCGACCACCGGTGCGCAGATGACCAGATCACCTAAGAGCGGTAGATTGAGCTCTTTGGGCAGATCGGCGGGAAAAGATAAGACATTAGTTGGTTTGTCTTTTTGCCGGTATTGATGGTTGAGTTGTCGGCTCTCGTCTCGATCGACAATGCGAACACTTAACTCGGCCTCTTGTTTGCGGCCGGCGAGTGCGGCATTGGCCCATAATCGCAGTTGCTCTTCACTGGGTAGCTGCGCGCTGTCGCTGGCCAGTTGAACATCCAGTATGAGATCGGTGGCGCTATGGTTATCGTTTGCACGCTTCTCAGCGGCACAGGAGGAGTTAGTGGTCACGGCGGGAGTCATCATCCATCGCATCGTAGGCCTCAACAATACGCTGTACTAGCGGGTGGCGAACCACATCTTTGGCATTAAAGTGCGTAAAGCTAATGCCGTTGACGTTTTCGAGCACTTCAATGGCGTGGCGCAGGCCAGAGGCTTGGCCTCGGGGCAAATCGATTTGTGACGGATCGCCGGTGATCACCGCGGTGGAGCCAAAACCGATGCGAGTCAAAAACATTTTCATTTGCTCGCGGGTGGTGTTTTGGCTTTCGTCGAGAATGATGAATGAATTGTTGAGGGTGCGCCCGCGCATATACGCCAATGGCGCCACTTCAATCACATTGCGATCAATGAGTTTCCCCACCGTGTCGAAGCCCAACATCTCGTAGAGGGCGTCGTAGAGTGGGCGCAAATAGGGGTCGACTTTTTGCGCTAAGTCTCCGGGAAGAAACCCCAGTTTCTCGCCGGCTTCCACAGCGGGTCGAACCAAGAGTATCCGTTCAACTTCTTCTTTGAGCAGTGATTCCACCGCGCAGGCAACCGCCAAATAGGTCTTACCGGTACCGGCAGGACCAACGCCAAAGTTGATGTCATTGGTTTGTACCGCGCGCACATACAGTTGCTGGTGCGCCCCTCGGGGCTTGACCGTGCATTTTTTGGTGCGAATCAGCGTGAGCGGCTGAATCTGTTCGGTTTGCGGGGCGTTCGAATTCTGGGCTTCTGACATGGCGGACTCGTGGTTGGTCTCAGATTGAGAGTGCTGCAGCGCTAAATGGATTTCGTCGGGAGTTAGGTCCGAGCTTTGATCTGTATCGCGATAGAGTGATTTCAGCAGTTCGGCAGCATTTTGGATGCTCGAAGATTCTCCGCTCAGGGAAAATTGATTGCCTCGGTTGCGAATCTCAATGTTTAGCCGGCGTTCAATGTGTCGCAGGTGTTCGTCAAACTGTCCGCAAAGGGTGGCCAGTCGGCGAGTGTCGTTGGGGGTGAGTTCGAGGGTGAGCGCGGTTTGCTCGGGGGCAGAAATATCCAAAATGTTTGTGAAGCCATCCTTAATGAATCGGTGTACCGTCAGCCTACCCAAATCCCTCGGTGGGGGAAAGGGCGGGCTTCGGCTATTGCGTTCTAACAGAGCGCCTGTTTATGCATCATCTAACTCAGAGCTCAGCAAGGTGCCTCGCAAGGAGTTGGGCAGTGCCTCTTCAATGAGAATGTCGGCAAACTTACCGATCAGCTCTGGCGTGTCGCAGCGGAAGTTCACCACGCGATTGTTTTCTGTGCGCCCAGAGAGTTGCCCTGGGTCTTTTTTCGAGTAACCGCTGACCAATACCCGTTCGGTATTGCCCACCATGCGGCGCCCGATATCTTGCGCCTGTTGATTGATTCTTTGCTGCAGGAGCTTTAAGCGATCCTTTTTCACTTGCTCTGGGGTCTCATCTGGCAGGTCTGCCGCTGGAGTGCCCGGGCGAGGTGAATAGATAAAGCTGAAGGATAGATCAAAGCCGATATCTTGGATCAGGTTCATGGTGGCTTCGAAGTCGGCATCGGTTTCACCGGGGAAGCCGATGATAAAGTCGGAGCTAAAGCAGATGTCGGGGCGAATTTTTTTCAGACGGCGCATTTTCGACTTGTATTCGAGTGCTGTATGACCGCGTTTCATGGCCATCAAAATGCGGTCTGAGCCACTTTGAACCGGTAAGTGTAAATGGCTGACCAGCTCGGGTACTTCGCCGTAGACGTCGATCAGACTGTCTGAAAATTCGACTGGGTGCGAGGTGGTGAAGCGAATGCGGTCGATACCGTCGATAGCGGCGACATAAGTAATCAGTTCGGCCAGATCAACCATGGCACCATCAGTGCCTTCGGCGCGATAGGCGTTAACATTTTGCCCCAGTAAATTCACTTCACGTACACCTTGAGCCGCTAAGTGAGCTACTTCGTGGAGTACGTCGGCTACCGGGCGGCTAACTTCTTCGCCGCGGGTATAGGGCACGACGCAAAAGGTGCAGTATTTAGAGCAGCCTTCCATGATCGAGACAAAGGCGCTGACACCGTCGGCTTCAGGTTCAGGTAAGTTGTCGAATTTCTCAATTTCGGGAAAGCTGATATCCACAATAACGGCGCCGTTATTGGTGGGGGTTTCCATCATTTCGGGCAGTCGATGCAGGGTCTGTGGGCCAAAAATAAGGTCGACAAATGGCGCGCGTTTCGCGATAGCTTCGCCTTCTTGGCTGGCCACGCAGCCACCGACACCGATGACCAAGTCGGGGTTTTTCTCTTTAAAGTGCTTCCAACGGCCCAGTTGATGAAACAGCTTTTCTTGGGCTTTTTCACGGATCGAACAGGTGTTGACCAACAACACGTCCGCTTCGCTGGGGTCGTCGGTGGGTACCATTTGATGAGATTCACCGAGCAGGTCGCGCATACGATTGGAGTCGTATTCGTTCATCTGACAGCCGTGAGTTTGAATAAACAGCTTTTTTGTCTGTTTAGTGGGCTTTTCCGCCGATTCCGCCATGAAATACCTGTTGCACAAAAATTGGTCAAAATAGAGTGAGCCGCGCATTATAGCGGCGCAAGCTCGGCTTGCCCATAAGTGAGAGGCAATAATTCGGGCGATTTATGCTACCCTGCACGGCTTGTCGTTTTCACCCCAGCGTTCTGCGGGTGATCGAAACTGATTTTTCGAGGATGAATACAGCTCTATGTCAGACAAACCCATTTATAAGGTGATTTTTTATAACCAAAATCAAGTCTATGAAGTCTACGCTCGGGCGATTTACCAGAGTGATATGTACGGCTTCATCGAGGTGGAGAGTTTCGTTTTTGGTGAGCAATCCCAGATGATTGTCGATCCTGCCGAAGAGAAGCTCAAAACTGAGTTTGCCAATGTATCGCGCTCTTACATTCCCATGCAGGCGATTATTCGCATCGACGAGGTCGAAAAAGAAGGGGATGTGAAAGTAATCGATTTGAAAGCTGGCGACAAGGTTGCTCAGTTTCCGTTTCCCGGTGGTATGACGCCTCCGAGTAACGGCGAATAACGGCGACCAGCACTATTGCGGAGGCCTATGAGGTGTCTACAACCAATGAGGTGTCCACAACCAAAAAAGGCCATGCTGTCGATAAAGCATGGCCTTTTTTATTGGGCGATTGAAACGGCTTATTTAGGTAGGCGAAATACAATCGGTAGCGAGAAAGCAAACTCATCGCCTTCGATTCCGTCGGGAATGGCGGGGAAGGGCACTGCACGATTTACAGCGCCAAGGGCTTCTTTATTCAAGGTGGAGTACTTAGAGGATTCCACTTCCGACACATTCTTAATATTGCCTTGGCGATCGATCACCACGGCGACACGAACACTGCCTTCATGGCCGCGGCTTACCGCTCTTTTGGGGTAGCGAATGTATTTGTAGGTCCATTTCAGCAGTTGAGAGTGATAGAGCTGACGATTGAGCAGTGATTCTGCGGTTAGGACCGGCACATCCTCTTCATAGTCTTCTTCATCGAGCAGCTCCTCGTCGAGCAGCTCATCTTCATTGGCTACGGCAGCTACTTCGGCAGGCGCTTCCACAGGCTCGGGCTCAGCTGGGACGGCGGCTGCAGGTTCAGGCGCAGATTCGATCGCAGGCGCTGCGGCAATAATGGGTTGTTGGATAACGGGCGCGGCAATACTGGGCTTTTCAGGCGCAGCGGCAATAACGGGCTTGGGCGCGGCGGGTTTTACTTGTGCCACTTGCGCGGCAGGCGTCGCAGGAGTGAGCCACTTAGCGATAGTCTCTCGGCGAGCTTGGGTTGGCGCAATGGCTTCATAGCGAGCAAGGAGTTCAGTGTCTACACTACCATTGGTAAGGATCGCGTCGCGAAAGTCCGAAGACAAAGGCACGCTGCCAATCCAAGTGCGCATTACCATATCGAAGAACTGTTCTGACTCAATTTTGCCCAGTTCGATATCATTTAAGGTGACGGTGGTGATATCGCCTGAGCCGCGAATGCTCAGTACATCGCCAGCGCGAAGTGAGCGTTTTACTAGAGCGGTGAATGCCACCATACTTTGTGCTTGGTCGGACAATAGCGAGGTAGGGTTGTTGATCGCCATACCTTCAATCCACATGGAGTTGAGTCGTCTCGCCGACAGGCGTTTGGCGACAACTTTGAGCTCCATGCGCTTGGCGCCGGTGCTCGCCATGAGTCCAGAGGCGTCGTTAGATAGGGTGTCGCTGTAGAGCGCTCCGATAAATTGCTCTTTATTGAGCTCTTTATGGATGGCAAGACCATTGAGTAGGGAGTCGGCCCAGAGTAGTGGAGCGGCGAGACTCATACCTAAAGCGGTGAGTGATGAAAGTAAGACCCGGTTGACACGGAAACACATAATTCAGTTGCTCTTTTATTATTTTATGACGGTGAGGGTTGAGTTAATGCCTTCAATGAGTTCATCGCGCAAACTTATCTGAGGCGACCCTTTGGCGTCTAATGTATTAACGGCTTTTACTCTACAGAATTTGGCGTCGACTTCAAGACGCAAACATCACCCTAAAGCCGTAAAACCACTATTTGAGTTATATCGAACCTAGTTTGGCTGATTGTTAAAAAGCGCGATGGGATCAGCTGCAGCGGTTTTTACTTTTGGCGCCGCTTTGGGGGCGTTTGGCGGATATGTGAAAATGTTCTAGTTTGATGGGTATGAAATCGATTAAAGTCTCATTTCTGCAAAAATGTTGATTTATCTGACAATTATCAAGGCCGTTTTTCTCTATGCACACTAAGCCCGTTAACGACTATCCCCGCGATGTGATTGAAAAACTGACCAATGTCATTCCTTTTTTTAAGCAAGTTCGGCAACAAGACCCTTGGCAGTACGAGCTGTTGCTTCAGTATTCCAAAGTGGTGTCCTTCGGGCCAGGCGATGTGGTTGTGCAGCAGGGGGAGCAAGATTCATGGCTCTATTTCTTGCTGAAAGGTCAATTAGAGGTTCTGGCCGACGGCCGTGATCATGCCGTCAATACCGTCACCCCAGGTGAAGTCTTTGGTGATCTGGCCATGCTCATGAAACAAGAGCGCAGCGCAACGGTGGTGGCAGACGAAAATTGTCGAGAGATTCTGGTGTTTGCCGTCGATTTTTCTCTGTTTGGGGAACTGGAAGATCTGCACTGTATCAATTTAGCGACTAAGCTTGCTTACTATCGAAACTTGACGCACAGCTTGCGCTGGAAGCTGGAGGTATACCGCAATCAGCACCCCAGCCATGAACTCGCCAATAATCATCGCTCCATCAAGCTGTTCAGCGGTAAAAAAGACAGCAAAGATGAGCTGCGAGCACTGGAGCAGCAAGGCTGTGAACTCGGTGCCTTGTTGATTCTCTGGAACCAAGAGTTTGGCCGTTTGGCTCAGGTAGAGGCAGACCTTCCCAGCGGTGAATTGCTGGACGCTATCTCGATTTAAGGGGGGGCGTCATCGGGCCACGGATCGTGGCTGCTTGGCTGCTCTCTAGCCATTAGAGTCTCTATGGGAGCGATTGCGGATTAAAAGCCCCATGATTCGTGCGTATTTACAGTCAATCCAGTATCATGGCGCGGCCAAAATTGGCCGTTGAGATCACCGTGAGAACGAGTGGTGTCGCGTTATTTGGATTTGGCTTGACTGGCGTTCAAGACTTTTACACTTCTTAGCTTGAGGAAGATGACTCTATTATTCAAAGTAGTCATCTGAATTAATGGTGTCCCCTCAAATGATTAATACCCAGCAGTTTAAGAATTACCTCGACTACATCTGGTCCAATAAGAATTACCGGCTTTCATTTTATCTAGGGACCGCCACTTTATTGTGGCTAGCCTCTGGGTTACTGAGCTCAGAGCCTGACGCAAAAACCGTGGTCGAAAGCGAGCCGGTGACTAAAACTCGCGTGCAGGCCCACTACTTTAATGCTGAAGATTATTTGCCCACCGTTCGAGTAAGAGCTCGCACCCAGCCCAATCGTCAAGTATCTATGCGCTCTGAATTGAGCGGCAAGGTAGTTGCCTTACCTGCGCGCGAAGGGCAGAGCGTCAAAGCGGGAGATGTTGTCTGCCAATTGGCGCTGGAAGATCGCCAATTGCGTTTGCGAGAAGCTAAGTCTTCGGTCGAGCAAGCCCAGCTAGAATACGATGGTTCTCTGCGCTTAAAGAGCGGTGGCTATCAATCGGCGACCGCTATTGCTGGCGCGAAAGCTCGATTAGATACTGCTAAAGCTGGCTTGCTTCGTCGCCAATTAGATCTGGCGAATGTGAATATTGTCGCGCCCTTTGATGGCGTCGTCGATCACCATTCGGTAGAGGTTGGCGACTTCATGGATCGCGGCGATGAATGTGGCGTAGTGATGGATTTGAGTCCGCTGATCATTCGTGGTCGAGTGTCAGAGACCGAAGTCGGTCGTATTCGTGTTGGCAGTGAGGCTACCGGCAGATTACTGACGGGCCAACAGGTGTCAGGTGATGTTTCTTTAGTGGGATTTGCGTCGGATGAAGTGACTCGTTCATTTCCGGTAGAAGTTTCTGTCAATAACTCAGAATTAACGCTGCGCAGCGGCATCACCACCGACCTGGTGATCCCCACCGCCAAGGTGAAAGCGCATGTTATTTCGCCATCTCTGCTGACCTTAGATGACGCCGGAGAGCTGGGAGTGCGCACGCTGGTTGATCAGTCAATGGTGAAGTTTACGCACATTACCCTGATTGGCGATCATGATCAGGGCGTTTGGGTGTCGGGATTGCCCGATCAAGCGTTGGTGGTAGTTCAAGGGCAGGAGTATGTGAGCGAGGGGGAGTTGGTCGAAGCCGTTATTGATAATCCCCCCGCGCAAGAGGTGGTGCCTGAGTCCGAGCCAGAGGTTGGTGATGAAACCGCTCCAATCGCTGATGTGGAAACCGCCGAGCTATGAATCTTTTACAGCTGGCTGTCAGTCATTATCGCAGTACGCTCTGTATTGTTTTCTTGATTCTGGGATTGGGGATCAATAGTTACAATCACATGCCGCTTGAGGCCGAGCCGGAAGTGACGGTTCCCTATGTCTATGTGGGTGTGACGCTCAGTGGCGTGTCGCCAGAAGATGGGGCGAGATTGCTAGTGCGCCCCATAGAGCAAGAAGTGCGCTCGCTAGAGAATCTCGATGAAATCGTCGCTACCGCTAAAGAGTCTCACGCAACCATATTAGTCAAATTTGAAGCCGGTTCGGTGGATATTGATAAGGCCGTCAACGATGTTCGTGCAGCGGTTGATCGCGCCAAGGCCGAGCTCCCCAGCGACGCGGAAGAGCCCATTGTTGAAGAAATCTTGGCCTCTGAATTTCCGTCCATTACGGTTTCATTAACGTCCGATGATGGCGTGCAAGAGCGCGTGGTCTTTCAAACCGCGAAAATGCTTCAGCGGGAAATCGAAGGCATTACCGATGTTCTCGAAGCGAAGCTCGCGGGTCACCGAGAAGAGGTTGTCGAGGCGATCATCGACCCCTCGCGCTTAGAGCACTACAACATCACCAGCGATGAATTGGTCAACGCTATTTTGGGCAACAACTTGCTCGTTCCCGCTGGGCAAATCGATACCGGCACCGGACGATTTTCGGTAAAGGTTCCTGGGCTGATTGAAACTTATCAAGACGTTTACGGGATACCCATTAAATCCACTCCTGAAGGTGTGGTGACTTTGGGACAGGTCACCGATATTCGCCGCACCTTTAAAGACCCTGATACCTTTACCACGGTGAACAACAAACAGGCCATTTTGTTAGAGGTTGATAAGCGCACGGGAACCAATCAGATCTTGGTGTCGCAATCGGTTCGAGAGAAGGTTGCCGAATTAAAAGATCGAATTCCTCCCGGCGTGAAAGTGGCCTATTCATTTGATCAGTCCGATTTTACCACAGCGATGGTCTCCGAAATGTCGGGCAATATTATCACCGCAATGGCGTTGGTGATGGTAATTGTCGTGGCGGCATTAGGCTTTCGGTCCGGCGCCTTGGTGGGAATTGGCATTCCTTTTTCCCTGTTGATGTCACTGATTTTTCTAGATTACTTGAGCTATTCATTCAACATGATGGTGATGTTTGGAATGATGTTGGCGCTGGGAATGCTCATTGATGGCTCCATCGTAGTTACCGAATTTGCCGATCGGAAAATGGCAGAGGGTATGAGCAGCCGAGCTGCGTATCAAGTTTCCGTTAAGCGAATGTTCTGGCCTGTTGTTGCCTCTACTGCGACTACCTTGGCGGCATTTTTGCCGCTGATGTTCTGGCCTGGAGTAGCCGGCGATTTTATGGGATATCTTCCGGTAACGGTTTTTGCCGTGCTTAGTTCTTCGCTGCTTTATGCTCTGTTGTTCGCGCCGGTGGCGGGGTCAATGATGGGCAAGTCTGAGATGGAGCCTGATGTTCAAAACTATTTACGCAGCCTAGAGACTGTAGATCCCGTTGAGATGAAGGGGCATACCGGACGCTACGCAAGGCTTCTTTATTATCTTCTGCGACGACCGTTAGTGTTCTTCTTAGCAACTTTGTTGGTTCTTTTTGTCATCTTTACAGCCTATGGAAAATACAATAATGGCGTGATGTTCTTTGCTGAAACGGAAGAAAAGTATGGCACGGTTTCCGTACAAGCCATGGGTAACTTGGCCGTCGAAGAGCGTCGAAAAATTGTAATGGATGTCGAAGCCATGGTGCTTAAGGTCGAAGGTGTTCATTCGACCTACGGATCCAGCGCTACCGGCGGCGGATCTCGTGAAGGCAGTAAAGACGAAATTGGTCTAATCATGGTTGAGCTCGAAGATCCAGCCACCATTGGTTATTCCACCCACAAAGTCTTTGCCAATATTCGCGAGGCGACAAAAGGCATTCCCGGAGTCTTAGTATCTGCAGATCCGTTTGAAGGTGGGCCTCCCGTGGGGCGCCCGATTCAAATTCAGCTGGAGTCAGTCTATAGCGATAAGCTTCTGCAAGAGACTTTGCGGGTTAGAGATTATCTGGTTAACGATGTCGAGGGATTGCGTGATATTACCGATACCTCGCCGCTACCCGGTATCGAATGGGAAATGGCAGTGGATCGCTCGCGCGCAGCACAAGCTGGCGTAAATGTAGCTGAGGTTGGGCGCGCGGTACAATTGGTTACCAATGGTGTGATGATCGGAGAGTACCGCCCCGACGATTCCGACGATGAGGTTGAAATTCGCGTTCGCTATCCGTTGTCCGCTCGAGGTATTCAAGTGCTCGACGATTTACGAGTCAATACCCCGAGTGGCCCAGTGCCTATTGGAGGGTTTGTCCAGCGTATTGCCAAGCCCAAGGTTGATAAGGTTGAGCGCATTGATGCCATTCAAGTGATGACGGTTCGAGCCGACGTGCAAGAGGGTGTTTTAGCTGATGACAAGGTCAAGGAAGTGCAAGCCTGGTTAGCAAAAACCCCGAGCCATAAAGATGTGAAAATCAACTTCCGTGGTGCCAACGAAGAGCAAGAAAAGTCTATGCAGTTTTTGGCGGTGGCTTTTTCATTGGCTCTGTTTCTGATGTTTGTCTTGTTGGTAACTCAATTCAACAGTTTTTATCAGGGAGTATTGATCTTGTCGGCGGTGATTATGTCGACAGCGGGAGTTATGTTGGGGCTTGTTTTAACCGGACAGGTCTTTAGTACGATCCTGACGGGCGTGGGCATTGTTGCACTCGCGGGGATTGTGGTGAATAACAACATCGTACTGATTGATACTTACAATGTTGTACGAGAAGACAATCGAGATTTAACGCCAACTCAAGCGGTTATCATTGCCTGTGCTCAGCGTTTACGTCCGGTGTTTTTGACCACAGCAACTACCGTTCTCGGGCTTCTCTCTATTGCATTGGGTTACAGTGTCGATTTGCTCGGCCGCAGCGTGGTGGCCGACGGGGTGGTTACCTCAATGTTCCAGCCTTTGGCATTTGCGATTGTGGCCGGACTGGTGTTCTCGACCTTGTTAACCTTATTGGTAACCCCGGTGATGTTGGTGGTTCCTGGGCGTGTTGTGTATCTCTTTAAGTTGTTTATTCTGCCGCAGATCAAGCCTGTAATCGAAGGCCTACGAGCAAGGCTCGATTGGCGCCGGTAGGCTTGATTGTCTGAGCTTTCGACGAATGAACCATGATCAAGGCGTCTTGGCGTAAGCGAAGACGCCTTTTTTGTGTCTGCGATTACTTACGGTTTGGGCGCACTGCTGCGTGGGGGCGACAGTTTGGGCGATTTCGATTTTCCATCTTGAGAGGTTTCGTTGTACATTAGCAAGCCTAGAAAGGGCGACTCTTGAGTCGCCAGTGGCCATTCCATCTCAGTTAAAGACGATTCATGAAATTTGACGAAGTAAAACTAACACCTGGCTACCCGCTGCAACTGCAAACCAGCAGTTCTGACGGGCAAGCAAAAAAGATCAATTGTCGCTATCTCGGCGCCTTGCCTGGTAAATACGTACTGCTGAGTCCTCCTGCAAATGCGCGTCTGCGCTCCGGTCAGAAATTGGTGGTGAAGGCGATGATCGCCAATGGTATCGCTATGTTTCCTGCGACGGTAGAGTCCATGATCTCAAGCCCGGAGTTGATGCTGTGCCTGTCCTACCCTAACAGCGTTAATATGAAAGAGATTCGCGGGGCTACGCGAGTAAATGTTGAGTTGATGGTGACCGCCGAAAATAAAACTGCCCTCAATGCCAGCGCAATAGAGGGGCGTATCACCGATATCAGTCTCACCGGCGCAAAATTGGAGTTGAAAGAGGTTGTCGGTGAAATTGGCGATGAATTGAGCCTAGAGGCGCCCATGCGAATCGGCACTGTGGAGCGAAAATTCTCTGTGGTGGCCACCATACGCGCACGCATTGATCGCAGCACTAAAGAGCTAGAAAGTGCTTACCCCGCAGTCTACGGTATTGAGTTTGGTGATCTAGATGACGACAGCGACCTATTGCTGCACGCCTATGTGAATGGAGAAATGGTTGGTGAATAAATTCTGTGTTTTTACTCTGGCGATTATCTGTTGGTCGCCGCTGCAAGCTTTCGAAGATTCAGCCTTGTGGTTGCCTGTCAGTTATCAAAAGCTAAAACCTGAACTTCGCCAAGCGGCTAAAAAAATGGAGTCCATGGATTCCTGTCAAAAAGTACTGCGGGGTTATTTACACGACTCATCAACATCTTTGGAAGACGCGGTGTTTATGATTGTGTGCCGCGCACCCGATCGAAAAACGCATTCGGTATTGGTTGATGCCAATAGCCTAGAGGTGGAATACCCACTGGCAGTGGATACTGAGAAGCAATACGTTGGGGTGGATTTGCAAGCGCGCGTCGATAAGGTGTGGAAGGCCTGCCAAGCTCAGTACAAAACCAAAACTAAGTTTATGCGCAATCTCAAGACACTAACGACTTCTCAGCCAGATCCAGAGGTGGGTGAAGCCGGGGCGGTGACTTTGTCGATCGACTTTGACGCAGAGAGCCTGCAGGGAAGTCCGTTGCGTTATCGTGCTAAGTGTCATTCTCCCGACGATAAAACCCCAGCTAAACTCAGTATAGTGGCCCGTAAATAACGGCTAAACGAACCGAATAGATCGAGAAAGCCATGTTCTTTTTTAAAGCCTTGTTCGTGAGACTTCACGGCTTGATGGCACCCTGTGTGAGCCTGTGGGCAGTTTGGCATTTAGCGCTCGGTCAATGGCTTTGGTTGGCCCCTCTGTTGGCTTGGGCGCCAGTATGGGGGGTAAACCAATGGCGTGTTCACCAAGGCAATATTGCCTTTTTGGATGATCGAGAAAGATTATTGCTGATGCCGGCGTTGGTGGGAGTCGGTATAGTTCTGGTGTCTGGCGAGCGCGATTATCTGCTTTGGTGGACGCTGGCCGGGCTCTTTGCGCTCTTGCTTAATACGGTGGTGATGTCAAAACTCACTCGCGGTGTGCGTGAAGCTAAGGGGGAATCTCTTCACTTGGCCTCAATGACATTCCAGACTGCCGAGGGCGAGTCAGTATCCGCCAGCCTGGCTCGTGTGTTGCTGTTTGTTCACTCCGGCTGGAACCCCTACAGCCTTATGCAGCTGCGAGATCTCGAACAGTTTTTACGGGCCAATCCGTCGCTGTCGCCAGAATCGATCGCGCTTGTTTTTGCCGAACAGATCCCCAGCAACTGCCAACCGCTTATGCGATTGCAATCAATGGGCGTTAGGGTTTGGTGTGACGGCGGGGAGAATAGCGCTCAGTTGGGACTCTGGTTGCGTGGTGCGTCGGTAATGCGTTCGGGCACTGGCAATGCGCTGCGTCCTGCGATGGCTGTATTGCGCCCTGAGAGCGAGGCTCCTGCGTTGTGGTTGGTGGCAAATACAGATCGATTACCCCCTTCTGCCTCCGAGTATCAGGCGCGCTTACTACAGCTGCTCGGCGCTTAAAGGGCGCCGTTGGGTATAAAACGGTTGTCGGAATTTTCACGTATCCACAACAACATGGATCTATCCAGGGGGGCTTTGCGTTGACGCAGAACTTTCGTCAGCCAAATGACCGGAGATTCGCTGCCAGCTTCCCAGCCTGTCAGTTGCATTTCGGCGATGGTGAAAAAGCGAATTAGCGATACGATCTGCGCCTCGTCCAGTGGTTGCGCCGCCTCAAACCAGCGCTCTTTGGTTTGTGTCATTAAAGGCGCCTGAGCGTCGACGGTGTCATTGCTGAGATGTGTATTCAGCTCCCCCAGTTTGTCCTCGTCACTCAGCTTGATAAATTCATTCAGCAGCGCTTGATCGATCACAAAGCTGTCGTTGCCCGCCGCTTGACTTGGGTCCCATGCGCCCACACTCATATTGATATCCACTGTCGATTTATGTCATTGAGAAGAGGTGCATTATACGCGGCGGAGCTCAATAAGTCCGATGGTTTTCTGCTGCTATGTAAACTGGACTGTATAAAAGAACAGTAGTAAGCTCGAGCCTTTGAATCTTTGCTGTTTAACCTCGCTTGCAATGAACGCTTCTCGAGACATCATGTCCTCCTTCAAAAAATACGACGCTCGCGTGGGGATTTCTAGTGTCGTCTTCTAATTCCGAAAAGCCCATAGAAGACTTGGCGGCCGATAAAGTTGTGCCTCCGCGCAAGATTATTCATGTCGATGCCGACTGTTTTTTTGCCGCCATCGAAATGCGCGACGACCCCAAGTTACGCGACCGTCCTATGGCGGTAGGCGGCGACCCAGGTCGACGTGGCGTAATATCCACCTGCAATTACGAGGCGCGAGAGTTCGGTATTCATTCGGCCATGGCGTCGATTACTGCCAAGCGGTTGTGTCCTGAGTTAATCATTGTTCCTCACAGTACCGGTAAATACCGCGAAGCCTCTCAGGTCATGCGCGATATATTCTTCGATTATACCGACTTGGTTGAACCCCTATCGCTGGACGAGGCTTTCTTGGATGTCAGTGATTGCAGTAAGCATCAAGGCAGCGCGACGCTGATTGCGCAAGAAATTCGTCAGCGTATCGAGTCTGCTCTGTCGATTACCGTCTCGGCTGGCGTAGGCCCCAACAAGTTTATCGCCAAGGTTGCCAGTGACTGGCAAAAGCCCGATGGCTTGACGGTGGTAACTCCGGCCCAAGTCGACAGCTTCACCGCTCAGTTGCCAATCAAAAAGGTGTTTGGTGTCGGTAAAGTGACAGCTGAGAAAATGTACCGCGTAGGCGTTAAGACTTGCGGCGATCTGCGCCGCTATTCCATTTTTGAATTGAGCGAGCTGTTTGGCAGTTTCGGCCCGCGTCTACACAGTCTCTGTCGCGGTCAAGATGAGCGTCAAGTAAAGCCCAGTCGCCGTCGCAAGTCGCTTAGCGTCGAGCACACCTACGAGAGAGATCTGCCCAGTCTCGCGACCTGCTTAGCTCAATTACCCGAATTGTTTTCGCAGCTTAAAGGTCGCTTGAAAAAAGTGGAGGAAGATTATCGGGTGGTGAAGGCCTTCGCTAAAATAAAGTTTGATGATTTTTCTTCCACGACTGTGGAGCGGGTGGGGACTCAAGCGCGACTCGATGATTATCAGTCGCTGATGGAAGAGGCTTTCGAGCGGGGCCAGCGCCCAGTGCGCTTATTGGGTATTGGCGTGCGATTTGTGGACCTAAATGAGGATGAAGATTTCGTGCAACTGGATATTTTCAAGGATTTGAAAAAGCTCTATCCCACTGGAGATGAAGGGGATGAGGCTTTCACTGGCCCTCGATTGCTCTAATAGCCGCTAGGCGCACAACTCGTGTTAACTGTCAATTCTGGTACTTTTTTTATTGCCCTCTATAATCGCGCGCCCTAAGTCGAATATCGCAAGAATTTTAGTAGAGGTAGTACAGGTTGATCGTTTTTACCGCGACGAATAAAGAAACCCGAGATGTGTATGTCGGGACTGCTCGAGAAAGTGTTGAAGAGGAATGGGCAGACCTCAATGCGCAAGCTGAAAACGGCGTTGCCGGGCAGTTTTTTCAGCAGTTGCGCCAGCAAGGTGCCGCAGGATTTGAAGTGGATACTTGGGCCTACGGTGAGAGCCCCAGTGAAGCCCGTGAGTCCATGCGCGAAGCTCGTGACGAGCTGGGCGCTCAGCCCATTAAGTCATCAAGAAGTAAAGTCTCAGCCCGCAAAGCGGTCAATGAGCACTCCGATAGCATGAAGGCCTTGATGGCGGTCTTTCAAGAGGCTATGACCGACGGCGACAGCAGCGATCTAGACGAGCCCTTCGACGCAGTTGTCAGCGAGAAAAACCAAAATTCAAGCGATCAATCGACTGCACTTGCAGAATCCGCTCAAAAAGCGCCAGATGCCGCTCCGGGAGCAAATGCACAGCCAGAAGCCATCTCCGAAGATGAGCGAATGAAGTCTCGGGTCGAGGCGATGAAGGCCGCACAGGCGAAGCTCCTGCGTGAGCGGGCGCAGCAGTCTAAGGTGGCGCCGAAAAAGACGGCTAAGGCCTCTACCGACGCGACATCGACAAAAATTGCCAGTGGTCGTACTGGCTCTAGCGCCAAAGAAAAACGTATTCGTGAGGCGATCGAAGCCGAGCGCGAACGCCGTGAAAACATGCGTCAATCTCGCGGCCGTGATGAGTACGATGAAATGAGTGCGGTGATGGCTCGTATTGAAATGCGTCGCTTGGCCACTAAGCGCTCTAAAGCGGAAAAGACCAAGGCCGAGGCGGCAAAAAAACGCAAACTCGAGCGTGAAAAAAAGGCTCAAGAGGCTGCCGCTGCGGCTTCTGCCTTGACGGTATCGATTAAGGCTAGCAATGATGCTTCCTCTGGCACAGATAAGAACTCCCCTGTGAATGCCGATAGTGCGGCTTTGATTGCCAAGGCATTGGGTGGCGATAGCGCTCCCGCGAAGAAAGCCAAAGCGGTTTCACCGGCCGAGGCGACAAAAGCCTCTCGAGCCGCAGCCAAGGCCAAAGTGGCAGAACTGAAATTGGCGGTAGGAAGGACTGGCTCAAGCGCCAAAGAAAAGCGCATCAAAGAAGCCATTGAGCAGGAAAAAGCCGATCGACAGTCGAAAAATAGTGCTCAAAGTGCCGCAGAAGCGGAAGAAATGGCCGCCATCTTGGCGCGACTGGATGAGCGCGGCAAAATGGCCGAAAAGTTCAAGCGCAGTCGATGAACCCAGTCGGCCAAGATCAACGAGTTGGCGATCTTGGTCGAGTACACTATTAGTGGCTAGTGGCTAGTGGCTAGTGGCTAGTGGCTAGAGGTTAGAGAGGGGCTAGCGCCTCGGATTCGAAGTGAATACCCTGCCAGCCGCTTTCCATGAAGTTGCGGATGTTTTGGTGATCATCGCCATCGGGGTTCTGCAGCACATCCACGCGGTAGTATTGCCCAAAGCAAGCCAGAGTTTGAGCTTGATCGAGCTTTTGTGCCTTGGCAAATGCAAATAGTTTGCAAGAGCCTTGATTTTGATCCGCTTCATTGACGGTATTGCCATTGGTGAAGCGAGTGGGGGTGAATTCATAGTTCGACTCGATGACGGCCATGGTGTCGGTGAATTCAATCGTTTCCGGAGTGTTTCTTAGGGTGTTCAAAAAAACATCAAGTAGCATTCTGTTGTTACCTTGGGTGACAGGTTTTCGGTAAAAGTGATACCGATTTGAGGAAAATCGAAGGCTAGCTTAACAAACTGTGGGGTAAGGTTTCGAGTGTTAGTGTCTTTTGGGTTTAGCTGGTAATATGCCGGATCTGAGTGAGACATTCTCAAAAAAGCCATTGTCTTTACAAACAATAACACGAACACGTAGGCAGTGATCCTGCCCGGCTTATTGAAGAGGTAGTATAGTGAGACGTAGAAAGAACCGCAGTGAAGAAGATAACAGCGAAATCGATTTGACGCCGATGCTCGATGTTGTATTCATTATGTTGATTTTCTTTATTGTGACGGCATCGTTCGTGAAAGAATCAACTATTGATGTCAACATGCCCCCAGAGAACGACAATCCTCCGCCACCCGATGACGACAATTCAGCCATTTTGGTTAGCGTGCGCGCTAACAACGAAATCTGGATGGAAGATCGTCGTGTTGATGTTCGTGCGGTTCGCGCCAACATTGCTCGTCTGCACGCCGAAAAGCCAAAGGCGCCGGTTGTGATTAAGGCTGATGCTAAATCCAGTGCCAAGATGTTTGTGGCGATTGCCGATGCGGCTCGCGAAGCGAATGTCTACAACGTATCGCTGTTACCTCCTGAAGAGAAGTAATCAGCCATCAATGCGTAAAAAAGCCACTCTAGAGTGGCTTTTTTTTCGTCTGTCCAAAAGTGGATATGTCAAAAGATGGACCTGGTGAAAGGTGAGTTAGGCGCGTCGGCGCTCGCAGCTGATGGTCTCATGCATGTGGCTGTCCATCAGTCGATCAAAGTCGTGTTGGTGAATGTGAATTAAGTGTTCGTGATCGCCTGCTTCTAACCAAAGATCTTTGGCGTTCTTCAGTTGATCATCCCATATGACGTTAATTCCGTAGGCCTGCCCAAAGGAGGGAATGGCTCCGTGCTCACAATCGAAGAAGATGTCGTCGAGCTCTTCCTCGTCAGCCAGCTCTAATCGTCGATCCAGTATTTCATTGAGGGTATGACGAAGAACCCGGTGGTTGGCGGGAACTATGGCCATGGTGTAGTGCAGGTCTTCGTCGCGAAATACAACGCCTTTGACCATATTGGTGGATGGAACGTCTGCACAGAGGGCGGTGTTGAATGAGCCCTCTGAGTAACGGTGTTCAAGAACATCAAACTCGACGTCTTTGGTTTTGAGAAAATTCTCCAGTGTGATCGCCACTCCCATATTCTTCCTCCCATGAAATACACTGGCAGACAGAGAACCCGGTGATCAGGGTGAGTAGGGAGATATCCTATAACTGACCCTTGATTCAAAGCGTTGACTGATACCAGCGATTAGGCGCTTGAATGGTTATCTCAAGGGTAAGTATAGGACTAAATAAGCGACTAGGCCTGTTTAGGATGTTCTGTTGCTTCGTTGATTCGCACTCTAGGTACGTCAAAACCATTAAAATCGCAGGCACAGGCGTTACTGTAAGCGCCGACATTGGCAATGCTAAGGCGATCACCGGCAAGGGTATTTTGTGGTAGCCGATAGAGCGGATCGAAGGTGTCGATGGAGTCGCAGGTGGGGCCGGCGATGACCCAGTCGGTCAGAGGGCCCTGACGTTGGCTGTGCAATTGGAAGCCAAAATTACTGCTCATTTCAATCAGACCGTTGTAGTAGCCGCAATCCAAATAGGCCCAGCGTTGGCCGTGACGCTCTGTGGTGTTAATGACTTGGCAGTGCAGAGTTCCAGCGCTGCCCACCATAAAACGTCCTGGTTCGGCGACTAGACGTAAGTTTGGCTCTAACGACGCCAAAGCGGGGGCGAGGCTTTTTGCCAGCTCGCCGATACTGGGCGTATCGCGACTCACTTGGGTTGGAAAGCCTCCGCCGATGTTCAGCAGGTGCGGCGTCAATCCCAGTTTACGCATCTGCGCCATTACCTGTGTCGCTCGGTCAATGGCTTTTACCCAGCTGGTGGCTTGTGTGCATTGAGAGCCCACGTGAAAAGTGACTCCTGCAAGGTTTAACCCGTTTTGGGCGGCGTAGGTCAAAATCGGGGTCAAGGTGTCGTCGGTGGTTCCGAATTTCGTGCTAAGGGGCCACACGGAACCGTGACCGTCAGTGGGCAGGCGAAGCTCGTAGAAGCCATTTGGCGCATTCAGCTCTAAGCTCTTGAGTTCTTCCAGGCAGTCGACGGCAAACCATTGAACACCATAGTCTGCGGCTTCTCTGATGCTGTTCGGGGTTTTAATGGGATTGCTGAAGATAATGTCTTGTCCCTTGACGCCAATGTCTTGCAGTAGCCTCAGTTCGCCCTCCGAAGCAATCTCAAAGTTAACCCCCAGCTTATGAAGGTGACGCAATACCTCAGGGTGCGGATTGGCTTTTACCGCGTAGTGGGGCTGGACCTGTGGCAAAGCCTTGTGAAAGGCAGACACTTGCTGCGTCACCGCATTGAGATCTATGACCAGTTCTGGGCCTTGATAGTCTGATGCGTGATTGAGCGCCGGACGAGAGTGGCGGTAGTCTTGTGGCTTGGTGGGTAATAGGGCAATTGACACTGGAATTCCTCGAACCGTTGTTATTGTTCTAACTAGGCTAGCGTCCAGCAGTGTCAAAGTGTATTGTCAGTGTTTGTCTTTTGTCACTAATTGATAGGCATATTGGTAGGTAGATGTATCAAAATGATAAATGTCTCCGAGTTAGATCAAAAGCTGCTGGCATTGCTAATGGAAAATGCTCGGCAGAGTGTTTCCGAATTGGCTAAGAAGCTTGGCGTTAGCCGTTTAACGGTACAGAACCATATGCAGCAGTTGGAGCGCCAAAACGTTATTCAGGCCTATACCTTAAAGTTGCACGATGAGTATTTGGGGCAACAGATTTCCGCACACATGCTGATTGCCACCGATCAAAAACAGATTGGTCCTGTGGTGCGAGCGCTGGAAAAAATCCGTGAAATTCACGCTCTCTCATCAATCAGCGGCGAGTACGACTTGGTGGCCGAGTTGCGAGCACCTTCAACCACCGCGCTGGATGTCGCTATGGATCGTGTGACTCAGGTTGCGGGAATTCTGCGCTCCCACAGCTCGGTGTTATTGTCGAAAAAGATCTCGCGCTAGTCCTCCTTTTTAGTGCACAAGCGATACACGCTAGGACCGCATTAGAGTAAAAGTGCCTAACAGGCTACTTTCTAGCGGTTTTTCAGGTGTTCGGCGAGGGCGGGCCTATACTTAGCGTAATCGACATACGGAGGTAGAGCTTATGTCATTACACTTTCTTCCCGCCGAGGCTTATCTCGCCGAGCATCAGCTGAAGTTCGACACCTTAGAGCACCCAGAATCTTACTCGGCGATGCAAGCCGCCCACGCCGCCCATGTATCGCCTTCACAAATGATAAAAGCTGTTTTACTTTGGAGTGGTGACGGTTATGTGATGTGCTTGATGCCGGCCTCTCATGTGTTGGTATTGAGTTGGGTAGATCGCGAAACGGGACGCAAGCATAGGCTGGCATCCGAAGCCGAAATCAATCAGCTCCTTCTCGGTTGCGAAGCCGGGGCGGTACCGGCGCTGGGGCAAGCTTTTGAGCTGCCTGTGATTTGGGATCATAGCTTGCGAAACCTTCATGATGCCTATTTTGAGGCGGGGGATCACAAAAGATTGATCCATATGGAGGTGGAAGAATTTATGTCGCTGTTGGATCAAGATGAAGCCATGACCTTGTGCTGTACACCGGACAGTCTCGAATACTATCAGTACATTCATTGAGCATGAGCCTTTAACACGGCGAGAATATGGCGAGAACACGGCGAGTGTTTAGTGCGGCTTAAGTGCTGACAAGAAGGCGCCTACCTGCGAGCATCGGTTGGTACCTATCGCTGAATTTTCATCGCTTTTTTTCATTGAGCTGGTGGGCTTGTCCTCGATTGCCAACAGCGACTAGTCATCGTGATACACTCAACCCATAAAAATGATTAGGGTTGGGGGAAGCGCGATGAAAACACTTTATTGGCATGACTACGAGACTTGGGGCGAAGTCCCTGCCAAGGATCGTCCCTCTCAGTTCGCTGGCATTCGCACCGACGAAGACTTGAATATTATCGGTGCGCCGCTGGTGACTTACTGCAAACCTACCGAAGATGTCTTACCTAAACCTGAAGCCTGTTTGGTGACCGGAATTACCCCGCAAAAAGCGCTGGCAGAAGGGTTGAGTGAGCCGGCGTTTATCGCCGCGATTCACGCCGAACTTTCGCAGCCCGGCACCTGTGGTGTGGGCTACAATACCCTGCGTTTTGACGACGAGGTGACTCGCTATAGTTTGTACCGCAACTTTTTTGACCCCTACGAGCGTGAATGGCGCAACGGCAACTCTCGCTGGGACATTATTGACATGGTGCGGCTAACTCGAGCTCTGAGACCCGAAGGCATTCAATGGCCAAATCACGACGATGGCAAACCGAGCTTTAAGCTAGAGCACATTACCGTCGCCAATGGAATCGGTCATGAAGCGGCGCACGACGCTCTCTCCGATGTGCATGCAACCATCGCCGTGGCCAAGTTGATCAAAGATAAGCAACCTGCGCTCTACGATCATATTTATCAGCTGCGCAGCAAGAAAAAAGTTACCGAATTAATCGACTTAATTAATCGAAAACCGCTTTTACACATTTCATCGATGTTTCCCTCCGAGAATGGCTGCGCCGCTATAGTGGCACCGCTGGCGATGCATCCGGTGAATAAAAACGCCGTCATTGTGTGTAACCTATCGGTGGACCCCAGCGCATTAATCAATTTGTCTGCCGAGCAAATCACCGAGAAACTCTACACTCGCACTGAAGACCTTGCCGAAGGCGAAGAGCGTTTGCCGCTTAAATTGGTGCACTTGAATAAATGCCCGGTATTGACCACGGTGAAATTGCTGGACGACGCTGCGGCCGAGCGCCTAAAAATTGACAAGACTGTTTGTGAAAAACACTGGCAACTGTTGAGTCAGGTGGATTTAAAGCAAAAATTACAGCAGGTGTATCAGTCGTCAAACTTCAAGCCCTCACCCGATCCCGAGCAACAGCTCTACGATGGGTTCTTGAACGACGCCGACAAGCGCACCAGCGAGCGAGTTCGTCGCGCCGATGCGGAAACCTTCACTCATCAAAATTTCGCCTTTGAAGACCCGCGTCTAACCGCCATCTTGTTTCGTTATCGAGCAAGGTATTTTCCGCAAACATTGAGTGAGCAAGAGCAGCAAGAGTGGCAGGAGTGGCGTCGTGATTGGTTGACGAACCCCGAGGCCGGAGCCGGTATTACGCTAGGCGAGTTGGCGCAGCGATTGAGCCGTATTCGCGAGGAGCAAGACCTGTCGGAAAGCCAATTGCAGGTGCTGGCCGACCTCGAGGCATATGCGGCAGGGCTGTTGAACGACTGATGAATGATAGTGGTAGATGATCGATGGAAAAGATTTTAGTTCTGGTTGATGTGCAAAACGTTTATTACACAACGCGACAAATCTTTCGTCGCAATTTCGATTACAACCGCTTTTGGCAAGAACTGGCTTTGCGCGGAACGATTCAACACGCCTTCGCCTATGCTATTGAGCGAGGTGATCCCAAGCAGCGGCAGTTTCAAAATATTCTTCGGGCTATTGGGTTTACGGTAAAACTCAAACCCTTTATTCAGCGCAGCGACGGTTCAGCGAAAGGCGACTGGGATGTCGGTATTACCGTGGACGCTATGGACTTTGCCAGTGCTGTGGATCGAGTCGTTTTGGTGTCCGGTGATGGCGATTTTGATGTGCTAGTGACACGGTTACGGGAGAAGCATAATATTCCCGTCGAAGTGTTTGGTGTGCGACAATTGACTGCCGACAGCTTGGTCAATGCTGCCAGTGACTACCGTTCCATTGATCAAGCGTTATTGCTATAACTGTCTTTTTTTGATTTTAGGATAGCTCTCATGGATGACCTGCCAAGCAAGCCCAACTCACCACCGCGCGTTTACGTTACCCCCGCCAGTCACGACGACGATATCCGCAAGATGATTACCGCGTTAGCCGGTTTTTTTAGTTTGCTGATGGTGCTGGTTATTACGATCGTGATATATGCCAGCGATTTGGCCAAATTACTGCCGTTTTCGGTCGAGCAGCGTTTTGTGAAACCCTACGAGGCCATGGCAGATTATTGGTTTGACGAAGAGCCCACCGCCGAACATCAAGATATTCAGCGCAGCCTGCAAGAATTGTCCGACGAGTTGGCGCTATCGATGGCATTGCCGTCGGAGTTTGAGCTGCAAGTGCACTACGTGGATACCGATCAAGTTAATGCGATCGCGACGCTCGGTGGTCATATGTTTGTCTTTCGCGGATTGCTTGAGGTCATGCCCGATGAAAACAGTTTAGCGATGGTTTTGGCTCATGAGATAGCTCACATAAAACACCGCGATGCCATGGCCGGTTTGGGTCGAGGTTTAGCGTTACAGATGTTCTATAGTTTTATCAGTGGTGATTACTCTGCGGGGGTAGATATTGCTTTGCAGACGGGTGAAATTGGCATTCTGTATTTTAGTCGCGAACAGGAACGACAGGCCGATGCCGCCGCAATCCAAGCGCTACAAGCGCATTATGGTCATGTGTACGGCTACGATCAGTTGTTTCAGTATCTGCATGAGCATCAAAATGACGATACGGATTCACACGCCGATAATAGCGGTGATGGCAACTTGAGCACGAAAACCTTGGAGCTTACTGACATGGAGTGGTTTTCGTCCCATCCAGAATTACAGGAACGTATCGAGACGCTAACTGCTTTGGCAAAATCCCATCAGTGGCTGTTAGAGGGCAATGCGGCTCCTTTGCGAGGAGCTTTGGCTGGATTTACCGAGACGAATGAATTAGAAGGTGCACCGAAGTTTCGGCGGTTAAACTAAGCGGACTTAATCTGTATGAATGAAAATAAAAAACGCCAGACACTTGTCTGGCGTTTTTGTCAGCAGTCGCGAACAGTACACCGCCATATTCATTATAGTTGGATGGCGATCATATTCGCGAGGGCACGATTACGAGGCTTTAATAAACAGGCCTTGTTTGTCTTTAAAGTTACCGCAGACAATAATAATAAAGTCGATTAATGACCAAATTCCTAATCCGCCAAGGGTTAGCAGCATCAGAATTCCAGTACCAATCTTACCGACGTAAAAGCGGTGTATACCAAATACGCCCAAAAAGAAGCAAAGTAGAATGGTAGGGACAAAGCCCTTTTCGCTGAGTTCACTCGTGACTGTATCGTTCATGGTTATCTCCTTGTTGTGGTAGTTTTTGTCCCGGATAGCAAACGATTCTACCTTTGCCATCTTTAAACGAGCCAGTGAGCAACATTATGGTAATGATGAAGGTATGTAAAGCGTCGACTAGGCCAAACACCAGAGCCCAAAGAAGCTCACCCGAAAAATAGCAGTAGAGTGTTAACGCCAAAAGCGAGAAATCAATCACAAATTCCAAATAACGTTGCAAATAAATATGGTGAATACCAGCAACACCAAAAATTGCTGATAGTGACACGGCAACGGCATAGCTTTTTGGGGAGGGTTCCATGTTGAGCTGCTTCCTTTCAATACTCGAGATAGAGTGGTGCATAATATCGCGGATACTTTCGCGCTTTTTATTCTTGAGGGTAATCCCTTAACCCCAAGGAGTGTAACGAAATTTCCGAGGTAAATAAAATTGAAGATTAATAGGGTCGATACAATTGGGCTATCTGCTCGCTTGACGGGCGAATTATGAGCTGTCCGCTGATGTCGACCACCGGTAAGTCATAGCGACGAGTATCCAGTCCTGATTGTTGCATTCGCAGATGCAGCTCGTCCGCAACTTTGCGGGAGTCGACAACAAAGTACTGATGCTTGATGTTTTTTTGTTCAAGTTTACGCAGAGTGTTTTGGGTGAAACTGCAGCTGTCGCGACCGTAAACAGCCACGTAGGGCTCGGTGAACAGTGGCTGTGGGGCGCTCGACGAGAGATTGGAGTTTTGCCAGAAATAGAGTGCGCCCAAGACTAAACACGCAAAAATAATGGGATTTTTCATGTTGAATCTCTGAGCACAATTTGATGTTCGATGAGTCTAAGGTTTAGACGCGAGCTGGTCGAGAGCCAATTGCGTCATTTGCTGCGCGAAACCGTGATTCTTTTTATGGGTCGGTGACCAGCCCAAAATGAATCGCTGAAAGTCGGCCCAGGCCAATGGGTATCGATAGCGCCAATCACGCTCAAGTTCAACAATATCTATGGATGATTGGGACTTACTCAGAGCCGCCTTAAGCACGAGAAAGTATGATTCGAGCAGTTGTGCGTGCTTGTTCTGACACTCTTGCTCGGTGAGGCAGCTTCCCAAGAAGTAGACCAAGTCTTTCATTCCGCAGCCGCCGCCCACATATTGGAAGTCCACCGCTGCCACTGATTGCATATCAGTCGAAAAACAAAAGTTTGCGACTTTTGCATCGCCATGAATGAGCGTCGTAAACTGAGTTGATTCCAATTGTTGATCAATGTCAGCGGCGGCAGCTTTTAACGCCGACTCTTCCATCGCCTGCCATTCGTCGGGACGGGTATCGAGGTGCCAGTAGCTTCCCTGCGGCCAAAGTGGTTTTGGCCAGTCGGTGTTATTGTTTTTGCGAAGAAAGGTCGCGTGAAAGTTTGCCAGCCAATGCAGGCAGGGCTGGCATTGCTCGACGGATAACTTGTCGCAGCGCTGATTAAAACCGTGCTCATCGAGATCCTCTAAGATAATACACTGATGCGACTCGCTAACCTCGATCATCCCAAAGCAGTGAGGTACTCGACTGTGATGGTCGCAATCGGAGGCCCAATGCTGATACCACTGAGACTCGACTTGGTAGGAATGCAGTTTCCGTTGATGGGAGCGATTGGTGTTCCAGCCGCGCGGGTGTTGTCGGTCACTGGGAGGGTGAATCGATTTTACGATGATAGAAAAACTCTCGCCTCTTGAGGCGCCTGCCAAAGCGGTTGTTTCTGGAGCTGCCGATGAACGGTCAACTCGATAGCGTGCGATGCTGCCGTATCCGCTCCATAGAGCTTGTAAATCATCACTGTGATTGACCTCTGCGCCTTTAAAAAAGTCTGACAGTAGCGAGGTGATTAATGTCGTTGAAGGCGTGGGTATAGACATGGTCAATGGACTGGGCGTTTGAGTCTATCCATTGTACTGAAGAGTTGGGTGTTGTCGAATCTCTCAGGGCTTTTTGTGGCAATGAAAGGGCGCGCCAAATAATGGCGCGCCTTGCTAGGAGCTGATGTTACGCATCACTCCATTCAAAGTTCTGGTACTCATCTCGCAGATCTTTTTTACTGATTTTTCCTGTCGCTGTGTGCGGTAAGGAATCGACAAAAACGCAGTCCGCGGGAGTCCACCATTTAGCGACTTTGCCATCAAACCAATCGATCATTTCTTTTTCAGACAGACTCGCTCCCTCTTTGAGTACCGCCAATAGTAATGGGCGTTCGGTCCATTTCGGGTGAGGCGCACCGATGACTGCCGCTTCGGCAACGTCAGGGTGGTTGACTGCGCAATTCTCAAGATCGATGGATGAAATCCACTCGCCGCCTGATTTGATCACGTCTTTGGTTCGATCGGTGATTTGCATCATGCCGTCTTCGGTCATGCAGGCCACATCGCCGGTTTCGAACCAGCCGCTTTCATCGGCGCCACCGCTGTCGAGTCCGTAATAGGATTCAGTGATCCAAGGGCCCCGAACCTTGACCGCACCGGAGGACTTACCGTCCCAAGGCAGTTCGTTACCGTCGGCATCTTCTATTCGCATGTCGACGCCAAACAGTGGGCGGCCTTGTTTGAGACGATTCTTCATGTAGTCGTCATCGGACAACTGGCTTTCGTTGGGGCGAGGCTGATTGTAAGTACCCAGCGGGCTCATCTCGGTCATGCCCCAGGCTTGTTGAACGTCGACATTATGCTTCTTGGCAAAGTCTTCAATGATGATTTGTGGGCAGGCCGCGCCACCGACAGTCAGACGGTTCAAGCTCGGAACCTTCTTTTCGCTGCTGTCGAGGTATTGCAGTAGCGCCAACCAAACCGTGGGAACTCCAGCTGAGGCAGTGACTTTGTGCTCGTTAATCAAGTTACAAAGAATCTCGCCATCACCCATTTTGGGCCCTGGCATCACCATTTTAGCGCCCACCATGGGGCAGCCGTACACCAAGCCCCAGCCATTGACATGAAACATAGGGACAATGGGCATGATGACTTCCCGCGAAGACAGGTTAAAAGCCTCGGGCAGTGCGCTGGCATAGACATGTAAGATGGTCGAGCGGTGGTTGTAGACAACGCCTTTGGGGTTGCCGGTAGTGCCAGAGGTGTAGCAGAGCGCGGAGGCTGCGGTTTCGTCGAGTTCAGGCCAGTCGAAGCTATCGGCCTTATCGGCGATGAGCGTTTCGTAGCAGTGCACGTTGCGCAGATTGGTCTCTGGCATGTTGGCTTCGTCAGTGAGCACCACAAAACCTTCGACCTTTGGCATCAGCTGCTGAAGCTTTTCTAGAATCGGGACAAACGCCACGTCCAAGAATACCCAGCGATCGTCGGCGTGATTGACGATGTATTCCAGCTGCTCGGGAAACAGTCGCGGGTTGATGGTGTGGCACACCATGCCAGAGCAAGAGATGGCGTAGTAAAGCTCAAAGTGGCGATAATCATTCCAGGCCAGTGTGGCAATTCGGTCGCCTTCTTTGGCGCCGAGACTTTCAAGTGCATTGGCTAGTTTACGCACCCGCTGAAAAGCATCTCGGTAGGTGTAGCTGTGGTTGGGATTGTCCGCTGTAACCGAGACAATCTCTGATGCACCATGCACTCGTTCGGCAAACTGCATTAATGAGGTAATGGTCAATGGGGTGTTCATCATCGTGCTAAGCATTTTCTCTCCCAGATTCTAAGGGGGCCTTTTTTAGGCCCTTGGGTTGATTGGGTGTGGTTAGAGCCTTAAATATCGCAGCGCCATCACTAGCGCAGTGATCTACAGGCTTTCTCTGTTGGCTTTTATCGATCTTACCAATCTATTTGTGGGTATTCGGTCATTCGGCAATATAGGCGTGCCGGTTTCAGTTGAGTATATTTAAACGCTCGTTTTATTTGAAGGGGAGGATATGGATATTACTGACTGCTGCAGACTCTATAGTCACGCCTCAGACTTGGCTGGGCAGTTTTAGTGTGTCGATCGAGACGAGGTAAGCGCGAGTATGCACATAGGCATCGCCTTTGAGTGCATCTCGCGTATCGTGGTTTGCTATTTTACGATCTTAATCCATTCACCTGGCTTGGGTTCACCTCTCGGATAATAGCCGTTGAGTAGCCGTAATTGATCTTCGGTATATTTGCCTAGATTGACGTGTTTGGCCAGTAGCGCAAAGGTGGTGCGCTCATTGGCTTTCACATAATGCAGTGTTTTACTTTTGGTGGTGGATCGGCGCGCGGAGCGTGAGGGACGAAAGCTGCGGATACTGGCCATGAAACGCTCGTCGTCGGTTTTTGGTTCCGTTTTAGACCCAGCCTCTTTATCTCGCTCTTTGTTCGTTTCAGATCCCTCTGTGTTAGCGTCTTCATTTGGCTTGCTCGACTTTTCCTCGGATGCTTCCGCCTCAACAATGCCTTGTAAGATGTAGACTCGACGATTTTGGTAGAGAACCGCAATTCGGGTGGGAAACTTATGCTCTCGCGTAGCGGGTTTAATACCTGTGTGACCAATCAATCCAAATTGAGAGAAAGGTTCGGATTGCGTTAGGGTCGGAACTTTCAGTACCTCTTTGATATAAACGTCGGGAGCAATCGGCGTGCGCAGTGAGCCTACTTTAATGCTCAGGTGAGCGTGTTCATCAGGCGCTTTGGCTAGGATTTGATTGCGTTGATTTTCTGCCGTCCAACCTTTCGGAAAGTCGATCTTAAAGCCTAACTTACTGTGGCTGTACGTATTGTTCTCCGCCATTTTCGCGGTCTTGGGCTGATAGTTAATGCCAAACAACATGCCTTCAGTTTGCTGGCGAAATTCCGTGACATTATCGTCGCCGGTTTGTTCGGCTGATAGTTCACCGGCTTTGGCAACGACTTCTTGCAGTCGAGTATCGTTTCTAGGATGTGTTGAAAAAACACCGTGATAGGTGGTGGTTTTTTTTCCGGATTCACGGGCTTGTCGGCGAGCAAAGCGCTCTTGATCTTTGAGTACGCCAATGACTTCAATCATAGCTTTTGGGTTATAGCCCATGTTGAACAGGTATTCGGCGCCTAAACTGTCGGCTTCGAGTTCCATTTCTCGGCCATAACCCATCACTGCCGCAGTGCCCCATAAGTTAGTGACGTCGCCGACGACGGTGCTGCCGGTGGTCAGTACCGACAGTACTGTGACGACGCTAGAGCCTTTGCGTGCGGTATCTTGTTTGACGGAATGCCGTCCAGTCACATGGCCAACTTCGTGGGCCAGTACAGCGGCGAGTTGAGCTTCCGATTGCAGATAGCTCATTAAACCTCGGTTGATGTAGATGAAACCTCCGGGCAGTGCAAAGGCGTTAATGTCTGGGCTGTCGATGATGGTGAAGGTGTATTTTAGATCTGGTCTGTGACTGTGTTTGACAATCTTTTGCCCGATACGCTCAATGTAGGCCTGTAGCTTTTCGTCGGTATAGATCGGTGTCGACTCCATGATCTTTTCATGCAGTTCTGTACCGATTTTGATTTCTTTGTCTTCACTCATAAAGACCAAATCGGGTGTTCCTGTCGCAGGGTTCACTGAGCACCCCAGATTCAACATCAGTGTTGCACTGAGAAAAGCCATGACGATGAAACGCGTAAACATAATGAACTCCCGAGCGATAACAGTGAAGGATTCAAGCACTACTGAGCGACGGCGGCCGCCTGTGGATTGAGGAAGTTTCGCAGTTGCATTCCCATGGCTTTACAGGCGTTCTTTTGAACCTGCGCAATGATTGGAATGGGCACCACAATGGCGGGCATGTAAGAGGTGCCCGATGCATCGGCACTGATTTGCCCTAGGTTTTCGAGCTCTTGATAATCCCATACCGAGGCCTCGTAGTCAGATTCTTTATCCCAAGTACCAAAACCAAAACAGCCGGCACCACCGGCACCAATCGAGCAGCCAATGGAGCCGCTGCTGCTAGTAGTTTCGGTATTGCCATCGACCCAAATGATATAGCGAATGTTATAGCTGTTAATGGTGTCGGCGATATCTTTACGGGTGAGTAATCGATTCATATCCTTCACCCGCATGGGGGCGGTTCTTGGCTCGAACCATGGGTAAAGTGCATCGACAAATTGTCGCTCGGGAATTACCTCAATCACATCGTTTTGATCGTCCAGTACGTCGCCTATGCAGCTAATGAGATCCGGCTCAGTTTCGTAATCACTGGAGTGACGTCGTCCCAAAACCACAACTCTTTCGCCCTGACTGATAGCGACGCTGTCGCTTGCGTGGTATTCGTCGATGGTGACGGAAGTACAGCCTTGCAGCGCTAGCAGTAAGCCACCCACTCGTATCATTGCGTTAATCATCGTTATCCCTCCGCCTGAGTCGTTTGAGGTTCAATGGGAGGGTCGCTGGGGAGGCTCTGCAGCCAGGCCTTGATCTCTGGGACTCGAAGGGCGCCAATGGACAGGTTTGCACCTAAGTCTCTCAGCGCGACTATGACCGCGGCGTTCATGGCCTCTTCATTGGATTGCATGAATGCGGTGGGGGTTTTGCCGTAGGCGGTGGCGATCCAATCGGCGATAAGATCCCCTTGCGCGTCGTAAACGGTGAGATTGTATTTTATCCAAACCTCAAAGATCTTAAATTTGGTTTCTCTCGGGACCGAGTATTGAAAGTCTGTCACCTTGGGGTGAATGACCAGATCGGTGTCCGCCGGGGCTTGAGCGGATGGTAGGGCGTTAACTTCTTCTACGTGGCTGAAGAGTTTTGGCATGACATTTTGAAACAGCTGAACTTGAGCGTCACCATTGTCGATAATCCACTTGCCACGATCTTTACTCTTTTCGGTGTAGACGTAGTTTTTAAAATCATCGTCGTAGAGTACGCCTAGGCTTTGCGGTATGGCCGAGATCAGTGGCGTGGGTAAATCGCCTTTCACTTGCAAGCTATTGGTGCAGCCCCAGAGCGTCGATAGCAACGCCAGTAATACCACTTTATTGACAGCATTCATGTTGAGTGTCTCTTCGATGATAGAGAGTGAATTCATACCTCTGTGTTCAGTTTAGCTGAAATACTCGGCCCTATTGGCCGTTGGTGCTTGCCGAGCTTATGGCCGAAAATCATTGAGTCCGACAAAGGTGCCGCCATTGCGATAGGTGAGCTCTCGCATCAGCGCTGCGAATCGAATGCCGGTGGTTTGCAGGTGTGCCGGCCGAGAGAACTGCACCGGGAATCCCACGGCGTGAATCCGCACCATACGCTCGCCATTTTTTCGCTCTTTATTGAGCCTGTCGACGGTCTTGACCACATGCTGAATCGAACGCCCAGTAAATTCATCTCCGAGTACATAAAGGCTGATTTTTTTGTTGGGGTCATAGAAAGCGCGAACCGCTTTTTGGATGCCCTCGACAGGGCTGGAATTACTGAACGGATTCCAGCGGCGCAGGCGCTTGATAATCACCTCCCGGCGGCCAGGGGTGTCGGGTATCCATTTGCCTCGGTAATTGGAAAACATATAGTCGCCCATATCATTCATAATTTGAATGCCTTTCACTTGGGGATAGATTTCCAGCGTCGCCACCAGTTCGTTCATCATTCTCTCCCAGCTGTAGTTAAACATACTGCCGGAGGTGTCAATGATGAAGACAATGTACTCACTATCCACAGGGATGCCGCCAATAACACTGTTTTGCCGTTGATGCTGCTTGCCGAGTAAACGCTCCATCTCTTCGGTCAGCGATTGCATGGCCAAATAGAGCTCGCCTCGCTGGCTGCCTTCAACCGAGGCGGCCGATGCCATTCGAGCGTAATCGGCCTGCAATTGTTTCATTTTGCTTTTTAAGATGGCGATGCGTTTTTGCTCGACCGATAGCTGTTCATGTTTGGCATCGAGATCGCGGTTGAGCACCGTGGCTTCGCCTCTTAAGGTAAACAGCTGTTCTTGTAGGTTGGCCACTTGACCTTCCATGTTGATTTTACTGGTTTCGATGACGATGGGTTCCACCGTCTTTGTGATCATCAGTAGCAGAACAATGGCGCCAAAACCACAGCAGACGACGTCGAGAAACGACATGTTGACCTGTTCTTGTTCGCGGCGTTTTCTCATGCCAAGGGGCTCCGGTTAAGGCCAGTCTTTTGAGGGGCTAATGAATGATCCGTCGGTGATTTGAGCTAACTGCCAAAATGCAGACGCTGCTCGAGGATCACCTTCCATGGGCGCCAATATGACGTTGATGGGCACCCCTTTAGGAATCAGCTCGACGGCTCGTTCAAACAATTTGAATCGCTCTGAGCCACTCACCGTGCTGCGTTTCGGCTTTTTTATTCCTTGGGTCGGTAAACCATCAGTAATCAGATAGACGTTATCGGGGCGAGGGGACATCAAATTAATAGACTGAAATACCCGCTCCAAACTGGTTCCGCCCTCGGGGATGCGTTTGTGTAAATTAAGAATGCCTTGTTCCAGCTCGGCGCCGTCGCTGACGTTGAGCCAGGTGTTTTCTGTGTCGGTTACCGCCGATTTGATTTCGGTGTTGAAAGAATATATTTGATACTGGCTCTCTTGAGGAAGCTGAGTGGTCAACCAATCGACAGTGGCGAGAGCGCCTTGCCATTTTCGGGCATTGCGTTTGATATCGTCGGGCATATTTCGGCGTCGAATGACGTTAACAATACTGTCATCGAGCATACTGGCGGAGGCGTCCAGCAGGATAAGTATGTTGGCGCCACCAAATTTCATACCGGTTAAATACTGTCGATTGCCCTGGCCAACGTATTGGCGGGCATCGTTACCTCGCTCTTGATCAACTTTTTCCAGCTCATCTTTTTTGGCCTGTAGCTGACGCACTTGCTCCTCGAGTGATTCGATGGAGTCCTGTGACTGATCGGCAATTAAGTCTTCGATACGCGAGCGCGATAGCTCAATATCTTTGGTGATTCGTGTGGCAAGACCTTTGGCTTCGGCCAGCCGTTGATCCAACGCCGATAAGGTATTGCGTGCCCGTACAAGACCCTCTTCGCCGTCTTGAATATCCTCGTGTAGCAAGTTAACTTCGGCTAACAGCTCTTCATTCTCGACCAAGTTCTGGTTGCTGACGTCATGCTTGATGATCAAGAAAATCAGCGCTACAGCGCCAAATCCGCAAGACATAATGTCGAGAAACGAGAGGCTGAATGTACTGAACCTGCGTTTTCGAGCCATGCTATCGAGTGACCTCGATTAAGGTCAGTGGTTCCGAAAAACCGTCGATACGGATTTGATCGCCTGTGCGCAAAGGGGGGTTCTCTAGGGGGCGCTGATTTAGCGACACAGAGCTTTGTGTCGTGCGAATTTTTCCCTGCTGAATGTTAAGGATGGCGCTTGCCGATTCCCCTGCGGTCATGTCGCCATCTGCGCTCAGCGAGTACAAACCCGACAGCGGGTAGGCTTGATGGCGCCAGAGAATGTGTGTGGCTAAAGTGCTATTGGCTTGTGTCGCCGTAGGTGAGCTTATCTCATCGCAAGGCAAACTGGTGATCAGGCGCACCCCTTCTGGGTGAGTATCGAGATGATGTGAGAGCGAGGCCATGGCCGCGCATTGTTGTGATTTGCTGAGAGATTCGACACTTCCGCTGTGGCTGAACATGGGTAACCAGCGGCTTAAGCGATCGCCAAGGTATAGGTTTTGGAGGTTGGCCAGTGTCTCGCACACTTGTGGCAGAGCACTGCGAAGAGCGGCTTTAAGCGAGTGACTATCCACATCGATTTGATGGCCCTGAATCTCACAGTGAATGCGTGGCTGCGAAAGTGCCTGTTGGATCCAGACAGGAATAGTATTAAACAGTTGTTGTTCACTCTCGGCGTCATGACGAGGATTGAATCGCGTTTTTTGAATGAACTGATCGCTCAAAAATTGCAGGATCTTGGCGTGTGCTTGTAGCCAGCCTTGATCTTTTAAAAGGGAAATCTGTTGGCGTTGCAGTTGATTGTCGAGTCTCATTAATCGAGTTAGCACACTGTAGTTCATGTGCATTTCGAGGTGAAAGAACTCGGAGTCTTGTCCGTAGGGACGCATAGATGCCAGCGCGTGATCGACTAGACCGACGGTATTAAGCCCACATTGCTGGCTGATACCCAGCAAAAGCCCTAGTGATTCTCGGTCCATTGAGCTGGGAAGCGAATAGATAACATTCTGATCGTCAAAATTAAAAGGTAATTGCGATTGAATATGCAGTAAGTGCAGGTAGGCGAGATCACCGTGATGACGAACTTTAGGGTTGGGGCTGTGAAGCGCCACGGTATTGAGCTTTGACCAAAACTCACTGTGAGTATGTTGTGGGTGCAACCGACTCTGTTGCCAGGCTTGCTCACCTAAGACGACATTTTTTTCGGCAATAGCAATGCCAGGGCTTTGGTGTAATAGCTCCCCGTCGCGATAGCAGCGAACGCTGAGATCATTCAGTTCCAACAGCAGTGTCATGCGCCCTCCGTCATCAAAGTTTGACGATTGTTACCTACTTGTTTGAGGTTGCTCATGATCTATTGCGATCTCAAAAAACGGAGTAGTTTGTCGTTGCAGTAACTTTGTGCATCGAGCACTTGTCGCTCCTGTAACAATTGCAGTTGATGACTAAAAAACATCACCGCAATACTGATGACCAAGGCAACGAAGGTCGAGTTAAACGCGACCCCAAGGCTGACAGTAACGCCGGCAATATCGCCTTCGACGGCTTTATGAGCTTGGCCTAGGGCTTCTCCAATACCGCGAACAGTACCAATAAAGCCAATGGAGGGAATTGCCCAAGCAATGTAGCGAACCATCGATAACTCGCTGTCGAGTCGATCAGATTCTGTGTCGCATACCTCTTTGACAGCGGTGCTGGCGTCAGCCACGTTGCGGGTGGTTTGGAAGCGCTGAAGTGCGGTGGTTAAAGCTCTTGGAACCAGTAAGTTCTGCTGGCTCGTTGGTAGAGCCTGAATTGGACGGGCAAACTCTACCGTGTCGTCGGGAAGAATACTGGTACCTTCTTTTACTCGAAGCAGGGGCATCGACAGCATTCTTCTCTCCCCCAGAGCTTGTCGAGACTTGAGTCCCATAATCGCTATGGCCCAGAACATGAGTACAAAACACGCTTCTTGCTCGTAATCTCGCATCACCACAAACATACTGCGTTGAGCCACGTAGGATTCACCGCTGGCTTGCCGATCCAACTGTTCTTGCAAGATGGCGTCGGCATTGGGGCGAACCCAAGCCACGTAAATGGAATGAATAATAATGATCGAAATCAACAGGGCAAACAGCTGGTAGATAAACTCTGAGCCGGTATTGCGATTCATATTGTGTCCCTAAGCCCCTGAGGGGTGTTTCTAAGTGATGATGTTAAATATCGACGGGGAAGGAAACGGGTAAATCTTCCGAAATTTCTTCCGTGGGTATAAAACGTTCGTCGGTGTTTGTTACGTCTTTGTTTTGTGTTTCATTCGCTTTGTCGGCATCCGCTACCGGTGTTTTACTCTCATTCTTGTCTGACTCTATTGTCGCGCTCTGCTTGGCGTTTACAGATTCTTCGTCTTCAGCAGTGACCGTCGTGTTTAATGAAAGCGCAAGTAATGCGCCGACTAGGAATAGAGTGAAAGAATATTTTTCGGTCTGCATCGCCAAGGTCCTAGTCGATAAATTTTGCAATACGAAAGCCCACATCATTGCGCGCATCGTTGCTGTAGTCGCGAAAAGATAAACGCAAGTCGGTCATGGTGGCGTGAGCCCAGCTAGAGCCTCGAATTACGTGGAAGTCGCCGCTGGCCGGTCCCATCGGGTTGTGCTCGGCTTTCAGCGAAAGGCCTGTTTTTATACCGTAATAATCGTTTATCCACTCGGCGGCATTACCGCTCAAGTCGTAGAGCTTTCGATGATTGGGCGGAAACTTCCCAACCGGTGAACTGACTGCATAGCGATCATCGTAATTGAGCAATATATTGCCGAGTAAGGCCGCGGCTTGGCGATCGCCAAAGTTACCACTGTTTTCTGTTGGCGGCAGTTGTGTGCCCCAGGCGTATTTCTGCATGGTGCCTTGTTTGAGGCGAGCGGACCAAGCCCATTCGGCTTCGGTGGGTAGGCGATAGCCCGCCGCCTGAGTGTTGAAGTCGTCGACAATGCCGCCGGTTACCTGGTAAAACGGCTCGATTTTTTCTTGTTCCGAAAGCCAATTGCAATAGAGCGCCGCCTTTTGCCAAGTAATGTTCACAACTGGATAGCGTTCGCCGTTGAGACTGTTGCCTTTTACATGCCCGGAAGAGTGAAAACGATCAAATTTTCGGTATTCGGCATTGGTGACTAATTGCTGACTTAAATAGAAGGGGCGATCGAGTCGAATATTTCGCTGCGCCTCGTTTGCACGTCGGCCTTGTTCGCGACGAGAGGCGCCCATGGTGAAAGTGTCATTAGGTTTAAACAGAAGCAAACTTTGACCGCTGGCGGTCTTGATCACCGGCTTAATGTTCTTCCACTTGTATTCTTCGTTGGTCAATAACTTGATGGCGAGCTTTTGTTCGAATCCTTGACGTGGCAGTACCGTTTCGCTGTGATCGGCATAACCGTCTTTGGTGATTCGAAGCGTGTGTTTTTTCGCCGGCAAGGTGATGCTCTGATTGGCACGCCCCATCAATACACCATCCACATAAAGTAGAGCGTCACCCGGAGATGCTTGAATGGTTATGTCACCCAAGTTGGGTTTTAATGTGACGTTAATCTGCGCGGCTTTGTTGGACTCGATACGGAGTTGTTTGTGCAGCGGTTGATAGCCGTCTTTAAAGAGAGTGAATTGATAGCGGTTGCCGGGCGAGAGTGCTACCTCGACGGGGGTTTTTCCGCGAAACTGCCCGTTCACCGTGACGCTTGCGCCAGCAGGTTTAGAGATAACATCGACCAAACCGTCGGCTTTTACCAGAGTAATATCTGGCAGGGTTTTGGCTTCTTGTGCTGTGACCCGAATACTCTGTCGCCAGGATTTATGCCCGTCGAGTTTTACTGTTAGATTGCGCTTGCCTGCCAGTAGCTCAGCGGTGAGCGGTGTTGTTCCTATCTCGGTATCCTCTGAAAAGACGGTGGCGCCGCTGGGGTTGGAATTGATCGAGATGTCGGCCCAGTTGGGTTGTAAGTTAACGTCTAAGGTTTGGGTTTTCTCTTTTCCCTCAATGTCGACGAGCACTTCCAACGTTTGGTAACGCTCGGCTTTTAGGCTTAGCTGATGCGGGCCTGCATCGATGTTTTTGAGTGGTTGACTGGTGTCGCCGATGGCTTCACCGTTGAGAAATACCTGCGCTAAGGTATTGCTGCTAATGTCTAAGTGTCCCGGTAGAGGTTTTAGCGTGACATCAAAATACTGGTTGTCGTCACTATTGATTTCGACACTTTCTTGATGAGGATAGTACCCTTGAGACTCCAAGCTGACTTGATGCTCACCTTTCAAAAGCAGAAAGCGGTCGCCGATGGATAGAGTGAAAATACCATCTACCTCGACCTGAGCGTTATCAACATTACTGCGAACATAGAGCGACTTGGCGGCAAATAAGTAACTCAAGACCACTAACGCAATTACTAGAGTGGCGGCCATTGCGATCTGAAAAGAGGTCGGTTTCCAGACTTCTTTTTCAACCTCGTGGGAGGCAGGCTGAAAGTCCAAAGGTTGGATGAAATCGTCGTCAGTGCTGCTGTTCTGCTGAGTGTTGATGTTGGGTATCTCTTCCTGTTGAGTCATGCCTGTTGTCCAAAACCGCGATGCGGCCAATGTACTTGATGGTGCCGAGTGTTTGTTTTTCAGTCTTGTTGGTACGCCGTTAGCTACCGATCGAAATTTTTTCTTGGCACTGAATCACCACTGTTTGCGAGCCGCTGCCTGGGTGTACGGTGATTTCTTCTCGTACGTCTCGATAGCCGCTACGGCTACCGACCACAGTGTAAAGTCCGGGTTTAAGCTCTAGTGCCTGCTCGGTGAAAAGTCCCAAAGATCCGATTTTATAGACGGTGACTTGGGTTTGGTTATCGGAGCGGAACTTAACCGAAATAGGATCGAGTGCTTTTTCGATAGCGCTTTCAAGTTTTTTGGCCTGCTCGTCAATGCGCTGTCCGCGAGGTTTGACCGAGCGCGCATCGCTTAGCAACGTTTGGGCGCTGCGATAGACCGCCGGATCTGCGAGACGTAAAGGAGCGTCAATTAATTTCTGCAGCTGCGTATCCAAGTCGGCTCGTGCTTTGCTGCGCAATGCACCTATGCGTGCAGAGACTAAACTGTTATCGAGAGATTGCGCCGATTGATATTTGTTCAGCGCTTGCTGCCATTGCTCTTGTTTCTCCAAGTTTTTGGCGCTCGCCAAGGTGTTTTGAATGCGTTGTTGAGTGCGTTGGTTCTCTGCTTGAACAATGGCATCTTTTGCCGATTGATCATTGGGTTGAATCTTCAGCGCTTGCTGGAATTGTTCAATGGCTTTACTGAAACGACCTTGCTCTAAATTTTGATAACCTTGTCCCATGGCCGAGGCGTAGTTGGCGTCGGATAAGGCCGAGTTAATCTCGCGTAACTTATCTTTTGCCTGTCTGGATACTGGGTCGATGTTAAGCGCTTCTTCGATCGCGTTTTTGGCTTGAGCAAACTGATATTGATGCTGAAAGTTCTCGGCCTGTTCGATAAGCAAGATGACTTGGTCTTGTAGTTTGGCTCTCGCTAATCCATCTTCAGCGTCTTGATTGTGTGGGCGTATTGCCGTTGCCAAAGTGTAGGCGTCGACCGCGGCTTGTGCCTGTTGAGCTTCAATGGCCTTAAGGCCGTTTTGCAGAGATTGCTCGAAGGTTTTATTGGCTTGTTCGACGAGCTCATCGAATTGCTGCAGAGCCGATTGATAGCTCAGCTGAGCCTGTGGGAATTCTCGACTGCGATAGAGTTCGTCACCTTGAGATGCCTGATCTTTGGCTTGCTCAAAGGCTTCTTTGGCCCAAAGCTCAACTTGCATTCCCTCTAGAGTATTTTGTTTGTCGAGCAGCTTGGCCAATATTTCTTGCGCTTCACGCCTGGCTTTGGCGATTTGTGCTTCTTCCCAAGGGGATTCCAACTGCGAGCTTGAGGAATTGGCCACGGCAGTTTCTGATGCTGTGGACGTTGTTGCGGACTCGTTGGCGGATGATATTTTAGACGTGTCTACGGGATCAACCACCGCAGGCAGCCAAAAGATCACGATCAGAAGTACGGCGGTCAGGCCGCCAAAGAGCAAGAGCTCACGGCGTCGAGTTTGCCACCAAGGTTGTTGTGCTTGCTGGTGAAACTCGCTGTCGTCCCATTTACTTTGAGGAGAATCGCTCTTGTTGCTGTCAGTCATGGTCAGTGAAATAGCCAATTAGTTCTAAGAAAGGTGTTACTTAGATTATTGTTGCTTAGCGTCAGTATTGCCACTATTAGCGCCGTTATATTGCTTCTGGTGAGGTTTAATACCTCTTTTGGCACTAAATACCGCCTGTGTCCACCTTGTAGATTTCCCTGAGTAGATCGCGCCACTGGTCGTATTGATTTTCGACCGTGCCTGACAGGGTGATGGTGCGATCTTCGAGTTCAATTACTTGGGGTTCGATGGCCGCTTCCAATGAGTCGCCCAGCTCCTGCAGTGCCTCCACATGCATTTCCGATTCGGCGCCCTTATCGAATCCGCTCTTGATCATGTAGGCGCCGCCTGCGACCGCAACGCTGCCAGCGGCTCGGCCTGAACTGTTACTGCTGCCGGAAGCGGCGATACCGCCAATAACGGCGGCTACCCCAGCGATTTTTCGAACCAGGGCTTCGCGTTGAAGCTCACGCAAGGCTACCACTTCGTTGTAGCTCTGGCCTCGCCATTGTTTGTAGGGTTTATCCATTTCTTTGACGAAGCTGCCGTAATAATCTTGCAGGGTATCGACAAATAGATAGTCGCGCTCGCGAATCTGACGAATACGTTGCAGCATCGGATCGTTTTCCGCGGGAAGCCTGACGATTTGTAGCTCGCCATTGTTATCGGAGCTGAGATGTCCGCCAAAGGCGCTGGGAGAAAAGTCTTGTGCAAACTTGAGTTCAGCGGTGGTGCGTATTGTGCGCAAGGCCAAACCATCGAGGCTATTTCGACGGAAGTTGAGCATGTCGTTGGCGATCATGTTGTATAAATTTTGGAAAGGCTCTGGCGGCACATTGCCTGTGCGCTGTTTGGTGTAGGCGTACTTACTGGCAACACCGTTGTAGTCTTTGCTGAACCAATGTCTGCCGGTGGCATCTTTTACTGTGACTTGAACTTTAAGCTGCTCCCCATCGGATTGAAGTATTAATCCCGATACAGTGACATCAATGGCGTTTTGGGTGGCCGGAATCACTCGCACAGCGCCCCAAGCTGAGCTGGTTTGCAAGGTTTCCATCAAACGAAAAGGCATGAAACGAGATTCGGCATTGCGGATCTCGGGAAAGATAATTTGATCATCGTCGTTGGCGTTGTCTAAACCGGGATCGAATAAATAGATTCCCACATCCAGTAATTCAGCCTCGGGGATCTCGGTATGTTCTTGGATAACCGGCGTCGCTTGAGTTGTTTTCACAGTGTGGCTAGAGCAGCCGACAACCAGCAGAAGCGGCAGTGCCAAAAAAAATGAGAGGCGGCAAAAACGAGCGTACTTAGAAAAGTGAGTGCTAGGTTGCATGATGATGTCCATGGCAAATGTCGATCTGAATTATTGGTTTTTGTATTTGCGATATTCGTCCCACAGCTTTTCGCGAAGCGCTGGATCGGATTCATTCATTGCGGCTTCTCGAATTTGTCGGGCGACAACGTCGTCATCGCTACCGCTTGGGATGTCTTCCGGCGGGGCATAACTGCCTTGGTGAGAGAAATCACCGTCGCGTTGTTGATCACCCTCAGGGCGGGTTCCTCCGCCCGAGGAGGTCGAGCTGTTACTGCCGTTTGCGCTAGTCTGCGCTTCACCTTCTGGACCAGATGGCGGTGGCGAACCGCCGTCACCTTCCTCTCCTGATGCGGTCTCATCGGCTTCGTCGTAAGGCGAGCCAGCCTCATCGGCAGTTTCTAATTCTTCTTCACTGCCTTGTTGATTGCCACGACTGAGCACATAGTCTCGTTCGCGGAGAATCATGCCGTCGTAAGTGGCCATGGATTCTTCCAGTTGGCCTTCCAAAACAGCCACTCGTTCGGCGCTGGTCATCGGCCCGCTATTGGAGGGCGATGATTGCGAGCGCTGACTGCCACCGGTCTGAGCGGATGATGTGGCGCTCTGATTGGCGCTGGAGGCACTGCTCGGGCTAGATTCTGAGGGAGATGATGACTGGTTGCTGGCCGGTGAGCTGGCACTGCTTGATGAGCTGCTGCTGGACGATGCATTGTTGGAGGAGGATGAGCTGCTGGCGCTCTCTTCTTCGGAAAAATCGATTTCATCACTTGGCGAGGATTCGCTGGGTTGCGCTGTATCTGGCTCGCCCTCATTGTCACTGGCTTCATCCCAGGGGGAGCCCTCGCTGGAGTCGCTCATCTCTCCGTCACTGGCGGAGCTCTCGTCGCCTGAGTTTTCTCGAGAAGAGCTGTCGCTGCGGCTGTCTTGAGCGCCTTCGCTTTGCGGTTGCGATTGATCGCGTGATGATTGCTGAGATGAGGCCGAAGACGGACTGCTCTGTTGTTGGCTGCTGCTTGAAGAGCTCGATGACGATGGCGGTGAGCTAGCCGATGGCTGGCTTGGACTGCTTGCCGAGGGCGAAGGTGGACTTGGCGTCGAGGTGCTCTGTTCTTGTTTGCAGCCTGCTAAAACGATTGCAGAGATGGTAATCGCTAACAGTGTCGCCTGTTTGCCCATTTGGGAAGTCCTATTTCAGTGTTTGCTCAGAAGTGTCTGAGTAGAATCCAGTTGTTCGGTTGAGTCGCGCAAGCAAATAGTCTCATAGGATGAGACGCAGATGTAGTGCAGCGCATTTGCCCTATCCGATGTTGCACATCTACTTACTGTTCGAACTGATCAGCGAAATATTGTGCCGATTAGCATTAGAGCTCAAAGTTACGCTTTAGTTCGCAAAAACGTAACGATGGGTCATGTTCTCAGTGGTGGTAGGAGTGCCATTTTCAAATCTCGGTCTGAATTTGGCGACTTTAAGTGCCTTGCGCACGCGGGAGCGATTTCTCACACTGTCTTCTGGATTGGCTTCGAGAATCTCTATGTTGCGCGCGCGCCCATGCTGAGTCACATCAAAGCTCACCATCACATACTCATTGGCGTCATTGGTTGTGTCCAAATTACCTTTAAGTAGGGGCAAATCTGGAAGCGCAACTGGGCGACCAAAATACTCTTGAGTGGTCGTAGCGCCCTCTGGGCTCGCTGCCAAGGTGTCATAGGCTTGTTGGTACATGTCGATGGCGGTGTGCCAGCGGTTGAAGAGCAAGTTCCAATCAGCCAGTTGTATCTGCGCTTTAACCTCGGCGGTGTTGGCGGCGTCTGGGTTTGAGGCATAAACGTGCCGAATCCTATTGATTGCTCGTTTGCCACTGCTATAGCTGTTCAGAATGTATTGATCGAGTCTTGCTTTTTCATCGGCGTTTGCCTTGGCGCTACCATAGCCAGAGTTGAAATCCGTTTGTCGTGCGGACGAGGTTTGATAGGTGGCAAGATAATAGTTGGAGACCGTTAGACCTCGAAGTGCTCCCACCAGACGTATGTCACTCTGACCATAAGTTTTATCGATGATATTCACAGCCATCGAATAGAGGTTGTGAGCGTTTATCAGGTGTTGAAATAGCCCCGCGCCTACATCGAGAGCGTAGGCATTAAGATGCCAGTTGCTCAGCTTAGTGATGATGGGCAGCATTCTAGGGTCTTCCGCACCGAAGTTTCTGCGGTGTAGCCAATATAGGTATTGGTGGCTCTCGCTGGCCGCTTCCCAGTCGCCACTGGCAACGTTGCTTTCGATAAGTCGCTCTAGAATAGGGGCTTGATTCAAACTATAGAGCCCCTCGCTAATACGGCTAACATGCATGGCTCTGCGAAATACTTCGGCCGCTTGGTCGTGTTTGCCACGGGCCTGGTAGTTAATGCCAAGTCCGGTTAAGTACTGGGATAAGTCACTGTGGTAGGGGCCGTGTTGCTGTTCAAGCTCTGCGATGGCGTCTAAGAAGTTGTCTTCTTTGCTATCGCTTAGAATGGTATTCGTATTACTGTCGTCAATGATAGATCGAGGCGCGAGCGCGTTGGCAGCCTCATTGGGTTCTGGCATCTGAGCCAAGGTGTCAGCGTGTCCCTGAGCTGATCCTAGAAGGATAATTACAAGCCAAATACGAGACAGATTCATGATATTCACGTCTTCTGTAGCACCAAGTGGGGTTGGTTATCAGTGGGCTCGAAAGAGTCGTGAGATAACCTCGGTCAGTTCAATGTCGGTTCTTAAAAAGTATAGCCAAGCGCTTTGGAGTTATCGGCCAACTCTTGAATCTCTCCATTCAACAAAATGATCAGAGCCGTGTGATGGCACATAAAACATTACTTGGTTTGATGATACGTAATGCTGTGAAGCCCTCGAATTTAGCCTGTTTTCGAGCGGATTCCGAGTGATTCCAGCTGTCTTGATTTCTCGTTTCATCATATGAACCTTGAATAGTATCATTAATTTCATATCACAAAATATTCTATAGCTCGAGCTTCACTCGTCGTGCAATCTGTGATGGGAGTCCCTATTTCTTTCATTAGTTTTGCACTGATTTGGTTCGTATGACCAATTTGTCCGACGCTCTTTGGTTGAGTCAGGGGCGATTCTCTGTAAAGTATCGAGAGTGAAGAGTGCGCCATCGGCGCAATAGGCTGCTGGCCTAATAACTATAAAAAGGTAAATCGATGACTAAAACAATTTTGATGATTCATGGTATGTGGGGTGGCGGTTGGTATTGGCAACCAATGAAGGAGTTTTTTGAGGCGCAGGGGTATCAATGTTTGACGCCCAATTTGCGTTTTCATGATTTGGCTATTGGTGAAGAACCAAACCCAGAATTGGGAACCGTAAGTATTATTGATTACGTTGACGATCTCGAAAATTTAATAAAAACGTTGCCAGAAAAACCCATTGTGATGGGGCATTCAATGGGCGGTATTATTGCGCAAAAATTGGCGGAAAGGGATCTAGCGGAACATTTAGTGCTCGCGTGTCCGGCGCCACCCAATGATGTTGTGGCGATAAGCTGGTCGCCCTTTAAGAGCTTTTTACCCCTATTATTTAAGGCTAAATTCTGGAAACTCCCTCACAAACCGAGTTTCGAAAATGTTGTTGAGTCTTCTTTTCAAATGATTCCTGTTGAAAAAAGGCAGCAGTATTACGATCAGTTGGTGTATGAGTCGGGCAAGGTTGCTGTCGAAATAGGTCTTCCTTTTTTGGATAAAAAACAGGCGACAAAAGTGGCGAGTTCAAAAGTTACTTGTCCCACATTAGTTTTTTCTGCGGAGCATGATCGACTCACGCCGGTGAAGCTGGTCGAAAAAATCGCTAACAAATATCCACAAGCAGATTACCACTGTTTCTCAGGGCAGACTCATTGGGTGATTGCCGAGCAAGGTTGGGAAGTCTGTGCGGATTATGTTCTGCAATGGTTAAGCGCGCGCGTTTAACCATTGCGAGGGATGTCAGTAAAGGTCGGGATCAGTGAGATCGTTGGACAAGACATCGTCGTAAAGGCTCGAGCCTTTGATCTTGTGTTGTTCGTCGGCCCACTCTCCCAGATCAATCAATCGACAACGCTCACTGCAAAATGGGCGCTGAGGGTATTTTTCAGAATACTCGATCTCTTTCTGGCAGGTAGGGCAGTTGAGTTTCGTTGCCATTGCTTAATATCTTTATGAAGTGCGTGGAGGTGATTGGGTTGCGAGCTCAAGATACTTTTGGTGAAGCTTCTCGACCTGCGCTTTGAGGTGCTCGAGGGTGCCGTCGTTGGTGACCACATCGTCGGCGGCCTCGAGCCGTTGCTGGCGTGACGCTTGAGCGGCCATGATCGCCTTTACCTGTTGCTCTGAATTATTGTCCCGGGCGACCGTTCTTGTCAGTTGCAGATCTTCAGGTACATCGACCACAAGCACGCGCTCTGTTAATTGACTTTGACCGCTTTCGATCAGTAGCGGAGAGACGAGCAGGGCGTAAGGCGAGCTGGCAGACTCGAGCCCGGCGACGATTTCGTCGCGAATTAATGGGTGTAAGAGTGATTCAAGCCATTGGCGTTGCTCGGGATCTTTAAAAATAGCGCTCCGAAGGTGAGCTCGATCTAGATTGCCGTCGGCCTGTAGTACTTCGGTGCCAAAGTGTTCGGCAATACGGGCGAGGGCAGGGGTGCCCTTTTCGACCACTGTGCGCGATGCGATATCGGCATCCACAACGGCAATGCCCAGGCGTTCAAAGTGATCGGAAACAGCGGTCTTGCCGCTGCCGATACCGCCGGTGATTCCAATTACAAAGGTCATGATAGCAAGATAACTCGTCTAATTAGGCGTGAGGCGACTGGACCTATTGAAGCCCAGAAAGCTGCAGGTAGCGCTGAATAATAATGTCTCCCCAGATAAGCGCAATCCAGCCTGCGATGGCGAGGTAGGGGCCAAAAGGGATGGGGATATTCTTATCGCGGCCTTGAATCAAGATACCAGCAATACCAATAACGGCGCCCACCAGGGACGATAGAATGATGACCAATGGCAACACCTGCCAGCCCATCCACGCGCCGAGCGCCGCCAGCAGCTTAAAGTCTCCGTAGCCCATCCCCTCTTTCCCGGTGAGGATCTTAAACAGCCAGAACACACTCCATAACACCAGATAGCCAGCCATAGCACCAAACACCGCCGAGGGGAGGTCAGTAAATACGCCTTGGCTGTTAATCAGTAGCCCTGCCCATACCAGAGGTAGGGTGATATTGTCGGGCAGCAGTTGATGGTCGACGTCAATCATCGTTAGGGCGACCAAGGCCCAAGTCAAAAATAGTGCGGTAAATGCCTGTTCAGAATAGCCGTAGGTAAAGGCGATGTAACCACTGAGCAATCCCGTGCAGAGCTCAACCAGTGGATAGCGAATACTGATGGGTTCAGAGCATTGTCCGCAGCGCCCCTTCAACAGCAGAAAACTGATAATCGGAATGTTCTGCCAGGGCTTGATCGGGGTTTTACATTTTGGGCAGTGAGAATCGGGCTTTAGTAAATTGTAGCTCTCATTATTCGCAGGGGGTTCTGTTTCGAGCAGTTCGCAGCAATCGCGTCGCCATCCGTTTTGCAGCATGAGCGGGATGCGATGAATGACCACGTTGAGAAAGCTGCCGACAACTAGGCCGAGGACAGTGATGAGGGCAATAAAAAAGCCGGCGTATTCGCCGGCTAGAGTTTGAACAGGCATAAGTAAAATTTCTTGGTTAGACCACGGAACCCAGCTGGAAAATTGGGAGATACATAGCAATCATAAGTCCGCCGACGAGTACACCTAGTACTGACATAATTAATGGTTCAAGAAGTGAGGTTAGGCTATCGACTAAGTTGTCTACAAGCTCTTCATAATAATTGGCGACTTTGTCTAGCATTTCATCAAGAGCGCCGGATTCTTCACCAATTGAAGTCATTTGTAAAAGCATTGCGGGAAAAACACCAGACTTACGCATGGATGCGTTCAATTGAATCCCTGTAGACACTTCATCGCGAACATTGAGTACTGCTTTCTCATATACAGAGTTACCTGTGGCACCGGCAACGGACTCAAGTGCGTCAATAAGAGGTACACCGGCAGAGAATGTGGTCGATAGTGTGCGCGCAAAGCGAGCGACAATAGAGTTGTAAACAATATTTCCAACAATGGGTAATTTGAGGGTCACCCTGTCAACAATGTCTGAGAAGGCTTTGCTACGCCGCCTTGCTTCAGTGAAGGCAAAGACGGTGGCGATAATTGAAATGAGAATAATGAACCACCAAGCTTGAACTGTCTCTGATAGACCTAGTACAAACAACGTAAAGGCTGGCAGGTCGGCACCAAAGCTGCTGAATGTGGTAGCGAACTGAGGGACAACCTTAACTAGAAGAATGCCTGTCACTACAAGCGCTACAACCACGACAGCTATCGGGTAAGTCATAGCCTTCTTGATTTTGGCTTTTAGTGCTTCTGTTTTTTCTTTGTAGGTCGCGACTCGATCCAGCATGGTTTCTAGTGCGCCAGATTGCTCGCCTGATTCGACCAGATTACAGAAAAGATCGTCAAAGTGCTTGGGGTGCTTTTTCAGTGAGTTGGCAAAAGAGTTACCGGCGGCGACTTCTTCTCGGATGTTCATAACCATATCGCGCAAGTTCTTATTGTCGAGTCCTTCTGCAACGATTTCAAAGCTCTGAACAAGGGGGACGCCAGCTTTCATCATAGTCGCCATTTGACGGGTAAAGATGGCGATATCTTGCGGTTTAATGGACTTACCGCCGCCGCCAAGCAGAGGCTTGGGCTTTTTGCGAACGGTTTTTGCGTTGATGCCTTGTTTGATGAGCTGAGCTTTTACCAGCGCAGAGCTGACGCCGTTGATCTCGCCTTCTATCTTTGTGCCTTTTTTGTCGACACCTTTGTATATAAATACGCTATTCGATGCAGTGGCCATCTTTATCAGTCCTTCGTGACTCGGTTCGCTTCTTCAAGGCTAGTCATGCCTTGAGCAGCTTTTCGTAATGCGGAAATACGTAAATTGTTGAAACCCGCTTCTCGCGCGGCGTCGGCAATTTCAATCGCATTGCCACCTTCCATTATAATTCGCGAGATGGTGTCTGTGATGCGAACTACTTCATATACGCCTACTCGACCTTTATAGCCCTTTGAGCATTGTGCGCAGCCAACAGGGTGGAATAGTTGTAGCTCTTCCCGGGGGATTCCAATGTTATCAAAGCCTTCTTCTGACAGAATCTCATCGGGAATATCCGTGGCGGGTTTTTTACAATTTGTGCAGAGTCGCCTCGCTAGGCGTTGTGCGATGATAAGGCTGACGGTGGTTGCGACATTGAATGCGGGAACCCCCATGTTAAGTAGGCGGGTCAGAGTTTCGGGGGCGCTATTAGTGTGAAGTGTCGAGAGCACCAAGTGGCCGGTTTGTGCGGCTTTAATTGCAATTTCGCCGGTCTCTAAATCTCGTATCTCACCGACCATGACAATATCTGGATCTTGCCGAAGAAAAGAGCGCAAAGCTTCTGCAAACGTGAGCCCCACTTTTACATTTACGTTTACTTGGTTGATGCCCTCAAGATTGATTTCGACGGGATCTTCAGCGGTGGATATGTTTCGTTCAATGGTATTAAGGATATTCAAACCGGTATAGAGCGAGACAGTTTTTCCCGACCCGGTAGGTCCCGTGACCAAAATCATCCCTTGGGGTTGTTCCAAGGCTTCCATGAATAATTTCTTTTGCTCGTCCTCGTAGCCGAGCGCATCGATACCGAGTTTTGCGCTACTCGGGTCAAGAATTCGCAATACGATCTTTTCGCCAAACAAAGTAGGGAGTGTATTGACTCGGAAATCAATGGCCCTTGTTTTGGTGATTTTAAGCTTAATTCGTCCATCTTGCGGTACGCGGCGTTCAGATATGTCCATCTGAGACATGACTTTGAGTCGCGCCGCTAGGCGTGTGGCAAGGGCTGTTGGCGGCTTTGCGACTTCTTCAAGGATGCCGTCCGTCCGAAATCTCACCCGATATGATTTTTCGTAGGGTTCAAAGTGAATGTCGGAGGCACCGCCTTTAATTGCGTCAAGCAGCACCTTATTAATAAATTTGACGATAGGTGCTTCATCCGCCTCGCTCCCAGCGTTGTCGTCGCCGGCGGGACCATCCTCGTCAACCGCTTCAATATCTAGGGCGTCGAGAGCGTCATCATCGAGCCCGCCTAAGGCATCATCGATACTGCTTTCTTCTGAATTAAGATACTCGTCTAGAAAGTGAGTTAGCTTGTCGACTTCGACAAGTACTGCATCAGTATTGAGGCCAGTGTTGAATTTGATTTCATCGAGGGCGTGAAGGTTGGTTGGGTCAGAAAGCCCAAGGTACAATCTGTTGCCTCGTTTGAATAGAGGGATTGTTAGGTGTTTTTTGAGTAATTTTGCATCTACTAAGCTCTGCGGAACGCTGTCTTTGTTGATGCTATCGAGGTCAAAAATTGGGGTGCCAAACTCATCTGACGCAGCTTGAGCTATGTTGTGAGCTGACAGTTCGTGTTCGTCAACCAGCTCCTCAACGAGGGATCGCTTTTTGCTCTTGGCGTTATTGATTGCTTCAATAATGACGTCTTCTTCGATCGTGCCGTCTGCAACCAATCTGCGGGCGAGGCCGCTTAACCCAGCCGTAGGCATGTTCATGTGCGTTCCATATGCTTGTTTAATTGTTAATGGTTATTAGGAACTATCGCTACTAACCTATTGTAAGGGTAGAAAATTTACCCAATCTATCACTAATTTCATAGTATGTATAAATCTTTCATTCGGCCAATAGTAAACGAGAGATCGTCAAGGTGACAATAAATGTCACAAGTTGCCGATGAGGGCTTTAACTGTTTCGAGAATAGGATGAACAGGGGCTATTGCAAGGCATTTTCTTCTTGGCATGTTTAATGCTTTAACCTAGCTGTGGTTTTTCGTTTTATAATATTATTTTGGAGCAAGCTATGATTCAGCAGCAAAAAGGTTTTACTTTGATTGAATTGATGATCGTTGTTGCGATTATCGGTATTTTGGCAGCAGTGGCACTACCTGCTTATCAAGATTACACCGTCCGTACTAAGGTTTCTGAAGGTCTGACCTTGGCTGCAGGCGCTAAAACTGCAGTGGCGGAGACTCGTCTGTCAACTGGTGGTTACGTAGCCAACAACACTTCTTATGGTTTGGCTAACGCTGCATCAATCATTGGTAACAACGTATCTGGTGTAAGTGCGGGTAATACCGGTGCAATTGTAATTACTTACTCAAACGATGCTGCGATTTCAGGCGATACCATCGCTCTGACTCCTACTTTTGCAAGTGGCGGCTCTTTGACTTGGACCTGTTCTGGTTCGGTTGATACTAAGTACTTGCCTGCTAACTGTCGTTAATAGTTAGTTTGGAAAGAAAAGGCCCCATAGGGGCCTTTTTTTTTTGCCTATTCATATGTACCCGATGCGCTATATTCTTTCTTTTTTTGCCCTTCTGGTGGTGGTTTCACTGGTTTATTGGCCTGGTTTGAGTGGGCCTTTTACACTGGATGATTTTCCTAACTTGGAGCCGTTGGCTTATTTTGGTGGCGTCGTTGATTGGCCGTCACTAATTTACTTCGTGGGTTCTAACGAATCGGGGCCTCTTGGTCGTCCGCTCAGTATGGCGAGCTTCCTGCTAAATGATCATTCGTGGCCATCCAATCCAGAGGGGTTCAAGTACACCAATCTAATGATTCATTTAATCAATGGGTTATTGGTCTACTGGTGCATGCTGTTAGTTGCGAAACACTACGCTCCGGTGAGGGCAAAGAACGAGTATCGATTCGCGTTGGTTGTGGCAGCGCTATGGGTTGCTCATCCAATGCATGTTTCAACCACGCTCTATGTGGTGCAGCGGATGACGTTGTTATCGTCGACCGCAATTCTTGCGGGTCTTGTTTGTTATCTTTCTGTTCGTCCTAGGTCGCATACATGGCCTCGAGAGTTTCTGTTGCTGAGCGCTTTGGCCGTGATCGGGTCTCTAGGCTTGCTGTTTAAAGAAACAGCCGCGCTGCTTATTGTCTATTTGTTCGTATTGGAAGTGCTGTTTTTTGGTTCTAGGGGTAAGAGGCCCTATTGGCGAATTTTTCCTGTGCTGATACCTGTGATGTTTACTCTGTTCAGTGGGGTAATTATCTTTTTGGCGGCGACCTCTGAGGCCTCTTGGGCTCAGAAAGGGTTTGTGTGGTGGCAGCGCCTGCTGACTGAGGCTGGGATTCTCTTTGAATATTTGTATAAATTGATTTTGCCAAAGTCGCATGGAGGTGGTGTATTTCAAGATGGCCGCGCCGTTGAGCGAGTGGTGTCGGTTGGCTCGGTTGCTCCAATAGTCGGCTGGTTTGTGTTGGCGGTTATAGCGATAAGAGTCCCGCGTTTTAGCTGGATAAAATTTCCGCTTTTCTTCTTTCTGGGGGGGCATCTACTTGAATCGACAGTGATTCCGCTGGAGCTGTATTTCGAACATCGCAACTACTTGCCGTCGATAGGCGTCTTTGTTGTATTTGGTGTTGGTGTCGTCATGTGTCGAGACTGGTTAGGAAATTTCTTGATTGCAGGTGTGATGTTGTTACTCCTGCTTGTGACTGCAAACAATGTTGCTATCTGGAGTGATGAGGATTTGATGCGAGAATTGTGGGCTATGGAGAGCCCAAATTCAATTCGAGCCCAGCAGAACCTGATCGGCCACATGGTGGATACCGGGGATCTTGAGAGCGCGGGCGAGTTAATGGTGCAGTTGAATGCCGATCATCCTGGGCAGCATCAGCTCAATCTGCAGGCGATTATCATGGCGTGTTTATTGGGAGAGCCGATTGACAGCGAAAGGTACTCACAAGAGTTCTCTCGGGGGGATAGAAGTAATGGCGTCTATGATGGGTTGTTGGTTCTTAGGCGGATCTTACTAGAGGGGAAGTGTGATCAGCTGAGTTTTGATGAGCTAGGTCATTGGGTTGAGATTTTCCTTGAGCATCCTGGCTATCAAGATAAGAATATGAAGTCTTTTCTGTATCAAGAGTTGGCAGTTCATCAGACAATTGCTGGTGATTTAGATGGAGCTATACAGATGCTGGATCGAGCGCAGGAGGTGGATGTTGAGAATATAATGTTCACCTTAACTCAGGCCTATTGGTTGGCCGATGCTGGTCTATTTCAAGATGCCCGAGAGTTTATTGAGAAAGCCCGTAATAAAAAGTCTCGCAATCCGTTAAAGTATCCCATGCAAGAGAAATTGATTGATAAGGCAAATCGTGAAATATCAGCCATAGAGGAGGCAAAACAGTGAGCTATTCAGTAGTTATTCCTGCAAAGAATGAGGCGCAAGGCTTGAAGCTGCTATTGCCAAAATTATCCAGCCTCGCATCAGATGCATTAGAAATTATTGTAGTGAATGATGGCTCTACAGATAATACTCTGGAAGTGGTTAAACAGCATCAGGTGAAGGTTGTTACACATCAATATGCGAAGGGAAATGGTGCTGCTATTAAGGCTGGGGCACGTGTCGCAAAAGGGGATGTTATCGTTTTCATGGATGCTGATGGGCAGCATGACCCCAAGTACATTGCGGATCTTCTGGCAGAAATTTCAGCCGGTGCTGACATGGCTGTTGGTGCTAGAGATTCGGGCTCTCAGGCAAGTGTTGGGCGTATGCTTGCTAATCAGTTTTACAACAAATTCGCGTCTTGGATGACTGGGTTTGAGATTAGAGATCTAACCTCGGGATTTAGGGCAGTCCGCAGAGAGCGATTTTTGCAGTTTTTGTATTTGTTGCCAAATGGGTTTTCTTATCCGACCACCTCTACTATGGCGTTTTTTAGGAGTGGATTTACTGTCGTATACATCGATATCAAGGCCGATGAACGCATAGGTAAGAGCCATTTAAATATATGGAAGGATGGGATTAAGTTCTTGCTAATTATTTTTAAAATTGGCACGTTATTTTCACCTATGAAGTTATTTTTCCCCATCTCTATTCTATTTTTCATGGTTGGTGCTATGTATTACGGTTATACCTACATAGAATTTCATCGATTCACCAATATGAGTGCTATGTTGTTTTCTAGTTCTGTATTGGTTTTTTTGATGGGGCTTGTCAGCGAACAGGTCTCTGCCCTGCATTATAAAGATGTTCGCTAAATTAGAGCGGTTAAAGCCTTATAAGGTGGTGGTTACCCCATTAATCATTACTCTTTTAGTGGTGTATTCTTGGGATTATTTGTTAGCTTTGTTCGATATTCCAATCCCTTCGTTATTACTTATGTTGATGCTAGGGGCTATTTCTTTGCTTCTCAACTCGCTTGTCATTAAGAGAGTTACCTACAGATTTCGTAAGTATGTTTCTGTGAAAGATTCACTGTGGATGACTAGTGTTGGTATTTTGGGGAATTCTCTAGGTCTACCGATAGGAACCGGAGCCAAGTACTATTTTTGGGTGACCCGTATCGGGCTCAAAATTAAATCTTCGTTGTTAGGAATAGGGTACTTTAGTCTTCTATCGTTTGGTTCTGCCTCCATCGTTTGTTTGGGGTTGTTGGAGCACAGAGAAGCAATTGACTATTTGTGGCTAGCGCTATTGCTCTTTATTATAGTTTTTGTGTGTTTGGCTGTAGCTGCTTCGGTTTTAGTGTTTGACGGGAGTTTGTCTGAAGTTGTGCTTGATTGGGCTTTAGCCTTTGCAGCAGTTTCATTTATGTCTGCTCTATTCGCGCTTCCGTTGGCTTATTATTATCCTCACATTGCTGTCGATAGTGTCTTCATGCTGTCATTTGGATTCTTAGCGCTTAGTTATTTAACGTTTGTTTCGTCGATTCCTGCTGGACAAGAGCTTTTGTCTGGGGCTGTAGCTCTCTTTCTTGGGGATGATTTTATGTTGGGAGTCGGCGTGTCTCTTTCGGTTCGGATGATATATGTTGTCTGTGCTGGAGTTGTTGCATTGTGTAGCAAGGCTGACAGGCAGCGGGTCTAAATTTCCGGGCAGAAACTATTTTTCCGCCGTAATTAACATTCTTGCCTCAAACCACTTCCCGACAATTGGTATGTAAGAGAGGGGGTGTAGAAGTCTGAGAAAATTGTAGTGAGGTAGTTTTTCGGTGGTGATGTTGGAGTACCCACTGCGAATAATGAGTTCTCGGTTTTCTTCTGGTGTTCTTACCGCTATATGTTCCGGGAATTGCTTTAAGATAAAGTTGTGTTCTTTCATTCTCTCAATGAAAAAATTACGGTTAGGGGTGTGTATATACAATCTTCCGTTCTTTTTTAGTGAGTGTCGTATTGCTGAGAGGATTTCTTTCCACTCTGAATCTTCAATGTGCTCAGATAGATCCATCGCAAATGCAATGTCGTATGCTTCTCGATTCTGATTGCAGTGGGTGATTAGGCTTTCACATGAGAAGTGAGCGTCGCATTTGCTCTTTTTATGGTTCTCTTTTGCCTTCTCTATGAATTCGGGAGAGAAATCAATTCCGGTGTAAGATTGGATTGAGTTTTCTACTAACGGCAATAACATGCCATTTCCACATCCGCAGTCAAGAATTGAGTCTTGGTTGGATAGATTGATGTGTTCAATTAGTCGAGCAAGGCGCTGCGCTGATTGGTTGGACTCGAATAGATTGACGTATTCCTGTCCATGCATCTTTTGGGCATTCGTTTTGTTTGTCATTACTTATGCGTATGTTGTTAAGTTGTCTGCAATGATAGCCGAGGGGGATTTTTCTGGGCTAATTGGCGGTTTTCTATAATCTTCAATATTATCTATAAATTGATCAATTGTAGTTCTGCTAAAGGTTGATAAAACAGCGTTGTGGTTGATGCCGTCCTGTCTTTCTGTTGCTTGACGAAAAATTAAGCATGGTTTTCCTAGAAAGAAGCACTCTTCTTGATTGCTTCCTCCGTCGGTAACAACTAGTGAAGCACTCTTGACTAACTTGATGAACTCAAAGTAACTATATCTCGGGTGGATGTCGATATTCGGATTGTTAACTAGGCGTTCATAAAGGCCATATTTTATCAGGTTTTTGTGAGTGGGCTTGTGTAAAATGAAGAGCAGTTTATGCTTGCTGGAAATCTCTTCAAGTCTTTGGATGATCTTGAGGAGCCTCTTCTTAGAAAAGATATTTTCAAAGCGATGTATAGAGACTATGCCGTATTGATACGATGGTATATCTATTGTTACCGAGTCTATAGCTTCTGCTGAGGCTGATAACGCGTCAATTAGCGTGTTGTATTCGGTGTTTATTTTTTTGCCGCTGTATTTTGTCAGGTTGTTGATTGCCCAGTCTCCCGGCGCTAGAAAAACGTCGGTGAGTAAAAAGGTTAGTCGTCTTGTCAGCTCTTCAGGGAATGGATTCAAGAGGTCGTAAGATCTGAGTCCGGATTCAACGTGCGCATTTTTGAGGCCGCAGATTTTTGCGCAAAAACTGCCTAGTAGTGTCGAGAACGTATCGCCGTGATTCAGTACGATTCCATCCTTATCTGCTTTCCAGACTTCCTTACGATTCCTCCAAACAGAAAAGAGGATATGAAACATCCAGATTAACATCTGAAATATCCCGGTAATATCATCTCCTTTGTACAGGATATGATCAGGTTTCTTGACCCCAAATTCCGTGCGAATGTCGTCGATGGTTGCTTGGTGCTGCCCGCTAAATACGAAATTGTAGTCAATGTTGCGCTTTTGGAGCTCACGCATGATTGGAGCCATTTTTATTAGCTGCGCTTTAGTACCTAAGAATACATGAATCATAGTAGAGGGTGGATCGGATCTGTTGGCTTATTGGTGGTGTCGTAGTTAAAGAAATTAATTAAAAAGTTAAATCCTGTGATTAGCAGTATAGAGGTTATTACTATTGTACCTGTTGGTGTTTCGTTTCCGTTACTGAGATTAGTCACCCAGTGAGAGCCACCGTAGACTAAGCCTCCGAGTATTGTTATTAGAGAAGCAAGAAGAAAAAAGCTACCCGCATTAAAGTCTCTTAGTATGTAGTTATAGAATAGACGCTTGTAGATGCGAGATATGTGGTTTTTCATGAAGTCCAGCAGTATGTCGCGTATTTTTAAGTTGCTTTCCTCATCTCCATAGGTGGACTGAAGGGGAATGTCGGTAACTTTGGCTCTGCATAAGTTGAGCCGAAAAAGCATATCGGATTCAAAGAAATAGCGATTACTGAGTTTATCGAGCGGAACTCGTTGCAGTACCTTTCTGTGAATTGCGGTGTAGCCGTTAGTGGGATCCATTATGTCCCAGTATCCCGATGATGCTTTACTCGCAAATGATAGGACTGCATTTCCAAAAATACGAATTCGCGGCATCCCACTAAGCATTTCGAGCGAGTAAAAGCGATTTCCTTTTGTGTAGTCGGACTTTCCTTCTTTTAAGGGCTTTATGAAGCGTTCGATTTCCTCAGGGTTCATTTGACCATCGCTGTCAATTTTCACGAAGTATTCGCCGTCTCCCTTCATGGCCTCTTTATACCCCGTGACCATTGCCCCTCCGACACCTTTATTCTGCGAGTGGTAGATTACCTTGATTCTGGAGTCCTGACAGGTGTCTTCAATATGGTTGCCCGTTTTCTCTGGACAGGCATCGTCAACGATGATGATCTCGTTCACTGAATTTGGAATTCTCTTGATGACATCCAAAATCTGATTTTTAGCTTTATAGGTTGGAATGATTACTGTAGTCATTACATTAGCCGAAGTGTTGATCAATGTTCTCGAAAAAACGATGGTTGGGAAGTATTTCGGGAAGCTGGACACCGCGATGAAAGGCATCGCCAACGTTTATGTGAGATCCAGTTCGTCTTACGACTTTTGAGTATATCTCGAAAAACGGTATTGTGCGGCCGTTAATAGTCATGTTGCTCGATTCCGGTAAGTCATCCCATATCTTGAACTGGAAGAATAAGTTGAGAGATGCTTCATCAATTTCGGTGTGAAAGCAGGGTTTGTTGTTAACAGTGCTTTCTTGAAGTTGTTGGTGTGCAAATCTCAAGTCGTCCAAATTTGTGAACGCCAGATGCGCATCATTGGTCATCAATTGCTTTATCGAATTATGTTTTATTCCTGCTTTAACGAGAAACTCTTCTGTATCCTTTTGCCGATAAAGATACTGTTTCTTATCATAGCTCTGAATTTGACGAAAAGCGTTTATAAGTATCAGCGGCTCCTTTGGGTGTTCTTCGAGTACTTTTTTTAAGAGTCGGTCAAGAGACTTTAAACAGAGCTGAATGTCTTTGTTGTTCTCCTCGTCAGTCCAATAATTATGCTGTAGATGAGCAACGGAGTTCAGAAATAGAATATTCAGTTGTCCTGCTTGAGCGTGACGTAGAAACAGGTCTCCTGTGAGCCGGTCAAATAGCGTGAATAGTAGGTTGCTGTTCAGGCCCGTGTTTAAGGTCGCTGCGATAGCTTGAGGGACGAGCTTTAAGGTGTTGAGAATATTGCCAGGCTTTAGGAGGTAAAGGCTGGTGGCTAGGAAGGCTTTTAAGCCTTTCAGCTGCAATAGATTTAGGTAGTTTTTGGCATAATATCTAGGCAGGGATAATAGCTGATTGATGTTGTTTGGGTGGGCGTCAACGCCTAGAGTCCAGGGGTCGGGGAAAAAGCTGCAATTGTCACCCTGGTTTCGTGTTGACGCATTCATAGCTCCCCAAACATTAAAGGATACCCCGTATTTGTCATGGACATGCTCCCAAATCTGCGGGATAGACTCCGATAATTTGTGGATGTCGCTAAGGTGTTCGATATTGTGCTGACTCTTTGTTTTTCCCGTATGCAGGTTGACCCACTGAACCCATGGATCGAGTCCATAGCGCTCTTGCGTGTCGTCGGTGGTGATTTCGGTATGTGTGAAGCTCAATACTTCTTGTATGGCTAAGAGATTCAGCTTATCAGCATATTTGGCTAATAAATCGGGGTTGAATTCGTTTAGCTCTAAAATAATCATTTTATAGATGTAATTAATATGCCGAGAAAAATAAAGGAGCCGCCTACGAATTTTGCTAGGTCATAGGGTTCATTAAAAACAAAATGCGATAAAGCCGGAACAACGATAAATGCCAAGGCGGTGATTGGATAGGCGGTTGATAGGGGTAGGGTTTGAAGCGCTAAAATCCACAGTAGGATGGTCAGGCCGTAAACGCTGATCGCTGTCAGAATGATAGGTGATGAAATGAGGCTTTGGGCTAATATCAGCGGGCTCTCAAATGAAATGCTTTTACTGCCAGCCTTAAAGAGCAACTGCCCGGCTGCCATGAGCACTCCAACAAATATGGCCAGTAATATGCCGTTATTTTTTAGTTCCACGGTATTCTTTCCTCTGAGTCAGCCAAGATGCTGCTAGCAGTATCATAATGGGTTGGAAGGGGATCGAAAACCTCGGTAGAGACGCCATCAGTGTATGCACTACAGCGATGTACCCAAAAATGGATGCGAGAATAAGTAAGTTAGCACGCTCTCTGGTTAGGTGGTAAACACAGGCTTGCCAAATGGTATATAGGCAAGCTAAGAAGGCGAGCAGTACTAAGATCGGGTGGACAGCGTTCAATAACGAGTACGAATAGGAGTAGAGCCGAGAGTTATCGTAGAGGCTGTGTTTTATCGGATATATGTTTGCTCCACCTGCGCCCTGTATTATCTCCCATTGCCAGAGTGTTGAAGGTTTGCCGACGGTATACCAATGTAAGTATTTTAAGGGCTCGCTTTCAGCTCGTTGTTTTAAGTCAGAAAGAGTAAACGCTAGGCTCTCTTGCATTTTGGGATAGTCTGGGTCTTCTCGGTGTGGAAAGCCAAAGTACTGGTTCGACTTGTAAATAAAATTTGGGTAGGTGCCTAGCGCAAAAACTGATTTTGCGTTACTAACTTGGTTCTCGTCGTGATGAAGTTGGCTGAAAGCGAGCCACGGGGCAAAAATAAGCAACGGGAGTATCGCCGCAGGAAGCGCCCGTCGTAATCCCCCGAGATTGGGCTGCAATATGATCAACGTCAACCAAATTCCTATCCCAATGGGAAGTGCTATGGGGCGAGTGAGGGCTGCGAGGCCAAGTATTACTCCCGCCCAAATCCAAACACCAGACTTTGCTGATCCGAGGCCTCGAATAATAAGTGAGGTGGCCAGCATCATTAGAAATGTAAATAGCGTCTCGGTGAGAATTAATCCGCCACTGGTGATTTGATGTGGGTAGAAAGCAATAATTGCCATACTAGCAATAGCCGCCAGCTTGGGCACTTTACATTGACTGGCAATGAGGTACGTCAGGAAAACTGTGCCAGTCCCCATTACGGCTTGAAGCACTAAGGTAGCGGTATAGGCGATGCTTAAGTCGTTGGTTAGCTTAAGTATTAAGCTCAGTAGAAGGGGATATCCTGGTGTTATCAGTGTGCTGACATCCAAAGGGGCAGAGTTGCCCAGTGAGTAAACACCGTAATTGACCAAATTGAGCGCAAGCGTTATGTATTTTCCCGCGTCCGCTCGAAACGGGAATTCATTGTCTAGCGTAAGGTTGTAGCCGATTCGAAGAATGAGTGAAACGCCTAGTATTAGTCCTATTAAGGCCCATCCTCTACCTAAATGATTGAGTCGGATCGGCATCTACTACATTCCTTATATGATAATTATGTGTGCAAACTTAGAGTGTATCTTACAAATTATCGATCTTATCTTCTAAAATGTGATCGTCAAAAGATTGTGGTTGGAAGAATCAGGTGGTTGATGTCCGTTGCGCTTACATCTTAAACCGCATCGACAAATCCACCGCCTTACAGTCTTTGGTTAGGGCGCCAATGGAAATGTAATCAACCCCTGTTTCGGCGATGGGTCTTAGGGTTTTGTCGGTGATACCGCCAGACGCTTCGAGCTTTGTTTTACTGTCATTTTCGTCTTTGTTGAAGCGCACAGCTTCGCGCATATCATCCAATGAGAAGTTGTCGAGCATGACGATGTCGGCGCCTGCCGCGAGTGCTTGTTTGTATTCTTTCAAACTTTCCACTTCAACTTCCACCGGTTTGCCGGGCGATTGTTGTTGCGCCGCTTTGATGGATTGAGTGATTCCGCCGCAGGCGGCGATGTGGTTCTCTTTGATGAGAAAGGCATCGTAAAGACCGATGCGGTGGTTGTAACAACCGCCACAGGTGACCGCGTATTTTTGTGCCGTACGAAGACCGGGAATGGTTTTTCGTGTGTCGAGCAGCTTGACGTTGGTGCCGTCGACCAGCTTTTGGTAGCGATCCGCCGCCGTGGCCGTCGCTGACAGTAGCTGTAGAAAGTTGAGGGCACTGCGTTCACCGGTGAGCAGGGAGCGGGCGCTGCCTTTAAGGCTAAGCAGTGGCGAGTTAGCGGCCACCGAGTCGCCATCGGCTACGTGCCAACTCACGATCACTTCAGGATCGAGCTGTTTGAACACTTCGTCGACCCAAGCTTTGCCTGCAATCACGCAATCATCGCGAGTAATGATGGTGGCTTCGCCGGGTTCAGAGGCGGGAATCAATTGTGCGGTGATATCACCATCCTTGATGTCTTCTGCTAGCGCCAATGCAACGCTTTGTTTTAGGTCGTCTTGTAAACCGGGGATGGTGTCAATCATGGTGGGTCGATTCTCTCTATGTTCTTTGTTCCGACGGCCATCGGCTGTCTGCGCGGGGCCAGAAAGGTGGCTGCGTCTCACTCAATTGGGGCGGCAGTTTAGCAGTGTTTAGCGCGGATTTCATTGGCCGCATACCGAGGCCACAAACAGGCTGAGTGACTAGTTGTATTGTCGCAATATGAGCTGGCCGTTGGTTTGTCGAAACTCTACCGCGCTTAAGGCGCTCATGCCCAGAAGTACCTCATTGCCTCTCATACCGGGGTTGATACTGGCTCTCACATTGCGCAATTCTATGGTGCCAAGTTGAAGGTGATCGATACTCGTGGCGTAGACTCGAACATTGCCGTTGGCGGTTAGCGCAATATGGGACGCGCCTTTTTGCAGCTTGAGCTTGTTTGCCAGTTGTTCTGGAATGACCACGTCGGTTGCGCCGGTATCGAGTAAAAATGTGACCTTGGCGCGATTAATAAGGCCGGTGGCGATGTAATGATGGTGGCGATTACTGTCTAGGACGACTTCTCGGTAGGTGTTGGTGGTCGAGCTGTTGGGATTGGCGTTTGGATTGTTTTTCTGCGCTTCCCAACCGCCGAAGCCCCAAGTAAGTACCGCCAATACCAAAACCCAAAAGATAATCAGCATGCCTTTTCCCATTGGGCGGGAATCGTTGGTCTCGTGCATGGGCGTGGTGTTCCTTCAGGGTATCGGTTTAGAGCGGTGTCTGGTTTATTTTTAACCAGGTTTATGGGTTTTTGGTCTTATTTTGTACTTGGTTCTATAAAATTATTATAAGTGAAACATCATCTTATATCAGAATGTGATGGTTATCTCGTCTGAGCAAGTTGCCGCTAGTTTGTCATCAAGGCTGAATTATACTCATTTCAGAATTTGTTGGATGCACTCGTCAGGGACTTTTGACGGGGCATTTAACTCAAAGCCTAACATGAAATGTTCTGGGCCGAGCAGCCGGTTCTGCAGCTAGGAGTGATCAATATAGGACATTCGAATGTAGGCCGAGGAGGCCGACCCCCGCAGTTCAGGCGAGCGATAGCAGTCTCATAGGCGATTGGCCGGTGGAGTAGTGGCGTGATAGATGATGTACAAAAAACCAATGTAGTCTCAATTGGTAGCACACAAACCAAGCCTTCTGTAGCTCAGCAGGCCTCCGACGCTCGCGCCCAGCTGGTGCGCTTACCTGCACCCGTGCATCGACTGCGTGAAAAAGCCATCGCCCTGCTTCAGCAAACTCTAAAATCCCTGTTTGACGGCGCTGATGATGCGCTCTTCGATTTGGCCGATCGCGCCAACAACAATCAAGATCAAAATACCTACTTTGAGGCCATGCGTGAGGTTCGGCTAAAACGCCGTGATACTGAGACCGCCTTTTTTACCGCGCTAGATCTCAGCTTTGCCCAATTGCTTAAGCCGGTTCCCGATCAGGACGACGCCTACGTTGCCGACATCTCTCTCGACGACTTAAGTTTGGTGGATAACGATCAGCTCGAATTTCAGGTGGCCTTAGAAAGTATGGTCGCCAAAGTTTTCGAGCGCTGCGCTGAGCCAGCACAGCACATTGCTTTGCGGCTCGATAGCTTGTTGCCGGCCAAGGTCTACCAGCAAAACAATCCGGTTGGCCCCGATCGTTTGTGTAACAATTTCTGGAAGGTCATAGAGCCATTAGACGTCGACATCAAAGCTAAGCTAGTGCTGCTGAAGTTGTTCGACAAAGCGGTAATGGCGCAGCTGCACAAAGTCTATACAGTGCTCAACAATATACTGATTCAGCAAAACGTTTTGCCGTCGCTATCGACAAAAGCTCAGCGCCGACAGGGGGGCTCAAGGCCTGCCGCATCGACGCCAACCTCTATGCCAACCTCGACGCCAGCGTCAGCGGCGGTAGATGAGTCGGGGCAGGTTCTGCAAAAATTGCGTGACTTAATGTCGACTGCGACGCCTCAGCCCTCGGCTGTAGGACAAACCGTTAATAGTGGCGCCCTAGGTGTGGATGAGCTGACACAGGTGCTCAGTCAGCTGCAGCAGCACCTACCCGATACAGCCGATACCCAGACCGGCTTGCTCGATAATCAACAACTGTTGTCGATGATTACCTCTAAGGTGAGCGGTAAGGCCGCCATGTCGTCGGTTGATCAAGATGTCATGAACCTGATCAATATGCTGTTTCAATTTATTCTCGACGATCGAAATCTGGCGCCTGCCATGCAAAGTGTTTTGGCGCGCTTACAGATACCGATGTTAAAAATTGCCGTTGTGGATAAGAGCTTTTTTAACAAAGCCGGTCATCCCGCCAGGCGTCTGCTCAATGAATTGGCCACCGCCGCACTGGGTTGGCAAGAGCCCGAAAAAGGTCCTCAGCGAGATCCTTTGTACCGCAAGGTGACAAAGGTGGTTGAAACGGTCATCAGTGAATTTGAATCCAATGTGGATATCTTTGAGTCTCTATTGACCGAATTTATTGCCTTTACTGAAAAAGAGCAGCGTCGAGCGCAGGTGCTCGAAAGGCGCACCTTGGACGCCGAAGACGGCAAAGCAAAATCCGAGCAGGCGCGTGCGCAGGTGAGTCAGACCCTGGAGTCGATAGTGCAGGCGCGACGCCTACCGGCCTGTGTCGAGAAAGTAATCGAAGGACCGTGGCACAACGTTTTGTTTCTAAATCTGTTGAAACATGGCGACGATAGTGAAGAGTGGAAAGATGCCTGCTTTGTTGTAGAGCAATTGGTGTGGTCGGTTACCGCGCAGCTCGACGGCGATGGCCGCTCAAAACTAATGTCGTTATTACCGACCTTACTGCCTCGCTTGCGGGAGGGTTTTGAGACTATCTCCTACAACCCTTTCGAGATGAACAGCTTGCTCAACCAGCTCGAAAAAGAACATCTGCGTCAGCTGCGCTCGGTGGATCAGAGCTCACCGGCAGCCGCGAAAAGAGCGCCCCAACGCAATAGCGAAACCGCTGTTAGCGAGACACTCCGTTCGCCCGAGCCGCAATCAGTCGCCTCCGATAAGCTTGTCCAAAATGAACTTGAGCAGGCAGAGTTAGAGACGACAGGGCTTGAACCGGTTGAACCTGAGAAGACGGAGCTTGAGAAGGAAAAGCTTGAGAAGGCAAAGCCCGCCCAGCCCTCAGATCCTCTCGAGATTGATACACAAGAGGCAGCCGTGGCGACGGAAGTTGAACAAGGCTTTGTCGATTCAGCAGTTGAACAAGGCTTTGTCGATTCAGCTGAGGCGTCGCCTCTCTTGGCGAGTGACATCACCGCAGAAAAAACCAGCGTTACTGCTGAAGACGTGGTGGTGGATGCGCCGAATGATCTGCAGAGCCATGCTCCTGTCGATGCTGTTGTTGATAACCCAGATACAAATACCCCAGAGATTGAAGGCTCTGTTGTTAGCCGCACTGTCGCTGACGGCTCCGCGTCTCACCAAGATTCTGATCTCAATTCCGTTTCGTCATCTTGGCTTGAACAGGTCGACCGCTTTGCGCAAGGCTCTTGGTTTGAAGTGGCCGAAGCTAACAAGCCCGTCTATCGCTGCCGATTGGCGGCGGTCATCAAAGCGGTCGACAAGTACATCTTCGTTAATCGCAATGGCATGAAAGTGGCCGAAAAGACTCGCGAGGAGCTGGCGGTTGCGCTGCAACAAGGGCAGTTCAACATCTTGGATGACGGCATGCTGTTTGATCGCGCGCTGGAGTCAGTGATTGGCAACTTGAGAGAATCTCGCGGCTCAGTGGGCTGAGCTCAGGCGTCTGAGTCTCTTTATGTCGAATTCTGAGCTTTCGGTGCCGATACCCCACACCACAATTTTCGCATTTCGCATTTCGCATCTCGCATCTCGCATCTCAAAGATGTTAAAGCGCCTTCATTTTCGAGACCGTCTTAATCGTCGACACTTTTTTAGTCGGTAGTCGGTAGTCGGTAGTCGAACGCCCCGATTCTTTGGGGGCCATGTTGCCTTTCCCGTCACAGCAGAATCTAGCGCTCATTCGAGCACTTGTGTACCCTATGATTTCATTCGTGCCGCCGCAGGATCATTGGTGGCCATTTATGGAATCATGGGGCTCTATGTCACAGTCTTCCCTCGCGCCGTCGGACTTTTCAATCGATAAAGACGGTTGGCTCTCAACGGCGCGACACCTGCCTTCGCCCAATTGTGACGATCGCTGTTCCAAGGATCCGATATCGCTGTTGGTTATCCACAACATCAGCTTGCCGCCGGGCCAGTTTGGTAGCGGCCATGTGGATGCTTTTTTTTGCAATCAGCTCGACATAAGCGCCCACGAATTTTATCAAGAAATCAAAGACCTGCGAGTCTCGGCGCATTTTTTTGTGACCCGTGAGGGGGCTGTGACGCAATTTGTGGCCACCACCCAAAGGGCGTGGCACGCCGGTGTCTCCCACTTCGACGGCCGCAGCGCTTGTAACGATTTTTCGATCGGTATTGAAATGGAAGGCACCGATGACCTGCCCTATACCGATGATCAATATCACACCTTAACGCGGCTCACCGAAGCGCTAATGAATCGTCATCCGGCGATCACCCGCGATCGAATCGCCGGGCACTGTGATATAGCCCCAGAACGTAAAACAGACCCTGGCCCCGCCTTCGATTGGCACCGTTATCGAGCCAGTCTTCATTCATCATAAAGGAGTATCGTCGTGACCTTCATTGTCATCGTCGTCGTATTTGGACTGGTTCAATATTGGGGCTCGGCGCAGCTTTTTCAGCGCGATAGCGCCTACTACGATTGGCTGCAGACGACTCGAGCCTGGTTTCCCAGTGCCAGCATGCAGCTATTGGCGCAAATAGTGATGCCGGTGTTGTTGCTGTGGTTCGCGCTGGGGATGATCGAGTCTCTGCCGGGGTTGTTGTTGTTTTTGGTGTCCATTGTGTTGCTCATGTTCAGTTTGGGGCGAGGGGATTTCCAAGAGTGGCTCAAGGGCTACTGTGAGGCCTGCCATCGCAATGACAACGAAGTTGCCACTGATTATGCCGTGCGCCTTGGTGTCAACGCCGAAGAGGTCGATGGTTGGCCCGAGCTGCATCGCCAGACGTTGCGTAAGGCCGGGTATCGAGGTTTTGAGCGCTGGTTTACCGCCATTTTTTGGTTTGTGTGTCTCGGCCCGCTGGGGGCAGTATTCTATCGATTAGTGGCTTTATCGGAGCGGGCTTCTGATCAGTCGGAAGAATTGCGTGATCTGCTGGCGCGGTTGCGCTGGTTGTTGGAGTGGCCAGTGGTACGATTGCTGGGGCTGAGTTTTGCGCTGACCGGCAATTTCGTTGGCTGCATCCACAACTGGAAAGAGTGTCTGTTGTGTCTGCAGCGCCCGACAGAAGAGGTGATGGAGCACTATATTCACGGCGCTCTGAACGTAAACAGTGGCGAAATCATGCAAGAGGGCATCACCGAGCAAGAGCTCGATGCGTTAATCCCACTATTAACGCGCAGCTTGATTCTGTGGCTGTGTATTTTAGCGGTGCTGACGATTATGTAATAATGCGCGCACACTGGCGGTCTCAGTCGGGTCGTCAGTCGCCGGTCATTGTGTGTTTTCAGTCAGTTCTTTCAGTTGTTGTGGGGTCTTGTGAGCAATAGTCATACCCTGAGTAAAGGGGAAAAAACCCGTCTCAGTATTCTGCGTGCAACCCTTAGGGTCATTGCCCACGCTGGGCGTGTGGGGGTGACTCACCGAGCGGTGGCAAAAGAGGCCGGAGTGAGTCTGTCGCTCACGACTTACTATTTCAAAGACTTGTCCGAATTGTTGATAGAGGCGTTCCGGCTTCACAAGCACGAGCTTCATGAACAATTGGCGCCTCGATTGGAGGCTAATCAAGCCGAAGTCGATGTGCTACTTGAATGCCGTCGACGAGGCGATCAGGAGGGCGAAAGGCAGGCCATCGACTCAATTGCGGATCAACTCACCGACTTTGTACTGCTACAGCTGCAAGACGGCAGGCAAGGGTTGATGGTGGAAATGTCGTTTTTTTTCGATATGCACATGCCCGAGAGCTTTCGTCGTGTCGCCTATGAGTTGAGACAGCGTTTTGTCGACGACCTTGCCACCTTATGCCAGAGCCTAGGTTCCACTGATGCCAACGCTGACGCCGAGATCATTATTGGGGTGATTCAGCGATTGCAGTATGAGGCGCTGGCCGTGCCCGATTACACGGGCGTCGAAAAGGCTCGCCGCCATCTGAAGCGAGTATTGCAAGCGCTTTGGTATCGTCCTCCGACCGCCTAACAGGCCCGCCAAGTCATTTCTGCTTCCTATCTGCCCGCCTTGGGTATGCTTCTTGGTGCACGATGGTGCCAATTCCAGCGCTTGGGATCTCGCACTACCGATATAGAGGTGACTTCGCTGTGTGTAAGCGTTCGCTATCAATATTGGCCATATTATTTATAGCCTTACCGGCTACTAATATTTTGATCTAAAGGGTAGAAAACGGTTGACCGGCGCTAGATTCAGGGCCTATTATGGAAAAACTTACTGGCAGGGCTGTATAACTATACAGTTCTCCTCGATTGCAAGGATGCACCACTAACACAGCACTGAGCTGAAACCATTACGCTCTGTCAGTAAGTCCAATCTATCGAGTTTACTCTTTCTTCCCTCTCTATTTATTTGTGTTCTTTGATCGCGTTGGCATGGCTTAAGCGACACGGACTGATCGTCATGAACCTATGAGCCTATGAGCCTATGAGCCTATGAGTCTATGAACCGATCTTAGTCGCTTATCGATGAGCTCTCTTCGGCGGTGGAGCAGTCTGTTTCTTCCGGACTAGATTGGGGGGCAGAGGAGTGGGGATGGATTGAGTCATCCAGAGCGGCACTGTCTTCGGTTTCGTTCTGTATATCTCGACTTTCATGCTGACGCCATTGTCGGCGCAGATCGAGATACAGACCATGTAAATAATGGGGTCGAGTTTCCTTTAAGGTGAGAATCTGCGGCGCCAGTATCGCCATTGAGGTCTCGAGTTGGCTCTCAATGGCTTGAGCGAGTGCAGCTGTTATGGGCAGAAGCTCGCCGTCGTCGTCACTAATACCATTATTGAGGTCATCCAAGCCCTTATCGCTGAAAGCCGTTTCAGGATCCTGCGCAGGTTTTTCATCCGATTCTAAGATGGAGTCCTGAGTCGTTTCTATATGGGGCTCAGCTTCAGTTTCTATATCGGGCTCAGCTTCATTGGGCGCAGCTTCGACGGGTTCCTGATTGGCAAGCTCTAACGCTAAGGCAGCAATCTCTGCGCGCACCTCTAGGTAGCGTCGGTGACCCTGTCGAAGGCTCAGATCTTCTCGAGTGATATGGTGGCGATCGCACACTTGTGTGGTCAGCCACTCCAGTGTCGGGGCTGGGGTGGCTTGGCAATTGCGCTGTAACAGGTGTTGTATAAAGGTATCACTGGCCAGAGCCCAAACATCGGGATGATTGCCCTGCTGCAGGTTCATGGGTTCGCTGGGCGGCTGATTCAGGCATTCAAGGTGAGTGTTACGTCTAACGGTGGCAAGCCCGGTAAATTGCTGCAGCGCTGAAGCGTGCAGCCAGGGCTGTGGGTTTTCACCGCTGTAGCTCTGCAGGCTAGACCAAGGGTAAATAGACGCCTCGGCCACCAATCCCATAGCCACGGGTCTGTGGTGCAGGTATTGAATGCAAGGCAATAAATAGCGACTGGGCTCAAGCAGCAGCCAGTGGTGGTGTTTATTAAATAAGCTGCCGTGGTGGCGCCATTGTTCTTGTGCAAATTGCGTGTACTGCTCGGTGAGATATCGGGTGCTTTGCAGCAGTGGCTCTGCGCCGTTCTGAATCACCAAATATACAGTGTCTTGTAACAGGCAATGGGCGATAACTCTCGAGCCCGTCTGTTGTTCTAGATTGGTGAGAAGATCAATAAAGGCGCTGAAGCCAGATCGTTCGGCGAAAAGAGGGCGGTGTCCGTTACTTTTCAGTTCGACGTAGTAGAGGGCATTCCCGATGTCCAGTCTTTGTAGATCCATCATGTGTGTAAGATTAGTCGAAGTTGTTTGCTTGGCAAGCGAGAGCGATCTAAAGAGTCTGTTATTATGCGCATTTTTTATATCTTGAGTGTCAGGCCTCGGCGGATTTGCGATTTAGCGACTTGAAGCCTCCGGGTGTGGTGCGGGTGACCGGTCCGTGCTCTCAAGTCTTGACCTCCGCCCCATAGCTTTTGGTCAATAATTTTAGGAGATCCCAATGCCATCATTTGACGCCGTATCCGAAGTCGATAAACACCAGCTCATGAACTCTGTGGATCAGGCCAATCGAGTCATCGATACTCGATTTGATTTCAGGGGCGTTGAGGCAAAGTTCGAGCTTAACGATTTTGAAGTGGTGCTTTGGGCCGAGGCCGATTTTCAGCTTCAGCAACTGCTCGATATCCTCAAAACCACACTGCACAAAAACAAGATCGACATTACCTGCTTAGAAGAGGGCGATATGGGTGGTGCCGGCAAGCAAGTGAAGCAACCGGTGACGGTTCGAACCGGACTCGACAGTGATTTGTGTCGAAAAATCGTCAAGCTAATCAAAGCCGAAAAGCTCAAAGTTCAAGCTCAGGTGCAGGGGGATCAGGTGCGTGTAACGGGTAAAAAGCGCGATGATCTGCAGGCGGTTATGGCGTTATTGAGAGGCGCCGAACTGGGCATGCCGGTGCAATTTACCAATTTTCGGGATTAGATAGCTCAGTTCAGGGAGAGTTGAGTAGCACGTCTCAGGCTCAGTATCTGGTCGAACGGTATAGAGGAGAGGCGATGAGGTTCTCGCCATTGGCGAAAACCTCATCCAAAAAACGTCGAATTAAGACTGAACGTTTTTCTGCTTACAGGCACGTTTAGCGGCCTTCATTTTGCTGCTGCAGTACGCCTCATCGGCGGTGCACCACTTCCAATTGCCTTCAAAGTTGACAATGGTACGGGGTTCTTTGCGGCCGCTGCAGGTGACTTGCACCTTTTTAAAGCTACGACCGTCTTCGGTTTCGCCTGTGCCAGCAGGCTTAAGGCTTTTAGGGCCAGCGAAGGTGGCAGACGTGGCGAGTAGCAGTGCTAAGGGAAGAATCTTTTTCATGGGTACCTCAAATAATCAGTAGCTTATGTCGTTTACACCGGGGCAAGACCCTGCACGTCCGGTGCGTTGTGCTTGTTATCGCTATTATTTGGGCGGGATTATAAAGTGGGTGTGGTGAATGTATACAGATTTGTTTCTATTTTGCACATTGCGTGAATATTTGAAACGATTTGTCGTTTTTGACCTAAGCCTAGCCCGCAGCCCCTTGTGCCCTTTAGGGTAGCAGCCCGCAGCCCGCAACTACTCCGAACGCCATTTGAAAATTCTGGCGGCCAAGGCCAAAAACACTAGGGTCATGATTACCATTGCCACTAAGTGATCGCTCACTTCCATCAGTGTTGCCCCTTCAATCATTACTTCTCGCGCCGCCTGTACCATGTGGGTGAGTGGCAAGAGGTTTGACACTTGTGCCATCCATTGAGGGGCGCCATCGAGAGAAAACCACACCTCTGACAGCAGCAGCATTGGAAAGGTGAGAAAGTTGAGCAATCCGTTGGCCAGCTCTTCGTTGGCCATCCGGCTGGCGACGATCAGTCCCAGTGACAGTAAACAGACATTACCCACCAGTGCGATGAGCGCCAAGGTGAAATAATTGCCCAGCATCAAAAAATCGAGAAATAGATTGCAGATCCCATAAACGAGGGCGCTCACCAACATCATGATTACCAGTCGCGACAGCATTTGTGCCGCCAGAAAACTGTAGGGCGAAACCGGTGCTGCCTGCAGGCGTTTCAATACACCATTCTTGCGGTAGCGAACAATCACATAGCCGACCCCAAACAAACCGCTGAACATAAGGTTCATGCCGAGTATCCCAGGGATGACCCAGTCCACATAGCGCACTTGTCGCCCGCTCACCGCTTCATCGATCCACGAGCTTTGATCGGGTGTTTTACTGACGAGCAAATCTTGCAGTACTTGAGCGTTTTTTGATTCTGGATTAAACAGGCGGCGATGGCTGCCGTCGGTCACCAACAACAGATCGATCTGATGATGACGAACTTTTTGCTCGGCCTTAGCCAAATCACTAAAAGGCACCCACTGAATATAGGGCAGCTCGACGAGAGCCTCTGGCGCCGGTTGATCGGGATAGAGACCCACTTTAAACAGAGCCGCATCTTCGCGAGAAAACGCCAAGGCAACCACGGCAATGATCAGGGGCGGCATTACGAATGACCAAATGAGCGAGCCTTTATCTCGATAGTATTCTTTGGTGCGGGCCCAAAACAGGGCAGTAACTTGGCTCACAGTAATCTCTCTTGCTGACGGCGGTGATGATGCCGTTGTTGGTAATGTAGTTAATGTTGGTAAATGCGGTTAATAACTATTGTTGGCAAACAACTGATGCTGCGGGCTCGATGCCCGCTCGGCTTATTCTCGCAAGGTGTGGCCCGTTAACTTTAGAAATAAATCATCCAAGGTTGGGTTTCTCACCTGCAATGATCCCAGTTGCGCGCCTCCTTCAATCAGGGTTTGAAGGGTGGATTCCACCGACAGGCTCTCGATGGTGATTTGATCGTTGCTATCCACAGAATGTTTGAGTTGTTCTGCCAGCGCTGCGGGCACATCGGCTTTTGCTAAACAGACAAAGACATGTTGAAAGTGCTCATCCAGCAGTGCTTTGGGTGAGCCTTCGGCAATAATCTGGCCGCGATCGACAATGACCATTTGATCACACAGCTGTTCCGCTTCATCCATATAGTGGGTGGTTAGCACCACGGTTTTTCCGTCTCGTTTGATACTCTCGATCAATTGCCAAAAGTTTCGACGCGATTGCGGATCGAGTCCGGTGGTGGGCTCATCCAAAAAAATGATGTCGGGATCGTTCACCAATGCTAAGGCGAGTAGCAAGCGTTGGCGTTGTCCGCCGGAGAGTTTCGCCGCCTGATGATCCACAAATTCTGACAGGTGGCATTGGGCGATCAATTGTTCCTGCGGCGCGGTGCGCGGGTAGAAACTGGCAAATAGCGCCAAGACTTCTTTCACCGTGAGGTAATCCATCAGCGCCGTCGATTGGAACTGAATTCCTGCCTCGTGTTTGAAATTTGGGTTGTTGGCGATTCCCTTATACAGCACCTCGCCGCTTGACGGCGCGGTAATGCCTTCCATCATTTCGATAGTGGTGGTTTTACCGGCGCCGTTAGGCCCCAACAAACCAAAACAAATACCCTTGGGAATTGAAAACGAAATACCATTGACGGCATGAACGTCTTTGAAATGTTTGACCAGTTGTTTAACTTCGATGATGGTGTTCATGAATCTCTCGAACAAAATTGCGCCGACAGTATAGCAGCCGAGTTTTGCGCGCCGCCAGCGTCAATCTCCGTTGGCGGTACTGTCTCCCTAGGTTTGTCGGGGCTGATCTGATAGGGTTTGCGAGCCTTTATAGAGAATCACAGAATCTTATGTCATCGCGTCGTCCATCATCGCTCAGCGCCAATCCCTCAAACTCCGAAGCGAACAGCGCCAATAAAAAAACGCCCACTTGGTCAGAGGCCATTGCGGTCTATCGGCAGCCCCGAGTGATCACTATGTTGTTTTTGGGTTTTGCCGCGGGTTTGCCGTTGCTGCTGGTGTTCTCGACTTTGTCGGCATGGTTGCGAGATATGGAAGTCAGTCGCAGTGCGATTGGATTTTTTGGTTGGGTGGGTATTACCTATTCCATCAAAGTGTTTTGGGCACCTATTGTCGATCGCTTGCCGCTACCTTGGTTGACCGCCGCGTTAGGTAAACGACGCAGTTGGATATTGCTGGGTCAGTTGGGGATCATGTTGGGCTTGCTCGGTATGGCATTAGTCGACGCGCAAAATAACTTGATGGCGGTGGCGCTGTTGGCATTGGTGGTGGCGTTTTCGTCATCCACTCAAGACATCGCCATAGATGCACTTAGAATCGAAGCGGCAGAGCCCGAATTTCAAGGTGCCATGTCGGCAACTTATATTCTTGGCTACCGTGTCGCCATGTTAGTGGCGGGCGCCGGTGCCTTGTACATCGCTCAATACGCCGAGCCAATGGTGGGTACGGCCGAGGCTTGGCAGTGGTCCTACGCCGCCATGGCCGGTTTGATGTTGGTGGGGGTGGCGACGGTGTTGCTGATACCTGAGCCGGTGGCGCCAAAGGCCGAGCACTTAGGTGACGAATTGGTTGAAGACTTGCTGCACCGCAAAGCCTCCTCAAAATTCGAGCGAGCGGCGGTTTGGTTTGCCTCGGCGGTGGTTGCGCCTTTTGTGGATTTTTTCAAACGCAATGGTCGCTTTGCTATCGTTATCTTGTTGTTTATTGGTTTATTTCGTCTCAGCGATATCGTTATGGGGATTATGGCCAACCCCTTTTATCTCGATCTCGGCTTCACCAAGGCCGAAATCGCCTCGATCGGAAAGTTCTTTGGTTTCTTCATGACCATTGCCGGCTCGTTTATCGGCGGTTTAATGGTGGTGCGATTCGGCATCAATCGACCGCTACTGGCGGGCGCCACTATGGTGGCTGTCACCAATTTGCTGTTTGCCCACCTAGCGACAATAGGCGCCGATATCAATTGGCTAGCAGTGGTGATCAGCGCTGATAATTTAAGTGGTGGTTTTTCCAATGCGGTGTTGATTGCCTATCTATCGAGCCTGACCAATCGAGCTTACACCGCCACGCAATACGCGCTCTTTAGCTCGTTAATGACACTTCCGGGGAAGTTCACCAGTGGGTTTTCGGGCATGATTGTGGATAGCACCGGCTATTCTTTCTTTTTTACCTATGCTGCGATTATGGGGATTCCCGCGATTGCGTTGGCGTTTTATCTACTGCGGCGTGAAGGTCGCGGATAAAGCGACCGGATCTGGATTTGCAGCAACTCCGCCATACTCATCATTGTTTAAATTAGATACAATCGCGCCTTTAAAATTTTACAATTTTTAGGTTTAGTTGATTAAGTTATGGTTTTGACGATGCTAGTGAAAAACTCACTGAAAGCGCCTTTGTTTGTGGCTGCGCTATTTCTTAACGCGGCAGCGGCTTGTGCCGGCGAATTGATCCTCACCAACGGTGATCGCCTGCAGGGTGAGCTGGTGGCAGTGAACAAATCCTCCCTCACTTGGAAGTCCGATTCCTTCGGCAACCTCACCATCGATAAAAGCAAGGTCGAGAACTTTGCCACCGCAGGCCGCGTGAAGATACAGGGCGAAGATGAAGCTTGTAAGCTCGACGGCATGGACGGCCATTATGTCACTTACCACTGCGGTGATTCTAATGACGAGAGTCGCACCGAGTTGCTGGCACTGGATTCCATTGTGCCCTTCGTTGAATACTCCGCAACCGAATACGTCTACGATGGCAAAACCTCGCTGTCGGGCAACTTCTCTCGTGGTAACAAGATAGAAGACGATCTTGAACTCGACGCCGACGTCACTTTCCGTCAGCAGGATTTTCGACATGTGATGGGCGTCGAATACGAAAGCAAATCCAACAACGATGAGCCTGCCAACGAAGACTACGAGTTGCTCTATCGCTTGGATTGGTTCTTCGAAGAGCGCTGGTTCTGGTACAACGAATTACGTTGGGCAGGGGAAGAGTCGAAAAACATCGACGAGCGCTACACCCTCGGTACCGGTTTGGGTGTTCAGATGTGGGAGAATCCCAACACCGCTTTGGCGCTCGAAGGTGGTCTCGATTACGTCAAAGAGCTACTGGATGGCACCGATGACGACATGAATGATCCCGATTGGGACTCGTCAGTGGAGCGTTCGGCGCTTCGATTCGCCACCAAGTTCCGCTACAAGCTGCCGTTTTCGGCCGAGCTGATTCACTCCAACGAGATTCTCTACTCGTTGCAAGACTCAGAAGATTGGGAGCTGAGCGCCGATCTTGGCTTGAGCGTGCCGCTGGGGCAGGGGTTGTTCTCGGAATATAAGTTCGAATACGACTTCGATAACTTGCCTGCAAACGATACCAAGAAGGAAGATACTAAGTTCAGTGTGGGGATTGGGTACGAGTGGTAGGTTAATGGGCTGCGGGCTGCGGGCTGCGGGCTGCGGGCTGCGGGCAAGGGGGCGCGAGGTACGTGTGGGTAAAGTTGGGTAAAAGCTTGTGGGCTGTGGCTTGAACTTTTTCCTCTCGTCGCCACCTTAGTAATAACCGAAGCCATCGAGACGCGATAGAAACGCGATTAAGAGACGACTATGCCATTACTTCTGCTGTTTGTGATCATGCCCGTATTAGAGATGTGGGTGCTGATCGAGGTGGGTTCCAAGATTGGGGCCCTCACCACCATTGGTTTGGTCTTGCTTACCGCCATGCTCGGCTTGGCCTTGTTGCGCCAGCAGGGTATTTCCACCGTCATGCGTGCCAATCAGCGCATGCAGTCGGGGCAGTTGCCGGCGCAGGAAATGGTCGAGGGTATCTTTCTTGCCGTGGGTGGTGCCTTGTTGCTCACCCCAGGCTTTGTCACCGATGCCATTGGTTTCGCCTGTCTAATTCCAGGTCTGCGCCACCTCATTATCGGTCGATTGCTGAAAAAGGCTATTTTCCGCGCCACTGCTGGCGGCGCCGGCTTTCATCAGTCCTCTCAAGGCTTTCGCGCTTCTCGTCCCGCCGACGACGACATCATCGAAGGCGAGTACCGCCAAGATAACCCGACACATGACCACCATAAGCTGAAATAAGCACTGCCGCTCGATCCGCTCGTGATCAGCGCCTGCATTTTGGCTGTTTATTGATCAGATTTGCCTTTGATTGGTTTTTTTTTCGTGTCAGGTGTTGAAATCGCTCCATCGAGCCCCATTTTCCTAATCACTTAGTTTTATTGCCCTAGACTTGGGTCTTGGGCAGGCACTCTGGTTCAGAGGTGAATGCCGATGAACTGGGGATTACATCGTAAAAGTGGGTCATTTGACCCAGTGTTAGTCCAGAAACAGACGTTTTGGAGAAGAAATAGATGAACATTCGTCCTTTACACGATCGTGTTGTGGTTCGCCGCAAGGAAGAAGAAACAACCTCAGCTGGCGGCATCGTGTTGCCAGGTTCTGCTCAAGAAAAGCCAAACCAAGGTGAAGTGGTTGCTGTTGGCAACGGCCGCGTTTTGGATAGCGGTGAAGTACGCGCCGTCGACGTGAAAGTTGGCGACACCGTAGTCTTTGGCAAATACGCCGGTAGCGACACCATCGAAGTGAATGGTGAAGAGCTGGTTATTTTGAGCGAAAGCGACATCAAGGCCGTTGTTGAAGGTTAATCCTTCGTCTCGGTTAAATTAGATATCTATTGATTATTGAAGGGAGCTGATAAACATGGCTGCTAAGATCGTAAAATTTGGTGACGAAGCTCGCCAAGGCATGCTGGCTGGCGTAAACATTCTGGCTGATGCTGTAAAAACTACTTTGGGTCCTAAAGGTCGCAACGTTGTTCTGGACAAATCTTTCGGCGCGCCGACTGTCACCAAAGATGGTGTTTCAGTGGCTAAAGAAATCGAGCTGAAAGACAAGTACGAAAACATGGGTGCACAAATGGTGAAGGAAGTTGCTTCTAAAGCATCTGACGACGCCGGTGACGGTACCACTACTGCTACTGTTTTGGCTCAAGCTATCGTTAACGAAGGTTTGAAGTCTGTTGCTGCTGGCATGAACC
>JBOEGJ010000001.1:0-110324 GCA_050633365.1 Cellvibrionaceae bacterium | reverse complement strand
CATACAAGGCAAGGCATCTGACATCTCTTCCGTTGCTTGATTTTGCGGCGGTCGCTACGCTGCCACAAAACAACCAACTACAAAGCCGCAGTTGTTCGCGGCGTTCAGTCGCAGTCATCACCAGGAAGTGATATGAAGAATGTATTCTTAATTTGCATTGCGCTGGTAATTTTCCAGAAATGGGATGTCATCAGCAGTGCTATTAGACCGCCCCCCGATTATTCCGCCATATCTCAAGGTGAGGTGGTGCTCTATGCGACTTCTTGGTGCGGCTATTGCCAAAAAACTAGGGATTTTTTGGCAAAGAGAAATATCCGCTACAAAGAGTATGATATTGAGAAATCCGAAGAGGGGCGCCGTCAGTATGATTCAATTAGGGGTAAAGGCGTCCCCGTACTAATCGTCAATGATACTGTGATTCATGGCTATTCCCCCAAAGCAATCGAAGAGGCTTTGAGAAAGAAATAGCGAGCCTGTGTCGTCGCTACTTCGTGGCTTGGACGTCTTATGCTACGCTCCGGTCGCGCCAACTATAGGCGTTAAAACCTTATGAAATATGTTCTTGTTGCAATGCTTATATTTATATCTGTAGAGGCCTCATCGGAGGTATATAAGTGGATTGATGATGAGGGGCGTACTCATTACGGTGACTCAAACAATAAGCCCAATAGCAAGGCTGTAGAAAAGGTCGATATTAAACTTAATACATACAAGCATACATCTTTTGAGAATACTGATTTTGTCACTGATAAAGTAGTTATGTACTCGGCGGCATGGTGTGGTTTTTGTAAGAAAGCAAGAAGGTATTTTATTGCTAATCGTATCCCCTTTGTTGAATACGATGTTGACAAAGATATGCGAGCTAAGCGACGTTACAAAAAGCTAGGGGCAAACGGAGTGCCGGTTATAATCTTCAAAGGTAGGCGAATGAATGGGTTTAGTGAAGCTGGTTTTCGCAGCATGTATCGAAATGGTACATAACAAAGTAAGGCGTTTACTTTTTGTGGGAAATACCACTTATCTATGAATCAAGAACAACACATCATCAATTTGATAGAATGCGATAGTTTACGTATGAGAGCTTTACGTACAGTAAAATCTCTTGATCTACCTGACTGGTTGATAGCTGCCGGTTTTGTCAGAAATCTAGTGTGGAGCAACTTATTTGGTAATGACGCTCCTCTGAATGATATTGATGTGATTTATTACTGTGCATTGGATGTTTCGCAAGAGCGAGATTCTATATTAGAGCAGAGGCTTCACTCATTGGATCCAGAGCTTCCTTGGTCCGTAAAGAACCAAGCTCGTATGCATCTTAATAATGGAGATGCTCCCTATACCAATACCTTGGATGCAATGGGGTATTGGCCTGAGAAACAAACTGCCATTGGCGCGACGCTAGATGCCAATGATGAGGTGGTATTACGCCATCGATTTGATTTGAACTTCCAGTTTAACGGTAAAATCGATCGCAACCCGGCAAGATCGATCGGTGTGTTCAGTGCTAGGGTTGCAGCTAAGGGTTGGTTGGAGTTATGGCCGGAGCTGCAAGTTAACATATAGCAAACACAGGCAGTGGGACTAGCTTTCTTAGGGTTTAAAGAAACTGTTGATATAGGCCTTGCGGACGACTTCCCTTTGTTCTGTCGTGAATAGTAAATTTCGAGGAATGCTCATGAAAGTAATTGAAGGTGTCGCGCTCATGATGGCGCTGTGTATGACTTCATTGACCTCTGTCGCTTCGGACTATCGGGTGGTGGCTACAGACGATATTAAGTGGGGGCTACTTAATCCGCTCAGAGGTGAGGCAAGCCCAAGGGCGGCCGATCTGTGGGGAGATCGAACCACAGATGTGGCGACAGGGATGTTGGTGAAATTCAAACAAGGATTTTCATCTCCCCCGCATATTCACAACGTTAGCTACCGCGGCATAGTAATAGAAGGGCGGATGCATAACGATGATCCAAGCGCTGAAAAAATGTGGCTAACTCCAGGTTCTTTCTGGACTCAGCCTACCGGAGAAAGCCATGTCACTGCGGCAAGAGAAAAAAATAATCTAATTTACTTGGAAATCGATCATGGCCCCTATCTCGTATTACCAAAGGAAGAGGCATTTGATAACGGCGAGCGTGCAATTAACTTAGATAAGCGCAATCTAGTTTGGCTCGGTGAAAATGATGTGACATGGATAAATGACAATGAAGTGAAGATAGCTTACTTGTGGGGGAAACCACATCTGTCGAACGGGAGCTTTATTAAACTGCCTGCAGGGTTCAAAGGATCGCTAGGCAGCGATGGAGGACTAAAAGCTATCGTTGTGTATGGAAAGACTCGTTACCAGTGGCATAAGGAAAAAGCCGAAACCCTACTGTCGCCAAGCAGTTTTTTTAGCTCTAATGTGAAAGGCCTGCATAAGTTGAACGCTGATACAGAAACCGTTCTCTACATAAATTCAAACGGAAGGTATCGAGTAAATTAGGGTGAATAGGTCTTGAAGAAAGTCAGTGAGCACGCGGCGCTGTAATCTTTTTTATCTATTAAAAAACTCAGTACTCTGCGCAGAAATTATGTGGCGGTGAGGTTTTGTGTGAAGGCCTGTTATAGGGCTTAAAATTCTCTTGATTTAGAGTAATCTTGATTCTAAAACCTCCGAATTATAAAGCCTCTTGATCTCGTAATTGCAGGTGCAGGTGCAGGTGCAGGTGCAGGTGCAGGTGCAGGTTCAGGTTCAGGTTCATGTGCAGTTGCAGGTTCAGATGTATTTCAGAAATAGCCTGAATTTAGGCGCGGTTTGTCACTAAAATCAAGTTGACGGCATTAGGTTTCTTGTGAGCCGAGAAACCTTGTGAGGGCATTTATTCCCCGTCAGTCAAAACCGTTCATCCCATAATTATTATCTATCTAAATGAAAACGGCATAAGTAGGAGGATGGAGCTCGCGTATAAAGTGACATAACGGCAGCTCTACTCTAGATTACGGCCTTTCTGGTCATTATAGGACTGAATGCCAAACTTCTCTTTTTCTCGACTTATAGGGGGCAAGTTCCTGGTGTCGAGCTATCGGCTGATGCGTTGGTTGCGTGTTTCTCTAGATTGCTAAAATTAAGCTGTCAAAAAACTGAAAGCAATCCATCACTTATTTGTCATCTAATCGCAGTAAGTTTGATCTAATTGCACGAGGTCAATGCTGATGATCAATATCGAACAAACTGTTTGTGACAAATTTCCCGCTCTTAACGCTCAGCCCAAGCTCATAAAAAACCCTACTTTATCTTTGCTGAGAAAGCTCACTCGAGAGACCGAGATCAATCAATTTCTCGCTGATAACGATGATCAAGATCCGGTTAATTTCATCGAAAGTGTGTTCGATTATTTTAATTTCTCTTACACCGTGACCCAAAGAGATAAGGCTAATATTCCGGCACAGGGGCGGGTGGTGGTTATTGCCAATCATCCGATTGGTTCGCTCGATGGCTTGGCTATTCTAAGATTGCTACTAGAAGTTCGGCCAGACGTGAAAATTCTCGCCAATGATATGCTGATGAATTTTGAGGCTTTGCATCCACTGCTAATCCCGCTGGACAATATAGGGGGCAGTAGTGCCTTAAAGAGTTTCCGCACCGCGCTTGCTGAGCTGGAATCAGATCGTGCCATTATTGTCTTTCCGGCTGGTGAAGTCTCTCGTGCTCGCCCCTCGGGCGTGCGTGATACGCGCTGGCGGCCGGGATTTCTGAAGATGGCCCGCCGAGCGCAGGCGCCTATTCTGCCCATTTGTATCAATGCCAAAAACTCGCTGCTGTTCTACAGTGCGTCTATGTTGTTTAAACCTCTAGGGACAGCCCTGTTGGCTCAAGAGATGTTTAATAAAAAATCGACCACGATTGATTTTCGTGTGGGTGAGGCGATACCGGCTAAGGCTCTTGAGTCCGACAGCTTGAGCGACAAATTTCTACTCAAGCGATTAAAGAAACACCTCTATAAAGTGGGACGAAAAAAACGTTCGCTGTTTGTGACTGAAAAAACTGTGGCGCACCCCGAAAACCGGCAGTTGTTATTGCAAGAGACGCAAACCATGGCATGCCTTGGAGAAAGCCGCGACGGAAATCGAATTCTGCTGGCCAGCTATTACGATTGCCCGGTGATGATGCGAGAGGTGGGACGCCTGCGCGAAATTACCTTCCGCAAGGTAGGAGAGGGCACCGGCGCCAAGCGGGATTTGGATCGTTTCGATCGAGATTATCAACATCTATTGTTGTGGGATCGAGAGGCGATGTGTTTGGCTGGTGCCTACCGAATTGGCAAACTGGCGACACTGCTAAAGGAATCTGGTGAAAAGGGGCTCTATGCACGCACTTTATTCGACTTTCAACCTGGCTTTCGAACTTATCTCGAACAGGGGTTGGAGTTAGGACGAAGTTTTGTGAATCCCGATTACTGGGGCAAGTCGAGTTTAGACTATTTGTGGCAGGGGTTAGGCGCTTACCTGAATCATCACTCGGAAGTTCGCTATTTGATTGGCCCGGTCACCATTAGCGCCGACTTTTCTAAGTCGTTGATTGATCACTTGGTGTTTTATTATCAGCGATTTTACACCTGTCCCCAGGCCCTGGCGCGAGCCAAAAAACCGTATTTTATCGATCCGCAACGTCGCTGCGCTCTGGAAATTGAATATCAGGATCTGGCGCGCGAGTCGGGCTTTAGGCATTTACAGGAAGTGTTTCAATCCGAAGGAGAGAAGGTGCCAGTATTGTTTAAGCAATACGCGGCTTTGTTTGAAGAGGGGGGATTTCAATTGCTGGCGTTCAGTATCGACCCCGACTTTGGCGATTGTATCGACGGTCTATTTTTGGCAGATCTCACTCGATTAAAACCATCGAAGCGTAAACGCTATTTAGGATAATTCTAGTTTCTAGTTTCTAGTTTCTAGTTTCTAGTTTCTAGTTTCTAGTTTCTAGTTTCTAGTTTCTAGTTTCTAGTTTTAGCCCCAGTGGCGCACACGGCCAGTATCTAGGTGTAAGAAATTACTTTTCGGGTAGTAACCTACGCCGCCTGATCTCATTGTTAGCGCGGCTTTTCTGACCGTGCTCAGAGTTTGTTTTGGCAGTCGTAAATCAATGGCTCGCCCCTGCATGTGCAAACTCTTTTTCGCGACGCCATGACCATTTTTTCGCAGCGCAGCATTGGTCTTAGGGGAGCGATAGCCCGAAATGATATGAATTTCTCCGCGGTGTTCGACCTTGCTCTGCAAGTTGTAGATGTTATCGATCAAGACTGGATCCATATCGATAACTTCGCCGCTGCGGTGATCGCGCAGGCAGTGATTCAAATTCTGAAGGGCGTCGAGCTGATATTCACCGTCGATCCAGTAGGGGGTATCGACAAATTCATTGGTGTGCAGGTTGCGAAGTTGCAGGCGACGTTCACCCGTGGGTTTTGCGGTGGCAGCCAAGGCCGAACTGGCGAAGGCAGATGGCGTCGCTATCGACATGCCAAGAAGTCCGGTGAAACCCAAAAATTGTCTTCGTGAAACGCTCATGTCTGCTTGCAGCCGCCCAATCTCGTGATCAAATGAATTAACGAGGGGGGATTATGCAGCTCTGTCTCGAACATGTATATATGCCGGAAGGCCTAATGCCTTGGGGTGTTTATATAGCCAAAAGAATCAAGAATTCGATATTTGATCGGTGACTGAAGGGTTTCTTTTGTTGGCGGGCGAGTGTTAGAAACTGATTTTAAAAATGCGTCTTAAAGGGTGATACGGTTGTCGGCGATATTAACCACGCGATCGCGCTGATAAATGTCATCTCTGAATTGAATGTTACCGCTGTCGTCGACCCAGGCGGTGGCGTAGAACAGATAGGTGGGTATTTTGTCTTTGACTCGCAGGTAGCGAGTCTTACCGCTGTCGAGGGTTTGTTGGATCTTTTCGTCGGTCCAGCGACTGCCCTTGAGAATAGCGCGGGCCAGTGCCATGGGCTTTTCTACCCTGACGCAGCCAGAGCTGAGCGCGCGTTTTTCGAGATCGAACAGTTCTGGGCTGCTGGTATCGTGCAAGTAGATAGAGTCGTCATTGGGAATGACGAATTTAACTTCTCCTAAGGCATTGTTTTCGCCCGGATCTTGCCGCATACGATAGGGAAAGTTGCGCCGAGTCATGTTCGCCCAGTCGATACTGTCCAAAGGCACGGGTTCGGTGCTGGTCCAGTTTTCGTAGACGTTGATATTGCGCTCTTTTAAGTAATTCAGATCTTTGCGGGCTTTGGGCAGGATATCCACCACGGTAATGCGCCTGGGTACATTCCAGTAGGGGTTGAGCACTACGGTGCTGATTGACTGCTGCATCACTGGGGTTTTGCGCCCAGACTTACCAATGATGACTTTCATATCCATTTCCGTGACGCCACGATTGACCAATTGCAGTCGATAGTTGGTCATGTTGACCCAAATGTAGCGATCCCCTAAGTCTTTGGGCAGCTCTCGCCAGCGTTTCATATTCAAGGCGATTTGTTTGATACGGTAAGACGGCGGTGTATTGAGCAGACGACGGGTAATTCGCCCGGCTTTGCCGTCGGCTTCTTGCCCGTGGCGGGCCTGAAACTGCTTCAAACTCAGCTCCAACTCCTCATCGAAGGTATTGGCCTGAACTTGGCTTAATTCGACCTCGTCGCTAAACCATTGCTCTATCAGCCCTCGCTTGACGGGAAAGTCGCCGTATTGGGTGAGCAGCTTGCGCAGATGTCCGACCTCAGAGCTCTGTTGGCCTTTGACTAGGCTGGGCCCTGGCGTTAAAGGACTCCACTCACCATTTTGTGCCAATTGTTGATAGCGCTCCATCGCCTCTCTAAGGCGCTCATAATCTCGATGAGCGGGAATCATGCTGTTCAAGACTTTGGTGAGCGCGCGGGGGGAGTGGTTCTGGCCCAGCAGACGAATAATGTTGTCGTGATCAAAGGCGCCCATGGTCGCCCCGTCGTGATAGGCCACCGGACGCAGGCCTTTGGGTAAGTGAGTCATCAAGGAGGGCAAGAGCTTTTCACTTAAGACATCTTCGGCGTAAGAGACAAAGGCGTCGGTTAACAGGATATCCAGTGCGGTGGCATCTTTGGGCAAGGTTTTTAGGTGGTGCAGGCGCTGTTGAATATAGGTGAGGTGGTATTGGTAGTCGTAAATCTGATCGGCACTGGTTTCTTCTAAGTGTTGCAGCAATAGCTGACCGGTGGGTGCCAGCTGGTAGTTGTTGAGCCACAGTAGTTTGTAATTAGTGCGGGCGTAAATTTTGTTCACTGTGTGAAAGTGATTGAGGGGAACGTCGGACAGCAATAAATCGCTGTCATCAAAAAACCAGCGTTTGAGATTTTTTTGAGCCGCCAGTGGTGGCAGTAGTGGTGTCAGTTCGGTGTTGGCTTGATAGGCGGTGTAAAAGGCGCCACTGCCAAGCATGATCAAGAGCACCACGACCAGCGTTGGGCGCTGTGTTGAAGCTTTAGACGTCATGGAGGTAAGTATGGAACAAACTCAAAATTTTGTGACGAGAGCCGCAAAATAGAGCCTCGATATTAGAAATCAGTCTAACCAACGGTCAGTTGAGAAAATCATTTTCTTAAAGTGATGAATCTTTGTACGTTTTGGTGGTATGTGGTTGAAATTTCTTCGAAAAAGCCCGCTTGAGAGGGCTTTCAGTTGATTTGTCATGATTAACTTTCTTGCTTGAGAAGACCCTGCGTGGCCTTAAAGGGTATACCTGCGCCGTTCGAGCATCTGTTGGTGATCAAAGCTCTGCTCGAGAAAGTCGATACGGCCGCTGCGGTGAAACAGCACAATGGTGGTCGCTCGAGTGCCGTAGCTGTCGGTCAGAATAAAACGCGATGACAACAGCGCCTCCCATTCGTCACCAATACCGGTCTGGGGTAACTGATCGGCGGGAGCTTGTTGCTGATTGGCCATCATCTCTAACAACTGCGTTTGCAGTTGATCGGTTGAGGTTACGGATTGAGTGATGGCCTCTAGTTCGATTTTGGCGCTGTCGACTTTTGGCCATGAGGTGTCGAGTTGGGCGTTGCTGAGGCCATAGATACCCGAGGATAACTGTCGAGGGGCTTGCTGAGTGCGATTCGAGAAATAATGCAGTTGCTCAGCATTACCGCTGATTAAATTGAAGCCGTTGTAGTGGTCTCGGTTTTGCTGGGCCATTTGCAAGGCCTGTGTGGTGGGGTGGATCAAGTTCTGGCTGACCAGTTCGCCGCGAGAGCCCGGTCTGTCTTGAGGTTCTTGTCCGTTGCGCACATTGGTGACCGCGGCAAATTGGCCGGCGCGATTAACCCCCAGCCAAGTGCCTCCGGCTTGCAAGTCTCTACCGGCCAATACCGACGGTTGGTCGTGCCAGTAGTCGGCGCTGGCGGTTGGCCGCTCAAAGAATTCGTCGCGATTGGCGGCCACGATGAGTGGGTATTCGGGATGTTGCTGCAGAGCGAATAGGATCAGGCACATAGAATCATTCGTATCGGTTCATTTCTTAGGCGTGAAGTCATCAATGTTTGGTGCCTCACTCGTCGGTGTCTCTCTTGGCGCCAAATCGTGAGGCTCGTCGGTGATGGCGGCGGTGGGTGTGTCGGGCTCGGTCCATGCAATGTCGCCCATGAGGATGCCGTCTTCCGGTTCTGCGCTCTCGGGTAACTCAGCCAACAGGTCGATGTCGGTTGCCGTCGCTGGGCGTACCTTGTTTAGCTCAAAGGGGTCGTCATCGGCAAAGGGGTCATGGGTGTCGTGAGAATCGATGGGGATGGCCACACACAGATCTTTTTCCATGGCGGTCATGAGTTCGTCTTTGGTTCGACAAAAATGCACGCCGCGATCGCAATGGTCGCAGTAGCGAATGCTATCTTCACTGGTGGCAATCAATGTGCTCCAGCGTTTGAAGCACTTGTATTTGACGTTGCAATTGCGGATATCCATCGACTCAACTCCCTGTGGCTATTGGTTTTATGCTGCGGCGGCGCGTTTTGATGGTGGCGGCCGCATTTTTTTGTTGTTCTGAGGTTATGTGTTTTTCTCGTTCGCCTGATCATTAGGGCTGCTGATGTCGAGCACCAGCCCCCAAGCATTGTGCGGTTCAGGTACATTCCAGTCGGTATAGACGGCATCTTCGTGTTGATGAAAATAATCGCCCACTTCTCTAAAGGTGGGGCGCCCAGGGTCGGTGATCACTGTGCGGGCCACGCCCGCATCGACTGCTCGGCCAATCAATTCACCCACCGGTTCCACTAGGCTGTCCCAAAAACAAATGTCGGCGCCGATGATCATATCAAATTGATGGAGGTGTTCTTCTTCGACATCTTCAAAATTCATTTGAATGGTATCGACTTCGACGCCGTTGAGCGCGGCATGATGCTCCAAGAAGGGAAAGACGGCGTCGTCTGCGTCTAAGGCGATGACTTCAGCCTCAAAATGCTTGGCGCAAAAAATGCCGCCAAGCCCCCAGCCACAGCCCAGCTCTAATATACGGCTGCCCGGTTCTGGCGGGCACTCACGCAGATAGTCCATCAGCACAAAGGTTGATTTCCAGAACTTATTGCCGTGCAGTTCGATATCGCCCCCGAGCTTTTTTAGGCGGCGAATATCGGGATGGCTATTTTTGAGAATGTTGAGGCCAAAGGCGTTGCGGCTGTGGGACATGGGGAAATAAGAGTCTCGGTTTAAATGGTGGGTATTAGATTGGGGTGTCAGTATTGGGCGCTAATATTGGGGCGTTAATACCGGGGCGTGACTTAGGGCGCCGCCGGCGCTTTGATCTTACGCTTGCGCCGTTTCTTGGGATTTTGCTGTTGTTGCGCCTGTTGTTCAAGCGCCCACTGCACATGTTCTTGAACCAGTTCTGAGGGGTGATTCTGTTGGGCTTGTAACGCTTCGACTACCGCCTCGCTATAAGGGGCGTTACCCAGGCCGACGGCTAAATTACGCAGCCAGCGCTCATGGCCAATACGTCGAATGGCCGAGCCCTCAGTATTTTTTAGAAACTCCTGTTCAGGCCAATTAAACAGTTCGACCAAATTGGTTTTGTCCAGCGCGTGGCGAGGACTGAAATCATCCACCTCTGAGTGGCTGGCGTATTTGTTCCATGGGCAAATGGCTTGGCAGTCGTCACAGCCAAACACGCGGTTGCCCATAGGCTCGCGAAACTCCTCGGGAATACTGCCTTTGTTTTCGATGGTGAGATAAGAAATACAGCGCCTGGCGTCCAGCTCATAGGGCCGAGTAAAGGCGTCGGTGGGACAGACTTTCAAGCAGGCCTCACAGTCGCCGCAGCGATCTTGTTGGAGCTCTTCATCCACTGGAAGGGGCAGGCTGGTAAAAACTTCACCCAGAAAGAACCAGCTGCCAGCGTTGGCGTTGAGGATAAGTGTGTGTTTACCAACCCAGCCGAGTCCGGCCTTTGCGGCTAAGGGTCTTTCCATCACCGGGGCGCTGTCGACAAAGGCGCGCTGCTGTAGCTGCGCAGCCTGGGCTGGCTTGATCTGTTGCGCCGCTTCTTCGTCGCGCACAGCTTGATCGATATTTTTAGCCAGGGTGCTGAGCCGTTTTCGAATCAGTTTGTGGTAATCGCGACCCAAGGCGTAGCGAGAAACATAGGCCTTTTCACCGTCTTTGAGGATTCGAATCGGGTCGGTGTCGGCGGGCAGGTAGTCGAGCCGGGCACAAATCACCCGCTCGGTACCGGGCACCAGCTCTTCGGGTCGCGAGCGCTTATGACCGTGCTCACCGAGCCAAGCCATATCGCCCTGATAACCTTTATCGAGCCATTGTTGAAGTCGATCCTCTTCAGCTCGCAAGTCGGTGTCGGTGATACCGATTTGCTGAAAACCCAGTTCGCGTCCCCATTGCTTAATCTGTTTGGCCAGCCGCTGCAAAAAATCGGTAGATAGATGTGGTGTCTGTGTCGGCATAGGTGGGCGCGTATGTTGTCTAAATGTGTATAATTCTCCCACATTTATCCCGATTCTGAGAGCATTAGATGTCTGTTACGCCTGCAACCTCCCCCGAGCCCACCTACACCCGCGTTTTGCCGGTGGATTTATACCGTGCAGATCAAGTGCGGGCGTTGGATCGGAGTGCCATCGACGATCATGGTATTGCCGGCATTCATCTCATGAAGCGGGCGGGAAGAGCGGCTTTCAACGCTTTGCTTGAACGCTGGCCAGATCCAGAGCAAATCACAGTCTTGTGTGGTTCTGGCAACAACGCCGGAGACGGTTATGTGATAGCAGGGTTGGCCTCTCAGCGACGTTTACCGGTCACCGTTATCTACGTGGCCGACCCCGATAAATTGCAGGGCGACGCCCGCTTGGCCTATGAGTTTGCGCGCCGCGAAGGTGTCATTATGCAGCCGCTGGAAGAGTCGCAAGCGTTTGTGGGCGTTGTCGTTGATGCCATGCTGGGCACCGGTTTAAGCGGTGAGGTGAAAGCACCCTATGATTTTGCCATCGCCAAATTAAACGCTTCAGGAGTGCCGGTCTTGTCTGTCGATATTCCCTCTGGGCTTTGTGCCGATACCGGTCAAGCCTTAGGCAGCGCAGTGAGAGCGGATGCCACCGTCACCTTTATTGGTGTGAAACAGGGGTTGTTGACCGCTCGTGGGCCGGCCTTAACCGGTGAATTGTTGTTTGCCGATTTACAGGTGCCCGAGGCGGTTTACTCCTCACAGATCGCCAGTGTTGAGCGCTTGCAGCTGTCGACCCTATTGCAGCAATTGCCCGATCGTGATGGCGATGCTCACAAAGGCGATTTCGGTCACGTGATGGTGATTGGCGGAGATATTGGCTTTGCTGGCGCCGCGGCCATGGCCGGAGAGGCCTCTGCCCGCATGGGCGCCGGGTTAACCAGTGTTGCTACAAGACCCGAGCATGTTGCGGCGATCATTGCCCGACGCCCAGAATTGATGGTGGTGGGGGTGCCTTCGGGCCAAGCGCTAGAGCCCCTATTAACACGCCCATCGGTCTTGGTGATGGGGCCGGGATTGGGGCAGGAGCCTTGGTCTGAGCAGATGTTGCAAAAAGCGGCGGCCAGCGAGTTGCCCATGGTGTTGGATGCCGACGGCCTCAATTTGCTTGCCGATGGGCGAGTTCTAAAACACATCCAGAGAGATAATTGGATTCTAACCCCGCATCCTGGGGAAGCCGCGCGCTTACTCGGTTGCAGTGTTGCTGATGTTCAGCGCGATCGATTTGCCGCTGCGCAATCGCTGCAACAAAAGTTTGGTGGCACCGTACTGCTGAAAGGGGCGGGCACGGTCATTGCTGCCGCCGATGGCAGTTTAAGTGTGGCGAATGTGGGTAACCCCGGTATGGCTTCTGGCGGAATGGGGGATGTTCTCAGTGGTGTGATTGGCGGTTTGTTAGCGCAGGGATTAGAGCCTTGCAGCGCCACCAAGCTTGCGGTTTGCCTTCACGGTTGTGCCGCCGATTTGGCGGTGGAAGAGGATGGTCAGCGGGGGTTGTTGGCCACGGATTTATTGCCTTATTTGCGCCATTTACTTAACAGTGATCAGGTGTAATCGCAGGTGATCAATTCATTCCAGCACTATCTTGCCGACGATCAAGCGACGGTCGATGCCGGTGAAAGTCTCGGTAGCTCTGTTCAGGCCAATGATGGAAAAAAAACCGGAACGGTCATCTTCCTGCAGGGCGATCTGGGCGCCGGTAAGACAACCTTTAGTCGCGGCGTGATGCGCGCCTTTGGGCATTCAGGTGCAGTTAAGTCCCCCACCTATACCTTGGTTGAGCCCTACGAGTTTAATGGACGGCAGGTTTACCATTTTGATCTCTACCGTCTTGGAGATCCTGAAGAGCTTGAGTACATGGGCATTCGCGACTATTTTGACGGCGATAGCGTATGCTTGGTGGAGTGGCCCGTGAGAGGTGAAGGTGTATTGCCGCAAGCTGACCTAATAGTAACGCTTAAAGTGAAGCCTCCTGGCCGAGAATTACAGCTACAAGCTCTGACCGATCGCGGCATAGCGTTGCTCGAAACGGCTGCAAAAAATATGGCAGAGGGTGACCCCGAGTAAGTACTTTTGCCATTAAGTAATCACCGGAGTGGTGGCATCGATATATGAAAAACAAAAGATACGAAACAAGAGAATCGCAATAACAGATTCTCAACAGTAGAGTCGAAATAAGCGCGCAAGTGATAGCAAAAAATAAAAACAATAGCCTAATAGGCAGACCAAAACGGATGCAGCAGTATGGGTGGAAGTAAAAACATGATGCGCCTAGGAGTCATCATCTTAGTGGGGCTCTTTGTTGCCAGCCCGACTTTCGCAGCCTCAACCGACGTGGAAGGTTTGCGTTTGTGGCGTGCACCAGATCACACACGCTTGGTGTTTGATCTCAGCGATGCGGTCGAACACAAATTGTTTACACTCTCCAATCCCAGTCGTCTCGTGATCGACATCAAAGACGCTAAGATGAAGGCGGCGTTGAATCAGCTCGATCTGTCGAAAACGGCAATCAAGACGGTGAGAAGCGCGGCAAGAAACGGCAAAGATCTTCGCGTTGTGCTGGATTTGTCATCGGCGATCTCCCCTAAGAGTTTTATGTTGAAGAAACATGGCGATAAAAACGATCGCCTGGTGGTAGATCTGTTTGATCGCGCTAAGCCAAAAGAGAAAACGGTTCAACAGGTGGTACAGGCGCAGGCCGGTCGTCGCGATATCGTGATTGCGATTGACGCGGGGCATGGAGGTGAAGATCCCGGCGCTCTGGGGCCAAAGGTGGGTAATAAGCGACGCCTGCGTGAAAAAGACGTGGTGCTGGCCATCAGTAAGCAGTTGGCGAAATTAATTAATGCCGAAAAGGGCTACCGTGCAGAGTTAGTGCGCTCGGGGGATTACTACATTCCACTGCGCAAACGCCGAGACGCGGCTCGCGCAAAACGCGCCGATTTATTTGTGTCAATTCATGCGGATGCGTTTAAGAACCCCAAAGCGCGCGGAGCGTCAGTATTTGCGTTGTCTCGTCGTGGAGCCACCTCAGAGACGGCGAGATTTTTGGCGAAAAAGGAAAACGAAGCAGATCTTATCGGTGGTGTTGGCAGTGTGAGCCTAGACGATAAAGATGCCGTGCTGCGCGGCGTGCTGGTAGATCTGTCGATGACGGCGACTTTGGGCACTAGCCTACAGGTGGGCGACAATGTTTTGAAATCGATGGATACGGTTGCGCGCTTGCACAAAAATCAAGTCGAGCAAGCAGGTTTTGCCGTGCTCAAGTCTCCAGATGTTCCGAGTATTCTTGTGGAGACCGGCTTTATCTCAAATCCCGATGAAGCCAAAAAACTCAATAGCAGCTACTACCGTAAAAATTTGTCGAAAGCTATTTTTAAAGGTATCAAGAAACACTTCAATGCAGTGCCGCCGGCGGGCTCCTATGTGGCTTACGTCAAGAACGGTGGCGATCCCAAGGTGGCTTCTGGGACGGGTAGAGAGCACGTGATTTCTCGAGGCGATACTCTCAGTGGTATTGCTCGTCAATACGACGTGACGATCAGTGCTCTACAAAAAGCCAACAGCCTAAGTAGTAGCAGTATACGTGTGGGCCAACGATTAAAAATTCCTACTTCCTAAACTTTACGATGCCGATATGAGATCGGCGGTAGTTGTTATTTATGTCAAAAATTAAATTACTCAGCCCGCGATTGGCTAACCAGATTGCAGCCGGTGAGGTGGTCGAACGGCCCGCATCGGTGATTAAAGAGGTTCTCGAAAATAGTATGGATGCCGGTGCCACTCGCTTGGATGTGGATATCGAAAACGGCGGCATAAAATTGATGCGCGTGCGCGACAATGGTTGTGGTATCGAAAAAGACGATTTACCTCTGGCTCTGAGCCGACACGCTACCAGTAAGATTTATCATCTCGACGATCTCGAAGCGGTAGCCACACTGGGTTTTCGCGGTGAGGCATTGGCGAGTATCAGTTCGGTCTCTCGCTTAACCATTACCAGTAACACCGGTGAAGAAAATAGCGGTTGGAGTGCCACCACGGAAGGTCGAGATATGCAGGCGGATCTGTCTCCGGCGGCACATCCACAGGGCACCACGGTTGAAATTCGAGATCTGTTTTTTAATACCCCAGCGCGGCGAAAATTCTTGCGCACTGAAAAGACGGAATACAATCGCGTGGAAGATGTGATCAAGCGCTTGGCTCTGTCGCGCTTTGATGTGTCTTTTAATTTGCGTCACAACAGCCGTGTTATCCATAACTGGCGGGCGGCTTCGAATCAGGTGGAGCGAGAGCGCCGCGTTGCACAGGTGTGTGGTCCCGCCTTTATGGAGAACGCCGTACATATTGACATCGAACGCGGCGGTTTAAAACTCTGGGGTTGGGTGGCGCTGCCAACCTTCTCTCGCAGTCAGGCAGATTTACAGCATTTTTATGTCAATGGCCGGGCGATTAAAGATAAGTTGGTGACTCACGCGGTGCGGCAGGCCTATCAAGACGTGCTGTTTCATGGTCGTCATCCTGCGTTTGTGTTGTATCTCGAATTGGAACCCGCCAACGTCGATGTAAACGTGCATCCCACCAAGCACGAGGTGCGTTTTCGCGATGGCCGTATGGTGCACGACTTTTTGTTTCGCAGTTTGCACCACGCTCTGGCAGAGGTTCGCCCCCAAGATCAATTGCCCGAGCAGAACGCCAACCCTTCCATGCAATTGCAGTCAACCGCGCAGCATTCTGGTTTGGAAGCGGGTGAATTCAAACAGCAAGAAGCCATGGCGTTTCGACCATCGGTCAGTGGCGCAGCGCCATCGAACCATGGCGTAAGCGAAGCCATGCCGGCCTATGGCCAACTCTATGGCGGTGGTGGGGCACCAGCTGCGATGCAAGCGACTCCTGCGGCCAGCTTAGAGGATATCGAATCCGAGAATAACGAGGTTCCGCCTTTGGGTTACGCCATTGCGCAACTAAAAGGCATTTATATTTTGGCGGAAAATGCTCAGGGGTTGATCGTGGTGGATATGCACGCGGCCCACGAGCGCATAACCTACGAGAGAATGAAGTTGGCGGTGGCAGAGCAGGGCTTGCAAACTCAGCCGCTGTTAGTCCCGGAGACCATTGCTGTGAGTCAAAAAGAGGCAGATTACGCCGATCAAAACCTCGATGTGTTCAAGTCTCTTGGTTTCGAATTGCAGCGGGTAGGGCCAGAGTCGCTATTGATTCGTCAAATTCCTGTGATTTTGAATCGCGCCAATGTCGAGCAATTGGTGCGCGATGTACTTTCCGATTTGGTTGAGCATGGGGCCAGCAAACGCATTGATAATCACATCAATGAAATTCTCGGGACCATGGCTTGTCACGGCTCGGTGAGAGCCAATCGGCGTTTGTCGATTCCTGAAATGAACGCGCTGTTGCGCGATATGGAGGCAACCGAGCGAAGCGGTCAATGCAATCACGGCCGCCCCACCTGGGCGCTGCAAACGTTGGACGAGTTGGATAAGTTGTTTTTGCGAGGGCAATAATCTTTTTTGGGGTTGTGTTTATTTACGTGACCGCCGTCGGCGTGCGAGCTGGACGAATCAGCTCCAGCGCGTCCGCCGAGGGAATGGGGCGAGAGTAGAGATAGCCCTGACCATAATCGCAACCGTTTTGGGTCAAAATCAACTGGTGAGCTGGGGTTTCGACGCCTTCGGCAACTACTTTCAGTTTTAATTTGTGCGCCATGGCGATGATGGCACTGACGATTTCTTGATCGTTGTTTTCTTGGGTGATGTCCATGATAAAGGCGCGATCAATTTTTAGTATGTCTAGCGGTAGAGATTTCAAATAGCTCAGGGACGAATGGCCGGTGCCAAAATCATCAATGGCGACGGTGACTCCCAACTCTTGCAGGCTGCTGAGTTGTTTTTGAGTCAGCTCAATATTCTCCATGATCATCGACTCTGTGACTTCCAACTCGAGGTTCTCCGGCGACAACTCGTACTTTTTCAGTGCTTGTTCGACTTGGCTCGACAGATCGTAACTTTGCAGTTGTCGCGGTGAAATATTGATGGCCACGCGAACCGATCGAGCGCCAGCATCAAGCCATTCTCGAAGTTGCCGGCAGGCCTCGTCGATGATCCAACTGCCCAGTGGGACGATTAATCCGGTTTCTTCCAGTGTGCCAATAAAACTGTCGGGAAATTGCATGCCTTTTGTTGGGTGCTGCCAACGAATGAGCGCTTCAAATCCAAAGATACTGCTGTTGTTGAAATCGACCTGAGGCTGATAATAGAGAACAAATTCTTGTTCCCGTATGGCTCGGCGAAGCTCACCTTCAAGCTCCATTTGTTCGATGGCTTGATCGGTCATGAGGCTATTAAATTTCTGGTACTTGTTACGTCCTAACGCTTTTGCCCGGTACATAGCCAGATCTGCGTTTTGCAGAAGTTCCTCACTGGTGCTTCCATCTTGCGGCGCGGAGACAATACCGATACTGGCCGAAATGATGAGTTCTGTGGCGCCGAGTTTTATCGGGACTCTTAAGCGTTTCAAAATGTGATCGGCGACTATACCGTGGTCGTTATCATTGCTCATAACGTTCAAGATAATGCAAAATTCATCACCGCCCAGCCGTGAAATAATGTCGCTACTGCGCACGCAAGATCGCAATCGTTGAGCCACAATTTTTAACAGCTCATCACCGGCGTTGTGGCCCATGGAGTCGTTAATTCGCTTAAAATTGTCGAGATCAATAAACAGTAACGAAAAGGAATTGTTGGTTAGATCTTCACGCTCTAAAGCCTCATTGATGTACTCCATAAAGGCGCGCCGATTTGCCAGCTCGGTTAGGCTGTCAAACATCGCCATGTTGTGCAATCTATCCGCCTTTTTATCAATTTCTTGGCGCATCTCCGTCAGTTGTTTACACACCAGCTCTTCGGTGTCGTTAAGCGTGTCTATTTCATCTTTGAACCAGTGGCTTGAGCGATTGCTCTTCAATCGATCCATGGCGCTGGTGAATTCGCCAGTGGTCAGTAACGGCAGTAACTCGGCTTGAGTATGAAGCCGGCTGATAGGCCCCCACAAAAAACTCACCAATAAGATGCAAGAGATGGTGATTCCGCCGAGAGATACCAAAATTAGAGAGTTTCTCGCCGATGCCATTAGTTCACTGGAGTCAGTCGTGTTGACGATAATGACGAAATAGCCATTACCGGAGTTGTCATCGGTTCGAGTGACACTAGCCTCGTAAGTTGAGCCATCGAAGGTGATGGAGGAACTGTTGTCGATAATGTCGCTAATGCTGTATTTTTCTTCTAACGCAGACAATAGCGGCAGAGTGATTTTGGGTTCGGTAATCAGTTTTACCTGCTGCTGCCATGCGTCGAGTTGTTTAATGGAGTTGTTCGAGTTGTTGTGGTTGCTGACAAGCAAGCCAATATTGGTGTTGGTTATTTTTTGAAAATCCAAAAGCATGTCGGAGACCATGATCTCCAATCTTAGAAAATAGACTTTTCCACTAAGGTCGATAATTGGTGCGCTGATGACTTGTTGGCAGCTGCTCTCACAATGGATATACCATTGTGGTTCTTGCGTTTCTGGTGTCGTTGGTTGGGGGGCAGGTTGTAAGCTGGTTTTCCACAGTGGGTGGCCGTCTTCGGCGTAGAGTGTTGCGTTGTTTATTCCCCAATTAAGTTGTAGCAATGGCCAGTTGTGATCGAGTATGGCGGGCAGTGTCGTATTGTCTTCTGCCGTTGACGACATTGACGGAAGAAGATCAATAAGCTGCAAATTGTTGCGGTAGGACTGAGTGAGAAGTCCGTCTAAGGCTTTGTGAAGGCTGTGAAAATTTCGATCTTGCTGATGATTGGCAAGATCTTTTAGTTGAAAGCCATTGAGTGAAATTAAGAATCCGCAAAGCATCATTAAGATAGCAAGAATGAGGCTGACGGCTTTCCATTTAAGGCTAAAAAACATCGTGAATACTCAAAATTTGTAGCTGATTTGCGCGCTGAATAAATTCCACTTCTCTTTGGCTTGGCTGAGATCGTTTTCTCTCGATGATAGCCAGCCTGTTCCCTTTATTCGGTGGTATTCCAGTGAGAGAAGCCAGTGTTTGTCGATGGCGTAGCGTGCCCCAATGGTGGTGTCGTAGGCGTATCGGTTATGGTCCGGTAGCCCAGTCTGTTGTTCGTAGTACTTGCCGTCTTTATCGTTTTTGTCGCCGTGATAAACGTCGTAACGGACGAAGGCTCGCCACTGCTCGTCAAATCGATAGTGCGCCGATACGTAATAGCCCTGAGTTGGCAGAGTGACTTTGTCGCTGGCGGCCGTGATGCCTTTGGTAACGTAATCGAGCTCTTGGTATTCGGCATTGAATTGCCAGTCGGCGGTGTTGTATTCGAGAGACCACAGGTTGACGTTGATGTGGGTCTCTCCTGGATAGCCATTTGTCGGTACGGTAACGAAAACCGATGGTGCGATTTCTATTTGCTGGCTGCCGGGAGCGGGTTGATAATCTATGTGAATGTCGGTGTAGGTGTAAGCGAGGCGTAAACTGCCGCCAAAGGACTCGAGCAATACGCGCCCGATGGCAATGTCTTGATTGCGCAATGAGCCAGACAGCGGGTCTATAATAAATGAGTCTTCTACTGCGTCGGTCAAAATAGGTTCACCGTGTAAGAGATCCCACTGCAACAGGTGGTCGCCGAAGTAGACATGGCCATACACCGAGGCAGAGTCAGAGGTGTGGAAAATGTCGCGAATGGGATCTCGATAAATTGATTCCGGCAAGAGTATCGAGGGGCGGCTGTTGGCAATGTCACGAGTATCGTTGAAGAGCCCGTAAGGGTTCTTGATTCGCCCGCCTCTTAGACCAACTTGATGAGACATGCTTTGCGATAGGGTGTAGTCGATCAAGGCGTAATCGAGGTAGACATCATCTCGAGATGTGGCACCTGCTTGTCGATAGAGCGCTTGAGCGGAGAGTTGTAATCGCGACATTGGCCGCCAATTTGCGCCTATGGCAATGTCGGTGAATTCCCAGCTGACGTCTTCGCTGTCACCGTAAAAGTTGTTGTCCGAGGTATGAATCAACCCTTGGCTGAGATAACCGTGCCACTTCAAGGTGGTGGAGGTTTCTGCGCGACCGGTTGAAGTCGTGCCTGCGAAAAACATCAGTACGATAAATGCTCTAGCGCAGCTTGATGAGATGAAGTGTTTCATCTTTTGTCCCTATGTCGACGTATCCAATGCTTCCGGGTGTGGACTTCAGTTGTTCTATCATGGCTGTTTCGTTGGCAACCTCGATGGGGGCTTGACCGATTCCGGTGTAGACCAGCCTGTCCCAGTTTCGCTGTAGCTGATGAGGCAGTAGCGTTAACAGCGAGCGTACAAATTGGCTGTGCCTAGGGCTGCTATTGGGCAGTACGAACACGGTGATGGGACTGCCGTCGGGCCAAACCCGAGTGCGCATGGAAAAGATCGCACGAGCTTCATTAACTGAAAGGGTCTGTATATAAGGTGGCGGGTGCAGCGCAACCGACAAGGTTTCTGGGTCTTTGCTTTGGGCCGCGCAAGACAAGCTTATGGCTAGAAAGCATAAGCCGGTAATCATGTTGGTAGAAAAAAGAGGTGCGACCAATCTCACTGTGGGGCGTGTCCTTGCGTCGACAAATCCTTGCTCAGATCACGATGTGATCTTTGTTTTCGTTCTTTCAGTGTAGACGAGGCTTCTGCAGTCGGAGGGGAAAATAGCATTAAATTAGCGGGTTCAGATAATAGGCGCGCAAACCTGATAAAATCACTATTCTCATCTCGATATTTAGTGCTTAAAACGACACTTTTATGACATCCGCTAATTCAGAAAAACCTCTTGTTTTGTTTTTAATGGGGCCCACCGCATCGGGGAAAACCGATTTGGCCATTGCCTTGCGCCAGTATTTACCGGTTGAATTGATCAGTGTTGATTCGGCCCTGGTCTACCAAGGGTTGGATATTGGCAGTGCTAAGCCCAGTGCTGAAGAGCAGGCTTTGGCTCCTCATCGTCTATTGGATGTTCGCGATCCGGCCGAACCTTATTCGGCGTCCGATTTTCGGGAAGACGCACTGAGAGAAATCGACGTTATTGTGCAGCAGGGCAAAATACCCTTGTTGGTGGGTGGCACCATGATGTACTTCAAGGCTTTGCTTGAGGGCTTTGCCGATCTGCCAGGCGCCGATCAAGCGGTTCGTGATCAGATTGAGGCTGACGCCAATGAGTATGGTTGGCCCTATGTGCACGATCAATTAAAGGCGGTTGATCCAGAGTGCGCAGCCACTATTCATCCCAATCATTCCCAGAGAATCAGCCGCGCTCTGGAGGTCTATCGAGTCTCTGGGCAGACCATGTCGGCCCTTAGGGCCGAGCAAGACCGACAGGCGGGCGACCTAACCGCTCGCTATCAGGTAGTGCAAGTTGCGATCGCGCCACATGATCGCGGCGTTTTGCATGAGCGCATTGCGCGGCGTTTTCACAAGATGATCGACGAAGGTTTCATCGACGAGGTGCGCGGACTTCATCAGCGAGGTGATTTGCACGAGGATCTGCCTGCCATTCGTGCCGTGGGTTATCGTCAGGTTTGGCAATATCTCGAGGGGGAGCTCGATCGCGAGCAAATGATTGAGCGCGGAATCATTGCCACTCGTCAATTGGCCAAGCGACAACTGACTTGGTTGCGGGGCTGGGATCAGCTCAATTGGGTCTATACGGACACAGAACAGGGTGAAATTCACAAAAAAACAACACTAATTAACGAATTTTTGAACTTTTTACCGCAAACGACCCTATAATAGTGCTGGGCTGTCGATTTGATGGCACAAGTCAGTTACTTATCGTTAATTTTTAACGCTTATTGCCGCCTCCGATTACAAGTCAGTTGTAACTCGGTTTTTTTTGGTGGCGCTTTTGATGTTTTGTCAATAAAAGGAGAATAACTATGTCAAAAGGGCATAGCTTACAAGACCCTTATTTAAATGTTTTGCGCAAAGAGCGCATTCCCGTTTCGATCTATTTGGTCAACGGTATTAAATTACAGGGGCAAGTCGAGTCATTTGATCAGTTTGTAGTACTGCTGAAAAATACAGTCAGTCAGATGGTCTACAAACATGCAATTTCTACTGTCGTTCCTTCTCGCGCGGTGCGCGTTCCTATGCTGAATCCGCAAGCGGGTGAAGGCGAAGAGAGCGAAAGCTAATCATTTTGAGGTACGTCGTTGTTTTTTGACCGTCCCGACTCCGGTGAACTGGCAGTGCTGGTTCACTTGGAGTTTCCCAAACATACCGATCCCGATGACCCCCGTGAATTTGAAGAGCTGGTGCTGTCCGCAGGAGGCGATCCTGTCGATTTTATTACCGGTCAACGATCCTCTCCTCACGCCCGCTATTTTGTCGGAACCGGAAAACTCGAAGAGTTGAAGCAAGCCGTGCAGTTGCACAGCGCCGAATTGGTTATCTTCAACCACAATCTATCTGCCAGCCAAGAGCGCAATATCGAGCAAGCACTGGAGTGCCGCGTGCTAGATCGCACCGGTTTGATTCTCGATATTTTTGCCCAGCGAGCACGAACCCACGAAGGTAAATTGCAGGTCGAGTTGGCGCAACTGCGGCACATGTCGACTCGATTGATTCGCGGTTGGACTCACTTGGAGCGCCAAAAGGGTGGTATTGGTTTGCGCGGGCCGGGTGAAACCCAGCTCGAAACTGATCGCCGATTGCTCCGCGGCCGTATTACCTCTATTGAAAAGCGTCTAGCCAAGGTTCGCAAGCAGCGCGATCAGGGGCGTCGCTCCCGTCGCCGAGCCGAGGTACCCACCGTGTCTTTGGTGGGATATACCAATGCCGGTAAATCGACTCTATTTAATAACATTACCGATGCTGGGGTTTATGCTCAGGATCAATTATTTGCCACCTTAGATCCCACCATGCGCCGGATTTCATTGCCCACCTTTGGTGAGGCTGTGTTGGCTGATACGGTTGGATTTATCAGTCATCTACCTCACCGATTGGTCGAGGCATTTCGAGCGACCCTCGAAGAGGCGGCAAGCTCCGATCTGTTGCTGCACGTCATCGATGCGCCAGCCGAAGAGCGAGCTCGAAACATCGAGCAAGTCGAAGAAGTTCTAGAAGAAATTGGCGCGGCAAGCCTGCCGCAGCTACGCGTGTTTAATAAGATCGACCTGATCGAGGGTTTTGCCGCTCGCATTGATCGCGACGATCAGGGGCAGCCTGTTGCGGTTTGGTTGTCGGCCAAAAGCGGCGAGGGAATCGACTTACTGTTTGAGGCAATCGCCGAATTATTGGGTGAAGATCGAGTGATTCAGCGCCTCTGCCTGCCAGCATCACAGTCGAGGCTACGGGCCAAGTTGTATCAATACAATGCGGTGATCGAAGAGCAATATAATGATAACGGCGACATTGAATTGGAAGTGAATGTTCAAAAAGCCGATCTACTGCGTATTCTCAGTCAGGAACAGTTACAGTTTGAGGCGCTCGATTGGCTTTAATATGAGAGGCTATCGCGCCCTTGACCTTAAAAGTTGAGCGATAAGTGATCATATTTCACGCCAAACGGGGTGAAGAGCACGATTTCTGTCGAATCCAACGAAAAGCAGTTAAAAAACCAAACGGCTTTGCTAGAATCCTTGCACATTCTGGTATAACGCCAGAACAGAATTTAACGAACGGAGATAGGCTATGGCCTGGAATGAACCGGGTGGGAACGACAAAGACCCTTGGGGCGGTAAACGCGGCAATGATGGCCCACCAGATTTGGACGAAGCGCTAAAGAAGTTTCAAGATAAGTTGAATGGAATCTTTGGTGGCTCTGGCGGTGGTGGTAACCAAGGTGGAGGCCTTAGCGGCGCCGCGATGGGATTCATCTTTGTAGCGGTATTAGCTGTCTACGCGTTGTTTGGTTTCTACCAAGTTAACGAACAAGAGCAGGCTGTTGTATTGCGCTTTGGTGTCTACTCTGAAACCAAAACTGCTGGTTTGCGCTGGAACTCTCCGTTGATCGATCAAGTGACCCGCGTCAACGTGACCAAGGTTCGCTCTCATTCAGCCAAAGGCGAAATGCTGACCGAAGATTTGAACATTGTTGAAGTTAACTTATCGGTTCAGTACCGAATCGTTGACTCCAAGGACTTCGTACTCAATGTTCGAGATCCTGAGCGTTCATTGGCTCAAGCGACCGACAGTGCTCTGCGACATGTTATTGGTTCTACCGAGATGCATGAAGTCTTGACCGAAGGTCGAGAAAAAATCGCTATCGATGTCGAGACTAGGCTGCAGCAATATCTTGAGAGCTACGGTACTGGAATTACGATCGATAAGGTCAACGTCCAAGAGACCAACCCTCCGCGTGAAGTTCAAGCCGCTTTTGATGACGTCAACAAAGCGCGTGAAGATGAAGAGCGCTTGAAGAACGAAGCCGAAACCTACTCTAACGGTATTATTCCTGAAGCCCGTGGTGCGGCCCAGCGTGTGATCGAAGAGGCGACCGCCTATCGTGAGCAGGTGGTTGCAAAAGCAGAAGGTGAAGCAAAACGTTTTGAGCAATTACTCGGTGAGTACAAGAAAGCACCTCAAGTAACTCGCGAACGTTTGTATCTCGACGCAGTGCAAGATGTGATGGCTAACAGCTCTAAAGTCATGATCGATGTCGAGGGCGGCAACAATATGCTTTATCTACCGCTTGATAAGATCGTTAGTTCTAGCGGTGCAGGAGTACGTGGGTCAGAGGTCACGCCTCAAGTTATTCGCGAGATTACCGATCGTGTTTCCGACCAATTGCGTCGTGAAGCGATTACCAATACTCGTCGTAGAGAGGTACGTTAATCATGAACAACAAACTGTTTGGCCTTGTGATCGGCTTGTTGGCGATTGTGTTGGTGGCCTCCAATACTCTCTATATCATCAAAGAAACAGAGCGCGGCGTATTACTTGAATTCGGTAAGGTCGTTAACTTCGATATCCAGCCAGGAATTCATATCAAGATTCCGGTCGTCAACGAAGTCCGTGTGTTCGATAGCCGAGTATTAACACTCGACGCCCGTCCTGAGCGTTTCTTGACCGTTGAAAAGAAAGGCATGATTGTCGACTCTTTTGCCAAGTGGCGTATTGAAGACGTGAGTAAGTACTACACCGCCACAAACGGTGAAGAAAGCCGCGCCGAGCGACTGCTAGCCCAGCGTATTAACGAAGGCTTGCGTAACGGCTTTGGTGATCGATCGCTGCAAGAGGTGGTTAGTGGTGAGCGCGATCAGTTGATGAATAGCCTGACGGAGAGCCTGAACAAGCTAACCTTGGCTGAGTACGGTATCACCTTGGTGGACGTGCGTATTAAACGTATCGATTTGCCCGATCAGGTGAGTGAGTCAGTATTTAATCGTATGACTACAGAGCGTGAACGTGAAGCTCGAGAGCATCGCTCCAAGGGTAAAGAGCAAGCTGAGGTGATTCGCGCCGATGCCGATCGTCAGCGTACCATCCTTGAAGCAGAAGCTTATCGTGACTCTGAGTTATTGCGCGGTGAAGGGGATGCCAAAGCGGCCGCCATCTACTCAAATGCGTACAACAAAGATCCTGAGTTCTACAGCTTCATGCGTAGCCTTACCGCTTACCGTGAAACCTTTAAGGGCAAAGATGACATTATGCTGGTTGACCCAGATAGCGACTTCTTCCGCTACTTTAAGAACAGCGACGGCAAGCAGTAAGGTCGATTCCAGCTCGGAGGCATTTCATCAGTGAATGCCTCCCGCCAAGTAGCCTTTAATAGGGCTTCAGTGGTAGAATGCATCAGCCGGGTCCAGTGGACCCGGTTTTTTTGTGCCCATCGCGGGCCCATTAAATATTCATAAAGGTATAAAGCTTTAGCTATGTGGGAAGAATTGGGCAAAGCATTGTGTTTAATGCTCGTTCTTGAGGGAATTATCCCCTTTCTTTACCCTCAGCGATGGCGAAAACTGGTGGTGTCCTTGGCCGTGGTCAATGATCGGCAGTTGCGAGCGATCGGCTTTGTCAGCATGGTGCTGGGAGCCAGCGTCTTATACCTGATTAATTAAGGTGCCCCGACTGAGACATCAGTGCGCGACGGCAACCGAAACTTGTAACGAGGCAGACAATCAATCATGACCTACGCAGACCGTTGGTTATTGCCTGATGGCGTCGAAGATATCCTTCCCGAGAAGGCGTATCGAGTGGAAACCCTACGTCGTCGCTTGGTGGATCTATATAGTCGTTGGGGCTATGAGTTGGTGATTCCACCGCTGATTGAATTTACCGATTCTCTATTGATTGGTTTGGGGCGAGACATTGATCTCATGACCTTCAAAGTAACCGATCAACTGTCGGGCCGTACCATGGGTATTCGTGCCGATATGACCCCACAAATTGCGCGTATCGATGCTCATAGCATGAAGCGTAATGGCCCCTCGCGTCTTTGCTATGCCGGCCACGTCTTGCACACCAAATCGAAATCGCCGTTGGCGACACGATCGCCCATACAGGCGGGTGTCGAGTTGTACGGTGAGTCTGGCAGCGACGCCGATATCGAGGTGGTATCGCTGCTGTTGGTGTCACTGCAAGAGTGCGGTCTCAAGCAGCTTAATATCGATCTCGGTCATGTGGATATCTATCGCAGTTTGGCGACTGCGGCGGAGCTGACAAAAGCGCAAGAAGACGAGTTGTTTGACTTGCTGCAGAGCAAGGCCATCGCCGACGTCAATCAGTGGATTGAGCAAAATATTCAAAACGCCGATTTGGCCGCCATGTTGAAGGCCTTGCCAAGTTTGGCCGGCGATCGTCAGGTATTGGTTCAGGCTCGCAAAGCCTTGTCCAAGGCGCCCGCCGCCGTCGCCGATGCGCTGGATACCTTAGAGACGATCGCCGATGCGGTTGCTCTGCGCTTTCCAAAGGCCAACCTCTATTTTGATTTAAGTGAGTTGCGAGGCTACAACTACCATACCGGTGTTGTATTTGCGGCTTTTACACCGGGTTACGGAGAGGCACTTGCCAATGGTGGTCGCTATGATCACGTGGGTGAAGTCTTCGGCAGTGCTCGTGCGGCTACCGGTTTTGTGGTGGATATTACCGCCATCGATGGCCTGGTCAAGGGCGCGGTCAAAGATCAAGGTGCTATCTTTGCACCCGCTTGTGACGATGTGGGTCAGTGGCCTGCGATCAATCGTCTGCGCGCTGACGGCGAAATCGTTGTGTGCGGATTTAAAGGTCAAAGTGTTGCCGACGTGAATGCAGATTGTGATCGTCAGCTAGTATTTGAAGCGGGTCAGTTTCAGGTTAAATCTCTGTAACTGAGTCGAGTCAGTAGTAAATTTTTGTGAATCCCTAAGTTAATCTTTTAAAGAGTTATGTGAGCAATGGGTAAAAACGTCGTTGTGCTGGGCACCCAATGGGGTGACGAAGGCAAAGGTAAAATCGTTGATCTGCTAACAGATCAGGTTTCTTTGGTGGCTCGTTTTCAAGGCGGTCACAATGCAGGTCACACCTTGGTGATCGACGGTAAAAAAACCGTACTGCATTTAATCCCATCAGGAATTTTGCGTGAAAACGTAACCTGCATGATTGGTAATGGTGTGGTTTTGGCTCCCGACGCTCTGCTGAAAGAGATGGCCGGTCTTGAAGCTAATGGCGTCCCTGTGCGTGAGCGTTTGCGCTTGTCGCCATCATGTCCGTTGATCTTGCCATGCCACGTGGCACTTGATCAGGCACGCGAGCTTGCTCGTGGTGAGGCAAAAATCGGTACCACTGGTCGTGGTATTGGCCCCGCTTACGAAGACAAGGTGGCTCGCCGCGGTTTGCGCTTAGGCGACTTGATGAACGCCGAACGCTTCGCTGAGAAGTTAAAGGACGTGCTTGAGTATCACAATTTTGCCTTGGTGAATTACTACAAAGTCGATGCTGTTAATTATGACGACGTCATGAAAGAGGCGCTGGAGTGGGCCGAGCAATTGCGTCCAATGGTTGCCGATGTCACCGATATGTTGCACACCGCTCGTGAAAATGGCGAAGGTATTTTGTTCGAAGGCGCTCAAGGTTCTTTGCTAGATATCGATCACGGTACCTACCCGTTTGTAACCTCTTCAAATACCACCGCTGGCGGTACTGCCACCGGTTCTGGTTTTGGTCCTTTGTACCTCGACTACGTTTTGGGCATTACCAAGGCTTACACCACTCGCGTGGGGTCCGGTCCATTCCCTACCGAGTTGGGATGTGAAGTGGGTCAGCACTTGGGTGAAAAAGGCCACGAGTTTGGTGCAACTACCGGTCGTCAGCGTCGTACGGGTTGGTTCGACGCGGTTGCTGTTCGCCACGCGATTCGAATTAACAGTATTTCAGGTCTGTGTCTGACCAAGCTAGACGTATTGGACGGTCTTGAAACCGTTAAGGTCTGCGTTGGCTATCAAGATGCCGATGGCAATGCGGTAAGCATGCCGTTCGACGCTGAAGGTTGGGAAGAGGTTCAGCCAGTTTATGAATCCATGCCGGGTTGGACCGACAGCACGGTTGGTGTTCAGCAATGGGATGATTTACCGGCAGCGGCTCAAGCTTATATCAAGCGCTTGGAAGAGCTTGTTGGCGCGCCGGCAGATATCGTCTCGACTGGTCCTGATCGTGTAGAAACTATTGTATTGCGTCATCCGTTTGAATAAACAGGTGTAGTGATGTTTGAAAAAACCGCCTTATGGCGGTTTTTTTTGGTCTTTCATTTTTCCCATTAATTGATACTGAGGCTAGCAATCGTCAGTACATTTTGTACACACATACACTGAGTTGGTCGATTCGCAATTCTGAAAAGGATTGTAGAAAGACACCACATGAGATTCAACGCGCTCAAATACGGTTTTTAATAATTGTTCAAAACTTTCTTCGGGTAAGTTTTGTGACCACATGGCAAATACACCATTTCTCTTGAGTTGTTGTGCCATTAGCGCGAGGTTATTGGTGGTGTAAAAATCTGCGTTGGCCGGATTTAGAAATTCAGTCGGCGAGTGATCGATATCAAGAAGAATGGCATCGAATTTCTTTCCCTCCTCGTCAGGGTCAAATCCCACACCTGGACTTGTCGCCAAATCAAAAAAACTGCCATGAATGTAGCGGTTGCGTGAATCGGCGTTGAGGATTTTTCCCAGTGGTACCTGTTCGTTTTTGTGCCAGCCGATCACCGTGTCCAAAGCGTCTACCACCAGTAGTTCACGGATACGTTCATCTTTCAGTGCCGCGACAGCGGTGTAACCCAACCCTAAACCACCCACCACCACATCGAGCCGATCTCCCTCAGTGGCCGCAAGGCCTAAGGTTGATAATGCTTCCTCAGCTTCAACAAACATGCTCGACATTAGAAACTCATCACCTAGTTTGACCTCGTAAATCTCTCGATCACCAAATACGGGAATCTTTCGCCGACGTAGTGATATTTCGCCAAGTGCTGAGGCTTGGCTGTCAATTTCTTCAAATAACGGAGGCATGGTGGAGGGTTCCTGAGTAGAGTTATGCACAGACGGAGAGAAGCATCTTTAATGCTCTGCCAGTATATCGAAAATACACATGCCGGCGGGGGTAATACTCGGCATTACGGTTCGCTTATTGTATGGCCTAGGCGCGGTTTAGTCTAAAGCGCAGCTAATAGTTTGCTTTCTTTTTGGCCGTCGGCGACCACTCTCGACCCTTTAGGGGCGTAGGAGTGATGTGTTGGCGTAGGGATAAACGGAACTGTGGAGGTGAGGTCGCCGTCGCTCATTGTCGTCAGTGTGGATCAGATTGAGAGCTGTGAGATCGATCGAAGAAAAATTTTGGTGTGAGCATGGTGTCTCGACTCTTCTGTAGGTCCGCGGCATTGATTGGTGATCATGGTTATGAAGTATCTGCCGTGATGATACCGCTATGAAAAAGGCCAGTGTTCGATGTTTCACTCACGAGAATGAAACGGCCATAACTCTTATGATAATTATGGCGTCTTTTCGGTTTTGATCTTTTCGGTTTTGATCTTTTCGGTGCTCGTTAATTCTAATGAGAGTGGCGGGGTTTATCCGAGGCTATTTTCTGGTATTTCACCATGCCATCAAATACCGCGCCTTCGCTTAAGTTATTGACGTTTTCTCGATAAATTTGTTGCCACCAGGTTTGGTTCTTGGGGGATTCGAACTGCATTTTTTCGCGTCGTTGAGAAATTTCTTGATCGCTGATTAACATATTGACCTGCCCTGTGTTGAGGTCGATGTGTATCTTGTCGCCATTTTGAACGATGGCGAGGTTGCCGCCATCGGCGGCTTCGGGGCTGGCGTTCAAGATCGAGGGGGCAGCTGAAGTGCCGCTCTGACGCCCATCGCCTATTGTGGGCAGCGCACTAACACCACGTTTGAGTAAGTGATCGGGGGCCTGCATGTTCACCACTTCGGCAGAACCTGGGTAGCCCTTCGGGCCCGCGCCACGCATGATCAGAATCGAATTCTCGTCGATACCGAGTTCTGGATTGTTGATGTTTGCGTGATAATCCTCGGGCCCCTCAAATACGATGGCATTACCGGTAAAGGCATTTTCTTCTCCGGCAGTGGATAAAAAACGCTGTGTAAATTCGTCATTGATTGCGGAGACTTTCATGACCGCCGAATCAAACAGATTGCCCGACATTAACATCAAGCCTGCATTTTCTAGCAGTGGCTCATCTACGGACTTGATCACTTTAGAGTCGAAAGTACTGCAGTCTTGAGTAATCTCGCCCAGAGTTTTTCCGGCAACGGTGATGGCTTCCGGGTTTAATAGGTCGGCTTTGAGTAGCTCGAACAAGGTCGCGGGTATACCGCCGGCTTTATGGAACTCTTCAGACAGATATTCGCCCACCGGTTGGCAGTTGACGATTTGAGGCACCTTTGCTCCGTATTCTTGCCAAGCGGTCAGCGGTAATTCGACATTGGCGTGTTTGGCTATCGCGGCAATGTGAACCGGCGCATTGGTGGATGCGCCAATGGCGGCGCTGGCGACAATGGCATTTTGAAAAGCTTGTTCCGTTAAGATATCTGAGGGTTTTAAATCCTCCCAGACCATGTCGACAATTCGCAGGCCGGTTCGATAAGCCATTTGACCGCGCTCGCGGTAGGGCGCTGGGATGGAGGCATTGCCTGGCAAGCACATGCCCAAAGCCTCGGTCAAACTGTTCATGGTTAATGCGGTGCCCATGGTGTTGCAGTGCCCCGCCGATGGCGCCGAGCCCGCCGCCATATTCATGAATTCACGATAATCGATTTCACCTTTGGCCAAGCGTTTGCGAGCCTCCCAGATGACTGTGCCGGATCCAACGCAGCGACCTTGATAGTCGCCGTTGAGCATCGGACCCACCGAAAGTGCGATGGCTGGTAAATCGACACTGGCAGCGCCCATGATGAGCGCGGGAGTGGTTTTATCGCAACCGGTGGTGAGTACTACGCCGTCGAGCGGGTAGCCGTGAAGTACTTCAATCAGTGACAAGCACTGTAGGTTGCGATCGAGGGCCGCGGTGGGGCGGCGCCCAGTTTCTTGAATGGGGTGTACCGGAAACTCCAGCGGAATCCCGCCGGCTTCACGGATGCCGTCTTTAACTCGCTGAGAAAGCTCTAGGTGATGACGATTGCAAGGGGCTAAGTCGGAACCGGTTTGCGCGATGCCAATAATGGGGCGGCCCGATTGAAGTTCTTCCATCGTCAGGCCGAAATTTAAATAGCGTTCTAAGTACAGGGCGGTCATGCCGGGATCGTCGGGATCATCGAACCACTGTCGACTGCGTAGCTGATCGGGCGATTTATTCATGATATGTCCTGTAGGTGTTGTGCTTTGGCTTGCTCAAAACTGGTAACAATTTGTGCTGCATCAATTTGAATCTGAGAGCGAGATTTTCCAGGGCGGTACAGCGACGAACCTATACCAAATCCTGTGACACCAGCATTCAAATATTGCTTCATGTTGTGTTGATCAACGCCGCCCACGGCGTAGAGCGGCATGTTTGCTGGAAAGGTAACTCTCATGGATTTTATGGTGGATGGTGCAATTGCATCGGCGGGGAAAAACTTGAGACCGTCGGCACCGGCGCCCATGGCTGTGAAGGCTTCTGAGGGCGTCATGCAGCCGGGCATGGAGATTAAATTATTGGCTTTACTGGTGGCAATAACGTCGCTATTGGTATTGGGCGAGACAATGATCTGCCCGCCGGCTTGAGCGACGTCGAGAACCTGCTGTGTCTGGGTGACGGTACCGGCGCCGCAAACGGCCTGAGAGCCGAACTCTTTTGCTAGGCGTTCGATGGATTGAAAGGGGCTTGGCGAATTCAAAGGAACTTCAATGATTGAAAACCCGGCTTGCAATAGATCTTCACCCACATAGCAAACTTGATCCGGGGTGATTCCGCGTAAAATGGCGACCAGCGGTCGCGCTTTTGAAAACAGTTGTTGCAATGATGACACTGGTAATTCCTCGGAAAAATGGTTGCTGCCGCGCTGGTGGTCTAAGCGTTGGCCCGTGGGTTTTCAGGATGTAGTGGGTGCTTCGCCAGTGCATGAATCACTGAGACTCCCTGACAAAACGCCTGCTCTCCGTCGATGTAGTGGGCCTCACGGTTGAGTGTTTTGAGCGCAAGCTGATAGCGGTCTGCAAGTTTTGGATTGCCGATGATAACCAGTTGGCGCTGATGATCGTTAGCGGCAAGTGCAGCGCGAACCTCTTCACCGATCAACAGTCCCGAGAGATAATCACTGGGATCTTTATGTGGTGTTGTCGCCATTAAATGATTGGCTCGAATTGAAAAAAGAGATTGGCTAAGTGGCTGTTTGCTCGCACTGGCATTGACGCCTTCGACAAACGCGTCTCGATTAATTGCGGCAGCCTCTAGGTTGTTATTTTGGGGAGGCTTCATCAGTGGAGCCAGTGAGCTTTTCTGCTGCGCCCATTGAAATAACTCGCCGGTCATAAAGGTTGAAAATTTCTCAATCTTTCCATCGCTCCACTTTTCTTCATCCCGAGTTTTGTCAATCCGAGCTTTATCAACCCGCGCGTCATCAAGCTCGTGACTGTTGCTTCGAGTGCTTATGTCGGCCCACTTACTGTGAGTTCCGGGCAAGCAAATTGTCAGCGCACGATTGCCAATATCAAGAATCTGTAAGGCACCAAGAATTTGAATTTCTTCGCCTCGCATAACATCCCAATTGCCGTCGTCTTTACGGGTCGCGACGCCGGGAATTATGTGCCCGTTAGCGAGAGAGCATTCGACCAATTGAGACGATAGAGCGCTGAGCCAGTGTTGACTATCCACATAATCGGTTTCTACCCAGCCGCTGCGACTGCCCACCATGCCGCCGAGATAATAGGGCATGGGGCCAAATTCTTTTATCCACGGATGACAGTGTTTCTCTACGATGGTAGCGAAGGTTTCAGCTTTACGATTGGACTGAAAGTGATCGGAAAAAATACCCTGATCGGATTCTGAGCGCTGTAATACGTTTCCACGCTCATCGAGCAGTAATGCTCGAAAGTGACTCGAACCCCAGTCAATCGCAATCATCATCAGCTGCGGCCACCATCGATAATCATGGACTGACCGGTAATCATTTTCGAAGCCGATGAGGCTAAGAATAGCGCCAAATTTGAAACGTCATCTTCGCTGATGGTCGATTTTAAACACTGTTGATCGAGACACTCGGCGACAGCTTCGGGGGTGGCCCAAAGTTGTTTTTGTCGCTCGGTCATTACCCAGCCGGGAATGAGACAGTTAACTCGAATGTTGTCGGTTCCCAATTCTCTTGCCAAGGCTTTACTGAGACCAACAATACCGGCCTTTGCGGTGACGTAAGACGGATAACCCGAAAGCCCGAGTATGGCCGAATTCGAGCCCACATTAATAATACTGCCGGCGCCTTTTTCTTTCATGCTTCTGGCGACAGCCTGCGAGGTGAAGAAGTGAGGGCGCAAGTTGGTGTTGATCGAGTCATCCCAATCGTTGGGCGTGAAATCTTCTAAGCGATGGCGATCATCTCGCGCGGCGTTGTTGATCAGTACATCGATGTGGCCGATGTTAACTTCGACGCTGTTGATGGCCGTTTGCAGGGCGTCGATATCGCGTATGTCACAGGGAATAAACATGGGGCGATGATGCCCAGCTTGTGCAACCTGTTCACACAGTGCCTCGGCTGGCGCTGGTGTTAATGATACAAAAGCGACTTTTGCGCCCTGAGCGGCAAATGCCGATACGAAGCCCGCGCCGATACCAGAGCCGCCCCCAGTAATGAAGATAACTCTATCCTTGAGATCGGGAAATATAGGGTGTGTCATAGTATTCTCACGATTTAATGGCTCTGATTTTTTCGGCGCTCGACGATTGTTCTCGATTCTTCGGATGACTTCTGGTGACTTCCGATGAATAGAGAGTAGATGGTTTCGCACCTTGTTGTCGTCTTCAGTCTGCGTGATAGGGTATCCAGTGGTTACAGCAGCTGCTAGATTACTTGATAGATAATATATATCATATAAATAAACATGAGGCCTTACAAGCTGAAATCTGAGCATCTAAGGCATAGGCCTTCGGTCGAGGTTGAATGGGTGGATTTCCTGTTGATTCACGGCGGGTGAGGGTCTCGAATGGACCAGATGGCCCCGTGAAAAGACATCAATATAAAGAGGATGGTCGTGGCAGCAAAACTAATTGCACAATTGCCGGTGGGTAATGAGCTCGGTGAAGGGATTCAGTGGCGAGCGAAAGATGCTTCAATCTGGTGGACAGATATTCAACAAAAAACACTTTACCGCGCGGCTTGGCCCAGCGCCGAGATTGAGCGCTACTCGATGCCCGAGCGATTGTGTTCTTTTGCCTTTCACGATCAAGGTGATTCGATATTGGCGGCCTTTGAGTCGGGGCTTGCAAGATTAACGCCGCCCAATGGCGGTATCGAATGGCTCTACAAAACCTCGACTTTGGCGTCGAATACGCGTTTAAACGACGGGCGTGTCGACAGGCAGGGGCGATTTTGGGTGGGCTCCATGGTCGAGCCGATAAAGGATAGAGATAAACCTGTGGCGGAGCTCTATTGTTTTGAAGGTAAGCCGGGCGAGCCGCCAAGGATCTGTGAAAGGGATATTTGGATTTCCAATGGATTGTGTTGGAGCCCCGAAGGCGATGTGATGTACTTTGCCGACTCACCCCGTCAAACCATCTATCGCTATGATTTTGAGGGGGATTCGGGAATAATGTCGAACCGACGCGTGTTTGCCACCACGCCCGATGGCGCTTATCCAGATGGCGCGAACGTTGATGCTAATGGCAATCTTTGGAGTGCACATTGGGGAGCGGGTCAGGTGGTTTGCTATTCACCCGACGGAGCGATCTTGGGCACGGTGAAAACCCCCGCATCGCAACCGAGCTGTATTGCGTTTGGTGGTGTTAACCGTGAGTTGCTGTTTGTGACTTCAGCGCGAGAGAATTTGTCCCCTGAGGCATTAGAGTCCGAACCAGATGCCGGCAATGTCTTTGTCTATGAGTTGTCCGGCGCATTGGCGGTCGAGGGGATGGCTGAATCAGTAGTCCGTAATTATTAGTAGGTTGTTGGAAGTTTCATGAAAGCACAGAGTCGTAGCTTAACGCAGAGTATCGTGCAAGATTTGGGGCAAGCAATTGTTTGCGGGACCTATTCTTCAGAAAAACCTTTTCCCATTGAGGCAGATCTTTGCACTCAGTTTGGCGTTAGCCGAAGTGTTTTGCGCGAAGCGGTCAAAATGCTTACCTCCAAGGGCTTACTGAGTGCGCGCCCGCGGCAGGGTACTTGGGTCGAGCCGGAATCCAACTGGAACCTGTTGGATCCCAGCGTTATGCATTGGCTGTTGGATCGTAAGTTTTCGATTGATTTGTTGCTCGAATTTACCCAGGTGCGCTTAGCTATTGAGCCGCAGGCGGCCGAGTTTGCGGCCCTAAGTGGCGATGAAGACGCAATGGCTCAAATTGATGCGGCGATTGACCGAATGGATGCGGCAGCCAAGGGAGACGACGATCCATTGTTATCGGATATCGCCTTTCACGTGGCGGTTTTGCAAGCCAGTGGCAATCGATTTTTTATGCAGCTCGAAGACCTTATTGATACCGCGCTCAGAATCAGTATTCGTTTTACCAATCAGTACAAAGGCGTGGTTCTCGCCGATGTTGATGCGCATCGAGCCGTGGCCGAAGCCATTCGCAAGGGCGATGCGGCGCTGGCTAGCTCGGCTATGAAAGTAATGCTGTCCGAGGCGTTAGAGTTAATGACAGCGGCCAAAGAAGAGCGCGCCAAAAGCGCCTAGTTGATTTCCCTTCAGCGGCTTTCAGCGTGGCCGCTTTAGAATTCCTCAGGATTCCAGCCTGACCACTTTAAATCAGTCAATGTCAAAATCTGCGAAAAATGATCTCTCTTTAGTTGCGCTCGAATTTAATTTTCTCTTTAAATTCTCTGTAACTCAATTTAATGCCGCCACCTTGTTTCGGTGGCATTTTCTATTTCGTCGAGCGGCCCCGTGTTCTGGCTGATCGTCACGCTCATGGTTTTAAGCTTCAATAACTTGGTCTAGGTAGTGTCGCAATTTGGGCAGTTTCGAGCGCAAAGCTTGATAACCCTGTTGACGTTTTTGTTGCGCATTCTCAAACAGTATTGGGTGGGTCAAACGTTCGGCATCTATTTGTGTTCTGAAGTCCATGCCATAGAGTACATACTGATAACTGGCCCAGGAAAAGACTTCGTTATTGCTCGAGAAATCGTAACCACTGGGGACGTGATAGCGCCATACCTCCAACATGTTTTGCAGTGATTCGGGAATGGTTTCTTGAAGTCGATTGTCTTTCCAGAAGGCCGATTGCCGGTCGCTCAAACAATAATGCAGTTTGAGAAAATCGATGATTCGCTGCCATTTTTGTTCGAAAGTCTGATTAAATTGTTGTGCGATACGATCCATAACCTGGCGGTTAGCCGGTAATCGCTCGCAGATCATATTGGCCGATAGCTCGATCAGCATCAGTGCGGAGGCTTCTAAGGGTTCAATAAACCCCGCGGATAAACCAACCGCAACACAGTTTTTGTGCCAGAAGCGTTTTCGGTAACCGCTGTTGATGTTGAGCTCGCGCACCGAAAGTTGTGGGTAGTCTGCCCCGACGTAGCTTGCCAATTCAGTTTCGGCCTGTTCTCTATTGCTGTGCTGGCTGGAATAAACATAACCCACGCCGCGGCGGTGGCTGAGTCCTATGTCCCAAATCCAGCCGGCGTTTTGCGCTGTGGAATGGGTGAATGCACTGGGATTAATATTCTCTTGTGTATAGGGCACTTGCACCGCTAGTGCTTTGTCGGCGAACAGGATGTCATCGACTTTGTGGGTGTCTATGTTCAGTGTGTCTTTAATTAGCAGCGCCGCAAACCCAGTGCAATCGATAAATAGATCGCCAGAAAACTCTTGCCCGTCTTCGCAGTTGATGGCTTCGATGTCGCCACTTGGGCTCTGTTTGACTGAGGCAATGGTTGCAATTTTGTGGTCGACCTTAAGCTCATTGACGCAGTGGTTTTTAATGAGCTCTGCGATGGCGCCAGCGTCGAGATGATAGCCGTAATTCAACACCCCAGTATATTCGGGCATGTCCAGTGTTTTTGGGGAAAGCCCCAAATTCCCCAATTGCTGTTGAATGTCGAGGCTGTCGGCAAAGTTCGACTTAGGCTGGTGACACCAGTAGGCGCTGAGTTCGGGTATCGCTTGAACCGGCGGGTTAAACGGATGGGTGTAGTGGTGGCTGTGTTGTTCGCTTTTCCAGTTGTGAAACTGACTGCCTTGTTTGAAGGTGGCGTGGCAGTGACGCAGTAAATCGACTTCTCGAATACCAATTTTTTGCAGGGTTCGGCGCATGGTTGGCCAAGTGCCCTCACCGACTCCGATAATGGGAATGTCCGATGATTCGATCAAGGTGATTTCAATGGCGCTTTTGCTGAGAGGATGAAAGTGGCGGGCTAGTAGTCCTGCGGTAATCCAACCTGCCGTTCCGCCGCCGGCGATCACGATTTTTTTTATGGTTCGCTCCATGATTTCGGATTCTCTGTAAGTGTAACGTTTGGTGATTTATGTCAGGGTTTTGAGTGTGAAATAAAAAAGGGAGAGCTAAGCTCTCCCAAAAATAAACCCAAGGTGACGAGACGGAGAACTACTAAAAATTGGCGCGAATCCCTAAAGCATAACGCGCGCCATTTTCTTCTAGGCTGATGAGTTGATTACTGAAGCGACCGTGACGACGAGTCTCTTCGTTAGTAATGTTCACACCTTCCAGGAAGACGGTGAGCTGGTCAGTGATATCGTAGCTTGCGCTGATATCCCACTGAGAATACTCGTCGGTAAAGAGCGGCTCAGTACCACCTCGTGGATTGACAACATTCTGCAAGAATTCATCGCGGTTGTTATAGGCGATACGGGCTTGCAGCGGGCCATTTTCATAAAACAACACTAGGTTTTGTGAATCCCCTAAACCTTCCAGTCCAAAAGTGCTGGTGGTGTCGGTAGGATCGACTTCGGCATCGCTATCGACAAAGGTGGCGTTGGCTTGGATGCCGATACCATTGTCCCATAGGTGGGTCCAGGCTAACTCGATCCCATCAATGGTGGCTTCTTCACTGTTGCGCGGACGCAATACCGAGAAGTCATAACTACCGCTCACGAGATTGTAGGTTTCGGTGGCGACTTGTCCGCTGATGAAATCTTCAATTTCTTTAGTGAATACCGCCGCTGATAGATAGCTGCCTTCGGCGTAGTACCATTCGAAGGAGAGATCCAAGTTTGTAGAGACAAATGGTTTCAGGTCGGGGTTGCCACCGGTCGCTTGCAAAGTATCAGGGCGTGAAACGGTGATTGTCGTTGATGGTACCAATGAGTCCATGGTGGGGCGAGTCAGGGTTTTGGAGTAGCCCATGCGAACCAACATTTCGTCACTTAAGTCCAAGCGCAGATTTAGACTCGGCAGAACGTTGGTGTAGTCGTTGCTCGCACTCACGTCGGTGCCGTCATTGGCATAAACTTCGTTGAGATCAGAGGGATCGCCCGGAATCGCGGTTAAGTCCGACAACTCGGTGGTGAAGCCGCTGAGTTTCGAGTCGGTTTGGGTGTAGCGAACGCCCATGTTCAACTGCCAAGGTAGGTCGACAATTTCACCCTCGAAAGTCATGTCTAAATAAAGACTTAGAATATCCTCGTCGACACTGAACTTGTCAGCGGCGGTGGCGGGATTGTCGATGCCTAAGGCGGCGTACTCGGCGGCGATGTCTCGCCCTTCACCGAGAGCGTCGGAAGCGGCTTGTAGTGCTGCAACTCCACCATTCCCTAGGAAGTCGAAGTAGGCTTCAGGGTCGTAGGTGAGCCATTGGTTGGGAACACCGCTGAAAAAATCATTGGCGTTGTAGACCGACAACAGCTCGTCGGGAACGTCGCTGCCATAGCCGCAATAAAATGAGCAGTTTGAGGCAAATTTACGCTGGTTGTCTTTGGTGCGATCCTGAAAATAGACACCATACTTAACGGATTTCAGCGTTTCGGAATCTGGTGTCCATTCCATGTCGATTTTGAATTCGGTGATTTCATCTTCGCGATCAAAACCGTTGCGTTCATTGTAGTGGGCGCGACCGGCCGCGGCATTGAGAAGCGCAGCTTGACCGCCGTCGATATTCACCGAACCTTGGTCGCCGTTACCGGCACTCCACTGATAGGCGTTGTTGTAGCCAATCACGGTGAAGGGAATATTACCGCCGCTCTTATCTTCTGCCGTCGAAGTAGAGAAATCGATTTTTGCCGACAGAGTATCGTTTACCTGCCAGTCGACATTCAGTCCAAAGCCTTTGGTTTCAGTGTCGCGAGAATAGGAGCGACGAATAAAGTCAGTTGCGCCCGTGTTGGCACTGTCGAGGTAGACGATGGTGTCGTTGGCACCGACTTCGGCGTCGATAATATTGCTGTCGGTAAACCAATGGCCCAAGGCGTGAGTTTCAGAATCCACCTCGAATTTTGAGTACATGACATCGGCGGTGATGGTGAGGTCATCGTTAGGCGCAAATTGCACAACGGCATTGCCGTTGGTGCGGCTGCGGTCTTGTTCGTCAACCATGACATCAAAGTTCTGCGGAATAAAAACGCCGTTGAAGGTCTTTCCGTTTTGAGTGGTCAGGTCTTGCGCGGGGCGGTAGTAGCGAGTTTCAATAATGTTGTTCTGCGCCTCTCGCTCTTGGCGTGACAGTGACAACAAAACGCCAATGGTGTCGTCGGCAAAAGTATTGCTGACAAGGCCAGAATAGGTTGGTGAAGACTCACCGGTTAGATCATCATAGACCTCTTTAAAGCTACCCGATGCGGTAAAGCCGTCAAGATCCAGCGGGCGAGCGGTTTTAACGTTGATGGTTGCACCGATACTCCCCTCTTGCATGGCGGCGGTGGGGCTCTTGTAAATGTCGGCGCCGGAAATTAATTCAGAGGCTAGGGTGTCGAAACTAAATTCACGCCCTTCGTTTTCGGTGGCGACTTGGCGACCGTTAACCAATACGGTGTTGAACTGAGGGCCTAGGCCTCGAACGGTAACGTACTGACCTTCACCGCCGCTGCGATCGATGGAAACACCGGGGATACGCTGCAGGGATTCGGCGACGTTTTGATCCGGGAATTTACCAATGTCTTCGGCGGCGATGGCATCAACGACGCCAACGGCATCGCGTTTTACATCCATGGCGCGCTTCAAGCTCCCGCGAATACCGGTGACGGTAACTTCTTCGATAAGCTCTTCATTGCCTGGTGCTGAGTCTTGCCCAAGCGCGGCAACGCCATAGAGTGTGAGTGAGCTGGCCAGCGCTGCGGCGAGTGCGTGGCGCTTTCTTAACTGCCAATGATTCTTCTCTAGAAACATGATGTGTCCTTATTATTATCCGTTTTTATGGTGCGGTTTTTATTGGATCTTCTTCTCTACATCGAATGATAATATATATAATATTATTAAAAATACAATTAATCATATAAATAAAGCTCTATTAATCATATAAATGAGATGAAGAATAATTATTGAGGTGACAGTGGGGGTGACGGTTAAAAAGAGTGGGTAAGTTGACTAGGCAGATACAGCGCTGAGCTACTGCACTGCCTTCGGGCGAGCTGAAGGAGCAACGACCGTCTCGCCATTGCTCCTCTGTAGCTTATTCCCAGCGAAGTCCTGTGGTGAAACGTTTAGGGAATCCCTTCCAGCCATCGCCGTCAGAGGCTAGGCCTTGCAGTTCGAGCAGTTCACAGGCTGACGCTCGTTGTTTTAAATGGCAATCCATCATAGCTAGGGTGACATGCTGGTTGATGGCGTTGATTTGGTGTAAATCCCATGCCGGTTCGAAATAGTGACCAAGATCGTATTCGTGCTCATGAGCCACACGAGGAGCGGGATGCGGGGCTATATTGTGGCGAGCATTGAGGTAGGTGAGCAGGTGTTTGTGCTCACTACCGACTGCCTCGTGCAGTTTTCTGATGCTTGAATAGATCGACACGTCGTCTAGATCGCCGCTGATGGTGAGCAGTGGCGTGCGAATACTGGCCAGTCGCTGTTGATCGAATACACCCAGTTGGTTGCCCCAGGGCGCCATCGCGACTGCCGCTTGCCAAGGTGCTTGGGGCGGGAGTTGGCAGGTGTTCAAAAGCTGTTGAGCTTGCGAAACTTCTTCCGCTGAAGCCTCTGGGCTCATGCCTTTGAGTGCGGCCTCGCTGAAGTGGTAGCAGCCACCAATACTGGCGATCAATCCATAGCCTCCCATAGAGTAGCCGACAAGCCCGGTGGCCAGAGGATTGACTGCGCGCTCAACCGGCGAGCTTTTCGACAGCAGTTGTTGACGAACAAATTGTTGGTCGCGACTGCGATTGTAGAGCGTACTAAGAAATCCGGATCTTGGGTTTTCTGCACTGACATCGGCATTGGTTGAGTCGGTGTGATCAATACCGGCAACAATATAGCCGTGGGAGGCCAAGTGTTCGGCCAAATAAAACATGAGGCTGCGATAGCCGGTATAGCCGTGTGAAAAAATCACCAGTGGGTAGCGGCTGTTTGGTGTGTTGTCATCTCTCTGCTGGTGACGAACTTCGATATTGGTTTTTATCTCGGCATCACGTTTGGCGTTCGCGTATAACGAAAATGGTTTGCCAAGGCGAGTCACATTGTCGTATTGGCTGTGTTGTTGATGATCTTTCGTCGGGTACCAAAGTTCCACCGTCAGCTCTCGGTCTGTCAGGGTTTTGCTGTTGACATTCAGCTGCTGTGGATTGACTAGCGACAGGGTTTTTACGCCGACACTGTGGCCACCACGACTTGCCAGTGACGGCAGAAAAAGTTCTCTGTCGGGGTTGTGAACCTTTTCTGGTGAGATCGCAGCGGTTTGCGCTGCCATCGCTTTAAGCGGGATGACAACAGCGCTAAGAATGCCTGCGGCGGTGATTATTCTGCGCAGATAAAAATTTATTTTGGCGTTAGGCATGGGCGTTAATCCTGTTGAGCTAAATGAAATATCAAAACGGTGTTTGGGTTGGCGATCGGTAATTGCAGCCCGTGCGCTTGCAGTGCCGCCCCAGATGCAATGATGGGGTGCTCGGCATTGTTGAGTTGGTCAACAATCGACGGGGTCGTGGTCGAAAAACCTTCTGGCCATATCAGCGATAGCTGATAATCTTTGTGCGGATTCAATCCCTCGAAATACAAGGTGCCTGGAAGGGTTGATGTCTGCGACTGCAGTAATGTGTGACTAAATAGTGCTTCACCTTGGTGGGGGTCAACAATACCAAAGCTATCGCTGTCTTTGTCCGAGTTTAGTCTGACATAGTCGCCACCATGAATCAGCGCGCGATGTTTCTTGTGGAGATTTATCGCGGCAGCAAGAACTTTTAAGTCAGCCTCAGATTCTAGGGTTAGATCCACCTCCATACCCATGTGGCCAAAAATGGCGACTCCGGCTCGAGTCTGCATGTCCAGTTGTCGACCGGTAATATGGCATCGACTGGGTCCCACATGGCTGCCCATGACTTCGGAGGGGAAAAAACAGGAAAAACCTTTTTGAATATTCAGTCGGTCAATGGCGTCGTTACTGTCGGAAGTCCAGATTCGATCCGTTAGTGCTAAGATGGCGAAATCAGCGCGACCGCCGCCGGAGGCGCAACTTTCTATTTCAACCTCGGGGTGTGCTCGTCGCAATCTATCCAGTAGTTGATAAAGTGCGTGAGTCTGGGCATGAACCGCGGCGCCGCCGTGCTGGTCTCCCGGTTGATGAAGGTCGCGATTCATATCCCACTTTAGATAGCGAATAGGGTGAGCTTGAAGCAAGGTATCAATACAATCGAAGAGGTAAGTTTGCACCTCTGGCAGGGTTAAATTCAGCGCTAATTGATGTCGAGCTAAGATTGTTTCTGCACTCGGGCAAGACAAAACCCAGTCTGGGTGCTGGCGATAGAGTTCGCTGTCTGGGTTAACCATTTCCGGCTCTAGCCAAAGCCCGAATTCCATGCCTAAATCTTCTACCTGCTCGATCAGTGGCGATAGCCCTTGGGGATATATTTCTGGGTCAACGCGCCAGTCTCCCAGTCCTGCGCTATCGTGTCGACGCCCGAGAAACCAGCCGTCGTCCAACACGAATCTCTCCGCACCTATGTTTGCGGCTGAATCTGCAAGTGACAACAATTTGTGAATGTCGTGATCAAAGTACTGAGCTTCCCAGGTGTTGAAATGAACGGGTCTCGGTTTTTGTTGCTGTTGATTCGATAGGATATTTGAGCGAACAAATTGGTGGAAGTTCTGGGCTAGCTTGTTGCGACCGTCTTTACTAAAGCTACCGAACAGCGTTGGGCTTTGATAGCATTGTCCGGCTTGAAGAATTATTTCGCCGGGTAATAGGAGCTCCCCAAATTGTGCCGCCAAACGACCGTCGGCCAAAGTTTCGAGATGAAATTGATGATTGCCGCTCCAGCCTAAATGAAAGCCAAAAGCCCGTCCGTGAGATTCTGTGGTTTGCTCTGCCTGAATAATGGCTGCGGGAAAGGCGTGGTGAGAGGTTCGGCCGTGTCGATTTTCTTGCGAGTAATGACCGCGAAAAAGCGGCGTAGCTTGCATCTGAAACTCGTTGGCCCAGCGCCCGTCAAATGAGATAACTTCGGCAAGGTAATCTGGCAGTGCAAAGCAGGCCGCCGCGCAGTGATTGATGCACAGAGGTTCGTCGTCTCTATTGATCACTTCTGTCTCGGCAGACAATACACCGCTACTATCCAGTGTGAGGGTTTGGCGAAGTTCAACGCCGGCGTGACAATCTTCGCTCAAAAAGGTCACGCTCTTAGCCGACGACTGGGTGACTTGTGTCACCCGAAAGTTGAGAGACCAATGTTTGCCGTGACGATGGGCTTCCAGTGCGGGTTTGCCAAGATAGCCATTGCCCAAGGTGGGGCACAGTGTGATTGGCGCCTCCCGCGAGGCGCAGGCCGGCGCTTCTTGACGGGTGTGCAGTCTCACCATAGATTCTTCAAAGGCTTTACCCGCTAGCGCTTCACCCCAATAAATCAGGCGCGGTTGCACGCCTCGGCAATCAAAGAGACAGAGTGTATTGTCAGATCGCAGGGATATGTGATTGGTCATTGAGTCACTTTTCCATATACTAAGCCGGTTGACTGATATATCTTATATTCATATTATTTATCATATTTAAGTCGGCGGCAATCTTCTTTATTGTGGCAGACGCAATTGTGTGAGAACTGAGGTGTACTCTAGATGATTAATCCGGGCAGCGGATCATGTTAGGCGTTTGTTATTACCCCGAACAGTGGTCGGAAGAATTATGGGCCCGCGACGCCGAGCAAATGAAGGCGCTTGGATTATCGGTTGTGCGTATTGGTGAGTTTGCTTGGTCTCGACTAGAACCGCAAGCGGGAGATTATCAGTTCGACTGGTTTGATCGAGTCATTGATACCTTGATTGGCGCCGGGCTGAAAGTGGTCATTGGGACGCCAACGGCGACGCCACCGAAATGGTTGATTGATCAAAACCCCGATGTGTTGCCTGTGTGTCCTGAGACAGGGGCGGTGAGAGGATTTGGCTCTCGTCGGCACTATGATTTTTCTAGCCATCGTTATTTAGCCGAGGCCTTACGAATCACCTCGGTATTGGTCAAGCGTTACGGTAACAAGCCCGGTGTTATCGGTTGGCAAACCGACAACGAATTGTGCTGCCACGATACCACCCTGAGCGCGTCCAGCGCCGCTCGCGACAGTTTCCGCTCTTGGTGTGAAAAGCGCTACGGCAGTATTGATGCTCTCAACCAGCAGTGGGGCAATGTATTTTGGTCGATGGAGTATCAGAGCTTTTCCGAGCTTGAGCTGCCGCTAGCGGCGGTAACCGAAACCAATCCCGCTCATCAATTGGCCTATCGACGCTTTTCATCGGATCAAGTGATTCGTTTTCACGATGCTATGGTGGCGGCTATTCGCGATGGGGCTCCAGGACGCTTTATCACCCACAACTTTATTCCGATGAAAGACACGGCCGTGGATAATTTTGCCCTGGCTCGCGACTTGGATTTTGCCAGCTACGATAACTACCCACTGGGGCGCACCGATTTCTTGCTCGCCAACGCCTCGGCCGAAGAAGTTAAGCCTTACATGCGAACCGGCCACCCGGATTACTCTAGCTATTATCACGATCAAGTTAGGGCGCTTAGTCAGAAAGATTTCTGGATTATGGAGCAGCAGCCAGGGCCGGTGAATTGGGCGCCGAGTAACCCCCGTCCGGCGCCAGGAATGGTGAGGCTCTGGAGCTGGGAGGCTTTTGCTCACGGCGCCGAGTGTGTGTGCTTCTTTCGCTGGCGCCAAGCGCGTTTTGCGCAAGAGCAAATGCACGCAGGTTTGTTGCGACCCGATAATTCTCGCGCCGAAGCTTGGCCAGAGATCGAAGCTTTATCAAATGAACTGAGCTCATTGGAGCTCGGTAGTGGTCAAGATAGCAAAGCGCCCGTTGCCATGGTTGTCGACGTGCAGGGGCAGTGGGTGAGTGAAATTGAAGTTCAAGGCCAAAGCTATCAGTTTAACGAGGTTCAGTTTGAATATTATTCGGCGCTAAGACAGTTGGGGCTGGATGTTGATTTTATCTCGGTGGATGATGCCTTTGATGATTACCCCTTGGTGGTGGTTCCCTGCTTACCCATTCTCAGTGAGGATTTTGTGGCGCGCTGTAAAGCGTCGAACGCTGCCTTTGTTTTTGCGCCTCGCACCGGTGCCAAGACCGACGAATTTTGTCTGCCCGAAAATTTAGCACCAGGGCTATTGCAAGCCCTTATTCCCATTAAGGTACTTTCGGTCGAAACGCTTCGAGCGGGCGTTACCGAGCCGCTGCGCTATGGTGACAACATATTCGAGAGCCAGCGATGGTCGGAATTGTTGGAATTGCTATCGGATGAAGTACAAGTGCAGGCTAGCCTCCCTAATGGTGATGCGGCTGTGGTTCAGTATCAAAACTACACCTACTTGGCGACATTAACGGATGTGGATTTCTTGAAAGCATTTTTTGCCAAGTGCTGTTCTGATTTAGGTATGACGGTGACTCATTTGCCACCGGATGTACGCCTGAGAAAGCGCGGTAATCTTAATTTTGCCTTTAACTACAGTGACGCTTGTCAAACTATTCCCACCGCTTCAAGAGTTGAGTTTTTAATGGGAGCAAAACACCTGTTGCCGCGAGATGTGGCAGTTTGGCGAGAGATTTTGTAGCGCTTAGATCGCAGCGCTTCAACAATGAATTAAAACAATAATAACGAGGACAACAGCATGGAAATGGAAGTGGCTCAAGTCGCCATATTTTTTGCAGTGACCGCGGCGATTGCGCTGATAACCTACATCAAGTGCAAGCAGGCACCGCGCCGTCAAGACTCAAATAAAGAATACTTCTTGGCGGGCGGCGGTCTGTCGTGGATATTTGTCGCCGGCTCAATTACCTTGACCAACTTGAGCACCGATCAGTTAGTAGGTATGAACGGCAATCAAATGCTGCTTATGGCGTGGTGGGAGCTGGCCGCCGTGGTAGGCTTGATCGTACTGGCAAAAGTTTTTCTACCCCAGTACTACAAGTATCAATGTACCACCACCACCGAATTACTAGAGAAACGTTACAACGACAAAAATATACGAGCCCTCATTGGTGGCATATTTATCTTGGCGATTGCGTTTATTTGGATGCCGGCGGCGATTTACTCCGGCTCATTATTCATGAAAAACATGTTTAATATTGATCTGCCTTTGATTGTCATTGCTGCGGGTTTTGCTTTGGCTGGTGGTGCTTACGCCTTTTTTGGCGGCTTGAGAGCGGTTGCGGTGTCCGATACATACTCAGGCGTTCTGCTTCTCGGCGTTGCTATCGCCGTGGTGTTTTTATCGTTAAACGCAATTGATTACGATTTCTCGGGTATTCCCAAAGATCGGTTGACCTTAGTCGGCGACAACGATTCACCGATTCCATGGCACACGCTCCTCACCGGAATGATCTTTATTCAAACATTTTACTGGAGCACCAATCAGGTTATCACTCAGCGAGCCATGGCGGCGCCAAACTTAAAAGAGGCGCAAAAGGGCGTGTTTGCGGCGGCTGGCATTCGATTGATTGTTGTGCCCGCAATTGTGGTGATTCCCGGTATCGTTTCTTTTAAACTCTATGGCGATATTGGCGATGCCGCCTACGGCACCTTGGTGGGTGATATTCTCCCCTATTGGCTATCGGGAATCTTGGCCGCGGCTTTGGCCGCCGCAGTACTGACCACTTACAACAGTAATCTTAACTCGGCGGTTGCACTGTATGTGTGTGATATTCACGAAAAGTACATCAACAAAGATGTGAAGGTCGCTAGAATTAGTGGTATCGTGACGGTGTTGTTGGTGGCGAATTCATTGTTGATGGTGCCCATGTATCAACAGGCCAACAGCATTATCGATTTGCTGCAGCAGTTATGGGGCTTGTTAAGTATGCCGATTTTGTCGATCTTTATCGTCGGCTTGTTGTTCAAAAATGTGGACGCAAAAGCCGGTATGGCGGCAGTTGTTATCGGTGTCTTTATTTATGGTTTCTTCTCTTTTGTCTGGTCACCGATACACTATATTCACCTAATGCTCGTGACCTTAGTTCTCTGTGTGGTTATCGCTCTAAGCATTAATCGCTGGGTATTCGGGAACACCGCTCAATTGATCGAAAAAGACGAGTCGCTCGTCGAAGCAACTTCAACCAGTTAAGGAATTTGGCCGTTATGGGATTGAGAGAGACCAACCTCGACAAACTAGAGCAATCAGAGTTTGATGTGTTGATTGTTGGCGGTGGTATCAATGGCGCCGTGTCGGCCGCTTCGCTGTCGGCAAAAGGCGTTAAGGTGGCTCTTATCGATCGCGGTGATTTTGCGGGATTTACCAGTTCAAATTCGTCAAATCTAGCCTGGGGCGGAATTAAATACCTCGAATCACACGAATATTTGTTGGTGAACGAACTCTGCAAAAGCCGAAATCACCTGATGGAAAGCTATCCATCGACGGTGCAAGAGATACGATTCTTAACCAGTATTCAGCAAGGTTTTCGTTTTCATCCTTGGTTTATCTATCTGGGAACATTGCTCTATTGGGTGTTAGGGCGGTTTCGAACTCGCCCGCCGCTGTTAAAGTCGGCGACAAAATTAAAGTCTACAGAGTCTATTATTAATGTAGAGACTGTCGCCGGTGGTTTCGAATACTCCGATTGCTATCTGTTCGACAACGATGCTCGATTTGTTTTTAATTTTATTCGATCCAGTATTGATCGCGGTTGTGTAGCGGTGAACTACGCCGAGTCTGTATCGAGTAACTTCAGTCAGGATGAGTGGAGAACGGAAGTTGTTGATCAGGTTAGTCAACGGGCTATTACGGTTAAATCCAAAGTAGTCATTAACGCCTGTGGCCCCTACGTGGATGAGGTCAACCGCAAAATCAATATCAATACCGATCATCATCATGCCTTTTCGAAGGGCATACATTTGATTGTTGATCGGCTCACGGAGGAAAAAAAGGTACTGGCCTTTTTTGCCGATGATGGCCGTTTGTTTTTTGTCATTCCCATGGGTCCCAAAACCTGTATCGGTACAACCGACACACCGTCGGATGATCCTCGATCCTTTGTCACCGAGGAGGATCGTCAATTTGTCTTGGATAACGTCAATCGGATGCTGGATCTTGAACAGCCGCTTACGGCTGATGACATTATTTCCGAGCGCTGCGGGGTTAGGCCTCTGGCGGTGAAAGGACAGTCGGATCAAGAGTGGATGCAGATGTCGAGAAAGCACGCACTGGATGTTGATGCCGATAAGAACCACATCAGTGTTTTTGGTGGAAAGCTCACCGATTGCCTCAATGTGGGTGATGAAGTCTGCGATTTGGTTCAGACTCTAGGTGTAGATATTCCTCTTCCAGAGACTAAGTGGTACGGCGAGTCGTCTGCAGATGTGCGTCAAGAGTTCTTTCATCAAGCGGCACTAATGGGACTGGATGAGTTAACTCCAGCGACCTCGTCCGAGGTCTTGTCGCAACGTTTCTGGCGGCGCTATGGCAGTGATGCGGTGAATATGCTTGAGCGAATTCGAGAAAATCCTCGCCAGAGTGAGTTGCTTATCGAACACTCTGAATACCTTCGCTGTGAAATTGAGCACGCGGCGAGAAAAGAAATGATCGTGAAACTTGAAGACTTCCTGCGTCGTCGCTCGAAGATTTCTTTGGTGGTACGGCAACAAGATCTATTGGCGGCGCCGGGTTTAAAGGAAGCGTGCCAGATTCTGTTCGGAGATGAGGCAGACGTTAAATTCAAAGAATACGTCGATAGCTTGAATTCAGATAAAGAATCAATACTATTAAACTCCAAAACAAACGCCACCAATCAATGGGCCGACGCGTAAGGAAGCTTGTGAAATGACGGAAACCCCTCTTCTTTTAGCCATCGATCAAGGTACGACTAGTAGCCGTGCGATTGTATTTAATAGTCGGTGCGAGATTGTCGCTCAGGCGCAACAAGAATTTCCGCAAATCTATCCCGCCGATGGTTGGGTTGAGCACGACCCCGAGGCCATCTGGGAAACTACCGTTGCCGTGATTCAGCAGGCGGTCAATGAGGCTGAGCGCAATGGTGGTAAGGTGGTTGCGGCAGGCATTACCAACCAGCGCGAAACCACTTTGGTGTGGGACCGTGCTAGCGGAGAGCCGATTTACAACGCGATTGTTTGGCAAGATCGTCGAACATTCGATAGTTGCGAAGCACTTCGCAAGCAACAGAAAGAAGACTGGGTCCGAGACAAAACTGGTTTACTACTAGACCCTTACTTTTCGGCGACAAAAGCCAGTTGGATCTTGGATAATGTCGACGGTGCAAGAGCCAAAGCTGAAAGCGGCGAGTTAGCCTTCGGTACCGTTGATAGTTTTTTGATTTGGCGCTTAACCGGTGGAAAAGTTCACGCTACCGATGCCACCAACGCCAGTCGAACCAACTTGTACAACATCCACGATGGCCAGTGGGATGATGAGCTGCTGGATCTCTTCAAGGTGCCTGCTTCCGTTCTGCCAAGAGTACAAGATTGTTCAAGTGATTTCGGGGCGATCGACACGGCCATCCTTGGACGCGAGATTCCAATACTGGGTGTCGCCGGTGATCAGCAAGCGGCGGCCATTGGCCAGGGTTGTTTCGACGAGGGCAGTGTCAAAAGTACCTATGGCACCGGTTGTTTTGCTCTACTGAATATTGGAGAGAAACCCGTATTGAGCAACAACCGATTGCTCACCACTGTTGCCTATCAATTGGATGGTAAACCCACCTATGCACTAGAGGGCTCGATTTTTATCGCTGGTGCGAGCATTCAGTGGCTACGCGATGGTTTGAAAATTATCGATAATGCCGCCGAGACAGAATCTATGGCGCGCTCGCTGGAGTCGAATCGTGGTGTCTATCTTGTGCCTGCATTTACCGGGCTGGGTGCGCCTTATTGGCGCTCCGACGTTCGCGGCGCAATTTTTGGTATTACCCGTGATACCGGTCCAGCGGAGCTCGCTCGTGCGGCGTTGGAATCGGTGTGTTATCAAACCCACGACTTGTTGTCGGCGATGGCAGAAGATGCTCGATTGCCGGCACGTCTCAGAGTGGATGGCGGAATGGTCGGCAACGAATGGGTTATGCAATTGTTGGCGGATGTTTTAAATGTAGAGGTTGATCGCCCTGTTATCACTGAAACAACGGCCTTGGGAGTCGCCTACTTAGCCGGTTTGAAGGTTGGCATCTTTGAAAGTTTAGATCAAATTGCATCACAGTGGCGTTGCGACAAGAGTTTCAGCCCGAAACTTCCCGTTCAGCAGCGTGATCAGCTACTGCGCGGATGGACTAGCTCTATCAATAAAGTGTTGGCGGATTAAATTCTGCATCGAGGTTCGGTGACTCGAGACCAAACTGATAAACGCTTCTGCTCTTGAATTCCTCTCCCTGCCTCAATGAGGTACTGGGAAAGTTTAGGTGGTTAGGCGAATCTGGAAAGTGTTGAGTCTCTAAGCACAAACCGCTGTGGGGTGCATAGTGTTGCTGATATTTTCCCGCTTCGTTATCGAGAAAATTGCCGCTATAAACTTGAAGCCCTGGCTGATCGCTGAAAACTCTTAAGTGACGCAGGCTGTGCGGATCATAGAGTGCAGCTTGCAGTTTAATGGTCGTTTTATCATTGTTAAATACCCAGTTGTAATCGAGTCCGTTGACGCGATTGATCTGACTATCATTCGCTCTCAATCGCGTTGAAAGTTCGGTAAGTCGCGAGAAGTCTAAGGCCGTTTTCGAGGTTGATTGAATGCGCCCTGTGGGAATTAATGACTCATCGAGTTCACAGATTTCCGAGCTGTTAATCCACAGCTGATGATCCTCAATCGACTCAATAGATTCGACACCTGCCAAATTAAAATAGCTGTGCTGTGTTAAGTTGATGACGGTGTCATGACTTGAACGAGCACGATACTGAATGCTGAGTTCGCACTGATTATTCCAAGCGTAAACCACAAAGATGTCGTAACTGGCCGAGTAGCCGCTGGCTTTTTTGTCGAGCCGGCAGTGTAATTCGATCTGACTGTGATTTGCGTCATTTTCGGCAGCAATGAGTGACCACTGCTGTGCGTGCAATCCATTCTCTCCGCCGTGAAGGTGATGGCCGTTACTATTGCATTCAAGCTGAATGATTTTCCCGTTTAGTGGGAAGCGACCGGCATGGATTCGGTTGGCATAAGGCCCAACAATACAGCCTAGCTTTGGCGCGTTAATTTTGTAGTCTTGGAGTTGATCAAAACCGAGAGCGACATCGTTTAGCACTCCCTTGTGATCGGGTACTGAGATTTCTAAAATACTCGCCCCCCAGCTCATAATGGTTACCGAGGCGCCGCTGTCATTGGTGAGTCGCCATGCTGGCCATTGATCTTGCTGTGCGGACAATGATAGCCGCTCGATGGTTTTCACGAAGTTTCGTCTCTCAGCAATCTTTGTTTTTGTTGTTGGAACGACGCTTTAACGTCGTGTGTACCCTCTATTCTCAATAAAGAACAATGCGTAAAAAATTGCGTTAGCGCACTAATTCTATGGGGTTCTTACGAGGCTATTTGACCTGAGATTGATGCAAAAGTCGCGCAGATTTTTGTCAGCTTCGGCTTAGCTTGAAAATGACGAAGCTCACATAGGTGAGCTTCGGAAGGCGGTAGTGAGAGCAGGAGTCTGTGGCTTGATTACGCCTTTAGGCTAGGGCAGGCGTCTCGTAGATCTTCGTAGGCCACAGCTGCAAGTAAAGACATATAGATACCGACGGTGATGATCATAATGAATACCTCTGGTGCGGGATGAATGAATTTGTCTAACTGGGGAGAAGTATAAAAAACGCTCTAAAATTCTGCCAATGGTGAAAATTCAGCATTTCCATGAATTTGATTCATAATGAAGGGCAAAATCATTGATCTTTGGAGCTTTGACCATGGAGCTGAAGTCTTTAGAAAGGGCGGATTTGAACCTGTTGGTGACACTACAGGTACTGTTAGAAGAGCGCAGTGTGTCAAAAGCGGCTGAGCGGTTGTTTTTGACGCAGTCGGCGATGAGCAAGGCGCTCGGCCGTTTGCGTAGCCTGTTTGACGATCGCTTATTCACTCGATCAGGCGCTGGAATGGTGCCGACGCCGCGAGCACTGGAAATTGCTCAGCAGCTGCCTTTGGTGTTGGAGCAACTGCAACAGCTGGTGCAGCCAGAGAGCTTTGATCCGGCCAATTACAGTGGTGATTTCTCGATTATCATTCCCGAATTTGTGGGCTATTGGGCGCTGCCGGAATTGATGGTGAGGCTGAATGAAAAAGCCCCTAACTATCGCCTAAAAACCGCCAGTCATGCAGAGCATCAGCTAGAGCTTTTGGCCAGTGGTGAAGTGGATTTTGTGATACAAGTCGAGCAGCAAGTCTATCCCGCCGAGATCGATTACATGACGGTGGGTTTTGCACCGCCGGTGTTGATTGCTCGCAAAGATCATCCTTTGGTGGGTAAAGAGTTAACCTGGGAGTTGATTAGCCACTATCCACAAGTGCAGTTGTTTATTCCCGATCTAATTGATGCTCAATTTGTGGCGCAAAGTGACAGCGCGTTTATTCAATATGAGTCACAGGTGACTCCTCGCTTTGAGACCGAGCATCTGTTTACTGCTCTGCAGTTAGTGAAGCGCAGTGACTATCTGCTGCCGGGTCCGCCTATCTTTATTGAAGAGCTCGATATGAGTCGCGATATTGTGACCTTGAGTCTGCCGGGAAATGAATCCTTGCGACTGAAGTATGTGCTCGCCTTCCACCAGCGAGTTAAGAACTCCAAGCCGCATCAATTTTTAAAAAGCGTTTTGATCGAGGCGGTAGAGTCGTATCGTGCCAGTCGAGGTTTGCCGGTGCTGGCAGAGATGAGAAGAATTCACAATTTAGAGCGCTAAGGGCAGTGAAAAGAGTTTTCGCTCAGTTCGCTGTCACGGGTTCGATAGAGAGCGCGACCACGTGATTTCTACGCTCTTTCGCTTGATAGAGCGCAGTATCGGCTCTAGTGAGTAATGTGTGATCGCTGTCTTCTCGGTGGGTTTCTGAAACGCCTAAACTAATTGTGAGGCGAACCCCCTTCGGGAACTGGTGCTGTTCGATTCTTTGACGTAAGTCCTCTGCGATTTGCTCCGCTCGAGCTAAATTCTCTCGCGGTATCAGCAGCGCAAATTCTTCACATCCAAAACGAAAGAGTAAATCCGTTTCGCGAATTCGGTCTTCAATTACCCGGCAGACGTTAATCAATACGCTGTCGCCTATGAGGTGGCCATAAGTATCGTTGATGGTTTTGAAGTAATCGATGTCTATCATAATCAGGCTTGATGGTTGATCATGTCGGCGACAATTGGCCAAGGAGTGCGATAGTCTTTGATAGAGCTCATGACGATTTAGAGTTTTGGTGAGCTGATCCGTATTGGCGAGTTTTTGCAAGGCAATCTCGTTTCGCTCAATCACACTGGCGTAGATATAGCCAATGCACATGGTCAAGATTTGACTAGTCCCATATCGGAAGAGATCTGCGTCATTGAGCCAACGAATTGAAAGAGTGGTTGTCAATATTGCTGCGAGAACACTTAGCGTTAACGCCTGTTCTTTTGGAAAAACTATGCAAGCGCTTAGCATCAAGGGAAATATAAAGAAGCTAGAGCCCATAGTGTTTGCCCAGATGGTGAAACACAGCATCATGAGTAGGCTGAGCCAAGCGGTGAGTCGTAAATGATTGGATTTGTTATATTCAGGTGTACGTGACAGGCGCCACGCTAGTACGGAGATCAGCACACTTGAAGCTAGACCTGCGAGAGCTTGAAAATAATAGCCTTCAAAAAAATGTACAACCACGAATATCATCAAGCAGACGATTGCAGAGTAGTATGCTCGCTGATCTAGTTGTTGGTAATACCGGTTTCCATCCACGGATTTATTCTTCTTTTACGCTTTTCTGAGCTGAGGGCTCAATGCTCTGGTTTCGATGTCCATATCTCCAAGTTGAATTTTGGCCTGTTGGATCTAGTGGCTGTAAACATTGAGTATAGCTCTAAACCCTAGAGTAGGGTTACTCAAGAGTGCCGATGTTTGGGTGTGGGGTTATTGTATGAGGCTACGCCGCCGTTACATCACCGAATTTGACTTAGTGTAATGGCAGTAATGGCAGTAGTGGCGTTAACGGCGATACTGGTTTTCCCGTCGATTGCCATCGCCAGTTTCATTACTATTTGGGGTGATGGTCGCTAGGTGGAGGGCTGGATCGCTGAATTTAGTTGTTATGATTCCAGGCGATACACTGGTCCAGTGTGACCCCTTCGCCGCCAAAGATGTCCAGCGCGCTGCCAATCGTGAGATCGATCTTTCCTTGGGATAAGTTATCCACAAGCTCCAGATCTTCCAGTGTTCGGGCGCCACCGGCGTAGGTCACGGGAATTGTTGTGATATTACCCAGTAGCTGTACCAGCTCTTCATCGATGCCGGACTGTAATCCTTCCACATCGGCGGCATGAATCAAAAATTCCGCGCAGTGTTTACTGAGGTCACCCAGCGTGGTGCTGTCGATGGCAGTGTGAGTGACGGTTTGCCAGCGATTGGTGGCGATGTTCCAGCCCTGAGGGGAGCGTCGACAAGATAGATCTAAAATCAATCGCTCGGCGCCTGTTTCGGCTTTGATGGCTTCCAGTCGATCCCATGAGAATTCATTATTCTCAAACAGATAAGAGGTCACGATGACATGAGAGGCGCCCGCCTCAAGGTAGCTGCCGGCATTCTCGGCGGTGACGCCACCGCCAAACTGCAATCCATTGGGCCAGGCTTTAAGCGCTTTTAGGGCCTGCTCTTGATTGCCTGGGCCCAGTGCAATGACATGGCCACCGCGCAGATCGTGTTGACGATAAAGCTCGGCGTAGTAGGCGGCATCGTGATTGCTGACAAAGTTGGTATCGGCACCTTCGTCGTTCAGGCTACCACCAACGATTTGTTTGACTTGGCCTTGATGAAGATCGATACACGGGCGAAATTGTGTCACGCGCCTACTCCTGAGAGATCTAAGGGAGCGGCATTATAGCGAAGCCTTCCCAGACACTGAATGGCGGTATGACATTTATTCAGGCCTTTCGCGCTCGAATTAGGTGAAACTCAGTTTCCAGGGGCAGTTTCTCGATGGTGATGTCAGATAAACCGGCGGCACTCAGCAGGGCGCGGTAATCTTCGGCGCAGCGATAAGAGCGATAAAACATGGCTGTGGATAAGGTGCCATAGGTCATGGGGTTTGCTTGTAAATCCAGCTTACTTCGTTCAAAAATGATGATTTCACCGCCTTTGCGCAGGGCCTTACTGGCCTGAGTAATAAAGCGTTCACAGGCGTCGATGGGCCAGTCGTGCAGAATGGATTTAAAGCTGACGACACATTGATGGCCGGGCAGGGCATCGACTAAGGCATTGGCGGGATAGAATTCTACCCTCGAGGCTTCGGCAGTCTCGCGCAAGTGGGCTTTCCCCACCTCACAAACGACCGGTAAATCGACCACTGTAGCTTGAATCTGAGGCTGGGTTTGACAGATCTGACGCACGAATTCACCGCTGTTGCCGCCAATGTCCATGACGCGAGAATAGTGACTGAAATCGACGTGAGCGATGCAAACCCCGGCTTCGTATCGGGTGAGGGTGGTGGTGAGATCCATCCAGCGTTTGGTGAATTGGTAGTTCTCCTCTGAGTGCTCAGTCGCGCGTTGATAATCGAATAATTCAAACAGTTGTGACTCGCCCATAAACTCCTGCTCGCTTCTCACAAAGCTGCCCATATTGTGCAGTAAGTCGGGTGCTAAGAAATTGGAAAAGACGATTTTGGCCTGTAGCAGATCTTTAAAGCCATAAGCCGCTCGAAATCTTGGGGTGAACTGGAAGTGTGTCGACTCTTGCTGGGGCGATGTATCAGATGTACTCCTAGAAGAGGCGCCGGTCGCTTCCAGCACGTGGTGATGTTGCAGTGAATCGAGTAAAAATGCCAACCCCTGGGCGTCAGTGTCACAGTGACTCAGCAGTGTTTCTAGCGATCGTGGGGTCGACTCCAGCGCGTTAAATAGCCCACAGTTAAAACCACTGTTGAGTAATTGTAGTTGCACAAAGTCTTGGCAAAAGGGCTCGATACAGAGGTAGTCGTAGGCGTGAGCTTGTGCTGCGCTTAGGGCCTTGCTTGGGCCTTTGTGTTGATTAGTATTTGCTCGCCATTGATCTAGGGCGCTTAAGGTTTGAGTCACCATGTCGTCGAGCGAGCCGCGAGCATCGAGTCGAAAGTCGGCGCTATGGGCGATCGCACCAGACTGAATATCCAGCATGCTGCGAACACCGGTTTGATATTGCTGTATGTATTGATTGAGCCACGCCATTTGTTCGCGATGCTCGTGGGCGTCTTCACTAGAGGCTAAAAAGTCCGTCAAGAAACTGCCCAGCTTTCTTGCCATGGCAATATCTAAGGGGCAGTCGAGCCAGATCAAGAAATCGATAAATTGACCACTATCGGGATGTGCTCGCCCGAAATGGGTTTCAAATACGATCTCCCCCGAGGCTTGTGTCGACCTAGTTTCGGGTCGTTCTTGTGAGCTTTTACTGGTCGTCAATGGCGGCGGTAAAGATATCGATCGGCCTTGCTTCAACGCTCGTAGATCGTCGCCCAATTGGGGGATCTTAAAGCGTGAATAGAAATCGTCGCTGTCGGTGACATCTACATCGGATAAGTTGGCGATAATGTGATCTAGGCGTTCATCGGTAAACGTTTGGTAGTGATCCATGTCGACCACTATTGCCTTTAGCGCATTGGCCAGCGCTTTTGCAAAGGCGCTTTTGCCGGAGCCGGGAGGGCCGCAAACCGCGATGATGGGATGAGTATTGGACATGGATTTCCTGCGGGTTAAAGTGACGAAGTGATGTGCCTATCTAAGTGCATTCTCTGGCTAAGTGCATTCTCTGACTAAGTGCACTGGGACCAAGTGCGCACCTCGAGAAGTTGCTCTGCGCACTATCATAGCGACTTTTGTGCCTAGCGAGGAGCGCTATCGCTATTGAAGTTTGGGGTCTTTGACCTCATTGTCTAAGACACACATAATTATCTATCTTGTGCTTATCTGTCCGCCAGCGGGCGAAGCCGCTAAACTTTTTGAGTCACGACTATGACGACTAAACCGCAATCATCAGAATGGAATCGCGCGGTTATATTGGATTCCATTCGTGACGTATTACCCTTATCCATCGCGGTGATCCCCTGGGGCATTCTGGCGGGATCGCTCGCCATCGAAACCGGCTTGACGCCTCTGCAAGCGCAATGCATGTCGTTGCTGGTATTTGCGGGTGCGGCACAGCTCGCCAGTCTGAACCTTATACAACTGCTCAGCCCTTGGATTGCGATCTTCTCGACTACCTTTGTGATCAGTTCGAGGCACTTGCTCTACTCGGCGGTCTATCGACAAGAGGCTTTGAAGCTGCCGCGTTTCAAGCGCTATCTATTGGCTTTTATCCTCACCGACGAAATGTTTGTGGTGAGCGAAAACTATCGCAAAAAAACCGGCCAATTTAATTACGCTTATGCTGTGAGTGCGGGTCTGGTGTTTTATCTGGTGTGGAACTTAGCCTCGTGCGCGGGTATTTTTCTCGGAGAAGCCTTGGGCAATACCGATGATCTGGGTTTTGAGTTTGCCGTCGCAGCCATTTTTATCGTGATGGTAATGCCCGGGGTGACCAATCTTCCGGTATTGGGGGCTGTGCTGGTGAGCGCTGCTGTCGCCGTTGTATCGGAACTTCTCGGGTTAACTTACGGGATTTTACTGGCAGGTTTGTCCGGTATGGCAACCGGCTTCCTGTTGGAAAAGTGGCGGAGTAAAAACCCATGATATGGCTACTGATTTTCATCATGGCGTTGATTACTTTCTACAATCGCTACGCATTAATGTCGCCACGCTTAAAGTTAACCCTGGGCGATAACGCTCAGCGGCTACTTAAGTACACTGCGCCTGCGGTATTGACGGGGCTCTGGGCCCCTATCGTCTTTACCGAGCATCATCAGTTCAATAGCGACATCACCAGTCCCTATTTGATCGCTGGTTTTGTTACCGTGGTATTGAGCCGATTTGTAAAGGCTCCACTGTTGGTGGTGGGCTTGGGGATGGGCACTTTTTTTCTGGTGGGGTGGTTGCGTTAATGGCGGCTCAGGTTTTACGCTTCAGCTTTCCACCTCTGCGATCGGATCGAGCCTGACTGCGCTGGTTTGCCCGTCTCTTACCCGCCTCTTGTCGGTCTCTACGATCAGAAACACAGCCGTTGCGATCATTCTCATGATCCTTTCTTTTCTTGTGGCTTTGTTAGGGCGGGCTTTGTCTGCGGTGGCAGCGCAATAGATGCTCTTGTCGCTATCGATGACGTTCATAAGTTAAAACCATAGTTTAAATCGTCGTTAAAACAGTAGTTAAGCCTTAGCTGAGCGCACTCGATAAGCGTCTTGACGCATAATGTGTTATCAATAAGCCCATAAATCAATTAGCTTTAAAGCCCATAGCCCTCAAAATTTACCCCGTCGCCTTTTCCAAGACCACTGCCGAGAGCCTGTCCATGTCCGAGCCCAATGTCACGGTTTTACTTCCTCCGGTGTTAGCCATTATTTTGGCGATTGTTAGTCGGCAAGTTTACCTGTCGTTGGCGGCGGGTATTTGGCTCGGTTATATCCTGCTGGCAGGTGGCGCGCCTTTGAGCGGACTAGCGGATGCCATTGAGGGTGTTATTGCGGTCTTTCAATCGCCCGGCGATACCCGGGTAATCGTATTCACCTTGGTCATCGGCGGGCTAATCGCCACACTTGAAGCCGGCGGTGGAGTGCGCGGTTTTGTGCAGTGGCTCGAAACTCGTCGCTGGGTGAATAATGCCAAACGCTCGCAGTGGCTAGCGTGGTGCACCGGGCTGGTGATTTTCATTGAATCCAACATTACGGTATTAGTGGCGGGTACCGTATCTCGTCCGCTGTTCGATCGTTACAAAATATCTCGCGAGAAATTGGCCTATTTAATCGATTCTACCTCGGCACCTATTTGTATCTTAATTCCCTTAAATGCCTGGGGTGCTTTTAATCTAGGGTTGCTCGATAGCTTAGGTGTCGAATCGGCGTTGGGGGTGTTCTTGTGGGCAATCCCTCTCAACTTTTATGCGATCAGTGCGGTGTTACTGTCGATGCTAGTGGTGATTTTCGATTGGAATATTGGTCCTATGAAAGACGCTGAAGTTCGTGCTCACAAGGGCTCGGTTCTTTCTAAAGGAGCAACGCCATTAATGGATGAGGATCTACTCAATCGGGCTCCTCTGGCAGCGATTCATCCTGCGGCCATTAACATGACGCTTCCGATCGCTGTGATGGTGTGCTCAATGCCGTTGGGACTGTGGATAACCGGTGAGGGTAATTTGCTGCAAGGCTCTGGTTCTACCAGTGTGTTGTGGTCGGTATTGATGGCGGTGGCTAGCGCCTGGATGTTGCAATTGGGCCAGCGGCAAATGTCGGTCGCTCAATTGACTCATGTGTTCTTAAAGGGCGCTGGTGGCATTGTGCCCTTGGCGTTGATTCTACTGTTGGCCTTAGCCTTGGGCGATGTGGCTCAAGCGCTCAAGACAGGCCAGTATGTTGCCGGCTTACTGGGTGATCACCTGTCCGTGGCTGCGCTACTTCCTTTGCTTTTTTTGGTCTCCGCGGCAATCGCATTTTCGGTGGGGTCTAGCTGGGGCACCTTTGCCATTATGCTGCCTATCGCCGTGCCAGTTGGCCAGGCCTTAGAGCTACCCTTAGCCCCGTTTGTGGCGGTTGTGCTATCAGGCGGTATCTTTGGCGACCACGCATCTCCTATTAGCGATACCACGGTGGTGTCGTCCATGGCGGCTGCGACCGATCATATTGATCACGTGCGTACGCAACTACCTTATGCGCTGATCGCAGGATCTGTCTCGCTGCTGGGGTTTTGTCTGATGGGGACACTTCTCGCTAATCGTTTGAATTAATGCAAAACCTGTAAGTAATTTAGGGGTGTTATATTCTGGCGTCGTTGAGGCCTTATATAAGTTTTGGAAAGCCCGCCGAATGGTTTCAAACAAAGTGTTTTAGTGGAACAAATCCACATACTGACGAATGATAGGTGATCTATACTTGAGGTTGGTTTCTGGGGGCGCTAAAGGATTGAGGTAAGTTCGTATGCGTTCTACTTCTCCCGGCAAGGCGGTTTTACTGCCGAGGGTTCATCGTTTAACGAGGAAAGGGAAGAAAGGTATGATTAGAAAGCTAACAAAACTCGCATTGGGTATTAGTTTACTCGCGGGCTCAATGACCAGCGTGGCGGCAACTAAGCCCAACATCTTAGCGATCTGGGGGGATGATATTGGCCCATTCAATATCAGTGCCTACAATCGAGGCGTGATGGGATACAAAACCCCAAACATCGACCGTATTGCCAGTGAAGGTATTTTATTTACCGATTCATACGGTGACCAAAGCTGTACCGCGGGTCGAGCAGGTTTTATTACCGGTCAGCATCCAATTCGAACTGGCTTGACCAAAGTCGGTCTTCCTGGAGCAAAAGAAGGGTTGAGTAAAAAAGACCCAACCATCGCCACATTGCTTAAACCTTTGGGGTACATGACCGGCCAATTTGGTAAAAACCACTTGGGTGATCGGGATGAGCACCTGCCCACAAATCACGGCTTTGATGAGTTTTTCGGGAATCTATATCACCTCAATGCCGAAGACGAGCCCGAGCATCCTGACTATCCAAAAGACCCCGAGTTTAAAAAGATGTTCGGTCCGCGCGGAGTGATTCATTCCTATTCCGACGGTCGGGTTGAAGACACCGGTCCTTTGACCAAAAAGCGTATGGAAACGGTTGATGAAGAGTTTCTGGGCGCGGCCTTGAACTTTATTGATAGGTCTCACAAGGCTGGTAAGCCTTTCTTTGTTTGGTTTAACTCCTCGCGTATGCATGTTTGGACTCGTCTGAAGCCTGAATCTGAGGGCGTCACCGGACAGGGGGTCTATGCTGATGGTATGACCGAGCACGACGGTCATGTTGGGCAGTTGCTCGATAAAATTGATGATTTGGGTATCGCCGATAACACTATTGTGATGTACACCACTGATAATGGCGCCGAGCTGATGTTGTGGCCAGACGGCGGTTATACGCCCTTCCGTGGTGAGAAGAACTCCAATTGGGAAGGTGGATATCGCGTGCCGATGATGGTGAGATGGCACGGTAAGATTAAGCCAAATCAGGTGTCCAACGAAGTTATCGCCATGATGGACTGGATGCCAACCTTGATGGCGGCCGCTGGGGATACCAAAGTTATTGCGAAGTTGAAAAAGGGCAGCACTGTAGGTGGCAAAAAGTACAAAGTACATTTGGACGGCTACAACTTCTTACCCCATTTTCTAGATACTTCCAAAAAGGGGCCACGCAACGAGTTTATCTATTCATCCGATACCGGTGAAATTGTTGCCATTCGCGATGGAGATTATAAAATCGTTTTCCGTGAGCAACGAGCGCACGGTTTGGAAACTTGGCAAGATCCTTGGGTGACCTTGAGAGCGCCAAAGATCTTTAATTTGCGTATGGATCCCTATGAAAGAATGGATCATGAAGGCGAGAATTATGCTCAGTGGTATGCTGAACACATGTTCTTGATGGCGCCTTCAATGTACAAAGTGGGTCAGTTTAAGCAGACTTTTAAGGCATTTCCTCAGCGACAAACGCCAGGTAGCTTTGTGCCATAGTCGCGATTGGTAAGATAGCGTAAAATGAAAGGCCATCCGCGTAGCGGGTGGCCTTTTTTGTCGTTAAAAATAAGTAGTGAATAAATGACTCTAGACTTGCTTCACCCTCTCACCAAACTCGCGCGAGCCACTGCGTTGTTCGTATGTCTATTTCTGGCTGGAGGCACCTTGGCAGACGGCTCTTCCTCAGATCAGACTGCGAAAAAAAGCGCGGATCACCGCACAAAAGCTCCCAAGCGAGTTGTCGAGCCATTTACCTCTGATGAATTATCCATGCTCAAAGAGTCTCTGGTTTACGTTAAAGGTGGTGACTTTGTCATGGGGTCTGATTCGGGCGCCGCACGTGCGCGCGAAAAACCAGCGCACAAGGTTTCGCTCAGTGATTTTTACATCGGCAAGACCGAAGTCACTCAAGCCTTATTCGAACGGGTCATGGGGTGGAACTTTAGTTACTACGCTTGTTCAAATTGCCCCGTTAACAACATCAGTTGGATGAACGTACAACTCTTTATGAAAAGGCTCAACGAGGCCACCGGCTTGAAGTTTCGACTACCGTCAGAAGCACAGTGGGAATACGCGGCAAAAGGCGGTCAAAAATCGAAAGGCTATTTGTACAGCGGCTCTAATGATATCGATCAAGTTGCATGGTTTTCGGAAAATGCAAAAAGAAAGAGTCATCCCGTCGCCACTAAGGCGGCTAATGAGTTGGGGCTCTACGATATGACCGGTAATCTGTGGGAGTTTTGTCAAGATGATCTAAGCCGAAAAGCCTATCAGCTTGACCGAGGGTTAGACCCCATTTTGGTGACCAATAGTGATCCCAAGGCGGTTTCCATGAAAGTGGTGCGTGGTGGCGGTTACGAGTTTTCTGCGGATGAGTCCCAAGTATTTACGCGCGATGGTATGACAAATAATGTTCGTATGCCCGATGTTGGTTTTCGTTTAGTTCATCCAGTGACAGACAAATTATTATGAATAAACTTCGCTATTTATCTCTGCTGTTGTTGGCGTTACTGCTGCCGCTAAGTGTTAATGCTTCACAATATGTGGGCTCTGAAAGCTGTAAAGGCTGCCATCAGGAGCAGTTCAAAGATTGGCAAGGGTCCCATCATGAACGCGCCATGGATCACGCCAGCGAGCGCTCGGTTAGAGGGGATTTTAACAACGTTAGTGTCGAATTTGAGGGAAAGAAAAATCGATTTTTTCGAAAGGGCAAAGAGTATTGGGTGAATATTGCCGACGCAGCCGGGCAATTTAACGACTACAAGATTTCATTTACTTTCGGCTATGAACCCTTGCAGCAATATATGGTCGAGTTTAGCGATGGTCGCATTCAATTAATTCCCTTTGCATGGGATACGCGACCTGCCCAGCAAGGCGGTCAGCGTTGGTTTTATTTGCATCCTGAACATAGCCAGCCACATCATGAGTTTTTCTGGACCAATGAAGGCCAGAATTGGAACTATATGTGTGCCGATTGTCACTCCACCAACGTTAAGAAAAATTTTGATGTCGAAAATAACCGCTATAAAACCGACTACAGCGAGATCAGTGTCGGTTGTGAAAGCTGTCACGGCCCGGGTAGTGATCACCTACAGAAAGTTGCTTCAACATCGAGTGATAACTTGCCATCAAAATCCGGCGGTTGGGGTTTTAGTCGCAACCTAACAAAAGCAGTAGATCAATGGTTGCTCGACAAAAATATGAAAACCATGAGCCCTGCGGAGATAAAGAATACCGATCAGGTGTTGACCTGTGCTCAGTGCCACAGCCGACATTCCCAAATCAGCGACGCCGATCACGTGGCGACGGGAAATTTTGGTGATCGCTATCGATTAACCTTAATCGATCAAACACATTATTATCCCGACGGCCAAGTCTATGATGAGGATTATGTCTACGGATCATTTTTACAAAGTAAAATGAATGCCAACGGCGTCGTCTGCAGCAATTGTCACGATCCACATACGGCTAAACTGACGTTGCCGGTTGAGCAGGTGTGTACCCAGTGTCACCAACCCCAAGAGTATGACGTTAAAGCGCATCATCATCATCCTGAGGGCTCCGAAGGCGCCCAGTGTGTGAGTTGTCATATGCCCGAAACCACTTACATGCAAATAGACGATCGCCGGGATCATCGTTGGCACCTACCAAAGCCCGCGGTGTCGCAACAGCTCGGTACGCCGGACGTTTGTCTCAGCTGCCATAAAGACAAAGACAGCGATTGGAGCACCAAGCACACCAAGGTGTGGAGCATGGGTAAAGTCTCCAATGACGATAAACCTTTTGCACCTGTGTTTGCGGCATCAAATCAAGGCTATCGCGAGGCAGCTTCGGCGCTGTCACATATTGCTCAAAACAAAAATCATCCCGATATCATTCGCGCCTCGGCAACTGCACGGTTGGCCAGCTTTGGTGATACCAATACTCTTATTGCGGTGGCACGTTCGGCGAAGAGTCCCAATGAATTGATGCGCTTGTCGGCAGCTCAGGGTGCCGTTAATTTGCCGGTCGCTGAACGTTGGCGAGTGATGGCACCATTGCTCGATGACAGTGTGTTGGCGGTTCGGACCGAGGCAGTGGCGAGTTTAATGCCCCAGTGGGCTGAGTTTTCCAAAGAGCAACAAGACAAAATTCAGCCGGTATTGGATGAGTATTTAGAGGTTCAAGCGTTCAATGCTGATCGCGGCTTTTCTCACGTCAATCGCGGCAACATGTTGATGTACCAAGGTGACTTCGAGGGTGCTAAAAAAGCCTATCTAGACGGGATTCGGATTGAACAAGGTTTCGACGGGGCTCACTTGTACCTAGCAGAGCTTCATCGACGTTTGGGGGATGAGCCCGCGGCCAGAAAACGTCTGGCAACCGGTCAGAAGTTGAATCCGGATAATGGTGAGTTTTCTTACCGTTTGGGTTTGTCCGAAATTCGAGACAAACGCTATGGTGAAGCTGAAAACTATCTTAAAAGAGCCACTGAATTGAATCCTGAAAATGCGCATTTTCATTATGTTCTGGGATTGGCTCTAGAGAAACGCGTACCACAGCAAGCGGCTTTGTCATTGGCAAAAGCATTTCAAGTGAGCCAAAATCCTCAGCATTTATACGCCTTGTGTGAGATGGTGTTGCGACATGGCATGCTTGGTGGCGAAGGCTGTCTAAAAGATTTGTCTACGGTGGTTCCAAAAAATGTGATCGATGGTTTAAGAAATCAATACCCCGCTCGCTAATACAAACGACGATTGAACTGTTGGAGTGATTGTTATCAGGGCAGCGTATTTAGCCCTGATAACAATTGAAGTGATTAGAAGGATTGCGTCATTGAGCCCATGCGCTCACAAATACGATGAAATTCATTCACGGTTTCTTCAATAATATCTGCGGCCGATTTTACTTCGTGAATGAGTCCTGCCGATTGTCCTGCCAGCCCAACACTGGCTTCCATGTCCCCGCCAAAATACAGATCTTTTACCGTAGCAAGCGTGCTCATGGGCATGTTGCCCTCGGCGTACATCTTCTGTGATCGTTCGGTTTTTAATGCGCGAACACAGGGGCTTGCGGCTTTGTTGAGCATGACGGTGCCGTCAGTGGGCGCATCGAGAATTGCCTGCTTGAAGTTGTGATGGACCGGGCTTTCTGCTGCGCTGACAAAACGCGTGCCCATTTGTACCGCTTCCGCGCCGAGCGCAAAGGCTGCGGCCATCCCGCGACCGTCACAAATCCCTCCGGCGGCAACCAAAGGTAGGTCTACCTGCTCTGCGATGGCTTGTAGCAATACCATGGTGGATACTTCTTCGGGGTTCTTAAATCCGCCGCCTTCGCCACCTTCTACTACAAGGCCATCAACGCCGGCATCGGCGCATTTCAGTGCCGCCTCCACCGTAGGCACCGCGTGATAGACGATAATGCCAGCCTCTTGCAGCGGCGCCAAAAACTTCTTTGGGCTCCCCGCAGAGGTCGTCACAAACTTAACGCCCGATTCGCAGATGTAGCGCAACATGGCATCATCTTTCAAAAACAAAATGGGTAAATTCACACCAAATGGTGCATCGGTCAGGCTGGGCATCTTTTCGATTTCAGCTTTGCAGTTATCGGTCTCGCCGGATGAGGTTTCAATAATGCCGACGCCCCCCGCATTGCAGACCGCCGAGGCCAGCGATGAGCGAGCTATCCAACCCATTGGGGCTTGGATTATGGGGTACTTAGCGCCAGTGTGAGCGAGAAATCGATTCATAGTGTAATCCTGGTCGGTAGTGCGCCAACCGGTCGAATGATCGGCGTCATAGAAATTGTGGGTAATTGTAAATAATTAGAGCAATTACTCTAAAATAAAAAACTACGAGCTACAAGGTGGATTGTTTATGCAGGGGCTTCTTCTCACCTAAGAGCATTGGTTGATGTGTGGATAGGGCCGAAGACAAATTCAGTACGCCTTTTTGTGAACTACTTAGGCACATTTGACCATAGTAAGTCGCCGTTATTGCTGCGTACAATGAAAAAAAATTAGGTGCTATCACTATGACATCACAACCTGCTGCCCTAGATAAGAAAATGAACACCGAGAGTTTTCGCGCCGAAGTTATAGAATTTCTCGATAATCATGTGCCCGACGAAGTCTGGGAGGGGGTTGCTAAAACCACCAGTTATTTTCCACCATTCACCGCAATTATGACTATGCACAAGTTGTTAGCGAGCAAAGGTTGGAGTGTTGTTGGCTGGCCGCAAGAGCATGGCGGGCCAGGTTGGAGTGAGCAGCAGCGCCACGTCTTCTGTGAGGAATACTGCAAACGCGGATTGCCGATGATGGTCCCGCAGTCGGTCAATATGGTTGCACCCGCCTTGATGGAATTCGGAACGCCCGAGCAAAAGGCGAAATATCTACCTCGTATTATTTCTGGCGAGGATTCATGGTGCCAAGGCTATTCTGAGCCCAACGCTGGTTCTGATCTTGTTGCCTTGCAGTGTAAAGCCGTCAGCGATGGTGATGATTATCTCATCAACGGTCAAAAAATTTGGACCACTTGGGCATTCGAAGTGAACAAAATGTTTCTGTTGGTGAGAACCTCCAGTGAGGGTAAGCCGCAGCAGGGAATTACCTTCTTATTACTTGATCAGATGGACCTTCCCGGTATGGAGGTTCGCCCGATTATCGGCCTTGATGGATTCCCCGAGCAGGCCGAGGTATTTTTTAACAATGTTAGAGTTCCAAAGTCTCAAGTTTTGGGGATTGAGGATCAGGGTTGGACGGTAGCAAAGTATCTGTTGGAGCATGAGCGATCTGGCGGTGGCGCGGCGCAGTTTGTCCTCGAGCGAGAATTCGATTGGCTGATGTCTCTTGCCTCCGAGGTCGACACCGGCTTGGGTGAAAAACTGATTAATGATGCAGTTTTCAAACATAAAGTGGCGGAGTTAATGGTCGACTTAAAGTGCTTGGCGGCCAGCGAAAATTATTTGCGAGAAATTGGGCCTCACCATCCCGATGCCGCTCCGATGGCGTCGGCAATTAAACTGGAAAGTATGGATTTAACGCAGCACTTGGCAGAGCTAGCACTTGAAACCTGTGGGTCGTTAGCGCTGATTGATCAGCGCGAGGCGCTCACTATGGGCTCTCAGAAAAGCCCCATTGGCCCTGCCGTCATGCTGACGGTCATGGCAAAGTACCTCAATCATAGAGCTTGCTCTATTTACGGTGGCTCGCATCAGGTGCAGCGAGAGATCCTTTCCAAATTGGTATTGATGAAATGATGGGAGACAAAACCGTGACTACAATTTCTACTGAAATGCGCGCTATGTTGGTCGATAGCGTGAATAAGTTTGTGGATGGCGAATACGATTTTGAAACCCGTAGAGCTCTGGCTAACTCAGAATTGGGTTATAGCGCGGAACATTGGCAAACGTTTGCAGATCTTGGTTGGCTCAGTGTTTCTCTACCCGAATCCTTGGGAGGTTTAGGGGGGAACTTGTCTGATCTCGCGGAGATGGTCGAGCAGTTTGGTCGAGGCTTGGTGCTCGAGCCGTATTTCAGTTCCGTGGTGATGGCCGCATCGGTTATGGCGCAAACGGATAATAGGTCTTTATCCAGTGAGATAATTCCGAAACTGGCGGCCGGAGAGCGGGTTCTATCCTTGGCCTGGGAAGAGATCAATTCGGGTAATAACCCGATGAAAATCGAGACAGTTGCTAAAGCGGACGCCAATGGTTTTGAATTGAGCGGCGAAAAAGTTGTTGTTTTGGCCGCACCACAGGCGGATGGATTTGTGGTGAGCGCAAAAGTGGAAAATAGCGAAAATATCGGCTTGTTCTATTTGCCCAAGGAGGCAAAGGGGCTTGCGCTAGAATCTTATTCTCTGGTTGATGGCGCGCGCGCGGCGACTCTTAGTTTCGATAATGTGAGTCTTAAAAGAGATCAGCTAATTGCAGAGAATGGCGCCGAGATTTTGCAAAAAGCGATTCATTTGGGCAGCTATCTGTTGTGCTGTGAAGCTTTGGGGGCGATGGAAGCCTTGTCACAAATAACCGTTGACTACACCAAAACTCGAAAACAGTTTGGGGCACCTTTGTCTGCCTTTCAGGTGCTGCGACATACGCTCGCCGATATGTATGTGATTATTAAAAAGACACGCTGCTTCGCAGAGCAATGTACACAAAAATTGCGACAGGGTGATGAACTCAGCCCAGGAGATATTGCCGTACTTAAAGCTCAGACGGGCCGCGCCGCTCACTTTGTCAGCCGCCAGTCGATTCAAATTCACGGTGGTATTGGCATGACCGATGAATTGAATGTTGGCCACTACGCCAAACGTTTAACTGCGTTGGATGCGCTTATGGGCAATGGCCGTTATCACTTACAAACCATTGTTGAGCAGCTTTAATCGTGAACAGCTTTAACGGCAGTTAAGTGTTGTGCGCGACAATCAGTGATCAAATAAGTAGACACTAAATTTTCAGACGTCACATAAAGAGTGATTCAGGGGCAAGCTATGAAAAGTGTAATTGAACAATGGCACCAAACCTTCGAAGGTGGAGAGCAATCCAATTTGGCCGATTTACTGGCCGAGGATGTGGTTTTTCACTCTCCAGTCGTTCATCGCCCTTTAGAAGGTAAGGCAATCACCTTGATGTATCTGGAGTCCGCCGGCAAGGTACTTAACAACGGCAGTTTTGAGTATGTTCGAGAAGTGGTGGGTGAGCGTGATGCAGTGCTTGAATTCGTCACTGAACTCGATGGTATTCACGTCAACGGCATCGACATGATTCGCTGGAACGATGAGGGTAAAATCGTCGATTTCAAGGTTATGGTGAGGCCACTAAAGGCAATCCAGTCTGTCCATGCAATGATGGGCAAGCAGCTCGAGGCCTCTGCCTAGCTGAACGGATGGCCACCGCGGCCAGCCTTTACTCCAGTCACCGAATCTCAGTGGCTAATCGATAGCGTGGGTTGAGGTTACTCAGCCCTCTGCCAACCCTCTCAATTCTAGTAAGTTATCTTCGGCTTGAGTCGTTTTCAATACGAATGAATACCGACTGAAATTAAGCTGTAAGGCTTAAAGTCCTGTCTTTAGTCGTGGGTTTATCCTCCTTCCATGCTAGTTATTCTCAATTTGGTTTACACTATGCACTTTCTAAGCAGGCCTAGCATTGGAATTGACGAATGTCGCTCGAAAATCACGTTCATGATGAACATCATATTGCTTGCGATGCCTGTGATCAGTTGTTGCATGTTCCGCCTTTAGCGCAAGAGCAAGAGGCGGTGTGTCAGCGCTGTGGCCATGTGATCGCCGGGCATAGCGAGAAGGATCACGGGCGTATTATAGGGCTTCTTTTTGCGGCTTTGATCTTCTTAGGTTGCGCGCTCTATTTCCCAATGTTGGGGTTTAGTGCCAGTGGACGCAGCCGAGGTATGACGCTACTCGACAGTGGTCTGGCCCTGCTCGAGAGCAACGAAACCGTTTTAGGGATTCTCGTTATTGGATTGATTGTTGGGCTGCCGCTGTTATTGGTGGTGGTGATGTTGGTGGTATTGTTGTCGCTGCAGTTCAATTGGCTCACGGGTTTGCTGCCGTTCTGGGGGCGCATTTTTTACGAGGTGCGCCACTGGAATATGGTCGAGGTCTATGTTTTGGGGGTTTTGGTGAGTCTCACCAAGATTGCTTCCATGGCCGAAATCGAGTTCGGAATGGCATTTTGGGCGTTAATCGCCTTCTCAGTTTGCTTCTTAGTGGCGCTCAACAGCGTTGATCGCATTGAGTTGTGGCGCTTGATTCGAGAGGCGAGAAAGCCATGAGTTTTCCTGAGGGAACTGCCGCCGCCAAGGGCTTGCGCTCCTGTGCTATTTGCAGCACCTTGATGACGCCGGCGCAGGCTAAGCGGTCTAGACGCTGCCGAGTTTGCGGCGCCTCAGTGTCATTGCGCACGCCTTACAGCATTCAAAAAACTATGGCGTTCCTGATTACCTCCTGTGTTCTATATATACCTGCCAACTTTCTGCCCATCATGGAAACCGTTAGCTTAGGACGAACGATTCAGAGCACGATAATTCAAGGTGTGGTGCAGCTTTGGCAGTTGGGTTCCTATGGCGTGGCTCTGGTTATATTTGTCGCCAGTGTGGTAGTGCCAATTCTAAAAATGATCTCTATATCGTGGCTCAGTTGGATGGTAGTGAGAGAAAAGCCCATCAGTCATGCCCAAGCCAATCAAATCTATAATTTGACCGAATTTGTGGGCAAGTGGTCAATGGTGGATGTCTTTGTTGTTGCCTTGCTGGTGGCCCTGATTCAGTTCGATAATATTATGTCGATTCATCCCGGCCCCGGCGCCCTATCCTTTGCCGGTGTGGTATTGTTCACCATGCTGTCGGCTCAAGCGTTTGATGTGCGCTTATTGTGGGATAAAGAGCGATTCCAAGAATCTACTCTCAACACTTCAGCCGCAAAAGATTCTGTGTCACCGAGCGATACCGGCCGTGGCCATAAGCGAGAAAATTTATGAGCGACGTTACCATCGTCAACAAAAAACCATTACTGTCGTCGGTATGGTTTGTACCCTTAACAGCTCTGGCCATCGGTTTATGGATGGTCGTTCAAAGCGCGTTATCAGAGGGACCAAAAATTGAAATCACATTTTCAACCGCGGAAGGTTTGAAGGCCGGTGAGACACGGGTGAAACGACTTTCTGTTGATCTCGGTGTGGTCGAAGAGGTTTACTTAAACGAAGACTTTAACGATGTAACTGCGATTGTTCGGCTCGACGGCGAGACCCAAGAGTTATTGCGAGAAGATACTCAATTCTGGGTGGTGCGCCCAAGAATTGCCTCTAGCGGTATTTCGGGGTTGTCGACCTTACTGTCTGGAGCCTATATAGAGATTTCTCCTGGCAGCGGTGACACTGGAAGGCGAAAATTTCGCGGTCTTGAAGATGTTCCGGTGACGCCACAAAGTACCCCGGGTATACACATCGATCTTAAATCCGAGCGCGTTGGTTCCATTTCAATTGGTAGCCCTGTTCTTTATAACGGCTATCGCGTGGGTAAAGTCGAAGCCAAAACCCTGTCTGCCGAAGATGGGCAGGCTCGCTATCAGATATTTGTGAACGCCCCTTACGATGATCTAATTACCGACGCTACGCGTTTTTGGAATGCCAGCGGTATTAGTGTCGACGCCGGGGTCGACGGCCTATCGGTACACACCGATAGTTTAGAATCTTTGCTGTCGGGCGGTATCTCCTTTGGTTTACCGCAGGGGGCATCTCCTGGCTCGCCAGTGCAAGACTCTCGCGAATTCCAACTCTACGATAAAGAGAGTGATATTTACGAAAACCCTCATACTCATGGGCGTAACTATCTGCTTTTGTTCGACAGTTCCATTCGAGGATTAGAGGTTGGAGCGCCGGTGGATTATCGCGGAGCTCGATTCGGGTCGGTGGTGAGTGTATCCATGGGATTGCTAGAAGCGGGGCAAGGTTGGACCGCCGATGGCCACGCGCAAATGCCGGTGTTGATCCGCATTGAGCCCGGCCGTTTAGGCGATGACTCTAACCGCGGCCTTATCGAAAACGATCAACTGCTCGAAGTGGCAGTGGCCAATGGCTTGCGCGCCTCTTTAGCGACGGGAAATATTCTCACCGGCAAACTCTATATCGATCTCGATTACTACGACACTGAGGCCGAGAGCGACGTAAAAATTGAAACTCTCGCCGATTGGCAGGTGTTCCCAACCACCACCGCGGGTATCGCTCAAATCGAGCGCCAAGTCGGAGAGCTATTGAAAAAAATGGAAGCTATGCCCGTCGAAGAGGCCGTTACCGAAGCCACAACCGCGTTGCAAAATATTACCCAAGTGATGAAGTCTGCCGACAGCGCGCTAGATGAGGTGAACTTCTTACTGGATGATCCTGCAACCAAAGAATTACCCAAAAACGTCAACGCTACCTTGATAGATTTGAGCAAGGCACTTAAAGGCGTCGACCCGGATTCAGATCTCTACCGAGATCTCGAGGCAACCATGATTGAATTGAGGCGGATGCTTCGCCAAACGGATATTCTGTTCAAGCGCCTCGATGCTAAACCTAATTCTATGGTCTTTTCGAGTGATCAAGATAATGATCTTATTCCTGAGGTGAAACGATGACATCTGCTCGATCAATATTGATGCTTTTTGCCTTTTCTTTGTTGCTATTTGGTTGTACCACGGCACCAACTCCACGCTACTATCTTTTGGATTCTGGATTTGAGAGTGTCGTTCAAAAAAACTATAAAAAGGTGTCTCGTGTTCGTCTGCCGAGCTACCTACAAACTGGAAGCTTAGTATTGCAAATTGGACCGCAAGAACTAAGAGTGGCTAGCTTTCACTTTTGGGCGGAGTCCCTCGAACAGGGTTTTGCACGAGCATTTGATGTTGCTTTTAATGAGGTTGAGATCGATTTCACCCAAGCAATAGAGGACCTGAAGATTGTAATTGACGTTAAACGATTTCACGGAGATTTGGATGGTGAGGTGAGTTTAGTGGCAGATTGGAAATCGATAAGTAATTGTGGAAGTCAACAGGGGGGATTCTCACACACGATTGTACAAAGCGAAAGCGGCTACCCTTCCTTGGTGGCAGCGCAAGTCAATCTCGTCGAGCTGATGGCAAAAGACGTCAAGCAAGTGCTCAGTCAGAATAGTTGTCGTGAATACCCTGCTCTCGAGTCGGGAGCCTGATTGTTGTGAAGCTATGAAGTTGACTATCGATAGGTTGGTGTAATGCCCTCGTAACTTGCCGCTGATCTCGCTTTATTGCTTAACGATTGAATATCAGTCACAAATATTTTTCCATATCGAATTTGCAGCAAGCCTTCTTGCTCAAGGACTTTTAACTCCTTGTTGGTGCTTTGTCTTGAGGCCGCCACCATGGTTCCCAACTCTTCGTGTGAGATATCAATATAGATCTTTCCATCTTCCGTTTTTTTACTACGACTGTAATACAAACTCTCGATGATTCGAATAAGCCTGTTTGGTAATCCTAGAAGGTAAGCATCCGATGCGCGGTTCATCAAAATATGGAACCGTTGGTACGCCATTAACAGCAGGTGGTGGCAAAACTCTGGATACTGATGGTAAAGCTCAAGAAAGTCATTCTTAGAGATGGGTTTTACCCTAAGCTCTGAGGCGGCAATTGCGTGGTTGGCTCTGGGTAGGCCGTCGATTAGGCTTGCTTCGCCAAATAGATCTCCTGGCTGCATTACGTTGAGTACCAGCTCTTTCCCGTCGTGGGAGAAATTTCCAATATTAACGGTGCCCTCTACGATTTGATAGGCCGTCGTCGCGTCGTCGCCCGCTTGATAGATAACCGATCCAGAAGCATAGGAGCGAGTGGGTTGAAGTTTTTGTTTCACCGTTTCCGCTAGATCTTTTGGCAGTTGTGAAAAAAGATTATGTAGATTATTAACTAATTGCATGTAGATTCATTAGCCTGACTTTGTGTGTGCTATGGGCCCAGCCACGGCTGGTAATAGATTCAGTGTAACCGTCGTTAGTGAGAATGGCGAACCAATCCAAATACTTATAGTTTGGTTATGTATTGTCAGCAACCTGACATAAATGACGGATATTTCTCGATACTATAAAAGATTCAAATAATAGAATGTGATCAGGAAGGGCGACGCATGAAAAAGACCATAAAAGCACTCTGTTTTGATGTGTTTGGCACTGTCACTGATTGGCGCGGATCGGTTATACAGGAAGCTATTGAAATTACCGGTCAGTTGGGGGTTGACGTACCATGGGGTGAATTTGTCGATAAGTGGCGTAAAGATGGTTATGTCGACTCCTTGCTGAAAATTTCCAGTGGAGAAATGGACTATATCTCTACCCAAAAAATACACATGAAGAAACTGCGATTGTTGCTGTCGGATTACAACATTGACAGCCTATCTGAGCTGGAAGTGAATCATCTAAACCTCGCTTGGAATCGTATTCTCGCTTGGCCTGATTCTTTAGAGGGGCTTCAAATGATGAAAGACGATTTTCTGATTATGCCCTTCTCAAATGGTGATTTTCGTTGTTTGCTGGATATTGCCAAACACAATCGTTTGCCGTGGGACGCTATCATATCTGCTGACTTTTTTAAGAAGGTAAAGCCAGATATTTCTATTTATGATGATGCGGCAAAGATGCTCTGTTTAGAGCCAGAAGAAATCATGATGGTCGCCTGCCATGCGCAGGACTTAGATGCGGCTCGCAAGGCGGGTTTTAGAACGGCATATGTTAATCGCCCGTTGGAGTTTGGTGCTGGAGTTGCTCAAGAGGTCAAGTCGGAAACCTACGATTTTGACGCTCATGATTTTGTCGATCTGGCAGCAATGTTGCGCGTGGCAAAGCTAAAAGGAGAAATCTAGTGGCGACCAAGTTACCGCATCCTGGGATGTCTCCGACAGGTGAGCCGACTACGTTTCAAGGCTGTTTGGAAAGAGTAAACCCCAGCGCTGCTTCTCTGGATAATCTTGCAGGGAAAACCGATGACGCGCCTATCATGATGTTGAATTTTTTGCGCTTTAGACCTCGTGGCGACAATACAATTTACAGTCTGTATGGAAAGCAAGCCGCTCCTGAGGTAAATAAGGTGGGCAGCTTTGTGGGTTACTATGGAAGGGCATTGACAGATTTACCTCTGTCTTTTGGTTTTGATAATACTTGGGATGGTGTGGTCATCCCAGTTTATCATCGGAGGCGTTCTTATCTCGATCTGCAACAAAGCACTCACTATCAACTGGCGATCCCGTATCGATCGGCTGGTACATCGCGGCGCATGTTGTATTCCTTAGCAGATGGTTACAAATTGTTCTCGACCGCGACTGATGTTTCAGAGCTCGATGAAAGTCGAAAGCCGTTGGCTATAGACGACGGTGAAGTGGTTGTGGTTGAGTTGCTTAAATTCCGGGAATCCAAATCGATAGAGAATATGGAACCCTATGCTAAAGAGTTACAGCATTTATTGCATTCATTGGGGGCCAACGCGGTGCTGTCATTAGCTACCGAAGAGCCTGTGTTGAGCGAGCAGCAGTGGGATTATTGTATGCTGCTACGTTTTCCAAGGTTAGAGTTGTTGTATGAGTTTTATCATTCCAAAACTTGGAAAGTACTTGAAAGCTATCTGCGTGATGAATTAGATCACGTTCTACGCGTTGCCAGTCAGGCGATTGCAATACCCACTTGAGAAAACATTTCCCAGTCCTATTCTTACTGGGAAATGTATTTTTCATTAAATCGCTTTAGAAACCATTGCTGCAATCAATCGAGGGCCTTTCGTTTCCATGGCTTCTTTGAATTGCTGCTCAAACTCTTCGGTGGTTTTTGCAACGGTGGTGGCTACACCCATACCTTCGGCCAGTTTCTTCCAATCTAGCTGCGGGTTTTCAAGTTCCAGCATTTCAGCTGCGGCTGGGCTTGGGTCTTCAACGCCCACGCGCTGCATCTCAACGTTCAAAATGCGGTAACTGTGGTTAACGTACATAACCACGCACACATCTTGGCTTTGGTTGGCAATGCTCCATAGCGCTTGTACGGTGTACATGGCACTACCATCACCTTCTAGGCAAATCACTTTTCGATCTGGGCAGGCGACGGCTGCCCCCAGCGTTGCCGGCAAGCCCTGACCAATGGAGCCGCCCGTGAGAGTCAGCCAATCATGCTTGGCGGCGCTCTGAGTCATCGGGTAGGCCGGTAGGGCCGAGGTGGCGCCTTCATCCATGACGATGGCATTTTCAGGAATGTACACATTCAAACAGGCGGCGACGCCTTCAGGTGTCAGTTCCCCAGTTGGAATCTCTAATTGATTTGCCGGTTGTTGCTGGTAGTCACCGTCATTGCATTCGAGTACTTGCGCTAACGCTTTCAGTGCAGCGGGGCTGTCCTCTGTTTCGGATGAAAGCGTAATAACATTTGCGCCTTCAGAGAGTAGCCAGCTGGGTTTGCCGGGATAAGCAAAAAACGAGACTGGCGCAATGCCGCCTATCAAAATAAGTTGTTCGATATCCTTCAAAAACTCAGTCGCCATTTCTGCGAAATAGGGGATTCGTTCGACCGGTACCGTACCAGCGCCGCGTTCTGTACGGGCAAAGAAGGTGGGGCAAATAAGCCGAGCGCCAGTAGCTTTGGCAATACGACCTGCATTTTTTAGTGCTTCACCGTAGAGCGCTTTGTTGTCTAGCAACAGCGCAGTTTTACTACCGCTTCCCAGTGCGGCAGCAACAGCATTGACGGTTTCGCGTGAGGCTTGGGGGATGCTTGGAGCCGGTGATTTGGAAATCTTCTCGTTGGTGGGAATCGGCCAGGCCATATCCGCAGGAATAATGAGAGAGGCAATTTGGCCGGCGTTCGAATTGGCGGCGGAAATACTCTCAGCGGCGTCTGCCGAAATACAGTTAACATCGGTTGTAGTTTGAACATGATGACACAGCGGTTTTGCCAAGCCTTCGATGTCTGACTTCAGTGGCGCCTCGTATTGCAGGTGATCGAGTGCATGCTGACCAATCAAGTTTACCATCGGCGTACGAGCGCGTTTCGCGTTGTGTATGTTTGATAACCCATTGGCAAGACCGGGGCCTAGGTGTAATAGCGTAGCCGCTGGTTTTTCGGCCATACGCGCGTAACCATCGGCGGCGCCGGTGACCACTCCTTCAAATAGTCCGAGAACCGCTTTGATGTTGTCGGCTTTACTGATGGCGTCAACCAAATGCATCTCAGAGGTACCTGGGTTGCCGAAACAAACCTCAATGCCATTCTCTACCAGTGTTTTCATTAGAAGCTTTGAGCCGTTGATTGACATAATATTTCCTTAAATTGTACGGGTCACGATTCAGTGGGCAGCACCCATAACTCTCGCAATTTGGGTGCCGCTACTGACGTTTCAATGGCGTAATTCTGTGTAAAAAATATGGAGATGGTTAGTGTATATGCGGTCCATTATGTTCTAAATGTCGCCCTCATCTAAACACCGTGCTAGTGGAAAATCTCCTGTTCGATCAAGCGCCAATAGCCACAATCTACAGGATGGAGGGGATGAAGAACTGTCAGATTGATTACATTGTCTTCAGTATTTTTTGAACCTCTTGATACCACTTTTCAAGTTCATCTTGGTGATGGGTCAGCTCGTTGTTGGTCGGTTGCCTCTACCTTTAGTGCTCACACAAGATTCGTCGAAGTCCTATAGGTTTCAATGTGGATTATAATTCGAGGTTCTTCGTTTGTTTGATTTGGAATTATTCATGTTGAACTGTCGTGTAGTTTACATACACCTTGACGTTGCTCGTATTCAATAGGGTGTACATAGTTGAGCGCTGAGCCATTACTTCTCTAGGTGCAGCAGTTGGTGGTGCCTGCGTTGTAGGCAAGCCACAAATCAGTAAGGATCATTCCATGAGTAAGAAAAGCGACATCATTCACTCCAGTCCAAATCAATTGGTCAACGCCTTTCGTGGCGGCTTAATGCGAGGCGCAGGTTACGACGTTAAGGAACTCAAGCGAAAACCGTTAATCGCTATAGCCAACTCTCACACTGAAATGACTGCCGGACATAACCACTTAGGAAAATTGGGTGAAAAGGTCAAAGAAGGCATCCTTATTGCGGGTGGAGAATTTGCAGAGTTTAATGTACCGGCGCCTTGCGATGGTATTGCAATGGCTCACGATGGTATGCGCTATGTATTAGCGCAACGTGACCTCATTGCTGACATTGTTGAGACGCATGTACGTTCACAAGCTTTTGACGCGGTGGTTTTTATTGCCGGTTGCGACAAAATTAATCCGGGTATGATGATGGCCATGGGGCGTTTGGATTTACCCAGTATTTACTTAGCTGCGGGGCCGGGGCAAATGAATATTCGAAACGTGCCTAAGTTCAAAGGCTCGATTGATCACAATGATTTTCACGATGACCCAGAGAATTTACAGCAATCGTTTTCCTGCAGTACCTGCGGCGCCTGCGAAATTATGGGCACGGCCAATACCTTTCAATGTTTGGCCGAAGCCTTGGGGATTTGTCTGCCGGGCAGTTCGAATATTCCCGGTTGGCATACCGATAAGTTGTTGGCTGCTCGAGAAACCGGGAAGCGTGTGGTGCAAATGTTTCACGAGGGCTTAAACGCTCGTCAGATTCTGACACAAGATGCCATCGACAACGCCACCAAAATGCTGATGGCTATTGGTGGCTCGACTAACGGCACCTTGCACTTGCCGGCCATAGCTCATAGTGCAGGCTTGAAGTTGGATTTCAATATGATTGAAGAGGCTTCAAAAGCGACGCCGACGCTATTGGCCATTAGCCCGAACGGCCCTTGGGGGCTGCAAGATCTTTGGGCCGCAGGCGGCATGCCTGCGGTGTTAAAAATGATGCAACAAGATTTAGAAACCAGCACTAAAACCGTGACCAGCGGAACTCTTCAAGATGTGATTGATGAGGCCAATGTTCTTAATCCGAAAGTGATTCCGACTCGAGATAACCCCCATCGCAAGACTGGTGGAGTCAGTGTCTTGCGGGGCAACTTGGCGCCAGACGGTTGTGTCGTAAAGCAAGCCGGTGTGGTGGCTAAGATGATGCAATGCACCGGCCCGGCAAAATGTTACGACTCCGAAGATGAAGCCTTAGCTGGCGTTGAAAACGGCGAAGTTAAACAGGGGGACATTATTGTTTTACGTTACCAAGGGCCTAAAGGCGGTCCAGGTATGCCGGAGATGTTAGGTGTAACGGTTGCCTTGAAAAAGATGGGGCTTGATGAAACTGCATTGGTCACCGATGGTCGTTTTTCGGGAGCCACTTGTGGTCCCTGTGTCGGGCATATTTGTCCAGAGGCTTCCGATGGCGGCATGATTGCTTTTATCGAAGACGGCGACATTATTACTCTCGACATCCCCAATGGGCTTATTCACGCTGAGGTATCCGATGATGCGCTTGCCCAGCGCCAAGAGGGTTGGCAGCCATTACTCAAAGAAGTCGGTTACGGCTACATGGATCGCTACCGTCGGCATGTGAGGCCAGCGTCAGAAGGCGCAATTCTAGATTGATGTGGCCGCCGTGCCGAGTGGCGTCTGTTTAAGAAAAGGCACGCGAGCTGAAAGGCAGACAGGCGAGATTATAAGAATCTCTGCCTGTAGGTCTACTTGAAAGCTCCTTCTGGGTGTCATGTCTACGCGCACGAGTTTGTTTTTACCTAGGTGCAAGCACAAGACCGGTTGTGCAATTCACAGTTTGCTATTTAGTGCTTTGGGGCCGAACTTGGCTGTTAGCGACCTATTTACCGGCTAGGTTTGCCGAATCGCGAGGGCCAAGCGCTGAATAACTGTTTTGAACGCTGAAAAAGGTGTTAAAGTGCGCGGGATTTTGGGCGCCATCATCAGGTGCCGACTATTCTCTATATGAGTCGTAACCGGATACCTTCATGCGCCGTACTATTTATAACACCCCTGTGGTTAGACAATTACTCTCGGGGTTGGCCTCGCTAGGGCTCAAACTCACCGGCTGGAAGCTTGAAGGCGAGCCCCCGACTGAGCAAAAATACGTGCTAATTGCTGTGCCGCATACCAGTAATTGGGATTTTCCCATCACACTCGCCATGGCCTTTCGCTTTGGCTTTGAGTTGTATTGGATGGGCAAAGACTCGCTGTTTAAGGGGCCTCTCGGGCCGTTAATGAAGTGGATGGGCGGGATTCCCATTGATCGTTCGTCGACCAACAATGTGGTAGATCAGATGATTGCTGAGTATGACCGCAGCGATCGGTTGGTTGTAGCGATTCCACCCGAGGGTACGCGCTCTCGGGTTGATAAATGGAAAACGGGTTTTTACTACATCGCCGTGGGGGCCAAGGTGCCGATTGGACTGGGGTTTCTCGATTATCAGCAAAAGAAAGGCGGCTTCGGCCCGACCTTTTATCCCACGGGTGACCTTGAAAGGGACACCCAAGAGATCCGTCAATTTTACGCGGGCATTGCTGGCAAGCATGTGGATCAGTGCGATAACGACTAAGGTTTGTTGTTATCGCTTAGGCCTTCAAAAGTCCTTGAGTAACTCTCGTTGATAGTCTTCTAGCGCGACCTCTACCTGAAAGCGTTGCTGTTGTTGTTCTAGCTCGGCTCTCCATAGACGTAACTCTTCCATGACTAAGGTGTTGTCATCGAGGTCCCACAGTTGTTCTGATCCAGCGTAAGAAAAATTAAGGATAACCATTGCATTGCGATTACCTTGCTCGGCCGCTGCTTTGATTTTGTGCATACGCCGTGTGATTTGATTGAGCTCTTGCTTAAGTGTCCAGACATAGGCGACTTCTTTAAAGTAGGGACGGTATCTGAGCTTTTGTAGCGCTGAGATCAGTACAACCACTGCCAGTGCCAGCCCCGCGCCGTTAAGCGCGGTATTGCTGCCATCTTCACTGCAGCCAAACAGCGCAATTAAAATCGTCGAAAAGCTGAGTGATAGGATTGCCAGGCTTGCGGCCAATCCAATGGCTACACGTTTGTAGCGATACTGATAAAGCGTCTTGTCGATTTGTTGCAGTTGCATGGAGACTCCGGAGAATAATTCTGGAGCGAATTGTAGAGCCTGTGAAGAATTTTTCCTAAGAAAAAGTCAGTTGAATTCCCTAGAGTAGATTGCTGCTGATGATGCGATCACTATTGGCGGGAAGACTAATCAATGTGCCGTCGACGCCCAGGGTGATGGGCCCATTGAAGGCATCTTCAGTTCCTTCGAGGAATGCCGCTTCCATACCTGGGGCTGGCAGTGCGGGAACTATGTGGTAATACAAAAGATGGCCGACCTGTGCAGCGTTAGCTATCTCGGCGGCTTCTACCGGGCTGGTATGGTAGTCGGGAATATCAAACAAAATTTTTGCCAAAACGCTCAAGCCCTTGTCATTCGCAGTTTCTTCGAGAATAGCCACCAGTTCAGTTGACAGGGCTTCATGCACCAAAAGATCCACGCTTTGCGCGGCCTTTTCGACATTTTCAGATTTGGCGGTATCGCCGCTAATAACAACGGATCGACCTTTGTAATCGAATCGATAGCCCACGGCGGGCTCTACGGGATTGTGGACAACTCGAAATGCTCTAATTGTCAGTCCGTTTGCGTCAAAGACCGTTTTGAGGTCATTGCCCTCGGGCAACGAAAACTCATGGGCTTTCATTCCCGTGCCCGAGAGCGGTGCGACCTGTTCGCCGTGGTGGGCGTGACGGTACTGCGAATCTTGGCTATAGGCGCGATTGAAGCCCTCGACAATTTCTTGTGTTCCCTTGGGTCCAATAACGGGCAGTGGCGATTGGTTGGCGGCCGTGACCCAGCGCTGCATGGCCAGTTCTCCCAGTCCATCGATGTGGTCGGAGTGGAAGTGCGTTAAAAGCTGTGTATGAATTTGTCCTTGATTGACTCCCATGGTGCTCAGGCTTCGGCTGCTGCCACTACCTGCGTCCACAAGGATCAAAGTGTTTCCTGCAAGAACGGCCGTGCAGGGGCCTGAGCGCACGGGGTCGGGCAGTGGGCTACCAGCGCCGCAGAGCAATAGGTGCAAGCCATCATCTAGTTCAGAGAGAGAGTTTTCACCCAGTCGCTTTTCAGCGGCGATTTGCAGTACTTTCTTGCCGATGGTCGAGGGTTCGCAACCAATAATAAGCGCTAAGGTGAATAAACTAAAAAGCAAGCTCAAGGGTTTCATTGCTGGTCCTCGCTGTTAAGATTCGTTAGTATTAAATCTTATGTCATTGTCTATGACATAATCAATCGAATCATTGTAAAGAGCGATCTGGATCTTTGTAGGTGGCTCTACTTTATAGAAGGCTTTACTTTTTCAATGAAGTCAGCCAGTGATCGCTTTAGTTGTATATAGCAATGAAGAATATAGAAGAGAATGATTAGATGAGTAAAGGTGAAGCAGGAGTGGATGGGCGAGCTCTTCGTCGTCAAAAAAGCAAGCAAGCTTTGATCGCCGCCGCCGCTCGTCTGGTGCTTGACTTAGGTTCATTTCCGACGGCGCAACAGGTCGCTGATGAAGCCGGTGTCACAATTCGCACGCTGTTTCGACACTTTCCCGAAATGGATGTGCTCTACCGAGAAGTGCACTTGGTTACCATTGCCAGTTTCGCAAAAACCTACAATAGCGCTCGCCGTGACGGCACCTTAGAGGAGCGGTTGCGAAGTGTGCTTCTCACCTTTTCCGCGGCCTACAAAAAACAGCAAAATCTCATTTTGGTTACTAAGGCGTTGATGCTTCAATCGGAGTTTTTGCGAACCAACTATAAGAAACTGCAAAAAGCCCTGGTACCAAAGCTGTTGGAGTCTATTCCAGAGCTGGACCGTTTGTCGCGGGATGATAAAGAAATGGTCGTGGGGTTGCTGTCGTTCGAATTCTGGAATCGATTGGTTAATGTTCAGGGCCTTAGTCAAAAGCGTTACTTAGAGAAGACTCAAGCGTTGGTCGCGACAATGATTGGCGAGAGCATTTAATGAGAAAGACCCCGTAAGTTGAACGGATTGAGTTAGCTTTGGGTATCAAAGCGAAAAATAATAAATACAAATGACGGAGCGACAAATGACTCTACAAAAAACCCTAAGATTTATTGGCGGCACGGCATCGCCTTACACACAAAAGATGCTGGCCTTATTGCGCTATCGTCACATTCCTCATCGTGTGATTTGGGGGATGCCTGAGGCGGAACTCGACAAACTCGGCATCGAAAAGCCAAAGCTTGCCTTTATGCCAACATTTCTATTTGACGATGCCAGTGGAAATCCCGAAGCGGTCTGTGATTCTACGCCTATTATTCGTCGTTTAGAAAAATCCTATTCGTCTCGATCGGTTTTGCCTTCAGATTCCGCGCTGGCGTTCATCGATTATTTGCTAGAGGACTTTGCTGATGAGTGGCTGACCAAGTGCATGTTTCATTATCGTTGGGCATTCGATGAGGATGCGGATAATGCCGGCACGCTATTGCCGCTTGGAACGCAATCATGTTTGACGCCTCAGCAGGCCGAGGAGGCCAAACAGTTTTTTTCAGAGCGGCAAATAGCTCGTTTAGCCTATGTGGGTTCCAATAGCGTGACGGCACCTGTGATCGAAGAGAGTTATCTGCGTTTGCTGAGTATTTTGCAGCAGCATTTCGTTCATCAGCCTTATCTGTTGGGAGCTCGACCGTCAGCCTGTGACTTTGCATTCCATGGACAGCTAACACAATTGGTGTGGTTTGATCCCACTCCGCGTCGCTTGGCTCATAAATTGTCTCCGCGTACGGTTGCTTGGGTTGATGTGATGAGCGATCTATCGGGACAAGAGCCTGAAGCGGATGGTTGGCTGCCACTGTCACAACAGCCTAATACACTGAAGGATTTACTTTGCGAAGTGGGTCGATTGTACGTTCCGGCGTTACTCGCCAATGCCAAGGCGGTACAAGCCGGCGAAAAGAGCTGGTCTGCGATGATTGATGGCCAGCTCTGGCAGCAGCGCTCGTTTCCCTATCAAGCCAAGTGCCTGCAATGGATCAACGAGCAATATATGGCGTTGAATGACGTTGATCGACAGAGCGTTGATGCTATCTTGTCCGGCACAGGTTGCGAAGCTGTCATTGTTTCTTAGGGGCGATGGCTCAAAAATTTTTCGAAAGAATACTGAATCGCGATTAGCCGCGATTTTTATGAGGAGTGGATGATGCTCTTTTGGTTGGTTGCGATCTCGGTTTATCTCGTTTTTCTAGGCTGGTATTACAATTGGTCTGGGCCGATAAAACCTCATGAAATAGATGCTTTAGTGGCGCAGCTTTCTGAAAGCTCGGGAGCTTCTCATACGGATATCAATGTTGTTCGTCAGTTTCTCGAAGAGGATGACGGCAAAGCATTTGTGATGCAAAATTTTGTCCGTTTTCACTCCGGTGATATCAAACACCCTTTGACGGGAGAATTGTCATCGCCTAGAAGCGTATTAATGAATTACGTTCGTCCTTTTGCGATGAGCCTTTTTAAAGGTGGCGGCCATCCCGTTAATCAAGCGAGGATTTGTGGCGGTTTGATCGATAGTTGGGGCGATGCGCAAGCACCTGCTTGGCAGGGCACTGGCATGATGCGTTATCGCAGTCGTCGACAGTTGATTGAGCTGGCATCAGATCCACGGTTTTCTGATATCCATGTATTTAAGCTCGCCGCTATCGAAAGCACGCAGAATTATCCCGTGACTTTAGTGATGAGTGTCTATTTATCTCCCGGCGTTTATGTGCCTTTGTGTTTAGCGCTACTGGCTTCTTTAGCTCAAAATATCTTTGCTTAGCGCCTTTTGTTCAGAGCAATTTCTCGAAGTTCTTTCGTGTGCGTGTGATTCTATTTTTTAGGTTGCTGTAGTTTAGCAGTGGAATGGTTAGGGCCAGTTATGAAAAAATTTATTTTGTTCTTTTTAGTGTTCGTTCTTGTCGCGGGAGTTCTAGGATGGAACAAAAAAAATGAGCTTCTAGTCGCAGCGATTAAGTACAAGGCGCACAATCAATACCCTGTTGCGCCGAATCGTGAAATCCCCTGGCCTAAGGGACCTGAGGATATTGATGTTCATGATCAGCGCCCTAATATTATTCTGATTGTGGCAGATGACCTTGGCAACAACGATATCTCGACTTTTGGCGGGGGTGTCAGCGGTGATGGCGGTGCTATGCAAACTCCGAATATTGATCGGTTGGCACGTGAGGGTGCGGTCTTTTCGCAATCTTATTCTGGAGCCAGTACCTGCGCGCCTTCCCGGGCAATGATGATGACTGGCCGCTACCCCACCCGAACCGGCTATCAATTTACACCAACCCCCGATGGTATGGCCAAAGTCATTTCGGCCCTAAGTACAAGCGACGAAAACAACATGCCGCCGGCTTTGTACGATCAAGCTAAAGAAGCCTCTCAACCACCCTATGAGCTCAAGGGCTTGCCGGCAGAAGAAGTGACCATCGCCGAAATGCTCAAACAACAGGGTTACTACACCGCGCACATCGGTAAATGGCATCTCGGCCGTGGTAATGGCATGGCGCCCCATGAGCAAGGCTTCGATGATAGCTTGTTGATGGCCAGTGGATTGTACCTGCCCGAGGATGATCCCAATGTGGTGAACGCAAAATTGCCCTTCGATCCAATCGACAAGTTTTTGTGGGCAGGTATGACTTACGCCGCTTCTTTCAACAGTGGTGACAATGAGCGCTTTCTTCCCAAAGGTTACTTAACCGATTACTGGACCGACGAATCCGTCAAAGTCATTAAGAACAATAAGCATCGTCCTTTCTTTTTGTACTTGGCGCATTGGGGCCCGCACACACCGCTGCAGGCGACTCGTGAAGATTATGATGCGGTCGAGGATATTACTCCTCATCGCAAACGCGTTTACGCAGGCATGATCCGAGCTGTCGATCGCAGTGTTGGTCGCATATTGGATACCTTAGAGTCGGAGGGTATCGCAGAGAACACCATTGTTATGTTCACCAGCGATAATGGCGGCGCGGGATACATTGGCGTTGATGATGTGAACGAACCCTATCGCGGCTGGAAGATCACCTCGTTCGAAGGTGGAATTCGGGTGCCCATGTTTGTGAAGTGGCCTGCAAAAATTGCCGCTGGCAGCGAAGTGGATATACCCGTTGCCCACATCGATGTGATGCCAACATTGGCGGCGGCCAGTGGTACGCCTAACCCTGAAGATGTGATCATCGATGGTGTTGATATTTTGCCGCTATTATCTGAATCGGGCATCGAAAATTGGAATCGGGAATCGATCTTTTGGCAAAACGGTCACTACCAAGTGGTTCGTCACGGCGATTGGAAGCTGCAAGTCAATAATCGTCCGACCGATGGCGTCAATTACTGGTTGTACGATTTGGAGAATGATCCTACCGAGCAGACCAATTTGGCGAATATTCGTGTAGACAAGCTCGACGAGCTAAAGGAGTTACTGGCTGAGCACCAGGTGAGTTCTCGTCCGCCCCTATTTGATTCGATTATTCAAGCGCCCATTTTGGTGGATAAAACCCGAGCAGAAAAGTATGTAGAAGGCGATGAGTACGTTTATACGCCGAATTAAAGATCAGCAGATCATTGGCGTAGTATTTGGTTTGTTCCGTCGATCTGCGATTGCTTGCACGAGTAGGGCGCGAGGGAAATCGCTTGGGCCGTCATGTAGGTGCATTTGAAATTTAGCGGATAGCAACAATTGTGAGTTGTCATGACGAAGATTGAGCTTTCTAGGGTTGTAGCTCTTTACAGGGGGAGCTCATGTTGGCGCCATTGTGTCGTTGGAAGCGTTTACACTGGGATACAATTTGATATTCAGGGGCTATATTTGATAGCTCAGGAGCTAAGAGGTGTAACTCGATGAACGACTATACTGAGATACAATGCCCGGTTTGTAGCGGGAAGATATTCATTGATACGAAGCAATTACTACAAGGCGGAAGTTTCAGTTGTACCAACCCTAGCTGTGATGCTTCCGTTTCTTTAAGCAGTTCTAGTTATGAGGTTGCACACAACGCCTTCAACGACTTCGAAAAACTCAAAGGAAAATTAATTGAGTGAGTGCGGTCTCTCCGCTCGCGCTGCGCCGGCTACCGCTTGAATGACTATAGGTATTGAAGGATAGATGATCGTCGATCAATACCTGTCGATGAGTATCAGGTAAGCAGGTGATCCAAAGAAAATCGCTCTCGGCTTTTAAGGGCTTTGGTACGTGCCGCTTCCATTTCTTCGGCTTCCGCCGCTGCAAGAAGTTTGTTCAATAGGCGAGCGAAGTGTTTGTGCATAGCCGTTCTTGCAGTTCCTGCATCACCTTTTACGAGAGCGTTGTATATTTCTTCGTGCTCGAGTACACGTTGATCCGCATCGATTTCACAGACGGATTGGTACACGTGCTTCACCTTCGGAATATTGTCGCGAATGTGCCATAGATGCTTAATGACCGAGAGCACCGATTTGTTGCGTGTGGCTTGTGCGATGATTAAGTGAAACTCTTTATCCGCCGCCTCAGCACTAAGGCCAAGCTCGTTAGACTCGCCTTTCATCGCTAATAAAGTGTTTTCGATTCGTCCCAGTTCGTCTTCAGAGATCATGTTTGCCGCTAAAGCGGCGGCCTCACCTTCAAACAGTGCCCGCGCTTCCGTTAGCTCAAAGGCACTAATGTCACTCAGATCATTGGCGTTATGTTTTATGTCTTGCGCGTAGACGCCAGAGCCTGGCTTAACGACTACTCGCTCCAGAGTTTCTAGAGCGATCACGGCCTCTCGGATAGTGGGTCTGCTTACATTAAAGCGTTCCGCGAGCTCTCTTTCGGGAGGTAGGCGTGTACCTACCGGAAATTCCCCGCTATCAATCAGGGTAACTATCTGATCGACGACGGTTTTATATAAGCGCTCATTACTCATGGTGGCGTAGGCGGAAATATCCAGTGAAAAAGTTACCCGCTAACTCAGAGAGTTTTTTTCAATCCATTGTCGGCGGTGTTCGTAGCAGTTGTCGGAGGGCTTATCCGTTCCACAAAAAATGTATGGTTCCCTCGTAATTGCAAGCACAGAATGCAATAACGAGGTTGGTCTGCGCTAATATATTCGGAGTCTTGTTGGGAGGCTTTCGCCTCCCGTTCCACGATGAGTATCGCGCCAGATAGCCCTTAAAAAAAACCACAGCTTATTACGGCTGTTTTTTGTGACAGGTTCTCTATCCGGGCGGTTGACCCGCCTTCGTCATCACTCTTTACCCTTGCAAACCTTGGTTGTAACTGACCCCCGTCAAACGCTTGATCACTGTGCAATACCGCCCACGCAATACGAGCCAGCTTATTGGCCCAAGCAATGAGAACGACATTAAAGGGCTTTCTCGATCTTAGTTCTCGCAGCCATTCACTGAACGGCCCCGGGCTACCCTCTAGCCTCGACAGAACAGCTCTTGCACCATGAACAAAAAAATATCGTAAGCGTTTGTTGCCTCGCTTACTGATACCCAGCAGCTTCGGCTTGTCGCCTGTAGAGTATTGTCTCGGTACCAATCCCAGCCATGCAGCCATATCACGACCATGATGAAATTACTGGCCAGAGCCAACCTTCATGACCAGCTGGCTCGCAGTGAGACCTCCAACGCCGGTATCGTTTTTAACAACTGACAGTGGTCATCCTGTTTAACGATTTGTTTGATCTTGCGGTCCTGAACCGCTATCCGCTCATTTAGCAATAAATAGTGATCATGAGCCATTTGAAGCTCCAACAGCAGAGCTTTGTGTAGCTCAACGTAGCGCTGCACGGCAAGCCACTGAAATAAACGCTTCATCACAGAGTGTCCTGTGGGTAGAGGCACGCCAAACCCCAGAAGAATTGCTCCGATACGCGACATACAGGCTGTGCGCTCGGCAACGAAGCCTTCTCTAAGTCGATGACAAACCGCCATTACCTGGATACCTTCAGATTTAGTAGGTACAAAGCACATCTCAGGTCGACCGCAAGCTTCAGCTATTGAGGCCGCATCGATGAAATCGTTTTTATTGCCTTTAACGTAAGGTTTACATACAACGGCGGGATTACACGCACTGTGTGACCGTGCTTTTGGTGCTGCCTAGCAAGCCACTGAGCGCGCCACAGACTTCAAACGCAATAATACACAGCGGTGTATTAACGATTAGTTCAATGAGCTTGGTACGTGTGAGTTTCTTGCGAAGGATGGCCTGATCAAAGTGATCACGGCCAATATTATGGAAAGAGGGCTTGCCTCAATCGATTCCAAGAGCTTTGATTGTAGTCATGATGGTTCTCCTCGCTGGGGGTTCTCACTCTCCAGTTTAGTCGTCGGAAAGCGATGGGAACCATCTCGTTAAGCCCTACGCACACAACGCAATACACAGTGATAGTAGGGTGTGGCGTCGAGAGAAATCAGCGTCTTGCGAGGCTTTGGCATAATAGAATCCGTTCGATGCTATTGTCTGAGCGGTTTAGCCGCTAATGCTAGATGAAATATGAGTAGTATGGTTAATAGGGAGGTTTCACCATAGGCCGAAAGTGCTAATGTGGGTGTCCATTGTGCGCGGTGTCGCTTAGCAAGCGGCTGTAGTTGCTATGGTAAAGCCTCATCGTTAGGTATCGTCTCGAGAAACCAATTAATTTGGGTTGTTGGCACTTGTAAATCTCAACTGTTTGTTATCGTTAACGCGTTACAGTTATCATTTAACATGTTCGGAAACCTATGTTACATTTTTACTTCAACCTTTTATTTCTAAGTAATTATCTTGGGGGGGTAATGAAATATTTATCGATTATTCTATTCGCGCTGATTGCTGCGAACACCAGTGCTCATCACACCTATAATCTGGTCTTGTCGAAAAGCAAGGAAGTCGTAGCAAGTGGGTTCACTAGTTATAGCGATTGCTCTGATACCAAAGCGGACATGAAAGCCTCTTATGATGACAGTCTGTACTGCGTGACGGCCTGGCATTAATCGCTGTTAGCAAGGTGCGCCCTTGTCAGTTTAAGGGGGCTCTTTATTCAGCTTGATTCAAAATTCTCAGTGCTTTGGCCGCCGCAGCTGTACGATTTTCGACACCCAGCTTCGGGAATAACTGCTCTAAATGTTTGTTGATCGTTCGCGGGCTGATACACAGTATTTCCGCGATTTCGCGATTGGTTTTGCCGTTGGCTATCCACAGTAATACTTCGGCTTCGCGGGCAGTCAGTTGCAGGGCATTTTGTAGTTGTATGTCTTCCGGCTCGCGCTGAGCATCGATGAGTTTTAGTAAGAACTCGGTATCTGAACGAGCCTCGATCAGTTTAACTTCTAGAGGATAATCCAATTGTTGCAGGGGCGTGGCGCCGTTTGCGTTGACGGTCTGGCCCGGCTGCGGAGTGGTACCAGCTTGTAGCAGTGGGATTAACTGCATGGGCAACTGTTGAGTTTGCCAGCGATCGTCGGCGTCGGCCTTGGCGAATAGGGCGTAAGTCTGCGGTGTGGCCCATTGAAGTTGCCCCAGCTGGTTTACCGTTAAAAGGTTTTGGCCTGTGGCATCCAGTGCTTGTTGCGCGCTGTTGGCTAAGCGCGCATTGCTTAGGTGTACTTTCATTCGCGCGAGCAATTCGGCGGGGCTGATGGGCTTGGTGAGGTAGTCGACGCCGCCGGCTTCTAGCCCACGCACAATGTTGTCGGTATCGGTAAGTCCTGTCATAAAGATCACGGGTATGTTCGCCAGCTCGGGGTCTTGCTTGAGCAAGCTGCAGGCTTCGAAGCCGTCCATCGTGGGCATGATTGCATCCATCAAAATCATGTCAGGGCGCAAGCGCTTGGCGATGGTCAGTGCTTGCTTCCCTTCCAGTGCCACCAACACGCTGATGCCGAAGGGTTCAAGTGCGTCGTTGATTAAGCTTAGAGCTTCCGGGCTGTCGTCCACCACCAGTACTATGGCGTTCTGCATGTTCGTATCGTGTCCGCCGGTAACCTGCGCGCGTGTATTCGACTCGGGGAAAACTGGGTTGTTCATCGGCGACCGTCCACTGGGCTGGTGTGTTTGTCTGTCTCTTTTTGTTTTTTTTCAGCTGCTGTTTTGATGACTTCTTGAGGCGACGTATTGAGCAGTTCGACCAGCTTGTCAAAGCGCATAGCATCGACCCATTGTTGCAATTGTTTCAGCGCCGCTTGATCGATCAGCGATTCACTTGCCAATGAATCTAAACTGCTCTGCACGCCTTTTTTGAAACCAATTTCCGCACTGGCCAACATTTCCCGCGCGAGCGGTTGGTTATGCAAGGCGCTGAAATCTGGCGTGCCTTGAAGTGCGCGGTGGCTATCACTGGCGCTGGCAATAATATCTTCAGCGCGAGTCAGAGGTTGGCTGGCATAGCTCCATTGCAATTGCAGTTGTTGGCCAATTTGCTCGAGCAAATCGGTGTGTTTTACTGGCTTAACCAGATAGGCATCGTGTGCCGCGTGATCGATGGGTTTACGATGCCGCTCTTGAGCGTCGGCCGAGAGCATAATGATCGGTTGTTGCAGATTTCGTTGGCGTAATTCCTTGGCTAGCTCTAATCCATTCATGCGGGGCATGCTTACGTCGAGCAAAAATAGATCCGGTGTTTTGGATAATGAATTGCTTTCATTTTGTTGTTGATCGAGCTGTATTTGATCGAGCTGTTCCAGGCAAGCGAAAGCGTCTTCGGCTTCTAGCATGTTAAAACCCAAGGGCTTTAATAGATCGATGATTAAACCACGATGCAGCGGTTGGTCGTCGACCACCATGACGGTAAGCTCAGGGCCTTCATAGCCGCAGATTTGGCGCGGTAGGGCATCGTCATCGCGGGGGTTTTCGACCCACGATAACATCAGCGAAGCGCTGAAGCAGCTGCCGTTACCCAGTGTACTCTGTGCGCTCAAGTCACCGCCCATGATCTCGGTCAGTAAGCGGGCGATGGTGAGCCCCAAGCCGGTGCCGGGTTGCGCGGCGACCTCTCGACTGTCGACTCGCTCGAAAGGTTTCATGATTCGCTGTAGATCATTGCCGTGGATTCCAATACCGGTATCCATTACCGAGAAGTTGGCCACCTGATTGCGATAATAAATGTGAAAGTCGACACGCCCTTTGTCGGTGTATTTTATGGCATTCGATAACAAGTTGATTAGGATTTGTCGCAACCGCTTTTCATCGGCGATTACCACTTTGGGCAACTGATTGTGCAGATGGCAGTAAAACTCTATGCCTTTGGCGGCAGCTTGAGGTTTGAACATTTCCACCAACTGGCCAATCAGCTCGGGCAGTTTTACTTGGTTGCGCTGAATGTTAAGGCGACCGGCTTCGATCTTGGAAATATCCAACAGCCCTTCGATTAAATCGGTGAGGTAGTGACCGCTGCGCTCGATAATTTGCAACGCCTTGTGGTGCTGCGGTGCGATGTCGCTGCGTTGACTCAGCAGTTGCGCATAACCGAGAATCGATTGCAGTGGCGTGCGCAGCTCGTGACTGATGCCCGACAAATAGCGGCTTTTTGCATCGTTGGCGTTTTCGGCCTGCTCTTTTGCGGTCTGTAGGGCTTGGTCCGTTTCGCGGTGAGCGGCAATTTCTTCGAGCAGCAATTGTGTTTGGCGGTTGGATTCTTGCTGTGCCACCACGCGGCTTTCGTGGGTGAGCAAAAATAACCACGCGATCACGCCAGAGACAATCAACATCATAAAGTAGAGAGTCCACAAGGTTTGTTGCAACAGCTCTGCCTCATTGGCGCTCGTCGGTGCCATCTGTGTATAGATCAGCGCGAGCAGACCGGCGTTGAGTAAGCTGATACCCATCATCAGGTAGGCAAACTTTATCGAGCGCGAACCTAGTAACTGACTCAGCGCGGCAGGGGTGTGCTGCATGATACGTTCGGTCAGGCGCTTGGGTAGTTGCAGTTTTGGTTTGCAGCTGTCGAGACAGCGTGAATCGAGCGAACAACACAGAGAGCAAATCGGGCCCTGATAGGCCGGGCAGTGGGCCATATCGGGTTGCTCGAATTCTTTTTCGCAAATACAGCAGCGCAGTGCGAGTGGAGTCTGCTCAGTTTGTTGCTGTACTTGCAGTTGGGCGGCTTCAAACAATTGCGGTTCGAGTTCTTTAGATTGCCGAGCCAAGTAGTAACGCCCCTGAGTGGCCCAGGCAATCAAAGGCACCAGCACAAAACAGCAGCCGAGACTGATAAAATGCGCAAGGTTTTTTGCGACCTCACCAAACATGCCCAAATAGCAAACAATACCTGCGATGGATGCCAGCAACATAGATCCCACGCCCACGGGGTTAATGTCATACAAGTGAGCGCGTTTGAATTCGACATAGCTGGGACTCAGCCCCAAGGGTTTGTTGATCATCAAGTCGGCGGCCAAACTGGCCAGCCAGCTCACGGCAATAATCGCAAATACACCTAACACGCCTTCAAGTGCTCGGTAGATGCCCAGCTCCATCAGAATTAACGCGATGGTGACATTGAACACCAACCACACGACTCGGCCTGGGTGGCTGTGGGTCAGGCGTGAGAAAAAATTCGACCAGGCAATAGAGCCAGCGTAGGCATTGGTCACATTGATCTTCATTTGCGACAGCACCACCATCACCCCTGCGAGAACCATGGCCATAGTGGGTGATTGAGTGATAAAGCCAGTGAAGTAACTGAAGGCCGTCTGGTACATGTATACCGGGTCGGCTGCTTGCTCGAACGAGCTGCCCGACGTAATCGCCAAGTAGGCTAGAAATGAGCCCAACAGCATTTTGATCAATCCAATCAATACCCAGCCGGGGCCAGCCAGCACAAGCCAGAACCACCAGCGCTTTTTGTTGCTGTCAGTTTTGGGGGGCATGAAGCGCAGGTAATCAACCTGTTCACCTATTTGCGCCACCATGGCAAAAAGAACAGAGGCAGCAGCGCCAAACAACAACCAATCAAAGCCAACACTGCCCGCGACTTCTTCGGGTGCGTATTGCGTCCAGTCGCTAACTCTATCGATTTCGAACCAGGCGACCGCGCCCAGAGCCAATAATTGCAGTACCAACCATACCGGTTGGCTGCCCACCTGAAACTTACTGATGGCGGTAATGCCGTGAGTAACGATAGGGATAACGGCAAGGGCGCAAATGACATAACCGACGGCGGGCGGTATTCCCAGTAATGCATGCAGGGCTGAGGCGAGAATAGCGGCCTCGATGGCAAAGAAAATAAAGGTGAAGGAGGCGTAAATCAGCGAAGTAATGGTCGAACCTAAGTAGCCAAACCCCGCGCCACGGGTCAGCAGATCGATATCCAAACCGTGTTTGGCGGCGTAGTAACTGATTGGCAAGCCGGTGATGAAGATGACCGCCGCCACCACCAGCATGGCTGCTAAGGTGTTGCTAAATCCGTAACTGAGCGTCACTGACGCGGCTATGGCCTCGAGTGCCAAAAATGCCGTGGCCCCGAGAGCCGTTTGCGCAACCTTTTCAATGCTCCAACGGCGCGCGCCAGTGGCGGTAAAGCGCAAGGCGTAGTCTTCCAGCGTCTGATCACCAACCCACTTGTTGTAATGGCGACGCACCCGAAATATCTGCTGGGCAGGTCGCGATTCGCTGTGGTCGCTGCTGTTCTTTTCTCGCTCGTTGACTGGCTCGTTGGCTGGCATAGTGGTGCATCTAAATCCGAAGGGGCGCAGCTCATTATAAAGCGCTGCTGGGCTATTGCATGCGGAAGATACGCTGGGCCTGTGATCGGCTCTGGTTTCTCTACTATCTATTATGCTCAATCGCTGTTCCGATCATAAGCCTTGGGGCCGAGCGCGGCGATGCGTCGAATGACGTATTTACCCTCTTGGGGTCTGCTGCCATGCTCATCTCTACCTTTCTGTACCACGACCGGATCGCTTGTGACGCTCGCAGCTCCCCCTTTGAAAGCTCTATCGGAATCCGATCATAGCCCTGTTTCGACCATCGCTACTGACAAACGCTGGCTGGCCAAGTTCGCTGGCGAGTTCGTCTCGGTCGATGGTCATACCCGCATGGGACCAACCGAACACTGCGGGCCTCTGCGTGTACAGCGACCTTTTTACCCCGAGGGACTCGGCTGCCTACACCTGTATTTATTACATCCGCCGGGCGGATTGGTGGGGGGCGATCGCTTATCAATCGAGCTTGCGGCCGAAGCCCAATCTCATGTGCTGATGACCACGCCCTCTGCGGGCAAGGTGTATCGCAACATCAGCGATCTAAGCCAAGGTCAGCATGTGACACTGAGCGTGGCCGACGGCGCACAACTTGAATACCTACCTCAAGAAAACATTATCTTCGATGGCGCTGACGCTGAGTTAACCACCGAGGTTGATATCAGTGGTAGCGGTTTGTTCATCGGCTGGGAGATCACCTGTCTGGGCCGCTTCGAAAGCCGAGAGATGTTTGAGCGAGGCCGCCTGACGCAATCGCTGATGGTTCGTCGAGCCGGCCGGCCACTGTTTAGCGATCGGCTTTGTCTCTCCGCCCTTGAAGGCGAGGAAGAATCAGCATCGACCGCTGTTGTCCAAAACACACCGCGAACGGATCTTCAAAAATGCCGTGCCGGTTTTCAGGGCTTTTCTGTCTTTGGCAGCTTCGTCATTTCTACCGATGTCTTGAGTGATGCAGAGGGAGATGCACTGAGCCAACAACTGCTAGCGCTGCAAGAGTCAGTGAACAACCGCGCCCCGAAAAATCCCGGCGACGGTAAGACCCAGTTGGCACTAACACAAAAGCCTGGCGTCTTTATCGCTCGTATTCTCGGCAACAAGGCCGAAACAGTGCGAAACACTTTTGAAGAAGTGTGGCGCTTGGTGCGCCCGCAAGTGGTGGGGAGAAAAGCCTGTCCACCACGAATATGGCGCACTTGATGGGCGAGCCCAATATGAGTAGTCAAAAGGCGGTACCAAAGAGAGTGGCTACGTCATTCGACGTATAGGTCACAAGAGTAAATGAATCGATAATAAATTGATGACTATTTAGAAAAACGCTAGGAGCTTTGCGTGGAACTCTCGCCGAGAGAAAAAGACAAATTGATGTTGTACATGGCTGGCGAGCTGGCACAAAAACGGCTTGATCGTGGGGTAAAGCTCAACTACCCCGAGTCCATCGCGCTGATTTCCTCGTTCATTGTTGAGGGTGCCCGTGATGGCCGTACCGTTGCCGAATTGATGAATGCGGGTCGCCAAGTACTCGGCCGCGATCAGGTGATGGATGGCATTGCCGAAATGTTGCACGAAGTTCAGGTGGAGGCAACGTTTCCCGACGGCACTAAGTTGGTCACAGTCCACAACCCCATCGCTTAACGCCGCTGGTGTTCTGCGGGGCCTTAGGTTTCTCCGCACTTGCTAACGATGAAATTTAAATAAAGCTCTCCAAGGATTTAAAAAAATGATTCCAGGTGAAGTCATCTGCGCCCACGGCGACATAGAGATCAATGTGGGCCGCGCCACACTCGAAGTAGAAGTGGCCAACCTAGGTGATCGTCCGATCCAAATTGGCAGCCACTACCATTTTTTCGAGACCAACCTCTCGCTGCAGTTTGATCGCGAGGCAACCCGCGGTTTTCGCTTGAATATCGCCGCGGGTACTGCGGTGCGTTTCGAACCAGGGCAAACACGCACCGTCGAGTTAGTCGAACTGGCGGGTAAGCGTGAAGTCTACGGCTTTCGCGGCAAGGTGATGGGCGCGCTCTAGTGCAAGTGTTTCAAGTAACGAGATTTTTGAGTCGCAATACGAACATTATTCAAGGCGCGACCTAAGCAATCGGTCACCGAGAATAAGAAAGGAACAAACCATGGCAAAGATTGAGCGACGCACCTACGTCGATATGTACGGCCCCACGGTCGGCGACAAGGTTCGCTTGGGCGATACCGAGTTGTTTATCTCGCCAGAAAAAGACTACACCGTTTACGGCGACGAGGTGAAGTTCGGCGGCGGTAAAGTCATCCGAGATGGTATGGGCCAGAGCCAAGCCATGAGTGCAGAGGTTGCCGACACAGTCATCACCAACGCGTTAATTCTCGATTACTGGGGTGTGGTTAAAGCCGACATTGCCATCAAAGGCGGGCGCATTCAGGCCATCGGCAAAGCCGGTAACCCAGACACCCAAGAAGGCGTCACCATCGAAGTGGGGCCGGGCACCGAAGTCATCGCCGGCGAAGGGCAGATAGTTACTCCCGGCGGTATCGATGCACACATTCACTTTATTTGCCCGCAGCAAATTGAAGAAGCTTTAATGAGCGGCGTCACCACCATGCTCGGCGGCGGCACTGGGCCAGCTACCGGCACCAACGCCACCACCTGCACACCGGGCCCTTGGCACATCGGCAAAATGTTGCAAGCGGTCGAAGATATGCCCATGAACATTGGCTTTCTCGGTAAGGGCAACGCCAGCCTTCCGGGCCCGCTCACCGAGCAAATTGAAGCCGGTGCCATGGGTCTAAAACTTCACGAAGATTGGGGCACCACGCCTGCGAGCATCGATAATTGTTTGACCGTGGCCGAAGAACAAGATGTACAAGTCGCCATCCACACCGATACCTTGAACGAATCGGGTTTTGTCGAAGATACCTTGGCGGCGTTTAAAGGCCGCGTGATTCACACCTACCACACAGAGGGGGCCGGTGGAGGGCACGCACCGGATATCATCAAAGCGGCCGGTGAGGCCAATGTATTACCCTCGTCGACCAATCCGACTCGGCCTTACACAGTGAACACCGTCGATGAGCATTTAGACATGCTCATGGTGTGTCACCACCTAGACCCGAACATCCCCGAAGATGTGGCTTTTGCTGATTCACGCATACGCCGCGAGACGATTGCCGCCGAAGATATACTGCACGATCTCGGCGCCTTCAGCATGATCTCATCCGATTCACAAGCCATGGGCCGCGTGGGCGAAGTGGTAACCCGTACCTGGCAAACCGCACACAAGATGAAGGTACAGCGAGGCGCCTTGCCAGAAGACGAAGGCACCGGCTTCGATAACTTTCGCTGTAAACGTTACATCGCCAAGTACGCGATCAATCCTGCCATCACCATGGGGGTTGCTCACGAAGTGGGCTCCATCGAAGTGGGCAAACTGGCCGACTTGGTGCTGTGGAAGCCGATGTTCTTTGGCACCAAGCCGTCACTAATTTTGAAAGGCGGCATGATCGCCGGCGCTCCGATGGGTGATCCCAACGCATCCATTCCCACGCCGCAACCGGTCCACTATCGGCCGATGTTTGGTGCCTTGGGTAAAGCGGTACAGAAAACCAGCATCAGTTTTGTGTCTAAGGCGGCGCTAGAGAAAGGCACACTGGATCACTTGGGGTTAGAGAAGCAACTTAGCGCCGTGCGTGATACTCGCACCATCAGCAAAGCAGACATGAAGCTTAACGATTACCAGCCGGTACTTGAGGTCGACCCACAGACCTATGTGGTGACGGCCGATGGCAAAGAGCTGACCTGCGAGCCTGCGACGGAGCTGCCACTTGCTCAGCGATACTATCTTTTTTAGACCGCCGCAGGCGCTTTATTTTAGGCCACCGCAAGCGCTCTTTTTAAAACAGCCACAGGCGCCGTTTTCCCAACAGCCGCAGACGCGCCATGTTGAAGGCGTTTAATTTTGAGTCGGCGTAGACGCTTAGTGCTACATCGTCGCAAGCGTCCGATGGTGGGCCGTTTGCGACGCCTTGTGCTAAAACGCCGCAGGCGCCTTGAACTCAATCGCTGAGGTTGTGTTGAGTAAGTTTATAAATTTTTCGGTCAATGTTTGAGAGATTAAAAGTAACCCATGAAAATTTTCACCCAGATATTAGCCGAGCCCATTGCCGCCAATACAGACTGCGACAGCATTTCGTTGAGTTTTGATGAGCGTAAACGCGGGCGTTTAAAAATTACCACGGTCGCCGGTGAACACGCAGGTATTCAAATAGAGCGCGGCCAAGTTCTACGCGACGGTGTGGTGTTGACCAACGATGCCGGTGATCTACTGCGCATCAACGCCAGTGGTGAAGAAGTCTCAAGCGCCTACATCGACGATGCCACGCAATTCGCCCGCGGTTGCTACCACTTGGGTAACCGTCATGTACCGCTGCAAATCGGCGAGGGCTTTTTGCGCTTTCAAACCGACTACGTGCTCGACGATATGTTGCGTGGCTTAGGCGTAACGGTGATTCACGAGACCGCACCTTTTGAGCCAGAAAACGGCGCCTACGCACCGGGTACCGGCCACAGCCATGGCCACGATCACAGCCACGATCACAGACATAGCCACGACCACAGCCACGGTCATGCACACAACCACGATCACGATCACGATCACGAACATGCACATAGCCACTGATCGCTCGGTGAAAGCTGAGAGCCTAGAAAATGCCAACAGCCTGCTGGCGCTGTTGCACATCTCCAGTCCGGCTTTGCCCATTGGTGCCTTCGCCTATTCACAAGGGTTGGAGTACGCGCTCGACAGCGGCTGGTGTCGCAACCGCACAGACGTACAAGCCTGGATTGCCGATAACCTGCGCTTTGGTCTGGGTCAGTTAGATCTGCCTATTTATCGACGTTTGTTTCAAGCGTGGCAAGAGCAAAACGGCGAAGCGCTGAGTTTTTGGAATGAATCCCTATTGGCCTACCGCGAGACCAAAGAGCTCTATTTAGAAGATGTCCAAGTGGGCAGTGCTTACGCTCAGTGGCATCTGGGGCAAGAGGCCGAGCGTCAAAGCCAATTGGATCTGTGCCCGCAGCCAACGGTTGTGGCCATGAGCGCACTGGCCGCCGTACTCAGTGGCATTGCATTACCCCAAGCGCTGTTGGGCTTTGCCTGGGGCTGGGCCGAAAACCAAATCGCCTGCGCCAGTAAAGCCATGCCCATGGGGCAAACCGATGGCCAAAAAATTCTACAGGCATTGATCCCAGAGTTGGCTCAAGTCTGCGAACAGGCATTGGAGATCAAAGACGATCAAATCGGCACCAGCCTATTTGGCACCGCCTTGGCCTCTAGTCTGCACGAACAACAATACTCACGCTTGTTTCGATCTTAAGTGTGTGAGCCAGTCAACCCATGAATCAAGCTAACCCCATGAATCAAGTCAATCCCATGAATCAAGTCAATCCCATGAATCAAGTCAATCCCATGAATCAAGTCAATCCCATGAATCTAGCCAACCCCATGAACGGTGGTGGAGAAACTAAATGACAAAACAAGTACTACGCGTCGGTGTCGGCGGTCCAGTCGGGTCCGGTAAAACCGCACTGCTGGAAAAAATCTGCCAGACCATGCGCAGCCATTACGATCTGGCCGTGGTCACCAACGACATCTACACCAAAGAAGACGCGCAGTTTTTGCAGCGCAACGAAGCACTCGAGGCCGATCGCATCATGGGTGTCGAAACCGGTGGCTGTCCACACACGGCCATTCGCGAAGACGCCTCGATGAATCTCGCGGCGGTGAAAGAGCTGCAAGATCGTCACCCCGACTTAGAGCTAGTGATGGTCGAGAGTGGTGGTGACAATCTATCGGCTACCTTTAGCCCTGAGCTGTCTGACTTAACCCTCTACGTGATCGATGTGTGCGCCGGAGACAAAATCCCGCGCAAGGGTGGGCCAGGTATCACAAAGTCTGATTTGTTGATTATCAACAAGGTCGACATTGCCGAACACGTTGGCGCGTCGCTCGAGGTGATGGATCGCGACACCCGCAAAATGCGCAATGGTCGCCCGTTTGTATTGGCCAACGTCGAAAGCACCAAAGGCATCGCAGAGATCATCCGCTTTATTGTTGATCAAGGTATGTTGAAGCAAAGCCCCGCCATGCAACCGGAACTGAATAAGATGGTACCTGCTCACAACCCTGCAGCCGATGGTGGTCTCGCGGTGTTGCAGTCATCCCGTTCGCTGTAAAAGACATTTGTGAAAAAATAGAGCAATAGGACGAAACTATGTTCTCCATCAGTAAAAAGAAGTTACTCGGCGGCGCCGCACTGTCACTGACTCCGGCAATAGCCTTGGCCCACCCCGGCCACGAAACCACTTCGATGCTCAGCGGTTTGGTGTCCGGCGCCTTGCATCCGCTGCTCGGTCTTGATCATCTATTAGCGTTGTTGTTGGTCGGCGGTCTCGCCGCGCAGCTGCAGGGCAAGCAACGCTGGGGTGTGGTGCTGGCCTTTGTGGGATTGATGGGGGTGGGCTTTTTCAGCGCACACGCCGGTATTCACGCCATCAGCTCTGGCGCGGTCGAGATGCTAATCACTACCTCTCTGCTGGTGGGAGCTCTGTTATTACTGGTCGGACAGCTGGGTAAACGCAGTTTGCAAAAAAACGCACTGTTAAGTCGCATCAGCGCTTGGGGGATGACGGCCTTCGCCGCGTTTCACGGCGTGGCTCACGGTCTAGAGATTCCCGTAGGCTCTGCTCTCAGTGGTTTTGGCTTTGGTTTTTTGGCCGCGTCTTTCTGTGTGATGAGCTTGGTCGTTGTGGCGGCGCCTATGTTTAATCGTAAGCCTTCTCAGTTGCACCAATAAAATATCGAAACGTCAAAAGTCCTGTATTGAGTTTTCGATACAGGGCTTTTTTGTGTCTCAACTTTGTGCAATTTCTATTTCCACTCGGTTCCTCTTTACGTCTGTCTTTGTTTTTTACGCTCGATTTCTACGACCTGAAATACACGCATGCGTCATTTGACGCATGCAATAGGGGCCGTTTGCCGAATGGTGTGTTTTCTCAAAAGAAGAATAATGATCCTGAACTTAGATAAACAATTTTTTGAATCTTGGGTCTTAAACAATTGGGGAAGCACATCATGATCAACAGTAAGAAAACACTACTAAGTCTAGCCATGGCTACAGCTTTAGTAGGCAGCTTTAACGTTCAAGCCGACGACGGCTTTCAATTGAGCGAGAAGCTCGCCGTGACGGGTTTCATCGACATGTCTTTCAGCAATGTCGATACCGACGGTAGCGACTCTAGCTCTACCTCAGGTCTTGACCAGTTCGAACTGGATTTTCTCTACACTTTTGATGACAAGCTCTCTGCGCAGGTCGATATTGAATACCAAGACGGCGCCGCCGATGAAGTCGATCTCGAGCAAGCGTTCATCTCCTACGCTGTCACCGATTCCGTCACCGTGAAAGCCGGTCGCTTCTTGAGCTACTCTGGCTGGGAAACCGAAGAGCCTACCGGTTTGTTCCAGTTCTCTGGCACCGGTTACGCGCCGATCTTCTACGGCTACTACCAGCAGGGCGTCTCGGTTATGTACAGTGGCGACGGTTACGCTTTAGCGGCTTCTGCCATCACCGATCTCGACAACCCAGAAGAGCGTGACTCTGAGCAAGTGGCCACCGAATTTATGGCCGCCATCATGCCAACTGACGAAATCACTGTTAAAGGTTTCTACCTCTCTGACAAAATCGACGGCACCGACGAAGACAAAGAAAAAATCAACGTGTGGGCAAGCTACGCTTCAGGCCCTCTAACCTTGGCCGCTGAAATCAACGAAGCTGAAAACTCCTATGCATTGGGCACAGAATCAGACGGCTACTTGTTGATGGCCAACTATGCCTTCGACAAATTCGGCCTGACGGTGCGCTACCACGAGTGGGAAGTTGAAGACTCAGCCTCGGGTGCCACCGTTGAAGAAATGAACGGCATCACCATCGCGCCAAGCTTTTCACTGAGCGACAACCTATTGGTGGTTGTTGAGTACCGCATGGACGAAAACGAAGTCACCGGCGTCGACACCGATACCTTCTCTGTTGAAGCCCTAGTGACTTTCTAAGGAGCGACTTTCTAAGGAGCGGCCTTCTACGGAGCGACTGTCTGAGGAGTGACATTCTAAGGAGTGCCCTCCCAAACGTGATTGTCTAAAGGCCAACTTTTAAAACCTATTCGTTGTTTCTGAACTTATTGAATCCGCCCGGTCATAAAAGCCAAACCGGGCGAGCAAAAACTTTTTAAAGGGAAATAATCATGAACCTGAAAAAAATTCTAAAAATCAGCGCCCTCAGCCTTTCTGTCGCCACCGCTATGGCCACACAAGCGGGCGATACCATCAAAGTGGGCGTACTGCATTCTCTGTCTGGCTCCATGGCCATCAGTGAAACCACCCTAAAAGACACCGTTTTGATGATGGTCGAAGAGCAAAACAAAAAAGGCGGCTTGTTGGGTAAAGAGCTCGAAGCCGTTGTAGTTGATCCGGCGTCCAATTGGCCAATGTTTGCTGAGAAGGCCCGTGAGCTGCTCACCACCGAAGAAGTCGATGTCATCTTTGGTTCTTGGACTTCGGTTTCACGTAAATCAGCCTTGCCGGTCTTGGAAGAGCTGAACGGTTTGATGTTCTACCCAGTCCAGTACGAGGGTGAAGAGTCTTCGAAGAATATTTTCTACACTGGCGCGGCGCCCAATCAGCAGGCAATCCCAGCGGTAGATTACCTAATGGACGAGCTCGAAGTTGAGCGCTGGGTGTTGGCCGGTACCGATTATGTTTATCCGCGTACCACCAACAAAATCTTGAAAGCTTACTTGAAGTCCAAAGGCGTCGCCGACAAAGACATCATGGTGAACTACACCCCGTTCAGCCACTCAGATTGGCAGAGTATCGTTTCCGATGTGAAAAAGTTCGGTAGCGAGGGCAAGAAGACCGCGGTTGTTTCCACCATTAATGGGGACGCCAACGTACCTTTCTACAAAGAGTTGTCTAACCAGGGCGTAACCTCTGAGACCATTCCCGTAATTGCCTTCTCGGTGGGTGAAGAAGAGTTGTCCGGTATCGATACTGGCCCGTTGGTCGGTCATATGGCCGCTTGGAACTACTTCCAAAGTGTTGAAACCGACGCGAACGAAGCCTTCGTCGAAAATTGGAAGTCATTCATCAAGAGCGACGAGCGTGTCACCAACGATCCGATGGAGGCCACTTACATTGGTTTTCAAATGTGGGCACAAGCGGTTGTTGATGCCGGCACTACCGATGTTGACGCTGTTGAAAAAGCTATGATTGGCCAAGAGGTGAAAAACCTCACCGGCGGTACCGCGGTGATGAACAAAAATCATCACCTATCTAAGCCAGTTTTGATCGGAGAGATTCAAGAAGATGGTCAGTTCGAAGTGGTTTTCGAGACCGATGGCGTGGTACCGGGCGATGCATGGTCTGATTACTTGCCGGGTTCTATGGACATGATCGCCGATTGGACCAGCCCGGTGGAATGTGGCAACTACAACACCAAAACTAAGAGCTGCGGCAGCAAGTAGGCCACCGGTTGAGTAACTTTTTTAGGTGTTCTTTCAAGTAACATTCAATCAACTTCTCTCATTGAAGTAACTTACCGCGGCACTCTGTCTTCTTAGCGAAGGCAGAGGCTCGCGGATTTTTAGGTGTAGAGACAAGCGTTCGCAACGTGCGTTTGAGCATCGAGTAATCAATAAAAATGTGGGGTTCACAGTGAAGCAAATGATGGCAGTCGGCTGCCTGTTTCTGTTACTGCTCGGCAGTGGCGGCGCCAGGGCCAATTCGGCAAGTGTTTCCACCGAGCTTTCAAAAGACGTAGAAATCAATTCCAGTGTTCCAGTAGATGTCACTGAGCGGACAAGTGCCGAGACCTTACTCGAACAACTCACACACACCAAACTCAGTAAAGCCGCCGCTTTACTCGAACAGTTAGAGCAATCTGGCGATGTGCGAGTGCGAGCGGTATTCCAAACCATGCTCGACGGCGCGCTCTACTACCAGCGCGATAATCGACAACTGCTCGCGGTGCGCAAAGGTGAAGACAAATCCCTCAACGCCAGTGATGTCTTCAGTGGTGAATCGCTCGGTGTTGTTGCCAAAAAGAGTGTGAAAAAAATCCGTGTCAACAATCGCCTGCGAGTTTATCTTCGCGGCGCCTTATCGCGTCTTGCGTTGAACGCCGACAGCGCAGATGATCGCAATATTGCCGTGATGAGCATGCTCGACAAACTCAGCGCCGACAACGTCGCCGCTCTGCAAGCGTTGGATGCGCGCGAAACTAACCGCGAGGTAAAAGCCTCTATTGCTTTGGCCTTGGCCATGAACACTCTCGCCACTTCAAGTGATCGCAATCAACGTCTCGCCGCAATCGAGGTGATGGAGGGGCGTTTAGAAGCTCCAGTCAAAAATCAGTTGCAAGCTTTAGTTGATAGCGCGGTTGTGGATAACTCTGCTGCGGGTAGCTCGGTTGCAGATAGCTCTGTTCTAGATAAGAGCCTAGATACCCAAGTCATCGCGGCCGCACAAAAAGCCCTGCAAAGTATCGAGGGTAAGGTCACCGCCTATGGCTATGTTGAGCAGCTGTTCTTCGGTTTGAGCTTGGGTTCTGTGTTGTTACTGGCTGCCATTGGTTTGGCCATTACTTTCGGCGTGATGGGCGTGATCAATATGGCTCACGGCGAGATGATCATGATCGGCGCCTACGCCACCTTTGTGGTGCAACAACTGATGCCCAACTTCTTAGAGTACTCCATTTGGGTGGCAATACCCGCGGCCTTCTTAACTGCCGGCTTGGTGGGGGTATTGATCGAACGCTGCGTGATCCGCTACCTACATGGCCGCCCGCTAGAAACTCTGCTGGCCACCTTTGGCATTAGTCTGATCTTGCAACAGGCCGTGCGCACCATCTTCTCGCCGCTAAACCAAACCGTCGTCACCCCTGAGTGGATGAGTGGCTCGCTCGAAATCAACGCCGTACTATCGGTCACCTACAGCCGTATTTACATCTTCATCTTTGCGCTTATCGTATTTGCCGCACTGCAATTGGTGATGAAAAAGACTTCGCTGGGTTTGCAAGTACGCGCCGTATCGCAGAACCGCAGCATGGCAAAATCCATGGGCATTCGCACCGATCGTGTCGACGCACTCACCTTTGGTTTGGGCTCGGGCATTGCCGGTATCGCCGGTGTTGCACTCAGTCAAATCACCAACGTTGGCCCGAACCTAGGGCAGGCTTACATTATCGATTCGTTCATGGTGGTGGTGTTTGGCGGTGTGGGTAATTTATTGGGCACCTTGTTTGCCGGTTTCTCACTGGGCATCGCCAACAAATTCCTAGAGCCTGCCACGGGCGCGGTATTGGCTAACATCATTGTGCTGATCTTTATCATTCTGTTTATGCAGAAGCGTCCCAAAGGGCTGTTCCCGCAAAAGGGAAGGGCTGCAGAATGAGTACATCTTCGAGTAATTCTATGAATCGTCTGAGCAACACCGTCGGCAAGTACCGCTTGCCGATTAAACCCACCTCGCTGTTTGTGTTGGTGCTGTTTACCGCCACCCTTTTGGCCTCAATGGCCAATCTGTTGGTGCCAGCCGATTCGGCATTTCACGTTAGCACTTACACCATCACGCTACTGGGCAAGTATTTGTGTTTTGCCATGCTCGCCATGGCGGTGGATGTGGTCTGGGGTTATTGCGGCATCCTCAGCCTTGGACATGGCGCTTTTTTTGCGTTGGGCGGTTACGGCATGGGCATGTATTTAATGCGTCAAATCGGCGATCGCGGTGTTTATGGTAATCCAGAGCTACCAGATTTTATGGTGTTCTTAGATTGGGCCGAACTGCCGTGGTACTGGTTGGGCATGGACAATTTTGGTTTTGCCATGTTGATGGCACTGGCGGTGCCTGGGTTGTTGGCCTTTGTGTTTGGCTGGTTGGCGTTTCGCTCCAAGGTGACCGGTGTTTACCTGTCGATCATGACGCAGGCGCTCACTTACGCCCTGATGTTGGCTTTCTTTCGCAACGAGATGGGTTTTGGTGGCAACAACGGCCTTACCGACTTTAAAGAGATCCTTGGCTTTGATTTACAGGCCGACAGTACCCGCGTCAGTCTATTTGTTATTACCGCAGTGATGTTGGCGCTGGCTTATGTGGTGAGTCAATTCATCATGAACTCGCGCATGGGCCGTGTGGTTTTGGCAATTCGCGATGGTGAACCTCGCACCCGTTTTTTGGGGTATCGCAGCGAGCGCTACAAGGTGTGGTTGTTTGTTTACTCGGCTTTGTTGGCCGCCGTAGCCGGTGCGCTCTACGTACCGCAAGTGGGCATTATTAACCCCGGTGAATTTTCGCCGCTCAATTCGATCGAAGTGGTGGTGTGGGTGGCCGTCGGTGGTCGCGGTACGCTTTATGGTGCAGTCATTGGTGCGCTCTTGGTCAACTATGCCAAGTCGCGTTTCTCGGTGGTCATGCCCGAGGGTTGGATCTTTGCGCTCGGCGCGCTGTTTGTATGGGTGACTCTGTTTTTACCCAAAGGCTTGGCCGGATGGGCGCAAGACAAATTTGCCAAGACCGAAGAGCAGTCGTCGGAGGATGACGCTCAGGCTAGCGATATCGAAACGCCAATCAGCCACAATGCGAAGGGGGCAAGCTAATGTCTTTTTTGAATGATGCCTTAGAGACCACACGCGAAACCATGCGCCGCGATCAAGTCTGGCCAATGTTAATGCCCGATGCGCAAGTCAACGTCGACAAAGATGTGATTCTTTACGTCGAAGGCGTGAGTGTGAGCTTCGACGGCTTTAAAGCACTGAACGATCTCAACCTCTACGTGAACGACGGCGAGCTGCGCTGTTTGATCGGCGCCAACGGCGCGGGCAAAACCACCATGATGGATGTCATTACCGGTAAAACACAACCGGATCAGGGCAGCGTCTATTTCGGCCAAACACTCGATCTGCTGTCGCGCAGTGAACCCGAGATCGCACAGCTGGGTATCGGCCGCAAGTTTCAACAACCCACGGTGTTTGCCGAACAATCGGTGTTCACCAACTTAGAACTCTCGTTAAAAACCAATCAAGGGGTTTGGTCGTCGCTGACCGCACGTCTGAGCAGCGAAGAGCGCGATCGCATCGACACGGTGCTGCAAACCATTGGATTAAAAGGCCAGCGCAACTTGCTTGCCGGCGCTTTGTCACACGGGCAAAAACAGTGGCTAGAAATCGGTATGTTGCTGGTTTCGCAGCCGCGCCTGCTATTGATCGATGAGCCCGTCGCTGGCATGACCGCCGAAGAGGGCGAGCGCACTGGCGAGCTGTTGCAACAACTGGCTGGAGAACACACCGTCATCGTGGTCGAACACGATATGGAGTTTGTCCGTAGCATCGCCCGCACTGTGACTGTATTGCATCAAGGTTCTGTCTTGGCCGAAGGCAGTATGGACGAAGTGCAAAACAACCCCGACGTGATCGAGGTGTATTTGGGGAGAGAAGAATGATTCAGATCGACAAAGTTAACCAAAAATACGGCGGCACCCAAATCTTGTGGGATGTTGACCTCGACATCGTCGAGGGCTCGCGCACCTGCATCATGGGCCGCAACGGGGTGGGAAAAACAACGCTGCTAAAAACCCTTATGGGCCTATTGCCGGTGCATTCTGGCAGCATCAAATTCGATGGCGAAGCCATACACAAACTACGCCCAGAGGCGCGCCCCTACATGGGCATCGGCTACGTGCCCCAAGGGCGCGATATCTTCCCGCTACTTACGGTCGAAGAAAACCTACAAGTCGGTTTACCCTGCCGTAGCGATGGCGCCAAACAGATACCCGAAAAAATCTACGAGTTATTCCCGGTCTTGAAAGACATGAAACAGCGCCGCGGTGGTGATCTTTCTGGAGGTCAGCAACAACAGCTTGCGATCGGCCGAGCATTGGTAACCGATCCCAAAGTGTTGATATTGGATGAGCCCAACGAAGGTATCCAGCCGAACATTGTTAAGCAAATTGGTGATGTGATCTTGCAGTTGAACGAAGAGGATAATCTGACGGTTATTCTGGTCGAGCAGAAGTTGGGGTTTGCTCGGCGTATTGGGCAGGAGTTTCGGTTGATGGAGCGTGGACGAGTGGTGGCTGGCGATAAGATGGTCAATTTGAGTGATGAGCTGATTAGGCAGCATTTGTCGGTTTAATAGGTCTTACTTTTTGTGGGCTTGGTGAAGCGGTTGGCAGGCTTTGATCTTGTTGGCCGTTTTTGGTTTTGGGGTTTTGTTGTAAACGGAGTGGGTTATTCTGTTGTTGGGCTCATCAGTTCGATATGAATTTACATTATCTTCATTCGCGCATTTCATTTGAGCTTCTTCGTACTCACATATTAATTTTTCGATGAAAATTCCAGCTTTTCACCTATGAGATACTTCAATCAAATCCCCGGAATCTGCATCATTCTTAAAGTTACTTTACGTGCCTTGTAATTCTATTGAATACGGTATTTCCGTGTTCAATAGAATTCAGTTCTTCATAATTCGGTTTTCTATCTCTAAGTTGTTGATTTTTATCGATTAGTAGATAGTATGGGCAGCTACGGATTGAACTTCAGAGCACATCGGATAGGCTCGCTTCTGCCTTACCTCCCGTATTACTCCGCTGTAGTTCACTGATTTAAATGGGTATTTTAGAGTACGATGAATTGGATGCCGAATTAACAAGAAGGCTCCGAAACGTGTTGAACATCCCCCGCTTTAAC